>NZ_JBIOOA010000001.1:897500-2370000 GCF_051711985.1 Enterococcus sp. DIV1758
AGGCCGAAGGAGCATGATTGGAAATCATGTAGGCGGTAAACACTGTCTCAAGGGTTCGAATCCCTTACTCTCCGTTTCATATTTACAAACTGGCCCGTTGGTCAAGCGGTTAAGACACCGCCCTTTCACGGCGGTAACACGGGTTCGAGTCCCGTACGGGTCATTTATTTTAATAGTAACATTCCTTTTTGGAGGTTTAGCTCAGCTGGGAGAGCACCTGCCTTACAAGCAGGGGGTCAGCGGTTCGATCCCGTTAACCTCCATTACTCGGTTGGTTCCGTGGTGTAGGGGTTAACATGCCTGCCTGTCACGCAGGAGATCGCGGGTTCAAATCCCGTCGGAACCGCCATTTAATGTTGTTACTTGAAAATTATTTGAACAAGCTTTTGTTTTAGGCGTGGTAGCTCAGTTGGTAGAGCAACGGATTGAAGCTCCGTGTGTCGGCAGTTCGACTCTGTCTCACGCCATTTATGGAGGAATAGCGAAGTGGCTAAACGCGACGGACTGTAAATCCGTTCCTTAGGGTTCAGTGGTTCGAATCCACTTTCCTCCATTTTAGGGGCATAGTTTAAAGGTAGAACAACGGTCTCCAAAACCGTTGGTGTGGGTTCAATTCCTGCTGCCCCTGCCATTTAATTATTTAATAGATACACTTTTTAAGATTACGGCGATCGTGGTGAAGTGGTTAACACACCAGATTGTGGCTCTGGCATTCGTGGGTTCGATTCCCATCGGTCGCCCTTTGTAATTTTATTGGGGTATAGCCAAGCGGTAAGGCAACGGACTTTGACTCCGTCATGCGTTGGTTCGAATCCAGCTACCCCAGTTTTTTTGTAACAAAAATGGAATATGGCGGTATAGCCAAGTGGTAAGGCAGAGGTCTGCAAAACCTTCATCACCGGTTCAAATCCGGTTACCGCCTTCCAAAATATTTTGCCGGCGTGGCGGAATTGGCAGACGCGCTGGACTCAAAATCCAGTTCCTTCACGGGAGTGCCGGTTCGACCCCGGCCGCCGGTATACTAAAGACTGTTAAATCAATGATTTAACAGTCTTTTTTGTTTATTATTTTCTCGAATACATAAAAAAACCATCTCAAAAAAATGAGATGGAAAGTTAAGTGAGAGAGTGATAAGTATAGTGCGAATAAATACAAGGGTTACAGAAGAATGTGGGGGTTCTGCATCATCGTCATTAAATGTTCCTGCAGTGGGAATATGAATTTCTGTCATATTATATTCAATAACTTGAACTGTGATGATTACAACAGTTCCAATGATTGCTAACATAGTAGTCATACTTTCACTCCTCTCTTAATTTTAAATAAAAGTACTTAACTGATTGACTAGAGACTAAAAATATACATCAACATGAACGTTGAGCTTTAGCACTATACAACGTAAAGATCACTCTTAGCTATTTTGAGAAAAGCCTTCTCCTCGACCAGTCTTGTTCTACTCATTGGTGTCTCTCGACATTTCTGAGCAATAGCCTATGTTTGTATAGGAGCCTCACCTAACTTATTACAAAGAAATAATAGTCTTTTAAGTAACTCTTTGTCAAGACATAAGCAGAAGTCAAAATAGTTCTATTTATAAATGAATGCGACGAACCATTTCTTCTGTTATTTGTTCTACAATATCAATGGTTGTTTTTGGCGAACGTTGATTTCTGGGGATATCGATTGAGTAAATTTTGGCAATACGACCAGGATTTGCATCCATTAATACAACCCGATCAGAAAGTTGGACTGCTTGTTGAACGTCATGCGTGATCATTACAATTGATTTAGTCGCAATTTGATTGTTTAGCCAAATTTCTAATAAATCGTTAGATAATTGGCTGGCTGTAATGATATCTAAAGCTGAAAAAGGTTCGTCTAAGAGCAATAAGCTAGGTTCGATGGCTAAAGCACGAGCAAAGCCTACACGCTGTTTCATTCCACCAGATAACTCTCTGGGATAAGCTTTTTCAAAACCAGTTAAACCAATCATTTCAATGAGATTACTGACTCTTTTATTTATTTGTTCACGGGAAATTTCTTTACGGTTTTCTAAGCCAAAGCTGATATTTTTTTCAACTGTCAACCAAGGAAAAAGGGCAAAATGTTGAAAAACCATGCCGATATTGGCATCAGGCTCATTAATGATTTTATCTTCAAAAGTAATTTCACCTCTAGTTGTACGAAGAAGTCCAGCAATACTTCTGAGCAACGTTGATTTTCCTGTTCCTGATTGTCCGATAATACTTAAAAATTCATTCGTTTTAACTGTTAAATCAATATTTTCAAGGACTTTTAAATGTTCTGAATGTCCTTCAATTTCAAATTCTTTATATACTGATTTTATGCTTAATAATTCTTTATTTTCCATCGTCTTATTAGATAGGTAAAGGGAAATCACCTATCGTTCTCCTCTCTAGTTTATCTTAAAAATTTAGTCGAGTTGAGTCGTCCAGCTATTAATAGTGAAATTTTTGTTTTGCTGCTCGATATAAAGGTTGCCAAACAAAGGCAATACATAAACCAACAACGAAACACATCGCTAAGGTTCCTAAGGCAGATTTATCTTTTACGCCATCGTTTGCCGCAATATATTGTCCTAGGCCAGTAACATCTATTGATTTTTTGCCCCATTGAATGCTTTCTGCTGCGATATCAGCGTTCCAAGCAGCACCAGCAGCGTTAATAATTGCTGTAATGAGGTAAGGTAAAATAGAAGGGATCAAAAATTTTGTCCACCATTGCCATTTAGATAATTTAAAAAGTTTGGTTACGTCACGAATATCATCAGGGATGGCTAAGTAGCCAGCAATTACATTAAAGAAAAAATACCATTGGCAACCAACCATGATGAGTGGTAAAATCCACCATTCTAATTTGTTGAAGCCCATACTAATAATCAACACAATGAATGGAGTATAAACATTTGACGGAATGGAGCCTAAAATTTGTCCAATCGGTTGAACGATACTTAAGCGCCGATTATCATTCGCAACCCAGATTGCTAAGGGAGTAAAGATAATGCCAGCAACGACCATAGCCAAGGTAACCCGTAGTGTAGTATAAAGGGTTAATCTAGGAATCATGCTGAAATCTTGATGGGGCAAGAAATGATAGAGCTTAATAGAACAATAAACCCCAATAATGGTTAAGCTGACATACCATAATGTTTTGAAGAAATGGCGTAATTTTGCTAGTAATCGATAGAGATAGTCTAGCTTGAAAAAGTACCAAACTTTTGGTAAATCGTAAATCCAAAAATGACTGAATTTCACAAAAGCTTTTGAAAAGTATTTCGTTAAAGTTGCTTTTTTTAATAAATGATAAATGATGGATTTAGGTGGCGTCGTACTTTCGACATCTGTTTCATATTTAAAATAATAAGTGGCTCGAACTAAAGGTTGAAAAACTAAAAAGTTTAAAATCACCACATTGATTAATAAGGCAAAAACAGCCCATAAACAGGATTTAAAGTCGGCTCGATTTAATGCTACTTGGATATAAGAACCAATTCCTGGTAAATAAAGGTTGGTTTCTTTAGGAAAGGCAACAGAAGCTTGCTCGCTGGCCACCAAGGCAAACCAAGCCGCAGTTTGAGAAATAATAACGTTCCAAAGTAAGCCAGGAATTGAGTAAACAAATTCAAGACGCCAAAATTTTTCCCAAGCATTGTACTTGAACTGATCGGTCACATTGACTAGATCTGAAGGAATAACTTCCATTATTTGATAAAGAGTCAACATGATGTTCCAAGCTTGACCTGTGAAGATGGCAAAAATAGCAACCGCTTCTGCGCCCATCACATTTCCTGGAAATAAACCAAGTAACCAAGCAGTTGTAAAGGTCAAAAAACCTAGCAATGGAACAGATTCAAGGAAATTAACTAATGGTAAAATGACTCTTCGTGCCGTTTTATATTTTACGGCTAAAATACCAAAAACAAAGGAAAACAGGAAGGACCAAGCCATCCCCACAATCATTCGAAACATGGTTCGAATTGAAAAGTAAAAAAGATTTGATGGAGATAAGAAATCATCTGTTTTACTTGGTGTTGCGAGGAATTCTTCTGAGGGAAGGGTGTGGAGAGGGCGATTCATTTTTAGCCAAGAGAAGACGATGATAAAAATGAAAATGCCTAAAATGATGAGCAAGGTAAGATTCCCGATACTTTTAGCAAGTAGGGTATTTTTCTTAGATGATGCAGTGACAGCTTTCAATTTAAAAACCTCCAATTAATCATATTAAAGAGGTCGCCGAATAAAAGAAGAAGATTATAGGGTAATCACAATAATTGAGCTTTGGCTTTCTGAGACGTAAGAAAAAAATTCTAGTTATCTTAGGAAAGCCTTAATTCGACAATCCCTGCTTTACTCGTTACTGTCTCTCGACATTTCCGAGCGATAACCTGTGTTCTTCAGAGTAACCTCACCTAATATGATTCTATTTGATTTACATGCTTATCATACTCGTGACTAAAAATAAAACAATTTCTAGCTAGTTATACCTGAATTACTGTTTGTTGTTATTCTATTCAATGATTCTTAAAAAGATTGCCCACATTCTGTTTTTTTAGGGGGAAATTATCAGTTGAGTATGTTATGTAACGCAAGGTGAATAGTATAGGATGTTGTATTTTTAGTTTGTTTCGTTTACTGTTAAAGATGTAAGTAGTAACTATACGTGAATGGATAAAAAATTAAAAGTAATCTAGCATCTAAATTAAACAACAAAGAAATTTGTTCAGAAGAAAGGAAATTATGATGATTATTTGGTTAAACGGTGCGTTTGGAGCCGGAAAAACGACCATTGCACATGAGTTACAACAAAAACTTCCCAATGCAATCATTTATGATCCAGAAATTATTGGTAGTGCATTGATGGAGCTAGTTCCCGAAGAAATGAAAGAAAATGATTTTCAAGAGTATCAGGAATGGCGTTGCTGGAATGCTCATTTATTAAAACGAATGTCCAAAGAGTCTGGACGGCCGATTATTGTTCCAATGACCCTTTATAAAAAAGAATATGAAGAAGAGCTGATTGGATATTTGAGACGAGCAGGCATTGACGTTTATCATTTTTTGTTAGCGGTCGAGAAAGAAGAAATTTTACAAAGATTATTGAAAAGAAATGATGGAACTTTTGAATGGGGGAAAAATAAGTTGCCCGAAGTACTTGAAGGTTTTCGTCAGATTCAGTTTACCGAGATTTTTAGAAATCATTCAGCTGACACGACAGAAATTGTAGCAACCATTCTTAATAGAATAACCGAATAAAAATAAAATAAGGGACCTAAGCCGAAATGACTTAGGTCCCTTATTTTCTACTTCTTAAGATAATCAACTACCAGCTACTCTGATTTCTTCAAACTTTAAGACCGCACATTTACGACAATCTATTTTTACACTGTCAAAATTTTCTTTCAAGTCTTGCATTTTGTTATTTTTAGCAGTATATTTTAGGTGTACCTAAAATATATTAGAGGTTAGCCTTCTGACGGGAAGGACCTTTTAAAATTATTGCAAAACGAAAGAAGGAATTGAATTGAAAAATTCAGAAGAACATGAACCAAAGCAAAGACATCATTTGATTGAATATGCAAATGGTCCTTCGCTTGAAGAAATTAATGGCACCATTGACGTGCCTAAAAATATGAGTTTTTGGAAAACGTTATTTGCTTACTCAGGTCCAGGAGCATTGGTAGCAGTGGGGTATATGGATCCAGGAAACTGGTCTACTTCAATTACTGGGGGACAAAATTTTCAATATTTATTGATGTCGATTATTTTAATTTCCAGTTTGATTGCAATGTTGCTCCAATATATGGCGGCTAAATTAGGCATTGTTTCACAGATGGATTTAGCACAAGCGATTCGTGCTAGAACTAGTAAGACGTTAGGTATTGTATTATGGATTTTAACAGAGTTAGCAATTATGGCTACAGATATCGCTGAAGTTATCGGGGGCGCAATTGCCTTATATTTATTATTTCATATTCCTTTAGGTCTGGCTGTCTTCATTACGGTATTTGATGTTTTACTTTTGTTGTTATTGACAAAAATTGGTTTTAGAAAAATTGAAGCTATTGTTGTTGCTTTAATTGTTGTTATTTTTGTGATTTTTGCTTATCAAGTGGCATTGTCAAATCCAGTATGGGGAGATGTAATTAAAGGGCTGGTTCCTAGCGCAGAAGCTTTTTCTACATCACATGCGGTGAATGGGCAAACGCCACTGACAGGTGCATTGGGGATTATTGGTGCAACAGTGATGCCTCATAATTTGTATTTGCATTCTTCTGTTGTACAAAGTCGTAAAATTGATCGTAAAGATAAAACCGATATTCAACGCGCTTTACGCTTTTCAACTTGGGATTCTAATATTCAATTAACGATGGCATTTTTTGTTAACTCTTTATTATTGATTATGGGTGTGGCCGTTTTTAAATCCGGCAGTGTCAAAGATCCTTCATTCTTTGGTTTGTTTGATGCTTTATCAAATCCAGCGGTTATGAGTAATTCTATTTTAGCGCATATTGCAGGTTCTGGAATTTTATCGATTTTATTTGCGGTAGCCTTATTGGCATCAGGACAAAATTCAACAATTACAGGAACGTTAACTGGTCAAATCATTATGGAAGGCTTTATTCATATGCGCGTGCCAATTTGGTTACGTCGGATGGTCACACGTTTGTTATCTGTTATTCCTGTCTTAATCTGTGTTTTAATGACCAGCGGGAAAAGTAC
This sequence comes from Enterococcus sp. DIV1758, assembly GCF_051711985.1. Taxonomy (NCBI): domain Bacteria; kingdom Bacillati; phylum Bacillota; class Bacilli; order Lactobacillales; family Enterococcaceae; genus Enterococcus; species Enterococcus sp. DIV1758. The sequence goes on from NZ_JBIOOA010000001.1 coordinate 904,241, forward strand.
AGTGGAAGAGCATATCGCGATTAATAATTTAATGAACAATTCACAAGTTTTTCTAGCATTTGCTTTGCCATTTTCGATGTTGCCTTTACTGATGTTTACAGATAGCCGTGTTGAAATGGGTGAACATTTTAAAAACTCGTGGTTAATTAAATTGTTAGGCTGGGTTTCTGTCATTGGCTTAATTTACCTTAATATGAAAGGCTTACCTGATCAAATTGAAGGATTCTTCGGTGATAATCCGACAGCGAGTCAAATTACGTTAGCCGATAATATTGCTTATGTCATCATAGCACTCGTCATCCTCTTGTTAGTTTGGACGGTTGTAGAATTATATAAAGGCGATAAACGATACGCACAGCAGCTTGCAGCTATGGAGCAACAAGTAGAGGAGGTTAAATAATGAAATTTTCAAAAATTATGGTTGGTGTTGAAGAGTCGCCAGATGCGTTAAAAGCATTTCATTATGCTATCCAAAAAGCAAAAGAAGAACAAGCTGAATTGGTTATTGTTTCGATTTTAGAAGAGAAGGAGATTAATGTTTACCAATCGTTAGATAAAAATTATTGGCAAGAACAGTTGGCGAAATTAGAGAAACAAACGGAAAAATATCAACAAGAAGCGTTAGCGAATGGCATCGATAAAGTAAGTGTAATTGTCAATGAAGGAAACCCAGGGGAATTAATTATTAATAAGCTTATTCCTTTGAATAAACCAGATTTGTTAATTATTGGCTCCAAGTCAACTAGCAAATTAAAAAGCTTTTTTGGTAGCCAAGCAGCTTATATGGCTCGATATGCCCCAATTTCTGTAATGATTATTCGCTAACAAAATTGAAACAGTTAAAAAAGCCGCCACGATTTACTATTCGTGGTGGCTTTTTTATAGTAATTTTTGTTTATATAAATACACAGCCAAACTTAGTTGTAGCGAACTATCAGGAAATTCTAGAGTTAAGTGAAGAATCTCTTCTATTTTTTTTAAGCGGTAAATAATTGTATTACGATGTACATACATATTTGTGGCAGTCAACGAAATATTTTTATTCGATTGAAAGTAGGTGTTGATGGTTTCTAGTAGGGAACTTTCATGTTTTTGATCTTCTTTTTCTAATGGTTCAATCAATCGTTGATATATTTTTTGTTTGGCTTGTTTGGTCAGGGTTTCGATCATTAAACGATAAAAAAAGAGGTCGTCATAATTCAAAATAGTTCGTTGTTGTAATTCTTGACTTGCTTGTGCTAAGTGGAATGTTTCTTGTGCTAATTTATAAGAATCACACAGATTGGTGATTTTTTTGACAGTTGGACCAATCGCTAATTTAAATGATAATTTTGGATTCAGTTTCATTAGTTGCTCTAGTAAATTCTTGGCAAGATGAGTGGTTTGTGCAAGATAGGTGGCTTCCTCTTGTGCTGGATTTTCTAGTAATAAAATAAAGCCAGTTTGTGTAGGAAAGGCAGTAATTTTTTGTCGATATCCTTCTAAAATATGATTCAATTGATGGCCAATGCTATTCATTTGAATAGTCGGATTAAACAGTTGTTCCAATTGTTCAATGGCTACAAGCAAGAGACTAAATGTATCTTTTTCATTTAATTGCAGATAATTACTAAATTCTTGCCAAGCTTGAGGATTGGTATTTTTTTCTTGGATAAGGTCTTGAAACAGCGCCCCGATCTTTTGCCTCGTTGTTAAATTTTCCGAAGATTCTAATTGAAGTTGTGGTAAAAGGTAGTGAGCACAGACCTCCACAGATAATAAATCAATCGTCTGTAATTTTTTGGTAGTTTGCCAAATCACTAAGTAAGATAAGCTGAGATTTTTCTTTTTGATGGGTAAAATTCGCAAAGATAACTGATGGTTCGCTAAGGAAAATTCAACAGTCAATGGTTCTTTATAAAATAATAGGAGCTCATTGTTCTGGGCTTTTAAAGCTGTCTCAAACTGTTTTTTGAGAGTCGCGTTGTTTAAAATACTGGTTATTCTTGTTGGCGCATCAGGTAAATCAAAATGATTCATAATCTGAAAACGCTCGTCTAAAAGCATTACAGGCGCTTGAATCGCGGCACTTAATACTTCTAGTAATTGGGTACTTTTTCCGCCAGCTTTGATAATTGTATAAAATTTATTATGCATATGAACAGAATGTTGGCTAATCGTTTCGTCAGGTTGATTGACTCGGCGATTGACCAATGAAATAATTTGAGAAAAGTTGTAATTATAAGGGATTGAGAGAATTGGTAATCCGACGTCATTTGCTAATTGGATCATCTCTTGTGGAACTTCATTGAAATAGCGTTGGACTTTAAAGCCTAGGGCAGCGCAGTTCATATTTGCTAGTTCTTGAATAAGACGTTTTTGCAAGCAAGGCTGATCTTTGAAAATATATCCGGTAGTTAATAAAATTTCTCCTGGCGTTAACCAGTCAAAAGCATCAGGATTTTCTAAAATATTTGCTTGTAGAATTGGCGCATCTAAATTGGTCTCGTGTGTCAATAAGGTTAAACCAGGTAGTTCTTCTGCATGGAGTAGATCATTGACCGTCATCATTAGCAAGGCCTCCTTTTGTATGAATTATCTAAAAATTAAGTGTATTTATTGTAAGATGTTACAAAACTATTTTAGGGAAAATAAGGTATCCTTATACTAATAGAAAAAAGTTCCAAGTCATCACGTGATTGGTAGTCACAAGTGACCAAATAAGAACAATCAGCGCTTACAACCTATAGAAACGCATCGTTTAAAGATATAGCAATAGTATACTTAATTTTTAATGCTTTTACTATTGTTTCAGCTACTTTAAATGTCTCAAGTATTTCTATAATCTGTAAGTTTTTTGAGACTCTTATCAGATATGCTTCTTTTTCTATATTTTATCAGAAAATTCTGGTAACTTTGAAGGTTATAGTTTGTAAAATGGAGGGATCGGTATGAAGAAATTAAAAATGTTAGGATGCGTCGGTTTGCTTTTAGCTTTAACGGCTTGTCAGGCGGGAACGGGAAACTCGGCTGATAGTAATAAAGCAGCGGAACAAAAAATTGCAATTAGTTCTGAAGCGGCTATTTCGACAATGGAACCACACACAGCGGGGGATACGACCTCGACTTTAGTCATGAATCAAGTTTATGAGGGACTCTATGTTTTAGGTAAAGAAGATGAATTAGAGTTGGGGGTCGCTGCCGAAGAACCAGCGATTTCTGAAGATGAAACCGTTTATACATTTAAGATTAGAGAAGATGCCAAATGGTCGAATGATGATCCAGTAACAGCAAACGACTTTGTTTATGCATGGCAACAAGTTGCTTCCCCTAAATCAGGGTCGATTCATCAAGCGTTATTTTTTGATGTCATTAAAAATGCTAAGGAAATTGCTTTAGAAGGCGCAGATGTGAATACTCTTGGGGTTAAGGCGCTAGATGATAAAACGTTAGAAATAACTTTAGAGCGGCCCACCCCTTATTTGAAATCTTTGCTTTCGTTTCCTGTTTTGTTTCCACAAAATGAAAAATATATCAAAGAACAAGGGGATAAATATGCCACTGATGCAGAACATTTGATTTATAATGGTCCTTTTAAATTGAAAGAATGGGATAATGCCTCTTCCGATGACTGGACCTACGAAAAAAATGATACGTATTGGGATGCTGAAAAAGTTAAATTAACAGAAGCAAAAGTTTCAGTAATTAAGAGCCCAACGACAGCGGTGAATTTGTTTGACTCGAATGAATTGGATGTAGTGAATAAGCTAAGTGGTGAATTTATTCCTGGTTATGTTGATAATCCAGCCTTTCTTTCAATTCCTCAATTCGTCACATACTTTTTAAAAATGAACAGTGTTCGTGATGGAAAAGAAAATCCGGCTTTAGCGAACAACAATATTCGTAAAGCGTTGGCACAAGCTTTTGATAAAGAAAGTTTTGTAAAAGAAGTCTTGCAAGATCAATCAACGGCCACAGATCAAGTAATTCCGCCGGGACAAACGATTGCGCCAGATGGAACAGATTTCACAAAACTAGCTGCTAAGAAAAATAACTACTTAACCTACGATACAGCGAAAGCAAAAGAATTCTGGGAAAAAGGGAAAAAAGAAATTGGGCTGGATAAAATCAAATTAGAATTTTTAACAGATGATACAGACAGCGCCAAAAAAGCTGCTGAGTTTTTCCAATTTCAATTGGAAGAAAATCTAGACGGATTAGAAGTGAATGTTACTCAAGTACCTTTTACTATTCGTGTTGATCGTGATCAAACGAGAGACTATGATTTAGAATTATCTGGTTGGGGAACCGATTATCGTGATCCATTAACAGTTATGCGCATCTTTACTTCGGATAGTACCTTGGGCGGCGTAACGTTCAAGAGTGATACGTATGATCAATTAATCCAAGAGACTAGAACAACACATGCGGCTGATCAAGAGGCTCGTTTAAATGACTTTGCTCAAGCACAAGATATTTTGGTGAATCAGGAAACGGTTTTAGCACCAATCTACAATCGAAGCATTTCTGTATTAGCTAATCAAAAAATCAAGGATCTGTATTGGCATTCATTTGGACCTACGTACAGTTTAAAATGGGCCTATGTTAACTAATTGAATGAAGGTAGGAAGGGGTTTGTCATGCTTTTAAAAAACTGTAAATTAGAAACAGGATTCTCTACTGTGAATCAGCGAATTGTTGCGACAGAAACAGCTAGCTATGATATTCGAATTGAAAACGAGGTCTGTACTGCGGTCGCACCGCAGTTAAGGCCTTTAGAGAGCGAAACAGTTATCGATGTGAATCAGCAACTCGTTTTACCTGCTCTAAGAGAAATGCATATTCATATTGATAAAACGTATTTTGGGGGACCTTGGAAGGCCTGTCGTCCACTAACGAAAGGAATTTTAACACGTATTGAAGAAGAAACTTGGCTGTTACCTGAACAATTACCAACTAGTTTAGAACGTGCTTGCCAAGTTATTGAGCAGTATATTCAACAAGGCCATTATCATATTCGCAGTCATTGTAATGTAGATCCATCTATTGGAACGAAACATATTGAAATTACTAAAGAAGCATTTAGTCGATATGAACAATACGTTACTCATGAAATTGTGGCTTTTCCTCAACATGGATTACTCCGCTCACAAGTCGAACCTTTGATGCGCGAAGCCTTACGCATGGGGGCAACTCATGTCGGTGGCGTTGATCCAGCCCTTGTGGATCGTCATGTGGATCATTCAATCGCAAAAATATTTGAATTAGCTACCACATTTAATAAAAAAATTGATGTTCATTTACACGCCCGTGATACTTTGGGACTTTATGAATTTAATAAATTTGTTGATTATACAGAACAAGCAAAAATGTTTGGCGAAGTCACTTTAAGTCATGCTTTAGCCTTAGGGGGCTTAGAAGAAGCAGCAATTAGAGACATTGCGCAAAAATTCATCGAAACAGGGATTGATTTGACTTCGACTGTACCGATTGGAATGCCCACCATGCCGATTCCAACCTTGGTTGAACAAGGTGTTAAGATCTCCGTGGCTCATGACAGTTTGACGGATCATTGGTCGCCTTTTGGCAGTGGCAATACAATAGAAAAATTAAATACAGCCGCTCAAAGATTTAAAATTAGCGATGAGTATCGCTTGAATCGTTTATGGGGCTTAGCGAGTAATTTTGTAACGCCTCTTGATCCTAACGGGCAGCGAGTTTGGCCTAACGTCGGCGATTCTGCAGATTTCCTACTATTTAATGCTGAGAGCACTGCTCACGTGATTGCACGCCAACAGCCAATCCAACAACTGATACTAAAAGGACAACTGGTTGAAGCCGTTCAAAAGGGGGAAAGAGAATGACAGCATCCATTGTTTATTTGAATAATGTTCGTTTAGAAACTGGTTTTGCTAAAGACCACCACGAATTAACGTATACTAAAACCGCACGCTATACTTTAGCGATTCAAGAAGGGAAAATCCAAGCGATTATTCCGCAAAATCAAGTCACTGAAAAACAACAAGGCACTGATTTAAACGGACAACTGGCTATTCCCGCTTTTCAAGAGAGCCATAATCACTTAGATAAAACCTACCTTTCATTAGGCTGGCGTGCTAGCCAACCTGTTAAGAATTTAAAAGAGCGTTTAGCAGACGAAGCCAGTGAACTTAAATTGTTAGCGCCGTCAACAGAACAACGAGCAACGGTCATGATTGAAAAATTGATTGGGTATGGAGCCTCTTATATTCGGACACATGTCAACATCGATCCTTACGTAGAACTAGAAAACTTCTGGGGCGTCAAAAGAGCCTTAGAAAAATATGCGCATGTGATTGATTATGATATTGTTGTCTTTCCACAGCATGGATTATTAAAAAATCCCCACACGGTTTTACTCATGAGAGAAGCCCTAAAAAATGGTGGAACAATGGTTGGCGGTTTAGATCCTGCAGGCATTGATTATGCAATTGAAGAATCTTTAGAAACCATTTTTGATCTGGCAGAAGAATTTCAAGTAGGAATCGATATCCACTTGCATGATACGGGGGAAGTTGGCGTTTATACAATTGATAAATTTTTAGACATTTTAGAAGAACGAAAATTTACTCAGCGAACCGCTATCAGTCACGCCTTTGCGCTGCTAGATGTACGACCAGCAGAAAAAGAAAAACTATACCAACGCTTGGCAACGCATCAAACGGCGATTATGTCTACAATTCCCTATGATCCTCGTTATTTATTGCCACCAATTGATGTGTTACGCCAAGCTGGTGTATCGGTTCATTTAGGTAGTGATGGCTTTTTTGACTCTTGGAGTTCTAATGTTTCAGGTGATTTATTTGAAAAATTACGTAATTTTTGTGAAATGACAGGAAAGATTACAGAAGAGCAACTTACTCAAGCTTACGTCCATGGCTGTGGCAAAGAAGCACCTTTTTCATTTGAAGAAGAACGTCTTTGGTTTACAGAAGGCGACGAAGCAAACTTTATCTTTACAGAAGCAGCTTCTACAGCAGAAGTGATTGCTAGAAAACCGCAGAAACGCAAGATTATGTTGAAAGGACAATGGGTTTAACTTGCTTTAAAATTAGGTAGAAATAGAATGCTAAAAAGCCAAACAGAGGAAACAAGGTTCAGCTCTGAGCAACGCATAGTGTCAGTCTAGCGGTTACTCGTCACAGTTTAATCCTTATAAAGTGCTTCTGCTCACAACGTGTATCAGCGTTTCAAGTTTGTTTGACTCACTTTAACATAGCACTTTTGCGTATCTTCCTTTATAATAAGACAAAATGAAGGAGATGAACCAAGCATGACTGAACAAACGAGAGAAAACAAAAAAGCAGCCTACGAATTGTGCTTACAACAATTGAGCGGTTTGTTAGAAATAGAAACGGATGCTATTGCAAATTTAGCAAACTCGTCCGCGTTACTTGCACAAACATTACCAGATACCGTTTTTGCTGGGTATTATTTATATAAAGATGAAGAATTAGTTTTGGGTCCTTTTCAAGGGAAAGTCTCTTGTACCAGAATTAAAATGGGCAAAGGTGTCTGTGGTGAGTCCGCGGAAAAACAAGCTACATTGATTGTTGATAACGTGAAGACACACGCCAATTATATTTCTTGTGACTCAGCTGCGATGTCTGAAATCGTTGTACCGATGGTAAAAAATCATCAATTGGTCGGTGTTTTAGATATTGATAGTGGTGTAACAAATAGCTATGATGCGGTTGACCAACTGTATTTGGAAAAATTTGTTACCTTGTTACTAGAAAAATCAGATTTTTAAGCAGACTATTTTTGCTTTCTGACAAATCATGAGAAAATAAAGTATAAAATTTGATCATGAAAGAAGATGAGTCATTTGTTAGAGCTGTATATAAATTTTAAAGGTGAAGCAAAAGAAGCAATTGCGTTCTATGAAGATGTTTTTGATACAAAATGTCAAAATTTAATGACTTTTGGCGAAGCACCTGAAGATCCTCAGCATCCTATAAACGACGAGATAAAGGATTTAGTGATGAACGCAAGTATAATTATTGAAGGAACCTATGTAATGATTTCAGATGTTCCTGATATGTTTGGTTTTGAAGTTACGGAAGGAAATAACCTTTCGCTCGTGGTTAGCACAGATGATGATGAAAAAATTGATCGCTTATTTAAACGATTATCTGAAGGTGGCACTGTTACAATGCCATTGTCTGAAACTTTTTGGTCCAAAAAGTATGGTTCCTTAAAAGATCAGTTTGGCATCCATTGGATGTTTAATTATTATGAAGAAGATTAAAATAAAAAATCCCCAATCCGTTATTTTCATTGGATTGGGGATTTTTTATTCATGAAAGAATTGCTTCTTAGCGATTTGATACTGCCGTTGCTTTTCTGTCCAAAATTGCTGATCGTTTTCATCAATTTTGCGAATGACTTTTGCTGGATTACCCCCAACAATCGTGTTGGCAGGAACGTCTTTTGTAACCACAGCACCAGCAGCGACAATAGCATTTTTTCCAATTGTAACGCCAGGTAAAATGGTGGCACTGCCGCCAATCCACACGTTATCTTCAACAATAATTGGCGTACCGAATTCTAATTCTGCAGTTCGAATCGTTGGATCAATTGGATGGCCGGCAGTATAAAAACTAGCACGAGGGCCAACCATGACGTTATCACCGAAGATGATTTTGTTTACATCTAAAAAAATGCAATCCATATTTGCATAAAAATTTTCTCCTACCTCAATATGGCGACCGTAATCTACATGGAGGGGTGGGGTGATATATAACTCATTGCCAGTTTTTCCTAATAATTCTTTTTCTAGGGCCACAATTTCTTTCACATTATCGATAGGAAGTTGATTGATTTTTTGAGCTAACACCTTGCCTTTTGTTGATTTATTTTCGGGTAAAATGGTGGGGGCGTAATATAATTCACCTTTTAACATTTGCATATAATCAAAGTCATTTTGTTTCATGTAAGCGCTCCTTTAGGCTTTTTCTCTATTGTATCAAATCAATACAATAAGTCGAGGAATATGTAAAATAAAAAAGGACAGATAGCAAAATAGCCTTGCTTATCTATCCTTTACCTAAGGTTATCCAATTTTTTTAACTCTCCCGCCAATTTTATCTGCTAATTTTTGTGCTTCTTTTTCAGAGTGGTAAACTAAACAACCTGATTTATCTCGCGTACGTTTACCATCTGCAGTTAAATAGCCATGAAAAAATTTGATTGCATACATAGACATCACCACCTTTCTAATTGAAAATAGTGTAAATGGAGCGATTAAAAATGTCAAATAATAGAAGTGCTCTTAACCATTCTTATCTTTTTTAGTTCGAAGATAAGCTTGGTTAAGAGCATCATTTCACTTAATAAATTAGTTTGAAACGGGTCGTTGAGTGAAATTCCTGTTCAGGTGAGAGGGTGATAGAACCGAACAAGGGAAATCTTTCAGCACCAGGACAGACTTGGGTTTCAAATGTGAGCGCTCCGTGATTGACTAATTTTTGCCCTTGAATATCGGGACCGTTATCAGCAAAATTTGCTGAAAAAATAACAACTGAAGGTTGATCAGTGAACATTTCTAAGGTGATATCTTTAGTAGGACTTTTTAAGATAACATCTGGGTTAATTAAATCATGATTGGTTAAGATGAAAGGGTGATCGAAGCCGTTCATCTTTTGGATTTGTTCATCGTTACTTGAAAAAACCTCAGCTAATTTTTTAGGTTTTTGTAAATCAAAAGCTGTCTGGTCGACGGAAGCTAATTCTCCAAGTGGTAAAACTCTTTCATCAAGCGGGACATACTTTTGGGCATTTATTTGCAACTCATGCGCATCAATGGGGATTGCGGGATTTCCAGTTAAATTAAAGTAGACATGATTGGTTGGATTAAAAAGTGTTTGTTCATCTGTAGTTGCCTGATACTCAATTTGCCATTCATTTTCTTCAGTCAATGTATACGTGACTGAAACAGTGAGATTTCCAGGAAAACCATTTTCACCAGCAGGACTCTCTAGCCAAAATTTCACAGAAGGATTCACTTGTGCCTCTTGGATTTTGCTGTGCCATTTTTTACTTTCAAACCCAGGTGTGCCGCCGTGAAGTGTTGTTTGAGTAGGAGTATTAATCATCGTTTGATACGTTTTACCCGCTAGTTCAAAGGAGCCATCGGCAATTCGGCCAGCTGTTCGACCAATTGTTGCACCAAAATATAAGTCTTTAGACAAATATTCATCTGCTGAGGGAAAGCCTAGCACGAGTGATCGGGATTCATTTTTTGTAAGAGGAACGTCAAGCGCAACAATTCGCGCACCAAAATCTGTTGCTTTTAAAGTCACACCATTTTTATTCGTCAGTGTGTAAAGAAGCATTCCTTGTCCAAATGATTCAGTTGAAATAGTCAAAATAATCAATCCTTCCTTCAAGTAAATATTTAGTAAATTTAACTTTGTTGTTTAGATTATTTAAATAGTCAAAAAGAAACGCTAAGAAAATAAATCTTTACTTAATTGTATTGTACACGTTTTCAATCAAAATGACAATTAAGAAAATGTTAAGTAAATATTTGCAAAAGTTTAGTAAATATTATACAATTTGTTTACTAGTGAAAGGAGCGATTAGTGATGGAAGAACTGTTAATGAATCGATTTGTAGAAATATTTGGTGAGAAAGGGACAGCCTGTTATTTTGCCCCTGGAAGAATTAATTTGATTGGTGAACATACAGATTACAATGGCGGTCATGTTTTCCCAGCGGCTATTACTTTAGGGACATTTGGTGTGGCAAGAAAAAGAGACGACCAAAAAATTCGAATGTTTTCTGATAATTTTAAAGAGGTTGGTCTCATCGAATTTTCATTAGAAGATTTAACCTATTCAGATTCAGATGATTGGGCAAATTATCCTAAAGGCGTTTTAAATTACTTGATTGAAAGCGGACACAATATTGATTCTGGCTTAGATGTGCTCTTCTACGGTACGATTCCTAATGGTGCTGGCTTGTCTTCTTCCGCTTCTATTGAACTTTTAATGGGAACGATCTGTAATGATTTATATGCTTTACACTGTCCAATGCTTGAATTGGTGCAAATCGGTAAAAAAGTGGAGAATGAATTTATTGGCGTTAATTCAGGAATTATGGACCAATTTGCCGTAGGGATGGGAGAAAAAGATCAAGCTATTCTACTAGATACCAATAATATGCACTATGAAATGGTTCCCGCCAAATTAGGTGAGTATACGATTGTCATTATGAATACCAACAAACGTCGTGAATTAGCAGATTCAAAATATAATGAACGCCGTGCAGAATGCGAAGAAGCCGTTCGTTTGCTTCAAAAAGAGTTATCTATTGAATTTTTAGGTGAATTAGACAGCGAGACATTTGAACAATATCAAGCATTGATTGGAGATACAACGTTGATTAAACGAGCGCGTCATGCCGTCACAGAAAATGAACGAACTTTATTGGCAAAACAAGCACTAACTGAAGGGGATTTGGAAGAATTTGGCTTATTATTAAATGCCTCTCATCGTTCGTTAAAAGAAGATTACGAAGTAACCGGTATTGAGTTGGATACCTTAGTGGCTTGTGCGCAAGAACAACCAGGCGTTTTGGGCGCACGGATGACTGGTGCAGGGTTTGGCGGTTGTAGTATTGCTTTGGTACCAAAGCAAAATATAGATGCATTTATTGAAGCTGTTGGCCAGAGTTATCAAGATAAAATTGGCTATGCTGCTGATTTTTATCCTGCATCAATTGATGATGGTGCCAGAAAGTTATTTTAGAAAGGAAGGCTTTAAATGTCTATTTTAGTATTAGGTGGCGCAGGCTACATTGGCTCACATGCCGTCGATCAATTAATTTCAAAAGGGTATGCCGTTGTGGTTGTTGATAATTTATTAACGGGACATCGTTCAGCAGTTCATGAACAAGCGACTTTCTATGAAGGCGATATTCGTGATAAAGCTTTTTTACGTAGTGTCTTTGAAAAGGAATCAATTGAAGGGGTGTTGCACTTTGCGGCCAATTCTTTAGTAGGAGAATCCGTGGAGAAACCGTTAATGTATTTCAATAACAATGTTCACGGCACGCAAATTGCCTTGGAAGTCATGCAAGAATTTGGAGTGAAACATATTGTTTTTTCTTCCACAGCGGCCACTTATGGCGAACCAAAAGCAATGCCTATTACAGAAGAAACCCCAACGAATCCTAAAAATCCGTATGGGGAAAGTAAATTAATGATGGAAAAAATCATGAAATGGTGCGACAACGCTTATGGAATGAAATATGTTGCTTTGCGTTATTTTAATGTTGCAGGAACAAAAAAAGATGACTCAATTGGTGAGGATCACACGCCAGAAACGCATATTGTACCAATTATTTTACAAGTGGCATTAGGCCAACGAGCAGAGCTAAGTATTTTTGGGGATGATTATGATACCCCAGATGGCACGTGCATTCGAGATTATGTTTATATTGAAGACTTGATTGCAGCACATATTTTGGCTTTAGAATATTTGAAAAATGGCGGCGAAAGTGACGTCTTTAACTTGGGAAGCAACAACGGCTATTCTGTTAAAGAAATGTTAGATGCTGCTCGCGAAGTGACAGGCCAAGAAATTCCTGCGACAATCGCCCCACGCCGAGCAGGGGATCCTAGTACATTAATTGCTTCTAGTGAAAAAGCCAAACGAGTTTTAGGCTGGCAACCAGAAGTAACTGAGGTCAAGGACATTATCGCCACCGCTTGGCAATGGCATGTGAAACATCCTCAAGGCTATAATGAATAGGAGAACATCAGATGATGAAAGAAAGTAGTAAATGGATTGCTGCATTTGTAGAGATAATCATAGAAAATGGCGATTGGACGGAAACAGACCGCTATTATTTGACGAATCGGATTGCCAAACTAGTTGGCTGTGATTTTTTTGAACAACCAGAAGCGGTTGCTTGTGAGCAGGAACCGTTGCGTGTGGTGGAACAGCTTTTAAACATTGCACAAGCCAATCACCAAATCGATGACTCAATTACGGAAGCAGAACAACTAGAAGCAGAGTTAATGGATTTTATTACGCCGACCCCAACCATCATTAATCGGAAGTTTATGGATTATTATCAAGAGTCTCCACGAAAAGCAACGGATTATTTTTATCAGTTATGTAAAACAAATAACTACATTAAAACGAAAGCAATCGCCAAAAATATTATTTTCCCAATGGACTCACCCTATGGTAAACTAGAAATTACCATTAACTTATCGAAGCCAGAAAAGGATGCTCGAAAAATTTTGGCTGAAAAGAAAATGAGTCAAAAAAAATATCCAGCGTGTATGTTATGTATGGAGAATGAAGGCTATTATGGCCGTGTGAATTATCCAGCACGGACAAACCATCGGATTATCCGACTAAATTTAGAGGACGAAGCTTGGGGCTTTCAATATTCGCCATATGCTTACTATAATGAGCATGCGATTTTCTTGGACCAACAACATCGAGAAATGAAAATCGAGAAAAAAACGTTCCAGCGGCTCCTTAAAATTACGGAGTTATTCCCTGAATATTTTGTGGGCTCTAATGCAGATTTGCCAATTGTTGGTGGTTCTATTTTATCTCATGATCATTACCAAGCAGGACGTCATACATTTCCAATGGATTTAGCACCAATGGAAACAAGATTTTCTTTGAAAAAATATCCTGAGATAACTGCTGGTATTTTAAAATGGCCGATGTCTGTGATTCGTCTTCAAAGTGATCATCAAGAGGAACTAGTTGAGGCAGCCGAATTAATTTTGACCAAATGGCGCAATTATTCTGATGAACGTGTCTCGGTTCGGGCCTATTCAGAAGATGGTACACCGCATCATACGATTACGCCAATTGCTCGACGCAAAGGGTCATTATTTGAATTGGATTTAGTTTTACGAGATAATAATGTTTCGGAGGAATTTCCAGATGGCATTTTTCATCCACATCCAGAAGTACAACATATTAAGCAAGAAAATATTGGCTTAATTGAAGTAATGGGACTAGCTATTTTGCCACCAAGGCTGGCACAAGAATTAAGAGAAGTCGAAAAGTATTTATTAAAGCAACCCAATCAAATTGCTGAAAGTCATCGAGCTTGGGCGGATGAACTCAGTCAGCAAACCATCACTGAAGCCAATGTCAAAGAAGTGATCCAACAAGGAATTGGGACAATTTTTGTTCAAATTTTAACAGATGCCGGCGTCTTTAAACGTGACGAAGAAGGTCGTCGTGCTTTTGAACGATTTATTCAATGTATAGAAAATGATTAGTTTGAGGTGAGGAACATCGTAACCATTAAAGATATAGCAGAGCAAGTCGGTGTTTCTTCAGCGACAGTTTCGAGAGTTTTGAACTATGATGAAACATTATCAGTTAGTGATGAAACGAAGAAGAAAATATTTGAAACAGCAGAAACGTTAAATTATAAAAAGCGAGCCAGAAAAAAACAAGCAGGCAAAAAGAAAATTCGGTTTGTCCAATGGTTCAGTGATCCAGAAGAACTGGATGATATTTACTATTTATCGATTCGTTTAGGTGTTGAAAAGCGGGCAGAGGAATTGGGTTTTCTTTTAGTCAAAGAATCTCTGACAAACCTGTCTCAAAAAAGATTTGATGGGACAATTGCCCTAGGAAAATTTGATGAAAAGCAAGTGGCGGCCTTAGCCGCCTTAGGCGCACCTCTTCTATTTGTAGACTTTGATGCAATGGCTTTTGGCCAAAACTCCATTGTTGTTGATTTTACTGGAAGTGTTAAAACAATTGTGCAAGAATTTTTGGCGCAAGGGCATCAGAAAATCGGTATGCTTTCTGGGCAAGAATATACGAAAGAGTCCCACGTGGCATTGGTTGATCCACGTTTTGTCGCTTTTAAAGAAACCTTAAAAGATCTGGACCTTTATCATCAAGAATGGGTTGTCGAAGCAGCTTTTTCTGTTGAAGAAGGCTATCAAGCGATGAAAGACTTTATTGAAAAAGCGGACACTCGTCCAACCGCTTTTTTCGCTGCAAGTGATACGTTGGCAATTGGTGCGATGCGGGCGTTACAAGAAGCAGCCATTCGTGTGCCAGAAGATATTTCTATCATTGGTTTTAATGATATTAGTGTCGCAAAATATGTTTCACCAACATTAACAACAGTTAAAGTTCATACTGAATGGATGGGTGAGCTAGCCGTTGAGACAATGAAAGAGTTATGCTTGAATACCCCACCAGTTCCTAGAAAAATTATTGTCGGAACGGAATTCATTCAGCGAGATTCAACGAAACATTCATCAAAATAACAGCAAAACTTGGAGAGTTTTTTCCAAGTTTTTTGCTCTTTTGTGCTGGTTTTCAACAATCAAGAAAATGGAGGGAAACAGATGCAACCGAAATTAATTATTTTACGTGGTAATTCTGGTAGTGGTAAAACAACGATAGCTAACGCGCTTCATCAGTGTCTTAAAGAACAATCGTTATTGATTTCTCAAGATGTGGTGCGCAGAGAAATGCTTCGTGTTAAAGATGAAACAGTCTTTTGGACGTAAGTCGAAACGACTTACCTTCTTAGACTTGAATCTTAAGATAAACGGCGGGAGAGGAGCAGCTTCTTCGGAAATAAGCTGAAATTCCTCGAAAGACGAAAAGCATCTTTCGGAAATTCCTTCTTATTTCTTGAAGCTAAAAACTCCTGTCCCGACCTCTGGCTTTTGGGTATCAAGAATGCCAGTATATGATTGTTGAAGGGATTTTTCAAAAAGCCATTTATCATTCCTTTTTTCAGGAAATACTTCCTCTCTTTGAAGGAAATGTTCAGGTTTATTATTTTGATATTTCTTTTGAAGAAACGCTGAAAAGACATAGCCAGAGAAACAAGAATCAAGAATTTGGTGTCGTGGAAATGAAACGTTGGTGGCTACCAGAAGATTATTTAGAGCTTGCGGGAGAACAGCGGTTATCTGAACAACTGTCTGAAAAGCAGATTATCAGGCAAATTTTAGCAGATATTCAGTAGTAAGTGCTGCGCTTTTTAGAGAAATGGATGTTGTGGTATGATAAAAAAGAAGGAGTGGTTTCAATGGATTACCAAGAACGATTAAAAAATTTACCACCTGAAGTCATGACAGCTTTTTCAGAATCATTTATTTTTTTAATCAGTAACGATAAAGTTCAACATTTTCCTGCACGAGACTTAACGCAAGCTGAAATGATTCAACGAGTGAAAGAGAAATTAGGTGAAGCGGTGACGTGGTCCTTATGGCAAGGGTTCGTTATTGCTGTTAATTCAGAAAAAACATGTGTTGCTGTTTTGCCCAAATATCATCAACTCGATGGTTTTGAAAATGAATAAGGGAGCGAAGAATTATTCGCTTCGTTGTATAAAATGAAAACGTTTTTTGGGAGGAAATGCTGATGTCTGAGCTAGTGGTTATTAGAGAAATGCAAGAGAAAGATATCTTAGCGCTGGATACTCAATTTGTCCAACAAGGTTGGCCAAGTCGCCAAGAGATTTTAATGAACTATTTAGAAGAACAATTAGTCAAGCAACGAACGGTTTTTGTAGCGGAGAAAAAGGCAACGCTGTTAGGTTATGTGACGTTACTGCCATTAGCTAAGGAAGGACCTTTTAAAAATTTATATCCTGAAATAGCTGATTTCAATGTATTCTTACCATTTCAAAAACAAGGAGTGGGGCGGTTATTATTAAGTCGTGCAGAAAATGTTGCCAAAAGTTATGCAGATACTGTTTCCTTGGGAGTAGGCCTGCATCCTGGTTATGGTGCAGCGCAAAGATTATATATCAAACAAGGATATGTGCCAGATGGTTCAGGAGTTTGGTTTCAAAATAAGCAGCTGAAACCAAACGATCGGTGTGTTAATGATGATGAGTTAGTTCTTTATTTATCGAAAAAACTATAGAGTAGCCAAAGTAATACTCTATAAATATCATTTAGGAGGTTGTTACCCTTGATTAGAAAAATGAAGCCAACAGATGCAGCGGTGTTAACTATCATTAATAAAGAACAATTGGGCTATGAAGTTCCCGTTGACGTGACCTGTAAACAGATTGAGAAATTACTACTAGCCAGTGACAGAGAGTTTTTATATGTTTATGAAGAAACGAAGACAGGCAAGATTTTAGGCTATGTGCATGCGCAACTGTATGAAACAATTTATTCCCAAACGTTATTGAACGTTCTGGGGTTAGCAGTGGCAAAAGAAGCAGAAGGCCGTGGAATTGGCAAACAATTAATGACGAAACTAGAAACGGAAGCTAAAAAGTATAACTTGTCTGCGATTCGCTTAAATTCAGGGGAACAGCGTACAGCAGCACATCAATTTTATGAACACATTGGCTATGTTTCTGATAAAAAACAAAAGCGATTCATTAAATACTTGGATACTTAAGTTATGTCTTTAAAAAATAACAATTTCCTTTAAAAAAATAAGTAAAAACTAGTGAAATTTTCAGCGAGTTAGTGTAAAATGTATCTCAATGACTCAACGAGTGTTTTAGCCGAAACACTGTCAAAGAAAGTACATACAAAGAAACAGAAATAGCCATTTTTGATGGCTGTTTTTTTATGGAGGAGGCAAATTATGACGAAAAAAAATAGTATGATGTACTTAGCAATTTCTAACTTGTTTCTTGTTTTTCTAGGCGTAGGCCTAGTCATTCCCGTAATTCCCCAATTAAAAGAAGAAATGCATTTTTCTGGTACTACAATGGGAATGATGATTTCTATTTTTGCGATTGCCCAATTAATCACATCGCCAATCGCAGGTGTCCTTTCGGATAAAATTGGTCGGAAAAAAATGATTGCGACGGGTATGTTGGTGTTTTCAATTTCTGAGTTATTATTTGGCTTAGCCCAAGCGAAAAGCGGTTTTTATATTTCTCGTGGTTTAGGTGGGATTGCCGCCGCTTTATTAATGCCGTCAGTGACAGCTTTTGTGGCAGATATGACCACGATTTCTGAACGTCCGAAAGCGATGGGGCTTGTGTCAGCCGCAATTAGTGGTGGTTTTATTATCGGACCAGGAGTTGGTGGTTTTATTGCTTATTTAGGCATTCGCGCCCCGTTTTTTGCCGCCGCATTTTTAGCGTTTATTGGTTTTATTTTGACATTAACTGTTTTGAAGGAGCCAGAGAAACGAATTTTAGCCGCTGTTGAAGCGAAAAAAGGTTCATTTATGGATATTTTAAGAAATCCAATGTTTACCTCATTATTTGTGATTATCTTAATTTCCTCTTTTGGCCTGCAAGCGTTCGAATCTATTTATAGTATTATGGCGACCATTAATTTTGGCTTTACCACAAGTGAAATAGCAATCGTGATTACGGTTAGTGGTATTTTAGCGTTGATTTGTCAGTTGTTTTTCTTTGATGCAATCGTCCAAAAAATAGGTGAAATGGGTTTAATCCAATTAACCTTTTTTGCAAGTGCCATTTTTATTGCCGTGATTGCCTTTACAAAAAATAATTTAGTTGTTGTATTTTCAACGTTTATTGTCTTTTTATCGTTTGACTTGTTTAGACCAGCAGTAACTACTTATTTATCCAAACATGCTGGAGATCAACAAGGAACCATCAACGGACTAAATTCGACATTTACAAGTTTTGGTAATATTTTAGGACCAATGGCAGCAGGAGCTTTATTTGATATCAATCACTTTTTCCCTTATTATGTTTCAGCAGTAATTCTGTTAGGAACGGGCTTTTTATCATTATTTTTAAATCGAAATAAGATGTAAAAAGTGATAATAGGGTGTTACGGCGTCAAAAAGTTAGATGAATATTCTAACTTTTGATGCCGTTATTTATTTTTTATAGGTAGAATATGCTATAAAAAAGTATGATATAGATATGTTATTAGTAGTTTTGATAGCGGTTTCTAGAATTGTGTGTTATGCTTTTCCTGATTACTTTGATGTTAGAGCAACGCACACACAAACTTGGAAAGGCTAAGCTTAGTAATTTAATAGAAAGTAGGTCTGGTTATGAATCTCCTTAAATATATTAGTAGCTTTATTTGGATGCTTTGCTCTTTGGGGATTATATATGCTATTCTTCGAATGATAACTAGTGTGAGCAAGACGGATTTTTCAGGAAATGGAACAAAAATCTATCTTATTTTGATAGTACTGTACACACTAGGAACGATAGGATTAGGTATGCTAGTTTCTAAAAAATGGTTCTATTTTTTGATTATTTTTATTTCTCTATGTGTATTATCACCTATAATATTGATTTTGATATTAAACTACACCAATCTATTAAAATAATCATGTTTTACATAGTATTTATTCAAGTTTATCCTCTATGTATTAATCTGAATACACTATTATTTTATTTGAGAGTTCTTTTTCAATATATGTAAATTGTCTAACAACAGGGTTCTGTTTGTTGTTGGACTATTTTTTTGATCGCCAACCGTTCTTGAAAAAAACAAAAAAATAAACAGTGTTCGCTTGATTAATCGAACGTTTGTTCGTATAATGATTTTGCAAGTGAGGTGATGTTTGTGAAATTTGATTATGAAAAAGAACCTAGTCGCGATATTCTTTGTATTGATTGCAAAAGTTTTTACGCTAGTGTAGAATGCGCAGAACGTGGGTTAGATCCGTTGAAAACGATGTTGGTAGTGATGAGTAATGCCGAAAATGCGGGGGGATTAGTTTTATCAGCATCGCCAATGGCAAAAAAAGTTTTAGGTGTTTCAAATGTTACGCGTAAAAATCAAGTGCCCGCTCATCCTGATTTATATGTGGTTCCGCCACGAATGAATTTGTACATGAAAAAAAATCAAGAAATCAATAATTTATATAAAAAGTTTGTCGCAGATGAAGATCACTCTGTGTTTAGTGTAGATGAATCATTTCTTGATGTAACGGCTTCTTTAAGTTATTTTCATTGTGAAACCGCCTATAAGATGGCTCGGATTATCCAAAGAGTCGTTTATAATCATGTGGGTATTTATGTGACCGTTGGGATAGGGGACAATCCGTTACTGGCTAAATTGGCGTTGGACAATGGCGCCAAACATTCGCCAGATTTTATTGCAGAATGGCGGTATGATCGTGTACCAGATACTGTCTGGCAGTTGCCTTCTTTGACAGATTTTTGTGGGATTGGTCGCAGAATGGCTAAACGACTGAATCGTTTAGGAATTGATTCTGTATATGAGTTAGCGCAAGCGAATCCGCATCTTTTACAAGAAACATTTGGCGTGATGGGGCTTCAATTGTATGCTCATTCATGGGGGATTGATCGTACCTTTTTAGGGAAAAAAGCGCAACATAAAGCTGAAAAATCATTTGGAAATAGTCAGATTTTACCGAGAGATTATGCGCGAAGAGATCAGATTGAACTAGTCTTAAAGGAACTGACAGAACAAGTGGCTGCTCGTTTAAGAAAAGCGCATTGTCAAACGGAATGTATCACAGTCTACGTTGGTTATTCCAAAGGACAAATTGACCGTGAAGGACGAACTGGTTGGCGAAAACAACAAACGATTCCTGCAACAAACAATACAAAAGTTTTGATTACCTATGTATTAGCCCTTTTTAGAGAACATTATCTAGCGGGAACCGATGTCCGGCAATTAGGGCTTTCATATGGAAAATTAGTTTGGAATGAATCTTTACAATTAGATTTATTTTCGGAACCAGAAGAGCAAATTAGTGAAATGGAGTTAAACTATCTGATTGATAAAATCCGACAAAAATTTGGCTTTCAAGCTTTAATCCACGCCTCTTCTTTGTTGGAAGGCGCGACGGCAATTCATCGTTCAGGATTAGTCGGTGGACATGCTGGAGGAAATGTCGGTTTAGGAGGATAACATCATGAAACGAACAAAAAAAGAATTTACACCTTATAATGAGTACCATGATCGGCCCTTTGAACTGAAATGGGCGACCGCTTTTGCATTGGGGGAGTTACAAGAAGGAATCGAAGCTTCTGACGAATATTCTAAGAGAGCGTTTGAACGCTTACCGCAACAGACAACAGAAGAAATTGAAGAATACTTAGAGCAGTCTTTAAAAAATAACCAGGTTTTAGAAATCCAATTGAATACATTGGATGATTATGGCCGTGTTCAACCGCCAATTGTTGGTGTTTTTGAAGGGATGAGTTCAATGGAGTATGCAAAAGTTGGAAATACACATATTTTATTTGAAGATATTCGTCATATTAAAAGTCATGAGTTTACCAAGTGGTCGAGCCTTGATTAAAAAACTATTGTTATACGTGCGTTTTGTGAAAACATATGAGATAATGTTCATAGGTAATAGAAATAAAAATTATGGAGGTGGCTAGGATGGGACATCATTTAAAAGGACACCATGGCAAAAAAACAAATGCAAATGGCGGCTTTTTAACAAAGTTATTGGCTGGTGGTGCCTTAGTGGGCGTAGGAAAAAAGTTATACGACAATCGTGAAAAAATTAAAGAGCTGTTAAGTGACGACAAAGAAAAAAGCAACGATACTGAAAACAAATAAAGGACTGGATTGACGGAATGGTAAAAGATGCAGCGTATATTATTGAAGAGATTACCACGATTTTAGAAGGAACCTATTTTGTGATAACCAAGAAAGCGAATAAGCGCCGCATGTGTTTACATGTTTCAGATACCGCGAAAGAATTTTTACGTTGTCGACGGGAGTATGAAACATTCTTAGAGCAACAGTTTGATTATGCCACAATGTTTTTAGAAACATGTACGGAAGATGTTTCTGTTGAAATTCAAACGGGACTACTTGAAGAAACAAATTATCAAGCATTAACCGTGGAAAAATTACAACAGATAGCCACTAAAATGTAACACAGCTGTTGTGTTAGTTTTGATTCTTAATTTGGTTAAGGAGGCGGATAAAATGTCAGTATATCAACATATTTTGGTTGCTCTTGATGGCTCAGATCAATCTGAAAAAGCTTTTCATGAAGCTGTCAGGATTGCCAAAGAGGAACAAGCCACTCTTTATTTAGCTACAATTATTAATGATGCTGAATTTACGACGAGTCCATTTTCTTTTGAAGAATTGTATGATTTAGAAAAACACAAGTCAGAAGAGATGCTCACTGAAAAGGCAAAACAAGCGAGTGAAATTGGTGTAAAAACAGTCAAAAAAATTGTTGAGCTTGGGAGCCCAAAACGTTATCTTGCCAACACGATTTCTGAAAATTATGCCATAGATTTAATTGTGATAGGTGCCACGGGAAGAGGTGCTATTCAACGAACCTTGATTGGTTCTACTACAGATTATGTGGTTAACCATGCTTTGTGCAATGTCTTAGTTGTTCGCTAATTGTGAGTAAATAATCAAGGGAACAATGTTTTATCGGGGCGTTTTTTTAAATTAAACGAGAGGTGAGTTTATGAAAACAAAAATCGGAAAAACAGTTATCTTGTCAGCGTTTTTATTCACAAGTTTCCTTTTACTGAGTGGTTGTACCTCGGCTGGCGAAGAGATGGAAAAAACAATTGATCGACAGAAAGAAAAAGTCGATAAAACGGTCGATAAGCAGAAACATAAAAATGAAAATTCTATGGAAAGTTACGACGAAAAAGTTGACCGTTCTTTAGATAGTCAAGAAGACAAAATCGATACTACTGAGTAACGGGAAAGCTTTCAACTATCGGCTAGTAATTAAATAATATACAAAAGGGAGCATCCACTGCAGTTATTTCTCACAGCGGATCCTCTCTTTTGTGGTTAAAAAGAAAAAGTTAACTGCTCCCCAACAGTTAACTTTTAATCATGTTGCACATAGTTAAAACACTCTATATATCATTTATATCATTTGAAACAGGTGGTGTAAAAAGAAATCTCTTGAAAAGAGTCTCCAGTTATAGGGAAGATTTCCCATAAAAAAGAGAAACGTATAATCACAGAGAGTTAGAGAAAGCAAAGGGAAATAAGTATGTTAAAATAAGAAGCAAGAAAGAAGACAAGTATGCAGAAAATAACAACTAATTAGGTGAAAACAATGAAAATACATTTTGAAAAAGTAACAAGCAATAATCGTAAAGCAGTGGAAAACTTACAAGTTTTCGCTGAACAACAAACCTTCATTGAATCAATGGCAGAAAATCTAAAAGAATCAGACCAATTTCCAGAATGGGAATCGGCAGGTATTTATGACGGCAATAAATTAATCGGCTATGCCATGTATGGACGTTGGCAAGATGGGCGCGTTTGGCTAGACCGCTTTTTAATTGATCAACGGTTCCAAGGACAAGGTTATGGGAAAGCAGCCTGTCGACTTTTAATGTTAATGCTAATAGAAAAATACCAAACAAACAAGCTATACTTGAGTGTTTATGATACGAACAGCTCAGCAATTCGGTTGTATCAACAACTTGGTTTTGTATTTAATGGTGAATTAGATACGAATGGTGAGCGGGTAATGGAATGGACACATCAGAATAAGTAGATAGAACAGGTGAGACAAAAGCCATAACGCATTTTGTTTCACCTTTTTCTTTTAATTGGCTCCATTTGTTTACTTTTAGTAAGTAAAATGGTAAATTTAGTTCAATCTGTTTTGAAAAAAGAGTTACTGGAGGGTAAGGATGAAAATAGAATTTTTCCATGATGTTATTTGTAGTTTTTGTTTTCCAATGTCTGACCGCATGCATGAGATTCAACAAGAATTTCCTGAAATTGAATTGATCCATCGGTCGTTTGCGTTGGGGTGGTCCACAAACGATTTTGAAACAATGTTTGGCTCACGAGCAGCAGTAAAAGAAGAAGTTTTGACGCATTGGGTGCATGCCAATCAAAACGATTCAAAGCATCGTTTTAATATTGAAGGGATGAGGAAGCAACGATTTGATTTTCCAACATCAAAGAATGCATTATTAGCAGTAAAAGCAGCTGGATACATTGGCAACCAAGACACTTATTGGTTACTGTTTGATAAGTTACAAGAAGGTTTATTTATGAGAAGTTTAAATATTGAAGAGCCAGAAGTAATTGAGGAGCTAGTAAAAGAGACAACGATTGATTTTGCTTTATGGAAAGAAGCTGTTGCTTCCGAGGCTGTTTGGACGGCGGTTCAAGAAGATTTCGCGCTAGCTTCTGCTTATGGTTTACAAGGAGTTCCCGCACTAATCATTAATCAAAAATATTTAATTAATGGTGCAGTACCGAAACAGCAAATCAGCCAAACTATTCAAAAAATTCTCGCAGAAGAAAAACAACAGCAACCGTTAGTTTCATTAACTCCTTCTTCTGAAGAGTCCGCTTCGTGTGAGTTTAAGGAAGGCACATGGACGTGTCATTAAGCGGCATAAAATAACGTTATTCTTTGACAAAACGAAAGACTTCTGTAATAGTTAATGCGGGGGTGATAATATGTTTAACGCGTATAGAGAATACTGGAATAATATTACAACAATGAATGCGTCAGCAACACGAGCACAATATTGGTGGCCACAATTAATTAATTATTTGGTGTTAGGGATTTATTCAGCAATTACGGGCGTTTACAGATATATTGAAGTAACACCCAATGATGGAACAATCATTAAAGAATGGAATACTGTGACCATTATCTTTTTCTTGCTGACTGCTTTAATTTGGTTGGCAAACTTTACTGTTCGAGCAAGAAGATTGCATGATCGCGACCACAGTAACTGGTGGATTTTATTCTATTTACTTCCTTTTATCGGTACTTTAGTGATCTTCATTACATTAATTTTGCCAAGTAAAAGTCACACAAGATGGCCAGTGAATCAATCAGAAATTTAATTTGCTGGTTTCGTTTAGCTGATTATCTTAAGAGTGAAAATAGGACATAAGTCATTTCGACTTATGTCCTATTTTCTTTTTTATTTCAGAAAAATAAAAATATCTTCTGTATGATGGCACCTCACATTACGCGGTTCTTGATAAAAGGGCTATCTTTTTGGTAGATAGGGAAAACCATTAAGACGTTAAAAGTTTAATAAATCGAGCAATTCTCTTTTGTTAGAAAATAAGATAGCATCATTAATTAAAATACTTGGAACACTGGTTTCAATAATTGGTTGATTGGTAATAATCAAGTCAAATTCTTCGAGTCGATGGTCACCTAATTGTTCTTCCGTAATTGCTAACGTATTTGAACGAATCCGATGCAAAGCTAAAATATCGTGGACATAGTTTCCAATATATTGACTATGATTCAGGCCCATGTCGCTAATAATCAAAATCTTTTTTGAGTCGAAACTCTGGTTAATTTCTGGAAAAGTATTAAGCAACCAAAAAATATAAGAAGATGAATAGTTTAATAGATTTGTTTCTAAAAGAGCGGAAAAGAAATGCAATTCTGCTTTTAATCGTGCATATAAGTGAAGCTGAGTAAAATGAATTTGTCGAGTGAAAAAGGTGGCCCTTTGTGTCAATTCGGAGGTGTCAAAAGGCACTAATTGAGAAAACAAATAAAGACAGGTTAACAAGTGAACAGCGAAGTCGACGACTTCTTCTGTTAATTGTTCAATCTGTGAAAAAGCATTAAATTTTAAATTTTCACGTATTCTTTGACTGATGACTTCTTGGTCTTCGGAGTAGTATTGCTGAAAAGCGCCTCTTTGAAAATACCGGAGAACTTCTCGATAGGTCTCACGGCTGAGTCCAGTGAAATGACGACTGAGTAAAAGATAATCTTCCATTTTGATTGGACTCTTTTTATCTGTTTTTTTCTGGAAACGTTGTTGAAATCCTTGATGCTCTCTTAATAAATCAACAATAAAATACATAATAAAGAAATCGTGTTCATAACTGTTATCCATACTAATAATATTTAATTGGCATTGATTACGACGCATTAATTGTTTGATTTCCTGCTTATCTAATTGATAAGGCAATTCATAATGACCATAATACATTAAAAAGAAAAAGGTTGTAAAAATACGTAAAGGCAATTCTTCTGTTTGGCTAGTTAATTGATAGCCTTGATCAACGATAACGCGAAGAGAGTAAGTTTCCAAGACCTGATTACACTGCTTCAATTTTCGAGCAAAAGAAGAGCGACTAATATTGATGGTATCGCAATAATATTCGATGGTTTTGCCAGGATTTTGGATAAACTCATGGAGCAATTGGGTGGTCGTTGACGTTTTTGCCATATCCGTCAGCACGTTTAAATATAAGGACACATTAAAGTTTTCTAAACGATAGCCTAATTTATGCGATGTTTTAATGGTTAAACTTTCGCCCCAACGCTGTTTAATCTCCTCAATATAACGAATAAAAGTAGACTCAGAACTACCAATATATTTTGCAAGTTCTTTTTTAGTCATCCATTTATCAGAAATGGATAAGACACGAATGATTTCTTCCATTTTCCGATAATTTTTTTCTAAAAACCTAATCATATTGTTTCCTCCCAAGTCCTTTACTTTAATGAAACAATCATCGAAACAATAACGCAATTTCAGAAATGAAACCGCTTGGTATGAAAGCTGGTGTGATTTAATGAGCTCCTTCTCTGTATAATAATTATCAGATTAGAATAATGAAATTTTACGTGCTAGGCAATTCTAATTTAACTGTTAATTCATAAAAGAAAGGAGAGAACAGACATTAAATTACTAAAGAAATTTGGGGTTTTCGGCGTAGTCTTTTTACTTGTCTCATCCTATTTCATACCGCTCATTGGCTATGCAGAAACAGCCAAAGAAGTTGAAATTACATCCGCTCAAATGATAACAGATGAGAATGATAAAACGAATATTAATATCGAGTTAAATCTTCTCAACCAAACAGAGCAGCCATTACAACGAGAAATTCAATTGAAAAATGCACAGTTCATGGATACTGCTGTAATTGAAAAAGACGGATATTCTTACCAAGTGACTAATGGTACGCTTTATCTGACTTTGGACGCACAAGTAAAAAAGCCGGTACAGCTTTCGTTAGCTGTTGAGCAAAGTTCGCTTCAAACAGCTCAGCCACCTAAGTTATTGTATGAAAACAACGAATATGATGTTTCAGTTACTTCTGAAAAAATAACAGTAGAGGATTCTGCTAAAGAATCAACTGAACCAGAAAAAATAACTGTACCAGAAAATACGAAAGAAACTAACAAGAATGATTCGGCTCCAGAAAAAACAGAACAGCCGACCGCAACAGAAGAGGTAACCAATCCATTTGCAGAAGCAAGAATGGCGCCAGCCACTTTGAGAGCGAATCTGGCACTACCTTTAATTGCACCACAATACACGACGGATAATTCTGGTACTTATCCGACAGCTAATTGGCAGCCCACAGGCAATCAAAATGTGTTAAACCATCAAGGGAATAAAGACGGTGGTACACAATGGGACGGCCAAACGAGTTGGAATGGGGACCCTACTAATCGCACAAATTCTTATATTGAGTATGGCGGTACAGGAGACCAAGCCGATTATGCCATCCGAAAATATGCTAGAGAAACAACAACACCAGGGCTTTTTGATGTATATCTTAATGTGCGTGGGAATGTTCAGAAAGAAATCACGCCATTGGATTTGGTCTTAGTCGTTGACTGGTCCGGTAGTATGAATGAAAACAATCGGATTGGTGAAGTACAAAAAGGAGTGAACCGTTTTGTTGATACATTGGCAGATAGCGGTATTACCAATAACATCAACATGGGCTATGTTGGCTACTCAAGTGACGGTTATAATAACAACGCCATTCAAATGGGACCGTTTGATACAGTCAAAAATCCAATTAAAAATATTACGCCAAGTAGCACTAGAGGAGGAACTTTCACTCAAAAAGCATTAAGAGATGCTGGTGATATGTTAGCAACGCCAAATGGACATAAGAAAGTTATTGTACTTTTAACGGATGGCGTCCCAACCTTCTCTTATAAAGTGAGTCGAGTTCAAACAGAGGCGGATGGTCGCTTTTACGGGACACAATTTACGAATCGACAAGACCAACCAGGTAGCACTTCTTATATCTCTGGTAGCTATAATGCGCCAGATCAAAACAATATCAATAAACGAATTAACAGTACGTTTATCGCCACGATAGGTGAGGCAATGGCCTTAAAACAACGTGGGATTGAAATACATGGATTGGGCATTCAATTGCAAAGCGATCCACGAGCTAATTTATCTAAACAACAAGTTGAAGATAAAATGCGCGAGATGGTGTCAGCCGATGAAAATGGAGACCTTTATTATGAATCCGCGGATTATGCACCAGACATTTCTGATTATTTAGCGAAAAAAGCCGTTCAGATTTCAGGAACGGTTGTAAACGGAAAAGTAGCTGATCCAATTGCTGAACCTTTTAAATACGAGCCAAATACATTATCAATGAAAAGTGTGGGTCCTGTTCAGGTTCAAACATTACCAGAAGTGTCGCTAACAGGCGCTACAATTAATAGTAATGAGATTTATTTGGGTAAAGGGCAAGAAATTCAAATTCATTATCAAGTACGTATTCAAACAGAGTCAGAAAACTTCAAACCTGATTTTTGGTATCAAATGAATGGTCGGACAACGTTTCAGCCATTAGCCACGGCCCCTGAAAAAGTTGATTTTGGGGTTCCTTCTGGAAAAGCACCTGGCGTGAAGTTAAACGTGAAAAAAATCTGGGAAGAGTATGATCAAGACCCAACAAGTCGGCCAGATAATGTGATTTATGAAATTAGTAGAAAGCAAGTAACTGACACAGCCAACTGGCAAACTGGATATATTAAATTATCAAAACCAGAAAATGATACCAGCAATAGTTGGGAGCGCAAAAATGTAACCCAACTTTCCAAAACCGCGGATGAAAGCTATCAAGAAGTTCTTGGGCTTCCCCAATACAATAATCAAGGACAAGCTTTCAATTATCAAACAACCCGTGAATTAGCAGTTCCTGGTTACAGTCAAGAAAAAATCGACGATACTACTTGGAAAAACACGAAGCAGTTCAAGCCATTAGATTTAAAAGTAATCAAAAATTCTTCCTCAGGTGAGAAAAACTTAGTGGGAGCCGTCTTTGAATTGAGTGGTAAAAATGTTCAGACAACATTAGTGGACAATAAAGATGGTAGCTATTCCTTGCCAAAAGATGTGCGCCTACAAAAAGGGGAACGCTATACATTAACTGAAGTAAAAGCACCTGCAGGACATGAGTTAGGCAAGAAAACGACTTGGCAAATTGAGGTGAGTGAGCAAGGCAAAGTAAGCATCGATGGACAAGAAGTGACCACCACAAATCAAGTTATTCCATTGGAAATTGAAAATAAATTTTCTTCTTTGCCAATCAGAATTAGAAAATACACCATGCAAAATGGCAAACAAGTGAACTTAGCAGAGGCGACTTTTGCGTTGCAAAGAAAAAATGCTCAAGGAAGTTATCAAACTGTGGCAACTCAAAAAACAGATACTGCAGGATTGAGCTATTTTAAAATTAGTGAACCTGGTGAGTATCGAATGGTGGAACAAGCAGGACCATTAGGCTACGACACTCTTGCTGGAAATTATGAATTTACTGTTGATAAATATGGGAAAATTCACTATGCAGGCAAAAATATTGAAGAAAATGCGCCAGAATGGACACTGACACATCAAAATCATTTGAAACCTTTTGACTTAACGGTTCATAAAAAAGCCGATAATCAGACGCCACTTAAAGGAGCGAAATTCCGTTTAACAGGACCAGATACGGATATTGAATTACCAAAAGATGGCAAAGAAACGGATACTTTTGTTTTTGAAAACTTAAAACCAGGGAAATATGTCCTAACAGAAACCTTTACGCCAGAAGGATATCAGGGGTTAAAAGAACCAATCGAATTAATAATTCGTGAAGATGGTTCAGTCACGATAGATGGGGAAAAAGTAGCAGATGTTTTAATTTCTGGAGAGAAGAATAATCAAATTACTTTAGATGTTACGAACCAAGTAAAGGTTCCTTTACCTGAAACTGGTGGCATAGGACGCTTGTGGTTTTACTTGATAGCGATTAGTACATTCGTGATAGCGGGTGTTTATCTCTTTATTAGACGACCAGAAGGGAGTGTGTAATCAATGAAAAACGCACGTTGGTTAAGTATTTGCGTCATGCTACTCGCTCTTTTCGGGTTTTCACAGCAAGCATTAGCAGAGGCATCGCAAGCAAGCGTTCAAGTTACGTTGCACAAATTATTGTTCCCTGATGGTCAATTACCAGAACAGCAGCAAAACACAGGGGAAGAGGGAACGCTGCTTCAAAATTATCGGGGCTTAAATGACGTCACTTATCAAGTCTATGATGTGACGGATCCGTTTTATCAGCTTCGTTCTGAAGGAAAAACGGTCCAAGAGGCACAGCGTCAATTAGCAGAAACCGGTGCAACAAATAGAAAACCGATTGCAGAAGATAAAACACAGACAATAAATGGAGAAGATGGAGTGGTTTCTTTTTCATTAGCTAGCAAAGATTCGCAGCAACGAGATAAAGCCTATTTATTTGTTGAAGTGGAAGCACCGGAAGTGGTAAAGGAAAAAGCTAGCAACCTAGTAGTGATTTTGCCTGTTCAAGATCCACAAGGGCAATCGTTAACGCATATTCATTTATATCCAAAAAATGAAGAAAATGCCTATGACTTACCACCACTTGAAAAAACGGTACTCGATAAGCAGCAAGGCTTTAATCAAGGAGAGCACATTAACTATCAGTTAACGACTCAGATTCCAGCGAATATTTTAGGATATCAGGAATTCCGTTTGTCAGATAAGGCGGATACAACGTTGACACTTTTACCAGAATCAATTGAGGTAAAAGTGGCTGGAAAAACAGTTACTACAGGTTACACACTGACGACGCAAAAGCATGGATTTACGCTTGATTTTTCAATTAAAGACTTACAAAACTTTGCAAATCAAACAATGACTGTGTCGTATCAAATGCGTTTAGAAAAGACCGCTGAACCTGACACTGCGATTAACAACGAAGGACAATTAGTCACGGACAAACATACCTTGACTAAAAGAGCCACAGTTCGTACAGGAGGCAAGTCTTTTGTCAAAGTTGATAGTGAAAATGCGAAAATCACCTTGCCAGAGGCTGTTTTTATCGTCAAAAATCAAGCGGGGGAATACCTCAATGAAACAGCAAACGGGTATCGTTGGCAGAAAGAAAAAGCATTAGCTAAAAAGATCACATCTAATCAAGCCGGCGAATTTTCAGTTAAAGGCTTAAAAGATGGCCAGTACTTCTTGGAAGAAATCTCTGCACCAAAAGGTTATCTTCTGAATCAAACAGAAATTCCTTTTACGGTGGAAAAAAATTCTTATGCAACGAACGGACAACGAACAGCACCGTTACATGTAATCAATAAAAAAGTAAAAGAGTCAGGCTTCTTACCAAAAACAAATGAAGAACGTTCTATTTGGTTGACGATTGCAGGCCTGCTAATCATTGGGCTGGTAGCCATTTGGCTATTTTATCAAAAACAAAAAAGAGGAGAGAGAAAATGAAGCAATTAAAAAAAGTTTGGTACACCGTTAGTACCTTGTTACTAATTTTGCCACTTTTCACGAGTGTATTAGGGACAACAACTGCATTTGCAGAAGAAAATGGGGAGAGCGCACAGCTCGTGATTCACAAAAAGAAAATGACGGATTTACCAGATCCGCTTATTCAAAATAGCGGGAAAGAAATGAGCGAGTTTGATAAATATCAAGGACTGGCAGATGTGACGTTTAGTATTTATAACGTGACGAGCGAATTTTACGAGCAACGAGCGGCAGGCGCAAGCGTCGATGCAGCTAAACAAGCTGTCCAAAGTTTAACTCCTGGGAAACCTGTTGCTCAAGGAACCACCGATGCAAATGGGAATGTCACTGTTCAGTTACCTAAAAAACAAAATGGTAAAGATGCAGTGTATACCATTAAAGAAGAACCAAAAGAGGGTGTAGTTGCTGCTACGAATATGGTGGTGGCGTTCCCAGTTTACGAAATGATCAAGCAAGCAGATGGTTCCTATAAATATGGAACAGAAGAATTAGCGGTTGTTCATATTTATCCTAAAAATGTGGTAGCCAATGATGGTAGTTTACATGTGAAAAAAGTAGGAACTGCTGAAAATGAAGGATTAAATGGCGCAGAATTTGTTATTTCCAAAAGCGAAGGCTCACCAGGCACAGTAAAATATATCCAAGGAGTCAAAGATGGATTATATACATGGACAACGGATAAAGAACAAGCAAAACGCTTTATTACTGGGAAAAGTTATGAAATTGGCGAAAATGATTTCACAGAAGCAGAGAATGGAACGGGAGAATTAACAGTTAAAAATCTTGAGGTTGGTTCGTATATTTTAGAAGAAGTAAAAGCGCCAAATAATGCAGAATTAATTGAAAATCAAACAAAAACACCATTTACAATTGAAGCAAACAATCAAATACCTGTTGAAAAAACAGTCAAAAATGATACCTCTAAAGTTGATAAAACAACACCAAACTTAGATGGTAAAGATGTGGCAATTGGCGAAAAAATTAAATATCAAATTTCTGTAAATATTCCATTGGGGATTGCAGACAAAGAAGGCGACGCTAATAAATACGTCAAATTCAATTTAGTTGATAAACATGATGCAGCCTTAACTTTTGATAACGTGACTTCTGGAGAGTATGCCTATGCGTTATATGATGGGGATACAGTGATTGCTCCTGAAAATTATCAAGTGACTGAACAAGCAAATGGCTTCACTGTCGCCGTTAATCCAGAATATATTCCTACGTTAACACCAGGCGGCACACTAAAATTCGTTTACTTTATGCATTTAAATGAAAAAGCAGATCCTACGAAAGGCTTTAAAAATGAGGCGAATGTTGATAACGGTCATACCGACGACCAAACACCACCAACTGTTGAAGTTGTGACAGGTGGGAAACGTTTCATTAAAGTCGATGGCGATGTGACAGCGACACAAGCCTTGGCGGGAGCTTCCTTTGTCGTTCGTGATCAAAACAGTGACACAGCAAATTATTTGAAAATCGATGAAACAACGAAAGCAGCAACTTGGGTGAAAACAAAAGCCGAAGCAACTACTTTTACAACAACGGCTGATGGATTAGTGAATATCACAGGGCTTAAATACGGTACCTATTATTTAGAAGAAACTGTAGCTCCTGATGATTATGTCTTGTTAACAAATCGGATTGAATTTGTGGTCAATGAACAATCATATGGCACAACAGAAAACCTAGTTTCACCAGAAAAAGTACCAAACAAACACAAAGGTACCTTACCTTCAACAGGTGGCAAAGGAATCTACGTTTACTTAGGAAGTGGCGCAGTCTTGCTACTTATTGCAGGAGTCTACTTTGCTAGACGTAGAAAAGAAAATGCTTAATTTCTAGCATCACCGAAGAAATTTTTAGAAAAACAAAGAGGTCGGAACAGAAGTGTTTAGCTCCGAGAACTCTCAAGGACAAAACTGCGACGAGTCTTTGACGAGAAAACACCTTAGAAGTTGTTGAGATCGGAGCAACGCGTAGTGTTGATTCTGTTTCCGCCGTTTATCAGTTTTTAAGCCTGGGCCAATCACTGTCCCAGGCTTTCATGCTTTATTTTTAAGGAGGAAGCAATGAAGTCAAAAAAGAAACGTCGTATCATTGATGGTTTTATGATTCTTTTACTGATTATTGGAATAGGTGCATTTGCGTATCCTTTTGTTAGCGATGCATTAAATAACTATCTGGATCAACAAATTATCGCTCATTATCAAGCAAAAGCAAGCCAAGAAAACACCAAAGAAATGGTTGAACTTCAAGAAAAAATGGAAAAGAAAAACCAAGAATTAGCGAAAAAAGGCAGCAATCCTGGATTAGATCCTTTTTCTGAAACGCAAAAAACAACGAAAAAACCAGACAAATCCTATTTTGAAAGTCATACGATTGGTGTTTTAACCATTCCAAAAATAAATGTCCGTTTACCAATTTTTGATAAAACAAATGCATTGCTATTGGAAAAAGGAAGCTCCTTGTTAGAAGGAACCTCCTATCCTACAGGTGGTGCGAATACACATGCGGTCATTTCAGGCCATCGTGGTCTCCCTCAAGCCAAATTATTTACAGATTTGCCAGAATTAAAAAAAGGCGATGAATTTTATATCGAAGTCAATGGGAAGACGCTCGCTTATCAAGTGGATCAAATAAAAACCGTTGAACCAACTGATACAAAAGATTTACACATTGAGTCTGGCCAAGATCTCGTCACTTTATTAACTTGCACACCGTATATGATAAACAGTCATCGGTTATTAGTTCGAGGACATCGTATCCCATATCAACCAGAAAAAGCAGCAGCAGGAATGAAAAAAGTGGCACAACAACAAAATTTACTATTATGGACATTACTTTTAATTGCCTGTGCGTTAATTATTAGCGGCTTCATTATCTGGTACAAGCGACGGAAAAAGACGACCAGAAAGCATGGAAATTAACGATTCGTATAATAAAAGTGACTATGTTTTTATTTTTTTAAACCCTTTACGTAGTAAATCAATGACCAAACCTAAGCAAAAATAAGTACAAAAATGAAGTCCAGAAGAAATCAACATTCTGGTTGTTAAAGGCTGCTGGGAATAATAAGTATCCAGCACAGGCGTTTGGTGAATAATAGAAAAACCTAGAAAATCTGTAAGGGCCAATAGAAATCCCTTACTATCATATCCAGAAAACCAAAGTAGTATGACGAAAAGGCTAAACATACTAAAAAAAAAGAGTAAAAAAATAGCTTTTCAATTTTTAATCCTCCTTATCGTGCATAATTGAACCAGAGAAACAGAAGTATTAACGAAATAACTAAAAGAGCAAGCCCTGAATAAAAAGCGACAAAGGGCCAATCAATCGCCTGTTTAAATTCCTGCCAAGTTTGGATTTTTCTGTTTTTTTTCGCGCTATCTTCAAGCGTGAGTAAATAATTCAATAGTAAGAGGAGCAGCAACACCGTGAAATCATTTGTGGTAAAAAACACATGTAAAAATAGAATGACAAAGACAACACGTGATAACACTCGATTCCGCAAAATTAAAAATAACTTAGCACGCATAATAAACCATCATTTCTTATCAGAGATAATGAATCTGTTTTTGTCTACTCTTTAGTTATATCATAAAATTATTAATAATGAAAAAATGATTCGAGAAAATAATTGAAAAAAGATTTTTTCCTGAATCATTATTTTCGTAAATAAAGAATAAACGTGTTACTCTTGGCTTATCAAATTTGGAAGGAGTGTTAAAAATGAAATATCTGGATATTATTGCTTTAATTTTATTGATTGTCGGAGGTTTAAACTGGTTATTAGTTGGTGCATTTAATTTTGATTTAGTTGCAACAATTAGTGGTGGTGCAACCACACCATTAGCAAAAATTATCTATATTATTGTCGGAATTTGTGCGATTTATTCTATTAAGTTTTTAGCTCCTTTGTTCCGCGAACCATAGGATTGATTTAAAAGATTTAGATAACGTGAAGTTATTTTGACTTAGCAATTGAGAGTTTCCTTGAGAAAGGGGACTCTTTTTTTATTTTCTATATTCGTTTCAGAAGGTTTAGACAAGCTCAAAAAATATTTCAAGAGAGCAGCGTTGTTTTCAAAATAGAACCTAGCATTACCTCGAACGTACCTCAAATAACCTGTGTCTTTTTTTGAATCATTAGTTCAAATTGATGTGATCACTAGTGAGAAAAATCAGCTCTAGGATATATAGGAAAATATAAGCATCAAATAGGGATTTTGATGATAAATTATCTTTTTCCTTGTTATGATTATAACAAGGAAAAGAAAGTAGGGATTTATTTATGGAATTACAGGTGACAAAAAAGGCTAAATTTTTTTGTTTGGCGATGGCATTACTAATGACATTAGGTATTTTTATCAGCGCTGGAACAAGTGTTTATGCATCTGACCAGCTAGAGGATTCAGAAGTTGAGGCTGTAGCAAAAGGACTGGAAGAAATGTATGCGAATGGAGTGACGGAAGATAACTTTAAAAACTATGTCAAAAATAATTTTGCTCAGCAAGAGATTTCTTCAGTTGAGGAAGAGTTAAATGTAAATATTTCTGATGCTTCAACAGTAGTTCAAGCACGTTTTAATTGGAATGCATTAGGAAGTTGCGTTGCTAACAAAATCAAAGATGAGTTTTTTGCAATGATTAGTATCAGTGCAATTGTAAAAGCTGCACAAAAGAAAGCCTGGAAAGAATTAGCAGTGACTGTATTACGCTTCGCTAAAGCCAATGGTTTAAAGACGAATGCTATTATTGTAGCTGGACAACTAACTTTATGGGCAGTTCAATGTGGGCTAAGCTAATGAATTTAAAAGATCATGTTACGGAAATAGTAATTACTTTTATCATCGCTTTTGTGTATACTTGGATAGATTCAGGAAAAATTGAAATCTTAAAAACTCTTTTGATAACAATAATATTTTTAGCCATGTTCTATGCAATACCCAAAATCACCAATAGAAAAAGAAAATGAAGTGGTTTTAGAAAGATAATGTGATAGGAAGTGTAAGGGGAGGTAACGAGCCTTCTTTTGCTTATAGAAAAAAAGAGCTAAAACCTTTATTTTATAAGGTTTTAGCTCTTTTTTGTTTTTCTCTACTTTTCTAAAAATGGAGACGGCGGGAGTCGAACCCGCGTCCAAACATATTGCCACTTAAATCTCTACGTTCATAGACACTCATTTAAAGGTTCGCTTTACAGCGTGCCGAGTGACAGGCATTCTGTATTGCTAGTCTGGTAAGCTCTTCTAAATTTTACAGACGGAAAAATTTAGCGTATCCCACTTCGATTAGGACCCTGACCCGAGCACATGGGCGATGCCGGGAGGATCTTCGCTAGCTGGTTTTTAGGCAGCTAAAGCGAAAGAATTGTTTTCGTTTTTAGCAGTTATATTTAACTGTAACGTTTTAACGTAGCCGTAACCTACGAAACGCAATTCAAGCTCAACTATGCCTGTCGAATCCGTAACGCCCCCGAAATAACATAAGTATCCCTTGATACTTATCAAAGTATAGCATAAATTCCTTGTTTTTTCAAAGAGTAGGATAACACTCTGTCAGATATTCATAAAAAGAGGAAGGATGGACCGCAACTCAGTTCATCCTTCCTCCTTTTTATGAAAGTGTGTGGGTATGTTTTGTAATCCATTGTTGCAAACGGATATTCAACCAAAAACCATAAATGCCTAAAGTAATTATAGTTAATAAAAGCCATTTAATCCAATGTCCGAATAATTGCATAGCTGTACCGTCAAAATAAAGACGTTTACCATCAATAACGGTATGCTTGATTTTCCAGTTGTACATCATACAAATTCCCCAAGGTGCGCAAATGCCTAATGTAAAGACAGTAAT
The DNA here is from genome assembly GCF_051711985.1 of Enterococcus sp. DIV1758. NCBI lineage: Bacteria > Bacillati > Bacillota > Bacilli > Lactobacillales > Enterococcaceae > Enterococcus > Enterococcus sp. DIV1758. The sequence goes on from NZ_JBIOOA010000001.1 coordinate 941,571, forward strand.
CAAGGTTGCTAAAATTGAAGTCCCGATATATGTTGCTAAACCACCATCAAAATATGAATTTTTCATTCTTTTCCTCCTTATCTTATAAATTTTATTATAACAAGAATAAATGTCCTTGGAAACAAAATGTGGATGAATTAAGTATTTTTATTCATTATTGATCCGAAATATGTTATTTATACAACTCAATATTGGAAGCACTAGATATTTTGTAACCAAATGTTATCTAATGTAACTACCATAATAAAACGTTTTCCTTAGGAAGTGAATTAGAAATTTAAAAAAAAGGCTACTTAAATGAGCATTAATATTGTACGAGACATATCTTTTTGCTATTGTCAACTTCTGAAAAAGACCACTAAGTGGAAAAAATAAGAGAAAAGAAGGGTGAATAATTTTTTATGACAAAAAGTGTAAAATTTTTAGTGTTACTGTTGGTAATGATTCTACCAATTACGGGGGCGTTATTGATAGGTCCAATTTCGTTTGGCGCCGAATTGAGCAAAAGTCCAATCGTTGACAAAGTAGAATTAGATCACACTACTTTATATCAAGGAGAGATGACCTCCATTAAAGTATCTTTTAGTGACAAAGAAAATCAGAAAATAAAACCCGGAGATACAATTACTTTAACTTTACCAGACGCACTAGTTGGAATGACCGAGAACGATGGTTCACCACGAAAAATCAATTTAAATGGTTTAGGGGAAGTTTTCATCTATAAAGATCATGTTGTAGCAATATTTAACGAAAAAGTTGAATCTTTACATAATGTGAACGGGCATTTTTCTTTCGGGATTAAAACGCTTATCACCAATAGTTCGCAACCGAACGTGATAGAAACGGATTTCGGAACTGCAACGGCGACTCAACGTTTGACAATTGAAGGAATGACTAGCACAGAGAATGGCCAAATTGAGCGAGACTATCCGTTTTTTTATAAAGTAGGCGATTTGGCTGGAGAGTCAAATCAAGTACGTTGGTTTTTAAATGTGAACCTCAATAAATCCGATGTCACAGAAGATATTTCAATTGCGGATCGACAAGGAAGTGGTCAACAATTAAACAAAGAGAGTTTTACATTTGATATTGTGAATGACAAAGAAACTAAATATATTTCACTTGCCGAGTTTGAGCAACAAGGTTATGGCAAAATTGACTTCGTGACGGATAATGACTTTAATTTACGTTTTTATCGAGATAAAGCACGCTTTACTTCCTTTATCGTCCGTTACACTTCGACAATCACGAAAGCGGGGCAACATCAAGCGACATTTGAAAATAGTTATGACATCAATTATCGACTAAACAATCAAGAAGCAACGAATGAAAAAAATACATCACAGGTTAAAAATGTTTTTGTAGACGGTGAGGCAAGCGGCAATCAAAATGTGGAAATGCCAACAGAAGAAAGTCTAGACATTCCTTTAGAGACAATAGAAGAATGGGAACCAAAGATACCTACTTCGGAACAGGCAACAGAAACAACTGAAGAGAATGGCGCAACAGAAACCGCAGAAAGCAGCCAACCAGAAGTTCATGTCTCACCAACAGAAGAAGAAAATCCAGATGAAAGTGAAACGTTAGGTACAATTGCACCAATCATACCTGAAAAACCAAGTGTGACAACTGAAGAGAATGGCACGACAGAAACTGCAGAAAGCAGCCAACCAGAAGTTCATGTCTCACCAACAGAAGAAGAAAATCCAGATGAAAGTGAAGCACTAGGCACGATTGAGCCAATCATACCTGAAAAACCAAGTGTGACAACTGAAGAGAATGGCGCAACAGAAACTGCAGAAAGCAGTCAACCAGAAGTTCATGTGTCGCCAACGGAAGAAGAAAATCCAGATGAAAGTGAAACACTAGGCACGATTGCACCAATCATACCTGAAAAACCAAGCGTAACAACTGAAGATAATGGCACAACAGAAACCGCAGAAAGCAGCCAACCAGAAGTTCATGTCTCGCCAACAAAAGAAATTACTACAACTGAGAAAAAACAGCCATCCACAGAAACAACTGTGGAGACAAATAAAACTATTACATCAAAAAATCAACCACAAATACTAAACGCTCCATTAAACACATTGAAAAATGAAGGAAGCCCACAGTTGGCTCCCCAACTGCTTAGTGAACCAATTCAAAAATTAAATGAAGAAAACGGGAAACGAGAACTTCCCAAAACAGGCACAACAAAAACACCGTTTATGCTAATAGCAGGAACACTGGCAAGTACATTTGCCGTTTTAGGTGTAAGTTATCTACAAATCAGAAAGAATTAACAATAGAAAAGCCATCCAGCTTTCGCTGGGGGGCTTTTCTATTATCTGGAGATAAATTGCTGATAGGCGCCAATCAAAAACTATGCTACAGTAAGGTATGTACTGTTCGAAAAGGAGGGAGTAAATGACTAAAAAAATATGGTCGCACTTTCAGAAAAGCTTCACTTGGTACATTTTGATTGGTGTGATTGTTTCATTATGTAGTGCTTTAGCAATTTATTTTTTTCAACAGTTGTTAGATCATTATCAAAAAAGTTTCCAACTAGGGTTGTTAGTAGCGTATGGAACGACAATTATTTTAATTCCGCTATTGTCTTACTGTGAACAGAAACCGAAAGCTTACTTAACTAATGGCATCTATTTCTATTTGAAGAAATTAAGTTTAATAAAAATGAGCAAGATTTCCTATGAAGAATATCTAAAACTGGGAGCGGGAGCTTTACTACAAAAAGTAGAAGTTGGTGCAGCAGCTGGGAGAAATATCCACTTGAATTTTTATGGACGCTTATTTCGAGAGCTAATTCCAGAGACGTTATTTAATTTATTTTTTATAGCGTTGATTGATAAAAAATTACTGCCAGCAATTCTAATTGGTTATGTGATTGTATTTATTTTAACCAAAATACTTTTGAAAACGCTACAAAAAATGAAAGAAAAAACACTTATTTCTGAAGAAGCAATGAATGCTACTTTGATACGAGGGATGACCGAACTAGTAACTTTTAGAATTAATCGAAAATATAAAAAAGAGATTGAAAATTACGCGTTAATGGCAGAGGAAAATAGTCAAAATATAACAAAAATGACTATGATCCATGAATTTTTCTTTGGCTTTTTTGCCTTGTTAGTCGCACTTATCAAAGTAAGTATTGTCGTACTTAGTTTTACTAACGTCGTGACGTTAAGTTTAGGTGGACTTGTAGCGATAGTGATGTATATTGATCGAATTTATACGCCGATAGCCATATTTAATGTTTTATTTGTTCAATATAATTTGGATAAAGTAGCCTATCAGCGCTTGGAAGATTTTTATAAAAAAGAAGATGATCCTGACTTAGCGGTTTCAGGCAAAGCGTTACCTGAAATTCAAACAATTTCATTAAAAGATGTGTGTTTTAGCGTAGATAGTCAAACGATTATGTCCCAACAAAATCGACAATTTTCAATGAATAAAACTTATGGCTTGATTGGAAAAAGTGGGACAGGCAAATCTACCCTGATTAAATTGATTTTAGGATTATTGAAGCCGACAGAGGGGAAAGTTTATGTGAATCAATTTCCTCTAACACAATTCAATTTGGAAGATTATTATGAAAAAGTTTTTTATTTATCGCAAGATGTGCCAATATTTCAAGGAACGTTGAAAGAAAATATTGTATTTAATCAAGAAATTTCTGATGAACAAGTAATTGAAGCCATGTATCGTTTTCAGTTGGGGGAACTTTATGAACGGTTGCCGGAAGGTTTAAATACTATTGTGAGTGAAAAAGGAATGAATTTTTCTGGTGGCGAGAAACAACGGATTGCTTTTACACGCTTAGCATTTACACAAGCAGAGATTCTTATTTTAGATGAGGCGACTTCCGCATTGGACGAAAAGACCGAAGAAAAAGTGTTACAAGAAGTACAAAAATTTACCCACAATAAGTTGACTATTTTGGTTACTCATCGACCTAAAACCCTGCGATTTGTAGATGAAATTATTGATTTAAATGAGTGAACTTGTTAGCTGTTTGGCACATCTTTTGCTACACTTTTTATAAGAATTGAGAGAAAGGGGCAACTGTTGATGAATAATAATGAGCAAGAATTAGCGGAATTTTGGGATGAATTTGCAGAAGAATATGAAGAAATTCAACAAGAATCGCCATTTCCAATTGCCCGAGAATTACGTGATTTCTTGGTCCAAGAAGGTCTTTTTCCGTGTCAGACATTTCTGGATATCGCAGGTGGGACAGGACGATACTTACCTTTTTTTCAAGAGCAAGTCACGGAGTATACGCTAGCCGATATTTCTCAGAGAATGTTGGAGATTGCGGAAGCAAAAGCACAAAGCAACGTTGTTTTTCTTCACCAAAGCCAAGAAAGACTGATTGAGACTGGGAAAAAATTTCAAGTCGTTTTTTCAGCCATGAATCCTGCTTTGGATACGCCGGAAAAAGTTAATGCATTGTGCCAATTAAGTGAGGAATGGTGTCTTATATTTCGGCTAGTGGAAGAGCAAGATTCGTTGTTTTCTCCTTTTGAGCAAGAGAGCAACCCGCAGTTAAATTGGATGGCACAATACAAAGCATTTCTAAAAAAAGAACAGCGACCTTTTTTCACAAAAAAATTTTTCTTTGAAGCATCAGAAGCTATTTCAAAAGACTTTTTCCGCAGCTATTTTGAAGAACAATGGTCAGTTCCAATTTTAGAACAACGCGTACAAGAAATTTTTGGTTCTCATGAAATTAAGCAAAATCAGCGTACCATTATTTATGAATTAATTGTTATTCCATGTAAAAAAACAATCAGCGATTACTAATTATCGCTGGTTGTTTTTCGGTTATTTAATTGTGCGAAAGCTTTTTCTGGAATCTCTTTTTTATCAATTTTGACAGGAGATTGGATGATTCTTTTTTTACTAATGGTTGCTTCTATGTAAGCATTCGGTTCCAAAGGTTGAGGATTTTTGTCTGTCCGTTCGTAATCCATGACTTGCGTTTTTCCATTACTTTTAACAAAAGTTAGTCGATAGTGTAAAGAATATTGGCCATCTATGCTTTTTTGATTGTCATCTACTGTTTGTTTTCGTTCAGGAATTTCTAGAGGAACTTGTGCATAGGCTTTTTCACCCTTATATGTATTTGCATAATAACGATAGCCTGTATAACCACCAACAATGAATAAGCCAATAAGTAAAATAGCGCCGATTTTTTTCATTTTTTCTCCTCCTAACAATTTACAAAAATAGCATAGCAAAAGAAGAAGGAGATGGAACATCGAAAAAACGAACAGTTGTCTTACAAAACTGTTCGTTTTTTTGTCTATTTAGCTTTCATCAGAGAGTAGAAAGGAATCATTTTTCTTACGATAACTAAAGAAAATAACAAAGTACAATAGGCCTGTTAAAAGAGTGACGCCTAACGAATTCGTAAATAAGATGCCAATAAAGATGAGACCTAAAATGATTAAAGCAAGGAGATTAATACTTTTTTCAAAGAGAGACCCTCGTTTTAAAGACAGAACAAACGCCGCAGCGCTAATTAAAATCCAAATTAGCAAGACAGTGTAAGAGAGAGAACCGGCTAAGTAACCAAATAATTCATCGCCAACAAAGTAAGAAAGAATAACGCCCAGATATAAAACACTAGCGCAGAAGAAAACTGAACGTTGAGGTACTTGGTGCTTGTTTAAAACCGCAAGTTTACTCATAGGTCCTTTTTTATCTTTTAAGCGAAAATATAAAAGGCGAGAAGAGGCGTATACCCCAGAATTAATAGAAGAAAACAAGGCTAAAATAATCACAAAATTTACGATGTCAGCAGCAAAAGGAATATTCATTTTTTCAAAAACCATAACAAATGGACTCACCGTTGTGCCTGCTAATGTATTCCAAGGGAAAATAATCAAAAGTAAGAATAATGGAATGATATAGAAGGAAATAATCCGTCCCATCACACCACGAATCGCTTTAGGAATGGCTTTTTTAGGATCATCTGCTTCACTGACAGTAATCGCGATTAATTCTGAACCGCCATAAGAATAAATAACTACTAATAAAGAATTAACAATACCTTTCATGCCATGTGGGGCGAAGCCACCATGATCGGTGATGCTTTGTAAAGTAGGGAAGACACCACTGCCTAGCATTTGTTGTCCCACCAGATAAACACCAAAAATAATTAACAAAATGATGACACTAATTTTAGCAAACGCCAACCAATATTCTGTTTCTGCAAATAAACGAACCGAGTAAAGATTAATGAGCGTCGTTAAAATAGCTAAAATAAAAACAAAAAACCAAGCAGGAATATTAGGAAACCAAAGTTGTAAAAAGGAAGCTGCGGCAACCGCTTCTGCGATAATATTAATTGTCCACATGGAATAATAAACCCAATCAATAAAATCAGCAGAATGTGTACCTAAAAATGGTCGAACTAAGCCAGACAAACCATGATGTGTGTCTCCGCCATCTAAAACAAGTTTTCCTAAACCACTCATGACGATGAAGAGAACAGCACCGCCAATTAGAAAGGCGATTAAAACAGAAGGACCAGCAATACCAATTGCTTCGCCACTTCCTTTAAAAAGACCTGCGCCAATCGCTCCCCCTAAAGCTAACATCGTAATGTGGCGCGAGCTTAATTGTTTTTTTAAGGTTGTTTGTTGTGTTTCACTCATAGGATTCTCCTTTAATTGAAAAAAATAATATGAAAATAACTTTCTTTATTATATACAATTTTCTGACAATTACAACTATTCTGTCAATGAAAATAAAAAAATAAGTGAAAAATATTATGAAAATAAAAAAATCGAGCAATTTAAGTGATTAAAATCGCTCAATTTTTTTATTAATTTTTATTTTTTAACAGAGTCATAATTGTTAATGGAACAGTAATGACTACATAGCCGATGATACTAGCCACTACTAAATAAGCTATAGGACTCGAGAAATTAAATAAGTCCGTTAAAAGTATTGCGACAATCATTGAAATAGCATAACAAATGAATAATTGAATAAACCGCTTTGCAGACAAAAAATCACCTCTTCCTAATTAGTTAAAGTCTCTTTTCAATCATTTAGTATACACCTGAAAAGAAGAATAAACTATCATTAATTAAAAGAAAAAGTGAAATAACTAGCGGATTTTTTGTTCAGCTGATTATCTTAAGAATTAGAAAATGGGACATAAGTCATCTCGACTTATGTCCCATTTTCATTTATGACGTTGGCTTCGTGTAAATTGAGAAGTCTCGTCTTCTCTAGTGGTTGGTTGCTGTGTACGTTGCACGGCTTGCTTTTCCGGCTCGCTCTTTTTTGCAACATCAGTCACAACATTTGGCTTTTGAGATGGGGGAACAGCTGTTTTTTTGTTTAAAGTTGGCGTAGTTCTTTTTACTTCTTTCTTTTGTTTCTTTTTATTATTTTTATCATTTCCAGTGACTGTCAAATAGATAATCAGAAAAATCATTAGGATCGTTGCAACAATTAATAGAATAAACATGTTAAATGAAATGAACATGCATGGCCCTCGTTTCTCGTTTTTTCTTAGTTTACCAAAATTTCAAAATTTCGTCACTCTTTTCTTCAGAAAAAACGAATTTCAAAGGGGTTAAAAGAAACTTTTATAAAAAAGCCTCCTTTTTTGTGTGAAAATGCACAAAATTTCTGGAATCGTTTGCTGTTAAAACCAGATACTGGTAAAATAATTATTGTATAAGAATCATTTTAAAAAACGATTTTTGTTACAAATAACGTATTTGTTGAAAAGGCACTGTGAAGTAGTTAGAGACGACAGCCAAGTGACTTTTAATGACAGCCGCCCAATTAATTTCATGGAGCCTTTTCGTAGAAAACGAGGAGGTTATTTTGCGTGAAAGTGAGTATATTTTCGACATGCGTGGTGGATCTACTTTTTCCAAATGTAGGGCAAGCAATGGTAGAGGTTTTGGAACGTTATGGCTGTGAAACGGTTTTACCAACAAGCCAAACGTGTTGTGGTCAGCCAACGTACAATAGTGGCTATGTGACAGAGAGCACGACAACGCTTAAGAATCAAATTGATAGTTTTGACGGTGCCGATTATGTGGTGGGACCTGCGGGGTCTTGTGTCGGCATGATGAAAGAATACCACAAATTTTTAGCAGATGATCCTATTTATGGACCAAAAGCACAACGTTTAGCTGAGCGAACTTATGAGTTTAGTCAGTTTCTTTATCGTGTCTTAGGGGTCAAAGATGTTGGCGCAACGTTATATGGGAAAGCCACTTATCATCGTTCTTGTCATATGACGCGAATTTTAAATGAACGAGAATCCCCCTTTGTTTTGTTGGATCATGTGAAAGGATTAGAAATGATTCCTTTAGGACATCTTGAAAATTGTTGCGGATTTGGCGGAACGTTTTCAGTGAAAATGCCAGCTATTTCTGAACAAATGGTGACGGAAAAAATGAACGATGTGATTGATACGGGCGCAGAAATTTTAATTAGTGCGGATATGGGTTGCCTGATGAATATCGGGGGTAAATTCAATCGTGATGGGAAAAAGATTAAGATTATGCACATTGCAGAAGTCCTTAATCACGAAGTGGATGAAGCACGCATGGACCAACCACAAATCATATCGGTAGGGTAAGGGGGAAGAACTGTGGGATTATCAACGAGCAATAAGCCGTTAAGTGAACGAATTGAAGAAAGTAAAAAAGATGTGTTTATGCAAAAGGCTGTCGCCAAAGCACAAGATGCCCAATGGGAGAAACGAGAAGGTGCGCGGGAAGCTTTAGGCAATTGGCCACAATGGCGTGAACTGGGAGAACAAATTCGCCAACATACAATTAAGTATCTGCCTGACTATTTAGAAGAGTTCAGTGATAACGTTACCAAACGAGGTGGCAAAGTCTTTTTTGCTCAAACCGCCGAAGAGGCCAATGAATATGTGAAACAAGTGGTTCTAGAAAAAAAGGCGAAAAAAATTGTGAAATCTAAATCAATGGTGACGACCGAAGTCGATATAGATCCAATGTTATTGGGATTAGACGATGTTAGTGTGATGGAAACAGATTTGGCGGAATTCATTTTACAAATGGATGACTGGGATGAGCCGTCACATATTGTTTTCCCAAGTATTCATAAAAATCGCGAACAGATTCGTCAGGTTTTTGCGAAAAAATTAGGGTATCAAGGAGATAATGACCCGGTAAATTTGGCACGCTGTGCACGAGAAATGATGCGCAAATTCTTTTTGGAAGCGGAGATTGGCATTACAGGTTGTAATTTCGCTATTGCGGATAGCGGCTTAATTAACTTAAATACAAATGAAGGAAATGCTGATTTGACCATCAGTATTCCTAAGACACAAATCGTGTTAATGGGGATGGAAAGAATCGTACCAACAATGCGTGAAGCAGAGGTTTTAGATAACCTTTTAGCCAGAAGTGCCGTTGGTCAAAATTTAACAACGTATGTGACGTTTGCCGGGCAAAAAAATGCGGATGAATCCGATGGTCCAGAAGAATTTCACGTGGTCATTTTGGATAACGGGCGTTCAAAAGCGTTAGGAACAGCCTTTCAGCCAGTCTTACAGTGTATTCGTTGTGGGTCTTGTCTGAACGTTTGTCCGGTCTATCGCCATATTGGTGGGCACGGTTATGGCTCTATTTATCCAGGCCCAATTGGTGCTGTGCTTTCTCCAATTTTGGGTGGATATAAACAGTTTGGGGAATTGCCTTATGCGTCTAGTCTTTGTGGGGCATGTACGGAAACGTGTCCTGTGAAAATTCCATTGCACGAATTATTAATTGAACATCGTAAAGTGATGACCGATGATCTGAAAATGAAACATGGATTTGAAGATTTCCAAATGCGTATGGTAGGCAAAGCCACTGGTTCACCAGCAATGTTTAAAGCAGCCATGAAAGTCGATCATGCTGCAGCGGGCATTTTAAGTAAACAAAAAGAAATTACTGTTGAAAACATGTACAATCATGGGGGCTACCTTGATAAAGGACCAGGGTTAGTAAAAGGTTGGACCGATGTTCGTGATTTGCCAAGACCACCAAAATCTTCAGAAAACTTCAGAAGTTGGTTCAAAAAACATCAAGAAGGTGAAAAAAATGACTAATGAAGCGATTCAAAATCGAGAACCTTTTTTACAAAATCTACGAGAAAAATTAGGCGTAGAAAAACAGCCTGTTTCGGCTCATCCATTTGAGCCAGTTAATCATTTACCAGAAGAACAGTTGGCAGATAAAACACCAGCAGAGCTATTAACGATTGTGAAAGAACGTGTGGAAACGATTCACACGAACTTAGTGGAAACTACACAAGAAAATTTACTGACGACGATTCAGCAAATTGTTGCTGAGTTCGGTGGAGGCAATCTTTTATTGCCAACAGATGCACGTTTTGAAGCTTATGGATTAGCTGATTTAGCTAAGTCATTAGAGGCTGTTTCTGTTAAGCAATGGCAACCTGGAAGTGAGCAACGAGAAGCGAATATTCAAACAGCTGCTCAGGCAAATATCGCGATTGCCTTTGCTGAGTTTTTACTAGCTGAATCAGGAACGATTGTGGTGGAGTCCAATGCGGGGCAAGGCAGAGCTTTACACTTTTTACCGAAGCATTACATTTCAATTATACCGTTTAGCAAACTCGTTCCACGTTCGACTCAGCCAGCAGCTTTTTATACAGAAAAAATAGAAAAAGGCGAAAAAATCGGCTCAGCGATTCACTTTATTTCAGGGCCTTCTAATTCAGGAGATATTGAAATGCAACTGGTTGTCGGGTTGCATGGTCCTTTAGAAGTTTGTTACGTGGTTGTGATGGATCGCTAAAATGCTAGAAGCATAATCAATTCAGCCCTTTTTAGAATTGATTATGCTTTTTTTATGAGCAGAATCAAAAAAGTAAGAATCAAATTTGAAAGAAATACGTTTTTTTTCTGATCATTTTGTAAAAAACGTACATAAAAATTAATTGAGTGTTAAGCACTATAGGATTGATTTACTTTGTGGTAGAATATGAGACATAAGTATAATAAGGTTTTTGGAGGAATGAGTTTGAAATCAAAAGAATTAATTAAAACAGTAGTCTTTTTTGCCTGTTTAGCTTTGGGTCTATTTTTACTGAGACAATTTGTATTTACGCCTGTCGTAGTGAGAGGTCATTCAATGGATCCAACGTTAGCAGATGGTGAACGGGTAATTACGTTAAAAAACACAGAAATTAATCGTTTCGATATTATTACTTTCCCAGCGCCAGATGAACCAGATAAAAATTATATTAAACGTGTGATTGGGTTACCTGGAGATACAATTGCGTACAAGAATGATACGTTGTACATCAATGGAAAAGAAGTTGACGAACCCTATTTAGATGAATTTAAAAAAGCCTTAACAGATGGTCAACCTTTGACAGGCGATTTTTCATTAAAAGAAAAAGTACCAGCAGATAGCTACTTTGTTTTAGGTGATAATCGACGGAATTCAAAAGACGGTCGTGTCATTGGTTTTATTCATAAAAAAGATATTTTGGGTGAAGTGAAATTTGTGATGTGGCCATTCTCACGGTTTGGTCCAATACCAGAAGTGTCAAAACAATAAAAGAGACAATGAGTAAAAGAGAAGGACGGAAATGTGTAAAAACAAACACATGTTTCCGTCCTTCTTTTGTGGTAAAATAAAGGCAGTGCAAAGGAAAAGGATGTGAAACCATGAGTGTGCAGTTTATTAGAGGAACCGCTGTGGCAGATTTAGAAGCGCCACTTATACAGGCGACAAAACAATGGCTAGAGGAAGACGCACAGCATGAAGTATTCTATTTAGTCCCGAACCATATTAAGTTTGAGCAAGAAATTCAAGTCTTGCAAAAGTTACGTCAATTACAGACAACTACGTCTGATTCAATAACCAGTACCCGTCTGCAGGTTTTTAGTTTTTATCGTTTGGCTTGGTACTATTTACAACATACACCTTTTTACTCGGCAGATGTTTTATCTGACGCAGGTGCTGCGATGATTTTTCGCAAAATTTTAGTAGAAGCAGAAGAAGAGTTACAAATTTTTAGAGGTGAAATTAACAAGCCTGGCTTTATTCAGCAACTATTTCAGCTTTATCAAGAAATGCGCGAAGGCAATATTGAAATTGCGGAGCTTTATCCATTTTTAGAAAAACAAACGGAGAACCCTAAAGGACAAGATTTACAACTTAAGTTTCAAGATTTAACGTTAATTTTTACGCGATTCCAATTACAAATGAGTCAGTATGGCTATGAATCAGCGGAGATTATTCAACATTTAAGCGAGTATTTACAAACGGTTGATTTGTCGAATGTTCAATTCGTTATTTCAGGCTATCAGCAGTTTACCGCCAGAGAATTAAAGTTGATTGAAGTACTAATGGCGCAAGCAGGTTCTGTGAAAGTAGCCCTTTTATTGGACAAACAATATCCGCATGACTTACCTGATCCGCGGTCGTTATTTTATGAAGCGGGACAAACCTATCATCAGCTTTATCAACTGGCAAGGCAGAAGCAAATCCCGATTCTTTCAGATTATGTGGAAAAGAAAGAGGTATTAATTACAAATCCAGACTTGCAAGGATTAAACGATTATTGGATTCAATCACAAGAACACCTGCCTCCATTAAGCACATCTGACTGGAGGGGCGATGGCTTATTTCTGTGGCGTGCAGAAAACGTTAAAGAAGAATTAACACATGTTGCAACCGAAATTCGCCGTTTAGTAGTGGAAGAAGGGTATCGGTACAAAGAAATTCAGGTGTTGACTCGTGATTTAGATTGTTATGAAAATTTATTAGAACCGATTTTTGCGGAACACGAGATTCCTGTTTATGTCGACCGAGATATGGCTATGGATCGGCACCCTTTAGTCGAATGGATTGAATCTTTATTTGCTATTCATTCGTACAATTATCGTTATCGCGATGTGCTCCGTTTTTTGAGAACGGAATTATTTATGCCAATGAATCAACTCGCTACTTCTGAAGAAAGCTTGACTGATTGGTTAAACCAACGGAATGCTTGGCGTAGAAAAGTTGATATTACCGAAAATGTGGTCCTGGCATACGGCTATGAAGGTTATTATTGGTCGCAAGAAAAAGATTGGGAATTTATTCGGTATGATTTTGAAGCGGAAGAGCAAGAAGATGTCGCTACGATGGAAGAAGAGTCAAATGCGATTCGTCAATCGCTTCAACGGCTGTTACCTAGTTACTTTCAAGCAATGATAAGTGCCAAAACTGGTTTGGAAGCAGCGACCGTCTTCTATCACTTTTTACTGCAAAGTGGTGTGGCAACACAATTAAAAATGTGGCGCTTACAAGCTATCGAAGCCGGTCAATTAGAAACAGCTCGTAACCATGAACAGACTTGGGATGCATTGATGTCGTTACTAGATGAATACGTCACTGTTTACGGAGAAAGTTCGTTTGATTTTACAACGTTTCAAGAAATATTTGTTAGTGGCTTGGAAGGTTTGCACTATAGTAAAGTGCCGACAGCGATTGACCAAGTACAAGTTCGCGCAATGGATTTAACTCGACCTGGCGCTGCCAAGGTTACTTTTGCTATTGGGATGACGGAAGAAATTTTTCCACAAAAGATTGAAAATAAAACACTATTGTCTGATGAAGAACGGCAGACAATCAATGATACGTTAACGGAAAACCAATATTTACGTGGGACAACCGGACGCAAAATTGCGCAAGAACCGTTTGTTGCGTATCTCGTCTTTTCTTCAGCGCGAGAACGGTTATATTTAACCTATCCAAGTGTTAAAGACACCGCTCAAGAAGTCAAACCGTCTCCTTATTTTAAAAATATCCAAAAAGATTTAAACTTGCCCGTTTTTGAAAAAAATGAAACAACCATTTTCGATGATGAAACGACCAGTTTAGCCCATATTAGTACGTATCGGACGTTAATCGGTGAATTAACGCGTTTGAAAAGACAACGGAAAGAAACACAAGAAGGATTGTTGCCTTTCTGGTTAAATATGGAAAAAGCGCTAATGAACCAATCAATTGCGCCGCTAGCCAAGCAAGTTTTCGAAAGTTTAACGCATCAAAATATTCCTGAAAAGATTGATGAGGTCTTAGCAGAACCTTTATATGGTAAAGATATTTATACATCCGTTTCTCGGATGGAGAGTTTTTATCGGTGTCAATATCAATACTTTTCTCGCTATGGCTTACGGTTGAAAGAAAGAGATGTCTTTGGGCTTTCGCCAGCAGCTACAGGGGAATTTTTCCATGAAGCATTGGATCAGTTCTTTAAATTATTGATTATGAATCAACGGAACTTATCTGAGCTAACCGATCAGGAAGTCAATTTATTGGCGGAGGAAGTACTAAATAGCATCTTAGGGGATGCGCGTTTTTCTGTATTAACGACCTCTAGTCGCATGAACTATATTCGCTATCAATTGAGTCAAACAATTAAAAAAGTCAGTTGGGCGCTGAAACGCCAAAGCCAACGAAGTGGCATGACGACTGTTCAAACGGAAGTGTTATTTGGCCAAATTGCCGCTAAAAAAGGAATTTCTGGTTTGGAATTACCATTAAAAAATCAAGGGAAGATTCATGTTCGGGGAAAAATCGACCGGATTGATCAATTGGTTACCCCCGAATCAACCTATTTAGGTGTGATTGATTATAAATCGAGTCACCGTAAATTTAATATGACAGAAGCGTATTACGGCTTAGCCATGCAAATGCTGACGTACTTGGATGTGGCTTTAATGGATGCTGTGCAATTAGTTGGTCAAGAAGCTAAACCTGCTGGCTCACTTTATCTGCATGTACACAATCCTACGTTATCTTATGAAGGCAAAGACGACATTGAACAACAAATGCTTAAAAAATATCAGTTTGATGGTCTTTTGATGAAAGACCCAGATTTATTGGATCATTTAGATACGAGTCTGCAAGCCAAACAAAGTTCGTTGCTGTTTCCAATTGAAGAATCCGCCAAAGAACAAATTAAACCTGGTCGTCGCCAAGAAGATAAATTTGTGACAGAACCAGAATTAGGCGCGTTGCTTTCCCATAACCGAAATAAATTTATTGAAGCGGGGAACCAAATTATTGGCGGCGAAGTTCAACTTAATCCCGCTTATCAAGGCAAGGAACGGATTGCTTGTCGCTATTGTCCGTTTCGAAGTGTCTGTGATTTTGATGTGATGTTAAAAGAAAATAATTATCATCGTATTGAGAATTTATCCAAAGAGGAAATTATGGCGCGCTTGTTAAACAAAGATGAGGAAGGAGCAACCGAAGATGAGTAAAACAATTCCACTACGTCCAGCCAATGAGCAATTCACCGACAGTCAATGGCAAGCGGTGTTTGATGGCGATGAAAATATCTTAGTTTCTGCTTCGGCTGGCTCAGGAAAAACCACCGTTTTAGTCCGCCGTGTCATTGAAAAAGTCAAAAGCGGCGTCGATATCGATCGTCTCTTGATTGTGACGTACACTGAAGCCGCCGCCCGTGAGATGAAAGAACGGATCCAAGTGGCTTTACAAAAGGCAATGAATGAAGAACAAGATCCAGAAAGAAGACGGCATTTTTCTCGTCAAATTGCTCTTTTGCCAACAGCCAATATTAGCACGTTACATGCCTTTTGTTTAACTGTTATTCGTCGTTTTTATTATTTAATTGACATAGATCCGGTTTTTCGGATGTTAACAGATGAAACAGAAACATTGTTATTAAAAGAAGATGTTTGGGATGCATTACGTGAACAATTTTATGCGGAAAATCAAGAAGAATTTTACCAATTAACAGCGAATTTTTCCAATGACCGTAGTGATGATGGACTCACTAACTTAATTTTTTCTTTTTATGAATTTGCCAAAGCCAATCCTGATCCAGAGGCGTGGATTAATGGCTTAACACAAGCCTACGAAGTAGGGAATCAGCTAGGCGAATCAACGTTATTTCAGACGTATTTAAAACCGCTAGCCGTTGAGACGTTACAACGAACTCTTCAGCGTTACGAAGAAATGGTGACCTTAACAGAGGGCGAAGAGAAACTTCAAAAGATTTGGTATTTAGCTCAAAATGAAAAGGAACAAACAAAACAATTTTTACAATTTTTAGAGAGAAATGATTTAGAAAGCGCCTATAATTTGACTGAATTGTTAAGCTTTGACCGCTATCCAACAGTTCGTGCCGAAGAGTTGAAACCAACCGCGGAACAAGCCAAACAGTTACGAGAACAAAATAAAAAAGCGTTAAATGATTTGAAAAAGCAACTGTTTACACTTTCTCCAGATGCCATGAAACAAGTCTTGAAAGAGGCCACGCCCATTGTTCAAGAAATGGCTCACGTGGGGAAACAATTTATGGAGGCCTATGGCGCAGAAAAACGGCTTAAAAATTTAGTGGATTTTAACGATTTAGAACATTATACGTTAGCTATTTTAGCGAAAAATCAGGCAGATGGCTGGCAAGCATCAGAAGCCTCTCTTTACTATCGCGAAAAATTTGATGAAGTGTTAGTCGATGAATACCAAGATATCAATCAATTACAAGAATCTATTTTGTATTGGTTGCGCCGTCCGCTTAGCACAGAAGGAAACCTTTTTATGGTAGGAGATGTGAAACAGTCTATTTATTCTTTCCGCTTGGCAGATCCTACATTGTTTATTGAAAAATACAATCAGTATGGGCAAGGCAAAGAGGGCAAACGAATTATTCTAGCTGAAAATTTTCGTTCCCGCAAAGACGTTTTAGACTTTACGAATTTAGTATTTAGTCAATTAATGGATGAGCGAGTGGGCCAAATTGCTTACGATGAGTCAGCCGCTTTGGTTCATGGTTTTGATCAATTTTCGGAGGCGGCTGATTATTCAACCGAATTGCTAATTTATGAAAAAAAAGCAACAGAATCAGTTGAATTTCCAGAATTACAATCCCCTGAGTTGTTGATTGAAGATAAGACAGAAGGGGAACTTTACGTTACTGCTTTGAAAATTCGTGAATTAATTGACCAAAATTTCTTAATTTATGATAAAAAGCTGAAAACGGATCGACCGATTACTTATCAAGATATTGTCTTATTAACGCCTACAAAGAAAAATAATTTAACTATTTTAGATGTTTTTAAATCATTAGAAATTCCAGTTCAAGTCAATGATGCTCAAAATTATTTCCAAGCAACGGAAATTCGTACAATGATTGCCTTGCTTCAATTGATTGATAATCCCTATCAAGACATTCCTTTGGCAGCTGTGTTACGTTCACCAATTGTTGGATTAAAAGAAAACGAATTAGTGCTTATTCGTTTGGCTAATAAGGAAACCAGTTACTACGAAGCATTTTTAACGTTTAATCAAAAGATGGAACCAACCATGGAGGAAGCAGTTGTTCAGGAAAAAACTATACGTTTTGCTGAATCATTAGAAAAATGGCGGGAACAGGCTCGACGCAACCAGATTAACACCTTGCTGTGGACGATTTATCGGGAAACGGCCTACCTTGATTACGTTGGCGGGTTGCCTGTTGGCAAACAACGCCAAGCCAATTTATATGCGTTGGTGGATCGGGCCGCGGCGTATGAAAAAACAACCTTCCGCGGATTATTTCAATTTGTTCGCTTCATCGAAAAAATGCAAGAAAAAGACAAAGATTTAGCAGAACCAGTCGTTTTAAGTGAAGAGAATGCCGTACGCGTCATGACGATTCACGCTAGTAAAGGGTTAGAATTTCCGGTGGTATTCGTTTTAGATATGACCAAAGAATTTAATGTCAGTGATTTGAATGAACGCTATATCTTTGAAGAAAATTTAGGGGTAGGCATTCGTTATTTACAACCTGAAGAACGAGTTATGTACGATACTTTACCATTTTTGGCGATTAAACAAGTACGATTGAGAAAATTACTATCCGAAGAAATGCGGAAGTTATATGTGGCGTTGACACGTGCAGAACAGAAACTTTTTCTGGTGGGCTCCTATAAAGACCAAGCGGCGATGTGGAAAGAGTGGCTGAAAGTTGGCGATGTAGAAACACTAGTGCTACCAGCTGAAAATCGCTTGCAAAGTAAAAGTAGTTTAATGAATTGGGTTGGGATGACATTGGTACGCCATCAAAAAGCCGCTGAATATCAGCAAGAAGTAGTAGTAAGTAACGTTCCGCAAGTTAAAAAGCACCCAGCTAACTTTCATATTCAGTGGTTCAACGAAGAACAACTACGAGCAGCCATTCAGCAATTACAATTGCCAGAAAGACAAGCAGAGGATTTAGCCGAAAAAGCGCAATTATCTGCTGACAAAATCAATCGTGGCCTTGCACGGTTAAGTTTCAACTATCCGTTTGAAGTGGCTACTCGGACCACCAGTTATCAGTCTGTTTCTGAAATCAAGCGAGTATTTGATGACCCCGATAACAAAGAAATTGGTAAAATTGAGGTTCGGGAAGACAATACTATTCAAGCGCAACCGTTGATTGTCAATCGAATGATTGAAGGAGATTTAAGTAAGCCTAAATTTTTAGATACGGTTCAAGCGCCCTCAGCAGCTGAAATTGGGACAGCAACTCATTATTTATTACAACTAATTGATTTAAGTACACAACCTTCTTATGAAGAAGTGCGAGCTGTTCAAGAACGTTTAGTGGAAAATAAATTGATTTTACCAGCAATTGCTGAAAAAATGAATCTGGAACAAATCGTAGCCTTCTTTGACACCGCCTTAGGAAAACAATTGATTCAACACCATCAAACCGTTAGAAGGGAACAACCTTTTTCTATGCTGATTGAAGCAGAAGAGCTCATTCAAAATTATCCAGAAACGACACAAGATGATTTATTAATTCATGGGATTATTGATGGCTATATCGAATTAGACAATCAATGCATTTTGTATGACTATAAAACCGATCATGTAAAAGGCACCTCTCCCCAAGCAATTTCTGAAATTGTCGAACGGTATCGCGGACAGATGAATCTTTATCGTAGAGCGCTACAAGAGGCAACGCATAAAGAGGTGTCGTACGTCTATTTAATTTTATTAAATGGAGGAGTAATTATTGACATGCAGACAGGAAATGTTGTAGATTTTATAAAGTAGAAAAAATTAGAAGCAGAAACACTTACATTTTGTAAGGAATGTGCTATACTCATTGAAGAGGTGAGGAAGATGGAAAAAGTAAAAACAGAATCGTTTGTACTTTGTCCCAAATTTGAAAAATCATTTTCAATACTTGGTAAAAAATGGAATGGTTTAATTATTGATGTTTTATTAGAACGAGGTCCTCAACGTTTTGGCGAATTAAAAGAAAAAATTCCAATGTTAAGTGATCGTGTCTTAGTAGAGCGATTGAAGGAACTAGAAGCTGAAGGAATTATCACCAAAGCTGTTCGTTGCGGTGAAGGAAATCGCTTAGAATATTTCCTAACCGAAAAAGGCGAAGACTTGCAATTAGCAATGGAACAAATTCAACATTGGGCAGAAAAATGGGTAAAAGACGAAGAATGCAGTTGACCGCAAGCAAAACTTCTTGTAAACTAAACGTAATTAAATAACTAAAAAAACAGTGATGGAAACAAGTAGTTTGAATTGACGTGTTTTAGGGAGAGTCAGCCAGAGACTGGAAGCTGATTTACACAGTCACCAAGCGAAATTCACTTCCTGAGTTTGTTTGTTTTCAAGAAGAAAGCAAACCGGTAATTGCCGTTAAATGAAATGAGTGCATGACAACAATTTGTTATGAATTAGGATGGTAACACGATAGCTCGTTCCTTTGAAAGGAATGGGTTATCGTTTTTTTTAGTTTAAATAAAAGATAGAGGGGAACGCATAATGACATTACAAGCGCAATTAGAAGCTCTTAGAGACAATACGCTCAAAGAAATCGCACAAGTTGCTACTTTAAAAGAATTAAACCAAATTCGCGTAGAAACATTAGGGAAAAAAGGGCCAATCACCGAAGTACTAAGAGGCATGAAAAACCTTTCACCAGAAGAACGACCAGTGGTGGGGGGCTTTGCAAATGAAATTCGTGATTTATTAACCGAAGCAATTGAAGCGCGCAAAGTTGTTTTAGAAAACGAAGCGTTAAATGCGGCACTAAAAGAAGAAAGTTTAGATGTAACTTTACCTGGAAAACAAATGCTTCAAGGTACACGTCATATTTTGACACAAGTTATGGAAGAGATTGAAGATATTTTCTTAGGCATGGGTTATCAAGTAGTGGAAGGATACGAAGTAGAATCGGATCACTATAATTTCGAACGCATGAATCTACCAAAAGATCATCCGGCACGCGACATGCAAGATACGTTTTATATTTCAGATGAGATGTTAATTCGTACGCATACTTCACCAGTTCAAGCTCGAACAATGGAAAAACACGATTTTTCAAAAGGTGCATTACGAATGATTTCTCCTGGGAAAGTATTCCGTCGTGATACAGATGATGCGACACATAGTCACCAATTCCATCAGATTGAAGGCCTTGTTGTCGATAAAAATGTCACAATGGGTGATTTAAAAGGGACGTTAGAAGTCATGATGAAAAAAATGTTTGGTGAAGATCGTAAAATTCGTTTACGTCCTAGCTATTTCCCTTTTACAGAACCTTCAGTCGAAGTAGATGTTAGCTGTTTTAAATGTGGCGGCGCAGGTTGTAACGTCTGCAAACATACAGGTTGGATTGAAATTTTAGGTGCGGGGATGGTTCATCCAGATGTGTTACAAATGTCAGGGATTGATCCAACAGAGTACTCAGGCTTTGCCTTTGGCTTAGGACCAGATCGCGTTGCTATGTTACGTTATGGTGTAAATGATATCCGTAATTTTTATCAAAATGATTTACGTTTCTTAAATCAATTCAAGGTAAAGGAGTAGTTGAAAAATGTTAGTTTCTTATAAATGGTTAAATGAATATGTTAATCTTTCAAACGTTACTCCGCAAGAATTAGCGGACAAAATGTCTGTGACAGGTATCGAAGTTGAGGGCGTTGCTGTACCTGAAGAAGGCTTAAAGAAAATTGTTGTCGGTGAAGTAAAAGAATGTGTTCCTCACCCAAACTCTGACCACTTATCAATTTGCCAAGTAGACATCGGTGAAGAAGAATTGTCACAAATTGTTTGTGGAGCACCAAATGTAAAAGCAGGAATTAAAGTCATCGTAGCGTTACCTGGTTCAAGAATTGCAGGAAATCAAAAAATTAAAAAAGGTAAAATGCGTGGCGAAGTTTCTAACGGAATGATTTGTTCGTTAGAAGAGCTAGGATATTCAGATAATGTCGTACCAAAAGCCTACGCTGAAGGAATTTATTATTTACCTCAAGAAGCAGTGAATGGGACACCTGTTTTCCCTTATTTAGACATGGATGATGCGATTATTGAATTATCAATTACACCAAACCGTGCAGATGCACTAAGTATGAGAGGGGTAGCCTATGAAGTTGGCGCAATTTATCGTCAAACGCCTCAGTTTAATGATCCCGAACTCAAAGAAGATGCTTCAGATAACGTGGAAAATTACGTAACAGTAACTGTTGAAGATTCACAAGATGCGCCAGCGTATCAAATTCGTGTTATTAAAGATGTGACGATTGCAGAAAGTCCTCAGTGGTTGCAAAATCGATTGATGAATGAAGGAATCCGTCCGATTAACAATGTGGTGGACGTGACAAATTATATTTTATTATTATTTGGTCAACCATTGCATGCATTTGATTACCAAAAATTAGATAGTAAAGAAATCTTGGTTCGTCGAGCAACAGCAGCAGAAGAACTAATTACATTAGATGGTGAAACACGTCAATTAACAGAAGAAAATATCGTCATTACGAATGGAAAAACGCCTGTCGGCTTAGCCGGTGTAATGGGTGGGGCTAATTCTGAAATCAGTCAAGAAACAACAACTGTGGCTTTAGAAGCGGCATTGTTCAATCCATTGTCTATTCGCAAAACGTCTAAACAATTCAATTTACGGAGTGAATCTTCAAGTAGATTTGAAAAAGGCATCAACCAAGCGACAGTTGGGCTAGCTTGTGATGTGGCAGCCGCGATGATTGCAGAGTTGGCCAACGGAACAGTGGTCTCAGGCACTGCAGTTGGTTCTGAAGTGGCCGTTAAAGAAGCACAGGTAGCTGTGACTTTAGAACGAATCAACCAATATTTAGGCACTGCATTAGATGAAGCAACGGTGAATGAAATTTTTGAAGCACTCGGTTTTGCTTATGAAGTAAATCAAGGCGCCTATGAAATTACGATTCCACCAAGACGTTGGGATATTGCGATTGAAGCAGATATTATTGAAGAAGTGGCGCGCATTTATGGATATGATCATTTACCTTCAACATTGCCAAGTGGAGAAACAGTTGCTGGAAGTCTAACCAAAGCACAACATGTTACGCGCCAATTAAAGAGCTTACTGGAAGGTCATGGTACGAGTGAAGCCATCAGCTATGCGTTGACAACAGAAGAAAAATCCCGTCAATTTATGATGAAAGAAAGTCAAACAACACGTTTGCAATGGCCAATGAGTGAAGAGCGTTCTGTGTTACGTATGAACTTAATTTCTGGTTTATTAGATGATGTCGCATACAATGTGGCACGTAAAAATAATAATATCGCCTTCTACGAAGTAGGACGCGTTTTCTACCAAACAGAAGATCCAACAAAAAATTTACCTACAGAAGAAAATCACTTAGCACTTGCTTTAACTGGTAATACAATGGTTAAAGATTGGCAAACAAAAGCAACAGCCGTTGATTTTTATACAGTAAAAGGCTTAGTGGAAAGTATTGTAGCTGTTTTAGGATTAACAGAAAAAATCAGTTATCAAGCGACAACGGCGATTCCAGAAATGCATCCAGGCCGGACAGCATGGATTTATTTAGAAGGTGAAGTGGTTGGTTTTGTCGGACAAGTTCACCCAACGACAGCGAAAGCGTACGATATTCCAGAAACATATGTTGCTGAATTAAACTTGCAACAATTAGTAGCCACAGAAGCAGGCGGGGTTACTTATGAAGCAGTTTCTAAATTCCCAGCAGTTTCTCGAGACATTGCTTTATTAGTCGATGAAACAGTTACCAATCAAGAACTAGTTAAAACTATTTCAGATAACGCAGGTAAATATTTGAAAGAGATTCATTTATTTGATGTATATCAAGGTGAAAAACTAGGCGCTGGCAAAAAATCAATGGCGTATAGTTTAACTTTCGTTAATGCAGAAGCGACATTAGTGGATGAAGAAATTAACCGTTCAATGGAAAAAGTTGAAAAAGCGCTAATTGAAAAACATCAAGTAGAAGTAAGATAAAATAAAAACAGGAAAGTGGGGCATAAGTCGAAATGACTTATGCCCCACTTTCTAAATCTTAAGATAATCAGCTGAACAAAAGCAGCTCCTTCGGAAATAAGCCGAAATTCTCCAAAAATTAAAGAACAATTTTCGGAAATTCCTTCTTATTTCTTGGAGCTAAACACTTTTGTCTCAGCCTCCTGTTTTTAACTACATTAATAACTTTTCGCCCAATTTCGTGATAGCCAACGTGAAAATTGTGAGATACTAAAGTTAATAATGAAATAAATTAGGGCGACGATTCCGTAAATAGTGAATACTTGTCCTGTTTGTGCGTAGCGCCCCATTAAGATATAAGATTTGCCAAAGAGTTCTTGTAAAGCAATTACGGAATACAAGAAACTTGTATCCTTGATGACAGTAACAAACTGAGAAACGATCGCTGGTAAAACATTGCGAATGGCTTGAGGCAAAACAATATGATAAAGAATTTGCCAATTTGAAAACCCTTGAGAACGTGCCGCTTCAATTTGTCCTTTATCAACACCATTTAAACCACCACGAATAATTTCCGCTAAAGCAGCGGTGGTAAACACAGTAAAACTCACAATTCCAGCAGGTGTGGATTTGATTTTGAAAATCAAAAAAATAACATAAATCCACAATAAGTTTGGAATATTACGCACTACTTCTACATAAATACTGGCAAGTAACTTCAGTGGTCCATTGGTTTGATTTCGCAAAACGGCTAGAATGGTGCCAAAAATCGTACTCAAAATAATTGAGACGAAGGAAATATAGAGCGTCAATTTTAAGCCGTTAAATAGAAATTGAAAATTATTTGCTGTCAGTAATTGACGCATTTCTTCTGAAAAAGGCATCTGTTTTCCTCCTATCTACTATATGCTTTCTTATTTTTTTCTTCCATTTTTCTAGCCAAATTCGCTAATGGGAAGCAAAGAATGAAATATAAGAAACCAGCGAGCGCAAAGGCGGGAATGTAGTTCAAGTTGACAGACGACCAACTATTGGCAGCAAACATTACGTCAGCGCCAGAAATAATGGCAACTGTTGACGTATTTTTAATTAGGTTCACGACTTGATTGGTTAAAGGGGGTAACATAATCCGCCATGCTTGTGGTAAAATCACATACCGCATCGTTTGACCATACGTTAATCCTTGGGAGTAAGCCGCTTCAAATTGCCCTCTTGGAACAGCTCCGATTCCTGAGCGAACCACTTCAGAAATGTAGGCGCCATGATAGAAGCCTACACACAGAATGGCAATCGTAGTAATAGAAAATGAAAGCAGCGGGCTTAGCAGAGGAAAGCCATAATAGACTACGATAAATTGAATCAACAAAGGTGTGTTTTGAAAAAATTCTACATAGACACGACTAATTGCGTGTAAAAGTTTACTTTTGGTCGCT
This sequence comes from Enterococcus sp. DIV1758, assembly GCF_051711985.1. NCBI lineage: Bacteria > Bacillati > Bacillota > Bacilli > Lactobacillales > Enterococcaceae > Enterococcus > Enterococcus sp. DIV1758. Next base: position 966,269 of record NZ_JBIOOA010000001.1, read on the forward strand.
GATAAACTGCCAAAGAAAATACCTAAAGCAAAGGCAACTAAGATCGCTCCTAAAGAGAGCAGAATAGTATAGAGAAAAGCCTGACCAAAAATTCGCCAATCTTGAAATAAAGCCTCCCAACGATATAAGGCAAATGGCCCTTCTTCAAGCCAGGAAATATTGGCTAACAAAAACATAAAAATCCCTCCTAAAATTTTTGATTCTTCAAGTCTTAGGAATGATTAATTTTTTAAGCCCCAGTCTTGATAAATTTTTTCTAGTGTGCCGTCTTTTTCCCATTTTTCAATTAAACCATTTAGATAATCATTTAATTCAGTATTTGCTTTCTTTGTGGTAATTCCATATTCTTGTGGCGAAAAACCATCTTTTAAAATTTCTGTCTTGCCATCCACATAGCCAGATAGGATTGATTTATCCACTGAAAATGCATCAATTCGTTTAGAAGTTAACGCTGTTTTTAATTCTGGATAGGAACCTAATTCTTGATAAGTAAATTTGATTCCTTCCTCTTGCGCTTTTTTCTCTAAGTTTTCTTTTGTCGTAGCAGATTGTGCAACGCCGATTGTTTTTCCGTCTAAATCTTTCATACTGGAGAAGTTATCCTCTTTGCGCACAAGGAAACCAATCTCATCTGTATAATAGGGAGTTGTAAAATTATAAGTCTTTTTACGTTCATCAGTAATTGTAAATGTAGCAATTACCATATCTAGTTCACCATTGTCTAAAAGGGGACCGCGCGTTTTCGCTGTCACGCCCACAAATTCCACATTCTCTTCGCTGCCGGTAATTTCTTTCGCAATCAAGCGTGCAATATCTGGTTCCATTCCTTCATTTTTATTTGTATCAGGATTCATATAGCCAAAATTAGGAATGTCTTCTTTGACACCTACTTTAATTTTCCCCGCTTTTTTTAATTGTTCTACTGTGACCGTTTTGTTTGATGAAGCACTTTTGGAAGTTGAGTCATTGTTGCCGCTACCACAGCCAACAATGATGCCTGCTAATACAAGTAAGGAGAGTCCAGCTAGCCATTTATTTTGTTTTTTCATTGTTCATTCCTCCAATTTTTTGTTTTTTTATTCATTACCCGTTATGAATAATTTTGCTTAGAAATTCTTTTGCACGAGGGTTTTCAGTGCTTGTAAAGAAATGTTCAGGTGTTCCTTGTTCAATAATCTCTCCTTGATCCATAAAGATTACACGGTCAGCCACTTGACGAGCAAAGCCCATCTCATGTGTGACACAAACCATGGTAATATTTTGTTTGGAAAGATCGACCATTACATCTAAAACTTCTTGAATCATTTCTGGATCAAGTGCCGAAGTCGGTTCATCAAAAAGGATAATCTCAGGATGCATATTTAAGGCACGAGCAATAGCGACCCGTTGTTGCTGCCCGCCAGAAAGCTGCGAAGGATAAGCAGAAGCTTTATCAGCTAAGCCGACCCGTTCTAAATACTCCATGCCAGTACGAACCGCTTCTTCTTTGGGAACGCCCATCACTTTAATCGGTGCTAACGTTAAATTATCAATAATCGTTTTGTGAGCATATAAGTTAAAATTTTGAAAGACCATGGCAACTTTCTGGCTAACCTTTTGAATGGGTGCCTTCGGTTTGGTGATGTCAATGTTATCAATTACGACGGAACCATCATTGACTTTTTCCAATTGGTTCATACACCGAATTAATGTACTTTTGCCAGAGCCAGAGGGTCCGATAATGACAATTTTTTCTCCTTGTTCTACATTTAAAGTAATATCTTTTAAAACGTGATGCTCCCCAAAATACTTATTTACATGTTCTAAAGAAATCATAGGCAGTCTCCTTTGCAATCATTTGGTAGAAAAGATAACAGAGGATTCGGTGAGAAACGTGTTATTTAAATTAAATTAACCAAATGTATTTCTAATTGTATTCTCAATGTTAGGAATTATAACATACAAAAAAATGAATTACTAGTTTTTTAATCGAAAAAGATTTCCTTCAAAAAAAGAAATAAATGAGAGCAAAACAGGAAAAATTGACAATAGTCCTTAAAAAGTAGAAAATAAAGGCAGTGAATAAAAGGCAAAGGTAGGATGAGAATGAGCAATCAAGAAGCCATTGGATTAATTGATTCTGGCGTTGGTGGATTAACTGTTTTAAAGGAAGCGCTAAAACAATTACCAAATGAACGATTAATTTATTTAGGAGATACAGCCCGTTGCCCATATGGCCCACGACCAGCCGAACAAGTCGTTCAGTTTACTTGGGAAATGGCCGATTTTTTATTGAAAAAACGAATAAAAATGCTAGTAATCGCATGTAATACCGCGACGGCTGTCGCATTAGAAGAAATTAAAGCTGCCTTGCCAATTCCAGTTGTCGGTGTTATTTTACCTGGCGCACGAGCAGCCGTTAAAGTCACAAAAAATAACAAAATTGGTGTCATAGGTACGTTAGGGACAATCAAAAGTGCTTCCTATGAAATCGCCATTAAAAGTAAGGCGCCAGCAATTGAGGTGACTAGTTTAGCTTGCCCTAAATTTGTCCCCATTGTTGAAAGTAATCAATATCGTTCTTCCGTAGCAAAAAAAATTGTGGCAGAAACACTTCAAGCACTACAATTAAAAGGACTTGATACGTTGATTTTAGGTTGTACCCATTACCCGTTGTTACGTCCGGTGATTCAAAATGTGATGGGGAGTCATGTGACATTAATTGACTCAGGAGCCGAAACAGTTGGCGAAGTTAGCATGCTTCTCGATTATTTTGACATTGCCCATACGCCTGAAGCGCCTACACAGCCCCATGAATTTTATACAACTGGTTCTGCAAAAATGTTTGAAGAGATTGCAAGCAGTTGGCTTGGTATAGAGAACTTAAAAGCACAACAGATTCACTTAGGAGGAAACGAAAATGATTAGACATGATAGTCGTGCACCAAAAGAATTGCGAAAGATCACTATTGAAACCAATGTTTTTAAACATCCAGAAGGTTCGGTGGTTATTTCGTTTGGTGATACCAAAGTAATTTGCTCAGCCACTGTCGAAGAAAAGGTTCCCCCATTTTTACGAGGCGGGGGAACAGGTTGGGTAGCAGCTGAATATAGCATGCTCCCTCGCGCGACGAACACAAGAAATATTCGGGAAAGTGCGAAAGGAAAATTAACAGGGCGAACAATGGAGATTCAACGTTTGATTGGGCGGTCATTGCGAGCTGTTGTTGACTTAGAAAAGTTAGGGGAACGGAGCATTGTTGTCGATTGTGATGTGATTCAAGCAGATGGTGGAACCCGTACTGCTAGTATTACAGGCGCTTTTGTTGCTCTACGCTTAGCAGTCAATCATTTATTGATGACTGGTGCGCTAGCGGAAGACCCAATTAAAGAGCATTTAGCTGCTGTCAGCGTGGGTATTTTACCCGATGGTTATTGTGTGCTGGACTTAGATTACGCAGAGGACTCGAATGCTGCAGTGGATATGAACATCGTGATGACCGAGTCTGGTGAATTTGTGGAAATTCAAGGAACGGGTGAAGAAGCTACCTTCTCAGGAGATGAGTTAAATGCCATGCTCTTTTATGGAAAAACAGGGATTGAGGAATTAATTGCGTATCAGAAAGAAGCGCTTTATGCTTTAGCCTCTGAAGAAGTCCCTTCGCAAGATTCAGAAGAGAAAGTGATTGTCATTGCAACTAGAAATCCTGGTAAAGCGAAAGAGTTTAGTTCAATTTTTGGTGAAAAAGGATATACGGTTAAGACGTTATTAGATTATCCGAATTTGCCAGATGTAGAAGAAACTGGTCGAACATTTGAAGAAAATGCTCGTCTAAAAGCTGAAACAATTGCAGAAATTTTACAGAAACCAGTATTAGCAGATGATTCAGGATTAATTGTTGATGCGTTAGGGGGAATGCCAGGAATCTATTCTGCTCGTTTTGCTGGTGAACCAACTAACGATGCTTCAAATAATGCGAAACTATTGCATGAGTTAACGGGCGTGCCAAAAGAAAAAAGACAAGCGCGTTTCCATTGTACATTGGTTTTTGCTGAACCAAAGAAAGAAAGTCTGGTGGTCGAAGCTGAATGGCCCGGAGAAGTCGGCACGATTCCTCGTGGTGAAGGAGGCTTTGGGTACGATTCACTTTTCTATGTCCCAGAGCTTGGTAAGACGGCAGCTGAATTGTCTGGAGAAGAGAAAAATAAAGTTAGTCATCGTGGACAAGCAGTGGCAAAATTAAAAGAACAATGGGAAGAATGGCTAAAAAAATAGGAGTTGAAACGTATGAAAATCTTGGTAGTAAGCGATAATCATGGCGACCGTGACTGTTTAGTTGACTTAGTGAATCATTATGAAGGACAAGTCGATGCACTCTTTCACTGTGGTGATTCTGAATTAGAACCGACAGATGAGCTTTGGCAGAAATTAATTGTAGTTCAAGGAAATTGTGATTTTTATGATGAATTTCCCAAAACTGTGACTAAAAAAGTGGGGGATCAAGTTATTTATATGACACATGGTCATTTGGCCAATGTTAGAATGGGGCTCACGACACTTGCTTTACAAGCGGAAGAAGCAGGAGCGACAATTGCCTTATTTGGTCACACTCATGTACTCGGTGCAGAGCGACACAATAACATTCTCTTTGTTAATCCGGGAAGTATTCGTTTACCTCGTGGACCAGTTCAAGAGAAAACATATGCCATAATTGAAAGTACACCTGAACAATATCTCGTTCAGTACTATAACAAAGAGCACCAACCGTTGGAACGATTAAAGGCAACGTTTACGAAGTAAGTGAATGTTAAGAAATAAGTGCTCCTTTTTTATTTATCAAATTTTGAGCGTAGGACAAAAATCTCTTTTGGATTTTTGTCCTACGCTCTTTTTTTAGTCGACTTGGATAACCTTTAAGCCGGTCTTACGAAGTTCTGTAATTAAAGTTGATGAGCAATGTTTGTCTGTAATCAAACAATCAAAAGCGGTAATATCAGCAATTTTAAATTTAGAAGTCAAGCCGATTTTTCGATGGTCCGCGACCAGAATTTTTACTTTTGTTGTTTGTTTTATCATAAGCTCATTAATTTTTGCTTCATTGAAAATTTTTGTAGTGACGCCATGTTCTAAACTGACCCCGCTACAGCCAATTACGCAAACATCGGCATGCGTTGCGGTGATTGTGTTAATGGCAATATCTCCTACCAGAACTTCTTTGGGAAAACGTAATTCGCCTCCGGTCAAAATATAATTGTATTGAGAAACATGAGGCTTGGTGGCAATTTTTAAATTATTCGTTACGATGGTCAGATGGTCGGCCTTTAAATAATGGAGAATATTCAAAGCAGTGGAACTTGAATTAATGAAAACGGTATCATAATCACTTAGATAGCTACAAGCAACACGAGCAATGGCTTGTTTTAATAACTCCGGTCCTGATTGATCAAAGTCTTTCTGATTTTGGTCGTTGTAAATACAATACCCATATTTTCGAATGATGTCATTCTTAGTTTCTAAGACATTTAAATCACGACGAATTGTGCTTAAGGAAACATTTAAAGCATCTGCTAATTTATAGGTAGTCATTTGTTTGTTTTTTTGCAGCAGCGCGAGAATGTTTTGTTGCCTTTTTTCAATGGTTTCTAATGAACTTTTCAAGTAATACAACCTCCTTTAGTTATTTTTTTGGACACGGTCCCCCATGAAATAGTATAACTCATAGGAAAACAAAACACGTAAAAGAATCATTAAAAGTGCAAACAATCATATAAAAGGGTTTTCATTGTGATTTTTTGCGGCTATGATTTTCTTATAAAGCATAACACAATCATTTGAGAAGAGGAGTGGTAGCATGAGCAAATCGATTCATGAAATTACAAAAGAAAGTTGGTTGAAGGCGACATTTCCAGAATGGGGCACTTATTTAAACGAAGAAATTAATCAGACAAATGTGCTTCAAGGAACGGTTGCCCTCTGGTGGCTTGGTTGTACAGGCATTTGGCTGAAAACGCATGAGAACACGAATATTTTATGTGATTTATGGTGTGGAACAGGAAAACAAACGCACGGGAACGGCTTAATGAAAAATGGCCATCAAATGATGCGCATGAGTGGTTGCCAAAAAATGCAACCTAATTTAAGAACACAACCTTTTGTGATTGATCCTTTTGAAATAAAAGAGGTAGATGCTTTAGTTGTCACACATATTCATTCAGACCATTTGGATATTCACACAGCTGCTGCTGTTCAGCAAAATTGTCCTAAGGCTCTATTTATTGGTCCAAAAGAAGTAGTGAAAACATGGCAGCGTTGGGGTGTTCCGGCAGAAAAAACACGGGTTATAGAGCCTGGTCAAGAAATAAAAGTGAATGATGTGAATGTAGTGGCCTTGGAAGCTTTTGATCGAACCGCGCTAATTACTTCTGATGATTCTGAAAATACATTTAAAGGTAAAATGCCTCAGGACATGAATGAACTAGCTGTCAATTATCTATTTGAAACCTCAGGTGGTACGGTATATCACGCCGGAGACTCTCATTATTCTAACTTGTTTGCGAAACATGGTAATCAATATGCAATTGATGTTTGCTTAGGAGCATATGGCGAAAATCCTCGCGGTATCACGGATAAAATTACTTCTGTTGATATGTTGAGAATGGCAGAATCTTTAAATGCGAAAGTAGTCATTCCCGTTCATTATGATATTTGGTCTAATTTTATGGCGGATCCAAAAGAAATCATGGAAATTTGGAAATTTAAAAAAGATCGTTTACATTATCAATTTAAACCATATATTTGGCAAGTGGGTGGCAAATTTGTTTATCCAGATGACAAAGACAACTTAGAATTTAACTTTGATCGTGGCTTTGATGATGTTTTTGTTAAAGAAAATGATACACCATTTCCTTCATTCTTGTAAGAAAGGCTGGATGTACAATGTTAACTTATTTTTGGGAGCAAGAGCTTATTCATTACCCTGATAAAGAACCGGTTAGTTGGCAAGAGGCGATTCAGGAAAGTTGTTTGATTTTACTCCAAAAACACATCATCGATCAGAGTTACGTCGATGAGATTATCCAGTGTGTCGAAACGTTTGGACCTTATATCATCATTGCTCCTGAAGTAGCCATGCCACATTCATCAGAGGAAAGCGCAGGCGTTTTTGGAACGGCCATTTCTTTTACAAAATTTAAGCAAGCAGTCACTTTTGCTGGCGATCAAGAAGCAAAAACAGCAACATTATTTTTTACATTGGCAGCCCAAAATCCCGCCGAACATCTTGAAAATATCCAGCAATTGATGGATTTATTGATGACGGATGGCGTGATTGCTGACTTGTTAGAAACAAACACGCCAATGGATTTTAAAGAAGTTATGGAGAAATATCAATTATAGGGGGAAAAATCAATGGGGGAGTTCTTGTTAAATAGTTGGACTTATTTTGCTACGAACGTTTTAACACAGCCAGCATATTTGATTGGTTTCATCGTGTTATTAGGTTATCTCTTGTTACGGAGGCCCTTTTATGAATGCTTAGCAGGTTTTCTGAAAGCAACAGTTGGTTATTTTATTTTGAGTGTTGGTTCTGGTGGTTTGGTTAATAATTTTCGCCCTATTCTAGTAGGCTTGAAAGAGCGATTTAATTTACAGGCGATGGTTACCGATCCATATTTCGGGCAAAATGCAGTCGATGCAGGATTGATGAAAACCTTTGGACGAACCTTTGGTGATGTGATGATTTTGTTATTGATCGCATTTATTATGAATATTTTGTTGGTTCGTTTTCAAAAATATACAAAATTGAGAGCCGTTTTTACAACAGGGAATGTTCAGATTCAACAAGCAGCTACCGCTTTCTGGATTTTACTCTTTTGTTTTCCTAACTTAGGTAGAATCGAAGTACTAATTTTTATGGGCTTAATTCTTGGGTGTTATTGGGCAGTTGCTTCAAATTTAACGGTAGGGATTACGCAGGAATTAACAGAAGGTGCTGGTTTTGCGGTAGCCCATCAACAAATGTTTGGCATATTTATTTTTGCAAAATTAGCAGAATGGTTGAAAAAACGTGATCAAAAGAAACATCGTTCAGAGAAGGTCGATAAAAAATTGGAAGATATCGAATTACCAGGATTTCTATCCATTTTTAATGAAAATATGGTTGCTACGTCCATTTTGATGCTCTTTTTCTTTGGCATTATCTTGCTTGTTTTGGGACAAGATTATTTAATTCAAGCTAAATTTATGCAAGAAGGGCAGAGTTTCTTCTTTTATATCATGACCACTTCATTAAATTTTGCTGTCTATTTAGCTATCTTACAATTAGGCGTTAGAACCTTTGTCGACGAGTTGACGCAGTCATTCCAAGGGATTTCAAATACCATTTTACCAGGCGCTGTTCCTGGGATTGACGTAGCAGCGACTTTCGGGTTTGGCTCGCCCAATGCAGTAACAATTGGGTTTCTCTTTGGCGCATTAGGCCAGTTTTTAATGATTGGCTTACTGATTCTATTAAAGTCTCCGACAATCGTTATTGCGGGGTTTATCCCATTGTTTTTTGATAACGCTGTCATAGCTGTTTATGCAAATAATCGTGGCGGAGTAAAAGCTGCTTGTTTATTCCCCTTCCTTTCAGGTTTAATCCAAGTAGGTGGCTCAGCTTTATTTGCTACATGGATTGGATTATCTCAATATGGCGGTTATTTGGGCATGTTCGATTGGGCGACAGCTTGGCCGTTATTTACAATTATTATGAAAGTTCTAGGCTATGTTGGCGTAGCAGTGGTGGTGATTGGGTTACTAATAATTCCGCAACTTCAGTATCGGAAAAATCCAGAAGGTTACTTTATGATTGTCAATGATTATGAACAATATGCTAAAAAATTTCAAGAGAATTAAAGGAGGAATTTGAAATGAGAATACTTGTTTCCTGTGCCAATGGTTCTGGAACGAGTCTAATGATGATGCGGAGTGTTGAAAAAGCAATGAAAGAATTAGGTGTACCGATTACAAAAATTCATCATTGCGCCATTTCAGAAGGAAAAAGCTCTGCTAGCCAATACGACGTTGTTTTTACTCCAGTCAATTTTTTACAAATGTTTCAGCAAGCAGAAAAACGTGGAGTCACAGTAATTGGCATTAAAAATGTAATGTCTGCAAAAGAAATTCAAGAAAAATATATGGCTTCAGATCGTTATCAAAAATCTGAATAAAAGGAGGAGAAAGATGAAAAGACCAAACTTACAAATCGCTTTAGATCATAATAGCTTAGAAGACGCTTTAGCAGATTGTATGAAAGTCGGAGAAATTGTCGATATTATCGAAGTTGGCACTATTTTGTGTTTACAAGAAGGCCAAAAAGCAATTCGTTGTTTAAAACGCATGTTTCCTAATAAAACAATTGTTGCTGATACAAAATGTGCTGATGCGGGCGGTACAGTTGCTCGTAATGTCGCACAAGCAGGCGCTGATTTCATGACGGTCATTTGTTGCGCCACCTTGCCAACGATGGCTGCAGCTCAAAAAGAAGTCCGAGAATTACAAGTAGAACTATATGGGAATTGGACAATGCAACAAGCTCGACAATGGCGAGAATTAGGGATTAATCAGGTGATTTATCATCAAAGTAGAGATGCTCTTTTAGCTGGCGGCAGTTGGGGAGAGAAAGATTTGAATAAAGTTCAAGAACTAATTGACTTAGGCTTTGAAGTGTCCGTCACAGGTGGTTTAACTGTCGAAACGCTTGAATTATTTCAAACAATGGCAGTTGCAACATTTATTGCGGGCCGTGGGATTACTGAATCAAAAAATCCTGAACAAGCAGCCAAAGATTTTCAAAAAAAAATCGATCAGATTTGGAAGTGATAAAATGGCACGAATTGGACTGTATGAAAAAGCACTCCCGCAAAATTTAACTTGGGCAGAACGATTAACATGGGCCAAAAAGTTAGGGTTTGATTTTTTAGAAATGTCAATTGATGAATCCGATGAACGTTTAGCACGATTGGCTTGGACACCAAGCCAGTTACAAGAACTTTCTCAATTAATGGTGAAAGAAGATTTTTTTATCCATTCTTTGTGTTTAAGTGGTCATCGGCGGTTCCCTTTAGGCTCTTTAAATAAAGAAACACGTGAAAAAGGACGGGAAATTTTATCTCAAGCGATTCGTTTGGCTCATCAATTAAACATACGGGTGATTCAAATAGCTGGCTATGACGTCTTTTACGAAGAAAAAACTGCCGAAACAAGGGAATTTTTTCTTCAAGGTCTGAAAAAGGGCGTTGAGGAAGCTGCACAATACGGTGTCATTCTGGCTGTTGAGATTATGGATGACCCTTTTATGAATAGCATACAAAAATTTCTAGAAATTAAGGAACAAATTCCGTCTCCTTTTTTGCATGTTTATCCTGATTTAGGTAATTTGTCTGCTTGGCCGGAAAATAATCCGGCGGTTGAGCTTGAAAAGGGAATTGCTGAAATCGCTGCTATTCACTTAAAAGATACCTTCGCTGTAACAGACACATTTGAAGGCAAGTTTCGGGAAGTTACTTTTGGAGAAGGCTGTGTTGATTTTACAGGCTTATTGAAAACACTCAAGCGGTTAAACTATAGTGGTCCTTTTTTAATTGAAATGTGGAATGAAACGGATTTGAATTTTCAAGAAAAAATTCAAGCCGCGCAGCAGTATCTCTATCCCAAATTAGCAGAGGTGGGTTATGATGAACAATAAAGCGATCATCCAAGCAATGAAACAACGTGTTTATGAAGCGAATCTGGCTTTGCCAAAACTGGGCTTAGTCAAATTAACGTGGGGCAATGTTAGTGAAATCAATCGGTCACTAGGGATTATCGTAATTAAACCAAGCGGCGTCAAGTATCAAGAAATGACCAAGGAACAGATGGTAGTGACTGATTTAAACGGACAACTATTGGAAACCAATGCTTTAAAGCCGTCTTCTGATTTACCCACGCATCTTTATCTTTATCAAAAAATGCCAGAAATTGGAGCGATTGCGCACACGCACTCCCTGAATAGTGTTACGTGGGCTCAAGCAGGGCGAGCCTTACCTCCTTACGGTACCACCCATGCGGATGCTTTTTATGGCGCTGTACCTTGCACAAGAGCGCTCTCTGAAAGTGAAATTAAAGAAAACTATGAAGAAGAGACTGGCAAAGTCATTGTTGAAACATTTCATGAACAAGAACTAGATCCTTTAGCAGTTCCAGGAGTGTTAGTTTATGGACATGGCCCATTTACTTGGGGAATGACTCCGGAAAAAGCAGTTGAAAACAGTTTGATTTTAGATGAAATCTGTTCAATGGCACGTTTGACGGAAACAATTAACCCAGATGTTGAACCAATTGATCATTTTTTATTGGATAAACACTATCTTAGAAAACATGGGATTTCCGCTTATTATGGTCAGTGATGGCTGTGATGAATCGTGTGAAAAAGAAGGATAATTGACTGATTAATTGGTCCTTTATAAAAACTTAGTTGTCTGTGATGGGACAACTAAGTTTTTATTTTTTTAAGAAAGCGTTCTCTTATTTTGGGGGAGAATAGAACAAAACGTTAATTTTCGTTTGTTAAGTTATGAAGAATTTGCGAATTCCAAGACTTTTTCCGCAGAATTAGGTACAATAAGTTACGTGTTAAAGAATTAGAAATGGAGGCAACCCAATCATGATAGGGACTGCTGTAAAAGAATTATTATTAGAAAAACAAGAAACGTTTTTAGTACCTGCCGAAAATGTCGCCAATGTAATGTGTTTAAATCCGTTAAGTCACGCGGCATTAGTCTTATCGAAAGTTCGCTATTCCAAGATTCCTGTGTTAGATAAGGGAGATCGCTTTGTTGGCTTAATCGGCTTGACAGACGTTGTAGATAAAATGTTTGATTTGACTTCAGTGGATTTTGAAAAATTGAATGAATTTACTGTGGCCGATGTAATGGAAGTCAATGTTCCTGTAATTGGTGAATCGTGGGATTTAGAAGAAGTGTTACATTTATTAGTAGATGCTTCTTTTTTACCAGTGGTTGATGATAATCAACGCTTTAAGGGCATCATTACACGCAAAGAAATTTTAAAAGCGGTCAACCATATGGCACATGAGTTAGAAAAACATCATCTTGTTCTGCCTAAATCAGAAGAAGAAATGAAAGTAATTTAAATAAAATGCAAGAAACTCTTTACTTTTTTCTCATAAATGCGTTATTCTGTATGATAACACGAAGTAAAGGAGTGCTGTGATTGGACGCATATGAGATTATTCAGTATATTGGCGATGCCAAAAAGCAAACGCCTGTTAAAGTAACACTGAAAGGGCAATTAAAAGAAGTCACTTTTCCGGAAACAATTAAGGTCTTTAATAATTGTAAAACTGGGACATTGTTTGGCGATTGGGCTGACGTAAAACCTTTTTTAGAAGCAAACAAAGAAAAAATTGAGGATTATGTTGTAGAAAACGATGCACGTAACTCAGCAATTCCTTTTCTTGATCTGAAAGACATTAATGCTCGGATTGAACCAGGTGCTTTGATTCGCGAAAAAGTTGAAATTGGCGATCAAGCGGTGATTATGATGGGGGCTATTCTAAATATTGGCGCCGTCGTTGGTGCAGGGACTATGATTGATATGGGCGCTGTTTTAGGCGGTCGTGCAACTGTAGGGAAGCATTGTCATATTGGCGCAGGAACGGTTTTAGCTGGTGTCATTGAACCACCAAGTGCCGCACCTGTGGTTATTGAAAACGAGGTTGTCATTGGAGCGAATGCGGTCGTACTAGAAGGGGTTCGTGTTGGTGAAGGTGCCGTTGTGGCTGCTGGGGCAGTAGTTGTGGAAGACGTTCCAGCGCATACCGTTGTCGCAGGCGTGCCAGCAAAAGTAATTAAACAAATTGATGATAAAACCAAGAGTAAAACAGAGATTTTAGAAGAATTACGTAAACTCTAAAAATAAATTAGTCAGTCGCGATGAAGAAACTTCTTCATGGCGGCTTTCGATTACCCCAAAAATGAAGGAGTGGCTTTTGTGGAGCAAGAAGAATTAATTGCGATTAGACGGCAACTACATCAAATACCTGAAATCGGTTTAGAAGAAAAGGAAACACAAGCCTTTTTACTTAATGAAATTGATAAAATGAAGCAACCTTATCTGCAAGTTCGAACATGGCAAACTGGGATTTTAGTCTTCATAGAAGGCAAAAATCCTCAGAAAACCATCGGCTGGCGTGCTGATATTGATGGTTTACCTATTCAAGAGGAAGTGGTTTCTGCTTTTCAATCAAAACGACCAGGGTTTATGCATGCCTGTGGGCACGATTTTCACATGACAATCGGTTTAGGGGTTTTGAAAGAATTAAGTCAACAGCAACCAGACAATAACTTTTTATTTTTATTTCAACCTGCTGAAGAAAATGAAGCAGGGGGGATGCTGATGTATGAAGATCATGCGTTTGGTGAGTGGTTACCTGATGAATTTTATGCGCTTCATGTTAATCCTGATTTGCCAGTCGGAACTATCAGTACCAGAGTAGGGACGTTGTTTGCTGCCACTTGTGAAGTGAACATTACCTTAAAAGGAAAAGGTGGACATGCGGCTTTTCCACATCAAGCAAATGATATGGTCTTGGCGGCCACAAATTTAATTCAGCAAGCACAAACGATCGTTAGTCGAAATGTTGATCCTGTGGTCGGAGCAGTCGTTACCTTTGGGACTTTTCATGCAGGGACTGCCTGCAATGTGATTGCCGAAGAAGCAACTTTATCTGGTACAATTCGCACATTGACAGCAGAAACTAATGAACAAACGCAGCGAAGAATTCGCGAAATTAGTGAAGGCATTGCGCAATCTTTTCAATGTGAAGTAACTGTTCATCTTGATCAGAAAGGATATTTACCTGTAGTGAATGAGCCCGCATGTACCACGAATTTTATTGAATACATGAGCAAACAAGCAACAGTTCAATTTCAACAAGCGCCGGTTGCAATGACAGGTGAAGATTTTGGCTATCTATTGTCTAAAGTCCCAGGCACGATGTTTTGGTTAGGCGTGGCAAGTCCCTATAGCCTTCATTCTGCCAAGTTTGAACCGAACGAAGAGGCGTTATTGTTTGGAGTGGAGGCAGTTAGTGGCTTTTTAAAATCATTGGACAATTAGAAAAACAGCCACCAGATAACTAATAAATATCTGGTGGCTGTTTTTTATTTTGCAATAATAGGCGTATTGGGAATCGTAAAGCCGGCCTCTGTTAATGCTTTGATATATTGAGCTAGAAATTCTTCTTTGACCGCAAATTGTTTGCCGTTTAGTACATACATGGTCGTTCGCACCGCAAAGTTGCCATTGCCTAAATCGACCATGCCAAAAATATCTGGCCCAGTTTGAATACTTTCGATATACTTTTCTTTTAACGTTTCATTGACTTCTGTAATCACTTCACAAATTTTTTCATAACCTTCTTCAGGATTGATGCGGACATCAATTAATACTTGCATATTGGCACGAGACAGGTTACTGATTGTGGTGATGTTTCGGTTTGGAATAAAATGAACAGTTCCATCAACCGCTTTAATTTGAGTGGTTCGTAATCCGACAGAAGTAACAGTTCCTTCAATATTTAACGCCAATAAGCGAATATAATCGCCTACATCCATTTGTTGTTCTAAAATAATGAAAAATCCGGTAATTAAGTCATTCATGAATCCTTGAGCCCCTAAACCAATGGCAACACCGGCAATTCCCGCTCCGGCTAATAATGAGCCAACAGGCACACCGACAATGGTCAAAAGAGAATAGATGAAGAAAAAGAACAGCGTATATTGAAATGCATTAATAATTAAAGTGTGTAACGTTTTTAAACGGCTTTCACTAAAATGTTGCTTTTTACTATAATTTGCATAGGTGCGATCAATTAAATATTTCCCGATTCGCTGAATGATAAAAAATAGAAAAATCAAAAATAAAATTGATAAACTTTTTTCAATTAAGGTAGCGACAATGGCATCCCAATTAATATTGTTCCAAAAGCGTTGTAGCGCGCTCACTTTTTTTACGGTCGCTTCTGCTAAATCGGGAGCAGAAGAATCGACTGTTTCAGTACTGGCTAAACCAAGTATCAACATAAAAATCCAACTTTCTCTAAAATTTCTTCTTTTAGTATACTAAATCTCTCGGCGAAAGGGGAATAAAATAGAAAGTTTTTTTAAAGACTTAACATGTATTTTTAGGAATGTTATAATTTTGTAAATAAATAATATATTTTATAATTTTGTTAAAGGTTGTGAGTGCTGCGTGAAAGTTTCAATTGAATGGGCAAAAAATGATTTACTTTCTAAATTACCTGTAACAATTTTTATTGATGAACGATGTGCCACTCGCTTGACGGCTGACAAGCGACGAACATTCATCTTCCATAATCCAGTCGCTTTACGATTAGGAAGTCGTTTTTTTAGTAGTCAGATAATCGAAATTGCGGAATCATGTACATTGAAAGTTTCCTTTAATTGGTCCTGTGTTTATCTCTTTTGTATCTGGTTACTTGCAGTTAAACTGTGGATTGGAAGTGTTAGCGGTCGAACAATTGTAGTTGTGGCACTAATCGGAGTGCTGACTTATTGGCGTCGTTATTTATTAAAAATAAAGAAAATGACCTGACAAGTCGTGATTGTTTCGTGAAAGAAGAATGCGTAGTATACTAAAAGTAATGAAAATGAAGGGACTGAAGAAACACATGACTTTGGATAAAACAAAAAAATTAGCAAATGGCAATGAAATGCCACGCCTAGGTTTAGGCGTTTGGCGTGTAGAAGATGGCTCAGAAGCAACAAATTCAGTAAAATGGGCTTTAGAAGCGGGTTATCGCTTGATTGATACGGCAGCCGTTTATAAAAACGAAGTAGGGGTGGGCGAAGGCATTCGTCAATCGGGTATTCCCCGCGAAGAAATTTTCGTGACGACGAAATTATGGAATGAAGATCAAGGCTATGAAAATGCGATTAAAGCGTTTGATAAAAGCTTAGAAAAATTAGGGTTAGACTATGTTGATTTATATTTAATTCACTGGCCTGTTGCTGGTAAATATAAAGAATCATGGAAAGCATTAGAAGAAATTTACGCAAGTGGTCGTGCCAAAGCAATTGGCGTTTCCAATTTTCATCAACATCATTTGGAAGATTTATTAACAGAAGCAAATGTTGTGCCAATGGTGGATCAAATTGAATTACATCCTACGTTAACACAAGAACCGCTACGAAAATATTTAGCCGAAAATAAGATTGCCGTGGAGGCTTGGTCTCCTCTAGGACAAGGTAATTTATTGTCTGAGCCAGTACTAGTGAAAATTGGTGAAAAATATGGTAAATCAGCGGCCCAAGTGATTATTCGTTGGCACTTACAAAATGATATTATCGTGATTCCCAAATCTGTTCACGAAAAAAGAATTCAGGAAAATTTTGCTGTCTTTGATTTTGAATTAACACCAGAAGAAATAACCGCAATTAATCAGTTAAATAAGGATCATCGTTTTGGTGCAGATCCAGATAATTTTGATTTTTAAGTATGATAGCAAGCAAAAACGGAGGGGCAAAAGACGTCCCTCCGTTTTTACTATAATTTTTGAACAAAGTAGTTAAAGAGTGCTTGGGATTTGGCATCACGTGCGTACATTAGTTCAGGATGCCATTGAACAGCTAATAAAGGCTGCTGTTCATTTGTTGATTCCACTGCTTCTGCAAGGCCATCAGAGGACCAAGCAGTAACGCGTAAATCTTTTCCTAAAGTATGTAGTGCTTGGTGATGGTACGAGTTGACTTGACCAGTTGTACCATATATGTTTGATAATTGACTGTCTGGTTCAACATCAATACGATGCGTCGCAAAGATTGGTTGAGTGGGTTGTTGTCCGTGTTTAACTGACCATTGAGGATACATCGATAAATCTTGATATAATGTGCCACCTAAAGCAACATTGACTAATTGCATTCCACGGCAAACCGCAAAAATAGGTTTGTTTTGTTTTAAGGCTTCTTCAATTAGGGCTAACTCAAACTCGTCACGATCACGATTCGTTTCTTCTAATTTTATATGGGGTTCTTGTCCGTAAAATTCAGGGGCAACATCTTGACCGCCTGCTAAAAGTAGTTTATCAATTTGTTGTATATACGTAGCGGCTAATTCTTTGGGGCCAATTGGCAAAACGAGAGGAACGCCACCTGCGGCTTGAACAGCGCTAACAAAACCTTGTGGGGTGTAAGTCACTTGGTTACCGTGAAACACTTCAGCTGCCTGCAAAAGTTGATTGCCAGCGATTCCAATAATTTTTTTTGTCATAATAACATCACATCCTCAATAAATTCATACGTTCTATTGTAGCACTTTTTTTGAAAAAAGTGTTTGAGAAGAAGTCGAGACAAGTTTTGTCTCGGACAGCTCTCAAACACAAAAAACTCAGTAAGTGAACAAGTGAAACTTTTTAACGTTCACGAATGACTTCGATTTTATACCCATCTGGGTCGACAACAAAGTAATAAGATGGTGCAGTTCCAGGTAAGCCTTTTAAGTCAGTGACAGTTAAGCCAGCCGCTTGATGTTTTTCGTGTAATCCTTCTAAATCATCTGTACTGATGGCGATATGACCATAACCGTTTCCTAAATCGTATGCTTCATGATCATAATTATAAGTTAGTTCTAGTTCGTAGTCGTCTCCTGGTAAAGTTAAATAAACCAAAGTAAATTTATTTTCTGGAAAATCACGACGGCGACTTTCTTCAAAATTGAAGGCTTTTTGATAGAAATCTAATGATGCCTCTAAATCTTTTACACGCACACATGTATGAGCCATTTTCATAGTTAAAAACTCCCTTTCAAACTTAATTATATTTCCAACGTTAATAGTAGCATAGATAAACGTGAAATGTAGAGAAAAACGCTTGGTTTCTGACTTGTTCTAAAGGAATTTCTCAGGTAAAATAGATGAAAAGAGAAGAGGTGCGCCAATGAAAACGCCAACGTTTGGAAAAAGAGAAGAGACATTGACCTATCAAACAAGATATGCTGCATACATTATTGTTTCAAAGCCAGAAAATAACACAATGGTTCTGGTACAAGCGCCAAATGGAGCTTATTTTTTACCAGGAGGCGAAATTGAAGGCACCGAAACGAAAGAAGAAGCAATCCATCGAGAAGTGCTAGAAGAATTAGGAATTAGTGTAGAAATTGGCCGTTATTTAGGGGAAGCCGATGAATATTTTTATTCGAATCATCGCCAAACGGCCTATTATAATCCTGGATATTTTTATGTAGCGAATACTTGGCGGCAACTTAGCGAACCCTTAGAAAGGACCAATACTTTACACTGGGTTGCACCAGAAGAAGCAGTCCGTTTATTAAAAAGAGGAAGCCACCGCTGGGCCGTTGAAAAATGGCTAGCGGCAGCATCATAAAATAACGAATAACCCTCAATCTATGTTGATTAGATTGAGGGTTATTGTTATTGAAAAGAATGTTTAAATTAAAACCATTTTTTCAATAATTTGAGCGACACCATCTTCGTCATTACTAGTGGTATGCACATCGGCAATTGTTTTAACATTTTCTGTCGCATTGCCCATCGCAACACCAATCCCAGCGTAATCAATCATGGATAAGTCATTTTCATTGTCACCAATGGCCATCACTTCGTCTTTATTTAAGCCTAAATGGTCTGCCAATTTTGCTAGAGCATTGCCTTTGCTAGCATTTTTATTCATGATTTCATAGTAAAAAGGCGTACTTTTAACAGTCGTATATTTTTCGGTAAAATGTAATGGTAATTTTGCAATGGCAGGATCTAAAACTTCCGGCTCATCAATCATCATCATTTTAATAATGTTCATCTCTGGTGTCATTTCATCCACCGTACGATATTTCAAAGGCATGTTCACTAAAGATGCTTCGTGAATCGTATATTTACCAATATTGCGATTGGCAGTGTAAATAGCGGAATCATCAATTGTATGCAAGTGAGCGCCGACTTTACGAGAATACATTTCAATTTCTAAAAAATCCTCATAACTCAAGGTATAGCGTGAAATAATCGTATTATCTTTGGTTGCTTGGACAAGCGAACCGTTGTAGGTAATCACGAAATCATTTTCACCATATAAGGCTAATTCATCCAATTGTTCTTTCACGCCTGGCAAAGGACGGCCTGTACATAAAACAATACGAACGCCTTGCTCATTTGCTTTTTGGAGTGCTTCTTTGACCCGTGGGGTAATCTTGTGTTGTGAATTTAGCAATGTTCCGTCGATATCAATAGCAACTAACTTAATTGACATAGAATCCTCCTAGAAAACCTATTTTTTTAAAACTAACGCACCATTATGGATGTAACTTGAAAACTCACGATACGTCTCATCAAATAAATCGTAATGTTTTTTATTTCCTTGGTCAAGCATTTCTTTAGGGAAATAGAAACGTTCATCTCCTTGACTTTGACCAGCAAGTGCTGCAACTAGGGGACTGACCGTTGCCAATTCCACTAATGAGCCATCTTTTTGCATCAATTCAATTTGTGTACGATGACGGTCTTTATTTGGACGATAAAAATCGTAAGGTAAATCATAGCTTGAATTAATGGCAGTATAATATTTAGGGTTGAAACCAACTTTTTCAATCAATTCCCTTAAATAAGCAATCGTTGCTGCGCTCTCTTTTTCGTTCGTAAAGGTGGCTGACTTCAGAGGCTTACGCATAAGGAAACGTTTGGCTAAATCACCTAGAATTGAATCAGGCACATCCATCCATTGTGTAAAGTACGTAGAGAGGACGCCATCATCTAATTTTAAATATTCTTGTAAGGTGAAGTCCCCTTTAAAGAATGGTACAAGCAGAGAGGCTTGTAAATCATAGTCAAATTCAGGGTTTTCAAATAATTCTTTCGCCCGATGCAATAAATGATCAAGAATCACTTCCATCCCTCGAGAAACAGGGTGGAAATAGACTTGGACATACATTTGGTAACGACTAACGATATAGTCTTCCACCGCATGCATCCCATTCATAGCAAAGGCAATGCCTCCTTTGTATGGTCGAATCACACGTAAGATTCTAGTTAAATCGAAGGTTCCGTATTCCGTCCCTGTAAAGTAAGCATCACGTAACAGATAGTCCATGCGATCGGCATCAATTTGACTAGAAATCATTTGCACCACTTGAGGATTTGGGTATTGTTTAGTAATAACGCTGGCGACTTTTTCAGGAAAATCTGCCGAAACACGATTTAAAATTTGATAGACTTCCGTTTCTGGTGAGGTGATGATTTGGACCGTGATTGCTTCATGGTTTGTATCAAAAATATGCTCGAATGTATGTGAATAAGGACCATGACCGACATCATGTAATAAAGCTGCGCAAAGTGTAATCAGGCGCTCGTCGTCATTCCAGCCGTTTTCACCTAATCGTTCCACAGAGTAGTTACGTTGGAAAATCTCACAAATCCGACGTGTAATTTCGTAAACACCCAAAGAATGGGAAAAACGACTATGTTCGGCACCGTGAAACGTAAAAGAAGAAGTACCTAGTTGCTTAATGCGACGTAATCGTTGCACTTCAGCAGAATTAATAAGGTCTAAAATCACTTGATGTTGGACATGAATATAATTATGGACGGGATCACGAAAAACTTTTTCGATTGGTAATCGTTGTTCTTTATACGGAATCGTCATACGATCTCTCCTTTAATTAAGGCGTTTCGTTGCGCCATTTTTTCCAGCTGGACAGTTAAATTTGTTTGGAACCATTCTGAGGTTATAATTGGTTCGGTTAAGTTTGGATCAATAGATTTTTCAAATTGTTGAGGTAATGCTTCGATTAAACGGGTTTTTACGACGTCTATTGTTAATGGAGTCTCAATCAGCGTTTCTAAATTTGCCATCACTGCTGGATCAACGGGTGGATAGCCATTTTCACCAAATTGTTCTTGTAAGCCAGCAAGGTAAAAGTCTCGAACCACTTCTCCACGAGCAAATTGATTGCCGTTAACGCTGATGTAAATCATGACAGCAATACCGTCTTTGACGCGTCGTTGGGCAATCCCAGCAAACTTTTGACCGCCAATACTTAAATCATAAGTACCAGGACAATAGGATGTAGTAATTTCAAAGGCGTCAATCTCTTTCTCTGGAAAACTCTGACGGAGCCAAGCCCACATTAATTCATAAGCCGCATCGATACTTAATTTGTGTTTAGAATTATTTGGTAAAATAAGTGAAACATTTAAAATACCCGAATCGGCAATCACCCCTAAACCGCCGGCATTGCGAACGACTACAGAATAATCGTTTTCTTGAAGAGAAGCGATGCCTTCTTTTAGATGTGGTACACGGGTATCTTTCATGCCAAGAATCATTGCTTGATCCAATTGCCAGAAATGAATGATTGGTTGGTGCTGCATTCCTGAAAAAGTGGTTAAAACATCGGTCAAGGCAAAAGGTAAAAAATAGTCACTGTTTGTTAAACAACCTGAATCAAGGAGCATAAAGGATTCAGTGTGAAGGGGAAAAGTTGTGCTCATAAAAAACGTCCTGTCTATTTATAATTACGTCATTTAATACGTTTATTTTCTTACTCTCTCTTATATTATATACAAAAAACGCAAAAAAGCATGTTATATAAACGAATTCTGAAGGAATTCTCTAAAATAGTAAACGGTTTTCTTATTAAATAGATGAAACAAATGCTTGCAACCCGTGAAAAGAGTTTATACAATAAGAAAAGGTACATAAGCAAGGAAAAATTGACTTTAGTTGACAAATACATTGAAAAAGTCAACAATAAGAAAGTTATATTTTGGAAAAGGAGTGACCATTATGGATTTATCAACAGGCGTTCCTGTATCGATTCAACTAAAAACGATTGTCCAACAAGGCAACGAACAAAAAGATTTTTTCTTTGACTTAGAAGGTCAATTAGTAAAAATGGGTGATACATTATACATTCGTTACAAAGAAGAATTATTAGAGGATACAGAACCAACCCCCGTAACCATTAAAATTGAACCAGACGGGCATGTTCAGCTGATTCGTGCCGGCGAATTACGGATGCGTTTAAGATTTGGCTATCAGGAAAAATTAGATACAAGTTATCGAACCCCTTATGGCTTGCTGCAGATTAGTACGTTTACCCATAATTTGCGTGTTAGTTTAAAAGACCAACCAATGTCTGGTAAGATTTTAGTTGATTATGATTTATACTCTCAAACAGAGCGAATCGGAGAATATCATTTAGAATTAGAATTTACTGCATAAATATTGCAGAATAGAATTGATTTTTTTTCAATGTTTTTGTATGATAAGGAGTAGACTGTGAAAGGACGTGTACCTCTTGGAAATTAATGTATTTGAAGGGTTAAACAAAAAAGAATTATCCATGATTGAAGTAGCACACGCTATTTTAGAACAACATGCAGATGTAATGGATTTTTCTGATTTAGTTAACCAAATCCAAAATTATCTTGGCAAGTCTGATAGTGAAATTCGTGACCAATTAGCACAATTTTATACAGATTTAAACATCGACGGTAGCTTTATCTCATTGGGAGACAATCGTTGGGGCTTACGTTCATGGTATCCAATCGATTCAATCGATGAAGAAGTTACACATGGCTTGGAAGAAGACGAAGAAGATGCACCACGTCGTAGAAAACGTAAAAAAGTAAATGCCTTCATCACTAATCCAAACGATGAAGATGTAATTGACTATAACGATGACGATCCAGAAGATGCTGAATTAACAAATGATGATGAAGAAGACATCTTGTACGATGATGAAGAAGATGAAGATGAAGAAATCAAAGCATACAACTCTGACTTACAAGAGATTGGTGCAGATTCAGACGATGATGAAGAAGACATTCCACAAATCGAAGAAGATTTAACAATCATTGATGACGATGATGTTGAAGATGAAGACGATTTTGATGACGAATATTCTGAAGAGTAAGAAACCAAAAAGCTTGATTCCTAAGAAGGAGTCAAGCTTTTTAGTTGAATGCTTAAGAAAAATGAGAAAATAGAAAAAATTATTTTCTTGAATAGAAGTACTTGACCTGATGTCCGTTTGCTTGTATTATACTACTTGGGCACCTTTAAGAAGGTCAGAAGTTTGAACGAACTTACAAGCTCCCTATTCGTAATGGATAGGGAGCTTTTCTATTTTTGTTTCTTTTTTATTTGGAGAAACGTAAGAGTTTCAAAGTTGTTTTACTTCTCTCTACAAAATATTATCAAAGAAAGGGTTTTTAACTATTATGACAAAATACATCTTTGTTACAGGTGGCGTGGTTTCTTCTATCGGAAAAGGGATTGTCGCAGCATCTTTAGGACGATTATTAAAAAATCGTGGATTAAAAGTAACGATTCAAAAATTCGATCCATATATTAATGTGGATCCGGGGACAATGAGTCCTTACCAACATGGAGAGGTTTTTGTCACAGATGATGGTGCCGAAACAGACTTGGACTTAGGTCACTATGAACGTTTTATTGATATTAACTTAAATAAATACTCAAACGTAACCACTGGAAAAATTTATTCAGAAGTCTTACGTAAAGAACGTAAAGGGGAATACTTAGGTGCAACAGTGCAAGTTATTCCACACATTACCAATGAAATCAAAGAAAAAATCATGCGTGCAGCGAAAATGACGGATGCCGATGTGATTATCACAGAAGTAGGTGGTACTGTCGGCGACATCGAATCATTACCTTTCCTAGAAGCATTGCGTCAAATGAAAGCTGATATGGGTAGTGACAACGTAATGTACATCCATACAACCTTGATTCCTTACTTAAAAGCGGCTGGTGAAATGAAAACTAAACCAACACAACATAGTGTCAAAGAATTAAGAAGTTTAGGGATTCAACCAAATATTTTAGTGGTCCGTACAGAATTACCTGTTTCTCAAAACACTAAAAACAAATTAGCACAATTCTGTGATGTTAATCCAGAAGCGGTAATTGAATCTCGTGATGTTGAAACATTGTACTCCATTCCATTAGCACTTCAAGCACAAAACATGGATCAAATTGTTTGTGATCATTTAAAATTGGACGCACCGGCTGCAGACATGACTGAGTGGCGTGCATTAGAAGAAAAAGTTCTTAACTTGAAAAAGAAAACAAAAATTGCGCTGGTTGGTAAATATGTTGAATTACCAGATGCCTATATTTCTGTTGTAGAAGCATTAAAACATGCTGGGTTTGATTTTGATTCAGATATCGAAATTGATTGGGTTGATTCACAAGAATTAACTGCTGAAAATGTCGCTGAAAGAATTGGTTCAGCAGATGGTATTTTGGTTCCTGGTGGTTTTGGTGATCGTGGAATTGAAGGAAAAATTGAAGCGATTCGTTTTGCTCGCGAAAATGACGTACCATTCCTTGGCATTTGCTTAGGTATGCAAATGGCCTGTGTAGAATTTGGTCGTAACGTTGTGGGCTTAGAAGATGCTGGTTCTGCAGAAACTAATCCTGACGTGACAAATAACATTATTGATTTAATGGCAGATCAAGAAAACATCGAGAATTTAGGTGGTACACTACGTTTAGGTTTATATCCATGTAAATTGAAAAAAGGAACGAAAACTGCGGCAGCATACGGAAATGAAGATGTTGTACAAGAACGTCACCGTCATCGTTATGAATTTAACAACAAATACCGTCAATTATTTGAAGAAAATGGCTTAGTCTTCTCTGGAGTTTCACCAGATAATCGTTTAGTTGAAATTGTTGAAATTCCTGAAAAACAATTCTTTGTGGCTTGTCAATTCCACCCAGAATTAATTTCTCGTCCAAATCGCCCACAACGCTTAATCAAAGGATTCGTTGGTGCAGCTTTGGCAAATAAAGAAAGTAAATAAGTAAAAATGGACGAAGTGATTCAGTTCACTTCGTCCATTTTTAATCTAAAAAAGTACGGGGCTCATGATGAGCCCCGTACTTTTTATGCTGCTTTATTTTCGTCTGGTTTAGAACTACTTTCAGGTGGTTGCGGTGGTTCTTGTGAACTAGAACTTGATGGTTCAGGTGGTTGTTCCGATGTTGCCGGTTGCTCTGCTGAGGAAGAGCTTGCCGGTTGTTCGGTTGATGGTGGCGCTTCAGAGGAAGAAGGCGCACTTTCTGAACTAGAACTTGATGAACTTTCCGCTTCTTTTGTGGAAGAGGATTCCACCGTACTGCTAGATTCCGGCTGTGGTGCTGAAGAGGTAGTACTTGGTAAAACTTGTACATTTGGTACCTCATAGGCATCTTTCACGTATAATTCATTACCTACCCGCACAACACTGTCTGGCTGCACCCAGTCATCGTTTGAAACATTTTGAGACAAGTAACTCATTATTTCACGATAAACATCCGAGGCAATTCCATAGTATTCTTGATAGATTGGTGTATTTCGATCATTGTATCCAGTCCAAACAGAAACGGCATAGTGTGTTGTATAACCAACAAAGGTACTATCCGGGGCAATTCCTTTTTCTGTTGTGCCCATTCGCGCTAAATCTTCATCAGTATAGTTAGAAGTCCCTGTTTTGGCCGCTTGGATTAAGCCTGGAATGGCACCGTTAAATCCTGTTCCGCCGTTTAAAACATCTTTTAACATATCCGTCATCATATAGGCGGTAGAGTCTTTCATCGCACGTTTGCCATCAGGTTGATAATCAACGCTAGTTCCATCATTGAAAACGACTTTGTTTACGTAATACGGTTTGTTGTAAATCCCGTTATTGGCGAAAGCCGCATATGCTGCTGCTAATTTCAATGAGGAAATCCCGTATTTATCGCCATCTACGTCGCTTGTGTTACTTGAAATGGCATTCGACGCTTCTAAGTTTTTATAGTCAATTCCTAGTCCTTTAATGAAAGGCATGATGTTTTCTTTACCAACTTCATCAAACGTCTGGACCGCGGTCGTGTTACGAGAACCCATAATCGCACGGCGCATAGTAATGACGCCTTGATATGTTAAATCAGAGTTGAAGACATCAATGTCGGTACCAGGATATTTCGTTGGCTTATCCACCATGAGGCGACCTGTCGAATAATTTAAATTCTCAATTGCGGGACCATAATCCATGATTGGTTTCACGGTTGAACCAACATCACGTTGGGTGTTAACAGCTAAATTGTTTCCTAATTGTACATCATCAGGAATGTGACGACCACCGATCTGTGCTCGGACTTGTCCAGAGGCAACATCAATAACGGTTGAAGCCACTTGCATTTTATCATCTGGAAACGCAACGTATTGATCACTGTTGACAATATCGTAAAGTTGTTTTTGGGCATTCATATCTAAGTTTGTGTAGATATCTAGTCCGTCTGTGTAAACATTTTTACCAGTTTTTGCTTTCACTTCATTGATTACTTCTTTGACGTAATTATCTACGACTTTTCGATTGTCATCACTGGCTTTTAATGGAACTAAGCCTTCATCGATTGGGGTAGCTTTGGCTTTTTCGTACTCTGCTTTCGAGATTTTTTTATTGTCGTACATTGTGTAGAGTACGACATCCCGGCGTTCTTTAGCAGTATCTGGTTTTGTATAGGGATCATATGAGTTTGGCGCTTGTGGCATTCCTGCCAGTAGGGCCGTTTGTGGTAAATCAAGTTCAGATAAATGTTTACCATAATAATTTTCAGCCGCTGTTTCCATTCCATAGAAACCATTCGCCATGTAGACTTTGTTAATGTAGTAAGTTAAAATTTCTTCTTTTGATTTTTCACGTTCTAAACGAACAGCCATCCATGCTTCTTGTGCTTTCCGTTTCAAGGTTTGGTCAGATTCTTTTGTAGAGAAGTAGGACAATTTAATTAATTGTTGGGTTAAGGTACTTCCGCCTTGTAATCCACCATTTTTGACATTTGAAAGGGCAGAACCGATAATCCGAATCGGATCCACACCAATGTGTTTATAGAAACGACGGTCCTCGACAGAAACAATGGCATCTTTTAATAATTGAGGCACATCATTTGGTTGAATTAATTCACGCTTTTCTGCGCCTAAATCCTCAAAAATTTCATTATTAATATCGTAAAGCTTCGATGAAACTGTCGCATTCAGTTTGTCATCTTCTAATTTTGGGGCTTGTCGTGCATAGAACCAAAAAAGACCAACGCCTGCTAAAAAAGCGACCATCCCAGCGATAAGTAAGCCAAGAAAGATTTTTAAAACAAGCCGTTTTTTCTTTTTCGGCGGTTGTGTCTTTTTCTTGTAACTCGACTTCGATGAGGTGTTGGATGCATGTCTAGCAGCTCGCGAGCCTGAATTTGCGGTTGGCATAAATAGCAACTCCTTTGTTATACTTTCAAAACTTTATGAATCTAGTGTGTCTGAATATATTGTTCCACTGCGTCGAGATAAGGGATTCGCGGTGCGATTCCAAAAGATAATTCAATTCCTTCTTTCTCGATGAGTGCAAGCGGCATAGATTTTTTTCCAGTAACTGTTTGGTTTTTCCAATGCGTTATTAGATTTTCACCACTAAAAAAGAAGCAGCGTTTTAAGCTTGAAAACCATAATAGCACAAAACAAATCCCTTGTTGTGCTATACATTGTTCCATATGATCAATTTGATGTTGATGAAAATTTTTAAAGGGAAAGGACGTGGTATTTTTCGTTTCTTTCGCTTCAAAATCTATGTAACGGCCTTGATATACACCGTTATAATCAGTCGTTGAAGCTTGTCTAAAGTAGGCCTCCTTAATAACAGCCGCACTTCGTTTGGGATAATCTACTTTAACAATTTGAACAGGAGTGGGTTTCTTATGAACGACTGCTTGCTTATTCAATAGATAATATTGATTGCTTTGATTGATCGCTTCTTCGAAATCCATCCCGCGATTACCAAATTCAACGGGGCGTTTCTTTTTTACTTGTTTTTTTGGTGATTGTGCTTCATGATGATTATAAGGTATTCCGTTAGGATAATGGAACGTCACGTTTATCACACTCCTAGCCTGTATTATACCAAAAAAAAGACCTGAAAGAAAAGGGATGACTTATGGAAATGATAAAAACCCTCTATGTCACCGGTTATCGCAGCTTTGAATTGGGGATATTTCAAGGAAAAGACCCGAAAATCACAGTTATTAAAAATGTCTTAAAAAAAGAGTTAGCCAGTTATATTGAAGCGGGAGTAGAATGGATTTTGATTTCTGGCAATTTAGGTGTTGAACTTTGGACAGCTGAAGTAGTTGGGGAATTAAAAACGGAATATCCAGAAGTCCAGCTAGGTTTGCTTTATCCATTTAAAGACTTTGGCAATAATTGGAATGAACAAAATCGAGAACTGTTAACGAAAGCGGAAAGTTTGGCTGATTATATCAACTCAGTAAGTCACCAGCCCTATCAATCGCCAGCACAATTAAAAATGCATACAAAATTTCTTTTGGAACATTCTGGGGGCAGCTTACTTATTTATGACAAAGAGTACCCTGGCAAAACGGAGTATTTTTTAAAGGATGCACAACATTTTTCGGAACGAGAACCCTATGATATTCGCTTAATTACAATGGATGATTTACAAAACTCGGTGATTGATTAGAGAATCTGTTTGATTTTCTAGCTATTTTTCGTTACAATAGTATTTGTGGAACTATGAAATTTTCTATCGTAAATAAACAAATGAGGTGTAAACATGGCAAATTTAGTATATAGTCCTAAAGACATTTTACAAAAAGAATTTAAAACGAAAATGATGAACGGGTATGACCCAATTGAAGTAGACGAATTTTTAGACAATGTCATTAAAGACTACGAAGCTTATAATAAAGAATTATTAAGCTTGCAAGAAGAAAACAGCCGCTTAATGGCAAAATTAGACCAATTATCAAAAGCCCAACCAACGCCTCGTGTTGCTCAAGAAGTACCAAAAAGTGCAGCAGTGACCAACTTTGATATTTTAAAACGTTTATCAAACTTAGAGCGTGAAGTTTTTGGTAAAAAGTTAGATGAAACACCTTCAACACCTGTAACGCCTTCTGCACCGTCAATGACTACAGAACCAGCGAATCATGATGTTGATAATGCACAAACACGTCAATTTTAACAAGACAATTTAAGTCAAGTTTTCACGAGGAACAGAAAGCATTTGTTAGAATAGCGGACACTTGTTGTAGTGTGTAAATTTTTGCTGTTCGTCTAAACAGATTTGTAATTTTCGGGTGATCGCGGTTTGCTTTTGCAAGCTGAGGAAAGTCCATGCTCGCACAAGCTGAGATGCTTGTAGTGTTCGTGCTTAGCGAAATCATAAGCTAAGGTACTCTTTTAGAGTAACGGCAGGAAAAATGACTAAGGTTTCGACTATGTCAAAGTATCCTTGAAAGTGCCACAGTGACGAAGCGATGTGGGAAACTCCATCGGTGGAACGCGGTAAACCCCTCGAGCGAGCAACCCAAACAATGGTAGGGGCGCTCTTCTAAAGGAAATGAACGAGTAGAAGAGGCAGAGTTTACTCTGCAGATAGATGATGACCGTCACCAATTTTTCCTGAAGAATTGGTGATACAGAACATGGCTTATAGAAAATTACAAGTAATTCAGGAAGACCTTCCAACGTAGTTGTGAAGGCTTTTTTTACGAAAAGAATAAAAAAATGTTAAAATAAAGAAACTGAGATAAAAGTAGTAAGCTGTCTGTTCTAAAGAGGCCGGGACAGGACCGTTTAGTTCAGAGAAAGCGGACAATTACAAAAAACAAGCGGAGCAGTAGTCGGCAGGACTGTTAGCTTCAGACAATAAAAAAGAGTCAAGAAGGAGTTTTTATGACGAAAGAAAAAACATTCAAACTTGTTGCAACAGCTGCTAGTGGCTTAGAAGCATTAGTTGGAAAAGAATTGCGTGATTTAGGGATTCCCTGTGAAGTAGAAAATGGCCGGGCCGTCTTTGAAGGCACTGTTGAAACAATTGCTACTGCCAATTTATGGCTACGGACAGCAGATCGGATTAAAATCGTCGTTGGCGAATTTAACGCCTATAGTTTTGATGAATTATTTGAAAAAGTTAAAGCACTTCCTTGGGAAGATTATTTGCCTTTAGATGCAGAATTTCCAGTTGCAGGTAAATCAATTAAGTCAAAATTGTATAGTGTTCCTGATTGCCAAGCCATCACCAAAAAAGCCATTGTTAACCGTTTAAGAGAAGTTTACCATCGTCCAGCGACGGTGCCTTTAACCGAAACAGGAGCTTTGTTTAAATTAGAAGTGGCTCTTCTAAAAGATAAAGTGACGTTGACGTTGGACACGACTGGACCAAGTTTATTTAAACGAGGCTATCGCATTGAAAAGGGGGGCGCACCTCTTAAGGAAAACATGGCAGCTGCTTTAGTGATGTTGACCAATTGGCGCAAAGATCGTCCTTTTTATGATCCAGTTTGTGGTTCTGGAACGATTTGTATTGAAGCAGCATTAATTGGCCATAACATTGCCCCTGGCTTTAATCGTAGTTTTACTTGTGAAACATGGGATTGGGTTGATCCAGCAATTTTTGAAAAAGTACGTAACGAAGCCGAGGCAAAGGCAGACTACGATGTTGAATTAGATATCTGTGGTTCAGATGTTGATGGGCGAATGATTGAAGTCGCACGAGCGAATGCTGAGGAAGTTGGTTTAGGTGATTCAATTACCTTTAAACAATTGGCCTTAAAAGATTTTACAACCGAGAAGGAATATGGTGTAATGGTAGCTAACCCGCCTTATGGTGAGCGTTTAGGAGAAGAGGAAAGTGTTCGCCGTTTGTATAAAGAAATGGGCCATGTTTTCCGTCCGTTAACTACTTGGAGCAAGTATATACTGACGAGTGATCTTGCTTTTGAAGAATATTATGGTGCCAAAGCTACTAAAAAACGGAAGCTTTACAACGGAGCCTTACGAACAGATTTATTCCAATACTGGGGAACACGTCCACCAAGAAAACCACGGGAAGACTAAGAAAGCTGGTGTAAAAAATGAAGGAAGCTGTATTTTTACAAGAAGTGAAAGAAATTCAATTACTAAAAAATGCCTTGACATTATTAGACTGGGATTCATCAACTGGGATGCCAGAAAAAAGTAGTCCTTTTCGAGGAGAAGTAGAAGGGTATTTAACCGGATTATATTTTGAACGAAGTATTGGCCCAGTTATTCAAGAAGCATTGGCCTATTTTGAGACACGCCCTGAAGAATTATCTGAATTAGGGAAACTGGTTTTTGAAAAAGTAAAAGAAGAATATGCTTTGAATAAAAATGTTCCAGCTGAACGTATGCAAGAATATGTTAAAGTATTAAACCAAGCACATACAGATTGGCTAAAAGCACGCGCTGCACAAGATTTCGGCTTGTTAGAAGAAACCTTAACGAAGGTCGTTGCGTTCCAAAAGGAGTTCATTCCTTATTGGCAAAAAGAAGAAAAAACACCGTACGATGTGTTATTAAATCAATTTGAACCGGGGATGACGGTTGAGAAGCTAGACCAAGTATTCGACCAAGTAAAACAAGGGATTCAAGAAATTCGGACCGTTTTAACGGAAAAAGGTACGCCGCCTAGAACTGACTTTTTATCTAGAAAAATGACCAAAGAACAACAACGCCGTTTTGTGATTGGTGTGGTTGAACAATTAGGCTATGATTTTTCAAAAGGCCGATTAGATGATACAGTTCATCCATTTATGACAGCTCTAAATCGAAATGATGCGCGGATTACTACGCGCTGGGAAGAAAATAATTTCTCAATGGCAACATTTGGTGTGATTCATGAAGCGGGTCATGGGATGTACGAACAAAATTTTGATCCTAAATTTGACTTTACGCCACTAAGCGAAGGTGCCTCTATGGGGATTCACGAATCACAATCGCTCTTTAATGAAATTATCATTGGTAGCAACCGGGCTTTTTGGCAAAAACAATACCCGTTTTTCCAAGAATGCGCAGAAGGCACTTTTGATGATATTACTTTTGAAGATTTTTATGCTTCTTTAAAAGAAACGAAAGCAAGTTTGATTCGGATTGATTCCGATAGTCTCACCTATCCTTTGCATATCATTATTCGTTATGAAATTGAAAAAATGTTATTTAATGGTTCTTTGGAAGTCGCTGATTTGCCAAAAGTGTGGAACGAAAAATACCAAGAGTACTTAGGCGTCTCACCTGGAAATGATTTAGAAGGTGTCCTTCAAGATGTTCATTGGTCTGGAGGTAGCTTTGGTTATTTCCCATCTTATGCCTTGGGTTATATGTACGCCGCGCAACTATTTCACGCAATGAAACAAGAATTATCTGTTGATGAAATTTTAGCTTCGGAGGATTATTCTGATATCCGTAAATGGTTAACACAACATATTCATCAGTACGGCGCTTCACGTAAACCAAATCAATTAATTTATGATGCAACGGGGGAAGAATTGAATCCTAGTTATTTAATTGATTATATGAAAGCTATTTATTTTGATGTTTATCATGTGCAATAAGTGAAACAAGCAAGGGGAAGTGGACAACAACAATGTTATCAATTCGTGAATATTTAGAAGCTGGTGAAACAACGATCTCAAACTTACTATTTGATCATTACCAAAAAATTGGTTTGAAAGATGATGAATTTCTCTTTTTACTGCAACTTTTTCGTTCGCAAAATGCAGGCGATTTATTTCCAGACTTAATGGCGATTGCAGAGACGATGGGTAAAACGCCAGATACGATTTATAAGTTATTAAATCAATTGGTTTCTCGCGGTTTTATTCGAATTGAAACACAACAAAACCAAAAAGGTCAAATGATGGATACGTATGATTTACTGCCTGTTTTTCAAAAGATTCAATTATTTTTACAAACGAGCAAAGAAAAACAAGTTGTCGCAAACCACGAAGATGAAATTAAACAGCTTTACCAAGGCTTTGAAAAAGAATTCGGACGTCCACTTTCACCAATTGAATTAGAAATGATTGGTCAGTGGTTGAACACAGACCATTATTCCCCTGAATTAATCCGGTTAGCGTTGCGAGAAGCCGTTTTAAATCAGGCGTATAGTTTGAAATATATTGATCGTATTTTACTTGCGTGGGAGCGTAAAAATATTACCACCAAAGAACAAGTGGCTGCTGATCAGAAAAAACGAAAAGATTCTATGATTCAAAATGAGATTGAACAACAAGGTCAGGCACAAGAATCGTTACCAAAGGTTACATTACACAATTGGTTAAATCCAGAAGACAGTGAATAAAAAGGAGGTGGGCCATGCTATCACAAGAGAAAACAATGGAAGCTATTGAAATTATGTATGAGATGTTTCCAAATGCAGAATGTGAATTAAAACATAAGAATCCTTTTGAATTATTAATTGCTGTGATTTTAAGTGCGCAAGCAACCGATGTATCGGTAAATAAAGCGACTCCTGGTTTATTCGCAGCTTTTCCAACACCAGAAGCTTTAGCAGCTGCGCCGGTGGAGGAGATTATTGCTAAAATAAAAACCATTGGCTTATATCGCAATAAAGCAAAAAATATTAAAGCGTGCGCACAACAACTTTTAGAACGTTTCAATGGAGAAGTTCCGCAAACCAGAGATGAACTGGTCAGTTTACCTGGCGTGGGGAGAAAAACAGCCAATGTAGTAATGGGAGATGCTTTCGGCGAACCGGCTTTTGCAGTAGATACACATGTGGAACGAGTGTCCAAGCGCCTTAGAATTTGTAAGCTAAATGCGAATGTTACTGAAGTTGAGCAAACCTTAATGCGTAAAGTTCCGAAAGAACTCTGGGTGAAAACGCACCATACCATGATTTTCTTTGGGCGTTATCACTGCCTAGCAAGAGCGCCTAAATGTGAAGCCTGTCCGCTACTCTATATGTGTCAAGAAGGCAAAGAACGGATGAAAGGGAAATAACATATTTTTTTCCTAAAAAAGCGAGCCACAAGTCCAACCGACTTGTGGCTCGCTTTCTTTTTTGATTTTTAAGAAACGCAACAAATGATTGCGGTTTCTTAAAAATTGATTTAGTATAGACAGTGTGGTATATACTAGGAAATTTATTTTTTTGAAGAAAGATAGGCGATGAAATGACAGAAAATGCACCCAAATTTAAGCAAATTTCTGCAGAAATTGAAAAGAAAATTCGAGATGGTCTGTATGTAAGTGCACAAAAATTACCTTCAGAGTATGATTTAGCTAAAGAATACAACTGCAGTCGCTTGACCATTCGTAAAGCGATTGATGATTTGATTCGCAAAAATATTTTGGTAAAACGACATGGTAAAGGTAGTTATGTGATGTCACAAGCGAAAATTCAAAGTGGCCGCGCTGGCTTACAAGGTTTTACTGAGGCAGCCAAAGCTTACGGGAAAAAAAGCCAGACAGAAGTCATTTCCTTTGAAGAAGTAGTACATCCCGCTGAGAAAATTCGGGAG
The DNA here is from genome assembly GCF_051711985.1 of Enterococcus sp. DIV1758. NCBI lineage: Bacteria > Bacillati > Bacillota > Bacilli > Lactobacillales > Enterococcaceae > Enterococcus > Enterococcus sp. DIV1758. The sequence continues at coordinate 1,000,661 of NZ_JBIOOA010000001.1, forward strand.
GCGCTCCAAGTAGGCAAAAATGAGGCAATTTATGAACTGATTCGCCGCCGAATGTTAGACGGCGAGCCAATGACAGTTGAAAAAATTTATTTGCCACAGGCATACGTACAAGGCCATACGAAGCAAGACTTCGAGGGCTCTCTTTTCTGCTTAATCGAGAAAAACGTCGAGATTGCTTATTCGCATCAAGAAATTGAAGCAATTTTAGTTGAAGCGGAAATTTCAGAATTATTGAATGTTCCTGTGGGCCAACCACTTTTACAAGTCCACTCTATCACCTATGCGCTTGATGCAACCCCCATTTTATATGATGTCTCTTTATATCGAGCAGATCGGTACACGTTTAAAAACACACTGACCCGCTATAGCCCGTCTGAAAACAACCAAGTGGAGCTAGGAGGTTCTTGGAACGAATGAAGATAAAAGAAGAAATAGCCGCTCAAAAAGATTTATTTTATGAAGACTTAAACAAAATTATGGCGATTCGAAGTGTGAAAGGGTCGCCTAAAAAAGAGGCACCTTTTGGCGAAGGACCGAAAAGAGCCTTGGAAGAAACGCTGAAACTTGCAGAGCGTTATGGCTTTCAAACTGAGATTGTCAATGACGCAGTTGGCTATGCGCAATGGGGAACAGCGGAAGAATATCTGGGAATTATTGGTCATTTAGACGTAGTACCAGAAGGTTCTGGTTGGTCAGTGCCGCCCTTTCAATTAACGAAAAAAAATCAACGTTTGTATGGTAGAGGAATTCTAGATAATAAAGGTCCTATCTTGGCTTGCCTGTATGGAATGAAATTACTGAAAGAACTTGGTTACCAACCAAAGAAAACCATTCGCTTAATGTTTGGCACGGATGAAGAAAGTGGGAGTGGAGATATCCCCTTATATTTAGAGAAGGAAAACGCACCCGTTTTTGGATTTACTCCAGATTGTAAATATCCAGTAGTTTATGGGGAGCGAGGGATTGTTAATTATGAAATCACAACGACCATCCCAGATGATTCAAGTGAACAAATTGGTCAGATTATGGGTGATCAAGCAAAAGACCATGTGCCTGATCAATTAAGTGTGGTGATTGCGGGAAAAACAACGGCAATCACGGGAAAACGTGCTCCTTCCAATGCGCCAGAACTAGGCAAGAACGCGATTACTTTATTGGCACAGAAAATTAGCGAGGAACAGTTAGTCAAAGGAAATTTATTACAGTATTTCGACTGGTTAACGGCTAGTTTTCATGAAAAGCACTATGGCGAAGGAGTAGCTCTGGACTTTAAGGATCAGGATAGCGGGCAATTGATTTTAACGCCCTATGCGTTGGAAAAACGAGGACAGCAATTGGTGTTATCATTGGCTGTGCGTTATCCTGTTTCTATTACAGAAAACGAAGTAACCACGCAGCTAACAAAGGCACTATTTCCAGAAAGTGAAGTGACCGTCATCCGCCGCCTCCCTAGTACGCTGTTTCCAAAAGATGAGCGCAATGTTCAAAAATTAACCAAGGTTTATGAACAAATTACTGGCTTAGATGGGACGCCAGTTACAACTACCGGTGCTACGTATGCTCGCTTTATGCCGAATATCGTTGCTTTTGGTCCATCATTTCCTGGTCAAAAAGGCATTGCGCATAACCAAGATGAATATATGGATGAAAAAGATTTACTGCTTAATCTGGAAATCTATATGCAAGCGATGATTGCATTAACAGAAGCGTAAAACCAATAGAAGATACACGTATGAGAAGAAGCCAATGTGTTTCGTAGAGGTCGCATACGTGTATCTTTTATTTTTCTGTATAAAATTTCGTTTTCAGTATATACAAAACAGTATATACTAGTTTATAATGGTGGAGAAATGTAAGCGTTAACGAAAGGGCGGATGGAAAATGACTTGGGGTGCAATTGCGACATGGCGGATGGCACATGATGGGTTACTAAAAGCTACAGAAGAATTACAACAAGGAGGTGCTGCAGGCACGGCCGTGGAACAATTAATTAAAGAAGTAGAAGACTATCCTTTTTATAAGTCAGTGGGCTACGGCGGTTTACCTAATGAGGAAGGGATTTTAGAAATGGATGCTGCCTATATGGATGGAGACACATTTGCAATTGGTGCTGTGGCAGGAATTACAGATGTTAAAAATCCGATTTCAGTGGCTAAAGCATTAAGTAAAGAGAAGTTTAATAGTTTTCGTGTTGGCGCAGGTGCAACGAAATATTCAATGTTGCACGGTTTTGAAAGAAAGAATATGTTGACAGAACGCGCTAATCAATGGTGGCAAAAGCGTTTAAAAGAAATTCAGGAAAATCAGTTGAACCCCTATGATGGGCATGATACTGTCGGCGCTATTACGTTAGACCAAACAGGATCAATGGCAGCTGGCACTTCCAGTTCGGGACTCTTTATGAAAAAAGCAGGACGTGTCGGCGATTCACCACTGTCAGGTTCTGGTTTTTATGTTGATAGCGAAATTGGTGGTGCTGCGGCTACAGGATTAGGTGAAGATTTAATGAAAGGCTGTCTTTCTTATGAAATCGTCCGTTTAATGGGGGAAGGGTGCTCGCCACAACAAGCATGTGATCAAGCGGTCTATGCTTTTCACGAAAAATTGACCCAACGTTATGGGAAAGCAGGAGCTTTTTCACTAGTGGCCATGAACAAACAGGGAGACTGGGGCGTAGCTACGAATGTGGAATTTACTTTTACGGTTGGTACTGATATGCAGCAACCAGAAATCTATATTGCAAATCCAGGCAAGAATCATACCACAGAGATTCAGCCGATTTCACAAGAATGGTTAGCGGCCTATGAAAAAAGAATCAAAGCACCAATTGAATAAATGAGGAGAGTGAAGGAACATGAGTAAAAAACAAATTTATCTTTTTTGTGATGCAGGGATGTCTACAAGTATTATGGTGAATAAAATGATGGAAGTGGTGGAAAAACATCAAATGCCTTTAATGATTACTGCTTTTCCTATTGCAAGAGCACAAGAAGTGGTTGAAGCAGAGAAGCCTGTTGCTATTTTATTAGGACCACAAGTCCGTTTTTTATTAGAAAAAACAAAAGAACAATTTGCTCCTCAAGGGATTCCTGTCGCTGCAATTGCGCCAGAAATTTATGGCATGATGGATGGCGAAAAAGCATTGAAAGAAGCGCTGCGGTTAATTAAGCAAAATAAAAAATAATAGATAGGAGTGACGACCGTGCAAAAATTTTTGGATTGGTTAGAGCGCGTATTGACCCCTTTGGCAAAAGTGATAGGAGAAAATAAGTATTTAGTAGCGATTCGTGATGGCTTCCTTTTATCAACGCCCTTGTTGATTGTTGGTTCGGTCTTCTTATTAATTGCTAATTTTCCTTTGCCACAATGGGATACTTGGATGTCTCATTTGCTTGGTAAAGACTGGGCGACAATGATGTCTGTTCCAGCTAGTGCTAGTTTTGATGTAATGACCATTCTGGCCGTTGTCGGTATTGCCTATAGTTTAGGGAAACAATTCAATGTGGATGCAATGCAAGCAGGAATTATCGCATTGGTTTCATTTTTTATTGTAACGCCTTATCAAACATTATTTACACCGGAAAATAGTTCAAAGGTTTATGAAGTTACTAGTTTACCTTTAAAATGGATGGGTTCCAGTGGCTTGTTTTTAGGAATGATTGTCGCATTAATTGCGACTCGTTTATTTGTGGCCATTGTTCGTAAAGGGTGGACAATAAAAATGCCAGAAGGAGTGCCACCAACAGTGGTTAAGTCTTTTGAGGCCCTGATCCCGAGCTTTTTAGTTGTTACTCTCATGTTTTTAGTCAATTGGCTGGCTGCTTTAACTCCTTATGGTAATTTACAAGATGTTATTTTTGAATTTCTACAAACGCCCTTATTGAGTCTTGGTAATACCTTAGGTGCAATGAGCATTGCTTATTTATTTTTACACTTCTTTTGGTTCTTTGGCATTAACGGAGGTAGCGTGGTTGGCGCAGTCTTTAATCCTGTTTTGCGGGCATTGTCTGTTGAAAATTTACAAGCATTCAAAGACGGCCATGAAATTCCCAACATCATCACTGGACAATTTCAAGATATGTTTGCAACATTTGGTGGCGCCGGTTCCACACTCTCATTAATCATTGTGATGGTCTTATTCTGTAAAAGTCAACGAATTAAAAAGCTTTCGCAACTTTCACTAATTCCTGGTGTTTTTGGGATTAACGAACCAATCATTTTTGGGTTGCCAATTGTTTTAAATCCAATCCTTTTAATTCCATTTGTCTTAGTACCCGCAATTAATATTATTATTGCCTATTTTGCTATGGATTGGGGCTTAGTTCCATTGACGAATGGTATTCAATTGCCGTGGACGACCCCACCAATTATCTCAGGATTTTTAGTCAGCGGTTGGCAAGGATCAATTCTGCAAGCTCTCTTATTGGTACTAGGAATGTTCATTTACTATCCTTTTATTCGAGTTATGGATGACCAATATTTACGTGAAGAATGGAAAGCACAAGAAGAAGAGAGTGAAGAAATTGATTTTGATTCCTTTGACTTTGATGATTTATAAATAAGGAGGAAATAGGCGTGAAAAAAATCCTTTTAGTCTTAAACCACAGTTTAGCAGGATTTGGCAGTGATGAACAAGCTCAGCTGAAACCAAGTGGTAAAAAAGCTCCCTTAGGTCCAGGGGTAACATTGCTACCATTTTTACAGAAGCAAGGAGCGGAAATTGTTGCGACACTTTATTGTGGTGACCAATATTATTTGGAAAACGAGGAAGAGGTAGCAAAGAAATTTATTGGCTTTGCAAAAAAGTTTCATGCCGATGCGGTTCTTTGCGGACCAGCCATGCATTATCCTAATTTTGGAGAAATGGCTGCTCGTCTAGCTTGTAAGTTTAATGCTGCGGGCATTCCTGCAATTGCAGCGATGGCAGAAGAAAATCCAGCAGTCAGTCACTATTATCAGCAAGTGCCAATTGTGAAGATGCCCAAAAAGGGTGGCATTGGTTTAAATAATTCGTTTAAACAAATGGCGCAATTGGTCGTGGCAAAAGCAAATGGAAAAGAAACCAAACAGTTAGAAGAAACGAGTTGTTTTTAATTGTTGATAATCTAAAGAGAAATCCAGAATGAACGCATGATTGTGTTCGTTTTGGATTTTTTGCTTTTGTTTAGCGAATGTATGTTCTATAATAGGGAGGCAGATAGGTGGGATTACGTGAAATCAACGAGAAAAATTGCGGTTCGTCAAGTGGTCGAATTTATTTTAAGGCGGGGAAGTATCGATTCTCGCCATGTGAGTGAACATACACCACAAGAAGGTAGTCGCCTTCATCGAATGTTGCAAAAGGAAGCGGGGAGCCTTTATCAAAAGGAAGTATCTTTAAAAATTGAGGTGCCTTTAAATGGCCATAATTATTGTGTAGAAGGTCGTGCAGACGGCATTTTTGTGAAAGAAACTGGGCAAGTGGTCATTGATGAAATTAAAACATCCGAGCCAGCGTTTGAAGAATTGCCGCCAGAAAAGGTCGAATTGTTTTGGTATCAAGTGATGTGTTATGGTCACATGTATTGCCAACAAGAACAACTTTCTGAAATAACGCTTCAACTCACTTATTATCAGACCACCACAAAACAAATCACACGACAAGAACGCCATTTTACAGAAGCTGCATTAGCGGAGTTTTTTACTGATTTGATGAAGCGCTATGAACAGTGGGTAATTTTTAAAGAAGAGTGGCGTATTTTGAGAAATAAATCATTAAAAAATCTTAGTTTTCCTTACGGGGAGTATCGCAAAGGGCAACGAGAATTGGCGGTAGCCGTCTATAAAACAATTCTTAGTAAACAGCGGCTCTTCGTGGAAGCACCAACTGGAACAGGCAAGACAATGTCCACTCTTTTTCCAGCAATGAAAGCAATTGGTGAAGAAGAAGGTGAACGGATTTTTTATTTAACAGCTAAGACCATCACGCGGCAAGTGGCTGAAGATGCCGTCAAAGCGCTGTCCGAAAAACAAGCGCAAACTAAGAGTATTACGTTGACAGCAAAAGATAAAATTTGTTTTTTAACTGAACGAAATTGTACGCCAGAACATTGCCCGTTTGCTGACGGCTATTATGATCGTTTAAATGAGGGACTGTGGGATTTATTACAACATGAAAATCATTTAACGAGAGAGGTTATTGAACGGTATGCACAAAAGCACCAATTGTGTCCATTCGAGTTGTCGCTAGATGCAAGTCTTTGGTGTGATTTAATTATTGGCGATTACAATTATCTATTTGACCCAACGGTTTATTTGCGGCGCTTCTTTGAAGAACCCCAAAGTGCAGAAGAGAATATTTTTTTAGTGGATGAAACCCATAATTTGGTTAATCGTTCACGGGAGATGTATTCGGCCGCTATTTCTAGGAATGCGGTTTTGCAAATTCAAAAAAGATTGCAAAAAGAATCTGTTCAATTAAAAAGAGCTTGTCAAAAAGTCTTAACTACGTTTGATGATATTGAAGCAATCTGCGAAGAAAAAGACACGGATTTTTTTGCCCAACGCGCGCCAATTGATTCATTAGTTAAACAGATACATCGATTAACAGAAGTAATTGCAGAATGGTTGCCAGAAAATCAACACATTGAGGAATTGGCGTCGATTCTCAGTTTTTATTTTGATTGTTTAAGTTATCTTCGAATCAGCGAGTATTACGACAACGGCTTTTATACGTCTATTTCTTTGCGAAACTATGACTGCGTTGTGAAACAATTTTGTGTCGATCCGGCTTATTTATTGTCACAACGATTAGATAAAGGGAAAGCGAGTATCTTATTTTCAGCAAGTTTAACACCTCTGAATTATTATCAAGAAGTGCTTGGTGGAGGTGAAGAAAGCCTACGTTATCGGATTCCGTATCCTTTTCCAGAAGAAAATCAATTGTTGATGATTGGTAGTCATCTTCAAACAACCTATAAAAACCGTGAAAAAAGTTATCCACAGATTAGTGAACTTTTAGGGAAGTTAAGTGAAACAAAAACAGGTAATTATTTAATTTTCTTCCCTTCTTATGCCTATATGGATGATGTCTATCAAGTATTTAGCCAACGCTACCCGCAAGTAAAAACTCAAATTCAGGGAACGGACTTAAACGAAAAAGAGCGAGAAGCATTTTTAGCTGAATTTAAAGAGAATCCTCAAGAAACTTTCATCGGTTTTTGTGTTTTAGGTGGTATATTTTCAGAAGGAATTGACTTGAAAGGTACCCGATTGATTGGTACGATAATTGTTAGTGTCGGGCTACCACAAATGAATCCGGAGCAAGAACTGATTCGCACTTTTTATCAAGAAGAGCGAGGGCAAGGGTTTCAATTTGCGTATCAAATTCCTGGCATGAATAAAGTCTTGCAAGCGGCTGGACGTGTCATTCGAGATGCGCGAGATAAAGGCTTTGTGTTGTTATTAGACGAACGATTTGAATTACCAAGTGTCCAGCGTTTCTTTCCGCCGCATTGGTTGGCGCATCGAAAGGCAAACACCAATGAACAACTTATTCAACAAGTGAAACAATTTTGGTTAAAAAATAAAGAAAACAAAGGAGGAAACAAATGAAGACCATTTTAGTCCTTCATACAGGTGGAACCATTTCCATGTCGAAAGTAGCAGGAGGAAGTGTTGCCCCGAATGAAAAAAATCCGTTGATGGAACAAGAAGCATTATTTTCTGGCAAGGTTCATTTAGTTGTCGAAGATATTTTTAATATTCCCTCACCACACATGACCTTAGAACGGATGTTTCAATTAAAAGAACGGATTCAAAAAGCTTATTCTGAACCAATTGATGGCGTGGTTATTACGCATGGAACAGATACATTAGAAGAAACAGCTTATTTTTTAGATATAACCTTAGAGAAAAAAATCCCCATTGTTTTAACAGGAGCAATGCGGTCAAGTAACGAAATCGGTAGTGATGGCTTGTATAATTTCATCAGTGCTATTTGGACTGCTTGTTCAGACGAATCGTACGATAAAGGTGTTTTAGTCGTGATGAATGATGAAATTCATACGGCGCGTTATGTGACAAAAACACATACAACGAACGTAGCAACGTTTCGGACGCCAACTTTTGGACCAATTGGAACCATTGCGAAAGAACGTGCTTTTTTTGCGAAAGAGGTCTTACCGCAAGAAGTCTGCGATGTTTCTTCTGTGAAAGGAAATGTCCACGTAGTGAAGGCCTATGCGGGGATGGGTGAACGGATGTTTGAATTATTAAACACCCCAGAAACGGATGGGTTAGTAATTGAAGCGCTAGGCGCGGGTAATTTACCGCCAGAAACTCTCCCAGCATTACAAAAGATGCTAGACAACGGGATTCCAGTCGTTTTAGTTTCTCGTTGTTCCAATGGCATTGCTGAAGATATCTATGATTATGCTGGTGGTGGCGTTGGCTTGAAAAAAATGGGGGTCGTTTTTGCCCGTGGTTTAAACGGACCGAAAGCGCGGATTCGTTTAATTGTTGGTTTAAACAGCGAAAAAAATCCTACAGAGTTAAAAGAATTTTTGGAACAGTAACTAATTTTAAGGAGAAAATAAATGAAGCTGTTTGAACGCATTCATCAAGATACTGAAATTCGACAAATTTATGATGCAATTGGTCAAATGGAAGATGAAGAAGCTGGGTGGGCATACCATAATTGGTTTCATGTAAACAATGTCGTAGCCATGACGGAAATGATTTTGAAACAACTTGCTGTTTCAGAGGAGTATTTAGAAGCGGCAAAAATTGCGGCACTGCTCCATGATGTGGGTGCGCTACAAGGAAAAGCAGGACATGCACTTCGTGGGAAACAATTTGCAGAAGCATATTTTCGTAAGCAAAAGATTTGTTTGCCTTATCAAGAAGAAATTTTATCTTCTATAGAAAATCATAGTAATGGCTTTGATTCGGAAGAGTTAATGACGCTAGCGCTAATCATTAGTGATAAATTAGATATTACAACCTCTCGTGTTGCAAAGGCTGGTTATTTCGTGCCGGGAATGCGGCAACTTCAATTTTTAAAGAAAATTGAAATTATGCTTTCAGAACAAGAGGTTTGTGTCTCGTTTACGGCAGAAGAAGAACTGGATTTAGAAGAATTAAATGCGTTTTATTTTATGCCAAAGGTTTTTAAAGCAATTACCGCTTTTTCAGAAAAAATCCAACGTCGACCAATCGTTTTATTGAATAATCAAGAATGGCTGGTACCAAAACAAAAAAATCCTTCAACTGTTCATTAACAGTTGAAGGATTTTTTTAGCGATAATTATTAAACTCAAGAGCCATTGGCAAATCTAATTCTCGTAAAAGAGCCATGACTTTTTGTAAATCATCCCGACTTTTTCCAGTTACCCGAATTTTGTCTTCTTGGATTTGTGACTTAACTTTAATCCCAGAGTTTTTGATAGCTGTGTTGATTTTTTTTGCATTTTCTTTATCAATACCACTGATTAAATCACCATATTGGCGAGCAGTACCGCCTAAGGCTTTTTCACTTTCTGAGAAATGAATATTTTTAATCGGAACATTGCGTTTGACTAATTTTCCAAATAAAATATCCTTCACTTGCTCGACTTTATAATCATCTTCAGCTACGACTACTAGTTTATCGTTTTCCAATTTAATATCAGCAATTGACCCTTTAAAGTCAAAACGATTTTTCAATTCTTTCAAGGCAATTTGAATTGCGTTTTTGACTTCCTCCATATTGACCTCTGAAACTACATCAAAACTTGCTTCTTTTGCAGCCATGTAAAAACCTCCTAAAATATTCTTTGCTTCATCATATCATGAAATAGTAAAAAAGGTTAGGTTAGAATCATTTTGAATAGAGAAATAAGAAGATCAATTTTTAGGGATATCTTCCCGCATTCTTTCATGGAAACGTTGCAAAAAAAATTTTCAATGTTCGCTTTTAGCCCCTTTTCTTTTAGGATAGAACCTGTTATTCTAAGTCAGAAGAATAGCGAAGGAGCGAAGAAAAATGAGTCGATTGGTTAGTACTTACCAAAGAAATGAATCGATAAAAAAAATAGCAGTGATGGCGATAACCGCTTTGACTTCTGCGGTCGGTTTGAATTTCTTTTTGATTCCGGCAAAAGTTTTTTCGGCAGGGATGAACGGAATTGCGCAAATCATTGCTACATTATTATATACAAATTTAGGAATCCATATTAATACAGGGATCTTCATTTTATTTTTAAACATTCCCGTCTTCATTCTAGGGTTTGTAAAATTAGGGAAACAATCAACGATTCTTAGTTTCATCAATGTTATTGGCATTTCCGTTGTCACTATGTTTGTGCCAATCGTAACAGTCACAACGAATCCTTTGATGAACGCAATTATGGGTGGTGTCTTAGTCGGCGTTGGTGCAGGGCTTTCATTGAAAATGGGCTTTAACACTGGCGGCATGGACATTATTTCACTGATTCTTTCAAAAACAACAGGGAAAACAGTTGGTAATTTTATGTTCTTATTAAATGGTATTATTGTGCTGTTGGCTGGTTTTGTATTTAACTGGGAAAGTGCGTTGTATACTATTATTTCTATTTATTGTTTGAGTCAGGTGGTCGACATGATTCATACCAGTCACCAAAAAGTCACAGCAATGATTGTCACCACGAGACCAGAAGCCGTTGCCTTAGAAGTTTCTCAACAAATCGCTCGTGGCATGACCTTGTTGCCTTCAATCGGCGGCTATTCAGGTGCAGAAGGTCGGATGATTATGATGGTCATTACTCGCTACGAACTCTATGATTTAGAACAAGCAGTTTACAGTATCGATGAGAATGCCTTTGTAAATATTTTACCAACACAATCGGTTTTAGGGCGTTTTGCCAATGAAGATGAACAACGGATTTTTCATAGTACAGGAACATTTCCTGAGCTTCAATCTTACAAGGTGAAACGTTATCCACCAAAGAAAAAATTAAAATAGCAAGTCGGCCTTCAGATCCCAAAGTGATAACGGGAAAACTGGAGGTTTTTTTATAAAAATGAAGGTTATGTGAAAGAATAGACAAAAATTTTCTGAAAAAGGGAATTTTACTAGAAAAGTGTCAGGAATTCTGCTAAAATAGAACCGTTGGTTAGGGAACACCTAACAAATAAAGTTTTTAAAAACTTAGGAGGAATTTTTTATGCCAGTAGTATCAGGAGCAGAATTCTTAAAAGCAGCACGTAAAGGCGGCTATGCAGTAGGTGGCTATAACACAAATAACTTAGAATGGACACAAGCGATTTTAGAAGCAGCAGAAGCTAAAAAAGCACCAGTTCTAATCCAAACATCAATGGGCGCTGCTAAATACATGGGCGGCTACAAAGTAGCTAAAGACATGATTACTAATTTAGTAGACTCAATGAATATCACAGTTCCAGTAGCAATTCACTTAGACCACGGTGACTACGAAGCTGCTTTAGAATGTATCGAAGTTGGCTATACTTCAATCATGTTTGATGGTTCTCACTTACCATTCGAAGAAAACTTAAAATTAGCGAAAGATGTAGTTGAAAAAGCTCACGCTAAAGGTATTTCTGTCGAATGTGAAGTTGGTTCAATCGGTGGTGAAGAAGACGGAATCATCGGTACTGGCGAATTAGCTGATATCGAAGAATGTAAACAAATGGTTGCTACAGGTATTGACTACTTAGCATGTGGTATCGGTAACATCCATGGTCAATATCCAGAAAACTGGAAAGGTTTAGCATTTGATCACTTACAAGCAATTGCTGAAGCTGTCGGTTCTGATGTACCTCTAGTATTACACGGAGGTTCTGGTATTCCTCAAGAACAAATTGAAAAAGCAATTTCAATGGGTATCTCAAAAGTTAACGTAAATACAGAATTCCAATTATCATTCGCTAAAGCAACGCGCGAATATATTGAAGCTGGTAAAGATTTAGAAGGTAAAGGATTTGACCCTCGTAAATTATTAGCACCAGGTAAAGCTGCAATCATCAAAGATGCAGAAGAACACATTGATTGGTTCGGTTCAGCTAACAAAGCTTAATCAACTAGTTACGTTAAAGACAGCCACAGCACGTGGCTGTCTTTTTTATTTTTTGTTATTTTTTCATTCTATTAAAATACCTGAGAAGTTTTCTTTTTTCTTAAGCTTGATTATGATAGAATGATTGGGTAGTTTATTTAGAAAACGTATATTACAGATAGGTGAGAATATAAATGAAAAAAATCGTAATCAATGGGAATCGTCCATTAAAGGGCGAAGTAACCATTAGCGGCGCCAAAAATAGTGTGGTCGCTTTAATTCCAGCTGCTATTTTAGCAGATTCGCCCGTGACTTTAGATGGCGTTCCTGACATTCAGGATGTTCACTCATTAATTGAAATTTTAGAAATTATGGGTGCTAAAATTACTTTTGAAAATAATACATTAATTATTGACCCAACAGAAGTTGTTTCTGTGCCAATGCCAAAAGGAAAAATCAATAGCTTACGTGCGTCCTATTATTTTATGGGCTCACTTCTTGGTCGATTTGGGGAAGGCGTTGTCGGCTTACCTGGCGGTTGTTACTTAGGACCTCGTCCAATTGATTTACATATCAAAGGATTTGAAGCATTAGGCGCTCATGTAACCAACGAACATGGGGCGATGTACTTGAGAACAGACGAAGCTGGTTTACAAGGAACACGAATTTTTATGGATATGGTATCTATTGGTGCTACAATCAATGTCATGTTAGCCGCAGTTAAAGCCAAAGGCAAAACGATTATTGAAAATGCTGCGCGTGAGCCAGAAATTATTGATATTGCTACGTTATTAAATAACATGGGTGCAAAAGTTCGAGGAGCTGGAACGGACGTTATTCGGATTGAAGGTGTCGAAGAATTACATGGTTGTCGTCACTCGATTATTCCAGATCGAATTGAAGCTGGGACTTATTTAGCTATGGCAGCAGCTATGGGTGAAGGAATCAAAGTTCGAAATGTTATTTATGAGCATTTAGAAAGCTTCATTGCGAAATTGCAAGAAATGGGCGTTAAGATGACAATTGAAGAAGACATGATTGAAGTTCATCCGTCACATGATCTGAAAATGACAACGGTGAAAACCTATCCATATCCTGGTTTTGCCACAGACTTGCAACAACCGTTAACGCCATTACTTTTAAAAGCGCAAGGAACTGGTGAAATTATTGATACGATTTATGCTCAACGAAATAAGCATATCCCTGAGTTAGTGCGGATGGGGGCTGATGCTTCGGTTGAAGGCAATATGATTATTTTAAATGGTCCAAATCAATTGCACGGTGCAGAAGTAGTCGCCTCTGATTTACGGGCAGGCGCTTGCTTAGTCACTGCCGGCTTGATGGCTGAAGGTACGACCACAATTTATAATGTAGAATATATTTTACGTGGGTACGACCACATTATCGAAAAGTTAACTGCTTTGGGCGCTGATATTCAAATGCTAGAAACCGAAGAACAAGAAGGTCCGTTTGAGGTGGATCAATGAGCGACTATTTAACAATGGCTGAATTGGAAAATAGTACGTTAAAAGATATTTATGCGTACGCGAAAGAGTTTAAAATTCCTTATTATAGCCAAATGAACAAAAAAGAATTGTCTTTAGCTGTGATTCGTGCACAAGCTGAGAAGCAAGGGTTTTTCTTCATGGAAGGAATTTTAGATATTGTTTCTCAGGATGGTTATGGCTTTTTGCGGCCAATTAATTATGGACCAAGTGCAGAAGACATTTATATTTCTTCTTCTCAAATTCGTCGTTTCGGATTGAGAAATGGGGACAAAGTAGCTGGCAAGGCGCGTCCGCCAAAGGAATCAGAACGTTACTATGGACTCATGCATGTTGAAAGTGTCAATGGGAAAGATCCTGAAGAAGCGAAAGAGCGGCCACATTTTCCAGCGCTAACACCGTTGTATCCTGAAAAACAATTAACGTTAGAAACAACGGCTGGCAGATTATCAACACGAATGATTGATGTATTTGCACCAATTGGTTTTGGGCAACGTGGTTTAATTGTAGCGCCGCCAAAAGCCGGGAAAACAAGTGTTTTAAAGGAAATTGCTAATGGGATTACAGAAAATCATCCTGATGTGGAATTGATTCTGTTGTTAATTGACGAGCGTCCTGAAGAAGTGACTGATTTAGAGCGAAGCGTTAAAGGCGATGTGGTTTCTTCAACTTTTGATCAACAACCACAAAATCATACGCGAGTTGCTGAATTGGTTCTGGATCGAGCAATGCGCTTAGTTGAAGACAAACGGGACGTAGTTATTTTAATGGACAGCATCACTCGTTTAGCAAGGGCCTATAATTTAGTGGTCCCGCCTAGTGGTCGAACCTTAAGTGGCGGAATAGATCCAGCTGCGTTTTTCAAACCTAAACGATTTTTTGGTGCTGCCAGAAATATCGAAGAAGGGGGCAGTCTGACTATTTTAGCCACGGCATTGGTGGATACAGGTAGCCGAATGGATGATGTCATCTATGAAGAATTCAAAGGCACAGGCAACATGGAGCTCCATTTATCTCGTGAATTAGCAGAGCGCCGTATTTTCCCAGCAATTGATATTAAAAAATCAAGTACGCGAAAAGAAGAATTGCTAATGACACCAGAACAACTAGAAGAAACGTGGAAATTGAGAAATAATATGTCAGGAGACTCGCTGGAATATACGGATCAATTCAGAAAAATGTTAAAACGGACCCAAAATAATCAACAATTATTTGAAGTTTTCCATGATGTTTCGTTTGGCAAACAAATTAAAAGAAATCCAAAAAGATAATTGCATACCAACTGAAAACATGGTAAGATAGCATTGTTGTATACCGACAAAATAACTCTGATACAGCAAATGGATCAGGGCAAAGGAGCGAAAAAACGTATGAAACAAGATATCCATCCAAATTACCAACCAGTAGTATTCATGGATTCAACAACAGGTTTCAAATTCCTTTCAGGTTCAACTAAAGGATCTTCAGAAACTGTTGAATGGGAAGATGGCAACACTTATCCATTATTACGTGTTGAGGTTACTTCAGACTCACACCCATTCTACACTGGTCGTCAAAAATTCACACAAGCCGACGGACGTGTGGACCGTTTCAACAAAAAATACGGTCTCAAAGACGAAAACGCAAATCCAGACGCATAGTCTTTCAAAACATTGTTATGACAAGGTTTATAGAGGTTTTCCACTGTGGTGGGAAACCTCTTTTTTTTGTTGGATATGCATTTTTCAACTCAGAGAATTAATTAAATATTATTTTATTTAATTAAAAGTACAGCTAGCCCGTATACCGTATAATTTAAATTATTTGGATAGTATACATATTGTAAAGTGCAATTGTCTTTTTAGAATCTTTAAGGTATAATTTGTTTTAATGAGTTTATATGTAAGCTTTTTCTTTTTAAAGACTTTGATCATATCTTTTTTATAAGAAAACTATTGGTTGTGAAAGGATATAAAAGTGCTAAAACAATTGTACTTAACAGTATTAAGACGGAGACCATACAAACATAAAAAAGTAAAAATTGTGTACATAATGAGTTTCCCAAGAAATGATGGACATTTAATTGAACAATTAGAACAACACTATCACGGAATGATAATAGTACTTTATACAAAAAATTGTCAATCATATGCAGCATCCTTAAATCAAAAAGGCATAAAGACGATACTTTTTGATAAGAAGACTTTGCTGATTACAACGGCGATTTCATACTTGAAGTCAGCGCCACTAATTTTTGTAGATAATTATTTTCCAGAATTGGCAATTTTAAAAAACGAGCAAGTAGTTATCCAGTTATGGCATGCAAATGGGGCTTTAAAACAGTTTGGCTGGGGCGCGTATCATACGAATCAAAGAAGTCGCAAGGATCAAATCAGGTTTCAAAAAGTTTATGATAAAATGAATTATTTTGTCGTTAATTCACTAAAAATGGAAGCTATTTTTAGAAACAATTATCGTCTCGAGAATGCTCAATTTTGTCATTTTGGTTCGCCACGTCTTGCTTATCTTGAAAAATTAGAGATAGGAGAAACAAATCAGAATAACAAAATTTTATATGCACCAACTTATCGAGAGGAATTGAACGAAATGATGCTTGTGATAAATCAAGCAATAAAGGCTTTTTCTGCTATGCCAAAGTTTCATTTTTATATGAAATTACATCCATCAATCCAGTTAGATGCCATTGAACTACCGAGAAATGTTTCTATTTGGGAAAAGCATATTTTTGAAAGCTTTAGTGAAATAGACTACTTGATTACTGATTATTTGAGTGTGGTCTTTGAATACATGCATGTTAAAGAGCAACCGAACATTTTATTTTTTTGTCCAGATTTAGAAAAATATGCATTAAATCCTGGAATTGAGCCTGATTTTTTTGAATATTTACCAGGACCGTTAGTTGAAAATGAAAAACAGTTGATTGTGGCATTGTCAAATTTTTCAATAAATAGTTATAAAGATAATATTGCTAGAATTAACGAAGAATGGAATCAATATCAGTCAAAAGAGAGCATTAATAAAATAGTAGAGTTGGTAGAGAGAATCTTGGGGGGATTTTGTGAAAAGTAAGGTACGCACTGAATATATTGGGGGATTACCAGTTGACGTATTAACACATCAAGAAATTATGGATGACTTAGAAAGTTATCTCAAAGCTAAAGAGAAAATGATTGTAACTAGCGTTAATCCGCAGATTTCATTGTTAGCATTTGAATATCCAGAAGTTAAGTTATATTTGAAAAGAGCAACTCATCGGATTGCAGATGGGATAGGTGTGGTCAAGGCATCGAAGCTAACGGGTGGGTCTATTCGTGAAAGAGTTACAGGAATTGATGTCATGGATAATTTTTTAGAGTATGCAAATCAACATAAGGAACGAATCTTCTTGTATGGTGCAAAGCAAGAAGTAGTTGAAGCAGCAGCTAAAAATATTCAACAACAATATCCAGGGATTGTTATTAGCGGTATTTTACATGGCTATACAAAGAAAAAACAGCAAGAAATTGTGGAACAAATTAATAAAGCTGAACCAAGGTTTGTCTTTGTAGCATTAGGTTCACCGAAACAAGAGATTTTTTTGGAACAAACAATTGATCACCTGACAGCTAATGTATTTTTAGACGTAGGCGGTACTTTTGACGTATTAGCTGGATCAGTAAAAAGAGCGCCAGAATTTTATATAAATCACAATTTGGAATGGTTATATCGTTGTTTGACAATGAAGAGATACGATCGGTTAATGCAAATTCCTAAATATATTTATTTGACTATTAAGTATCGGAACAACAAGTCTAGGGGGCAGTAAATGATTATTTTGTTTATTTGGGAAAATGACGTAGACACAACTTTTTATATCGTAAAAATAGGGAAAGATGAGAAGTTCATTTTACGAGTACCACCTATTCACAAACTAAGTGAATTTGTTCAAAATAATCAATGGAATAGTTTGATAGAAGAATTAAGAAGATTGTCTTCATACGAAGTAAATGAGTACATAATTATAAAAAAAGCAATGCTTTTTTCGTATCTTTTTGAAGACGATAAAGAAATTGTTATTTCAAATCAAAGCGAGCGGCATCTAATAGATCAAAATGGCAAAGAATGGTTTTTACCAAAAGGAAAAGTTGCTGTAAATCAAGAGGTGCTTGCAGAATATCTTCGTTTTAGTCATTCAGATTCTGAACGTTCATTTGAGCATCAGGAACACATTTTTCGTTTAACGAAAATTAAATTATTAAAAGATAAAAATCCGTTGAAATTGCAAAAGCAGTTAAAACAATTAAAAAAAGTTACAACAACGTCTTTCTCTATAAAATCTCTGAGTAAGTTATTACTAATCTATACTGCTACAGAAAATAAAAAATTTGATCGAAAAACCATCAAAGTCAATCAAAAGTAGCATTTTTCTATTCACAAAAATTGATAATTAACGAAGAAATATCAAAGTACAAATGGAGGTTTTTATGAAAAAAATACTTACTTACGGCACATTTGACCTCCTGCACTATGGTCATATTAATTTGTTGAAAAAAGCGAAACAACAAGGGGATTACCTGATTGTTGGACTTTCAACAGATGCTTTTAATTTAGAAAAAAAGAAACAAAGTTATTTTTCATATGAAAAACGTAAACAATTATTAGAGGCAATTCGTTATGTTGATTTAGTTATTCCTGAAACTAGTTGGAAGCAAAAAGTTTCCGATATTGCTGAATTTAAAATTGATACGTTAGTCATGGGCGACGATTGGCAAGGGGCTTTTGATTTTCTAGAAGTTGAAACAACTGCAAAGGTTCTTTATTTGCCACGAACGCCAGAAGTATCAACCACACAGATAAAAAAAGAATTATATTATAATGAATGATAAAAAAGTCTCCTTGGTATTTTTCAAGGAGACTTTTTTTCAAGATTATCCTTCCCAAAGGTCAAAGATTGATCATCATTGTTTCGCTGATTTGTTAGACTAGTAAGTACATTCAGCTTTATAAAGGAGATCTTGAAGAAATGAGTAGAAAAAAAGTCGGTGTTTTCTGTCTATTTCTGTTTTTTACATTTTTTATTATTGTTCCAAAAGTAGAAGCTACAGAAGAAATGAAGACTAAATTTACAGTAACGCCTGTTTTACCAGAAAATCAAGTGTCAGGAACATCTAGTTATTATGATTTAATTCTGGCACCAAAGCAATCTTCCACTATTGTCTTAGACATAAAAAATAAGACAGACGAAAAATTGTCCATCGTATTGACTCTAGCAAATGCATCAACAAATGATAATGGGTTGATTGTGTACAATGATTTTGATAAACCACTTGATTCATCGTTAAAGGTTCCGCTGACAGACTTAGTTACTTTAGAAAATGAGGAAGTGAGTGTGCCGCCTCATCAAACAGTATCAGCAAAGATGAAGGTGAAGGGACTTGATCAGCCTATCAAAGGAGTTGTTTTAGGCGGGGTTTACGCGCATCTCAAAGATGAAAAAGAGGAAGAGACCCAAACAACGGGCTTAACTAGTCGCTACGGGTTTAATGTTGCGATTGCCATGAGGAGTGCTGAGAATGCTCCTTTAACAGAAGTGAACCAACTGAAATTAACGAAAGTAACACCTACAATTGCTTTAGGGGCCAAATCACTAAAGGCGGTCATTCAAAATCCGTATGCTGCTATTTTTCCAGAAGTTCGTTTAGAAGGTCAAGTGATAAAAAAAGGATCCTCTAAAAAAATTGCACAACGGACACTAAAAAATGTTCGTTTTGCCCCAAATAGTTCCATGAATTTTCATCTTGATTTGGGTAAACAACCGCTAGATGCTGGGACTTATATATTTACAGGACGTGCTATTTTACAACAAGATGAACAACAGTCTTGGCCTTTTCAACAAGAATTTACGATTAACACTCGTGAAGCAAAAAAATTGAATCAAGAAGCTACGGTCAAATGGGTCCTACCCACATGGTGGTTACCGACTTTCTACACATTGTTAGTAATCACAATCGGGGCAATTTGTAGTGTCATTTGGCGCAATAATTATCAAAAAACAAGCGAAAAGGAGAGTGAGAATAATGGCTAGTTGGTTTTGGTTGTCTGGCGGTTTAGCGGTCATTTGTTTTATGTTTTTCCTCTTTTCTTTGCTGACTAGTATGAGTTTTATTCAGCATGCAAAAGAAACCAGAAGTATTCTAAAAGAAACGCTTTTAAGTTGGTTAATGCTTTTACTTAGTGGTGGCTGGATTGCAATCGGACTATTGTTATATTTTTCGCTAAAGAATCAATAAACAAAAAACGAGCATTCATTGTTAGATAACCGTGAATGCTCGTTTTTTTGTTTTAGGAAAATGCTCTTTAGCAACTTGCCAGATTTCATTGGGCAACCTGACTGAAATTGTTAAATTGTTCTGTCGAAACGACAAAAAAGTGGTAAACTAAACGTGTATGTTAGTTATTTAATCAAAAGTAATGTATCCGCTTACTTATAAAATGGAAACGAAGGAGCATATTGCAATGACAGAAAAACTTTTAGGAAGTATCGAAGCCGGTGGCACAAAATTTGTATGTGGCGTTGGGACAGATGATTTGACCATCGTAGAACGTGTCAGTTTTCCCACAACAACCCCAGAAGAAACAATGAAAAAAGTAATAGAATTTTTCCAACAATATCCTTTAAAAGCGATTGGGATTGGTTCGTTTGGTCCGATTGATATTCACGTTGATTCTCCTACGTATGGTTATATCACTTCTACACCAAAATTAGCTTGGCGTAACTTTGACTTGTTAGGAACTATGAAACAACATTTTGATGTGCCAATGGCTTGGACAACGGATGTGAATGCTGCGGCATATGGTGAGTATGTTGCTGGAAATGGGCAACATACATCTAGTTGTGTATATTATACAATTGGAACTGGTGTTGGCGCTGGAGCGATTCAAAACGGTGAGTTTATTGAAGGCTTTAGCCACCCAGAAATGGGGCATGCGTTAGTCCGTCGTCATCCTGAAGATACGTATGCAGGAAATTGTCCTTATCATGGAGATTGTTTAGAAGGGATTGCAGCAGGACCAGCAGTTGAAGGTCGTTCTGGTAAAAAAGGACATTTATTGGAAGAGGATCATAAAACTTGGGAACTAGAAGCTTATTATTTAGCGCAAGCAGCGTACAATACGACTTTATTATTAGCGCCAGAAGTGATCATTTTAGGCGGCGGCGTCATGAAACAACGTCATTTGATGCCGAAAGTTCGTGAAAAATTTGCTGAATTAGTCAATGGATATGTGGAAACACCGCCTTTAGAAAAATACTTGGTGACGCCTCTTTTAGAAGATAATCCAGGAACAATTGGTTGCTTTGCCTTGGCAAAAAAAGCTTTAATGGCTCAAAAATAACCATTTATTCGTAGTTCATGCATTATATTTGAAGGAAATGGCTAAGAATGATACTCTTATTATGTAATTAATTATTTAGGAGGGATTAGCATGGCAGATTTAAAAGGACGTTTTGACGATGCAAAAGATAAAGTAGAAGGTACTGCAAAAGAAGCGCAAGGCAAAGTTACGGATGATAAAGGCAAAGAACTTGAAGGAAAAGCTCAATCAACCTTTGCTGACGTAAAAGACAAAGCACGTGATGCCGGCGACGACCTTAAAGAAGGCGCTGAAAAATTAACTGATAAAGTTAAAGAAGGCTTTGAAGACTTAAAAGACAAATTTAGTAAAGATAAATAAAAATTAACAAAAGAGCGTGGGCTTACGTTGAAATAACGTAGGCCCACGCTCTTTTGTTTAGACATCAAATCCTTGCTTCTGTAAAAATGTTTTTACTTCTGGGCGACGATTATAAGAAAAATAGGATAAAGACTTCTGTGACCAATCCGCTGTTTGGGCGTTACTTGAGCGGCTGGCATAGTAATCTTTTAATAATTCATCGTACGCGTGCATATCTGTCAATTTGTCTGATTGGTAGTGATTTTCGCTTAAAATATTTTCAAAAGGCATCCGTGGTTTTACACCATTTAACGTTTCTGGTACACCAATCGTTAATCCAAAAAGTGGTACAGTTAACTCAGGCAAAGATAAGCGTTTGGCCACTGTGTCTAAGTCATTTCGAATGCCGCCAATATAACAAATCCCTAAATCCATAGATTCAGCCGCAATGGCCATGTTTTGCGCAGCAATCGTTGTATCAACGGCAGCTACTAATAATGATTCTGGTGTCTTTAGGGGTTCTAACGATTGCCCCTCTTTTGACAAAATCGTTGCATGACGATACAAATCAGCAACAAAAACATAGAACACACCAGTGTTAACGACATAGTCTTCACAATTCGCTAAACGTCCCAATTCTCTGCGTAGCTCAAGATCTTTGATTTCTATAATTGTATAAGCTTGTAAAAAATTGGAGCTTGACCCTGCTTGAGCTGCAGTAATTAACTGTTGTTTCTGCTTGTCCGTTAACGCTTGCTTTTTAAAATGACGAACGGAACGGTGACTTAGTAATTGTTCGATTGTTTGATTCATAAAAAACCTCCGTTTAAATTAAGAAAGAGAACAGAAAAACCCACAGCTTAATAGTGGGTTTCTCTGTCGTTAATTGCTAAAGATTACAGAATACGTTCAAATGGATCTAAACTAATTCCTTGGTCTAAGACAATTTTTGCATATTCTTTCGCTGCAAATAAAGAATGATCTTTGTAGTTTCCACACTCTTTTGCAGAGACTGCTGGAACAACTTCTGTATTGATTACTTTGTTTAAAACGTTGACTAATGCATCACGGATTTCTTGTGGTGAATGTTGATCCCACATAATCATATAAAAACCAGTGCGGCAACCCATTGGCGAAATGTCAATGATTCCTTTTAATTCATCACGCATGTTAACTGCTAATAAATGTTCCAACGTGTGTAATGCGCCTGTTGGTAGGGCATCTTTGTTTGGTTGTAAGAAACGTAAGTCATATTTTTCGACTAACGCATCACCATTTTGTTCTGTGCCAGCAAGGCGAACATATGGTGCTTTTACTGTGTTGTGATCTAATTCAAAACTTTCTACGCGTGCCATGAAATTTCGCTCCCTTTATAATTAAATTCGTTTTAACTATAACAAATTTAAGTCAAAAGTCAATGGATAGTCCTTTGATGGGTAATAGTTTTAAAATATCATGGGAAAATAAAAAAATCATTTTTTTGACTATGTAGGTTTTTTCAATACTATGGTAAAATAGGACAAGTAGCTTTTACAAGAAGGTAAGAGGGGAGTATGAAAATATGGGAAAAGAATATCATGTTGCCGTGGTAGGAGCAACAGGTGCTGTCGGGACAAGAATGATTGAATTGTTAGCAGAAACAAGTTTGCCAATTGCCAGTGTGAGGTTATTGGCGTCTAAGCGTTCTGCTGGACAAGAGATTCAGTTTAAAGGACAACCTCTTATCGTGGAAGAATTAGTCCCGGAATCATTTGAAGGAATCGATTTAGCATTATTTAGTGCTGGTGGGGGTATTTCCGAAAAGTTTGCACCAGAAGCAGTTAAGCGCGGAGCTGTCGTTGTTGACAACACTAGCCATTTTAGAATGGCAAAAGATGTTCCTTTAGTTGTTCCAGAAGTGAATCCGGAAGCCTTGAAAAATCATCAGGGAATTATCGCAAATCCCAATTGTTCTACGATTCAAATGATGGTGGCCTTGGAACCGATTCGGCAAGCGTTTGGCTTAGAACGAATCATCGTTTCAACGTATCAAGCTGTGAGTGGCGCAGGTATCCGTGCAATTAATGAGCTAAAAGAACAAGCCGAAGATTTTTTAGAGGGAAAACCTGTCAGCGAATGGTCAGCTGAAATTTTGCCAGCTAGCAGTGACAAAAAACATTATCCAATTGCTTTTAATGCGTTACCTCAAATCGATGTTTTTTCAGAAGCAGGGTATACCTACGAAGAATGGAAAATGATGAATGAAACAAAAAAAATCATGGGAGACAACAAGCTAAAAGTCGTTGCCACCTGTGTCCGTATTCCGGTAATTTCAGGACATTCTGAATCTGTTTATATAGAAGTGAAACAAGCAGATGCATCGGTTTCAGCCATCCAAGAATTAATGGCGCAAGCTCCAGGTGTAATTTTGCAAGATGAGCCAAGTGAACAACTATATCCACAAGCGCTAAATAGCGTCAACCAGAAAGAAACATTTGTCGGCCGTATTCGTCAAGACGTTGACGTGAAGAACGGTTTCCATTTATGGATTGTGTCAGACAACCTATTAAAAGGAGCTGCTTGGAACTCGGTCCAAATTGCTGAAACGTTACACGAAATGAATTTGCTTCGTGTACCTGAAAACGACTAGAAGGTTTGTATTGTATACTCGGGAGGGAATAGGATGGATTTAACGAATGCAACAATTATTACGGCAATGGTTACGCCGTTTCAAGAATCGGGAGAAATAGATTTTGATAAACTACCGCAATTGGTAGACTATTTATTGGCCAATCATACAGAAGGCGTTATTTTAGCAGGAACAACTGGTGAATCACCCACGTTGACTCATGAAGAAGAATTACAATTATTCCAGCGAATTATTGAACTGATCGATGGACGTATTCCGATTATTTGTGGTGTAGGTACGAATGATACACGTGACTCTGTCGCTTTTGTGAAAGAGTTAGCGACAATCGCTGGTATCGATGCTGTTTTGGCGGTTGTTCCTTATTATAATAAACCAAATCAAGAAGGTATGTATCAACATTTTAAAACCATCGCAGAAGCAAGTGAACTGCCAATTATTTTGTATAATGTTCCTGGTAGAACGGCTGCATGTCTAGAAGTGGAAACTACTTTGCGCTTAGCACAATTGGAAAAAATTGTGGCGATTAAAGAATGTGCAGGGTTAGATGCAATTACTGAGTTGATTGAAAGAGCGCCAAAAGACTTTCTAGTGTATACTGGAGAAGACGGGTTGGCTTTTGCCACCAAGGCACTTGGCGGACAAGGGGTTATTTCGGTAGCCAGTCATGTCTTCGGTTCATCAATGTATGAGATGTATCAAGCGCTGGAGCAGGGGAACTTGCCGGAAGCGGCTAAAATTCAACGACAGTTATTACCAAAAATGAACGCGTTGTTTTCAGTGCCTTCGCCGGCACCCGTGAAAGCGGCCTTAAATCATTTAGGTATTCCTGTTGGAAATTTACGGTTACCTCTAGTTGCTTGTACACCAGAAGAAGAGCAAAGAATTATTCGCACGTTAGAGATTTAAAGAACGTGTAATCATAGAGAGGTGAAAAGAGTGAGTACAATAAAAATCGTTCCATTAGGCGGCGTTCGTGAAAATGGAAAAAATATGTACGTTGCTGAAGTGGAAGATGAAATTTTTGTACTGGATTGTGGATTACAATATCCAGAGAACGAACTTTTAGGAATTGACGTCGTCATTCCGGATTTTACGTATTTAGAAGAAAATAGTGAACGAATTGCAGGGGTCTTTTTAACACATGGCCATGCAGATGCAATTGGGGCCTTACCGTATTTGCTTTCAAAAATTCAAGTGCCTGTTTTTGGGACAGAATTAACGATTGAACTAGCAAAACTAAGTGTCAACAGTCATGCGGAAACGAAGAAATTTAAAGATTTCCATGTGATTGACCCGCATACAGAAATTGATTTTGGTCAAGCAACGGTGAGCTTCTTTAAAACAACGCACACCATTCCAGATTCGATTGGCGTTAGTATCAAAACAAAAGAAGGCAACATTGTTTATACTGGTGATTTTAAATTTGATCAAAGTGCGATTGAGATGTATCAAACCGATTACGGCCGCTTAGCTGAAATTGGGAAAGAAGGCGTCTTGGCGCTACTTAGTGATTCATCAAATGCTGAAAACCCAGCCCAAGTTGCATCCGAAGCCCAAATCGCTGATGAAGTGTTCGACACGATTCGCTATTGGGAAGGACGAATCATCGTGGCATGTGTGGCAAGTAATTTGCAACGGGTCCAACAAGTATTGAATGCAGCGGATCGTTCTGGTCGTAAAGTCGTTTTGACAGGCCAAGATTTTGAACGGATTATTCGGACGGCGATGAAATTGGAAAAATTACAATTGCCAAGCGAAGATCTATTAGTGAAACCAAAAGAAATGAAAAAATATGCACCCGAACAGTTATTAATTTTAGAAACAGGCCGAATGGGAGAACCGATTAAGTCACTTCAAAAAATGGCTAATAATACACATGGTGTCGTTCGAATTGAAGAAGGCGATTTAGTTTATATTACGACAACGCCGACAACGGCCATGGAAACAACGGTTGCTAAAACAGAGGATATTGTCTATCGGGCCGGTGCTACGGTGAAGCAAATTTCCGACAATTTACGTGTGTCTGGTCACGCTAATCCGAATGACTTGCAATTGATGTTGAACTTAATGAAACCCAAATATTTCATTCCTGTCCAAGGTGAATACCGCCAGTTAGCTGCGCATGCGGACTTAGCACACGAAATTGGCATGCCTTATAAAGATATCTTTATTACAGGTCGTGGGGACATTCTAGAGTATACAAAAGGTAGAATGTCGGTAGCTGGCAGCACAACGGCCGAAAATATTATGATTGACGGGATTGGTGTCGGCGATATTGGTAATATCGTTTTACGGGATCGTCGTATTCTTTCCGAAGATGGTATTTTTGTGGCTGTCGTGACAATTAATCGCCGAGAAAAACGAATTGTTTCACCAGCTAAAATTACTTCTAGAGGTTTTGTTTACGTTAAAACAAGTAAAGACCTAATGAAAGAAAGTAGCAATATTGTTACAGAAATTGTTGAAAAGCATTTAGAAAGTGACGATTTTGAATGGAGCAAACTGAAACAAGAAATCCGCGAAAATTTAAGCCGTTATTTATTTGAACAAACCAAACGTCGTCCTGTGATCTTACCAGTTATCATGGAAGCGACGCAACGCAAGCGTCCCAAAAATAACGCATAGTTCGTCCTGATAAAAGCAGGTGATTTTAGGAGAAATTCTTCTAAAGTCATCTGTTCTTTTTTGTAACTTTCTTCTATAAATATGGTACTATTAATCAGAGCGCTGAATAAAGGAGGCGATTTTAGTGGAAGAGATTGTGTTGTTCCATACCAATGATCTTCATTCTCACTTTGAAAATTGGCCCAAAATACGGCGTCTGGTTAAAGCCAAACGTTCGCTGTACCAAAAAGAGGGCAAAACAGTCGTAACCATTGATTTAGGTGACTTTTCAGATCGGTGTCATCCTTTGACCGAAGCAACAGATGGTCGAGCAAATGTAGCTATAATGAATACATTAGCGTATGACCTGGTTACAATTGGAAATAATGAAGGAATCGGCAATTCAAAGAAACAATTAGAGCATTTATATGATCAGGCAACATTTGAAGTGGTCTTAGCTAATTTAGAAGACCCAAAAACCCAAACGTTACCAGATTTTTGTCAAGCATATAAAATTATGACAACTAAAGAAGGCACAAAGTTAGGGTTTATTGGCTTAACCGCACCATTTCCTTTAACGTATAATCCTAATGGCTGGACAATCAAACAAGTGGAAACAGTCCTTCCTCAACTGATTACAGAAGTTGCGCCTCAATGTGATGTTCTCATTTTGCTTAGTCACTTGGGGATAGATACTGATTTTATGATTGCGGCGAATTATCCTGAAATTCAAGTGATCTTAGGTTCCCATACACATCATTTATTTAAAGATGGTGAAAAAATTAATCATGTACAACTAGCAGCTGCTGGCAAATATGGACAGTATATGGGTGAAGTGCATCTGTTTGTGGATGCCGACACGAAGCAAGTTACAAGTTATGCGAAAACCATTGAAACAGCAAGTTTAGAAGAGCAAGCAACTGATGCCAAGGAAATTGCGGGTTACTTAACGGAAGGTCATCGACTATTGCAAGCGCAGCAAATTGCACAAATCCCTGAAACCTTGTCAACGGACTTACGGCAACCGTATGCCTTTATAACTGTTGCCTTGAAGGCGTTAAAAGAAGCGGGACAGACCGAAGCGGCTGTGTTAAACAACGGGTTATTTTTAGCAGATTTACCAGAAGGAATAATCAATGCAGACCAATTACATGAGGCTTTGCCTCATCCAATGCACTTAATCAAGGTTACCTTGAAAGGGTCAGACATGAGCCGTTTGATTCGTGAAATGGAAAAAAGTCGTCAATTTCTGCGGAAATTTCCGATTCGCGGGATGGGCTTCCGCGGAAAAATTTTTGGCGAATTATGTTATGATGGGATTCGTTTTGAGCGAAATAGCCAGACCGTTTTTTGGCAAGGGAAACCTATTCAGCCAGAGCAGAAGTATACGTTGACAACAGTGGATCACTTTCAATTTGTTCCGTTTTTCCCAACGATTGAGTTAGTTGGAGAAGTCGAATTTTTATTTCCAGACGTTTTAAGAACTGTCGTGGCGAACTATCTGCATGCCCACTATCCAATCAAATAAAAACAAGGTATAATAAAAACTAGGTGGTGAAAAAATGACAGACAAAAAGACAACCGAAAAAAAAGAAACAGAAACTGCTGCAACCTTTACAGAAGAACTAACAGCAGTTCTTGAAGAAATAAAAGAAGAACCTGTAAAAGAAAAGAAAAAAGGGGAAATTGTCACCATTGTGAATGAAACAGATATTCAAATTGGTGAAAGAGAGTACCGAATTGTTAAAAATCATCGTGATGCCTTTGATCCTGAACGCTTAGGTGAACGGTTTAGTGAAGTATTAGCGCGTTATGATTATATCGTAGGAGACTGGGGCTATGAACAGTTACGCTTGCGTGGCTTTTTTGATACTTCTAATCGTCGGGCAGCGCCGGATCAACGCATTGATACACTAGAAGACTATTTGTATGAATATTGTAATTTTGGCTGTGCCTATTTTGTAATTGAACGAACAGGGGAACGTAAAGAAAAAACAACGCATCGTCGTCGTCGCCATAAAAAAAATAATCGTTCTAACGCGTTTGTCGAGGAAAAGAGTGCGCCCGCTAATAAAAATAGCAAGCCAGTGATTCGTACGCGAAAAGAAGAAAATAAAAAAACGACTACACCCAAACAGCCTAGTCCCAAAAAATCTGGCAAAGGCTTTACGATTCGTCAACGTGAGGAGTAAACAGAGTGAAAAAAGACTATCAAGGATATTTAATTGATTTAGATGGAACGATTTATTTAGGAAAAGAACCAATTCCAGCCGGAAAACGTTTTGTCGAGCAGTTACAGGAAAAAGATTTGCCTTTTTTATTTGTAACGAATAATACCACTAAATCTCCTGAAACAGTGGCACAACGTTTAGCAAATGAATTTGATATTCATGTCCCAGCATCCCTTGTTTATACAGCGACTTTAGCGACGATTGATTACATGAAAGAAGCCAATCGGGGCAAGAAAGTCTTTGTCATCGGCGAGGCTGGTTTAATTGACTTAATTTTAGAAGCAGGTTTTGAATGGGATGAAACAAATCCTGATTATGTTGTCGTGGGACTTGATACAGAATTATCTTACGAAAAAGTGGTTTTAGCTACCTTAGCCATTCAAAAAGGGGCGTTGTTTATTGGGACCAATCCAGATAAGAACATTCCGACAGAAAGAGGCTTATTACCTGGTGCAGGTTCAGTTGTGACGTTTGTGGAGACAGCTACTCAAACAAAACCAGTTTATATTGGCAAACCAAAAGCGATTATCATGGAACGAGCCATTGCGCATTTAGGCGTGGAAAAAGAGCAAGTGATTATGGTTGGAGATAATTATGAAACCGATATTCAATCAGGGATTCAAAATGGTATTGATAGCTTGTTAGTTACATCAGGTTTTACCCCTAAGTCAGCTGTTCCAACTTTGCCAACGCCACCAACCTATGTTGTTGATTCCTTAGATGAATGGACTTTTTGAGTATGATGAGGTCGAAATTGCGTTTAAGGGAAACACTTGGACTCATTTGTTTGTTTTTAACGATTGTGGCTTTAAGTATCACGATCACGATTAATTTTCGTCCATTGTATCTTTTTGATATCCAACACTTAAATATTTTAAAAGACGTAGAGGTTGATCGTGTGACCTTGATTAAAAATTACGATCATTTAATGATGTACTTAAACAATCCTTTTGAAAAAACATTAGTATTTCCTGACTTTCCAATGTCTGATAGCGCGGCTTTTCATTTTTATGAAGTGAAAAAATTGTTTTTATTGTGCTATGGCGTATTACTAGTTACGTTGTTGCCTAGTGTCCTTTATTTAAAATATTTGGTGAAAAATCAGCGTTTATGGACATTGATACGGCCATTTCAGTGGGGAATGTTTTTGCCTGTGCTTTTTGGCTTTTTCATGCTGATTGGCTTTGATCAATTTTTTATTGCGTTTCATGGATTATTTTTTAACAACGATGCTTGGTTATTTAATCCGCTGACTGATCCGATTATCAATGCCTTACCTGAAGCCTACTTTATGCATTGTTTTATCTTGTTTTTTGTTTTATTAGAAGGCCTGTTTTTGATAGGTATTTTAATCGGAAAACGTTCTTTAAAAAAATAAAGAGAGAAAAGTGAACAATTCCAAAATTGCTCGCTTTTCTTTTTTATTCAATCTAGTTTTAAAAACTAGATTGAATAATTGTCAAAAGTATGATATTCTTTTTTAGAAATGGTTAGGAGGGTTTTTATGGACGAGATAGAAAAATCACTACAAGATTGGGGCCAACAATTGGAAAATGTTCATTTGCCAAGATGGCATGAGTTACCAGATATTGAATTATATATGGATCAAGTGATTACTCTGATAGAAAAATACTTATCCCCATTGATTACACTGGAAAAACATACTTTGTTAACGTCCTCAATGGTTAATAATTATGTCAAACACGGGTTAATCCCGGCCCCAGTGAAAAAGCGCTACAATCAAAAGCATTTAGCGTTTTTAATTGCGATTACGTTGTTGAAACAAGTGTTAACATTGCCAGAAATTAAGCAAGGCATTTTATTCCAAGGAGCTACGGTTGGTATTCGTGAAGCGTACAATTTATTTTGTCAAGAACAGGAACGAGCGATTTATGTGATTGCTGCTCAAGCGCAAGAAAAAGAAGTTCAGGCCAAATCACAAGAACCTATGGGGATTGAATATTTGGCTGTAAAAGCAGCGACAATGTCTTTTGCTACTAAAATGTTTAGTGAAAAAGTGATTGAATTGGAACAAGAATACTTAAAAGAAATGGATGAGATGACACATGAATAAAGAAAAGATCGCACTACTGGTTGATTCTGGGACAGATGTTCCAGAGGCATTAGTCAAACAATACGGCATGTATGTCTTGCCCTTACAGATTATTTATCCTGAAAAAACCTATACAGATAAGGTAGATATTACACCAGAAGAAGTGTATCAACGTTTAGAGAAAGAAATCCCTAGTACTTCATTACCAGATGGCGCAACAATCCAAGCTATTTTTGACAAAATTAAAGAAGCGGGTTACGAAAAAGTCTTAGCGGTGACCATTTCTAGTGGTTTAAGTGGAACGTATAATGTGGTTCGCTTGCTTGGAGAACAAACCGAAGGACTAGATGTATTTGTTTTAGATACAAAGAACATTGGTATCGGGGCTGGCATTCAAGCGATTCGAGCAGCAGAATTAATTGAAACAGGATTAGGCTGGCAAGAATTACAACAAAAATTAACAGAAGAAGTAGCCAACGCAAAAGTATTTTTTAATGTAGCCACTTTAGAATATCTACAAAAAGGTGGACGAATTGGTTTAGTCACTTCTATTTTAGGGAATGCGCTAAAATTAAACCCTATTATTTCTTGTAATGAAGAAGGCATTTATTATACGGTGGCTAAGTCTCGTGGCCGTAAAAAAAGTCTTGATAAAACGTTTGAGTTGGTGACGAACTTTATAGGTGAAGCGCCCCGTTTTCGTTTGGCAGTTGCTCACGGTGCGGCAGAGGAAGAAGCAAAAGCAATGATGGAACGCTTGAAAGCGGCTTTTCCACAAGCAGAAGAAATTTACTTTGGAACGATTAGTCCGGCATTAGTTGTTCATACAGGACCAGGACTTTTAGGTGTTGGCATACAGTTATTAAATGATTAATTAAATGAAAAATCCTCTCAAATTTTTTTGAGGGGATTTTTCATTTAAGATTTCTCTTTTTCATAGAAATATCATTTTACTGAAAAAACAACGAAAATTATATTGAAAATTTCACGAATGTGTTACAATTCATCTACAAAGGGGGAATTTTTTGTGAAAAAAGCAATAGCAGAATGTTTAGGAACATTTATTCTTGTCTTTTTTGGGACAGGAACAGCCGTTCTAGGAAATGGTATGGAAGGGATTGGAACAACGGGGATTGCCTTAGCATTTGGCTTAACAATCGTTGCTGCTGCCTATAGTATTGGCACAATTTCAGGTGCACATCTAAATCCAGCTGTTTCTTTAGGAATGTGGCTTAATAAACGAATAACAACAATGGAACTAATCTACTATGTAGTGGGACAAATTGTTGGTGGCTTGATTGCCTCATTTGCATTATTAAGCATTCTAAAAGGTGCTGGTAAAAGTATTGAGAACTTAGGTCAAAATGGCGTAGGGGAATTGAGCGTTGCTGGTGCATTGACAGTCGAAATTATTTTAACATTTATTTTTGTTTTAGTTGTCATGACAGTTACAAGTGCTAAGAAAGGCAATGCTTCATTAGCAGGAATCGTAATTGGGTTAACACTAACAATGATTCACTTAGTCGGTATTCCTTTGACTGGAACTTCTGTCAACCCAGCTCGTAGCATCGCGCCAGCCGTTTTTGCGGGTGGTTCAGCATTATCTGAGTTGTGGATTTTTATCGTTGCGCCATTAATTGGTGGATTATTAGCCGCTCTTGTAGCTAAATTCGTCTTAGATACGGAAGAATAGATTAGCGGAAGAAGAATCTTTGATAACAAGCGTCAATTGTTGTCAGAGATTCTTTTTTTGTTATACTAGGAGAACCTGAAGGCGCATTTTTAGCTAAAGATGAAAACATCATCAAAATAAGGTATAATAGGAAAGTATCAAATAAGATTAGAAGGAAAAAGAGGTGTCTCTTTGTGAAGAAAATTTTAGTAGTTGATGACGAGAAGCCAATTTCAGAGATCGTTAAATATAATTTGGTTAAAGAAGGATATGAAGTATTTACTGCTTATGATGGAGAAGAAGCACTTGAAAAAGTGGAAGAAGTGGAACCAGACTTAATTATTTTAGACTTAATGCTCCCTAAAATGGATGGCTTAGAAGTCGCGCGAGAAGTGCGCAAAACACATGACATGCCAATCATTATGGTGACTGCCAAAGATTCTGAAATTGATAAGGTTTTAGGATTAGAATTAGGCGCTGATGACTATGTAACGAAACCATTTTCAAATCGTGAATTAGTTGCTCGTGTAAAAGCCAATTTACGGCGAGGTGCAACCAATGCGAAAGAAGCCGAGGTGACAACGCAATCTGAATTAACGATTGGTGATTTAACCATTCATCCTGATGCATACATGGTCTCAAAACGGGGTGAAAAAATTGAATTAACCCACCGTGAATTTGAGTTACTTTATTACTTAGCAAAACATATCGGACAAGTCATGACTCGTGAACATTTATTACAAACCGTTTGGGGTTATGATTATTTTGGTGATGTGCGGACAGTGGACGTAACCGTACGTCGTTTAAGAGAAAAAATTGAAGATAGTCCAAGTCATCCAACGTATTTAGTTACTCGTCGTGGGGTTGGTTATTATCTAAGAAATCCTGAACAGGAGTAATCAGGTATGAAGAAAAAAGTTCACTTTTTTCAATCTGTTAATTTTAAGATTGCTTTATCATTTATTCTGCTGTTACTGATTGCGATTCAAATCATTGGTGGCTATTTCATTCGTGAATTGGAAGCCACTACGATTTCCGATTTTAAGAAAAATATGGATTCTCAGGTTGTCCAATTGTCAAATACGTTAAGTACGCAGATGAGCAACAAAGATCTCGAACGTAGTGATGTTGATGCAAATTTAAAAAAAGCGTTATCGGATTTTTCAAATGCAGATATTTCTGAAGCGAGAATTGTCGATGATAAAGGGATTATTCGGGCAACCAATGATTTAAATCAACAAAATATTATTGGGAAAAAGAATGATTATCGTGATTTAAATGACTTTACGAGTAAAAAATATCAAGCTTTAGATAATGATAAACGCGTGTATGTGAATGTCCAGCCGATTCAATCGCCTACTGGAGAAACAGTGATTGGTGTCCTTTATGTGAAAAGTAATTTAGAAAATAAATACCAAGAAATTACCAACACAGCAAGTATCTTTTTCACTGCTTCTATTATTGCCGCAGCAATCTCGATTATTGTGACCTTACTGATTGCACGATCAATCACGAAGCCGATTGGGGAAATGCGCGAGCAAGCCCTTCGAATCGCTCGTGGTGATTACGCTGGAAAAGTAGAAGTCCATGGAAAAGATGAATTAGGCCAATTAGCAGAAACATTTAATCAATTATCAGAACGGATTGAAGAAGCACAAGAAACAATGGAAGCAGAAAGAAATCGTTTAGATAGTGTCTTAACGCATATGACAGATGGCGTCATTGCGACGGATCGCCGCGGAAAGGTGATTACGATTAATGAAATGGCCCTTTCATTATTAAATGTAAAAAATGAAAATGTGATTGGGACCTCGTTATTAGAGTTGTTAGATATTGAAGAAGACTACACATTACGGAAGCTGTTAGAAGAGCCAGATGAACTGCTGATTGATCGCTCAACGTCTAATCGTGAAGAAGACCAAATGATTATCCGGGTAGACTTTACGATGATTCGTCGGGAATCAGGATTTATTACTGGCTTAGTTTGCGTACTTCATGACGTCACAGAACAGGAAAAAAACGAACGGGAAAGACGGGAATTTGTTTCCAATGTTTCTCATGAGTTGCGAACGCCTTTGACAAGTATGCGTAGTTATATAGAAGCTTTAAGTGAAGGAGCTTGGGAAAACCCTGAGATTGCGCCGAATTTCTTAAAAGTCACGTTAGAAGAAACCGACCGGATGATTCGTATGATTAATGATTTGTTAAATTTATCTCGGATGGACTCTGGGAATACACATCTTCAATTAGAGTATGTGAATTTTAACGAATTGATTAATTTTGTCTTGGATCGCTTTGATATGATGATTGAAAATGAGCAAAAAAATTACAAAATTCGCCGTGAATTTACTAAACGCGATTTATGGGTAGAGTTAGATACAGACAAAGTAATTCAGGTTTTAGACAACATTTTGAACAATGCGATTAAGTATTCGCCAGATGGTGGCGTCATTACCTGCCGACTAGTTGAAACACATAATAATGTCGTCTTTAGTATCTCGGACCAAGGTTTGGGCATCCCTAAAAAAGATCTCGGGAAAGTCTTCGAGCGTTTTTATCGTGTGGATAAAGCCCGTGCGCGAGCACAAGGTGGGACTGGTTTAGGTTTAGCAATTTCTAAAGAAGTAATTCGGGCCCATAACGGGAGTATTTGGGTGGAAAGTACAGAAGGTGAAGGATCGACTTTCTATATTTCACTACCATATGAACCTTATGAAGAGGATTGGTGGGAATGATGAAATTATCAGAATGGATTACAAGAATTGGCTTGATTTTAATGGTCATTTTAAGTATATATTTTTCAGTCAATATCTGGCTGAATTCTGCCAAAAAAATACCAGAAATGAAGTCGGGAAGCCAAGTCACAACAGCTGTCAATGAAAAAGCCATTGGCGATGTCTATTTACCTTTGCAATTGATTCGAATAACTGATGGAAAAGCGATGCAAAGTAATCGTGAAACATTAATTAGTAATGTTCAAAATGATATTAAAATGGCTACGTTTGGTAAATTGACACAAGTTGTGACAAAAAATGCAGAGCAACTTAAGCGCTACAACCAAATGGAACAAGGCATTGAACTTCTTTATCAAGGTCCCTTTTTAATCTCGGACTATGCTTCGATTTATAATCTATCCATTAATTTTACTAACTTTAATGAGTTGACGGACCAGTATTTCACGAAAATTCAATTGGATTTTAACGAAAATAAGATACGCTTTTTAGATTATGACCAAGCCAATGTCTATGAAGCGCCCATGACTGTCAATAAGGCGCGCTTAATGGGAATTATCAATAAAGAGGGATTGCAATATCAAGACGTTTCCGAAAATACGCTAACCAAACAAGGGCAATGTTATTTAACCAATGATATGAAGTTGAAAAAGTACAGTTATATCTTAGCTTCGCAACCAGTTACTCGTTTTAGGAATGCTTTTTTCAATGAAACGGAAGATATTCAAACCAATGAAGACAGTCAAGACTTAACCTACACGAGTAAAGAAGAACGATTGTTTGCAGAAGAAAAATTGGGAAAAATCGATTTTAAAGGGACCTTGCCAGAAGAGAATAAACGGGATTCAATCTATAATCAAAGCTTTTCTTATGTAAAACGTTTAGGAACCAATATGGGGAATTTACGTTACTTTGATCGAACGAAAGATAGTGTCAATTATCGGACTTTTGTGGAAGGTTTCCCAGTGTTCAGTAATGATTTAAAAGGCCAAGTGGATATTCGCATCACGAACAACGATGGTGCTGCGCCAAGCGTAACCATTAACACAAGTGTGAATACGATCCAAGTGCCGATCCCTTCAGAAGAAGAAGTGACGCTGGAAAGCACGGAAAAATTGATTAAGCGTTTAGAAACGGCTGGTGCTAAAAAGGAAAAAATCCAATCGGCTGTTATCGGTTATACGTGGCAGACAATTGAAGAAGTCAAACAAGTCGTTGATTTAAGTCCGGAATGGTATGTCCTTTATAACAACAATTGGTACACTGCAACGGACTTGGTAAAACAATTACCAAGCTTGGAGGTGGGCTAATGGATTTTAAACGAATTGAGTGGATTTTCTTCTTAGCATTTTTAGGATTAAATATTTTTTTATTTGGAATTTATCGGGAAGGTCAACAAGAGGAGAGCAACGTCTCTTCTTCCAGCCAAACAGAATCGATTGAAAGTCGGTTGGAAAAAGATAACATCTCGTATAAAGGGACACTTTCTTCAGAACGATTGGAAGGCTATTATTTAAGTGGCGAACAAACCAATTTTTCTGCTGCTTTAAAAATCCAACGTGAAAAGAATAAAAACTTTTTGAGAAATGGGCTGCAAATTGCGGATAAT
This sequence comes from Enterococcus sp. DIV1758, assembly GCF_051711985.1. Classification (NCBI taxonomy): domain Bacteria; kingdom Bacillati; phylum Bacillota; class Bacilli; order Lactobacillales; family Enterococcaceae; genus Enterococcus; species Enterococcus sp. DIV1758. The sequence goes on from NZ_JBIOOA010000001.1 coordinate 1,037,399, forward strand.
ACTTTAACGAGTGTGCCTAGTAAAAACTATTTTATTGATCCTAAGAAAATTGATAAAGATTTAAGTACCTTTTTAAATGAAAAAAATGCTTTATTATTCGGAGACGAATATCAATACTTACCAGAATTTTCTCATTTAAAAGAGCCGACGGCAGAAATTGTGGCTGCACAATCATATAAAGGAATTCCCTTTAGAGACGACACGGCAAAATTAAGTATTTTAGCAGATACGTCAGGTGAATTATGGAAAATTAGTAAATATTCGCAAACGCACATTGAAAATATTGAAGAGTTACGAGACAAAACGGATTTATATTCCAATCGTGATGCGATAGACACGCTCTATATGAATAACCGGATTCCTAGTAATTCCAAAATAACATTCATTAAATTGGCCTATTCAAGAATTTATAAAATTCGTGAGAAAAATGTATACGTTCCAGTCTGGTTTGTAGGAATTTCTACTGGTGAAGATTCAGTTGAAATTGAACAGGTGAATGCCGTAAGTAATACCATCATCACAAATAATACTGTGCCAAAGGTGGAAAAACATTAAGGTCCGTTGTATAATGAAACACGTTAATGTTGTAATGTAGAAGGGAAGAGTTTTAAATGGATTCAGAGTTTGCTTTTAATATCAGTGTTCTTGCCAGTGGCAGTACAGGCAATTCCCTTTTTATTGAAACCAACCAAAAGAAAGTATTAGTAGATGCGGGTTTAAGTGGCAAAAAAATCACTTCACTGTTAGCAGAAGTCAATCGCAAACCAGAAGATTTAGATGCGATTTTAGTTACACATGAACATCGGGATCACATTCACGGCGTTGGCGTGTTAGCGCGAAAATATAAGTTAGATGTCTATGCTAATGAAAAAACGTGGCAAGCGATGGATCCCATGATTGGCAAAGTCGATGTCGCTCAAAAACATATTTTTGAAATGGGCAAAGTTTTGACCTTGGGAGATATGGACATTGAAAGTTTTGGTGTCTCACATGATGCGATTGCGCCTCAATTTTATCGTTTTCATCGCAATAATCGTTCCTTTGTTGTTCTAACGGATACAGGTTATTGTAGCGATCATATTCGTGGTACGATTGAAAATGCAGATGCTTATTTAGTCGAAAGCAATCATGAAATTGAAATTTTGCGAGCAGGACCTTATCCATGGAGTCTTAAACAGCGGATTTTAGGAGATAAAGGCCATTTATCCAATGATGATGGTGCTCTTGTAATGGCGGATGTGTTAGGTGATAAAACAAAACGCATTTATTTAGGTCATCTTAGCAAAGAAAATAATACGAAACTTCATGCGCGAATGGCAATGGAGTCTACTTTGAAGCAAAAGGATTTAGGCGTCGGTGAAGCATTTAAGGTATATGATACAGACCCCGATTCAGCCTCAGAGTTATTTCAAATTTAGAATAATGGTGGTTTATCAGTTTTTGAGCGTGGAGCAAAAATCCAAAGTGATTTTTGTCCCATGCTCATTTTTTGTTCTTTTATCTAGTTGGTTTGACAGAGACATCGGTGATAATACTTTTAAACTCTTAGTTAATTTTTTGACAAATACTTGTGTTTGTCTGGTGTTAGGAGTATAGTAAACTAGATTTTTACTAGTGGGAGGTCTATGATGTTTCAATTTTTACCAAACTCTGTTTTACAGATGAGCACTATTTTTCTTTCGATTATTATCGAAGCATTGCCTTTTGTCATGTTAGGTTGTTTGATTTCAGGCGCTTTACATGTTTTTTTAACACCAGAACGAGTAAAAAAAGTGTTACCTAAAAATAAATTTTTATCAATTTGTGTAGGGAGTTTCCTAGGGTTTTTCTTCCCTTCTTGTGAATGCGGGATCGTACCAATTGTGCATCAATTTGTTAAAAAAGATGTACCAACACATACCGCTTTTGCTTTTATGTTAACGGCACCAATCATTAATCCAATTGTGCTATTCTCAACATACGTAGCTTTTAGTGGCGCAACAAAATTTGTGATTTGGCGAGTTTTAGGCAGTATGATTGTCGCGTGGGTTATCGGCATTTGGTTAGCTTATTTTCGAAAAGAATCAATTTTAACAGAAAAAGAGTTGGCGCAGATTAAAGAAGAGCAGGTTGCTCATACGCATGAACACGTTGATGAAGCTCGTTCATTTTGGAAAAACGGCTGGTCAGCGTTAACCCATAGTATTGATGAATTTTTTGATACGGGTCGTTATTTAATTTTTGGTTCCTTGTTGGCAGCAATCATGCAAACCTATATTCCAACTGGTGCACTTATGCAACTGGGCCATTCAAAAATTTTAGCGATTCTAGTCATGCTAGTCATCGCTGCTACTTTATCACTTTGTTCAGAAGCAGATGCATTTATTGGTTCTTCTCTTTTGAGTTTGTTTGGCACAGGACCAATTGTCGCCTTCTTAGTTTTTGGTCCAATGGTAGATATTAAAAATTTATTGATGATGAAACGTTATTTTAAAATGTCATTCATTGTACAATTTGTTTTGATAGTGGCGCTTGTCGTAACTATTTATGCGGCAGTAGTTTAGAAAGGAGGCCTACAATCGATGATACGATTTATTATTTTAATTGGATATATGGGGTTGATGATGTATCTTCAAATTTCAGGTGAGCTGAACCAATATATCAATATTCATTATAATTACTTAGCTGTTTTATCAATGGTTTTAGCTTTTATTATGGCGATTGTTCAATTGATTTTGTGGAACCAAGCAGATCCATCAATGCAAAAAAAACATGAAGACATGCACCATCATGGGGGACATGAACATCATGGCCATCAGCATAATTTGGAAAAACCCAGCCAAAGAGGGCTTGCCTATTTACTACTTTCTTTACCGTTGATTGTTGGCTTATTATTTCCGACAGTTAGTTTAGATACAACAATTGTTGAAGCAAAAGGCTTTAACTTTCCGGTAAGTAAAGAATCAGTAGGGGATCCTGATATGCAAACGCAATATTTGAAACCTGATACAAGTATGTATTTCAATAAGACGGATTATGACAAGCAGATGGCAAAAGCCATGAAACAATATGATGGCCAATCTGTGATTTCAATTACGGATGAAAACTATTTGGAAATTATGGAACTAATCTATAATTATCCAAGTCAATTTGCAGGGAAAAGGATTTCTTATAAAGGCTTTGTCTATAATTCAAAACGAGAAGAAAGTGTTGACCAATTTGTCTTCCGTTTTGGGATTATTCATTGTGTCGCTGATTCTGGCGTTTTTGGCTTGTTGGTTCATTTTCCTGAACATACGCAATTTCAAAACAATGATTGGGTAACGATTACCGGCACGGTTGAGTTGTCCTATTATCCACCGTTTAAACGACAAATACCAACTGTGCAAGTGGAGAAAGTCAAAGCAGATCAAGCACCAAAAAATCAATATGTCTATCGTTCCTTTTAAAAAAAGTTGGTTGCTTCCTTATCAAAATGGAAGCAACCAACTTTTTTGCTATCTATTTTTTAATTTTGTTGCGCTTACGACGAATAAAACCCAAAGATTCTCTTTTTTCCCGAAAGCTGCGGATATTCTGATTGAAAACCTCAGAAGCGACTAAGCCTAACGCAATTGCCCCAGCAATCATTACAGCTTGCACGGTAAAATAGGCGCCTTTTTCATAATTGCCAATTACGATATTCCGAACAGCTTGATAAGCTAAGCCACCAGGTACCAATGGAACAATACCAGGAATATTAAAAATCGTGACAGGCATTTTCAATATTTTTGAGAATAGGTAGCTTACTGCCGCAACACCGACAGCACCGATGAGGGAACCTAATGCCGCATTTCCACTAAAAACTTCAACGATTACCCAATAAAGCATCCAGCTCACGCTACCAGTTAGACCACAAGCCACCAGTGATCGTCGAGGAACATTAATAATAATCGCAAACGCCGCAGAAGCTAAAAAACTAAAGATAAATTGTACCAAAACGATTCCTAGCAAGTAAGTCACTCCTTTTAATAGAAAAGTTGAAAGACAAAAGCAATGCCAAAACCAATCATTCCTGAAGTCATTAATGCTTCAGTCCCACGAGAAACACCCGATAAGTAGTGTCCGGCTAGCAAATCGCGAAGAGCATTGGTAATTTGCACACCAGGCACTAAAGGCATGACACAACCAATGATGATTAAATCTTGTGATTGTCCGAGTCCCAATTTGACTGAAAGGATAGCGGCTGCACCAATGAACAGCGAAGCTAAAAATTCAGATAAAAATTTAATCTTGAGAAACTTTAAACTAAAATAATAAAGACTATAGCCGCAACCACCAATCAGAAAAGTCAAGAATAAATCGGACCAGACGCCACCAAAAAGAATCATAATCGTAGCGCTGACAACGGCCGCACTAACAATGCGTGCGCTAATTGGAAAATGTCGGTGTTCACTATCAATCACTTTTAGTTTATTCAGTAACTCCTCTAAAGAAAAATCACCAGCCACATAAGCACGAGACAGCTGATTCACACGAGAGATTTTTTCTAAATCAATGCCACGTTTCATTACTTGAACCATACGAATCGTGGAGGTTCCATCTATGCCAACAAATAACCCAGTTTGTGTCACATAGCTAACCATTCGATAGTTGCCAGAAGCAAGCGCAATTCGGCTCATTGTATCTTCAACACGGTACATTTCTGCATCGCTTTCTATCATAATTTTACCAGCTAACAAACAGGTTTCTAAAAGTAAATCCAAATGAGCAGGAGTCATTGAGCAAGCCTCACTTTATGTATTTTCTTCTAGTGTACTACAAACGAACCAAAAAGAGGAAATAAATAACAGCTGCAATCGAAAATTTACATCGTAAACAGATTGTTAGCGAATTGTAACATTAAAAGGCTGATATTATTTAATCATAGATATTTAAAAGTTTTCAAAAGAAAAACGTCGATTTTTTCACAAAATGAATTGAAGGGAAAGGTGATATTCTGGCGATTTAGCAGAGCTTTATTCTTGTTTTATAAAGTTGTGTATTTGTTTTTATAATTTTAAAATTATCGATGGCTGTCATTTTTTTACGAAGCCTTTATTAATAAAAGACTAAGAAATAACAAAAAAGAGAGAAGGAGAAGAAATTTTGTTTGTAGTTTCGGTTCTTTTCTAGTAAAATGAAATTGTATAAAAGTAGAAGTGAGGTGTAGTAAAATGGGTTTTACAGACGAAACAGTACGCTTTGATTTTGATGATAATCGAAAAAAAGCAATCAGTGAAACGTTAGAAACCGTATATCGGGCATTAGAAGAAAAGGGATACAATCCTATTAACCAAATAGTAGGGTATTTACTTTCTGGGGACCCGGCTTACATTCCTCGTTATCAAGATGCTCGAAACTTAATTCGTCGTCATGAACGTGATGAAATCATGGAAGAATTAACCAAATATTACTTAGCGAACCACGGAATCGATATCAAATGAGGATCATGGGGCTAGATGTAGGTTCACGGACAGTCGGTGTGGCTGTTAGTGATTTATTAGGTTGGACAGCGCAAGGCATCGAAATTATTCGCATCAATGAAGAGGAAGAGAACTTCGGCTTTGAGCGATTAGGTGAATTGGTGAAAGAATACGAAGTCACGAAATTTGTCGTAGGTTTACCGAAAAACATGAATAATTCCATCGGTCCTAGAGCTGAAGCATCTATGGCATATGGTGATAAGATTCAAGAATTATTTCAATTACCTGTTGACTATCAAGATGAACGATTAACAACTGTCCAAGCAGAGCGTTTCTTGGTGGAGCAAGCAGATGCTTCCAGAGCCAAAAGAAAAAAAGTGATTGATAAACTAGCGGCAGTAATGATTCTACAAAATTATTTAGATGCACATAGCCGATAATTATCGAGCTTTGAATACATCAAGGGAGAGAAGAAGAATGACAGAACACAACCACGATCATGATCACGAAGGACATGAACACATTACTTTAGTAGACGAACAAGGAAATGAAACATTATACGAGATCTTACTAACTGTTGACGGTCAAGAAGAATTCGGTAAAAATTATGTTTTATTATATCCAGCAGGAATTCCTGAGGATGAAGATGTTGAATTGCAAGCTTACTCATATGTGGAAAACGCAGAAGGTACAGAAGGCGATTTACAGCAAATCGAAACAGACGCTGAATGGGATATGATTGAAGAAGTTTTCAATACATTCATGGCTGAAGAAGAAGAGTAAAACTGTAACGAGAGAAGCGCTACTTCTCCTATTGAGAAGTAGCTTTCTTAATAATAATTGTTATAATGTACATGTTGTTTCTATCATAAGATACTATCGCTATCATTGAGTGTGGTGGATAAAGAAGGACAGTAACATCTAGTTTTACAAGATGTTGTAAAAACGTAACATCCTTGTAATGACGTTAATTTGGTAACTATCTAGCATAATTTATAATTTGTGTTATACTAAGTGTGAGGTTTCAGAAATACTGTTAATTTTATAATATTAAATAAAAAAATGGCTCCACCTACTGGCATAGGTAGAGCCGTCAGAAATTCAGTTAAACAAACACGTAATTATTGGTGTGGTGCATTGCCACGAACTGAAATTCCAGTTAATAAAGCAAGTAAATCAAACATATATTTCACCTCCTTTATTATGATAGCTTCATTATAACATTTTCTGTAAAATGATGGTATGTTTAATACAAAAAAATAGAAAGATTGGAGTTTTGACTGTGAGAGTAGCGGGAGAAAAAATCAAAACAGCGCGTAAAAAGAAAAAATTATCGCAAGCTGAATTGGCAAAAGGAATTTGTACACAAGCAACAATTAGTAACATTGAAAACAAAAATGTGTGTGACAGTTTAGACATTTTCTCATCTGTATGTCTACGTTTAGACTTACAAGTGGAAGAATGTATCGAAGGTTCTAGTGAGAAAAAACTCGAAAGCTTATTAAATAAAGTAGAAGAATTATGCTTTTACTTTAAGCACGATGAAGCCTATGATTTGTTGAAAGACTATCCAGATGATATCGAAAGTTCAAACAGAATTTTAGAAACAAAATTTTTCTATTATAAAGGAATTACGAGTTTATTAGGTAAGAAAAATAATAGCGAAGCATTGTTCTATTTACATCGTGGTTCTGAAATTAGTCGTGATATTAATATTTATAATATTTTGAGCATGAATGCGATTGGTATTTTATATGAATTAGAAGATGATATTGAAAAAGCAAAAGTTTATTACGATAAATCTTTACAATTGCTAAGCGAATTCAAATTAGATTATCCATTAGAGCAATGCCGTATTTATTATAATACCGCAAAATTCTATTCATTAATTAAAGACTATGCAAAGAGTATTGAATTAAGTGATAAAGGAATCGAAATTAATCGGACGCACAGTTCTATTTACTCTTTAGATTGCTTATTATACGAAAAAGCGTTTAATAAACAAATGCTAGGACTAGATGCTGTTGAAGATTATCGTATTGCGTACTACTTTACACGTTTCTTTGAAAATAAAAAATTACTTGCTTATATTGAAAAAGATATGCAAGAGTTTAATATCAGTTTTAAATAATAGATTAGCGTTTCAGATTTTAAAAAGGAACAACTTAACTTCAGAGGAGTTAGGTTGTTCCTTTTTTCTCTTTTTAATTTGTTTCTTTGACAGCGTTACGGACGCTTTCGGCGACGACTTTTGCGACTCCTTCTTGGAATGGATCGGGAATAATATTGGTCGGCGTGAGTTCATTATCGGGAATCAATTTTGCAATACCTTTGGCAGCGGCAATTTGCATTTCAATCGTAATCTTTTTCGCCCGAGCATCTAAGGCACCGCGGAAGATACCAGGGAAGGCCAACACATTATTAATTTGATTCGGAAAGTCACTACGACCAGTTCCGACAATATAAGCGCCTGCCGCTAAAGCTTCATCAGGAAAAATTTCAGGAACTGGGTTAGCCATTGCAAAAATAACTGGCTGCTCATTCATCTGTTGAATCCACTGGGGTTTTAAAACACCTGGTGCTGAAACACCAACAAAGACATCAGCGCCTTCAAGAGCAGTAGCTAAATCACCAGTACGATGTTCCCGATTGGTTAGCTTCGCAATTTCTGCATGGTGTGGTGGCAGAGCTGTATCTGTTTCGCTCAGAATCCCTGTACGGTCAACAATGATAATATGTTTTACGCCAGCAGCTAAAAATTTTCTTGTAATTGAAAGACCAGCGGAGCCACCGCCGTTGATTACCACATGAATGTCCTCTATTTTCTTGTTGATTAATTTTAAGCTGTTGTACAAAGCCGCTAAAACAACAATCGCTGTCCCGTGTTGATCATCATGGAAAACGGGAATATCTAGTTCATCGATTAAACGCTGTTCAATTTCAAAACAACGAGGAGCGCTGATATCTTCCAAGTTAATCCCCCCAAAGGTTGGAGCCAAAAATTTCACTGTTTGGATGATTTCTTCAGTATCTTGTGTATCTAAAACAAGGGGAATCGAATCCACACCAGCAAAGCGTTTAAACAATGCAGCTTTTCCTTCCATGACAGGCATCGCTGCTTCAGGACCAATGTTACCTAAACCTAAAACTGCTGAACCATCACTGATAACGGCGACGGTGTTTTTCTTTGTTGTTAATTCGTAGGCGCGTTCTTTTTTTTCATGTATGGCAGAAGAAACAGCTGCAACACCTGGTGTGTAGGCAATTCCTAAATCTGCTTTTGTTTCAATCGGAACTTTAGGACAGACTTCTAATTTTCCCCCAAATTTTTTTGCTTGCTCAATCGCTAATTCTTTTACATCTTTTGTTGACATATCATTTTCCTCCTAAATAATTCACTTATGGTTAAAAAAGCATTCTAAAAATAGCAGTCATTGTTATTACTGTAATGGCACCGCCTAAACGTGTCGCAACTTGTGCAAACGGCATTAAGTTCATTCGATTGGCTGTACTTAAAATAGCCACATCGCCAGTCCCACCCATACCACTCTGACAAGCGGAGACAATGGCAGCCTCGACGGGATTCATATTCATGAAGCGTGAAACGAAAAATCCTGTAGCAATAACAGTGAAAACGACACTAATTACCACAACAAAATATTGCCAGCTAAGCATTCCTACGACATCTTTTAAAGGAATATATAACATACCTAAGCCGACCATTAACGGGAACGTAAAATTGCCAGAGATAAATTTATAAAGCTGTTTTGATCCGCGTTGGGTTTCTTTCGGTACTACATTTAAGTATTTTAAAAAGGCTGCGACAACAATCATCAAAACAGGACCAGGAAAGCCTGTTAAGTGTTGCAATAAACCGCCTGTAATAAATAAGGTACACGCAATTAAAACACCAGCGCCCATTAATTTTACATCAATTGGTGCTTTGTCTTCTTCTAAAGCATCACTTAAATCATCTGAATTGGTAATTTTAATCAACTGACCTTGTCCAGAAAGTTCAGGGCGTTTTTCTCCTAAACGACTAAGTAAACCAGAACACATAATAGCAAAAAAATTACCAATAATGGTTGCGGGAATTAATTGCCCCACTAATTGTTCACTTGGCAATCCAGTAATGGCACTATAACCAAGGGATAAAGGAAGAATGCCTTCACCAATTCCACCAGCTAAAACAGGAGTGACGATATAGAAAAGGCTATGTTTCCAACCGAGACCTAACAGCGTTCCAACAAGGGTCCCAACACCCATTGCTAAAATCATTCCTAATGCCATCGGGACAATCATGCGCATTAAACCTTGGACTAAAATTTTGCGGTTCATTCCAAGGATACTTCCACAGACCAAACATGCAATATAGAAATAGAGAAAGTTTGCTTGTTTCATTAAAATATCTGTTGAGTCTAAGACATTTTGGTTGAGTAAATTGAAAAAGACCATAATAGATGGTACTAATAAAGATAAAATTGCGGGACCGCCAAAATGTTTCAAAATAGGAATATTTCCACCAATTGTTCCAAGTAACCAACCCATTGTTAAAATTATGGCAAAACCACCTAACATATTGACTGGTAGTTGTTCTAATAGAGCCGTAACAAGAATAATGCTAGCTGTTACAAGATAAACAGGTAACGTAACCGAACCAATCCTCGTTTTGGTTAATTTGTTGCGCCAATCTGTTTCGTTAGCAGCTGTTGCGTGCAATTTCTTTTCCATGCTATTTCCTCCTATAACTTTAATCTATATTCATCATAATGTAAACGTTTTCTGTAGAGTAGATTATTTAATTAATTTAACTAAAGAAAAGTTTTTTAACCAAATCTTCCTATGCTATACTTTATTTGAAGAGAAAAGAGGGATGGAATGAAGCGTGGCGGGAAATTATGGTGCTTCTTATCAGTGATTTTTATTGCAACATTAATTATTATGATTACTTTCTTTTACGGAGTAACGACGGTCCAAACAATTAAAGAAGTTCGTAAAAACCAAGAGCAAGCACTTTTAGCCGTCGGGGAACAGTTGGCTATTGAACCGAATGTTATTGAAGCCTTAAAGAATGATCACTATTCAGATGAATTGGAAGCGTATACGGTTCGTTTAGGTGAAATCCATCAGTTGGATTTTATCGTGATTATGAATATGCAGGGGATTCGTTTAACACATCCTGATCGCCAAAAAATAGGTAAGCATTTTGAAGGTGGCGATGAAGTGCGAGCATTAAAAGGGGAGGAACATTTGTCTGTTAGTCAAGGGAGTTTAGGAGAATCATTACGAGGTTTTGTCCCAGTCTATGATCAAGGAAAACAAATTGGGGTTGTGGCAATGGGCATTAAAATGACCTCGCTTTCACAATTGATTGAACGAACAAAAAATGATTACACAGTGAGTGTCCTTTTAAGTGTTGGTTTTGGCTTTATATTAGCCATCGTGGTTTCTTATTATTTAAAAAAACAACTTCACGATTTAGAGCCAAGAGAAATTGCTCGTCTATTAGAAGAGCGAAACGCCATGCTTGAGGAAACGAAAGACGCAATCCTTGTGATTGATACCGATCAAAATATTTTATTAGCAAATATTGAGGCGACTAAAATGTATCATAATATAACAAATAGTGAAGAAAATTTACTAGGAAAGAAACTTTCAGCATTGGTTTTATCTCCTGAAAAATTAGTCGTACATTCAAAAACAGAGCAATTCTATCGTCAAAATGGCCAGGATTATTTCGTCTCAATCGCCCCGATTAATGTCCGTAAAAAAACAATTGGGCATGTTATCTTTCTGAAAAATGCGACGGAAACGTTTATTGTCGCAGAACAGCTTGTCAGCACAACGACATATGCTTCGGCATTACAAAGTCAATCACATGAATTTATGAATAAGATGCATGTTATTTATGGCTTAGTCGATTTAGAAGATTATGAGGCGCTAAAACATTATCTGGCCGATTTATTGAAACCAGAAAAGGAATTTGCACAGCGCTTAGCTATTTTGGTCAGGAATCCTATTTTAGCAGGTTTTTTAAGTGGGGAAAGAATCAAGTTTGCAGAAATTAAAACACAATTAGCTATTGAAATTTATCCAGAAATTCCACCAAATAAACGAGATGAAGATACACAAAATTTGATTGCTATCTACCGTTATATTCATCGTTTCCTGATGGAACAACCGTTACCAGAAGAGATCATTGAAACCATTGATTATCAGCCAGGAAGTTTGACGACGACTTATTCGTTTGCTTATCCAAAAGAACAACTGGAACGCTTTGAACAAGAGTTTTTCACTTCTTATTTGGCAAGATTATTAGAGAATGCGGAAGCGACATTGACTTGGGAAAACCAACAAAACAATTGGCTTGTCATTCGCATAAATGTTCATTACGAAGGAGCAGAGGAAAATGAACCTATTGATTATTGAAGACGATCCTATGGTTGCATATATACATCAAAAATATCTTGAAAAATTTATTCACCAACCTACTATTTTTACGGTTGCAACAATTGCTGAAGGTCTACAACTAACGAAAGAAAAACAACCAGCACTTGTTTTATTAGATGTTCATTTAAAAGATGGCAATGGCTTGACCTATCTGGCAACAATTAGAGATGAAAAAATTGACACAGAAGTTATCCTGATTACGGCTGCCAACGAGTTGGAAAATGTTAAACGAAGCTTACATTTAGGCGTTTTAGACTATTTAGTTAAACCCTTCTCTTTTGAACGATTTCAACAAAGTATCGAAAACTATCAGAAAAAAGCTGCTCAATTCACGCTGGAAACGGAGGAGCTTTCGCAAACAAAAGTGGACCAATTGTTTCATTCTTCACAGACAAACGCACGTAAAAATGAACAAGATCTTCAAAACCTATCCTTAGAAAAAGGACTAACACAAGCAACATTACAACTATTGTTAAAAAAAATAGACGAATTTACCGACTATTTTACGATTCAAGAATTATCAGAAGCGAGTCAGCTTTCACATGTTTCTGTTCGCAAATATGTGTTGTTTCTAGAAAAAAATAACCTTTTAGAAAGTAAAAATAGCTATTTAAAAGTGGGGCGTCCCTATCAATCGTATCGGAGAATTTAGTATTTTTTATTTTTTAGTAAATAAAAAAGTAATTGAAAAGAGGCGAAATACAGCGGATACTCCTTTTTATTCTCATTTAAAGAACTTAATTGAGAATGGAAAAGAGGATATTACTTGTTATTTTTTGAGAATATATGATATTCTTTATTATGTAAGAAATAATATTATATGGGAGGAACGAGCGATGAAAGTTATTGTTTTAGGATCATCACATGGAGGTTATGAAGCGGTAGAGGAATTACTAAATCTTCATCCTGATGCAGAAATTCAATGGTATGAGAAAGGTGATTTTATCTCATTCTTGTCTTGTGGCATGCAGTTGTACCTAGAAGGAAAAGTGAAAGATGTTAATTCTGTTCGCTATATGACTGGCGAAAAAATGGAGAGTCGTGGTGTGAATGTCTTTTCTAATACTGAAATTACAGCGATTCAACCAAAAGAACATCAAGTGACAGTGAAAGATTTAGTGTCAGGTGAAGAACGTGTTGAAAATTATGATAAATTAATCATCAGTCCCGGAGCTGTCCCATTTGAATTAGATATTCCAGGTAAAGATTTGGATAATATTTACTTGATGCGTGGTCGTCAATGGGCCATTAAATTAAAACAAAAAACAGTAGATCCAGAAGTCAATAATGTGGTTGTGATTGGTAGTGGTTATATTGGGATTGAAGCTGCCGAAGCATTTGCAAAAGCCGGTAAAAAGGTTACTGTTATTGACATTTTAGATCGTCCATTAGGGGTATATCTAGATAAAGAATTTACAGATGTTTTAACAGAAGAGATGGAAGCTAATAATATTACCATTGCAACTGGTGAAACAGTTGAACGTTACGAAGGCGACGGTCGTGTGCAAAAAGTCGTTACAGATAAAAATGCGTACGATGCTGATTTGGTCGTTGTAGCGGTTGGCGTCCGTCCAAACACTGCTTGGTTAAAAGGTACCTTAGAATTACATCCGAATGGCCTAATCAAGACGGATGAATACATGCGGACAAGTGAGCCAGATGTATTTGCAGTAGGGGATGCTACGTTAATTAAATACAATCCTGCAGACACAGAAGTAAATATTGCCTTAGCAACGAATGCTCGTAAACAAGGTCGCTTTGCTGTGAAAAACCTAGAGGAACCAGTTAAACCTTTCCCTGGTGTTCAAGGATCTTCTGGCTTGGCCGTCTTTGATTATAAATTTGCTTCAACAGGGATTAACGAAGTCATGGCTCAAAAATTAGGAAAAGAAACAAAAGCGGTGACAGTAGTAGAAGACTACTTGATGGACTTTAATCCAGACAAACAAAAAGCTTGGTTTAAATTAGTGTATGATCCTGAAACAACACAAATTTTAGGCGCTCAATTAATGTCAAAAGCAGATTTAACTGCAAACATTAATGCTATTTCATTAGCGATTCAAGCCAAAATGACGATTGAAGACTTAGCCTATGCGGATTTCTTCTTCCAACCAGCGTTTGACAAACCTTGGAATATTATTAATACAGCGGCTTTAGAAGCGGTAAAACAAGAACGTTAATAAAACCAGACAAGAACGATGCTGAAAATAGTATCGTTCTTTTTGTATATTTTCAAAAAAATAACAACGCACTTTTACTTTTTTTCTAAAACAAAGAATTTTTTTACTCTTACTAAAATTTCAAAATGATGTAAAAATAAAAGCAGGTCGCAAGTGACCAAGAAATTTTAGGAGGAATTTTAGAATGAAAAAACAAATTATAGCAAGTGTTGCATTAAGTGCACTAGCAATAAGTATTGCGGGACAAGCAGTTTATGCAAATGAAGCAAACTTACAAGACACGCAAGCTGATGTAACTTTAAAAGCAGGTTCTGGGAAAGATGTCAAACCTGTCGTTGATCCAACAGGCGATACAGATGAAAATCCAGCTACGGGCGCAGAAGGCGCGTTATCAATCCCATACGCTTCAAGTATTAGCTTTGGTGAACAAGAAATCCAACAAGGGGATGCCACTTACTTTGCACAAAATGAAAAACCATTTGTCCAAGTTAATGATACTCGTGGAGGTGCAGAAGGCTGGGCACTATCCGCATCCATATCAGAATTTAAAGGTGTAACAAATCAAAACGTCTTAAAAGGTGCACAATTAACCTTGGCAAATGGTCAAGTAACTACAGAAAGTAACCAATCAGAAGCACCAACAATTGCATCAAATAGTTTAACACTAAATGATTCACTACAACCAGTAATGTCAGCTGAAAAAGGCAAAGGTGCAGGCGCCTGGGCTGCCTTATTCCAAGGGGAAAAAGGTAAAAATGAAAATGTAAAACTTTTTGTACCACGTGCAGGTGTTGAAGCACAAGCCTACACAGCAACGATTACATGGGGTTTATCTGATGCGCCAGCGTAAGACTTTAAAAAGATGGGGAACTTTTATTCCCATCTTTTTTCTTAGTTTAGTTAGCTGGTTGGTTTTGTGGTCTGCACCGGCTTCTGCTGAGGAAAATCAGATTAATTTTGAAGCAGAAGCTATTTTACCAGAAAACCAGCAATCTTCCGTCAGTTATTACGATTTGAAAGTCTCCCCTGGAAGCACACAAGAGTTTAAATTACGCTTGAAAAATGTAAGTGATCAACCGATTAAAGTGCGTGTCGATGCAAATAATGGGCTGACCAATAAAAATGGCGCTTTAGACTATTCGCAACATGGAAAAAAATTATTAGGTAGTCCTACATTTGAAGAATTGATTTCGCCGTCACAAACAGTCGAATTACAAGGAAAAGAAACAAAAGAAGTTTCATTTCAATTAAATGTCCCTAAAAATGGTTTTGAAGGAACGATTTTAGGTGGATTTTATTGTTATGAATTAACAGATGGAAAAGAGAAGGAAATAAAAGGATTTAGTTTAACGAATAAATTTGCTTACACAATCGGAGCAAAACTTGTTGTTGAAAATAAAAAAATGGAACCAGCATTTCAGTTAACAAAGGTGAAACCAGGTTTAGAAAATGGTTATTTAACATTGTTCGCGACAATTGAAAATCTAGAACCAGTTTTAATGAGCCAATTGAAAATGAACGCCTTTGTTACTAAAAAAGGAAAAAGCGAGAAAATTCGTGAGTTATCAAAACAAATTTCTGTGGCACCACGTAGTCAATTTGAACTTCCAATTAGTTGGAATGATGAAGCCTTAAAAAAAGGTTTATATGAGTTGACGATTCAGTTGGAAGATCAAAACAGTAAAAAGTGGACATTGAAAAAAGCGTTTGAAATTAAAGGTGAAGATGAAAAATTGAATGAGGAGGCAGTCAAAGTCACCCGACCTGCTTCGAATATTCTTCTGTATCTTGTGATAGGAAGCTGTATCTTAATTATTTTGGCGTTATTTATTTATATTTTAAAACTACGCCAAAATAAATCATAAATAGGGAGGCTTTAAAATGAAAAAAAGAAGTGGGTATCTTGTGTTCATGCTAGCACTCTTTTTTTTAGCAAGTGCTAATAGTGTACATGCGCAGCAAGTAGATTCAGAAGTAGGTATTACTTTTTATCAGAAAAATTATAAGGATCAGGTAGTGCCTTTTGAAAAAATAACCCCAGTTAATGAAGCCAAACAACCCAATCGAGAAACGATTAACTCTGATAAAGGATTAATCAATCAACTTTTACCCAATACGGGAGAAAAACAGCAATTGGAATTACTAACTATCGGTTTACTTCTTATAAGCATCATCCTGTTTGTAGTGGCTCGAAGACGAAAGAAAGGATGGAAAGCAGATGAATAAGATTGCTAAAACCTCATTCGTTTTTATAATCACGTTGATTGGGTTTGCTTTAGGACCGCAAATTGGTGAAGCAACTGAGTTAGTCAAGAAAATTTCAAATCACACAAAATTGTCTGATTATGGTTACTTTAAGGCCTTGCCAGGTGTCTATACGCCAGCTTCCCATACTTTTGTCATGCAATCTGGGGCAGAAACAGAAGTCATTCCACTTGAAGGCAATGTGAACAGTAGTCAATTAACAGTTGATGAAAATTCTCCTGCAGGGAGTGCCATGATTCGTAATGTGGGATGGTATCAAGGGAAAAAGGTCAGCATTAAAGTTTCACTGTTGAAAAATTTGTCAAATCGAGCGGGGGGAACAATCTTTTTTGAAAAAGAACGTTTCTTAACACTATCTCTCCTTGGAGATGTGAAAGTGACATATGAATTTTTTGACGAAGAAAATCAACCGATACAAGTAACAACAGCAGTAAATACTTATGACTTGAGTAAAAAATACTATTTTGGCGTACAATTTCCTCTTCAATCACTCTATTCATCTAATCCAACCAATATTTTTTCTAGAACATGGAATGATGAAAGTGGTGGTTATTGGGTAACTTATCATAACGAAACGGAAACCGATGCCATCAATAGTCAAAAGCAACAGCTACAAATTTTAACTCGACCAAAAGAAAAATTAACCTTTATTTATCGAAATTGGAATAACAATCAGCCATTAGAAATTCCTTATCGTACAGACTTTGTGGCAAAACCTGAGTTTGGCGGGGCCTTAGCAAATTCTTTAACGTTAGAGAAGCCGCAACCTGTTAGTGAATTAAAGGCCCAACAAATCATGCCGAATGTTGAAGAGGATCGTAAATTAAGTAATTTAGAAGTACGTTTTAACTTAACAAATCTCTTGCAATTACAGCAATACGAGCCAGGTAATATCAACATTCAAAACTTTAATGGTGAAGATGTAACGGCTTTGTTCTCACAAGAGATGCAAGGCGAAGAATTAGTATTGACTGCCTTACAACCACAAGATAGCCGGTTAACTGCCACGACTTTACTTTATACAGTCGCCGTGAAATGGCGTGAAGTTGCCCCAGCAGTAGATAATCGTTTCATTGATACAGAAGGAAATCTGACATTACCTTATACAATCCAAACAAAGGCCACCAATAGAGATAAAGTGTTTAATCAAGCGACCGAAGGCATGTTGAAAGTGAATTATAACAGCAAAGTGAATCTTCTTTTTGTCGACGAAAATAATCAACCATTGAAAGAGCCAATGAGTCAGCCAGGTATTTTAACACAAGCATTTGATGTATCATCTGAGTATCCTGAAATCCCTGGATATTATCCAGTTAAAAATCCAGTGGAACAAGATCAAGGAACGTTTAAACAAGAAGAACAAACAATCGTTCATCGGTATCGTAAAAATTTGGAATTTCAATTGAAAAATTCAGGAGAGGCAATACCGGTTTCTCGCTTTACTAAAGAAGCTGAGGTGGCGTATTCTTTAAAACACGAAGCAGGAAAAACGATTCGCGTAATGGCACGTTTCGGTGGAGAGGAACAATTAGTAAAAGAGTATCCAACAGCACCAGAGACTGTTGACGATCAAGTGAAAATGAAGATACCAGATAATTGGCTTGACCAAGAAGTTGAATTTTACGCAATGAATGAAACTGGACAAGTTTCAAATAATGAAAAAAAGATAGTCAGTCTGGAAAAGGGGCCGCAATTAAAATTACCTGACGTTCTTTCTTTTGGACAACAAGAAATCCCTGTAAAAGATAGCTATGTCAAGTTGCCACAAGAAGCAGAACTGGCTATCACTGATGAAAGCCAGTTAGATAAAAGTCAATGGAAAGTCAAAGTTAAAATGCAACAAATGATGAAAAATCAAAATAATCAAACATTGTCAAAAGGTTTAAGCTTTATTAAAGAGGGCAAACGGACACCGATTAATGACGTCGAACAAACTATTGCTAGTGGCAGTGGAAGTCAAATGTTGAATTTAGCAAATACATTTGAATTAACTTTAGTTCCAAGCGATGTCGCGGGTAGCTATCAAGGTCAATTAGTTTGGAACTTAGAAGATGCCCCTATTTAAACCTAGATAAAATTTCCATTAAACATAACTTAATAATTGAATCAATTGAAATCAAGCACAGGTGCTAAGGAACTTCTTTAGCACCTGTTTTTTTGGGGGCAAAAATTTACCTCTTGCAAAAAGAAAGTCGTATAATTAATATGACTAAGTTATTTATAAAAATTTAGAAATACAGGAGGTTGATAAAGTGCATACATTTTTAACGAAATCTTCTCAAAAGAAAATTCGTCTATTTAACTATCTCTTAGAAAAAAACAAGTGGCGAACCATTGCAGATTTAAAAGACTTACTGAATGTTTCTTCAAAATCTATTCTATTGTATGTAGAAGAATTATCAGACATTTTTAAATAATTTAATGGGAAAATTGTACTGAAAAATGAAAATAATCAACGATTTTATATGTATAAAGATGCTAATTTTCCTATCTATAATGTTTACTTGCATTACTATCGTCAATCTTATAATTTCAATTTGATTGATTATATGTACAAATACCCAGACAGAAATTTATAAGACTATGCAGATGCGCAATTTACAAGTGTTTCGACTGTTTTTCGGTATGCCAAATTATTAGTAAAATATTTTAAAAGATATCAAATGACCTTTCATACGTTCTCTTTAGAACTAGAGAATCAAGAAAGCATGAGTCGTTCTTTTTATTATTATTTTTATTGGCAATCTTCACGTACAGGTGACTGGCCATTTACGATTTCTGAAAAGTTGATTGAACAATATATTGAACAATTTGAAGAGGTATACGATATTGAATTGTTACGTTTGCCGAAACGAATTTTTTCTTATTGGCTAGCAATTGTATTAGAACGTGCACCACAAAAAAGAGTGGAACTTTTAGATGAAATTAAACAGGTAGCTGATTCTGATAAAGCTTTTCCTTTAGTAAAAATGTGGCTGAAGAAGTGTAACTTATCGCTGCCTGAAGAAGAGATCTATTTTATATATCGAATTATCTACTCGTTTGGAGTGATTGATGGTAATCCTCGCTATGAAGTTAGTCATACATTAGCACATAAATTGCATCATACTACGTCTTACCAAGCTGTATTGCTATTAAATAACCTCACGCAAAAAGACTATCAATTTCAATTGGATTTGTCAGATTCTGAATTAATTTTTAACTTTGTGGCATTCCACGAGCGAAGTCAATTCTTTTTCGGTAATACTGATTTATTTTTCAATCAGTCTTATATTAATGAAATTAAAAGACAAAATACGGAAATAGCCCAACTGATGGAGAACTTTCATCGAGATTTGCAAGAGCAGGCAACAAAAGAGGTCAAAGAAATTTTAAAAAATTGGGAACAACTTTTCTTAAACTATTACTATGTTTTAGATTATTATGATTTATTGTTAAAGAAATTGACGCCCATTAAGATTTTAATTGCAGACGATTTACATCATACTCATCGATTATGGTTGATGAATAAAATAAAAAATTATTTTGGTAAAGCTTATCCCTTGGCTTTTTATGATTATGAAGTAGATGCATCTGAAGTCGATTTAGTGATTTCTAACTATTATTTTGATACAAAAGGAACGACTTTACTACTGATGAAAAATATACCAACAGAACGCAACTGGCGGAATTTAGAGAAAATTCTTTATAAAATAACCCACTGCAATGATAAATAAAGCTACTTTTTTGCGAGCTTTACATTTTAAATTAATAACATATCGACTACTATTAATTTTGTTTACTTACAAAAGCAACATTGGCTAACAGAAAATTTTAGTCAGTTTAGAAACAGCGCTGAAGGATAATTGCCGGCGCTGTTTCTTTTATTTTTTTTCCAAATAGCGGATTTTTTTACACTAAAAAATGATTATTTTTCTTGCTATGCTAGTAATTGAAAGTATAGAAAGGAGCGGGTAGTAATGGTTGCATTTGGCATGGTAGTAATTAGTGTTAAATTAATAGGGATTGGCTTGTTTTGCTATTACGAACTAAAGGCTGAAAAAAATTGTAGTTAAGGAGTGTTGCTAATGCAATTAGAAAATATTTCAAAAAACATTAATAAAAAAGAAATTCTAACAAATATTTCAATTACTGTAGAACCAGGTGAAATTGTCGGTTTAATTGGTCCAAATGGTGCAGGTAAAACGACTACAATGAAAATCATGGGTGGGTTAATGGTTAATTTTCAAGGTAAAGTCGTTGGACAAGAACGGATTGGTGTTTTAATTGATGGACCTAAATATTTTCCAAATAGAACAGCAAGAGAAAATCTTAATTATTTTCGTGCTCTTTCAAAAGAGAGTTATTCAGTTGATTATGTAGAATCACTATTTGATATGAAAAATTACGGGAAAAAGAAAGTCAAAGATTTTTCTTTAGGTATGAAGCAGCGCTTAGGAATGGCGTTAGCTTTAATTAACAAAAATGAGCTGCTTATTTTAGATGAACCAATGAACGGTTTAGATCCAGATGGCGTACAAGCGACCATTCAGACACTAAAGCACTTAGCAAAAGAGTTACATATAGGGATTGTCATTTCCAGTCATATTTTAGGGGATCTAGATAAGTTGTGCGATCGAGCGTATTTTATTAAAAATGGAGCAATTATTCAAACAGTCACTTTAGGAAAAGAAGTATCAGTCTATCAATTTACCTTTGATGAAGAAAACGAAGACAAAGTGAGTGAAATTAGTGCTCTTTTTGATGGCGTAGAACAAAGACATCCTCTTTGGTTAATTTCGGAAGCAGATTATCCGTTGTTCTTGAAAGAGTTGGTTTTAAACGACATCATTCCATTAGAAATGAAAAAACATGCACTAAATTTAGAAGATGTTTATTTTTCATTAGTAGAAGGGGAGTAAGAGATGAAAGTAAAAGCTGTGTTAAAACAAGATATTCAGCGCAGAATTTTTTGGTTTTCTGGAAACTACCTCATTATGTTTGCCATTTTAGGGTTAGTTCCACCATTTTTAAATTATTTTTTTGGCAATATGTTTGATGTAAATGATTATATCAGTGCGATGAATTTTATTAACAGCTTGCTATTACCGATTTTAGTAGTGTCCTTTGTTGTTGACGATCAAGGCTCACGAATTAGTGATTATTATTTTAAAACGAGGCAAGGTCGGCATCTTTATTTGTTCTCGCTATTGATTTGTGGACTATGTTTGGGCTTGTCAGCAGGATTTTTATTAATCGGTGTTTGTGCTCTTTTAAGCATGGTTCTTTCAGTAGCTGTTTCATGGAAAGTGTTGACTGTCCTATTAGCTTCTTATATATTGTTGCCGTTATTCTACTTAGTTTTAGGTATAACAATGTATTTATTCTTTCATATACAGGGAGTGACTTTAACGATCTTTAATTTAGTTTTTGTGATGATTGTTCCTATTTTAATAAATATTGGAGCATCAACCATCGGATTGGGCATTCTTTTGCAGTCTCCTTTTTACATTTTAACATTTTTAGGAATGGGTTCAGGAACGATGAATGAATTATTTTATTGTTTAGTAAGCATACTAGTGTTATACGGAATAAATCATTGGAAAATACTACGAATTGATTTTTGAGTAAGGATAGTTCGATTTAAGATTTTAAAAGCATGTATCAGACGTATTTTATTGTCTGATACATGCTTTTACTTAGTTATTCAATTGATTTTTCAACTCTTGTTGGACACGAGTTAATTCTTGTTCATCCACACGTTGGTAGGAAACACCATCTTGCATAAAACCAGTACCTTGAAGTTGGTCTTGTTTCACTTTACCAAAGGCACTGCGATAATCTAAGGCAATTTTTTTCATGTCATCAAAACTTAAATCTGTCTTCATATTATCAGAAACAGCTGTTAAAATTTCTTGATAGTTGCTTACGCTGTTAAGACTTAAGACTTTTTGGACGATGCCTTCAATCACTTTTCTTTGACGTTCTTGGCGGCCGTAGTCACCATTAGGATCTTCGTAACGCATTCTTGAATAGGAGAGTGCTTGTTCACCATCTAATGAAATTTTACCAATCGTAAAATCATATCCGTCTTGAGAAAAAGTCAGATTATTGTTCACTTCGATTCCGCCAACCGCGTTGACTAATTCTTTTAAACCAGCCATATTAATTGAAACATAATGATTAATAGGTATATTTAAATAGTTTTCAACTGTGTCCATTGCTAAAGATGCGCCACCAAAAGCATAGGCGTGATTCAATTTATCTTGTTTTCCTTGACCTGGAATATCAACATAGGTATCGCGAGCAAGACTGACTAAGGTTGTTTGCTTGTCACGAGGATTAACTGTTGCAACAATTGTTGTATCCGAACGACCTTGCTCGACACGCCCATCATCGCCTGTATCAATCCCTAATAATAAAACAGAAAAAGGCTCCTTATTGTTTAAATTGACCTGACTTTTTTTAGATCGTTCTACTGTTTCATAGGTTTTATCCATTGATTTAGAAACATCCCAATAAAGTTTTGCTCCCATTCCAACAACTGCAAGAAATAGAACCAAGATAATTCCAAAGATAATGGCAAAAATTTTCTTCCCTTTTGACATATTTTTCCTCCAATAATTTATCACAGGTTGTGATTTTTTTCTTATAGGTTAATCTTACTAATTTTTAGTGAAGAAGTATATAATAATTGTTGAAAGACTATAAAACTTTAAGGTATTTTGCATTATTTTTGCTTAATCTTTTGAAATATCTCAATTCTATTAAAATATGCGAATTAGTATATTACACGTTTTCAAGGTGTTTCATTGTTGATTAATTAGAATTTTAGTGGTATTTTTGTATTTGTAATTAGTACAGATTTTAATTGGAGGTATAACAGTGAGTAAAAAAGGATCAGATATCATAGTAGAAAGTTTAATCAATCACGAAGTGCCCTATATTTTTGGGATTCCCGGTGCAAAAATTGATGGGGTTTTTGATGCATTAGTTGACAAAGGTCCAGAATTAATTTTAGCTCGACATGAACAAAACGCTGCCTTTATGGCACAAGGGATTGGTCGTTTGACGGGAGAGCCTGGCTTAGTTATTGCAACTAGTGGACCTGGTGCCAGCAATTTAGCAACTGGGTTAGTAACTGCGACTGCAGAAGGGGACCCTGTTTTAGCATTGGCTGGACAGGTGAAACGGTCCGATTTGTCAAAATTAACTCACCAAAGCATGAATAATGCTGCATTATTTAGTCCAATAACAAAATTCAGTACAGAAATTCAAGATCCAGAAACATTATCTGAAAATATTGCCAATGCTTACCGTATCGCCAAAACAGCGAAAAAAGGCGCAACATTCTTATCGATCCCACAAGATGTCACAGATAGTCCGGTGACAGGCGAAGCAATTAAGCCTTTGTCGGCGCCGAAACTGGGCCATGCATCAGCAGAAACAATCGCAGCTTTAGCTGAACGAATCAAGCAAGCGAAATTACCTGTTTTACTTTTAGGAATGCGGGCCTCTGCACGAAAAGTTACCGCAGCCATTCGTGAATTGGTTGCTATAACTGGTTTGCCAGTCGTGGAAACGTTCCAAGGAGCAGGAATTATTTCAAAAGAATTAGAAGAACATTTCTTTGGGCGTGTTGGTTTATTTCGAAACCAACCTGGGGACCGTTTGTTAAAAAGAAGTGATTTAGTGATTGCGATTGGTTATGACCCCATTGAATATGAAGCACGTAATTGGAACGCAGAAAAAGATGCGCGCGTTATTGTTATTGATGAAGTTCAAATGGAAATTGATCAATATATGCAACCGGAAGAAGAGCTAATTGGTGATATGTCTAAAAATATTTTGAAATTATCAGAAGCATTTAGTGAACCAATATTAACAGAAGATGCGCAAGATTATTTAGAAACGCTTCAAGAAAAATTAACGATTAAAGAAGTAAAAACAAGTACAATTGAAAATCGATTACATCCATTAGAAATTGTTCAAACGCTTCAAGAAAAAACCACGAATGAAATGACAGTTACTGTTGACGTAGGGAGTCACTACATTTGGATGGCTCGCCACTTTAGAAGTTATGAACCGCGTCATTTATTATTTAGTAACGGTATGCAAACATTAGGTGTCGCTTTGCCTTGGGCAATCTCGGCTGCGCTGGTTCGTCCGAATACACAAATTATCTCTGTTTCTGGGGACGGCGGTTTCCTATTTTCGGCGCAAGAATTAGAAACAGCGGTTCGTTTAAAGCAAAATATCGTGCATATTATTTGGAATGATGGTAGTTATGATATGGTTAAATTCCAAGAAGAAATGAAATATAATCGATCCTCTGGCGTAGATTTTGGTCCAGTTGATTTTGTGAAGTATGCTGAAGCTTTTGGAGCCAAAGGGGTTCGAGTTCATTCACAAGCAGAATTTGCCGCAGCTTTAGAAGAAGGAATGCAAACAGAAGGCCCAGTGATTATTGATGTTCCTGTGGATTATTCAGATAATCAAGAATTAGGTAAAACATTGTTACCAGATCAACTTTATTAGGAGATGGAAAAATGAGAGAACAATATGTTTATCAACATGGTACGCTAGGCGGTTTAATGGAAAGTTTGATGGCAGGAACGGCAGAAATTGGTACGTTACTCACGCAAGGTGATTTTGGAATTGGGACATTAGAAGGCTCAAATGGCGAAATTATTTTATTGGACGGTATATTGTATCATGCGAATCAAACTGGCGAAATTACTATTTTAGAAGGCGAAGAATTAACGCCATATGCCGCAGTTACTCGTTTTCAAGAAGATGGCGCATTCCCTGTATCAACGGAAACCGATGAAAATATTAAAGCACAAATTTTAGAAAAAATTAGTCCTAATTTTTTTGCGGCAATTAAAATTAGCGGTCTTTTTGCGAAGATGCATGTCCGTGTGGCACCTAAACAAGAAAAACCATATCCACCATTTGTAGAAGCAGCACGCAATCAACCTGAATTTACAGCGGAGAATATTCAGGGAACAGTTGTAGGGTTCTTTACACCTAAATTATTTCATGGTGCTTCTGCTGCAGGATTTCATTTGCACTTTATCAGTGAGGATCACCAATTTGGTGGGCACATTCTTGATTTTGGCATTAAACAAGGGACTGTTTCTTGGATGGAAGCAGCAGAATTGCGGCAGCATTTTCCAGTTCATGATGCTGATTATCGGAATAAAGAAATTGATATTGCAAAAGCTTTGTCTGCAATTGAAGAAGCGGAATAACTGAATAACAAGGCACATTTCTCCACGCCCATTCAAGTTGACCTAGTTAGTCAACTTGAATGGGCTTATTGCTGTTCGTCGCTTTTTGTTGTTATTTTTCAAAAAAAAATAGTATCCTTTTTATAATAAGCAAATAACAATTGGAAAGGATGGCGTAATGGACAAACTTTATAGAAGTTGGCAATTATCTGGTTGGCTCTATCATGATATTTTTGTCATCATTGTAGCAATTATTTTTATAGTAATTAGTGGTATTTTGGTTATTTCCTTAATAAGAAGGCGGAGTACAAGGAGACTGGTTCCCTATGCGTTAATTTTGTTGGTTTATCTTGCAGTGGTACATTTTGCTGGTTTAATCTTTTTCGGAATGTTTCGTTCAGTAACGATTGAAGAGAAAAGTGCGACGTTTTATTCTGAAAAAACGAAAGGCTTAACTTCAATTGAGCGAATGATTATCCCAAATGGACGAACGAATGGCATTAGCACCAGTAACTCATTGTTCCAAGTGATTTCTGTTAATAGTCAGACGGGCGAACGAATGTGGAGTAAACGTTTAGGCTGGCGTGATTATTTAATTGGTCAAACGGATCAATATGTGGTTTTGAATAATGCTGATAACGAGGCCATTTACTTACTCGATACAAAAACAGGGAAAAAACAGTTTTCCGAAGCGTATTTAGTGAAGAAATTCCCTGAATTAAAAGACTATTTAAGCTCTGATTTCGTTGATTATCGTTTTATGGATAATCGCTATCTCTATATTTATGGATTAAACAATCGATATTATCAATTAGATTTGAAAAATTGGCAGTTAAAACAAGACCCAACTTTCAAAGAAGTCTTTCAAACACAAGAAGCGCCTAAATGGACGGTAGATTCAAATGAGAGTCAAATTGGTCAAGAGCTGTCATCGGAAGAGCGAACAACAGTGCAAGGAAAACTAGAAGAGCAACTAATAGCACCAGTTTTACTAGGCAAGAAAGATGAAGCAAATTATTATGTTCTGTCATACAAGAAAAGACAAAGTATTCAAGCGATAGTTGGCTTATACAATTGGCAGAAAAAAACATACGAGTGGCAAACACCGTTGCTTTTAACTAAAGAAAATGTACCTATTGAAGCTTTTCAAGTAGAGGATGCGTTGTTCATTAAAGTCCCGCGTTATTTATACAAAATTAATTTGAATAATGGCAACCAAGAGTATCAGTTTGATTACCGCTGGGGCCAAGTGATTCGTTAAACGAAAAGCGGGAAAGTATGTTTAGACGAATAGAAGGAGCAAATAGTCCTTATGATATAAAGAAACGCTTAGAAGAGTAGTGATTTCGCTAGTTTTCTAAGCGTTTCTTTATTTTATGCAGGTCCAGAGATTAAATTCCAGATAATCGAACCTGTATATGCGCCAGGAAATAATTGTGAAACAGGGGTTTGAATTGCAAGAGAAATATCGGTCATGCGGCCACTCCACATGCCTTGTCCTTTTCTGTCACCAGCGTTACTCATTAAAGTCGCACCGTTACCGATAATAATTGGGTTGGTCGGGAAGTCGGGTGCAGCAGGATCTTCTGAAAAATCCAGTCCATACATTGTATTTGTCATAAAGAAACGCCTTAACGTTTTGTCATAGCGGGCATAGCCGCCTGTTAATTGAAACGTAATGATGCCTAGTAAAGAATGAGCTTCGTTTCGCATGTGTGGGATTTCAGCAGTGACATGCCAACCAGTTAAGGCTCCGCGAACATCCCCCATCCCGAAGTGTCTCATTGTATGAGTATTACCTTCAGAAGGTCGTATAGGAACTGCTGTTAAATCACCAGAAATCGCTTGGGTTTCAAAAGTAAATTCTTTCGGAATGAAGAGCAAGTCAAAACTAGTGTTAGGATTTTCTAAATCAGGATCAACGGTATCGTCAACCGATTCATCGCCAGGCAGCCCTCCAAGTTCTAGCTCAACTGAAACAGGCGTTTTTCCAGAACGAGTGGCAAAAGAAACCGATGGGTCAAAAGTAAAGAGACTGAATACTAGAAACAAGACTGTCATTGATTGATAAGTGAGTAGATTTTTTTTATTCAAGAAAGTTCCTCCTTTAGGTGCTGATAATATAAGTATACGCAAAAAGAGCTGTTTTTATTTATCAGTAATTTACAGGGAATTCGAAAATATTGAGACAAATAGTTTTTAATATTAGTTGAGAAAGGTGAGTCGACAATTTTTACTTGTTGATTCTGTCTTTTTTGAGCACCATTCGTTATATCAAGCATGCTAAAATATAAAAGAAATCATCAGGTATCACTAATGAAAAGGGAGAGGAGGAGAAAACTTTGAGTAAGTGTTTAGGGTTGTTGATGATTTTATTTGTATTATCTGGCTGTTCAGGAAGTAGGGATTCACAACAGGAAGTCGTTATAGAAAAGTCTGCTAATAATGACAAAGTAAGACAATTTGTCGATCAAAAAAATCCGCATTTAGGAACGCAATTAGAAGCAGAATCTTATACTAAACAGGAAGCGATTGAATTTTTACAAAATGGTTTAGGGATACCAACGAATGACTCGGCGTTTCATTATACGTTTAAGCAGTCAAATAAAGGAAGTTATGTTGTTCAAATTAGATCTGAAAAGAATAGTGTCTCGAAAGAGAATGAATTGTTCGGATATTATCAGGTGTATCAAGATGGTATTATAGTGAAAATGATGGAAAAGGATCAAACGTTCCAAGAAAATTAAGTGATAAATAAAAAAGTTGACAAAAAACACAAACAGTTTTGTTTGTGTTTTTTTGTTTAATGTTCGTGTTTTATTTTTTAATAACCTTTTCCGAAAAAATATACGAACGTTCGGGTTTAAAAACGAACAAAAAGATGAAAATGTGTTGAAATATACGTTTTCCTTGCGTATACTGATGAAGTGAAAAAACGAACGAGGAGTGTACGAATGAACAAGAAAGTTCCTTATTTAATTGTGGCACCGGGACTAGTACTATTATTATTTTTCTTAATGATTCCATTAATTACTAGCATTTTGCCAACCATTTTTACTGATCATGGCTTGACACTAAATCAGTATGTTACTTTTTTTAAAGATGACTATAATGTTTCAATTTTCTGGCGAACGATAAGAGTTTCGTTAATTGTGACGGGGATTTCAATCGTGTTGGGCATTCCAACGGCATACTTTATTGCTGGAGTTTCCAAAAAATGGCGTGGCTTTTTAATGGCTATGACCTTGTTTCCACTATTAACCAACTCAGTTATTCGAAGTTTTGCTTGGATTAACATTTTAGGAAAAAACGGTGTAGTGAATACGTTGTTATTAAAAACAGGCTTAATTGAGCAACCGCTGAATTTATTGTATACAGAATTTGCAATTATTATCGGTTCAGTGTATTTATTTTTACCGACAATGATTATGACCTTAGTTGGGGTTATGGAAAACATTGAAGGAGAAATGCTAGAAGCGGCTGAGACGCTAGGCGCCAATCCAATGACGGCTTTTCGGAAAATTGTTTTACCTTTATCAATTCCAGGCACCATCGTAGGAAGTATATTAGTGTTTACAGGAACTTTAACGGCTTATACGACGCCACAGCTGTTAGGTGGTAACCAAAAAATGATGATGTCGACCTTCTTATATCAAAAGGCTAATACTTTAGGTGATTGGCAATCGGCGAGTGTTCTTGCATTTATTATGATTTTAACAACATTAATTGTGATGAAAGGCCTAGACATGGTCGCTAAGAAAGTAGATCGGAGAGAAGCAAATCATGCGTAAGCAAAAAGGACTATCTGTTATTGCAATTCTAGTTTTTCTGTTTTTATTTTTACCATTATGTTTGATTGTGGTGACTTCTTTTGGAACAGCCGCAGCGATTCAATTTCCGATTAAAGGATTTACTTTAGATTGGTACGCCAAAGCCTTACAATCGGAAACGTTTATGGACAGTTTTAAGTTAAGCTTGTTGATTGGGGTATTAGCGACTGTTTTAGCATTAATAGTAGGGATCCCGGCTTCCTATGCGCTGGCTCGTTATTCCGTTCGCGGGCGCAACTTTATTAAAAGCTTTTTCTTATCCCCAACTGTGATTCCAGGAATTGTGGTCGGGTATACGTTATTTCAATATATTGTTATTAAATTAGGTTTGCCTGTCTTTCAAGGATTATTAATGGGGCATTTTTTAATTAGTTTGCCTTATATTATTCGAGTGGTTGGGTCAAGTATGGAACAACTAGATTATTCAATGGAAGAAGTAGCTTGGACATTAGGTTGTACAAGATTGCGAGCTTTCATTCAAATTGTTTTACCCAATGTGTCTTCGGGAATTTTTGCAGCCTTTATGTTAGCATTTGTCAATTCGTTTAACAATGTTCCTGTATCGATGTTTTTATCAGGTCCCGGTGTGACGATGCTGCCTACTTCTTTATTAAGTTATATGGAATACAATTATGATCCAACTGTTTCAGCAATTTCTGTATTGTTGATGCTACTAACAATGGGCTTAATGTTTTTAATTGAAAAAACGTTGGGACTGGCTTCCATTGCCTAAAACATGGAAGAAGCACGAGATAGAAAGAGGAGAAAATTTTGACTTTTGTAGATTTAAAAGATATTCGCGTCAGCTATGACGGAAAACAAGATATTTTAAAAGATTTAAATATTTCAATGGAAAAAGGAGAGTTAGTTTCTTTATTAGGACCGAGTGGTTGTGGTAAAACGACTACGCTAAGAGTGATTGCTGGATTAATTAAGCCAAACGACGGACAGTTTTTCGTTGACCAAGAAGAACTAACAAAGGTTCCTGTCCATAAAAGAAACTTCGGGATGGTTTTTCAAAGCTATGCGTTATTTCCCCATTTAACGATTGCAGAAAATGTGGCTTTTGGGCTGAAATTACGCAAAGAAAGCAAACAAACCATGGACCAAAAAGTCGCGGAAATGCTAAAAGTATGTGGTTTAGAAAGCTTGGGAGACCGTTATCCAAAACAATTATCTGGTGGTCAAAGACAGCGGGTTGCGCTAGCACGGGCTCTGATTATCGAACCTAAACTATTACTACTAGATGAACCGTTGAGTAATTTAGATGCAAAATTACGTGTGGCAATGCGGATTGAAATCAAACGGATTCAACAACAATTAGGCATTACGACTGTTTTCGTCACACATGACCAAGAAGAGTGCTTTTCTATTTCAGATAAAGTGGCCATTATGAATAATGGCGTGATTGAACAATATGATTCACCAGAAACGATTTATCGTTTGCCTCGTACTAAGTTTGTTGCAGAATTTATCGGTTTTGAAAACTTTTTCTCTGTTGAAAAAATGGAAGCTGGTCATTATCGGACACAAACAGATCAAATAGTGAAAACGACTAATCCTGAACCAAATGTTACAACGACAGTGGCAACGATTCGTCCAGAGGACATCGAGATTGTTTCAGAAGCTGCTACTAATACTGTCGCAGGTACTGTCGCTGTCCGAACATTTTTAGGGAAAAGCTATCAATATGAAGTGGAAACAGCGTTAGGTACATTGCTGGTTAATGGAACAAGTGAACAGTTATATGAAACAAACGAAACCATTCACTTGGCTTTTCCAGCTGAGAAATTAGTTATTTTAGAAAAATAAAAACCATTTTGGAGGAAGATTAAAAAATGAAAAAACGCGTAATTTTAGGGACATTAGTCGCTGCAACGTTATTAATGACTGCTTGTGGAAACAGCGAAGCAACTACGAAAAGCGAGAGCAAAGGTGGAAGTAATGCTTTAGTCGTTTCAACTTTCGGATTAAGTGAAGATATTGTCAAAAAAGACATTATCGCTCCGTTTGAAAAAGAGAATGAAGCGAAAGTTACCTTAGAAGTAGGCAATAGCGCAGACCGCTTTACGAAATTAAAAAATAATCCCAATGCGGGAATTGATGTCATTGAATTAGCACAAGCAAATGCAGCACAAGGTGGAAAAGAAGGGTTATTTGAAAAAATTACAGAAAAAGAAGTACCTAATTTAAGTCAGTTAACGCCGGGAGCAAAAGAGGTTTTTGAAAGTGGTGCTGGCGTACCAATTGCTGTAAACAGTATCGGGATTGTTTACAACAAAGAAAAATTAGGCAAAGAAATTAAGAACTGGGATGACTTATGGTCAGCTGACTTGAAAGGTAAAATTTCTGTTCCAGACGTTGCCACGACAGCAGGTCCTTTAATGTTATACGTTGCTAGTGAACATGCTGGTCAAGATATTACAAAAGATAACGGGAAGGCCGCTTTTGAAGCGATGAAAGAATTAAAACCAAACGTTGTTAAAACGTATTCAAAATCGTCAGACTTAGCTAATATGTTCCAATCTGGTGAAATTGAAGCAGCTGTGGTTGCTGATTTTGCGGTTGATATTATTCAAGGCGCAGCAGAAAACGTGACGTATGTCGTCCCAGAAAGCGGCACGTATGCCAACTATAATACAGTCAATATTCCTAAAAAAGCACAAAACAAAGAAACCGCCTTTAAATTTGTTAACGCACGGATTAGTGAAGAATCACAAAAGGCCAAAGCGATTTCGTTAAATGAAGGACCTACAAATCAACAAGTAACGCTAAGCGAAAAAGAAGCGAAAAATAAAACATATGGTGCCATTGCCGAACGTGCCAAAACAGTCGATTTTAATTTTATTAATAGTCAACTAGCGGATTGGATTGATCAATGGAATCGGACGATGAATCAATAGTTTTAGAAAAGAGGGACAAAATGAACGTCGATGTATTACTAAAAAATGTGTGGCTGTATCAAACAGTCACTCAAACATTCGTTCAACGAAATGTTGCGATTAAAAATGATAAATTTTATTACATTTATGAAGAAGAGAACGTCAATTTGCAGCCCAAAAAAACAATTAATGCCGAGAATCAATGGATGATTCCCGGCTTAATTGATGCACACATGCATATTGAAAGTTCCATGACGACACCTACTATTTTTTCCAAAGCAGTAGTGCGTTACGGTGTGACAACGGTGATTGCCGATGCCCATGAAATGGCTAACGTATTTGGCTTAGAAGGCTTAAAAGCTTTTATGGCCGCTGAAACAGAACTAGATATCTTTCACGCAATTCCTTCCTCGGTTCCTTCGACTACTCCCGAATTAGAAACAACTGGTGGGATTATCGGCTTAGCAGAAGTAGCAGAATTACTCAAAGAGCCAAAAGTGATTTGTTTAGGGGAAGCCATGAATTTTAAAGGGATTTCCTATGAGCCAGATTCTTTAATTCGTCAAATTATCGATTTGTGTCAAAAACAACGACCAACCATGCCTTTAGAAGGCCACTGTCCTAAAATCGAAGATCAAGAGTTAGCAGATTTTCTATATAGTGGTATCACTTCAGATCATACCCATCAATTTCCTAAAACGTTAAAAGAAAAAATTGAAGCGGGCGTCTTTATTCAATTTCAAAATAAATCAATCACTCCTGAAAACATTCAGGTGATAGTAGACAATGACTTCTACAATTATGCAAGTATTATCACGGATGACGTGATGGCTGATGATTTGCTAAAAGGTCATCTAAATGAAAATGTCAAAAAAGTCGTTCAAGCAGGGTTGCCTATCGAAAAAGCCATTTATATGGTAACTTATACGCCGGCCAAACGAATGGGTCTCCATGATCGCGGCGAAATTGCACCTGGTAAAAAAGCTGACTTTTTGTTATTAAATGACTTAGAAAGTTTTGATATTAATACGGTTTATAAATCTGGAAAGGTCGTTTTTGAAAAAGGCGAGCCCTTCCATTATCCAGAAAAAATCGAAGAGTTTCCAGCCGCTTACCAACAAACCATCCAATGTAAAAAGTTAACAGAAGAAGATTTACTTTTAAAGGTGGCTACAACAAAAGAAACAGTTCGTTGTAATGTGATTCAAAAACAAGAGATTGGCACATTTACAGAGCGAATTACAAAAGAAATTCCTGTTGAAAATGGGTTGTTGCAATGGCAAAAAGCCAACTGTGCCTTATTAATTGTGATGGAACGTTACGGAAAAAATGGCAATATTTCTTTTTCTTTAATGGATCAACCCCTTTCCGAGAAAGGAGCCATTGCGACAACCTGGGCCCATGATCATCATAATTTAATGGTGATGGGTAATACGATTGAGGATATTCTGTTAGCGCAGAATGAATTATTAGCGATGCAAGGCGGCTATTTGGTTGCTTCGGATCAGCAAGTGATGGCAACTTGTCCTTTACCAATTGGTGGGATTTTATCGCAAGCACCGATTGAACAATTAGGCGCTGCATTGCAAAAAGTCCGACAAGCTATGCAAGCGTTAGGCTATCAAAATATGAATGAAATCATGTCCTTTTCCACACTATCATTGCCTGTCTCGCCAGCCATTAAAGTGACAGATTTTGGGATGATGGATACGAAGTCACAACGTTTCTATCCATTAGTTTTTCCAGAGGATGGAGTTCTTTTGCATGAAAACACTCATTAAAAATGTGCATATACTAACAATGGATGAGCAATTTTCAGAAATCAAAGCCGGCTATTTAGTGATTGAAGAAGACACAATTGTTGAATTAGCACCAATGACCACACTTGATGAAAAGCAAATTGCTGCAAATCAAGTAATCGATGGTCAAAATGGAATTTTAATGCCTGGGATGATTAACACCCATACCCATGTAGGCATGATTCCATTTCGTTCGTTAGGGGACGATGTGCCAGATCGACTCCGGCGTTTTCTTTTTCCATTAGAACAATTCATGACAAAAGAATTAGTAGGATGCAGTAGTGATTATGCAATTGCTGAAATGTTACTGAGTGGTATTACGAGCTTTTGTGATATGTATTATTTTGAAGATGAAATTGCTAAAAGTTGCGAAAAAATGAGTGTTCGCGCTTTGCTCGGAGAAACGATTATTGACATGCCCACTTGTGATAGTCCGGAACCTTCAGGCGGTCTTTTTTACGCGGAAACCTTTATTCGCAAGTGGCAAGGACATCCGTTGATTACGCCTATGCTTGCGCCGCATGCACCGAATACCAACTCACCAGAAGTGTTAGCAAAAATTATTGAACTTAGTCGGCGATACCAAGTTCCTGTGACCATGCACGTTGCTGAAATGACTTATGAAATGGCTGAGTTTGAAAAAGCCTATCAAAAAACACCAATTGCTTTCTTAGAAGAACTGGGTTATTTGGGCGAGCCGTTTATTTTAGCGCATTGTATTTTGGCAACAGATGAAGATCTTGCGAGTTTAGCTGCTACTAATGGAAAAGCGCGTGTCGCTCATTGTATCGGTGCGAATACTAAATCAGCCAAAGGCGTAGCGCCGATTAAGCAAATGCTTGATCAAGGGATTATTGTCGGTTTAGGCACGGATGGACCTAGTAGTGGGAATACATTAGATTTATTCACCCAAATGCGCATGGTTGCGAATTTTCATAAGACAGCACACCAAGATCGCTCCTTGTTTCCTGCAAAAGAAATTGTTTATCTGGCAACGATGGGGGGCGCTAAAACGTTAGGTTTGGCGGAGCAAGTCGGTTCATTGGAAGTGGGCAAAAAAGCGGATATAACATTAATTGAAACGCAATCAGTTAATATGTTTCCGATTTTTGATGCCTATTCAGCGTTGGTTTATTCAGCAAATGCTAGCAATGTTGAAGCCGTTTGGGTGAACGGTCAACAGTTAGTTGCCAATAAAGAATTACAACAAGCTAATCTCAAAGAAATCAAGGAAAAATTATATCAGGCCATGAATACGTTTGTGAAAGAAGCTAAAAAAAGAGCTGCTCTCTAAACAGAGCAAGTAGGACGTATCGGATTGATTAAATAACGCTGAATTGACGTTTAGTGATTCAGGTTCTAATAGAGCGCAGACAAACTTTTAATGAAAGAGTTGTCTGTGTTCTTTTTTGTTATAAACATTTTTCTTTTTCTATATATATTTTTAAGGTAAGTTGTATTATAGTAAGTTTGAGAAGATGAGAATGAGAGGAAAAGCAATGAATATACAACGGTTTATAGAAAAACGCAAAGCACGTGGTTTGTCGCAAAGTGAATTGGCTAAAGGGATTTGTACGCAAGTTACGGTTAGTCGCTTTGAAAAGAATGGTCAAGTCCCAACTTTAAAAATATTGATCCAACTATGTAATCGTTTAGAGCTACCTTTGGGGGAACTCTTCCCGCGCGTAGGGATTAAACAACCTGAAATTCTTGAAAAAATGGAAGAAGCAGAATTCTTCTTGATTACCAGCGAACATGACCAATTGCAAACAATTTTAAAAAATATTCCTTTTGATGAAATCAAAGATTCCCAACTGTTATTAGAATATTATTATTTACAAGGCTTTGTCATGATTTTTCAAAATGCTTCGTTGATGGATTGCTTATTTACCTTTGAAAAACTTCTGTTTGAAGAGCAAAAATACACGAGCGATATTTACCGTTTGTTAGCTTTTACTGGAATTGGCATGGCCTATGCCAAAGAAGGCGAAATTGAGAAAGCAGAATTTTATTTCAATAAGGTCTTCAAGGAAATTTATCTTTATACTATTCAATCAATGGAAGATACTTGGCGAGTATTAAATGTTGTCTTTCACTGTGGTGTTTTTTATGCAGAAAAAGGCGATTTAGAAACAAGTGATGCTTTGTTAGAGTATGCGATTTCCATCTGTTCTGATAATCACGTCACGTATTACTTGGCAAGAGCAGCTTTCCAGCTTGCGAAAAATGCCTTAGCTGAAGAAAAGCCGCAAGAGCAAATTTTAGAACTACTACAAGATGCCCGCGCGTATGCAAAAATCAATAAAAATCGCATCTTGTTGGAAGCAATTCAAACATTGAAAGAAACAATTTTATCTAAGAATAATTAGTTTATATAGAAAATTATATATTTATTTTCAAAATATAATAAAAAAAGCGTTTTTTAAAAGAGTTCAAGACACGTTACGACCTTAAATGAAAATTTTAAGGTCGTTATTTTATATAAAAAAATATATAAACGACTTGACTGGCATCAAATAAAGGCGTATGATTTATTTGTGAATAAATGTGAAATAAAACACAATCTTTCATGGAGAGGAAGTCTTGAGGTGCAACAAAGTCAAACTATTTATTTGATGGGCACAGTAATAGATGTATTTGTAGACCATGAAGAACCTGAAAAAATTCTAGAAGAAGTGCATCAACGATTGATCACTTATGAACAACGTTTTAGTGCAAATGATTCAACTTCGGAACTGATGGCTGTCAATCAACAAGCTGGACAAAAACCAGTCAGCGTTCATCCAGAGTTGTATCAATTAATTGCATTAGGGAAAAAACATAGTTGTGATCCAGCTAGTCATTTGAATATTACCATTGGCCCGTTAGTTCAAACGTGGCGAATCGGTTTTAAAGATGCCCGTGTCCCGTCAGAAGAGGAAATTAAAGCCTGTTTGAAAAAAATTAATCCAGAAAAGATTCACTTAAATCCCTTAAAACAAACGGTTTTTTTGGAAGAAGAAGGAATGAAATTAGATCTGGGGGCTTTGGCAAAAGGCTATATCGCTGATTTACTAATTGCCTATTTGAAAGAAGTCCATGTTACGTCTGCTTTGATTAATCTGGGCGGCAATATTGTGACGTTGGGGCCCTCTACGCATCAAAACAAAAAATGGCGAATTGGTATTCGCAATCCGCAAGAATCCAGAGAAACAATCAGCTTACTTGTCGAAGTGGCTAATCAATCGGTTGTGACGTCGGGCATTTATGAAAGAAGTTTAACCGAAGCTGGGCGAGTCTATCACCATTTGTTGGATCCGACAACCGGTTACCCATTGGAAACTGAAATGGCCAGCATCACAATTATCTCGGATGCTTCAGTGGATGGTGAGATTTGGACAACGCGTTTATTTGGTTATCCAATTCCAGAAGCGCTTGAAATCCTCAATCAACTAGATGGGATTGAAGGAGTCATCATTACACAAGACCAGCAAATTTTATATAGCAGTGGGTTAGCAGATACTCTTCACATTATCCATTCATAGAACCGAAAAGGAAAGGACAGCTCATTATGAAAAAAATTATCGGCTTAGTAGGAACGAACTCAGAGCAATCAACCAATCGTCAACTTTTGCAATTTATGCAACACTATTTTGCGCAGGAGGCTGACATTGAACTAGTTGAAATTGTTGACTTTCCTATGTTTAACAAGCCAGAAGACAAAGTTTTGCCAGAAATAGTTAAAACGGTTGCTGAAAAAATTGAAGCAGCAGATGGCGTCATTATCAGTACGCCTGAATATGACCATGCGGTGCCGGCTTCTTTGATGAATGCCCTAAGTTGGTTATCTTACGGGATTTTTCCGTTTGTTGATAAACCAGTTATGATTACTGGTGCATCCTATGGCACGTTAGGTTCCTCTAGAGCACAAGCGCATCTGCGTCAAATTTTAGATGCTCCTGAATTGAAAGCACGAATTATGCCAAGCTCTGAATTTCTATTAGCGCATTCCTTACAAGCTTTTGATGAAAACAATGCGTTAAAAGATTCAGAACAAATAGATAAACTAGCTGGTTTGTTTGCAGATTTTTGTGTATTTATTGAAATTACAGAACAGCTGAAACATGCGCATGCGCAAAACAAAAAAGAAGCAGAAAATTTCTCATGGGAAACGATTTAACGAAATGGAGTGAATAAAATGAAATTAATTGGGATCGTCGGATCAAACGCTGATTCTTCTTATAATCGGTTACTGCTGCAATATATTGGCAAAGAGTTTTATAAAATGTTCGACTTGGAAATTTTAGAAATTAAAGATATTCCAATGTTTAATCAAAGTAAGGATCAAACGAACAGTGTCTTGATTCAGAATATGAATCGCAAAATTTTACAAGCAGACGGCGTAATTATTGCGACTCCCGAACATAACCATACCATTCCTGCCGGTTTGAAAAGTGTGTTAGAATGGTTATCTTTCAAAATTCATCCGCTGGAAAATAAACCAGTAATGATTGTTGGTTGCTCTTATTATGATCAAGGAACCTCACGTGCGCAATTACATCTCCGTCAAATTCTTGATGCACCTGGTGTCAATGCGATCGTGATGCCTGGAAACGAGTTTTTATTAGGGAAAGCTAAAGAAGCATTTGATGAAAACGGCAACTTAATTGCGGAGGGAACACGTCAATTTTTAGAAAGCACATTACAAAAATTCGTGGAATTCATTGATGTGATTTCAAAATTAGAAGGGGCTAAGCCAAAAGACTTACCTGAAGATTTACATGCAAAAGGAACCATTGAAACAACGATCGAAGGGGTTGATATGGCAGCAGATGATTGGGTAGAACAAGCAGCAGAAGCGGTTCAGGCTGTTGAAGGCGACACATACGTAAAATTAGATCGAGGCATTTTAACCGTTGATCAGCTAAATTATTTCTTAAAATCAATGCCAATGGAATTGACTTACGCAGACAGTAACAATCAATTTTTATATTACAATAAAAAAATGGCTGCTGAAGAAATGTTTGCTAAACGGCAACCAGGACAAGTTGGTAATCCATTAGCGAATTGCCATCCACCAAAAGCATTGAAAAATGTAGAATGGGTGATTCAGCAATTACGGTCAGGAAAAACAGATGCTATTCGCGTTCATGTTCCAATGCACGGACCAGATACCTATGTAGTGCATAACTATCAAGCGATGTATGATGATAATGGAAATTACGCGGGAATTAATGAGTATATTTTAGACTTTAAACCAATTGTTGATTGGTATTTAAAACAAACTGGGCAAGAATTAGTCGGTGGAAAAAACGTCGATGCAGTCAGTGGTGCCTCCAAAAAAGAAGCGCCAGAAACGGCAGATAGTGTATCAAGTGCATCAGTCCATGAAGAAGAGTCAGCGACCGAAAAGCCAACAGTTGACAGCGTTTCTAGCGCTTCAATTAAAGAGTAAAATAACAGTAAAAAATAGCGGCAACAAGTAGTCATACTGTATTCAGATTAGCAATGCCAAATGAGGACTTTTATTGACAGAAGCTGATACTTAAAAGAGTAAGAACTTTATAGGAAGATAGTATAGAAGACGAACCAAAAGTTTCAATCATTTTTGACGAATAGGCTAGAAAAGAAACAGAAAATTAGTCAAACAAATCAGCTTTTCTTTAAATTTAAAGTAAAAAAATAACAAAAAAAGCCTCCTTGGTGACGCAAGGGGGCTTTTTTTGGTTAAAATAATACTTTTCTATGAAGATTCCTAAATATTGAAAGAATCATTTTTAAATTTGTGGAAAAAATAAGCAAGATTGACACTCACGTCTTGTTAAAAAAATAGATACTTAAGGCGTGATAGTTTGGAGTTGAAAATGTGACTACTTTGTTAGATGAATTATTAGACCAAGAATTCCGAGATAAATTACTTATTTATCAAACTTTTATGAATAGTGAAGGTCCATTATTAAAAGAAGAATTTTATGGATATTTTGATTTATCCACTCAAAAGTTAGAATCGTTGTGCCGTCAAATAAATTATGAATGTACACAGATTTCTTCAAGGAGTCAAATTCTTTTTCCAGCTAAAGGACTGATTAGTGCGCAAAAATTATCGCAAATTGATTATCAAGCTTTAAGAAAATATTATTTTGATCAATCACTAATGGCCAAGTTGCTTCTTGATGTGGGCCTCTATCAAAAGCACACGATTCAAGAATTTTCTCAAATTCATTTTATGAGCAAAAGCAAAATTTATGCCTTCTCGTATAAACTAAATCTGATTTTAGCTAATTGGCGTATTAAATTAAAGTCAACAGGCTTGGTTGGAGAAGAGAAAAATATCCGAAGTTTTTGTTTTCAATGCTTGTATTATTTTTATGGAAGTAATCAAGAAAGGCTGCCTAACATTTTGCTGGAAAATAGTCCTGGCATTAAGCGATTTATAAACGATTTACAACTGATGTATCAAAGAACGTTTAGTCTTAATCAAAGCGCACAACTATTTATTCTTTTAACGATCCAACGTTTTCGTGTGTTTTCTGATCATGTAGTGGACTCTTTTACGGAAGTTCATGTGCCTAGCTGTTTACAGCATGCGTTTGAAAAAATCTATACAAGCGAAACCCCTCTTTTTAAAGAGGATTTTGGCAAAGAGACTTCATATATTTTTCTTTTTTTAAGTTTAAATGAATACATTGATAGTCCGATTGTTTTTCCAGATAAGTTAACCATGTTAGACGAATTTATTGATCATATGAATAGTGTTATTCCTTTCTTTGAAAAGCGAATTACGGTGGAAACAAAAGAAAAATTAAAGTTGATTTGTTATCGCTGGGACCGCCTATACTTTTCAGTGGCTG
This sequence comes from Enterococcus sp. DIV1758, assembly GCF_051711985.1. Lineage (NCBI taxonomy): Bacteria > Bacillati > Bacillota > Bacilli > Lactobacillales > Enterococcaceae > Enterococcus > Enterococcus sp. DIV1758. Next base: position 1,078,270 of record NZ_JBIOOA010000001.1, read on the forward strand.
CATTTATTCCCGCCAAGCAGAGCGGTTTCTTTGAAGAGCGGTTTCCTCAAATTCATCGCGCCTTAGATGGTTTTATACAAAAGACAGAGTCGCTGCATCAAAAACGATTTTTAATGTATGAACGCGTGCATCTATATTATGATTTTATGTTTTGTTTGTTAAATGATCGGTCTTTTTGCGCAATTGAAAAAACGATTCATGTATTTGTTGATTTTTCTGGTGGGGAGGATTATAACCGCTTTATTGCAAAAATTATTGCTTCTTTCAATTATATGGATGTGATGATTGATCACAAATTAACCTTAGAAACCGATTTGTATTTGTCCGATTTTTATAGTTCGAAAGTACGGTGTCGTCAATTGACATGGCGTCATTTGCCGGAAACAAAAGATTGGCAAGTATTTGCTGAGGTGGTCAGAGAACTAAGAAAGGGAGAGACTCAGAAAAATGAGCACTATGGGAGAGAACCAATCGAGATGTGGCGAGAACAAGAATACGAAGGATAGTCAATTGAGACAAGCAGGTAACTATAAAGATTTAACTGGTCAAAAGTTTGGTGAGTTGACAGTAGTAGCACCAACGACAAAAAGAAAAGAAGGGCTAATTGTTTGGGCCTGTCGCTGTTCTTGTGGGAGCTATGCAGAAGCTTCAAGAAGACAACTAATTCGTGGGTATCGAACCAAATGTGCGCACCATCGCTATCAAACAATGTTAAAAAAAAACTATCATGAATTAGTCGTGGTACGGATCGAAAGTATTCAACAGACAATGAAAGCGTATTGTCTGTGTTCGTGCGGACAAGCTTGCTGGGTTCGCTGTGAAAATTTGTTGAATGGCCATACCAAAAGCTGCGGTCATCGTAAAAAGAAGGATTACCGACAAAGAGTTGCTGGTGTAATTCCAGGGAAGTTGCAAAGTAAACGCCCCAAAAATAATAGCAGCGGACACAAAGGAGTGAGCCAGACCGCTTCTGGGAAATGGCTGGCTTATATCTCTTTGAAAGGCAAGCGTCATAACTTAGGTATCTTTACGAAAAAAAGTGAAGCAATTTTAGCAAGAAAATTAGCAGAACGTCGTCTATTTCAACCAATTTTACAACAAGAAATAGTGACTACAAATAAGGAAGTTTAGCAACAGAGAGGATGCGAAAGATGTTAGCAGGCTTATTTTCAGTAACTGGAATGATTTTATTGGGGATTTTATTTTGCTTAATTGGTTATCAAACGTTTCGAAAACATCATCATTAAGAGAAGAATGTTCTAGCTAGATAATTTCATCGACAGATGAAATTATCTAGCTTTTTTTATAAAAAAGCTAAGAAAAGGATAAGAGATTGTGGAAATTCTTTAGGTTGTTTAACAAAGCCTTAATTTCCTTTGTTTTAGATTGTGGTTAAGAAGATTTTTCTCTATACTAAGTCTTCGGAAATCAAAGAAAAGAAAGGAGCGAGTGATGTGGTTAAAAAAATTGGTTTAAGTATAATGCTCTTATTTTTTTTCTTAATTATCGCACTCCCAATCTATGCGTGGAAGATTGAGCCGAATTTAGTTCACGTTAATCAGGTGACTTTGGGAAAGAAAAATCAACGAGAACCATTGAATGTTGTGCAACTTTCGGATATACAAGTTTCAGAATTTTATGAGACGAAGCGGTTAGATAAAGTCATAAAAAAAGTCAATCGTGAAAAACCAGATATTATCGTTTTTACAGGTGATTTATTTGACAATTATGCCAAAAATCCGCAACAAAAAGAACCGATGATTGAAAAATTAAAACAGTTGCAAGCGACAATTGGAAAATATGCAGTTTGGGGAAATCATGATTATGGTGGCGGTGCTTCTGGGGTGTATGATGAAGTCATGGAGGCCAGTGGCTTTACCGTTATGAAAAACCAAGGAGAAACAGTAACCCTAGCAGATGGACGCCGTCTTTTTATTGGTGGTTTAGATGACTCGTTATTAGGAAATCCTTCCGTTTCAGAAACATTATCCTATCGAGAAACGTATGACTATGCGTTATTAATGACCCATGAACCAGATGTCGCGGATGCATTTATTGGTACGGGTACACAGTTAGTTTTAGCAGGACATAGCCATGGCGGACAAATTTGGATTCCTTTTTATCCAATCACAAATGTTTTAGCAGAAAAGTATACCAGAGGATTGTATCAGTTGGACCAAGAAACGCAACTATATGTTAATACAGGCTTAGGAACGACCGCCATTCATGCCCGTTTTGGAGTGATCCCTGAAATTACACATTTTACTATCTATATTTAAAAAGTCTGGTCGGATTGACCAGACTTTTTTCTGTTATTTAACAGAATTATTTTTAAGAAAAAGATGTTCATATTTTGGTGAAACGTTTCTATAAAATGTTTTAAAATATCTAGAAAAGAGTATTTTTATGGAAAAAGAAGCAGGGAAAATAATTTCTTTATAAATGGTCTATAGCGCTTTTTAATGCTGTTATTTTTAAATAAAACAACAATGTAAGGGTTTACAATCGTTTGGAGTGAATGTATAATCTGTTTGTAGAAACGTTTCACTAAAAAGAAAGGAACCCTGCTTATGAAAAAACTAAAAAAGTTTTATGATCAGCGGCAATTGCATTGGATGGTACTTCCGGGTGTAGCATTCATGATTGTCTTTAACTACATTCCAATTTATGGAATTATCATTGCTTTTAAAAATTATACGATTGTTGACACGGTTTCTTCTGCACCATGGGTTGGACTTGAAAATTTTCGAATCATTATGGAAGATAGTTTTTTTTGGGAAGCAGTTCGTAATACCTTAGCGATTAGTTTAATGAAACTTTTTTTAGGATTCGCTATTCCGATTATCTTAGCAGTAATGATTTTTGAAATGAGAGATGGACATTTAAAAAAAGTGATTCAGACGATTTCTTATATTCCGCACTTTTTTTCTTGGATCGTTTTAGGCGGGATGTTGATTTCGTGGCTTTCAACAAATGGCTTTATCAACCAAGTCATGATGTCGTTAGGCTTAATGAATCAGGGCGTCAATCATTTGTTAGATCCTGATAAGTATTGGTGGATTGCTGTTCTTTCTGATTTGTGGAAAGAAGTAGGTTGGGGCACGATTCTCTATCTTGCTGGCATGTCTCGCATTGATCCAACGTTTTATGAAGCGGCGAGAATTGATGGTGCTTCAAAATTAACACAAATCCGAACGATTACTTTGCCCTTATTAGCGCCGATTATTTCGTTGAACTTAATTCTAAATGTTAGCGGTTTATTGGGATCGAACTTAGATCAAACGTTGGTTTTAATGAATGCTCAAAACCAAAACAAATCAGAAGTAATTAATTCATTTGTTTATCGTATGGGGCTAACGCAAGGGGACTTTTCTTATGCGACGGCAGTTGGTTTAGGGATTTCTGTTATTTCAATTGTTTTATTAGTCATTACAGATCGCATTACTAGAAAAATGAACAATGGTCGGTCGGTTATTTTATAAAGGAGGCAACAGCTGTGATTAAAAGAAAATCAAAAGAAAACAAATGGTTTTACTTTTTCAATACGTTAATTCTTGTGTTGTTTTCTTTATTAATTATCGTACCAATTTGGAATATTTTAGTTTCCTCAGTTTCGTCAAGTTCGGGTTTAGCTGGTAAAGGCTTGGTTTTATGGCCGAAAGGATTTACGCTAGAAAATTATCGGAAAGTTTTTTCGGATAGTAGCATTCCGCGAGCGTTTTTGATTTCTGTTTTAAAAACAGTCATCGGTGCGTCGACGCATACACTGTTCTGTGCGATTGTTGCCTATGGACTTAGTAAATCTAGACTAGTCGGACGTAACATTTATACAACGATGGGTGTTATTACAATGTACTTTGGTGGGGGCATGATTCCCACGTATCTTTTGATTAAGTCATTAGGACTCTTAGATACCTTCTGGGTATATATCATTCCAGCTTTATTTAGCTATTATGATGTAGTTATCTTAATGAACTTTTTCCGAGAAATTCCACCATCTTTAGAAGAATCCGCCAAAATAGACGGCGCCAGTGAATTTCAAATTTTTTATAAAATCTTTTTACCTTTAACAAAACCGGCATTAGCCACCATTATTTTATTTAATGGGGTTGGTCAATGGAATGACTTTATGACCACGAAATTATACATTACCAAAGAATATCTGTATCCATTGCAGATGAAAATTTATGAAATTATTGTTCAATCAAACTTGAGTACCATGACAGAGAGCGGCAGTACAGATATGGTGGTGCAGGCAACGACACGTGGTGTTCAGCTGGCAACAATTGTCATTACAACGATACCAATTTTAATCATTTATCCATTACTACAAAAACACTTTATCGGCGGTATGATGGCCGGTGCAGTAAAAGAATAAAGAAAGTAGGGAACAATATGAAAAAAGTTTTAGGCGGTTTATTGGTGGCAACGGCGGTCGTTAGTTTAGCGGCCTGTAGCGGAGGGGAAAAGAAAGCTAGCTCAGATGTCTCAATTAAGGATCGGTATGAATTAGATGAAAAGACGCCTGCTTGGAAGTTAGATAAGAAGAAAGAACCGACCAAGATTAAATGGTATATTAACTCAGATTGGACGGCATTGCCTTTTGGAAAAGATGTGACCACTGCGCAGATTAAAAAAGATTTAAATGTGGATATTGAATTTATTTCCGGCGATGATTCAAAATTAAATGCCATGATTTCAAGTGGAGATATGCCTGATATCGTGACATTAACTGAAAAAACTGGACAAGCAGCATTGAAAGCAGATTCTTGGGCCTATTCTTTAAACGATTTAGCTAAAAAATATGACCCCTATTTAATGAAAGTTGTTAACCAAGATACGTTTAAATGGTATGCCTTAGAGGATGGAAAAACATATGGTTACCCTAATTACTCTAATACAAAAGCGGATTATGAAAGTGGAAATATCCCAGTAAATGATAATTTTGTTATTCGTGAAGATGTCTATAATGCATTAGGCAAGCCAGACGTTTCAACACCAGAAAATTTTGAAAAAGTCATGCAACAGATTAAAGAAAAATATCCTGAGATGACCCCAATGGGCTTCACCACAGTGGGCGATGGTGCAGGGCCATTTTTAGACAAATTACAAGACTTCTTAGGTGTTCCTTTAGAGGATAAAAATGGGAAATACTATGATCGAAATTTAGATAAAGAATACTTAGAATGGTTAAAAACATTTAATGATGTTTACCGAGCAGGCAATATTAGTGATGATAGCTTCACAGATGATGGGGCGACGTTTGATGAAAAAGTGAAACAAGGAAATTATGCAACCATGCTCGTTGCTGGAACCAGTGGTCAAGGTGGGAACTTTACAGAATTTATGAAAAAATCTGGCACACGTTATATAGCCATTGATGGACCAAGTAGTACTTCTGGCCGAAAACCAACATTAAATCAAACCGGCATTTCAGGTTGGTTAAGTAATTACATTACGAAAGATGCGAAAGATCCAGCGAAAGTCACTCAACTATTCACATATTTAATTGATGAACCAGGACAAATTTTAACAAAATATGGCGTTGAAGGAGTTACTTATGCGTACAATGATCAAGGGAAAATTGATTATTTACCAGAAGTGAAAAAATTAGAACAAACAGACAATGATGCCTATAACAAAAAATATGGCATTAGTCGTTTCCTATACTTTAACAACGACCGTGTCAATAAACTAAAAGTGCCAATGGAAAGTGCTTTAACGCAAATGCAAGAATGGGGCAAAGGAAAATTAGTCCCACATTTCGTAATTGAAAATATTAATCCAGATGCAGGAACGCCGGAAGCTCGGGCGAATGAAGCGATTGAAACCAAACTAAATACAACCGTTATTTCAATGATTCGTGCGAAAGATGATAAAGCCTTTGACAAATCTTTAGAAGACTACAAAGCATTCTTAAAATCAAATAAATGGGATGCAATTGAAAAAATAAAATCTGAGAAAATGGCAGAAAACAGAGACAAACTTAAGTAAGAGAGGAGGAGAGAAAAGCGGATAAAGCAACGAGAAATCCGCTTTTCTCTTTTAATATGAATAAGCTATTTGCATATGAAGGTTGGTATTATCGGATTTTTTCTTTTATTGCCAACTTGATCATTATTAATTTTCTCTTTTTAATTACCTGTATAACAGGCATCTTTAGCGGTGTCGGCTTAATTGCGTTGTATCGAACGATTTATCGTTTGTATCGTGAAAAAGATATTCCTGTTTTACGAACGTTTTGGACAGCGTTAAAAAATAATATCATGCGAGGTTTTATTTTAACAGGTGTCTTGTTCGTTGCTTTTTTACTAGGCGGTATTGCCGTAACAAGTTTATTTAAAATAGCCACCAGTTTAGGTTTCTTAGCTATTTTTCTATTAAGTTTTGTTGCATTATTTTTGACGAGTTTTCTTTTTCTCTTTTCCGTTTTTAATTGGTCCGTTAAAAAGACACTAGGTGAGACGGTTTATGTGGTCTTAAGTAATAGTGCCAATGCGATTATTTTGTTTATTTTACCTCTTTTAACGTTTGTTTTTTTCTATAAGCTTAATTTGTTTTTATATATTGCGTTAGGATTCGGGACAACGGCTTTTCTTCAAGTAGCGTTTTTTCAGAAAGTGTTAGGTGTGGAACATGAATGAGTATTTTGAGTTTTGGCAAAAGACCAAGGAAGAACTTCAAAAAATACCGCTAAATATCCATCGGCGGGTCATTGACTATCCATTGGAAAATGTTCAAGTGGAACAGGTCGACTTTTTAAGTTTCCTAGGTGAGCGCATCTTTGGCTATTTGTTACTTCCTAAAACGGCGGGGAAACAGCCAATAGTGATTGACTGTTTAGGCTATATGAATCATATTCAAGAACCTTGGCAATTTGCTCATTGGACACAAATTGGTTGTGCTTGTTTTGTCATTGATAATCGAGGTCAAGGGGGATTAACCAAAGATCGCGTGCCATATCAAACAATTTGGCATGAAGCACCAATGGGACGAGGATTTCTAGACAAAGAAGATTGGTACCAACGCCGCTTGTTTGCCGACCATTTACGTAGCGTAGAGGTGGTGCGGACCTTTACTGAAATTAATCAGGACCAAATCATTCTTCGTGGTGGTTCCCAAGGGGGTGGCGTAGTGTTAATGGTGAACAGTTTAGTCGACTTCCCGATTTTAGCTACTTTTGCAGATGTTCCAAGTCATTCTTGTTTAGAAAATCGAGTAGCAGAAGGAACGGGTTCGTATCAAATTATTCATCATTACTTACAAGAGCATCCTCAAGCGCATGAAAAAATTGCCGCGGTTCTTCCTTATTTTGATAGTCGTCACTTTGTTTCGCAAATTAAAAATCCAGTCTTTGCTTCTGTTGGGAGTCACGATCCGATATGTCCAATGAAAGATTTTTTCCCTTCTTATCATCAGATAAAGGCAAGAAAAGCAGTCAGAGTATATTGGAAAAAAGGCCATGGTGGCGGTGAAACAACCCAGATTCGTCGTGAAATGCGTCAAATTCAACAACTATTGCAGGAGGTTAAAAATGAAAATAGCTACGTATAATGTCCGGGTAGATACAGAGTATGACCAAGATTGGCAATGGTCTTTTCGTAAAGAGGCTGTTTGTCAGTTAATCAATTTTCATGATTGGAGCCTTTGTTGTATTCAAGAAGTACGACCGAATCAAGTCAGGGATTTAAAGGCGTATACAACATTCACCTGTCTTTCTGCGGAAAGAGAAGGGGATGGTCAAGGAGAAGGACTAGCGATTCTCTATAACGAACAAAAAGTTCAGGCTATTGATACAGGGTATTTTTGGTTATCTGAAACACCTCAGCAGCCAAGTATCCATCCTGAAGCTGGCTGTCCAAGAATTGCTTTGTGGGGACTATTTAAGGAAACGACTCAAAATACGCCTTTTTTAGTCATCAATGTTCATTTGGATCATATTTCAGCTCATGCTCGTTTAGCAGGAATGACCGTTATCTTAGAGGAGTTACATGACAAAATTGCACAGTATCCAACTTTATTAATGGGCGATTTTAATGCAGAGTCGGGGGAAGAGGTTCATCAACTTGTTCAAAAAAAATTTCAAGATAGCAAAAATTTAGCTACTCATTATGGACCAAGAGGAACATTTCAAAATTTTACTTATACAAAACCTTGGGCGGAATTAGAAGAAATTGATTATATTTATGTAAAAGGTTGGCAAGTACAGAAAACTGCAAGTTTAACAGATAGCATCGATGGACGTTTTCCTTCCGACCATTTTCCTTTAGAAGCAGAAGTACGTATTGAAGAAAGGTGAGAGTATGAAAGAAAATCAACTGATTCAATTAGTCGAAGAAATGACAATTGATGAGAAAATTAATCAATTATTACAATTAGCAGCAGCGTTTTATTCAGATAAAGCAGAAGAAAAGACCGGCCCTATGTCAGAGCTAGGACTAAGTCAAGAAACGATTGATACGGCGGGGACAACATTGGGTGTTTCTGGTGCAAATGAAGCAAAACGTGTTCAAAAAGAATATATGCAAAATCATCGATTAAATATTCCAACACTTTTAATGGCGGATATTATTCATGGTTTCAGAACCATCTTTCCGATTCCTTTGGCTTTAGGAAGCACTTGGGATGAAGCAGCGGTTGAAAAAATGGCGGAGATTTCAGCAAAAGAAGCTGCTGTTTCAGGATTACATGTAACCTTTTCACCAATGGTTGATTTAGTGCGCGATCCACGTTGGGGACGTGTCATGGAGTCAACAGGTGAAGATCCATTACTCAACAGTCGCTTAGCTGCTGCAATGGTTAGAGGTTACCAAGGAGAAAATTTAAAAGAGGACAATTGGCGAGTAGCCGCGTGCGTGAAGCACTTTGCGGCATATGGTGGTGCCTTAGCTGGTCGGGATTATAATACGGTAGATATGTCTGAACGGCAGCTAAGAGAAATGTATTTACCTGGCTATAAAGCTGGATTAGATGCGGGTGCAAAACTTGTCATGACGTCCTTCAATACAGTGGATGGGATTCCTGCTACAGGCAACCAATGGCTGTTTAGAGACGTATTACGAAATGAATTTGGCTTTGAAGGAGTTGTGATTTCAGACTGGGGAGCGATTAAAGAATTAATTCCTCATGGTGTTGCCAAAGATGAAAAACAGGCAGCAGAATTGGCTATCAAAGCTGGTGTAGATATTGAAATGATGACCACGTGTTATCCAGATTATTTAAAAGAATTACTTGAAGAAGGCCGGATTGCTGAAACACTTATTGATGAAGCGGTTATGCGAATTTTAAAACTAAAAAATGAGCTAGGCTTATTTGAAAATCCCTATCGTGGTGCGGATGAACAAGCGGAAGCAGAAGTGATTTTAAGCAAAGAACATCGAGAAATAGCTAAAAAGATTGCTCAAAAATCAATGGTTCTTTTAAAAAATGAAAATATTTTGCCTTTTACACCGCAAGAAAAAATCGCGCTTGTCGGCCCAGGGGCCCAATCACAAGATATTTTAGGGGCTTGGTCATGGCAAGGAAAGAAAGAAGAAGCCATTTCCCTCATGGCTGGGGCCAAAAAATTAACCACAAATCTCCTAGTTGCCCAAGAACCCTTTGATTACTTTGAACCGACCGCGGCGGCCATTGAAGAGGCTTTAACGTTAGCTAGTCAAGCAGATAAAGTAGTAGTGGCACTAGGCGAAACAGATTGGATGAGTGGGGAAGCTGCCAGTCGCAGTGATATTCGTCTACCCGAAAAACAATTAGCAGTAGTGGCACAAATTATTGAGAAAAATCCCAATGTTGTTGTCACGGTCTACAGTGGCCGGCCCTTAGATTTACAAGGGATAGATGTTGCAAAAGGAATTGTGCAAGCTTGGCAACCTGGAACAGAAGGGGGCAATGCGCTAGCAGAAATTTTGTGGGGACAGTACAATCCAAGTGGTCGTTTAAGTATGTCGTTTCCAGAAACGGTTGGTCAAGTGCCAATTTTTTACAATGTCGACAATACGGGGCGTCCTTATGAGTCAGCACCAGAAGAAAAATATGTTTCTAAATATTTAGATGTCTCTAATTACGCTAAATATCCCTTTGGATTTGGCTTAAGTTATAGTCATTTCTCTTATCAACCAATTCAACTAAGTGCATTAACATTTACCAAAGAACAACCAATCACGGTCTCTGTTTTAGTAAGAAATGACAGTCCAATCGCTGGAGAGGAAACCGTGCAATTTTATGTACGTGATTTGGTGGGACAAGTGGTTCGCCCAATTAAAGAGTTAAAAGATTTTCAAAAAGTTTGGCTGGAACCAAAGGAAGAAAAAGAAGTTCAGTTTCTTCTTTCAGAGGATATGGTGCGCTATGTTCATTCAGATAATCAGGTAACCAGTGATGCAGGTGAATTTATCGTAATGATTGGTGGAAATAGTCGCGATGTACAAACCGCAACAGTCACGTTAAATGAATAAGATGGGAAGGATAAGTTATGCAGATAAAGAAGCTTAAGCAAGCAGACACAGTCGCTACATTTCTAGAGACAGGTGATTTAAAAGAATTGAACAGCTGTGGCATGATGATTAATCAATTAGAAGGCAATCCTTTAGACGGCAGTATGAATCAACTCTATTTGCGGATAATTACAGGTGACACAATTAATTATCGACCAATGATTGGTTCCAACAGTCAAAGTGATTTTTATCTTTCAGATAACCAATTGACATGGCGGGGTGAATTTGAAGCGGTTCGTTACCAAGTTGACTTTCGTTTGGGGCCAAGCAATCAATGGTTCTGGCGGGTTAATGTCACTGGAACTGGCTTAGTAGATATTGTTTATGGTCAAGATATTGGCTTAGCGACAAAAGGAGCCGTTCAGTCAAATGAAGCGTATGTGTCGCAGTATCTTGATCATCACATTTGGCAAGAGGGCGAAGAGCTTGTTGTTTTATCAAGACAAAATCAACCGCAAAATGAGAAGTTTCCAGCTCTTATTCAAGGGAGTTTTCAAAAATTAGTAGGCTACTCAACGGACGGCTATCAATTTTTCGGACGTTCATTTAAACAAACGAACACACCAGAAGCATTGAGGAAAAGATATTTAGCAAATGAAGTCTATCAATATGAATTTGCTTACACCGCTTTACAAACGGAAGCCGTCCAATTAACGAATGAAAGTAAGGAATTTGTTTTTTATGGTGCGGTAACAGAAACACATCCGCAAGCATTAGCTGAACCTTTTTTATCGAAAGAAGACTTACAAGCTATTTATGAAACTGTGACATTCGATTCATTAGAAGAAACACAGGACTATCCTACGAAACTTTTAGGAGAACCTATCACAGGAAATCCATTAACAGAAGAAGAGTTGGCCGCACTTTATCCCATTCAGACACAAATTGAAAAAGTAGCAGGTCAGACGTATTCCTTTTTCACGGAAAATTACCATCACGTTGTTCTTCAAGAAAAAGAAATTGCCATGGAAAGAGCGCATGGCCACATTTTATTAAGTGGTAAAGGCTTAACGGTTGACGAACCTTTGCTTAGTACGACAGTGTATATGTATGGCATTTTCAATTCACAAGTAGTTTTAGGAAATACGACCATGAACAAATTAATGAGTAATAGCCGAAACGCTTTAAACGTTATGAAACGCTCTGGTCAACGAATCTACATTTTAGAGAATGGCTTATGGCGCTTACTAACAATGCCTTCTGCTTTTGAAATGGGGTTGAACTCTGCTACGTGGTATTATAAGTTGCCAAAGGATACAATTTGTGTACGCACTTTCACTTCGCCTGATTCAAGAGTGATTCAATTGGAAGTGACCAGTCAAAAGGATGCATATATGTGGGCTGTTTCTAACCATTTGTTATTAGGACCGGAAGAAGTCCCAACCTATCAATTAGAACAAGCTGGCAAAACACTTCGAGTGACGGGAAATCATTCTGCTACAGAAAATTATTACCCAGAACTAACCTATGCATTGACAGTTGATAAATCATTTCAAGTAACCGATAGCACATTATTTGGTGGAGCTGAAGCAGACTTATTAGTCTTGGCAATCGAAAAGACCCAAAAATTTTCACTACTTATTACGGGCAGTATAGAGGACCAAGTATTAGTCAATACACCATTAGATTTTGAAAAAGCAGAAAGTCAATATTTGGCATTCATTAATGGCTTGTTACATCATTTTGAGTTAACACACACAGACTCAAGTGTGCAGCAAATGAATCAATTAACTCGTTGGTATACTCATAATATGCTCGTTCATTATTTGTCGCCACATGGCTTAGAACAGTATGGTGGAGCAGCTTGGGGCACACGAGATGTGTCGCAAGGACCGACAGAATTTTTCTTTGCGACGCAACAGCCTAAGATCGTGGCCTCCATTATTCAGCATCTATTTGAAAATCAATTTGAGGACGATGGCAACTGGCCGCAATGGTTTATGTTTGACCGATACGAAGAACAAAAAGCCAGTGAAAGCCATGGCGATATTATCGTCTGGCCATTGAAAGTAGTGACTGATTATTTGGAACAAACCGCAGATTATTCAATCTTAGCTACGGAAATCCCTTATACAAGTCGCAAAGATAATCACAAAACAAAAGAAACAGCATCTTTATTTGAACATTTGAAAAAAGAAATAAATTATATTGAACAACATTTTTTACCAGAAACTTTTCTATCCTGTTATGGTGACGGCGATTGGGATGACACGTTACAACCTTACGATAATCGTCTTAAAGAGCAAATGGCTAGTAGTTGGACCGTTGCCTTAACGTATCAAGTGTTGAAAAAATTTGCGGCTTTAATTACGGAAATCGATGCTACTTATAGTCAGCACTTAGCAATTTTAGTCGCAGGAATAAAGAACGATTTTCAAAAATATATGTTGGCGGATGAAACGATTCCAGGGTTTATTTATATGGAAACGCCAGAAACTTTTGAACAAATGATTCACCCAAATGACCAAAAAACAGGGATTCAATATCGATTATTGCCAATGACTCGTAGTATGTTAGCCGAATTATTAACACCGGAACAAGTAAGTCATCATTTAGAAATTATTGAAAAAGAATTAACGTTTCCTGATGGCGTGCGCTTAATGAACAAACCAGCGAACTATCGAGGCGGTGTGAGCACTAATTTTAAACGAGCAGAACAGGCGGCTAATTTTGGTCGCGAAATTGGCTTACAGTATGTTCATGCGCACATTCGCTATACAGAAGCGATGGCGAAAATTGGTCAGCGAGACAAAACCTGGCAAGCATTAATGCAAATCAATCCAGTTCAATTAAAAGAAGTGGTTCACAATGCAGAGTTACGTCAAGCCAATGCCTATTTTAGTAGTTCCGATGGCGATTTTAAAACAAGGTATGAATCACAAGAAAATTTTGGTAAACTAAAAGATGGAAGTATTGGGGTAAAAGGTGGCTGGCGAATTTATTCAAGCGGGCCGGGAATTTATTTAAATCAATTAATTACAGCTGTTTTAGGGATTCGGCAAAAGGCACAAAGCGTGGTTTTTGATCCCATGTTACCAGAAAAATTGTCTGGTTTAACACTAACTTACCAATTGTTTGATAAACCTGTCACATATAAATTTTATCCAAATCAGTCAGCGAAAATAGTTATCGATGGTCAAGAAGTTCCGTTTAAGTTTGAAGAAAACCCTTATCGAGAAGGGGGAATGGAAGTTCAAAAAGACGAGGTGCTTTCATTATTAAATGAAGCAAGTGTTATTGAAATTTACCATTAGAAAGGAGAGTAGTCCATGGTAGGAATTAAAGATATTGCAAAAAAAGCAGGCGTATCAATCTCGACCGTTTCTTACGCATTGAATGGTAGTTCAAAGGTAACTGAAGAAACACGAACGCGCATCCAAGCAATTGCTGAAGAGCTAAACTATGTTCCTAACATGGCCGCTCGCACATTAAAACGTCGTCAAACTAATATTATTGGTGTCTATTTGGCCGATTATGGCGGTAGTTTTTATGGTGAATTGTTGGAGGGAATTAAGAAAGGCTTAGCACTGTTTGATTATGAGATGATTGTCTGCAGCGGTAAAAAGTCACATCTTTTCATTCCTGAAAAAATGGTGGATGGGGCAATTATTTTAGATTGGACATTTCCAACAAAAGAAATTGAAAAGTTTGCTGAACGTGGCCATTCGATCGTTGTCCTTGATCGAACCACTGAGCATAGGAATATCCGGCAAGTTCTCTTGGATAATCGTGGCGGTGCCACGCAGGCAATTGAGCAATTTGTCAATGTGGGTTCAAAAAAGGTTCTTCTGCTTTCTGGACCAGAAAAAGGTTATGATAGCCAAGAAAGATTGGCTGTTAGTACACGAGAATTAACTCGTTTTGGGATACCTTATGAAATTATCCAAGGCGATTTTACCGAACCTTCTGGCTATGCTGCTGCTAAAAAAATTTTGAGTCAACCACAGACAGAACCAGTCGATGTTTTTGCTTTTAATGATGAAATGGCGATAGGTGTCTATAAATATGTTGCAGAAACAAATTACCAAATGGGGAAAGATATTCGGATGATTGGTTTTGATAATTCTGAACTAGGTGCGTTTGTGCAACCGCGATTAGCAACAATTGCCTATTCTAAACATCGATGGGGCATGGTGGCTGCAGAGAAAATTATTCATTTAATGCGGGGAGAAGCTGCTGAGAGCGAACACATTTACACACGTTTTATAGAAGAAGAATCTTTTCCATCTGAATAATAAATAAAAAGTTTGGTCCAATGCTAGGTAAGCTAGCGGACCAAACTTTTTTCTGTAATGGTAATTTCTTCTGATGCAATGGGTTCATCCAGACTGAGAAGGCGATCTCTAAATTTAAAATGGACCGGCTTGTTCTCATTAATAAATTCATACGGGTAAGCGCCTTGGATTGTTTCACCAGGATTGATTTCATCTGCTAAACGATCTAATTTGTCTTGGAAAGGTGAATCGGTTAAGACTGCATATTGTAAATTTTGGGCTTTTCCGTGGACAGTTTGACTAACTTCCATAAAACTTTGAATCATTAGCTGAATATTTTGTGTTTTTTCGGTTGTATTGGTTAATTCAAACAGGACATAAAACATTGGTTTGCCTTGATAATCTTTTCCTTTATGCAAGGCAGTTAAGGCTAAACGCCCATCTGGAACCAACAATGTTCGATTTTCATACGTCCCAATACTTGTCGCCAACACTTCATCAGGTGCGGGCGCACTTTGACTTGCTGGGCTGCCACTTACAGTTGAACAAGCACTTAATAAGGTACTTAGAACGAGTAAGCTCATTAAAATGTAGGGTTTCCTCATATAAAGTCCTCGCTTTGGTTGATTGACTATGTAAAAAATAAATTGCTTGTATCTGTATTAAAAAGAGTGCTACAAGCAATATTTTAATCGTACTTCTAGTAAATAGCAATACTTTTATCAAAATTCATGTTTGGAAATATAATTTGAAAAATATTTTTAACTAGCAGAAAAACATTTCTAACAAAAAGTATTGGCTCAAAGTAAAGAGATCGTTTTGTTAGAAATGAGAAATGGCAACATAAAAGTTTCCTATTTTTCTGCAATTAAGACAGTTTCAAAAGTGAATTCACTAGGAATATGATTCGCAATTGAGTATTCAAAAATATGCCCGTTGCCTAGGTAAGCAATTTGTTCTGCACGCATCAGGAAATCATTATCGGTTAAGTTTAAATATTTTTTTTCCAACGCAGAAGGACGAATCCCAGAAATGCTGACCCGCGCACTTTGAATTTTTTGATGCAATTGTTCCGAAATATATTGATAAATGGAGACTTTCAATTCTTTCATTGTCAAGTTCGGAATTAGGGCAACGGGCATCCAAGTATATTCAATAATTGAGGGCACATCTTCGATAATCCGTAAACGAATAATTTTGTAGACTAACTCTTCTTCTGTAATACTTAATTTTTCAGTCACCCAAGGCTCAGGTACTTCTGTTGCAAAGCCTAAAACCACGGATTCAACTTTTCCATCGTAGGTTGAGTAAGTGCCGGTTAACGGAGAAAATTTAGTAATGGTTCGATTTTGAAAGTCTTGAACAAAGCTGCCCGAGCCACGTCGTCTGACAACATAACCTTCTTGCACAAGCAAATGTAAGGCTTTTGTAATGGTTAGTTCGCTGACCTGATATTTTTCTGCAAGAAGACGACCTTGGGGTAACTTTTGATTAATGGGATAAACACCTGCTTCAATATCCTGTTTTATAGCTGCATAAATTTCTTTATAACGTGTATTTGTCCGCATCAGAGTCCTCCTTTATCACCAGTATTTCTTTCATTATACCATGAATTTAACATGTTAAAACTATATATTTATTTTTAACGTAACCATTTAATAATCAAGTACTTAAATAAAAGTAGTTGACTTATCCTTTTTAAAACTATATAGTTTTAAAAGTAAACAGAAGAACTTATTGATCTGATTGGTACTTTTTGTGAAAACCTTTTACAATAAAAGGGCAGCACAGAAAAGAGGGAGGAATGACAATGGAACATCACCAACTAAAAGCATTTCCGCAAGATTTTTTATGGGGCTCTGCTTCGGCCGCTTATCAAGTAGAAGGTGCTTGGAATGAAGATGGCAAAGGCGCATCTGTTTGGGATGAATTTGTTCGGCTACCAGGAAAAACGTTCAAAGAGACAACTGGCGATTTAGCCGTCGATCATTATCATCGTTTCAAAGAAGATGTGGCTTTAATGAAACAACAAGGTTTAAAAGCATATCGTTTCTCGATTGCATGGACACGAATTTTACCTGAAGGGCGTGGTCAAGTAAATCAAGCGGGACTGAAATTTTATTCAGATTTAATTGATGAGTTATTAGCGGCAGGAATTGAACCAATGGTAACTTTATATCATTGGGATTTGCCAGCTGTTTTGCAAAAAGAATATGGTGGCTGGGAATCAAGAAAAATTATTGCTGATTTTGTGGCCTATGCGAAAATTTTATTTGATGCTTTCCGTGGCAAAGTTCGCTATTGGATTAGTTTAAACGAACAAAATGTGTTTACTTCGTTAGGTTATCAATTAGCCGTGCATCCTCCCGGCGTAACAGACAATAAACGGATGTATGAAGCCAATCATATTGCTAATTTAGCCAATGCAGCAGTGATTAATGCGTTTCATGAATTAGAAATGCCTGGCAAAATTGGGCCTAGCTTTGCTTATACGCCTGTTTATGCCGTTGATGCGCACCCTGCCAATGTTTTAGCGGCAGAAAATGCAGAAGATTTGCTGTCGCATTTTTGGTTAGATGTCTATCTTTGGGGAGAATACCCAATTGCCGCATTAAATTACTTACAGGAGCAAGGTGTGGCCCCAACGATAAAAGAGGGCGATTTAGCGTTACTACGTTCAGCCAAACCTGATTTTCTAGGTATTAATTATTATCGGACGGATACGGTTGCTGCTAATCCATTAGATGGCGTTGGAATAGGGAAGATGAATACAACGGGTGAAAAGGGTTCTGAAACGGAATCTGGGGTACCGGGTTTATTTAAAAAAGTAAATAATCCATATGTTGAACGAACGAACTGGGATTGGGCCATTGACCCGCAAGGTTTGAGAATTGCCTTACGACGATTAGCTAGTCGCTATCAAGTCCCTATTTTAATTACTGAAAATGGGTTAGGCGAATATGATACCTTAACAGAAGATAAACAAATTCACGATACGTATCGCATTGATTATTTGCGAAGCCATATCCAAGCGATTCAAGAGGCGATTACGGATGGCGTTTCAGTTATTGGTTATTGTACATGGAGTTACACCGATTTACTGTCGTGGCTTAACGGCTATCAAAAGCGTTATGGTTTTGTCTATGTGGATCAAGATGAAACACAAAAAGGTTCCTTAGAAAGAATCCCGAAGGACAGTTATTATTGGTATCAAAAAGTCATTGAAACAAATGGACTTATCTAATTATAAGAAAAGAGTGTGGAAAATATGACAGTAAAAATGGGGTTTATTGGATTTGGTAAAAGTGCCAACCGTTACCATTTACCTTACGTAATGATTCGAGAAACACTAGAAGTGAAAACGATTTTCGATTTACATGTTAATGAAAAAGCAGCAGCGCCCTTTAAAGAAAAAGGCGTAAATTTTACCACTGACCTTAATGAATTATTGACGGATCCAGAAATTGAATTGATCACAATCTGTACGCCTGCGCATACACATTATGATTTAGCCAAACAAGCCATTTTAGCTGGTAAATCAGTGATTGTGGAAAAACCATTTTGTGATACGTTAGAACATGCAGAGGAATTATTTGCTTTAGGTCAAGAAAAAGGGGTAGTAGTGATGCCTTATCAAAATCGACGTTTCGACGGCGATTACCTAGCGATGAAGCAAGTAGTAGAGCAAGGCTTTTTAGGAGAAATCAATGAAGTGGAAACACATATTGATTATTATCGACCAGGAAGTATCACGGAACAAGGACCTAAAGAAAATGGTTCGTTTTACGGACTAGGCATTCATTTAATGGATCGCATGATTGCTCTTTTCGGGCGTCCAGATCAAGTCACTTATGATATTCGTAATAATGAAGTGAGTGAGGCAGTCGATAATTATTTTGACGTCGATTTACATTATGGTTCAAAATTAAAAGTAAAAGTTAAAACGAATCATTCTGTCGCTAGTCCGTATCCACGTTTTATTGTTCATGGTAGCAATGGCTCGTTCATCAAATATGGCGAAGATCAACAAGAAAATGATTTAAAAGCCGGAATCATGCCGGATGCACCAGGCTTTGGAGAAGATTCACCAATGTATTATGGAGAAGTGACCTACCGTAATGGCAATGGCGACTGGATTAAAAAACAAATTAAAACGCCTGTAGGTGATTACGGTCGTTATTATGATGCCGTCTATGAAACGTTGAGAAATGGTGCACCGCAACTAGTAACTAAAGAGCAAGCATTAACTAACATCGAAATTTTAGAAGCAGGTTTCCTTAACCCAAGTCCAAGTGTTTATCGTTTGAAAGAAAACTAAAGCGTATTTAAATGACTTGAAAAGTGCCTGCCCTACAGTCCAGACAACTGTGGGGCAGGCGCTTTTATTTATAAAGAGTTGTGAATTTTAATATAAGAAACGTATATTGTTAGTGAAAATAAAAAAAGGAAAGACATCTTAGTAGCACTACTTCCCCAAGAATTGCTACTAAAATGTCTTTTGTGATGCTCGCTCAATTGAAGAGCCTTAAATAGGATATCGAATATCCAGTATAAATGCAAGTAAACTACTTTATAGTTAATATTAGTATACTTCATAAAATAATTTTTCAAAGAGAAAAAGGCTTGTTATGAGAAAAAATTAATTTTTAACTCGTTTTTTCTAAGCAAGATTCGTGTGAAAAAGACAATAATTACTGAAGCTGAATGGTAATTAAAGAGGTTCTTTGCTAAAATAGGAAAGACAAGAAAGTTTGGTTAACGAAAGAACCAAATCAGAAAGGAGGACAACCAGTGGAAAGTTGGCTTTTTTTACTACTGATTGCCTTGATTGCGTTTGTTGCAAAAAATCAAAGTTTATTAATTGCGTCAGTTGTTGTGCTTGCTTTAAAAGCTTTACCAAATAGTGCGAAAATCATGTCGTGGTTGTCAGATAAAGGCATTAATTTAGGCGTCACAATTATTTCAATTACCATTTTAGTCCCGATTGCTACAGGACAAATTGGCTTAAAGGATTTAATCCAATCATTCAAAACACCGATGGGATGGCTGGGGATACTTTGTGGAATTCTGGTGGCTGTTTTATCCTCAAAAGGAGTAGGTTTAATTAATCAATCGCCAGAGATTACGGTGGCCTTAGTTTTTGGAACGATTCTTGGCGTCGTTTTTTTAAAAGGAATTGCAGCTGGTCCGATTATTGCATCGGGCATGATGTACGTAATCATTACTACCTTTCAAGCCTTTCAACACTAAAAAAGCAAACAAAACGCGTAAACGTTTTGTTTGCTTTTTTAGTGTTGATAAATGTCCACGTTACTATCTAATATGCCACTTTCATTTTTTAAAGTAATGGTTCCCGCATTCGGATGAATCACTAGCTGTAAATGCCCTGTTAAAAACATTTGGTCATACGTCGAAGTATAGACGTGAAAAGAATCATTAGCAATTGTTTCGGTATAAGGCGCTTCTGCTTGATCAACAGGAACGATAATGAAACGATCGCCAATCATACAACAACCTTCTGCGGAAGAATAAGGATTAGAGCCGTCATTTGCTACCAACAAGAAGGTGTTCGTTTCAGTTAAGAAAGGGGCTAAACGTTGTTTTACTTCTTCAGAAATAGTCAGAGACATTTGCCTCACTCCTTTAAATAGTATGTAAAAGGAAGAGGGTAGCTTGTCGCTATGCCGCTCTTCAAAGGTTTTGTTATTTGCTTGTTTCTTTACTGCTTTTTTTGAAAAGAGCAATAGAAAAGGCGACAACTAAGACAACTGTTGCAGCTAAAACAAATGGATTTTTTGTTGCTGATGTGAACCCTAGGACTGTTGAACCAATCGCACCTACGTAAGATAAAATAATCGCTGCTTTCTTTGGTGTTGAAAGTTCTGTAAAGCTATCGCGGAAGGCGACACCTAAACCTAAAGCGCCAATAAAGGCAAACATCCCAAAAATAATGTGTAAAAAGACCATGAATTTCACCTCCAACAGTCAGTATAGAGAGAAATAGCTAGTTTGTAAACTAATTGAGCTTACTTGTGTTATTTATCACTTGATAAATGTTTTTGCCAATGCAAAAAAACAACGTACGATCAATCGGCAGTACGTTGTTTTTTAGTTTAATATAATTAGGAAGTAGAATCCTTATTTTGCTGGATTTTTTTGATCGATTCTTCTGTTGGCGTCACATATAACGTTCGTTGGTTTTCATAAATCACATAACCTGGTTTTGCTCCATTGGGTTTATGCACATGTTTTACTTGGACATAGTCAACAGGCACTTGTGAAGAAAGTCGATATTTTGAAAAATAAGCTGCTAGAAGTGCGGCTTCAGTAAGGGTTTCTTCGCTAGGATGTGCGTCACGAATAATTACATGAGATCCAGGAATATCTTTGGCATGGAGCCAATAATCAGTTTTTTTAGCGGTTCGTAAAGTTAATTGATCATTTTGCAAATTGTTTTTTCCAACGAGAATAGGTGTGCCATCTGTGGCATAAAAAAGATCGGGTTGGCTTTTTTTCGGCTGTTTTTGTTTTTTATTTTTTTTACGTTTTAAATAGCCTTGTTCAATCAGTTCTTCACGAATCACTTCAATGTCCATTGGTGTCGCAATTTCAAGTTGTGCCACAACTGACTCTAAATAAGAAATTTCTTGTTGTGTTTGCTGAATTTGTGTCTTAACAACTCGGACAGCATTTTTCAATTTTTGATATTTTTGAAAATATTTTTGTGCATTTTGATTAGGTGAAAGTGCAGGATTTAGCGAGATACGCAACGGTGCATTTTCTTCATAATAATTTGGTAATTCCACCTCGGTGGCTCCTTTTGGGACTTGTGCCATGAAAGTTGTTAATAGTTCTCCGTCGCGACGGTAATTTTCAGCGTTTTCTGTATCGGCTAAGGTTTGCTGTAATTTTTTAAGTTTCTTTTGATTTCTTTTTAGTTCATTTTCAATTTTGCGAATTAGTTCGCCGCCTTGTTGTTTGACACGGTCTTTCTCTGCTTTACCAGAATAAAAGGCATCTAGTAATTCACTGAGTGTCGGATACGTTGTTTGTTCACCAGCTAATGATTGATAAGGAATGGGCGTAAAATATTCCTTTTTTTCAGTGACGGTTAATGTCGGTACAACAGCTTCAGTGACTGAGGACCAAAATTCCGTCCAGATGGCCATTTTTTCATTTGGTTGTGCAAGTAAACGGGCACTTAATTCGTCTGCTGTATCTTTGCCTAGACCTTGGAAATGCTGTTGTAAATAGCGTCCGTTTAATTCAGGAGCTGTAGAAAGAAGCGCAAAGACTTCTTCTTTTGAAGCCGTGAGCGGATTAAGTCCCATTGGTTTTGGCGGTTCAATATAAGTTGCTCCAGGAAGCAACGAACGATAACTATTTTGGCTCATTCCAATGTGTTTTATCGCATCTAAGATTTTTCCAGAAGATTGGTTAACTAAAACGATTGTACTGTGACGTCCCATTAATTCAACAATCAAAACAATATTTTGTAAGTCACCTAGTTCATCTCTTTTTGAAAAGGTGAAGTGAATCACGCGATCATTTTCTATTTGTTGAATCGTTTCTAAAATGGCACCGTCCAGAAATTTTCGTAACATCATCACAAAATTAGGAGGTGTTTCTGGATTGCTATAGGTAATTGTAGATAGTTGTATGCGCGCATAACTAGGATGTGCTGATAATAATAATTTATGGTTTTTACCTTTCGCACGAATGACTAAAACGACTTCGTTTTCATAAGGCTGATGGATTTTTGAAATCCGGCCACTTACGAGTGTTTCTGTCAACTCATGAACCATGCTATGAGTAAATACGCCATCAAATGACATAATAAATCCCTCGTTTCTTTCCGACTAATAGCTTTATTATAGCGGAGTTTTTGAATTTAAGAAAGAAGCTTGTTAAAAAGGAGTTGGGTTTTCCTTAGAAAGCTGGGGAAGTTTGTTGGTTTTTTTAGTAATTAAAGCGCAAGGGTAGGCAAGAAAGAAAATGATTAGTATAATAGATAAGAACTAAAAGCGAGGAGCGATTAGAAGTTGAATAATTTTATGGAAGAACTAAAAGAGGCATTTTATGAATTAAGACAAAGAAAACTGTTAATGATTACCGCTATTGTAGCATTAGTATTAATAATTGGCTCAATCATTTTTATTCCAACGATGCAGAAAAATATTCGAGCTGCTCAAGTTGAATCGTTAGTCGCAGGACCCATCAAATCAGAGAAAGTCAGTGTCTTAGATTACAAAACAGCAGATAAGAAAATCCAAGAAACAGGAGCCATGTCAGTCATGTTTGCTAAACCATCTGGCAAGCAATACGATCAAATGGTGAAGCTGTTTAATTCAGATAAAATGAATGAATTTCATCGTTCGCTGTATATCTATCCGTTAATTTATAATGCTGGCAAAGCACAAGAGCAATACAATGTTAGCGGCGATGAGATTACGCTTGTTTTCTTTGAAAACGGCAAAGAAAAGACACGGACGGTTGTCGAAAAATCTATGGATTTAAAAACACAATTAATACCAGAATTAAATCGATTACCAATGGCTGGCGTTTTGAAAGACCAACAAAAGGCAGCCCAAGAAGCTGAAAAAGAAGCAGCAAAGAACGCTGAAACACAGACGACGACCAGCACGACTGGCGTTGCTCAATCTACTGAAACGACGACAGAAAGCACTGATACAGTACCAGAAACTGGTGAATAATAGCTAGCTATGTTAAACTTAGATTGTAGAAAGTTTTAAGGAATTAGAAAGAGGGGATTTTCGATGGCATTAGTAATTTCAATGACGATTTTAGTAAGTTTATGGCTGATTCAATCGCAAAAACAAGCAGTTAAAGTTCCCGTGAAAATTGAAAGAAACCGAAACAATTAAGTGGTAAATATGCTGAAATAAAGAAAAACGAGCCTCTCATAAGAGTGGCTCGTTTTTTAGAAGTAAAAGAAATGCAAGAAAATAAAAACTTTTTCTTGACGAACAAAATCAATATAGTGTAGACTACCTTTAACAACATAACTAGGAGGGGAAATACATGACACAATTATCTAACGTAAAAGAAATGCACCAATCATGGCAAAACTGGCGTAGATAGTTGTATGTATGATTCTTTCATAGATACAACTTTAGAAGACTTATTCTAAAAAGTGTATCTATGCTGGTTATATTCAAGAAGAAAAAACGACCACATAGAGGACCCATCTATGTGGTTTTTGTTTTGCATAAAAACAACGACCACTCCTAAACACTTAGGATAAGTCGTTGTTTTTTTGCTACGAATCACTACGATTGGCACGAAGTGACAGAGTAGATGATGAGTAGCACAAGGTGAACGAAGAGAACGTTGTCACAATCGTAAAAAAAGTGCTCCTGCGATTCTCACCAAAGTTGCGATCCTCGTCGCAGTTAAATCCTGACAAGCACTACGATTGGCACGAAGTGACAGAGTAGATGCAGGCTGCGTATACTCGCCGCAGTTTGGCCTTCAAGAGTGATGAGTAGTACAAGGTGAGGGAAGAGAACGTTGTCACAATCGTAAAAAAAGTGCTCCTGCGATTCTCACCAAAGTTGCAATCCTCGTCGCAGCTAAATCCTGACATTTGTAAAAAAGTGTTCCTAGGATTTTGACTAAGTAGAGGATTACGAATCTCAGTTTCACTTTCAACGGAAGAAACGCCCTATAGATAATGGTTTTATTATTAAAAAGAAAAAGTTGCCAAACAAAAGGGCAGTTAGGAGAATGCAAAATGAAAAATAAACGTTTAACGTTTGTCGTGTCTTTATTAGCTATTTATTTAATTGGTGCTTTTTTTGTGAATCAAAAAGTGACGAATTCAAAGAAAGAAACCGTTACTGTAGGGGTTTTGCAGTTTGTCAGTCACCCCGCATTGGACGAAATTTATAAAGGTGTCGAAGAAGGGTTAAAGGAAAATGGCTATGACAAAGGCAAAAACTTAGAAATTATTTTTCAAAATGGTCAAGCCGACCAGAGTAAGTTAGCAATCATGAGTCAACAATTAGTACAAAAAAAGGCAGACGTTTTAATTGGTATCGCCACGCCAGCTGCGCAAGCGTTAGCCAACACTACCCAAGAAATCCCAATCATTTTAGGCGCCATTACGGACCCTGTTAGTGCTGGATTGGTGAAAGACAATCAAAAGCCAGGCGGTAACATCACGGGTGTTAGTGATCAATCACCTTTGTCAGCCCAGATGGATTTACTAAAAGAATTGGTACCAGCTGCCAAAAAAATAGGTATTCTCTATGCTTCCTCAGAAGAAAACTCTCGATACCAAGTAGCTGAAGCGCAGAAAGCAGCTGAAGACAAAGGATTGACAGTGAAAACATATGCTGTGCCATCAAGTAATGAAATTGCACAAACGGTTCAAGTAATGACTAAGGAAACAGATGTGATTTATATACCAACTGATAATACGATTGCTAACGCCATGCAAACGGTAGTCGGAGAAGCAAATCGAACCAAGACGCCGATTATTCCTTCGGTGGATACAATGGTAGAACAAGGCGGTTTAGCAACTGTTGGGATTAATCAACATGCGTTGGGGGTACAAGCCGGCAAAATGGCAGCAGAGGTTCTGTCTGGAAAAAGTCAACCAGCAACTACACCCATTTATACCTTTAATACAGGCGACGCAATTATCAATGAAAAACAAGCGCAAAAGTTAGGAATTACGATTCCCGCAGAGCTAGCAAAAAAATCGAAATTGATTAACTAATTATCAAAGAAAGTAGGAGAAGCGATGATTGTTTCAGCAATTGGACAAGGAATGTTATGGGCCTTGTTAGGACTAGGTATTTTTATGACTTATCGTATTTTAAATTTTCCAGATATGACCACAGAAGGTTCATTTCCGTTAGGGGGGGCGGTTTGTGTAACTGCCATTACAACAGGGGTTTCACCATTTGTAGCGACTCTTTTAGGGGTCGGAGCAGGAATGCTTGCCGGTTTAGTGACTGGTTTACTATTTACAAAAGGAAAAATTCCAATTATTTTAGCAGGAATTTTAGTGATGTCTGGTTTAAATTCCGTGATTTTATTTGTGATGAAATCGCCAAATAAGTCTTTATTAAACCAACCGAAGATTCAAGATGTTTTTCAAAAAATGGCCTTACCAGATTATTATGATACTATTTTTTTAGGGATTAGTGTTTTGGCTGTGGTAATGATTTTACTGTTATTTTTCTTTAATACTAGTTTAGGACAAGCCTATATTGCGACAGGTGACAATGAAGAAATGGCTCGCTCGATTGGCATTCAAACGGATCGCATGAAAATTTTAGGATTGGTTTTATCGAATGGCTTGATTGGCTTATCTGGCGCTTTGATTGCCCAAAATGATGGATATGCGGATGTAAGTAAAGGAACCGGCGTCATTGTGATTGGCTTGGCTTCACTCATTATTGGTGAAGTACTGTTTGGAGAATTAACGTTTGGTGAACGGTTGATGGCGATTGTTGTAGGGAGTATTATTTATCAACTATTGATTTTATTAGTGATTAAATTAGGCTTTGATACGACGTATTTGAAAATCTTCTCAGCAGTGATTTTAGCAATCTGTTTAATGATCCCACAATTGAAAAAAGCATTACGACTACACGGCTTTTCTGATAAGGGGGAAACGAAATGAAACCAGTTGTTGAATTAAAAAATGCGACAAAAATCATTGATAATGGGATGAATGAAAAAAAAGTGATTTTGGATCATGTGAACTTAGCCATTTATCCTGGGGACTTCATTACTGTTTTAGGTGGAAATGGCGCAGGCAAGAGTACGCTATTCAATAGTTTAGCAGGAACTTTGACACTAACAGAAGGACAATTTTTAATTGAAGGAGTCAATCGCACCAATCTTTCTGAAGTCAAACGGGCCAAATCTCTAGCGCGTGTTTTTCAAGATCCTAAAATGGGGACAGCACCAAGAATGACTGTGGCAGAAAATTTATTGCTTGCCATGAAACGCGGACAAAAACGTCCCTTAACATTACGGAAGATAAATGAGCAACGCGCCTTGTTTACAAAAATCTGTCAAGAAGTTGGCAATGGCTTGGAAAATCATCTGGATACACCGACAGGTAACCTTTCTGGCGGTCAGCGCCAAGCCTTAAGTTTATTAATGGCCACTATCACAAAACCAGAATTATTACTTTTAGATGAGCATACTGCTGCCTTAGATCCCAAAACATCCAAGCAGTTGATGCACTTAACGGAACAACGGATTGAAGAAGGGAACTTAACTTGTTTGATGATTACCCATCGAATGGAAGATGCTTTACGATATGGCAATCGTTTAATTGTTTTACAAAAAGGTAAAATTGTTCAAGATTTAAACGCTGCTGAAAAAGCACAATTAACGCTACAAGATTTGTTGCTGTTCTTTGAAGAAGTAGAATAAAAAACAAGCTCAGAATGAGCCGACCCCCAAAAGTTAGACCTAGAAATCTAACTTTTGGGGTTTTTTTTGTATGGCAAAATACAGTTTTGAATTTAAACTTAAACTTGTTCATGACTACTTATCTGGTCAAGGAGGTCTAAGGTTTCTCGCAAAGAAGTATGGGTTTAAAGATAGTTCTCAAATAAGCAAATGGATAAATGCCTATAAAGAACTTGGTGAAGAAGGCCTACTTCGCAGTCAAAAAAATAAGAATTACTCTGTTCAATTTAAGCTAGATGCGATAGAGTTATATTTAACAACAGAGTTGTCCTATCAAGAAGTAGCTAATCTTCTAAAAATGAACAATCCATCATTGATTGCGAATTGGCTTAGAACGTATCAGAAGTTTGGTATAGAGGGACTCTCTAAACAGAAAGGACGTCCACCTACCATGCCTAAGAAGAAACAAAAGGAAAGCCAACCATTACCAAGTGAACGATCTCAAGTAGAGAAACTAGAAAAAGAAAATAGAATGTTAAAAATTGAGAATGCCTATTTAAAAGAATTGAGGAGACTGCGTTTAGAGGACGAACAAAAAATGAACGAATCGCACGAATCATTCACAGTCTCCGAAGACACTTTCGATTAAAAGATATTTTGGAAACCCTAAGGTTTCCAAAATCTACTTACATTTACTGGCAAAAACGCCTCGACAGAACAGCTTCAACACAAATCATTGAAGAAGAAATTCAAGCGATTCGTAAAAAACATCAACATTATGGCTATAGAAGGATGACCCAAGAATTGAAACGACGTGGATTTCAAGTGAATAAAAAGAAAGTCCAGCGATTAATACAAAAGTTAAAGTTACAAGTCAAAGCTTTTACTAAGAAATCCAGAAAATATAATTCCTATAAAGGAACCGTTGGTAAAATCGCTAAAAATTTGATTCGTCGCCGATTTAAAACCTCTGTTCCTCATCAAAAAATTACAACTGATACAACTGAATTTAAGTACTTTGAAGCAGATAACGCAGGCATCTTTCGTCAGAAAAAACTATACTTAGATCCATTTATGGATATATATAATAGTGAAATTCTAAGCTATAGCCTTTCTACTCAACCAAATGGTAAAACAGTTATGGAAGGTCTGAAAGAAGCAATTTCTCAAACAAATGATTGTCCCTATCGGCGCACCTTTCACTCTGATCAAGGCTGGGCTTATCAAATGAATGTCTATATACAAACATTAAAGGACAATAATATCTTTCAAAGTATGTCTCGAAAAGGAACCTGTTTAGATAATTCTCCTATGGAGAATTTCTTCAGTATCCTAAAACAAGAAGTGTACTATGGAAAAATCTATCAAAGTCAAAATGAATTGAGAGAAGCAATTGAGAACTACATTTATTATTACAATCATCACCGAATCAAAGAAAAACTTAACTGGAAAAGCCCAGTAGAATTTCGACAATTCAATCAAAAAACTGCATAAAAAATAGAGTGGAAAAATCCACTCTATAAAAAGTCTAACTTTTTGGGGTCGCTACAGAAAATGAGCTTGTTTTTTTATTTTTTGACCAATCGGAAGAGTCGCTTGGGGAAAAAACGTTTGACAATTCGTTCCAGTAGCGATGTCACCATAAAGCCCGCTGCGATGGCTGCAGCAGTAAAGACAACTTTTAAAATCAACTGCAACCCGTCATCAATGTTTCCTAACAAAATGCTCCGAACCGCTTGATAGGCAGGGCCTCCTGGCACTAAAGGAACCAAACTAGGAATATAAAAAATAATCATCGGCATTTTTTTGTAACGAGAAAAAAAGATACTAGCGATCCCTAACCCGACCGTTCCTAAAAAGTTTGCAAAGGTTTGACTAGCATCAAAAGTTTGCGTTAAGACATAATAAATCATCCAGCCTGTCATGCCAGTAATACCACAAGCCACCAGTGCTTTACGAGGAATGTTCGTAATAATACCAAACGTCACAGTCGCTAAAAAACTAAAGAGAAGATGAAAAATTAGTTCCATTTGAACACTCCTTACATAAATAATTTAAAAATCAAGGCAATTCCCAGGCCAACAGACCCAGCAATAAAAATAGCTTCTGTCCCTCGCGCCGTCCCGCTGATGAGGTGGCCGGCTAAAATGTCGCGAAAAGAGTTCGTAATCGCCACACCTGGAACTAATGGCATCACCGCACCAATAATAATATTATCGATGTTGACCGCTAAGTGAAAATGCACAGCCAAATAGGCCAACAAACCAATGACAAAAGCGGCTGCGAATGAATCGAGGTAAGGAACTTGGAATAACTTTTGGGTAAAAAGATAACTGGTATACCCAATCACGCCAACAAAAAAAGTTGCAATAAAATCTTGCCAAGTGCCACCAAAAATGTACATCAACGTACAACTAACAATCCCGGCTGCTAACAAGCGTAACGAAATTGAAAAAGTGGGGGTATCTGTTTCTAATAGAGTTAAGCGCTGATAAAGCTCTGGTAGAGTAATCTCTTTTTGTGCAAATTCTCTTGATAATTGATTGACAAGGCTAACTTTTTCCAAATTAATCGAGCGCTGGGGGATGTTTTCTAATTGCGTATAATTACTGGAACGAAAGCCCACGAAAATCCCTGTAGCCGTCGTGTAACAAACGCTCTCTGGCTCGCCAGCATTTGTAGCAATCCGAGTAATTGTATCTTCGGTTCTATATACTTCAGATCCGCTTTCCAGCATAATTTTTCCAGCTAAAATGCATGTATCAATAATTAATTGTTTTCTTTTTTCGCTATTAACCAAAGGAATGGCTCCTTTCATTTCGAGTTCACTTTTAGTGTATCATTTTTTTTAAGAACTGTACGCAATTTAAAACAGAGATAGAAAAAAAGTGTGATTTTTTACAAAAATGAAACGAATCTTAAGAATAAATGAAAACAAATAAGGAATTAGTAAAAATTATGGGTTAGTTGTAAGAATCTAGGATCTTTCCTTGCATTTTAGTAGGAAACATCCTATCCTAAACATAGAAAAACAAAGGGGTCAATAAAAATGGACAACCAATGGTTACTCTACGGAATTAGCAGTGTCGTATTAATTATTTTAATCAGAAGAACAATCCTATCAGGAAACATCGTATTAAGTTGTTTGTTGGGAGCGATTTTGCTGATTCAAGTAGTGGGAGTAGCTCTCTGTGCACAGCAGAAAAAGAAAAATGAACATACAAAAGAACTACCTTCTTCTAAAGTACATCAATAGAAGAAGGTAGTTTTCTCTTATAGTAAATCAAATTTTTTCAAGCCATTAACAATGCCATTTTCAGTATTTTTAGTTGAAATAAAGGTGGCTTTTTCTTTTAGTTCTTCTCGCGCATTACCCATGGCAATTCCATAATCACAGGCCTCAAACAGCGCCAAATCATTGATGCCATCACCAAAGGCATAAGTGGGAATGCCGTTTAATCCCAAGGAGTTAAAAAGATTTTTGACACCAGAGCCTTTAGAGACCCCTTTACGAACAATATCTATTGAAAAAGGACCATTGCGATAAAAGGTTAATTCAGGAAATCGCTCATAGTAATATTCATCATCATCGCCATGTTGACTTAAGACCAACATCATGTTGACGGCATCATTCTCATAACCTGTGGGATCAATTTCTGGAACAGCTGAATGAATATAGTCATAGGCTTGTTTCACTGTGCCAGTATGCCCTGTACAAAAAATACGGCGCTCATTGTAAAAAGCCAATTCATGACCACGCTGTTTGACATGTTCATGCAGTGAAACACATTCCTCTGTTGTAAATTCATCTGAATAAATCGTTTTTCCTTCATAATGAATAAATTGCCCGTTCATTACAATCGCAGAATCAATGCCACTGGCTTTCATAATTGGCTGAATCTCACACAAGGTCCGTCCTGTCGCAATTAAAGGTAAAATTTGATTGTCTTTCAAGGCCGCCACTGCTGTGGTAATCTCAGGAGTTATTTGCGAGGTTCCATCTAACAAAGTTCCATCTAAATCAAAAAAAGTAATAGCTTTCATTTTATCCATACCCTAACATCCTCTCTACGCTTGTTATTTTAACAAACTTTTCTGAAAAGACAATGGGTTCCTTTCGTTTTCTTTAAAAGAGCAGGAAAAAAGTGATTTTTGATGGTTCTGTAAAGGATTTTTGAAGAAATATAGAATCGGTTGGTACAAATTCAATTTTAGAGTATACTACAATAGAGCAGTTTTATGAAAAGTGAATAAGGAGTGAATGAAATGAATATATTAATGATTGAAGACAATGAATCCGTCTCAGAAATGATGCAAATGTTTTTCTTAAATGAAGGGTGGGAAGCTACCTTTAAAGATGATGGCAAAGAAGGATTGGCGACTTTTCTTGCTTCGCCAGAAAAATGGGACATGATTACGTTAGACTTAAACTTACCTAGTATGGATGGGATGGCTGTTTGTCGTGAAATTCGCAAAGTTTCAGCCAATGTTCCCATTATTATGTTGACTGCTCGTGATTCTGAAAGTGACCAAGTAATTGGCCTTGAAATGGGTGCGGATGATTATGTGACAAAACCATTTAGTCCATTAACTTTGATTGCACGGATGAAAGCTCTACATCGTCGTGCCGAGGTGGCAGAGGCTGCGCATGATACGTCTGAGAATACAGATGAAACGTTTGATGTGATTACGGATCATTTTAAAATGAATACGAAAACACGAGAAACATATTTAGATAATCAATTAATTGAAGGCTTAACACCTAAAGAATTCGATTTGCTATACACTTTAGCAAAAAAACCACGCCAAGTCTTTTCACGCGAACAACTACTAGAATTGGTTTGGGATTATCAATACTTTGGCGATGAACGGACAGTTGATGCCCATATCAAAAAATTACGACAAAAAATTGAAAAAGTGGGTCCTCAAGTCATCCAAACGGTTTGGGGCGTAGGGTATAAATTCGACGATTCAGGTGTTGCTTAATGAAGTATTTGTATCAACAATTACTTGCTTTTATAGGTGTGATTGCTCTGATTATTCTCATTGTCGGAACGTCTTTCACACAATTGACCAAGCGCACAATGCAAGAAAATAACTATGAACAGCTGTATGGTTATGCAGAATCGGCTTTAGAAACACGTGACTTTTTTATTAATGTTGCAGGTGTTTCAGATCGAGATGTTTTATCCTATTCATTTCAGTTGACTGAGCGCGTACTCCAGAAGCAAGATGTGCAATTTGTCTTTATTAACAAGGACCGCATAGTGCAGTACCCACCAGTTGATAGCACAAAAAAATTAGACTTTTCCTTAATCGATAAAAATTGGGATCAAATCATGAAAGGTAATCGTGTTTATGCAACAGAAAATATTGATATCTATGGGGAAAAGAATACTTCAGCTTATGTGATGCTGCCTGTGCGTGATAAAAATACTAATAATCTGCTTGGTGCAATAGTTATTACACAACCTGCCAAAAACGTTGACCGAAGTGTTCAGTCCGTGACACAAAACTTGATTAAAGGCTTTATTTTTTCTGGTGTGATTGCCTTGTTACTAAGTTATCTATTTGCGACTTTCCAAGTGAAACGAATAAATCGGATGCGTAAAGCCACCAAAGAAATTACTAGTGGAAATTTTGATATTCAATTACCGGTTCATGACAAAGATGAATTTGATGACCTAGCAGAAGATTTTAATAAAATGGCCGCGTCTTTAAAAGAATCACAAGAAGAAATCAATCGGCAAGAAGAGCGCCGTCGTCAATTTATGGCGGATGCCTCTCATGAAATGCGGACGCCTTTAACAACTATTAATGGCTTGTTAGAGGGATTGCAGTATAATGCTATTCCTGAAAATCAAAAAGAGAATGCGATTAAACTGATGCAAAATGAGACCGCTCGCTTGATTCGCTTAGTCAATGAAAATCTTGATTATGAAAAAATTCGGACCAACCAGATTCAAATTGTTGTGAAGAAGTTCAACGGAACAGAAGCTTTAGAAAATATTGTGACTCAACTAACGGCCAAAGCTGAAGCCGCCGGTAATCAATTGTATTTAGACACCACCGAACCAATTGATGTGTATGCCGATTATGATCGTTTCGTGCAAGTTGTTGTCAATATTGTTCAAAATGCCATCCAATTTACTGAAAATGGCGAAATTCATATTGCTTTAGAAAAAGGCTATTTAGAAACCATTGTCCGTATTTCTGATACAGGAATTGGCATGACGGAAGAACAAATTCTGAATATCTGGGATCGTTATTACAAAGTAGATCCATCCCGTAAAAATACTAAATATGGAGAATCAGGATTAGGCTTACCAATCGTTCAACAATTGGTCCGCTTGCATAAAGGAAAAATCAATGTTGAGAGCGAACCTGGTAAAGGCACCACATTTATTATTTCATTTCCTGATGTTGAAATCACTGAAAACTAAAGAAAACGTCTGGTCACAATCAGTGCCAGACGTTTTCTTTAGTTTAATAACGCATGTAGAGACAGGGGGTGCACATAGGGACTATCAATAATTTGTGGATCCTTTGTCAGAAATAGCAAGCGCTTGTTTCTTTTTTGAACTGCTATTTTTAATTGAGGTAAAATTTCTTGACGTTGTCCAATCGTTAATGAAGAAAAGATGTCATCAATCACTAACGTACTTGTTTTTGAAAGCAAAAGTTGTATTATGCGCATTTTAATTTTTTCAAAAGTCGTAAAAGAAGTAAAGGAACGACCAAGTAAGGCAGGTTCTAATTGGAACACCTGGAAAGCTTCGGCTAGAACTACTTTTCGATCCCGTTCTTTGATCGTACTAGCGATAAATAAATTTTCTTCTAATGGCAAGTAGGGCAGAAAGGTTTCACTAGAAGAAAGCCTAGTAATGGTTAATTGGTTTGTTTGGAAAAAATCGGCCAATGCGAGTTCTTGTTCTGGAGCAGAATAAATGATTCCATAAACTTCTCGCAAAGCTAACGCGTCGAATGAGGATTTTTTTTCGGTTGTTTTTTTGAATGATGGTGTGACATCCATAGAAAATCCCTCCCTTATTTCTGATGTGTGCGTAAATAAATCAATGTGAAAGGAGTCCCGCAAACAAGAGGAATGCCAAGCAAGATTAAGCAGTTAACAAAGCAATTACGGATTGTATAAAGCGACTGCATACTTTTAAAATCAAAAGAAAACGCTTGGATCGTTTGAATCCCTAAATGCTGGATATTTGTAATCGTGACATCCTGGTCGGTACTTTTAGCTAAAAATGCTGGAGTTTCCAAATGAGACCACTGTAAAATAGCATCACGGGCAGCCCAAAGAACAGTATTATACGTTTCTTGAAACATTAAAGTGAAAAGTAAAAAACTGAAAATTCCTAATAGAGCCGGTAAACACAACTCTAGTAAGAGCTGTTTGGTGACATACATATTTGAAAAGTGCATGTGATACCATGTATGTATTTCTTCCTTTTTTATGCGTAATGTCACATACATCAACAGAAGAAAAGTAACACCAAAGAAAATGACACTACCTAGATAGAGGTGCCAATAGTATTGAATCAGTTGGTAATGGTAACTAGTTTGTTTTTCAATATCGACAAAGTCTGGCATCGTTCGTAAAAACTCTTTTTCAAAATCAATTAAGTTAAACAGCCCAGTCAATAAGAAAGAGAACAGGAAGAAGAAGAGTGCGGTGATTAACGTGATTTTTTTATGATAAAAACTACTAGCTGTAGCGTAACGGACACTTCTCATCAACTTTCACCTCTCTAAACTATCTTTAGTATAGTGAAATAATATGAATTAATTATGAAAAAGTAGCAAAAAAGCTTGAGCAAATTGCTCAAGCTTTTTGAAGATTTATTTACCCGTTTTTTGATAGCCTTGATAACTGTCAGTGTGATATTCATCAACGGTTGATTTATTATTGTTTTTACTGTAAACACTCGTTGATTTTTCACCTTTTTCTTTTTCAATTGCTTCCAGTTGTTGCAATTGGTTCTTGTAATCATAGTCTTCTGGGGTAACTGGTT
Organism: Enterococcus sp. DIV1758; assembly: GCF_051711985.1. NCBI lineage: Bacteria > Bacillati > Bacillota > Bacilli > Lactobacillales > Enterococcaceae > Enterococcus > Enterococcus sp. DIV1758. The sequence continues at coordinate 1,113,403 of NZ_JBIOOA010000001.1, forward strand.
TTAAGCCGCTATTGGTATAGAAACGAAGCAAGTCACCGTTAGTAATTTGGTCAGACGTTTCTAATTGTTTCGTCGCTTTGGCTTTTAAATCAGCGACTTCTTTCTTAACTTCTTCGGTTGGCTCTGTAATTAAAGTGCCTGTTTTAGTATCGTAAATGCTAGAACCTAAAATAGTATATTTAGGTGTTACAACATTACCGTTGCGGAAAGCAACGATTTGATTGTGTTGTTTAGAGAATAAATCTTGGCCTAACTGAATGTAGTTTTTCGTATCGACACCAAGCAAGTGTAGAAGGGTTGGTAAGGCATCAACTTGGCCGCCATACGTATGGTTCACACCGCCATTTTCTTGACCAGGAACGTGAATCATATAAGGAACACGTTGCATATTGGCGTTGTCAAAATCGTTCCAATCTGCTTTGGTTTTACCTACTAACTCTGCTAAGTTTTGGTTTCTTGAATTAGAAACCCCATAGTGATCGCCATAAAGAACAATGACTGAGTTTTCATAGAGACCTGAAGATTTCAAGTAGTTAAAGAATTCTTCGACCGCTTTATCTAAATAATTCGCTGTTGCAAAGTAACCATTAATTGTTTCGTCAGAGGTTTTTGCAATTGGGAATCCTGCTTCATCGTTTGTAAATTGAGAATAAGGATAATGATTGGATACAGCAATAAATTTAGAATAGAACGGTTGTTGTAAATGCTCTAAATATTGAACGGATTGATTAAAGAATGGTTTATCGTGTAACCCATATTGGAATGAGTTATCTGAATTAACATCATAATAACTAGCATCAAAGAAATAGTCATAGCCTAAACGTTTATAGGTTTCATTTCGATTCCAGAAGTTACCGGCATTTCCGTGGAAAGCAGCGCTAGTGTATCCTTGCGTTTGTTTTAAAATATCGGGTGCTGCTTCAAACGTATTTTTCCCACCAACTTGTGTAAAGAGTGAACCTTGGTCTAAACCAAATAGTGAATTTTCAAGTAACGTTTCGGCATCACTTGTTTTTCCTTGACCAACTTGGTGGAAGAAGTTATCAAAGCTAAAGGTACTTTTACTATTGTAAAGACTATTGATAAATGGTGTGACTTCGTGTTCTACGCCATTTTCATCTTTTAATTTGTAATTAACTAAAAATTGTTGGAAACTTTCTAAATGGATATAAATTACATTTTTGCCTTTTGCAATACCAAACTTACTATCATCGGGTGCCGCATATTGTTGTTTCACGTAATCTTCAACTTGTTTCATATCGTTAGCACTAGCTTCGGCACGGACTTGGTTTGTTTGGTAAGTTGTAATGCCATCGTACACGGTAAAGGCATTTAAGCCTAAGAATTTCACGATATAGTCACGAGAGAATTGACGTCCTAATAATTGGGGACGTTCTGTTTCAGCCATAAATAGATTGAATAAGAAAAAGACAACAGAAAGGAGTGTGACAGAGACTGCTACACGTGCGCGGACTGGACGCGCATCTGTTTTAATTTTTTTCGTTAATAATAATACGCCAATAATAATGAAGTCTAAGAAATAAATGACGTCATAAGGTCTAAAGAGACGTAAGGCACTTTCGCCAAGACCGCTAGCTACTTTGCCAGCACCAAGCATCGTATTAACTGTGATGAAGTCAGTAAATTCTCGATAATACACGACATTTGAGAAGAGCAGTAAACTCATCAAGAAGTAAATAATCATCATTGTAATATAAGAAGCTTTTTTACGGCGAACATACAAAGCGATGGCTAATAAAAAGACCGTTGTGGCAATTGGATTAATTAAGAGTATGAAATACTCGTTAATATTTTCCAAACGTAAATGGAAATCAACGGCGTACGCAAAGAGGTTTTTTAGCCACAGTAAGATGGCGATTAGCGAGAATAACCCCAGTCGCGTGTTCAAAATATTTGTTTTAAATAATTTTTTCAAAATAAACGTCCTTTCTAAACGATGATTCTATAAAAGTAAAATTAGGTAAATTTCGTATTTTACAATATCGCTTTAATTTTACTCTTTCACAAATTTTATGTCAATTCTTACCGAAGTGAGGAATGGTGATGTTAAAGAAAACTTACTATTTCCTTAAACTTTTTAGTTCGTTAAATGACGTGAAGCTTGAATCCTTTAAAGACAGATGGGCCTTTTTTTGCTATACTAGATAGGACTTTGAAAAGTAGGTGTACAGAATGAAACTTCAAGTAACTAAAAAAGCAGAACATAAATTTAAAAAAGGATATCCTTTAATTCAGAAAGAAGATTTGCAACAAGTGCCAGCACCGTTACCAACAGATTGGCTTACTTTGATTGATAGTAAAGGCCAGCGTTTAGCTGAAGGATATTTAGGCGAACAAAATAAAGGAATTGGTTGGTTGCTGTCATGGCATGGACCAATTAATCAATCTTTTTTTCAACAACTCTTTGAAATAAGTCGTGAGAAGCGGACGTCTTTTGAAAAGGATTCGCTGACAACCGCTTATCGATTATTTAATGGAGAAGGGGATGGCATTGGGGGAGTGATCATCGATCGCTATGCAGATTACGCCGTTTTTTCATGGTATAATGAAACCCTTTATCAGAAAAAAGCCGAACTTTTGACGGCGTTTCGCACAGTTTACCCTGACATTATTGGTGCCTACGAAAAGATTCGCTTTTCCACAAAAAATTTACCAGAATCACAGTTTTTATATGGTGAACAAGCACCCGAGCCATTACTTGTCACCGAAAATGGCGTTCAATTTGCTACCTATTTAAACGAAGGATTAATGACAGGCATCTTTTTAGATCAAAAAGAAGTTCGTGGTCGATTAGTAGATGGTTTTGCAGTAGGTAAAACAGTCTTAAATATGTTTAGTTATACAGGTGCTTTTTCAGTAGCTGCCGCTATGGGAGGTGCCGTGGCCACCACTAGTGTGGATTTAGCTAAACGAAGCTTACCGAAAACGACTGAGCAATTTGAAGTCAATCATTTAAATCTTGCCGCGCAAAAGATTATTGTCATGGATGTTTTTGACTACTTTAAATATGCTTCACGTAAAGGTTTGAGTTATGACATGATCATTTTGGATCCGCCAAGTTTTGCTCGCAACAAAAAGAAAGTTTTTTCCGTTGCTAAAAATTATGGGGAGCTAGTGAAAGATTCTATTGATATTTTAACGGATAAGGGAACGCTTATTGCCTCAACCAATGCGGCAAATTTATCCTTGGCCAAATATCAAAAAATGGTGATTACTGCCTTGCAAGAGAAAAATGTCCGTTACAAGATTACGGACACGTATCAATTACCGGCAGACTTTCAAGTGAATCCTAATTTTCCAGAAGGTAATTACTTAAAAGTCCTGTTTATCGAAATTGAAAAATAATTTTTTACACCAAGCAAAAGTCCCAGCGCCGCTAATCGGCATTGGGACTTTTGCTTGGTGTTTATTTTATAGTAACTTTTGGGCTTTTTGGGTGTTTGCAAAATGCAGCTTCGCGTAATTCGCTAATAAGTCTAGGCCGCCTTTTTTCAAAATACGGGCGGCTACTTGGTCTGATTTGCTGCCAGCACCAGAGGGCACAGAGAAACCCAATTCTGCAGATTCTTTGTCTAACTCTTCTAAAAAAGCAGCGCGGCTAATAATAGAGGCGGCAGCAACGGCAACATGATACTGCTCTCCTTTAGTGACGAAGAACAATTTTTCAGTGACTTGATTTTTTTCATTACGAACATATTTCCGATAGTTATTTTCAGGGGTGAATTGGTCAATTAAAATCCCTTCTGGCTTTGTGGGAGCCAATTCTTGCAGCAACAGATAAATCGCTTGGTTATGCAAAGCGACTTTCATGTGTACAGCATTGTAGTTTGGTTGGATCTCATTGTATTTTTTTGGTTCAACGATTAATAACTTGTAAGGAATCAGTTCTTTAATGACATGTGACAATTGAATAATTTGTGGGTCGGTTAATTCTTTGGAATCACGAACACCCAATGCTTTTAGTTTGCTAATCATGCTTTTGTCAACATAGGCAGCACAGACAGTTACAGGACCAAAATAGCTACCATTACCGACTTCATCGGAACCTATCACAGACCAGTTGCCAAAATCAGCAGGCAGCGTTGTAGTCTGGGGGGACACTTTTTTCTTTGGTGTGGTGCTCGTTCCTTCCCAACGAGCGGCCTCTTTTTCAGCTTGAGGTCCCTGAAACATGACTTTACCTGATTGATAAGCGGTGATAGTAGTGGTGCCAACCTTGGCCACAAAGACAGTATAAGGGACCGTTTTATTTAAACGATTGGGTTGATAAACAGTGGTCATCTCTGCTAATGTTTTTTTACTAACTTTAATTACGTGATTCTGTGCCATCAATTGTTCCTCATTTCTTGATATTTCTTCTTTACTATAGTAAAGGAAAAACAAGTAAATGAAAAGGTTTTGCGTTAGCTTATTCCTGAAAATGACAATGTTTAGGAAATGTATAATTTTTTTCTATAGTTGGGCGCTAGTTGTTATCTAAATTTTTATTCAGTGCTATACTGTGGGAGAGAAGGAGACGATGAAAGAGTCGACTAGAACAAGGGGTGATGTGTTTGAGAAGAAAAAAAGAAATGCAAGAAAATGAACCAATAGCAGTGACTGCTAACGCGGAACGCTATTATCCAGAAGATAAACAAGGCTTGACGGCCGCACAAGTTGAAGAAAGAAAGCGAAAAGGCTTAGTCAATGCCGCCGTCGATACAGAGTTTATCACAACGAAACAGATTGTTATTAATAACGTATTTACGTATTTCAACTTAATTTTTGTGGTACTAGGCGTGTTATTAATGCTGGTACAATCTTATAAAAATATGACCTTTTTGCCAGTAGTAATCATTAATACGGTCATTGGAATTTACCAAGAAATTAAGTCGAAGAAAGTATTAGATAGCTTAAATATTCTAAACGCTACAAAAGTAACCGTTGTGAGGGATGGCCAAGAACAAGAAATTTCGCCAGATGAGCTGGTTTTGGATGATGTGGTGCTCTTTAAATCGGGTGAACAGATTTCTGGGGATGCAATTGTCTTATCTGGTGAAGTCCGTGTGAATGAATCCTTGTTAACTGGGGAATCTGATGAGATTACCAAAGTAGCAGATAGCCAACTTTTGTCAGGTAGCTTTATTGTGTCAGGTTCTTGTTATGCAAGAATTGATAAAATTGGCGCTGAGGCCTATGTTCATCAATTGACGCTTGAAGCGAAATCAATTAAAAAAGGGGAACAATCAGAGATGGTCGGTTCCATTAACCGTTTGGTGAAATGGGTAGGGATTATTATTATTCCAATCGGCTGTGTTCTATTTTTCCAAAGTTATTTCATCAACCATCAAGGGCTTCATGACAGCATTGTCTCCATGGAAGCTGCCTTGATTGGGATGATTCCAGAAGGGTTGTACCTTTTAACAACCGTTGCATTAGCTGCCAGCACAATGCGCTTAGCGAAGCGCGGCGTTTTATTGCACAACATGAAAAGTATCGAATCCTTAGCACGTGTCGATGTGTTATGTGTAGATAAAACAGGAACAATTACTGAAAACACGATGGAAGTCCAAGAGTTGGTTCCTGTGGTGAGTATCGAAAATGATGGTACAGACTTAACCAATGTCGAAAAATTAATTGGCGATTTTTGTCGAACAATGTCAGCTGACAACGATACGATGAAAGCTATGAAAGAATTTTTTGTTACTAATAATCAGAGGGAAGCCGTTAGCTATACCTCGTTTTCGTCTGTCGAAAAATTTAGTAGCGTGACTTTCCCGGAAGCGACGTATATTCTTGGGGCGCCAGAGATGATTTTGAGAGACAATTATGAAATGTATCAATCTGAAGTGGAACATTATACAAGTCAAGGCTATCGCTTATTGGTGTTTGGAAAGTATTTAGGAGAATTTCAGGAAACGTTGGCAGCAGAGGTTCAACCTCTAGGCTACATTCTTCTTTGGAATCCGATTCGTAAAGAAGCCAAAGCAACTTTTGAATATTTCGCTGAACAAAATGTGGCCATTAAGGTCATTTCTGGCGATAATCCTTTAACAGTATCCAATGTAGCACAAGCGGCAGGCATTATTGGTGCTGAAAATTATGTGGACGCGCGAACATTAACTACAATGGAAGCCCAGACAGAAGCTTTAGAAAAATACACCGTTTTTGGTCGTGTCACGCCAGAACAAAAGAAACAATTTGTACTATTGTTGAAAAAATTAGATCATACAGTGGCGATGACAGGGGATGGAGTCAATGATATTTTAGCCATGAAAGAAGCAGATTGTAGTATTGCCATGGCTTCAGGAAATCAAGCTACAGCACAAGCCTCGCAAGTTGTGTTGTTGGATTCTGATTTTTCAACGATGCCGGAGGTTGTCTTTGAAGGCCGCCAAGTAGTTAATAACATTGAACGCTCTTCAAGTTTATTCCTTGTAAAAAATATTTTCTCCTTGCTAATGTCTGTCTTTGCTATGATTTTTGCCGTGACATATCCTTTACAACCGACACAAGTCACATTGATTAGTTTATTTACAATTGGTATTCCTTCGACATTTCTAGCTTTGGAACCAAATCATCGTCGCATTGAAGGAAAATTTCTTTTCAATGTGTTATCAAAAGCAATTCCTGGTGGGTTAACGGATATGTTGGTAGTCGGTGCCTTACTAATTTGTGGTGATATTCTTGCACTTCAAAAAACGGACATTTCAACGACTGCAACATTGTTGCTAGTTTCAGTCGGCTTTATGGTTCTTTATAAAATTAGTTCACCAATGAATCGTTACCGCAAGCGCGTAATGATTGGCTGTTTAATCGGAATGGTTCTTACAAGTATTTCCATGAAAAACTTGTTCTCGTTAACTTCGGTATCGCCAACAGCCTTGTTACTTTTAGCCATTCTTTTCTTTGCAGCAGACTCAACTTTCCAACATTTATCAACCATTTCTGAAAAAGTTCAATTATGGTTTTATAAGAAAAGACATTAGGAGCAAAACACCGAACCAAAATTATTTTGGTTCGGTGTTTTTTGTTTTTTATTGTTGGGAAAAATAAAAACACTTGTACCTAGTTAATCCTTGATAGTATAAACCTAACCAATTATTTTAGATAGGAAGGATTGAATAAAAATGAAAAAAAGAAGTTTTGTCTATTGGGGAATGTTTTTCATTCTTTTGTCGACGCTGATAACGCCTTTTCTGAAACTTGAAACAGGATATGCGCAAACGGAACCAACTAGTACCAGTGAAACCAATCAAATTTCTGCTACGCCAAACATAGTACCGCGTAAGCAAGTGGGCAACATTGTGACAGCGATTCAGCTAACGGACAAAGAGGGAAACCCACTTGGGACCATTAATCAATATACAGACATCTACCTCCGAATTGAGTTCAACTTACCGGATAATACCGTTAATAGTGGGGATACGAGTGTGATTACTTTACCCGAAGAGCTACGTCTCGAGAAAAATATGACCTTTAATGTAGTAGATGATACAGGTGCTGTGGTTGCAATTGCACAGACCGATGTAGCAAATAAAACGGTCACGTTAACGTATACAGATTACGTAGAAAACCATGCCAATATTAGTGGGTCTTTATATTTTACAAGTTTGATTGATTTCGAAAATGTTGAAAATGAATCCAAGATTCCTATTTACGTCACGGTTGAAGGGGAAAAAATATTTGCTGGCGATCTTGATTACCAAGGTGAAGGCGATGATGTTAACGAAAAATTTAGCAAGTATTCGTGGTTTATTGAAGACGATCCAACCGAAATTTACAATGTACTACGGATTAATCCAACAGGGCAAACGTATACTGATTTAGAAGTGGAAGATGTGCTAAAAACAGAAAGTTTAAGTTATATGAAAGACACTATGAAAATTGAACGAGGACAATGGACACTGGATGGAAATGCTATTTGGCAGTTCACGCCAGAGGAAGATATAACTGGTCAGTTGGCTGTCCAGTATGGTCCTGATGACCGTAATTTTTCGGTACATTTTGGCAATATTGGGACTAACGAATATCGTATCACCTATAAAACCAAAATCGATCATCTTCCCGAAAAAGGTGAAACCTTCACAAATTATGCAAAATTAACAGAAAATCAAACGGTGGTGGAAGAAGTCGAAGTGAGTCGTGTCTCACAAACGGGTGGTGGAGAAGCCAATGGTGAACAATATGTTGTTGAAATTCATAAAGAAGATGAAGCGGGCCAGCGTTTAGCAGGTGCAGAATTTGAACTCATTCGTAACTCAACCAATCAAACAGTGGCCAAAATCACAACAGATCAAAACGGAACAGCGATTGTTAAAGGCTTGTTAAAAGATAACTATACTTTAGTAGAAACCAAAGCACCTATTGGTTACCAACTTTCGCAAAACAAGATTCCAATAACACCTGAAGACTTTGGTAAAAACTTAGTTGCACTGAAAACTGTTGTGAATCATAAGATTTCATATCAACCAGTCGCTGCTTCATTTTTAGCTGAAAAAGTTCTTTTAGGAAAACCACTGAAGGATGCTGAATTTCAATTTGAATTGTTAGATGAGAAAGGCACAGTACTAGAAACGGTTAGTAACGATACTTTAGGGAAAATTCAATTTTCACCATTAACCTTTGAAACTCCCGGAAACTATCAATACACCATTCGGGAAGTAAACACGCAACAGACAGGTGTTTCCTACGATACGTATAATCTTCAAGTTCAAGTAACCGTCGAGGTACTTTTAGGAAATCTCGTGGCGACTATTCAGTATGATGGAGGTCAAGTATTTACTAATCACTATACGCCAGAAAAACCTATAGAAAGTACCACGCCACCAACGAGTGGGACAACAGATACTACCACGAATTCAACCACAGAAACTACTTCGATAACCATTGAAAAACAGGTGATTCGTAATAAAGAATTGCCAAAAACAGGAGAAACAAAAGAAAACGCGTTTCTTTTCTTAGGTAGCCTTCTTTTGATTCAAGGATTATTTATCTATTTTAAAACGAAAAAATAATCGCTTAGATAGTTTCAGTAATCGAGACAAAATGTGCAAATTTCGAGAGATTTAGCTTGTTCATTTGAGTTTGGAGTGGTTCTGTGCTATACTATCTTTAGCGTAATGATACTAGTTGGGAGTGAGCGGATTTCTGCTCACTCTTTTTGATGGAAAAATCATCAGGACACGGTTCGTTACATCAATCTCGAAGGAGGCGAAAATTTTGAGTAGTGCTGTGGAAACTGTAACAAAGTTAGTCACACCAATCTTAGAAGAACAAAATTTTGAACTTGTGGAAGTAGAGTTTGTTAAGGAAGGAAAAAATTGGTTTTTACGAGTATTTATCGATAAAGAAGGTGGCATTGATATTGAGGAATGTGCCTTTGTCAGCGAAAAATTAAGTGAAAAACTAGATGCAATGGATCCAGATCCAATTCCGCAAGCGTACTTTCTGGAAGTTTCTTCTCCGGGAGCAGAACGTCCGTTAAAGAAAGAAAGCGATTATGAACAAGCGGTAGGCAAGTACATTCATATTTCTCTTTATCAAGCAGTTGATGGAGAAAAACAGATTGAGGGTACCTTAGTCCATCTTGATTCAGAACAATTAACATTAAGTGTAAAAATTAAAACCAGAGTGAAGGAAATGACTTTTGAACGTAAAAATATCGCAAAAGCTCGTTTAGCCATTCAATTTTAATCAACAGACTCGAATGTAAAAAAAGGTCCACTAAAAGTTTTACTTTTAGCCGGTCCTGTGACAAGTTTTAACGAGAAGTTTTTCCCTTGGAAGAAGAACCACTCGTTCAGCTTTAACGAATCCATAGGAGGAAAAGAAAAACAATGAGCAAAGAAATGTTAAATGCATTAGACGTATTAGAAGCTGAAAAAGGGATTCCTAAAGATACGGTGATTGAAGCGTTACAAGCAGCTTTAGTTTCTGCATATAAAAGACATTATGGACAAGCAAGCAACGTCGAAGTTGAATTTGAACCAAAAAAAGGCAATATTCACGTGTATGCTGTCAAAGAAGTAACAGAAGAAGTATTTGATTCACAATTGGAAGTTTCATTAAAAGATGCCGTTGCATTAAATGGTGCATATGAAATCGGCGACAAAATTCGTTTTGAAGTTACGCCAAAAGACTTTGGCCGCATTGCTGCCCAAACAGCAAAGCAAGTAATTTTACAACGTGTCCGTGAAGCAGAAAGAACAATTATTTATAATGAATTTAGCGAATACGAAAATGACATCATGCAAGGAATTGTTGAACGTCAAGATCGTCGTTATATTTATGTAAACTTGGGTAAAATCGAAGCAGTCTTATCAAAACAAGATCAAATGCCAAATGAATTTTACCAACCGCATGATCGGATTAAAGTTTACGTATCACGTGTTGAAAACACATCAAAAGGCCCACAAGTTTTTGTAAGCCGTAGTCACCCAGATTTATTAAAACGTCTTTTTGAACAAGAAATTCCAGAAGTTTATGATGGAATTGTTGAAATCGTAAGTGTCGCTCGTGAAGCTGGCGATCGTTCAAAAGTAGCTGTTCGTTCAACAGATCCTAATATTGATCCAGTGGGTACCTGTGTCGGTCCAAAAGGCCAACGTGTCCAAGCGATTGTGAATGAATTAAAAGGCGAAAATATGGATATTGTGGAATGGAACGAAGATCCAGCTATTTATATTAGTAATGCCTTGAATCCAGCTCAAGTATTAGATGTTATTTTTGATCCAGAAAATAGCAAAGCATGTACAGTCGTTGTACCTGATTATCAATTGTCATTAGCAATTGGTAAACGTGGTCAAAATGCGCGCTTAGCTGCTAAATTAACGGGCCATAAAATTGATATCAAATCAGAATCTGATATGGCTGAATTTTATGAACAACAAGCCAATCAAGAAGTTGCCGAAGTGGCAGAAGAAATGGATGAAGCAATTATCCATTCAGATATGACGGCAGATGATTACGAAAACTTGGCTACTGAAGAAGCAGTTGTTGAAGCAGAAATTACAGAAGAATTACCTGAACAAGAATAACGTTTTTGGAGGGTGAAAAAATGAAAAAGAGAAAAATTCCAATGCGTAAATCGGTTGTTTCAGGCGAAATGAAACCGAAAAAAGAATTAGTCAGAATTACTCGCTCCAAAGAAGGTGAAGTGGCCTTAGATCCAACTGGTAAATTACCTGGACGTGGCGCTTACGTTGATTTGGATCCTGCGGAAGTCCAAAAAGCTTGGGATAAAAAAATTCTTGATCGTGTCTTAGAAACAAAATTAAGTGATGAATTTTATCAAGAACTATTGGATTATGTAACACATCAAAAAGCCCGCAAAGAGTTGTTTGGCGATGGAAAATAAAACCAAAATTTTGAACCTTTTAGGTTTAGCAATGCGCGCCGGTAAATTAGTCACAGGTGAGGAATTAACCCTTAAAGATATTCGTGCAAACAAAGCGAAATTTGTGTTTGTTGCACAAGATGCCAGTGAGAATACTAGAAAGAAAATCAAGGACAAAAGTTCTTATTATAATGTTCCTGTTAGCGAACTGTTCAGTCAATTCGAGCTCAGCCAAGCGATTGGGCGACCACGAATGGTTATCGGAGTAACTGATGCAGGATTTGCCACCAAAATCAAGGAATTACTAAAAGGTTAGGAAGGTGATTGCATGGGAAAAAAAAGAATTTATGAACTAGCAAAAGAAATGAATAAAGCAAGCAAAGACGTTGTCGATAAAGCGCATCAATTAGGTATGGATGTTAAAAACCATATGGGCGCAATTAGTTCCGAGCAAGAAACAAAGCTTCGTCAAGCATTCGGAGGAGGAAGTACCGTAAATACTCAATCAAAAGCAACAAACAACCAAAAGCAACAAACAACACAAAATAAACCAGCCAATAAGAAACCAATGAACAATAAACCTGGTGAACAAAGAAATAACCAAAATCGTCCAAACAATCAATCAACGAATGGACAACAAAGAAACAACAACAACCAAAATCGTCACGGCCAAAGCAACACACAAAACCGTAGCAATCAAACAAATACAAACAATCAAAACCGCAATACCCAAAACAATAACGGTTCTACAACGAATCAAAATCGGGCAAGCCAAAATAACAATGGCGGGAACAACCAAAACCGTGGCGGCCAAAACCGTAACAACAATTTTGGTGGCGGTCAAAATCGTAATAACCGGAATAACTTTAATAACCAAAACCGCAATCGTTTCAACAAAAAAGGGAAAAAAGGCAAACATCAACAAGAATCAGCGAAGCCAGCAGTACCAGCACGTAAATTCCGTGAATTACCAGATGTTTTAGAATATACAGAAGGTATGAACGTGGCGGATATTGCGAAAAAAATCCACCGCGAACCAGCGGAAATCATCAAAAAATTATTTATGATGGGTGTCATGGTTAACCAAAACCAAGCCTTAGATAAAGATACAATTGAATTATTAGCTGTGGACTATGGTATGGAACCGCAAGAAAAAGTCCAAGTTGATATTGCGGACATTGATAAATTCTTCGAACCGGAAGCAGTTGTTGAAGAAAACTTAACTACACGTCCCCCTGTTGTCACAATCATGGGACACGTAGACCACGGGAAAACAACATTATTAGATACATTGCGCCATTCTCGTGTGACTTCAGGTGAAGCGGGCGGAATCACGCAGCATATTGGTGCCTATCAGTTAGATATTGATGGCAAACCAATTACGTTCTTAGATACACCAGGACATGCGGCCTTTACTAGTATGCGCGCGCGTGGTGCCAGCATCACTGATATTACCATCTTAGTTGTTGCAGCGGACGATGGAGTAATGCCACAAACAATCGAGGCGATTAACCATGCCAAAGCGGCAAAAGTGCCAATTATTGTAGCAGTTAACAAAATTGATAAGCCTGGTGCGAACCCTGATCATGTGAAACAAGAATTAAGTGAACATGAATTAATTCCTGAAGAGTGGGGCGGAGATACGATTTTCGTCAATATTTCAGCGAAATTCAATCAAAACATTGATGAGCTATTGGAAAATATTTTATTGATTGCTGAAGTAGAAGACTTAAAAGCTGATCCAACGCAAAAAGCAATTGGAACAGTGATTGAAGCGCGCTTAGATAAAGGTAAAGGCCCGGTTGCGACATTACTCGTTCAACAAGGAACTTTACATGTTGGTGATCCAATCGTTGTTGGTAATACTTATGGACGTGTTCGTGTGATGACCAATGACATGGGCCGCCGTGATAAAGAAGCAGGACCAGCAACTCCTGTGGAAATTACCGGATTAAATGATGTTCCTCAAGCGGGTGATCGTTTTGTGGTCTTTGAAGATGAAAAAACAGCACGTCAAGCAGGGGAAGAACGGGCTAAACGTGCGTTACTTGAACAACGTTCAGCAAGTAGCCGTGTGACATTGGATAACTTATTTGAAAGTCTAAAAGAAGGCGAATTAAAAGAAGTTAATATCATTGTCAAAGCAGACGTACAAGGATCTGCCGAAGCCGTTTCAGCAAGTTTACAAAAAATTGATGTAGAAGGCGTTCGTGTGAAAATTGTTCACGCGGCAGTTGGGGCCATCAATGAAAGCGACGTAACTTTAGCCGCAGCAAGTAATGCGATTATTATCGGCTTTAACGTTCGCCCAACACCACAAGCGAAACAACAAGCAGAACAAGAAGAAGTTGATATTCGTTTACACCGTATTATCTATAAAGCCCTAGAAGAAATCGAAACAGCGATGAAAGGGTTATTAGATCCAGAATTTGAAGAAAAAATTACGGGTCAAATGACGGTTCGTGAATTGTACAAAGTATCTAAAGTTGGCACAATCGCTGGCTGTTATGTTACAGAAGGCTTTATTCGCCGCGATAGTGGCGTGCGTGTCATTCGTGATGGTATTGTTATTTATGAAGGTAAATTAGCAAGCTTGAAACGCTTTAAAGATGACGTGAAAGAAGTCAAACTTGGTTTTGAATGTGGCGCTATGATTGAAAACTTCAATGATTTACGTGTAGATGATGCGATTGAAGGCTTCATTATGGAAGAAATCAAACAATAATTTTAGTAATTGGAGGAAGACACTATGGCAAATTATCGTGACCGTCGTGTAGGTCAAGAAATCATGCGTGAAGTGAATGATATCTTGAACAAACGCATCAGAGATCCACGCGTCCAAGGCATCACTATTACAGATGTTCGTGTGACCGGTGATTTACAACAAGCAACGATTTATTACAGCTTGTTATCTGATTTAGCTTCCGAACAACAAAAAGCTCAACAAGGCTTAGACAAAGCCAAAGGACTGATTCGTAAAGAATTAGGACAACGGTTAACCTTGTATAAAACACCAGAGTTGATTTTTGAAAGAGACGAATCTGTCCAATACGGAAATCACATTGATGAGTTGATTCGTAAGTTGAATCAAGGTGAATAATTAAAAAGAAAAAGCACACCAGACGAATGGTGTGCTTTTTCTTTTCATGATTTCTTGATAAAATAGTCATGGAGGTGCAAAGATGAAAAGAATTGTTGTTTTCTATAAAAATGGAGATCGTTATTTAAAAGAAATGGGTTCAGGCAAGAGTTCCCTGTACTTTTTTCTTTTCTTCTTTGTACTACATAGTATGCGGGAACATATTATTCAGTTCATCGGATTTTGGCCGTCATTTATATTCGTCCTCATACTTGTCCCAAATCTTATGCTTGGCGTCGGACATATTAACCATTGGTACAAAAACCGCTCTTGAATTTTCCAGAATACTTTTAAGCATGGAACAAAATCCTTATTGATTTTGTTCCATGCTTTTTAAGTTAACCCAGTATTTAATACCATCACAGAATAATCCCTAAATTCAAAAATCCGTCCTTTATAAAGATAAGTGGCGCCATACTTTTGTCGATAGTACGTAATCACATTTTTTAATGTTTCAACATCGATTTCCAAAAATTCAGCACAAGAATAATGGTTACTTAAGCCAGCTTCAGAGCAACGAATTAAATCGTCTAATGTAACTAATTGCTCTAAGGCCACATTGCGAGCTTTCAACTCTTGCTTCCGATTTTCTGTACAATTTTGATTTAAAATAGTGCCAACGGATGTTTGATAATGCCCGTATTCCTCGGCTAAAATGTTCTTCTTTTGACGGGTACTCAATGTTTTTTCAATATAAATTTTGCCATTTCGATACAACCCATAACAACCTGTTTGATTGTATAAATCAATTTCTAAAACCGTCACATCCTTTTGAATGGAACTGACGAGTTTTTCATAATCATTCACTTTACCATTCACCTGCCATTACTTAATAAAAAGAGTAGATGGGAAGTTAATCCTCTTTTTTGTCAGAAGAAATCGATTGTTGATATTTGGCATCAATTTCATCCAAGTAATCGTGAATTTTCTCGATTTCTTCTTTTGAAAATATCTTTTCTGGATCCCCAGCGTGGGCAGCCAGTGTCATTTCGTCACGGCGAGGGAATGAGAGAATTTCTGCTTGCGTTTGTTGTTCGTGTAATTGTTGTTCGGCAAATTGATAAACGATGGCTTGTCGTTGGGGCTCTAATTTTTTATAAATGCGGTCGATAGTTGAGGCATTTTTTTCCATGGGAACTTCTTGCCCCATCAACCAGGCCTCATTAATGTCTAATGCATCTGCAATGCGATAAACTTTGTCTTGTTTTGCTTCGTAACGACCAGCTAGCCAATCGCTGATTGAAGATTTACCGATGCCAGTTTTTTTCGCTAAATCACTAGGTTTGATGTTCTTGGCTGTTAAAGCCTCTTTTAAACGGATAGCAAAAATGTTCATATTTCCGAACCTCCTATTGCCTCAAAGTATACTATACCTGTTTAGAGAAGGCAAGTAACAATCGCAATTAAAATCACCGGTTCATAAAACCGAACTTACGAGTTGACAGTGAAAATATTTGGTGCTAAGATAGAGCCATTCAAATGTTCGGTTAACTGAACAAATTTTTTTAAGCAATTTGTTCGGAAAACCGTATATTTGTAGAAAGGGTGAAGAAATGAGTCGGAACTATAAAAAAACGTTGTCGGATATGTTACTTTTAGCAATTATTTTATTAATAAGCAGTGTCTCAATAAAAATTGGGGCCATCGTGATTGGTATGATTGGCCTCATGGAATTACTGACAGAGTAACAATAATTTAGTTAAAAGGAGAGAAGCGGATTGGCAGAACGACGCATGTTTGCAAAAACGATTATTGATAGTGATGCGTTTTTAGATATGCCCTTATCAAGTCAGGCTCTGTATTTTCATTTAGCGATGCGTGCCGATGATGATGGATTTATCAATAATCCCAAAAAATTGCAGCGAATGGTCGGTTGTGGGGAAGACGATCTAAAATTGCTAATGGTTAAAAAATTTATTCTAGTATTTGAAAGTGGTGTGATCGTTATCAAACATTGGAAAATTCATAATTATATTCGCAGTGATCGTTACAAACCAACCTTGTATCAAGAAGAGAAAAATCAGATTGTTGAAAAAAATAGCAAAGCTTATACGTTTAAAGCAGAATCGTCTGTCAGTGGTCAACCAGCTGACTACCAACGGTTACCACAGGAAAGCATAGTCCAGTCTAAGTTAGGTCAGAGTCAAGGTAGTAGTTCAGAAAACGATTGTTTAAAGATGATTTATCATTTTTATGAGGAAAACGGCTTTGGTACACTGGCCTCAAAAACAAGCCAAGATTTTAAGTATTGGTTGCAAGATTTTATGCAAAAAGGGGCTAGCCAAGAGGAAGCATGCCAATTAATCTTGCATGCTTTAGGAATTGCCATCGATCGAAATAAACGGAATTATGGCTATGTAAATGCTATTTTGAAAAGTTGGGAGCAACAAAATTATTTATCCGTACATGAAGTTCTAGTAAATGATAAAAAACAAGTGTCGGAGCATGCGCTGCAAATGACAGAAGAATATCAAGAGTTAGGTTTTTAAAGAAAGGAGGAAATCAGTATGCATGCGACAGATCAAACTTTTCAAATACTATTGAGTCAATTGTTAGAAAAAGTTGAAGACCGTTGTCCTGAATGTGGCAGTGAACAATATGTTTGGCAACAAAAAAATAAAGATGGTACAGAACGTTGTGCCCCAACTTGTTGGTCGTGTGGGTATAAAATGCTAAAAAAACATGAACACGAAGCCACTCAGCAACGTTCTCAAGAGAGTTTTATGGCGCGTACACAAAAATTTTTTCATCAAGGATCCTTAATTGCTGATGATGCGCTACGGCAATGTCGCTTAACCAATTACCAAACCACTGAATTAGAAACAAGACAAGCAAAAGAACGGGCCTTAGCAGCAGTTTCAGCGATTATTGAAGGAAAGCCAATCCACGTTATTTTTTCAGGGAAACCTGGTGTTGGTAAAAGTCATTTGGCTATCAGTATTTTAGTTGAAGTCTTAGAACGCTCTGCATATCAAAAGTATTGTTTATTTGTCAGCTACTCTGAGTTATTAGAAAAACTAAAAATGTCCATGAATGAGTCGGCCAAAAGTCAAGCAAAGGCTCAAGCGTATATTACTAGAATGAAAAAAGCAGACGTTTTGGTTTTAGATGATTTAGGTGCTGAATTAGGAATTAAAAATAAAGTTAGTACGGATTTTAACAATGACATCTTAAACCGAATTTTAGAAGCTAGACAGAATAAAGCAACTATTTTTACTACTAATTTTTCTGGAAAACAACTGGTGGAGGCCTATGGAACACGCATTATTTCTCGTCTAATGAAGCACGCCAGTGGTTATGTTTTCCAATATAAAGACACAACAGACAAACGAATGAGGAGTGTGAAATAAATATGTTAACAATTATTATTGGGTTTATCTTTTGGACAATGACACTGATGTTAGGTTATCTAATTGGTGAAAGAGAAGGCCGTAAACATGAGTAATTTAACAAAACGTAAAAAAGATTTATTTGAAATGAAAAGCGTTGTATTTAAAGATATTTCAAAGCAACAAAGCGAAAAAGCACAAAAAAGAAAACGACTCTTACAACTAATGAATCAATATCCCGATTGGGCAAGTCAAAAAAATAAACTTATTATGCAGGAAATTCAAGAATTAGGACAAGCAATCGGTAATTGGTCGATGGATCAATCAAGACCCATCCAATCCATCAAGGCCGCATCGTTTACAAAAAGCGAGTATCTCTATTTAATTTGGCTCGGTTATTCAGATGAAGCGATTCGTCACGGCTTAGACATGTCGAAAGAGTGTTATTTTATTTATCGATTAACACTTTTAAATGAATAAAAGTAAAGGAGATTAACCAATGCGTACGTCAACATTTAATTATATCAAAGATATTTTAGCAGACTTTTATAAAACAGATGAATATATCCGTCAACGGGAAGAAGAACTACGGCACCCTTATCAAGAAGCAGATTTAAATGCTGGTATTAGAGGACAAGGACTTCACTCTGTAGTGACCGAACGAATGGCGATTACGATAGCTATGGATCGTCGTCTGTGGAATTTAGAGAGAAATCGAGACATTATCAAAAATTGTTTAGCTGAAGCGGATGAACAAACGCGCGTGATTATTGAAGAACTATATATGAAAAAACGGCCCTCTTTAACATTAATTGGACTTGCCCAGCAATTATTTATTAGTAAAAGCCAAGCCTATAAATTAAGAAATCATTTCTTTGAAGCGGTGGCGGATGAACTAGGGATGTAAAAATGGAAAAAGCGTGGAATTTTTTCAGGTGTCAACATGGTAAATTAATAGTGTCGAAAGAGATAGATAAACGTGAGGCAACCAAAAAAATGAAGACACGGAATTCTATAATTTTGACTGCTTTCTTGTGTCAGCTATGAAGGAGCAGAAAATGCCGGCTACTTTCAAGATCCTTCATTTTGACTAGAAGAGAGCCAATTTGTTAACCAATCCTGAATTTTTTGAATGGAAAGGTGGCGCTAAAAATGAATGAAGCGGAACAAGAGTTATATGAAGCCCTTGTTGCAATCTGCCAGACGTCAGGATTTTTGTTGCTAGAGGAACTGCCGACAGATTTACCAGATCAGCCATTTGTTTACTTAGGTGATAGTAAAGAATTACCTAAGCCAACTAAATCAGCTATTTTGGGAGAGATTGAATTAATAATGCATGTTTATGGTGCGTTATCTGAACGACAACAAATTTCTACAATTAAAGGAACGATTTTACGGCAGGCAACTAGTAACTTAAAACGAACGGCTCATTTTAATTGGGGTATCAAACATCAAGAAGTCAAAGCACAAATGGTAAAAGATACCAAACAAATGAAAAAAACAATTTGGCATGCTGTACTACCATTACACATGCAATTTTACTAGGAGGAATTATCAATGGGAGAAGTTATGCAAGGAAAAGACCGTATTTTATTAGTTCGTCGCTTGGATGAAGCAGCGACAAAGAAAGCAATGAAACCCTTATTTCAAATTGAACATGAATGGGAATTCTCACGTGAATCGAGCGGTACGCAAACAAAAGATGGCGTTGCGAATGCTGTTTCTGGTTTAGAAGTTACGTTATCGTTAAGCGGTTTAGCCTCTCGAGATGATGAAAATTTATACATGAAAGACGCAGTTGAAGATGGCATCTTAATGGAATTTTGGGACGTTGATTTAAAAGGTGAAAAAAATGCGGAAGGTAAATATCCAGCAATTTATGCCCAAGGTTATGTAAATTCATGGAGTTTACCAGCCAATGTAGAAGAATTAGTAGAAATCGAAACAGAAGCCTCTATTAATGGCAAACCACAAGATGGTTTTGCAACAGTAGAAGCAGATATTATTGCGGAAGCACAATATGCGTTCCAAGATACCGTTCCAGAGAAAGCACCACAACCTGGCGAATAATCAAAAAGTGTTGAATTTTAGGAGGATAAAAAATGAATTTAGAGATTAACGGAAAAACAATTGAAGTGAAATTTACGATTGGCGCGATTCGCGAATTAGATAAACGTTACCAAATTGAAAATGGCGCTGCCAAATTCGGCATGGGCATCAGTTCAGCAATGATTTATTTACGCCAATACAATCCAGTAATCTTAGTTGACATCATGGAAGCTTTACAAAGTGGGCAATTAAAAATAGGTAAGTCGGAAATTGAAGCATGGTTAATGACCCAAGATGTCAAAAAACTTTCAGATGATTTGCTTAAAGAAATGGGAAAGCAACCTCTTACAAAACCAATGATCGATCAGTTCAGCAAAGAAGCGAAGAAAGCAGAAGCGCAAGCGACCAACTAATTAAAACGAGCGATGACGTGTATCACGACATCGCTCTTTCTGCTTTTCGCTACTTAGGCTGTCGCTCATTTGAAGAAGTGGATCGGATGACCATGTCTGAATTTGAATTACGAATGATTGCTTTTAATTTAGCAGAAGTAGATGAAGAGCGGAAAAGGCACGAGCTTGCCTACTTAAATGTTAAAGCGCAAGCGACAAACAAAAAAGGAAAACCCGTTTTTGAAAGCTTTAAAAGTTTTTATGATTATGAAAAACGAGTTGCTGAAGTTCTGGCAGCTAACCAGCCACAACGAACAAAATTAAATGAGCGGAAAAAAACGCAACTTGCCACTGTGGCAGAGCGTCTACGCCGCTATCGAGAAGGGAGGAGAGTAGATGGAGAATGACAAAGAAAAAACGCCGTTATCGGAGGCAAAGAAAAGCCTTGCAGGTGTCCAACAAGCATTAAAAAGTATGAGCGGTGAGTATGCCTTATTAAGTGGATATTTAGGGAAAATTAGTGCGGGTGTCAATCAGTCAGCCACTGTCATGAACACATTTAAAACCGTCATGCAACAATCTGGAGAAACAGTGAAAAAAACAGGAGACGAAACAGCAAAGGCAGCAGATCAAATGAACACAGCGTTAACAGATTCTGCTGAACAAGCTGGTGAAGCAGCTAAAAAAGTGGGGAAAGAAACCTCTGATGGCTTTACTAATGCACAAAATAATATGCTGAGCTTTGGGACGGCCATGACTAGTGCCGTTTCCTTACCTATGCTGAACGTTTTAAAAACAGCTATGGGCGTCGGTGCTGGGGTCAGTGGCGAATTTCAAGGAATGCAAGGACTGATTATGGCTAGTGCAGGAGGGATTTCTGATTCATTGCAAGGCGAGTTGCAAGGGGCATTGACTCAGATGAATCAATCATTTGAAGCGGCGGCACAAGTGATTCAAAGCGTGATGGCTCCAGGAATGGAAATTTTGGTTCAAGTGGTTATCACAGTCGTCAAAGGCATTACAGCTTTGGTGAATTTATTTATCAAATTACCAAAACCCGTCCAAGTTTTTATTGTTGCCATTATGGGCATTTTAGCCGCCATTGGGCCCATGCTGATTATGGTAACGATGGCTCAGCAAAAATTTCAACAGTTTAGTGCTGGTTTGGCTCTTGTACAAGGAAACATTGGGAAGTTAGGTGGTGGCTTATCAAAACTAAGTGCTAGTTTTAGTGCCTTAAGTGGAGGACCATTAATTTTAATTGTAGCAGCCGTTTTAGCAGCTGTAGCAGCGTTTGTTTATTTCTATAAAACCAATGAAACATTTAGAAATAGTATCAATCGCTTAGCTAGTGCCATTCAAGGAGCTGTTTCAGCGGCGTTTGGCAAATTGGTAGGATTGCTACAACAGATCCAGCCGGCCTTTCAGCAAGTAATGGCAGTTTTTAAACAATTTTTTGCAGTAGGCTTAGAGAAAATGGCGACTATTTTTTCAACAATTGGTCGTGTGCTAACGGGCGTTTTTGCCAGCGGTTTGCAATTAGGTAGTAACTTATTAGGGCAATTTGGTGGTACCTTTGACAAAGCTGGTTTAGCGGTTGGTCTTTTGGTAAAAGTTCTGACAAAAGTTGCACTGGCTGCATTAGGAATTTCTGGGCCGTTTGGTCTAATTATTTCCTTGATTGTTTCATTCGTGACGGCCTGGATGAAAACCGGTGATTTGAGTGCGGGTGGTATTACCCAAGTCTTTGATAATTTAGGTAACACGATTACATCGGTTACAACAATGCTTGCGGCTAATCTACCGAAAGTTATACAACTTTTTACAACCGTCTTAACCAGTATTCTCGGGAAAATAACAGAAGCTATTCCAAGCATCGTAACCGCGTTATCTAGTTTAATTACGTTAATTGTTGGTGCGATCGTTGCCAATTTGCCCGTCTTAATTGAAGCGGCAACACAAATTATTACTACGTTGATTCAGGGGATTACAACAGTCTTACCAATGTTGATAGAAGTTGGTTTGAGCTTATTAATGACTTTAGTTAATGCGATTGTCACCGCCTTGCCAACAATTACAACTGCAGCGATTAATATCATCACTACATTAGTGACAGCTTTTGTCACAGCGTTACCAATGCTAGTTACAGCAGGTGTTTCAATTATCACGGCCTTAGTTAATGCATTTGTTACTATGTTACCGTTGATTTTGACTGCTGGTTTACAAATTTTGATGGCATTAATCACTGGGATTATGACGATTTTACCTCAGTTAATTCAATCAGCACTGACGATTATTCTAGCGTTAGTGACTGCGTTGATAGGTGCCTTACCACAGATTATCAGCGTAGGTGTCAAATTGTTAATGGCGTTAATTCAAGGGATTATTTCGATTTTACCAACCTTAGTTGCAGCAGCTATTACCTTAATTTTGACATTGGTAAATGCCTTAATTGGTGCCTTACCACAAATCATCAGCGCAGGTGTCAAATTGCTAATGGCTTTGATCCAAGGGATTATTTCAATTTTACCGCAATTGGTTACTGCAGCAATTACGCTAATTACCGCTTTAATGGGTGCGTTAATCAATGCGTTGCCACAGTTATTAAGTGCTGGGATTCAACTGATTCAAGCCTTAATTAATGGTGCACTCAGTCTATTGGGTGCCTTGTTGTCCGCAGCAGGAACATTAATCTCACAAATGATCACGAAGATTGGTTCTTATTTTGGTCAACTATTAGCTTCTGGCGGACAGTTAGTTGAAAATATCAAAAATGGGGTTACCAATGCAGCCGATCAGGTAAAAAATGCCATTGGTTCTGTAATTGAAGGTGCTTGGCAAGCAATCCAAGGTTGGTTTTCAAAATTCACCGATGCCGGTGCGAATATTGTCGGCATGATTGCTGATGGAATTACAGGCGCAATTGGAAAAGCCAAAGAAGCAATCGATGGGGTCGTCAGTAAAATTCGTAACTTTTTACCATTTTCACCAGCAAAAGAAGGTCCCTTATCTGATTTGCATAAATTGAATTTCGGCGGCACGATTGCCACGGGGATTTATGCAGGCGAAACAGCCGTTAGTAGAGCAATGGCTTCTATTTTAGATTTACCGCTGTTAAATGATTTTGCCTTGGACTTAGCTGGTCGAGGAAACTTCACGGCAACGATTGACCATCGTTTAGAAAATGATGCATACAATCGACCATTATTTGTGACAGTAGAGTCAACGTTAGATGGAAAAGTTGTCGCAGCAACTACGGCGCCTTATTTAGCAACGGAGTTACAACGACAACAAGTGAAACAAAATAACCGCTTAGGAAGGAGAGGATAACATGTATAAATTTGTTGATACCAATCAAGCAACTCATTCAACGCCTCTTCCTTCAGAAGCGTTGAATTTTAACGGCCAATTTTTAGAAAAAGTCATCCCTGGTTATCAAACATTATCAGTTTCAGGACGAGAATTAGTTCCAAGCGAAATTGAAAGCTATCAATTAGGGATTCGTGATGGTAAACGTCACGTTTATGCGCGGATTCCAGAACGAGAATTAACAGTCAAATATCGCCTTTCAGCTGTGAATAATGAAGCGTTTCGAGATGCATTTAATCATTTAAACGTTGCTTTGTTTACGGAAAAAGACGTTTCTATTTGGTTTAACGATGAACCGGAAATGCTGTGGTTTGGCAGTAAATCTTCAGTGAGTGATGTACCCGAAGGTGTTAACCAAGTAACAGGCACCTTTACTTTATTGCTTTCTGATCCGTATAAATACACGCGGAGTGATGCGACTAGTGTGATGTGGGGTTCGCCAACCATTACATTTCAAGCGAATTACTTAATGGGGAATACAGGCTCAGGTGCAGTTGATTTTCCAATTTTAATTGAAGGTGGAGCCTATTGGGGATCAACCATGATTACGTTTCAAAATCGGGCTTACACGATGGGGGATTTAGGCAAAGAAGTTCGGCCAATTGAAATTTATCCTACGGTTGAAGGATTAAAAGTCAAACCGACCATTATTTTAACAGGAACCGGACGTGGTGTTTGGATTAAAACACGGAACGATACAATTAACTTAGGAGATTTTGATCGTTCGGAAATTATCATTGATACTGAAAATTTTTATCTGACAAAAAATGGTGCACCGATGATTCGACCAATGAACGATTTTTATCTATATCCTAATGAACCGCTGTATATTCAAGCCAAAGATAGCGACTTCCGCTTGACGATTCGCTATCCTAACCGATTTGTGTAGGAGGGTGATTAAATGTTAATGGCACTGGATTTGAAAAGAACATATACGGCAATCTTGGATAATGCCTATCAAGTCAGTTATGAAAAAATAGAGAACAAAATTGGCAGTTTAGATTTTACCATGCCACTAGATGATCCTAAAAATGAATTTATTGCAGAAATGCAATGGGTGGAACTGACCGACAATGAGAATGAATATATTGGTTTATATCGCGTGATGCCAACCACAATTAAGAAAGATGCGAACAATAATCAAATTCACTACTCTGCCACAGAAGCATTATGTACCTTAGGTGATACTGTCCTTTTTGGTTGTCACGAAATTAAAAACAAAACAACGAAAGAGGCCATTCAATTTCTATTAAATAAACAAAAAACAAAACATTGGGTCTTAAAAAAATGTGATTTTTCAAGGAGATTAACCTATAAATGGGAGAATGAAAATGGGCTAGTCGAGCCTTTGTTTAGCATCCCAGCCGATTTCGAAGAGGAATATCTTTGGCAATGGAATACAGAGGTCTATCCTTTTGAACTTTCATTAGTCAAACCACCAACAGAAGCAGTTGCGCGAATTCAAGAAGGTTACAACATGCAAGGATTTGAAATAGAACGTAATCCCAAGATGCTAATCAATCGGATTTATCCATTAGGTTCAGGCGAAGGTGTTAACAAAGTCAATATTCGCTCGGTCAATCAAGGGGTTCCGTATTTAGAGAACAAGGCCGCAATTGACCGCTATGGTTTATTGGAGTCAATTTGGGTAGAACAGCGTTTTTCTGATCCCAAGGCATTAAAGGAAAATGCTTTGCGAATGTTAGAAGAATGGACCAAACCACAAGTTTCTTGGGTAGTGACTGCAGCTGATTTAATTAAATTAACAGATCAACCTTTGGCAATCGATCGTTTGCGGTTGGGTACGGTTATCATGATTAATACGAATGAATTTGGGAGTGTCAACCTTCGTATCAAAAAAGAAAGTAAAAAAGATGTCTTTGGTGCCCCCCAAGACATTCAGCTAGAGTTGGGAAATCTGCAAGAAACAATTCATAGTACCATGACAGCTTTCAGTCGGAAACAAGAGATTAGCGAAACTTACGCACAAGGGGCGACGACACTTTTAAATCGTTCAATACAAGGAGAACTTAGCAAGACACAGCCAGTGGAGCTGAATTTATACTTTGACGAGGACATTCTTTATGTAAACACCGCAGAATTAACGTTCAAGGCAACTGCTAAAGGACCTTCGCATTCTGTAACGAACATTGATTTGGTAGTGGATGGCAAAAAATTACCCCAACTATCATTGAAACAACAACGGCTAAACATTTTGAGTTATTTACGAAAAACAACAGATGGAAAAATCGAACGCGGCAATCACACGCTTCAATTTTTCTCTCATCAGCCACTATGGTTGGATGCTTCGGTCATCTGTCGTGTGTATATTCAATCCCAATTGGGTGGCCAGTTTTAATAAAATAATGAAAACTAGAGGAGTGTGACGAAATGTCAGTAGAACATATTGAAGAATTAGATACCCTGAATCAAGGTCGCCTTAAAATCAATGCAATCTTGGATCAGTCGAATGCATCAGCTGAGAAAGTTGATGCTTACCAAGTCCAGTTAACGAATGGAATTTCTGAAGCGAAAAACATCGCAGATGAAGCTGGCAAAGAAGCCGTACAAATTGCCACCGATGCAGGCAATCAAGCAAATGAAACAGCTAACCAAGCGATGAACAATGCCAAAACAGCAATCACGATTGCAGGAAATGCAGTTTCAACGGCAAATAATAATAAACAAGAATTTGATACTTTGCGAAATGATTTCGATCAATTAGTAGCAGAAGCAGGTGATAGTAATCCAGAAATTGTCCAAGCACGCACAGATACACAAGGCATCAAACAAGCTACCTTAGCGAATCGTCTTCAAATTGATTTGAATGACCGTATGACAAAAGCAGATGGCATTTCTTTGTTGGCTAAGCCAACCACTGTCAAATTGAAGTTAGACTTTAACGGTAAAACGGCCGGCAATACAGCCACCAATGCAAACAGTTATTCCACTGATTTTACGGCTAAAATTCTTAAGAAGCCAACAGACGTTTGGGAGGAAGTTTCCCAAGCGGACTACAATAAAATGGCCAGCCGTGATGATGAGGGTGTGAAAACAGGTTCCACCCAAAGCGGTGTGATTCCGCAACAATTAGCAGCCTTCAATCTCGTTGAAGCCGCTAAAAAATTAATTCCACAAATGTTTGAAACATTCACAACTGACGAGGCGGTGGCATTTATTCGCCAGAACGTTCAATTTTTTACGATTAATCAACGTGTGAAAGCCGCTGCGCCCAATAATCAAACGATTAAAATCGCTACGTATTTACCAACTACGGATAATTGGGTAACTCAAATCCAAGAATCAGCAAAAGAGTTCGGCGATTTTTCAATTCAAATCAATGATCAGAATTTTATCACAAATGAAGGGTTCATTTATTTAATGAGCTATACAGATTCATCGAATGGGGTGACGCCAGCCAGCGTAGAAGTTGATTACGTGGGACTTCATATTGGTCTGTCTGTTGATGCCCAAGCGGTTTTAGCGAAGAGTGGTTTTGTTCAGGCAGAGCAACTCAATACCCATGTGGAAAATCAGGATAATCCGCACCAAGTAACCGCTGAACAAGTGGGGCTAGGCAATGTAGAAAATTATGGCTTCGCATCAGACAGCGAAGCAGTCGCGGGAACTTTAACGAGTAAATATATGCATCCGAAAAACGTTGCGGAAGCGATTAAAGGTCAAGCTGTGACACAAACAGGTGATCAAGAGATTGCTGGGGTGAAGAATTTTTCCGAAGCTCCTCTATTCAAAAATCTTCCCTTAGTTAGTCTAGGTAAGTTTAACCTCGTAGGTATAAACGGAACAGAAGGTAGTTTTACAAAAGTCATTGGAAATATGAACAATAAAGAAGTAGGATTTGGTAGTGATTTTTCTTACATTGACGAACGAGCAAAACTTGCTAATTTAAATAAAAATAACAACCGTTTAGTTATTGAAGAAGATGGAATGTATATTTTAATTGTACACTTTTGGGTACAGCCTACAACAACGGTAAATGGCTATTGGTACTTTAATTTTGCTATTAATGGTGTACGAGCTGGTGGTCCAACAGATCGTTTTTGGGGACTCGGGGGTACCAGCTGGAAAAATCGTCAAGATGGACTTGGAATGGTCATACGTAATTTTAAGAAAGGAGACCAACTTTCTGCATTAATTGAGACAAATTATATGGGTGAAGTAAACAGTACAGGAATTAAATCTGCTACGCTAATCAAAATAGGGTGATTTGGATGGAACGTTATCTCAACACAATAACAATGCTTTTAAGCATTTTCGGTGGGATTGTCGTACGTTTATTAGGTGGATTAGATCAATTGTTGGATGTCTTCCTCTTTTTAATTATTGTCGATTTCATCACAGGTTGGATTAAGGCAATCGCCACAAAAGAATTGTCCAGTCGGATTGGTATGCTCGGAATTGCGAAAAAAGTGACGATGTTATTTGTGGTTGCCGTAGCGGTTCGTGTTGAAAAAGTTGTGGGGAACAATTTGCCAATTCGGGAAATGGTTCTGATTTTTTACATTGCGAACGAAGGACTTTCTTTTTTTGAAAACATTGCGACCTTTATTCCTATGCCGAAAAAGTTAAAAGAGTTATTTATTCAGTTAAAAAATAAAGATGATTAAGTAGAAGTGGTCGGGACAAACGTAGAACTTTCGGCTGATTGCCGAAGAAATTACTTCTGTCTCGCCATTTATCTGCAGGGTTAAGCCATGAAAGGGAAGTTATTTTGACTTTCCTTTCATGGCTTTTTTAAGAAAGGAGCATGCTATGTTTAAAAAATTAATGATTCAACTTGCTTTAGTGATTGGCTTAAGTTTAACGATTCCGATGACAGCTTGCGCTTACACCATCGAAGCGGATCCAATCAACTTTACTTATTTTCCAGGCTCTGCAACCAATGAATTAATTGTTTTACATGAATCAGGAAACGAGCGGAACCTAGGACCACACAGTTTAGACAATGAAGTAGCCTATATGAAACGAAATTGGTCAAATGCTTATGTCTCATATTTTGTCGGATCTGGTGGACGAGTGAAACAATTAGCTCCTGCTGGTCAAATTCAATATGGCGCAGGTGCTTTAGCTAACCAAAAAGCATATGCGCAAATCGAATTGGCTCGAACGAATAATGCGGCGACGTTTAAAAAAGATTATGCTGCCTATGTTAATTTGGCCCGTGATTTAGCTCAGAACATTGGTGCTGATTTTTCGCTGGACGATGGAACAGGTTATGGAATAGTCACTCATGATTGGATTACAAAAAATTGGTGGGGAGATCATACAGATCCTTATGGTTATTTAGCGCGTTGGGGGATTAGTAAAGCGCAGTTGGCACAAGATTTACAAACGGGCGTTTCTGAAACAGGTGAGACTGTCATTGTTCAGCCGGGTAAACCTAATGCACCAAAATATCAAGTAGGACAAGCAATTCGTTTCACTTCAATCTATCCAACACCAGATGCTTTAATCAATGAACATCTATCAGCAGAGGCACTTTGGACACAGGTAGGAACAATTACAGCGAAATTACCGGACCGACAAAACCTTTACCGTATTGAAAATAGCGGACATTTGTTAGGTTATGTGAACGACGGCGACATTGCTGAACTTTGGCGCCCGCAAACGAAGAAATCATTTCTAATTGGTGTGGACGAAGGCATTGTTTTAAGAGCAGGACAACCTAGTTTGTCAGCACCCATTTATGGTATCTGGCCCAAAAATACTCGCTTTTATTACGATGCGTTTTATATTGCAGATGGGTATGTTTTCATTGGTGGAACAGATACGACAGGCGCGAGAATTTATTTGCCAATCGGACCAAACGATGGCAACGCACAGAATACATGGGGATCATTTACTAGCTAAAAAAAGCCACAAACTCTGCTTTTATCAGAGTTTGTGGCTTTTTTTGCATTTAGCAGAGATTTTGCCAAAGGGAATAAGCAATGGAGACTGCGAAGCTAGGTACTTTTATGCTATAATGACAAAGTTAGTATTATCGGAACTGGAGGAACTATAATGGACGGCATTTTACCGTTATGGAAGGAACGTGGCATGACAAGTCATGACTGCGTATTTAAATTGAGAAAAATTTTACATACCAAAAAAATTGGTCATGGTGGTACGTTAGATCCAGATGTCGAAGGGGTCTTACCCATCTGCGTTGGCAAAGGAACGAAAGTGATCGAATACATGGTAGATTCTGGCAAAACCTATGAAGGTGAAATTACACTTGGATTTGCTACGACAACCGAAGATGTTAGTGGCGAAATTGTTGAAAAAAAACCAGTTACAACACCTCTGTCAACTGAACAAATTGATCAAGCAATGGCCGAAATGACAGGTGAAATCACACAAATCCCACCGATGTTTTCTGCGGTGAAAGTCAATGGTAAACGTTTATATGAATATGCGCGGAACGGGGAAGAAGTTGAACGGCCCCAACGAAAAGCTATGATTTATTCATTTGAACGCACTAGTGAACCAATTTTTAACGAATCCGCTCATACACAAAGTTGGCGGTTTAAAGTGGTCTGTGGCAAAGGAACCTATGTGCGGACACTATCAGTGGATACTGGCAAAAAATTAGGCTATCCTGCCCATATGTCGGATTTAACGAGAACGGCAAGTGGCGGTTTGCAAGCTGCGCAATGCTTAACGTTAGAAGAAGTAGCCAAACAAATGGCTGCTGAAACAATCGATCAATGCCTATTGCCCATTGAGACAGCAGTAGAACAATTCCCACGAATTGATTTATCAGATGAATTGTATCAAAAAGTAAAAAATGGCATGCGTTTGCACAAAAAAGAATTAGGAATAAAGGCAATGCCAGAATCCTTAGTTGCCTTATTTTACCAAAATCAAGTGGTTAGTTTATACATGCCACACCCAACGCATGATAAATTATTGAAACCAAGTAAAGTTCTACGGAACAATTAAATAAAAAAGAAGGAAGTTTTTGCACATGCAAGTTATTCAACTACATCATCCCTATGAACCCAATCAAATTCCTAATGAAGAAGTCGTGATGGTCCTAGGCTTTTTTGACGGTGTTCACAAAGGCCACCAAAAAGTAATTGAAACAGGCAAAAAGATTGCGGAGGAAAAAGGCTTGAAGTTAGCTGTGATGACCTTCAACCAACACCCATCAATCGTTTTTCAAAAAGTTTTACCAGAAAATATGAAATATTTAACTAGCTTGGAACAAAAAGAACGCCTAATGGCCAACTTGGGCGTTGATATTTTATATATTGTCGAATTTACTTCAGCGTTTGCTCAATTAAAGCCGCAAGATTTTGTCGATCAGTATATCGTTAATTTAAATAGTGCAGTGGCAGTCTCTGGGTTTGATTATACGTATGGTCCTAAAGAAATCGCTGGAGTCAAACAGTTACCAACTTATGCGCAAGGCCGTTTTGAAGTGGTGACAGTACCAAAAGAAGAAATGACTGGTGCCAAAATTAGCTCAACAAGAATTCGCGAAAAAATGGAAGCCGGCGAAATGGAGGAGGTCACGGAGTTGTTAGGATATATTTATGAAACAGAAGGAACAGTTGTCCATGGCGATGCTCGGGGCCGTTTATTGGGTTTCCCGACCGCTAATGTCAAAGTGAAAAGCACCGTGCGCTTACCAAGAATTGGCGTCTATGCTGTGCAAATCGAAGTCGGTGGCAAATGGTATGTTGGCATGGGCTCAATTGGTCATAATGACACCTTTGGAGAAGGCCGCGATTTAACCGTGGAAGTCTATATTTTGGACTTCCATCAAGACATCTATGGTGAACAAGTGGTGGTTCGTTGGAATCATTATTTACGTGACCAAGTGAAATTCAATGGGGCTGAAGCCTTGATCGACCAATTAAAACAAGATGAACGAGATACGGCTGACTATTTCCAACAATCTGAGGACAAATAATGAAGATTCGTGAAGAAAAACCTGCAGAGTATCAAGCTGTAGAACGTTTAACGTATCAAGCGTTTAAGGGATTAAACTTGACCGAAAACTGGCGTCCCACAGAGCATTTTATCGTGCATTTATTAAGAGAAAGTGCCGACTTTATTCCGGAGTTGTCCTTAGTTTCAGAAACTGATCAAGGAAAATTAACGGGTCATATTATGTCTTCAAAAGCCAAACTACGATTACCTGATCATACAGAGAAGGCTGTTTTGACCGTTGGGCCGCTAAGTGTCCATCCAGAAGCACAGAACACGGGCGTAGGCTCAGCGTTAATTAAGCATTCTGTGCAGAAGGCCAAAGAATTAGGCATCGGCGGATTGATTATCCTGGGCCATCCAACTTACTATAAGAAGTTCGGTTTTGTTCCAGCGACTACTTTTCAGATTACGTTACCGGAAAAAGAAACATCAGAAGCATTATTGGCTTTGGAATTACTGCCAGGTTATTTTGGTACAAGTGGTGGGGAGTGGCATTTTTCAACATGCTTTGCTTATCCAGAAACACACCTTGCAGAATTAGAAGCCTTTGAAGCAGACCTCGGAATAAATGAATAAAGAATAATAAGGAGGTCGGGACAGAAGTGTTTAACTCCGAGAAATAAGAAGGAATTTCCGAAAATTGTTTTATAATTTTTGGAGACCAAGTCCTTCAATTCTTAGTGATTTATCACTTAGAGATTGATGAGATCGGAGCTCTGCGAAGTAGGTATTGTCCATCATCGAATCACTACGTTCTTCGTGATTCTCAACAATTTCGGCTTATTCCCGAAGGACCTTCACCAAGTAGGTACGATGATTTCATCTGTTCATGCTTCACAGTGAAACATCGCAACTCTTAGAGCTGTAGCTCTTTTGAAGGCTGTACTGTGACGAGACGCATGTCGAGAAAACACCTTAGAAGTTGTTGAGATCGGAGCAACGCGTAGTGTTGCTTCTGTTCCCGCCGTTTATTAGTTTTTGAGCGTGGAGCAAAAATCACTTTGGATTTTTGCTCCACGCTCATTTACTACTTTTTATTACAAAGTAGTTGACAGAACCGGTACTCAGTATTATTATGTAGTGGTACATAGTAATAAAGAGTAGTTCAGGGAGGAAAAGCAGTGAAGCAGACAGAGTTGCTAAAAGGCATTTTAGAAGGTTTAGTTTTAGCCATCATCCAAAGGAAAGAAACATATGGTTATGAAATTACAAAAATTTTAAATGACCAAGGTTTTACTGAAATTGTTGAAGGAACCGTTTATACGATTTTACTGCGTTTAGAAAAAAATCAATGGGTTATAGCTGAAAAAAAGCCTTCAGAAAAAGGACCAATGCGGAAGTTCTATCGCTTAACCTCATCAGGAGAAGCAGAACTCGCTGATTTTTGGCAGCGTTGGACGTTGCTTTCAAAACAAGTAAACAAGATGAAAAAAATGGAGGGATAGAGCATGTCAGATTTTAAAGCGTTGATCAAAAAAGTTATTGGGGATAAAAAAGAGTACAAAGAATATAAACGACGGATTGCAGCATTACCAGCAGAGTATCGACAAGTATTTCAAGAAATTGAAAAATATGCATGGCATTTTTCAGATCATAGCGGAGCCAATATGTTCAATGCGTTGACTGATTTACTTGATTTGTTTGAAGAAGGAGCTGCTAACGGAACACCTATCAAAAATATTACGGGAGAAAAAGTAGGTGATTTTGCTGAAACAATTGTCAATGAAGTCGCTGGCAAATGGACCGATAAACAGAAAGAAAAACTGAATCATCAATTTTCTAAACAATAGTCAAAACAAAAAAAGGAGAATAAACATGGTTGAAAATTTTTTTAAAGAATGAAAGTTGCTGGTTATTCCCAAGAAAAATGCGAAAAAAGTCCAAGTGTTTCAACGTGTGGCCAACCAATTTGAATTTGGGAAAGAATATACGGAAAAAGAAGTCAATCAGCGACTTAGAGAAATCTATGAAGATTATGCACTTTTGAGACGGTATTTAGTAGATTATCAGTATTTAGAAAGAGATAAGTTTGGAAAAATTTATCAGAAATGTGAGCAACACACAAAAATTATATAAATGTCTTTTTTTAAAAGTAGCGAAACTAGGTGAAATGAACCAAGTCTAGCTACTTTTTGTTATGTAAGCTTAGTAATAGTTCTATAAAAAACTCTCTATTTGTTTTCTAATTCAGACTGGTAAGATTGATTTAATTAGAAAAAGATAGAGGTGAGAGAATGAATCTACGTACTTTAGGTCTAACAAAAATTCTTTTGACCTTTATTATATTAAGTATTATTGGCGCGTTAATGATTTATAGCGCCAGTAGCTATGACTTGCTGATGCAAGGCGTGAAGCCCACTGCTGTGTTTATTAAACAAGGCATTATTATGTGTCTCAGCTGGGTGCTAATGTTCGTGATTTACAAAGTTCGACTAGAAGTGTTATTTAATAAAAAAATTGCGATTGGACTGCTTTTAGTTTCGGTACTATTACTGTTAATGGTTCGACTACCTTTTTTTGGTGTAGCAGCGAATGGCGCACAACGTTGGATTTCTCTCTTTGGAATCCAATTTCAGCCATCAGAACTTTGTAATTTTGCGATTATTTATTACTTGAGCTGTTATTTAGGTGAAAAAGAAAATGGCTTGACAACGAAGCAGTTAAGAAAACAATGGCTGTTTGTTTTGGTCGTTGCATTTTTAGTTTTGATTCAACCCAAAGTTGGCGGGGCTATTCTTATTTTAGTTATTGGCAGTGTCTTGATTTTCTCAGCAAGTATTCATGCAAAATTTAGTGTAATTGCTGCGGGGATTGTCGTTGCTAGCGCGGCGCTTCTTTCTAAAATAATTATTTTTCTAGGGGATCACCAGTACTTACCACATTTTTTTGCGCATGTGTATGACCGCTTAGTTGTTTTGAAAAATCCGTTTTTATCCTTTCATGATCGCGGATTTCAGCCTTCAATGGCCTATTTAGCAATGTATAACGGTGGGTTTTGGGGCACCGGACTAGCCAATGGTATGGTAAAAAAAGGTGGCTTGCCAGAAGGTCAAACCGATTTTATTTTTGCGGTGATTGTGGAAGAACTTGGTCTGATTGGCGGCTTACTATTGCTATTTCTTTTGTTATTTTTAGCGGCCTCGATTTTGCGGAGTAGTTGTGTAATAAAAAATCATTGTTACGGCTTGTTTTTGTTAGGGGTCGGGACCTTGATTTTAGCTCAAACGGCGATTAACATTGGTGGCGTTTTGGGTTTGATTCCAATGACAGGAATTCCTTTACCGTTTGTTAGTTACGGTGGGACAAGTTATTTAATCTTTTCAGTGGCATTAGGAATCGTCATTAAAATTATTGCAAACGAAAGGCGGCAGTTAAATGGTCAATACAAAAAAATTCAACTTACATCTTAATTATGATTTATTATTGCCCATTTTTTTACTCACACTTTTATCTTCTGGTGTGCAATATTGGATTGCCGTTAATGAAGGAAAAGATGGAACTGTGCCAGCATTAAAACAACTTTTCTTTATTTTTGTTGGCTATGCAGGCATGTTTTTAGCTAGTCGGCTGTCACAGAAGTTTATTTGGAAAGTAGCTCCTTTTTTCTATGGGTTTTCATTAATCTTAATGAGTGCTTTGTATTTTTCCTATGACAAAGGAATGTATTTATTGACGGGCACAAAGCGCTGGTTAGATTTAGGGTTTATTAAATTTCAGCCATCAGAAATTGCGAAAATTGCGTTTATTTTAATGTTGGCAAAAATTATTGTCCAACATGAGCAACAAGACTGGTCCGATAAATGGCGTTCAGACAAGCAACTTCTAAAAAAAATCGTTGCGGTTAGTGTCCCTGTTTTTTTCTTGATGGCGGTACAAAAAGATTTTGGGACATCCCTTGTTTTCGTAACGATTATCCTATCTCTTTTAGTTATTTCAGGAATTGATCGCAAAATTTTAATCATTATTTTCAGCGCTTTAGCAACGTTAGGCGTGGTCTTGATTCTGTTAGTCTTTACAGAGTGGGGGCACAAAGTACTCTTCTTTTTACATTTTAAACAATATCAATTGGATCGAATTTTAGCATGGATTCATCCCTATGATTATGTCGATAAAATCTCCTATCAACAAGTACAAGGCTTATTGGCAATCGGTTCGGGTGGTTTATTCGGCAAGGGTGTACATGGGATTGAAGTGTATGTTCCTGTTCGTGAGTCTGATATGGTTTTTACTTTTATCGGGGAAGCCTGGGGCTTTGTGGGCAGTGCCACCGTTGTTTTTCTCTATTTTTACTTGTTTTATCAAGTTTTAGTAGCTGGCTTGCGGAGCAATTCGCGTTTTTGTATGTACATCTGTGTCGCCCTCATTTTTTCGCTGGTTTTTCAAACGGTGGAGAATATCGGTGCGGTGATTGGACTGTTGCCGTTAAAAGGTATTCCGCTTCCGTTTTTAAGTCAAGGAGGCACTTCGTTAGTGATGGCTATCACTTCTTTAGGATTTGTCAAAGGAAGAGAAGCCGCTACCTGAAAACACAAATAAAAACCAAGACTGGAACTCGCTTGCCGACAAGCTCTAGTCTTGGTTTTTACTATTGAAA
The DNA here is from genome assembly GCF_051711985.1 of Enterococcus sp. DIV1758. Taxonomy (NCBI): domain Bacteria; kingdom Bacillati; phylum Bacillota; class Bacilli; order Lactobacillales; family Enterococcaceae; genus Enterococcus; species Enterococcus sp. DIV1758. The sequence goes on from NZ_JBIOOA010000001.1 coordinate 1,149,554, forward strand.
TTGTTTTTGGCATTCAGCCAAAAGTTGTTGAAGTTGTCGACTCATGTAACGTTCTTTTAAATAATAAACTGCCATGTTTCGTTTAGGTAGTTCTTGGTAAGTTAGTGTATGGATCGAATTGTCTAAAAGTTGAATATTTGTGTATTCGGGGACAATAGCGAAACTATCGGAATGAGACACCAAATGAGTAATAAGTGAAAGAGTATCCACTTGAATGACTTTCTCTGGAGAAAAATTAGAAAACGTAGTATCTAGCCAATTGGTTAATTTGTTTTGCTCGGAAAATTCGGTATTTAAACGGACGAAGGGGTACATTGTTAGTTCTTTTAAAATTTCTTCCGTCGTGGCTTTGGCCAAAGCTGGATGATCGTTTCTTAAAATGAATTGATAATTTGCTGTAAATAAATCAATTTTACCAATATGTTCAGGTAATGGTAAGTCAGCAAAGGAAATACCAAAATCTGCATCCATTGTTTCCAAGGATTGAAGAATATTTTCTGTAATAATAGTATGGACTTGTAAGTTGGATGAACGATCCGTTAATGTTGTCATTAGTAAGTCATTCAATTTATATTCTAAATCACAGAGATAAGTGGCTACATAAATATGGTTGGAAGAATGATTAATTTCTTTTAGCTCTTCTTCAATTGAGACCAACTCATTGGTGATGCGCCAACAATATTTTTCTAAAATTAATCCAGCCGGTGTTAAGGTGGTAGTTTGACCTTGGCGATTAAAAAGTTCAGCGCCTAACGTTGCTTCAAGAATTTTTATTTGCTTACTTAATGCAGCTTGAGAAATTGCTAAATTTTCGGCTGCTTTAGTAAATTGTTTCACTTTGCATAACTCTAAAAAATAATGTAAACGAAATAGTTCCATGGGAATTCCTCCTTTTTCTATTCCTAGAATAAATAACGTAATTGTTCGAATAAATAACGGTGTGCTTCACAATGTCCGTGATGATTATTCTGAACTAAATAGATGGCTCGTTCTGGACTATCTTCCAGAGGAATACCAACTAAGTTACGTCTGTTTAGTTCATCAGTGAGTGAATAGGGAAGAATGCTACAGGCTTTTTCTCGTTGGACCATGTCTAAGACTAAATGAAGAGAAGGAAGTTCGATGACGATTTGCCGATTTTCCCAATTGATTTTACGTTCCCAACGTTTAAACACTTTTTTTTCATATACTTGATCGGAATATGCAGCAAAAGGTAAAGAACGAATTTCGTCAATCGTTACGCTATCGGCATGGGCTAAAGGATGATTTTTATTGACACAAAGGAGATAGCTTTCTGTATAAATTAATTCTTTCTCTAATGGAATCGAGGTATCCAAAAATATCCCAATCCCAATGTCAATTAAATCTGTTTCCAAGGCTGTTTCAAGATCGTAATAATACTTAAAATCAATACTTACATACGGATAGGATTGATTAAATAACAACAAGACTTCTCCAAATGCTTTATCTATATCAATTAAGTTTGTTCCAATCCGAATGGTCGTTGTCGATCCTTGGGTCACTAATTCATTAATCTCTTCTTGCGCTTCCTTAATGAGTGCAAAAATCATCTCTGTTCGCTTGGCGACGACTTCGCCTGCTGGAGAAAGCCGACAATGTTTCTTGTCTCTTAAAATTAATGAAGCACCTAATTCACGTTCCAACTCCTTGAGCTGGGTACTTAAATAAGGTTGACTCGTATGGAGCTTTTGAGAAGCTAAAGTAAAACTCGCATACTTTGAAACTGCCATAAAATATTCTAGTTGTTGTAATTTCATTTTCCTCACCGCCGTTTCTTTAACTATACAAAAAATAGCAGAAGAAAAGCTTCTCGACAAGGCTATCTGACGGTCTTTAGATTAATTTAACCAGTTATGATTCTATGAATAAATACGAATCATACCAGAAAACCATAGTAAATAAGCGGATTATTTTTCTTTTTGTTACTTAATGGACAAAAAGTTATCTACTAAAAACTTTTTCTATATCGTTATTTTTTCATGGAAGAATTATACTTGCTGTTGTAATTAAATAAGATTTGTTAGGTGAGGCTCCTATACAAACATAGGCTACTGCCCAAAAATGTCGAGAGACGCCAATGGGTAGAACAGGAACTGTCGAATGAAGGCTTTTCTTAAGGTAGCTAAAAGCAATCGCTTTTTACGTTGTATAGTGCTAAAGCTCAACGATAAGAACGATTATTCTTTGACACGTTGAGTTTTCAGCGTGTCTTTTTTTGTGGAAAGGGTGAGGAAAATGGAAGATGAACCGATCGTCAATTCAAGTCAACAACAGATAAATGAGGTGAAAGAAAATGGAAAAGAAAATGCGTCACTTGGGCCATGACTATAGTTACAAAAAGTTTGCCCATTCAGAAGTAGAAAAAGTTTTACAACGTTTCGGCTCAACTTGGGATGGTATTAAACACCAAGATATTGAAGAATTACAAGAACGTTATGGCCGCAACAAAATTATGAGTGAAAAAAAAGCTTCACGGCTTCGACTTTTTGTAAAATCGTATATCACGCCGTTTACTTTGGTGTTATTAGCACTAGCCACGATTTCATTCTTTACAGAATATGTCTATGCTGCGCCAGAGGAAAAAGATGTTACTGGCGTGTTAATTATGTTAGCGATGGTCATCTTAAGCGGCACGATGAGTTTTGTCCAATCAGTCAAATCAAGCAATGCAGTTGAAAAATTACAAAATATGATTAAAGTTACAGCGACAGTCATTCGTGACAAGAAGCAAATGGAAATTCCTATTGAGGAAGTTGTGTGTGGCGACTTAGTCCAACTATCCGCTGGCGATATGATTCCAGCCGATTTACGTTTAATCCAATCTAAGGACTTATTTGTTTCCCAATCATCCTTGACTGGAGAGAGTTTTCCCATTGAAAAACACGCGACTCATCAAAAAGATAGTGATCAAATTGATACAGAATACGACAATCTTTTGTTTTTAGGAACAAATGTAATTAGTGGCACTGGTTTGGGCATTGTCATTAAAGTTGGTAATCAAACTTTATTCGGACGGATGGCTTCTGATAACGGAGAAGAGCAGCAGCAGACGAGTTTTGAAACAGGAATTAATAAAACAACGTGGGTGCTGATTCGCTTTATGTTGGTCATTACGCCAACTGTTTTTCTAATTAATGGGTTAACAAAAGGCGATTGGGTGGAAGCATTAATGTTCGCGATTGCCACAGCTGTCGGCTTGACACCAGAAATGTTACCCATGATTGTAACAACCAATTTAGTCAAAGGTTCTCGAGAAATGGCTAAAGAAGGCACGATTATGAAAAATGTCAATGCCATTCAAAATTTTGGCGGGATGGATGTACTTTGTACGGATAAAACAGGTACCTTAACACAAGATAAAGTAATTTTAGAATACCACTATAATATTGGGTGCCAAGAAGATCAAAAAGTCTTGGATTTAGCATTTCTAAACAGTTATTTTCAAACAGGTTTGCGTAATTTAATGGATAACGCCGTTATTCAAGCGGCGACGCAAGAAAGTGATATACAATCAGATGATTTTTATAAAGTAGATGAAATTCCTTTCGATTTCAATCGACGTCGAATGAGCGTGATTATCAAAGAGTTTAAAACTCGAGAAACACGCTTAATTACCAAAGGTGCGGTTGAAGAAATGCTCTTGGTCTGCACACAGGTACTTTTAAATGGCGAAATTGTGCCCTTAACAGAGACGCTACGTCAAAAAATTACCAAAGACGTTGAAGCTTTAAATCGAGATGGTTTGCGCGTTCTAGCAATTGCCGATAAAAAAGTCGAAGCGGCTGAATGGGAGTATACAACTAAAGATGAATCAGAGTTGATTTTACAAGGTTATCTTGCCTTCTTGGATCCGCCAAAAGAAACAGCAGCGGCAGCTATTCACGCCTTGCATCAACATAATGTAGCTGTGAAAGTATTAACGGGGGACAATCAATATGTGACGCATTCTGTTTGTAAAGAAGTTGGTCTGGCTGGCGAAAAAATTATTACAGGAAATGAACTTCAACAATTAAACCAAGAAGAATTAAGAAAAACCGTTCAAGCGTATAATATTTTCGCCAAAATTACGCCTGACCAAAAAGTTCGTATTGTAAATGCGTTAACTGAAAATGGTCAAACTGTTGGCTTTTTAGGTGATGGAATAAATGATGCTGGAGCAATGCGTGCTGCTGATGTGGGAATCTCTGTTGATACAGCTGTCGATGTGGCGAAAGAATCGGCGGATGTAATTTTATTGAGAAAAGATTTAATGGTTTTGGAAAAAGGAATTTTATCTGGACGGCGCGTGTTTACGAACACGATGAAGTACGTCAAATTAACAGCAAGTTCTAATTTTGGCAATGTTTTTTCCGTGATCCCAGCAAGTATCTTTTTACCATTTTTACCGATTGCTCCGATTCAATCGCTATTATTAAATCTAATTTACGATACTTCGTGCATGTCAGTTCCTTGGGACAAAGTAGATGAAGAATACGTAGAAAAACCAAAAAAATGGGAACCAAAATCAATTGGTAATTTTATGCGTTGGTTTGGCCCAACGAGTTCTATTTTTGATATTGTTACCTATTTATTTATGTATTTCATTGTGTGTCCGGCTATCCTAGGTGGCTCATTCTTTGAATTAAATGGAGCAGATCAATTGCTCTTTATTGGTATTTTCCATGCAGGGTGGTTCATTGAGTCCTTATGGTCCCAAATGCTCGTCTTGCATTTCCTACGAACAGAAAAGATGCCTTTCCTTCAAAGTAGTGCTTCTGGAATTATGACGTTAGTCACTACAGCAGGGATTGTTCTCGGAACTGTTTTACCCTTTACCGCTTTCGGTGCAGAACTAGGATTTGTCGGTTTATCACCAAGCTATTTCTTGTATTTAATCCCGACAATTGTTGCTTATTTGGCACTGGTTGCGTTCATTAAAGTTTTATACGTCAAACGTTACGGTCAATTACTGTAACTGATTTGTACTATTATATATAGAATAGAAAAATTTTTTTACTTTTCTTTCAAGGTTGAGGAGGTGTCGGTTTTTATGACAGCTCCTCGTTGTTGTTTAAAGTGACTGTGCGAATTTTTTTATGGATTTATTTGTCATTTACAGTTAGTATGGCTAGTAGAGACTTTCCAAAAAGAACGAGCTTTTTGGTAATAAGGAGATAAAACGAGCTAATGACCAAAACAAACCAACTTTCAACTTCAACGCCGATGTTCGATCGGTCGGCCTATATTCATATTCCATTTTGTGAGCATATTTGTTATTATTGCGATTTTAATAAGGTCTTTTTAGAAGGACAACCAGTTGATGAATATATTCAGAGTTTATTAAAAGAAATTCAACTTACGCAAGCATTGTATCCAGAACAAGAAATGAAAACCATCTATATTGGCGGAGGCACGCCAACTTCATTATCAGCGAAACAGTTAGATGTGCTACTAAAAGGGATTCGTGAACAGCTAACGTTTGATGACCGAAATGAATTTACGGTGGAAGCAAACCCTGGTGATTTAACCCAAGAAAAATTACAAGTCATGAAAAACTATGGCGTCAATCGTCTTTCGATGGGCGTTCAGACATTTGATGATCGTTTGCTCAAAAAAATCGGTCGCAAGCACACCGCTGCAGATGTTTATGAAACAATGAAATTTTTAGAGAAAGAAAATTTTACCAATGTCAGTATTGACTTAATCTATGCTTTACCTGGACAAACATTGGAAAGTTTTCGCGATACTTTGACAAGATCCTTAGCATTGGACTTGCCGCACTATTCGCTTTATTCATTAATTCTTGAAAATAAAACAATGTTCATGAACTGGGTTCGTCAAGGACGGTTACAGCTGCCTGAAGAAGAAATCGAAGCACAGATGTTTGACGAAACGATTGAAGCAATGGAGAAAAAAGGACGTCACCAATATGAAGTCAGTAATTTTGCTTTAACAGGAAAAGAAAGCCAGCATAATCTAGCTTATTGGAATAATGACCACTACTATGGATTTGGTGCAGGTGCCAGCGGCTATCTTGGACAAACTCGTTACAAAAATCACGGCCCAATCCAACATTATTTAAAACCCTTGCGAGAAAATCAATTGCCAATTGTGGAGACCGAAGAATTAACTCGTCTAAATCAAATAGAAGAAGAGCTATTTTTAGGCTTACGTAAAAAAGTAGGCATTTCTAAACAAAAATTCCAACAAAAATTTCATGAACCAATTGAAGCAATTTATGGAGAGGTCATTCAACGCTTAATCAAAGAAGAATTATTAATTGAAGAAGCAGATATCTTACGTTTAACGAAAAAAGGACTATTTGTGGGGAATAATGTTTTTGAAGCATTTTTGTTAAGTGAAAAAGAGTAAAAAAATAAAAAAATCATCGAAGTGTGACAAAGCATTTCGATGATTTTTTTATTACAAAAGTTGGTATTGATGGTTTTTGAAGGTGGTTTGCAGCGATTAGCACTCTTGTGCGAAGAGTGCTAAAAAGTTGCGTATTTCCCTTGACAAAAAGGTAAGGACTTGTTATATTAGTATATGTAGTTAGCACTTGGATGTTAAGAGTGCTAATGAAGGGTGGTAATAACGATGATTACAGAAAGACAACAAAATATCTTGAGACTTATCATCCAAAATTACACGAACACGGGCTTACCTGTCGGTTCTAAGAAATTGATGGAGGATGGCATTGCCTCTAGTTCTGCCACAATTCGTAATGATATGAAAGCATTAGAAGAATACGGCTTATTAGCTAAGACCCATTCTTCTTCAGGGCGAATCCCCTCAATGGCTGGTTATCGTTACTACGTGGATCATCTTTTACAACCAACACAAGTAGAAGATAACGAACTTAGAAGGATCCGTCAATCTTTTGGAAAAGAATTTCATGAGATTAATGATATTATTCGACAATCAGCTGAAATTCTATCAGAATTGACAAGTTATACTGCTTTTTCATTAGGACCTGAAGTGAAAGAACGGAAATTAACCGGCTTTCGAATGGTTCCTTTGAATGATCGGCAAGTCCTTGCTATTATAGTGACAGATAAAGGCAATGTTGAAAACCAAGTATTTGCCATTCCTGCCGCTGTTTCTAGCCAAGATCTTGAAAAAATGACACAAATCATCAATGATAAGTTGGTTGGACAACCTTTGTTGACCGTTTATCATCGTTTGCGGACGGAGATTCCGATGATTTTACATCGCTATTTCCAAACGCCAGAAGGAATGATGAACTTATTCGATGAGATGTTAGGACATGCCTTTGAAGAAAAAGTCTTTGTCGGTGGTCGCATGAATTTGTTAGATTTTGGCATCAAACAAGATATTGAACAATTGAAATCTGTCTATTCCTTTATGCAAAATTCTGATGAGCTGACGCATTTATTAAATGGTTCTGCAACAACAGAAAATCCAATTGTTTTTCGTATCGGCTCAGAAATTGGCAACAATCTCTTAGAAGATATGAGCATGATCACTGCTACGTATGAAGTATCAGGACATGGCAAAGGAACAATTGCCCTGCTAGGACCAACCAGTATGCCGTATTCAAAAATATTCGGTTTGGTAGACACGTTTCGACATGAGCTAGCTTCACAACTAGGTGACTATTACCGTTTTTTAGGTAATTAAGCAAACCTTGTTAGGATAAGAAGTAGATGCATAAAGAGAAAGGAAGTTGCTGAAGTGAGTAAAAAAGAAGAGAAGCAAGAAGAATTACAAGAAGAAATGGAAGCTGTTGATGCTGCTGGCGTTTCTGAAGTAGAAGTTGAAGCAACAGAGATCGAAAATCTTAAAGCAGAGCTTTCCGAAATGGAAGACAAGTTCTTGCGGGCAAGAGCCGAAATTGCTAATATGAGCAATCGAAATAAAAACGAACGAGAATTATTAGTTCGTTACCGCTCACAAGATTTAGGTAAAAAGATTTTACCATCCATTGATAATTTAGAACGAGCAATGGCCATTGAAGTATCAGATGAACAAGGCGAAAGCTTGAAAAAAGGTATTTCGATGGTGCTAGAAAGTATTACTGTGGCTTTAAAAGAAGAAGGAATTGAAGAAATCCCAGCAATGGGTGAAACCTTTGATCCAAATTTACATCAAGCCGTTCAAACAGTCCCTGCTTCTGAAGAAACCCCAGCAGATACTATTGTTGAAGTTCTACAAAAAGGGTACAAATTACAAGATCGTGTGTTACGACCATCAATGGTCATTGTTGCACAATAACAAACGTTAATTAAAAATATATTATTATAGAAAACTAATACAGATTGGAGATATTCACTATGAGTAAAATTATTGGTATTGACTTAGGAACAACAAACTCAGCTGTCGCAGTACTAGAAGGCGGCGAAGCAAAAATTATTGCAAACCCAGAAGGTAACCGCACAACTCCTTCGGTCGTTTCATTCAAAAACGGTGAAATTCAAGTGGGCGAAGTAGCAAAACGTCAAGCTGTTACAAATCCTAACACGATTTCATCTATTAAACGTCACATGGGTGAAGCTGGCTACAAAGTTGATGTTGAAGGAAAATCATATACACCACAAGAAGTTTCTGCAATGATCTTACAATATTTAAAAGGTTTTGCTGAAGACTATTTAGGTGAAAAAGTTGAAAAAGCAGTTATTACAGTTCCAGCATATTTCAACGATGCACAACGTCAAGCAACAAAAGATGCTGGTAAAATTGCTGGTTTAGAAGTAGAACGGATCGTTAACGAACCAACAGCAGCAGCTTTAGCTTATGGTTTAGATAAAACAGACAAAGATGAAAAAATTCTTGTCTTTGACCTTGGTGGTGGTACATTCGACGTGTCAATCCTTGAATTAGGCGATGGCGTTTTCGATGTATTATCAACAGCAGGTGATAACAACCTAGGTGGGGATGACTTTGATAATAAGATCATTGACTACATGGTTGCAGAATTTAAAAAAGAAAATGGCATTGACTTAGCTAACGATAAAATGGCGTTACAACGTTTGAAAGATGCTGCTGAAAAAGCGAAAAAAGACTTATCAGGTGTAACAAGCACACAAATCAGCTTGCCATTTATTACTGCTGGCGAAGCAGGACCATTGCACTTAGAAATGAACTTAACTCGTGCAAAATTTGATGAATTAACAAGTGATTTAGTTGAACGTACAAAAGTACCAGTACGTCAAGCCTTAAAAGATGCTGGATTAAATCCTTCTGAAATCGACGAAGTTATCCTAGTTGGTGGTTCGACACGTATTCCAGCTGTAGTTGAAGCTGTTCGCAAAGAAACAAACAAAGAACCAAACAAATCAGTTAACCCTGACGAAGTAGTAGCAATGGGTGCTGCAATCCAAGGTGGCGTAATCACTGGTGATGTTAAAGACGTTGTCTTATTAGACGTAACACCGTTGTCATTAGGGATTGAAACAATGGGTGGCGTATTTACAAAATTAATTGATCGTAACACTACGATTCCAACAAGTAAATCACAAGTCTTCTCAACTGCTGCTGACAATCAACCAGCTGTTGATATTCATGTTTTACAAGGTGAACGTCCAATGGCCGCTGATAATAAAACATTAGGTCGTTTCCAATTAACAGATATTCCTGCGGCTCCTCGTGGTGTGCCACAAATTGAAGTAAGCTTTGACATTGATAAAAACGGGATTGTAAATGTTCGTGCGAAAGACTTAGGCACTCAAAAAGAACAAACAATCACGATTAAATCTTCTTCAGGTTTATCTGATGATGAAATCGAACGTATGGTGAAAGATGCTGAAGCAAACGCTGAAGCAGATAAACAACGTAAAGAAGAAGTTGACTTACGTAACGATGCAGATGCTTTATTATTCACTGTTGATAAAACATTGAAAGAATTAGAAGGCAAAGTAGACGCTGAAGAAGTGAAAAAAGCAGAAGATGCGCGTGATGAATTAAAAGCAGCCATCGAAGCAAACGATATCGAACAAATGAAAGCAAAACGTGATTCATTGAATGAAATCGTCCAAAACTTAACAGTAAAACTTTACGAACAAGCTGCGCAACAACAAGCACAAGAAAATCCTGAAGCTGCTCAAGGTGGCGCTGATGATGTTGTTGATGCTGATTTTGAAGAAGTAAATGGTGATGACAAATAATCAATAACAATTGATTTTAGGGACTGGATCATTAGTACAATGACTAATGTCCCAGTCCCTTGTCTTTTGTGAGAAAATCAACCACAATCAAGTTAGCAAGAAACTATTTAGGTTTTGAAAGAACTGTGGTATGATTACAACGATGTTAAACAAGCTGAAAATACCTATTCACAGCTAGTAACACTGATTCAAGGTGTGACAGATAATCCAACCAGAGAGACCGAAAGCAATCGATGAATTTGGCTGGTTCTAAACACATTGTAAAGTTTGAAGAAAGTTGGAGGGAAGTCAATGGCGACGAAAAGAGATTATTATGAAGTGCTAGGATTAGCAAAAGGTGCTTCAGATGATGAAATTAAAAAAGCATACCGCAAACTTTCCAAAAAGTACCATCCAGATATTAACAAAGAAGCCGATGCGGAAGAAAAATTTAAAGAAGTTTCTGAAGCGTATGAAGTATTAAGTGATCCACAGAAAAAAGCGGCCTATGACCAATATGGCCATGCAGGAACTGATCCTAATTACGGTGGCGGCGCTGGTGGCTTTGGCGGTTTCGGTGGCGGTGGATTTAGTAGTAGTGGTTTTGGTGGATTCGAAGATATTTTCGATTCATTCTTTGGCGGCGGCGGTGGCCGTTCTGTTGATCCAAATGCACCAAGACAAGGCGCCGATTTACAATATACAATTCAATTGAAATTTGAAGAAGCTATTTTCGGTGTCGAAAAAGAGATTAAGTACAATCGAGAAGATACTTGTGCAACCTGTGGCGGTAATGGCGCCAAACCAGGCACACATCCAGAAACTTGTCATAAATGTCATGGCTCTGGAACAATCAATGTTGAACGTCAAACGCCATTAGGTCGTATGATGAGTCGTCAAACTTGTGATGTGTGTCATGGCACAGGGAAAGAAATTAAAGAACCATGTCCAACTTGTCATGGCACAGGTCATGAGAAAAAAGCACATACTGTCAAAGTAAATGTGCCTGCTGGAGTAGAAGACGGTCAACAAATGCGCTTAGCTAACCAAGGAGAAGCGGGTACCAATGGTGGACCTTATGGTGATTTATATGTAGTCTTTCGTGTTGAAGATAGTGATATTTTCGATCGAGATGGCGCAGAAATCTACTACGATTTACCAGTAAGTTTCGTCCAAGCGGCTCTAGGGGACGAAGTAACTGTCCCAACTGTTCATGGTGACGTGAAATTAAAAATTCCGGCTGGAACACAAACTGGCACAAACTTCCGCTTAAGAGGCAAAGGTGCGCCACGTTTACGTGGTGGGGGCAATGGTGATCAACACGTGAAAGTGAAATTAATAACACCAAAAAATCTTAATGAAGAACAAAAGGATGCCCTACGAGCTTTTGCAAAAGCTGGCGGACAAAATGTAACTGAACAACAAGAAGAAGGCTTCTTTGATAAAATGAAAGATGCGTTTGGCGGTAAGAAGAAAAAATAAACCAAACGAGTCAGAGACAAAAGCAGTTAGCTCCAAGTGTTCATCACTCTCGAAGGCTAAATTGCAACGAGTAATTGCAGGTACTGCTTTTGTTCAACTGATTATTTTAAGATTTAGAGAGTGGGACATAAGTCGTTTTGACTTATGTCCTATTTTCGTTTCTTATTTCCAAACATTTTACGAGAATATTTTAAAATTTAGCGTATACTTAATATAAGCAAGTTAGGAGGGCTTATTTATGAAACCATATGTTTATGTAATCAGTGATATTCATGGACAAGCAGATTTGTTTGATGCCTTACTCACAGACTATGACCCAGTCGAGCATCAGCTAGTTTTAATTGGTGATTTAAACGACCGTGGTCCGCATTCTAAAGCCTGTTTTCTCAAAGGAAAAGAACTTGTCGAGCAACACGGCGCTGTTTATTTACGAGGCAATCATGAAGAATATTTTTTGCAGTTTCTTCAAAATCCAGAGGACTGGTTTGCAGGATATGTTCGCAATGGTGGCAAGGAAACAATTGAAAGTCTCTTGCATCCAGGAGCTACTGCAGAATACTCACCAACAGAAATGGCCTTAATGATCCGTAGTCGCTATCCAGAGTTAATTGATTTTTTAACAAAACGACCACTTTATTTTGAATGGCAGCATTACTTATTTGTGCATGCTGGGGTTGATTTAACGATGGAAGATTGGCGGCAAACGGCACCTAAGGATTTTTTGTGGATTCGCGAACCCTTTCATCAAGGGAAAAATAATACAGGCAAGACCATTGTTTTTGGGCATACCATTACTCCGATGTTACATGGTGATATGCAGACCACGGACCTTTGGCAAAGTGATGGAAAAATTGGGATAGATGGTGGTGCTATTTTTGGCGGCTCTGTGCATGGTGTGATTTTTAATGAAAAAGGCATTGTCCAAGATATCGAATATCAAAAACGCACCCCTGCGTGGCAACCAGAATTTTGATTCCTTAATCGCACGAATCAGTTACCTCACTTCTATATTTAGAAGCAAAAATATGCTAAAATAGATAAGTATGCATAAGAAAAGAGGTATCTAGTTAATGGCAGAAGCTTATAACGAAGAAGTAGTAGCGCTACTTCAAAAAGAATTGACAACGTATCGTTCAAAACAAATAACAACGGTTTTAACTTTATTAAATGAAGGAAATACAGTTCCTTTTATTGCCCGTTACCGGAAAGAAATGACTGGAAGTTTAGATGAAGTCCAAATCCGTGAAATAGAAGAACGTTATCATTATCTACAAAACTTGAAAAAGCGGAAAGAAGAAGTTCTCCGTTTAATTGAAGAGCAAGGAAAACTAACAAAAGAACTCAAAACAGATATTCAAAAAGCAGTAAAAATGCAACAAGTGGAAGATTTGTATCGACCATATAAACAAAAACGTCGGACCAAAGCGACTATCGCGAAAGAAAAAGGGTTGGAACCATTAGCAGATTGGTTGCTCTCTTTACCTGAAAACGCGGATATCTTAGCCAAAGCGGCTACTTTTATTAATGAAGAAAAAGAAGTTGCAACCGCCGAGATAGCCTTGCAAGGTGCTCATGAAATTTTAGCAGAACGTATTAGCGATGAACCAAAATACCGAACATGGTTACGTGATTATATGGTTAAACATGCGCAATACGTTAGCGTAGTTAAGGATGAAGAAAAAGACGAAAAGCGGACCTATGAAATGTATTACGATTTTGCAGAACCAGTTAGCAAAATGGTGCCGCACCGTGTCTTAGCAACGAATCGTGGTGAAAAAGAAGACATTTTAAAGGTTTCGCTTGTCGCTGATGAAACAAAAATTAATGATTATTTCCAACGTCAACTAATCGGCAAACAAGCAACAAGTTTTGCTGCTCCATACATTGAGGCTGCTTATTTAGATAGCTATAAACGATTTATTGGACCAGCGATTGAACGGGAGATCCGCAATGAATTAACAGAAAAAGCTGATGAACAAGCGATTGCAATTTTCGGTGAAAATTTACGTAATTTATTATTACAGTCACCACTTAAAGGAAAAGTTGTTCTAGGATTTGACCCGGCTTATCGGACAGGCTGTAAATTAGCAGTTGTCGATGAAACGGGTAAAGTTTTAGCAATTCAAGTGATTTATCCACATAAACCAGCGACTGCTGCGAAACGTGAAGCCGCTGGTCCAGCCTTTAAAAAGATCATTGAAGACTATCAAGTGGACATGGTAGCTATTGGAAACGGAACGGCAAGTCGTGAATCTGAATTGTTTGTGGCAGAGCAATTAAAAGCGGTGAAGCGTGACGTCTTTTACGTGATTGTTAATGAAGCAGGGGCTTCCGTTTACTCTGCGAGTGAAGTAGCTCGTAAAGAGTTTCCTGATTTACAAGTCGAAGAACGAAGTGCGGTCAGCATTGCACGTCGTTTACAAGATCCGTTGGCAGAATTAGTAAAAATTGATCCCAAAGCAGTCGGGGTTGGTCAATATCAGCATGACGTATCGCAAAAACGTCTTGCCGAGCAATTGGATTTTGTTGTAGAAACTGCGGTAAACCAAGTTGGTGTTGATGTGAATACAGCGAGTGCTCAACTTTTACAACATATTTCTGGCTTAAATAAAACAACGGCGCAAAACTTAGTCACTTATCGTGATGAAAATGGTGTCTTTACAGCACGAAATCAAGTCAAAAAAGTACCTCGTTTAGGACCAAAAGCATTTGAACAAGCAATTGGCTTTTTACGAATTCCTAATGGCAAAAATGTGTTAGATAACACTGGCATTCACCCAGAAAGTTATCCAGTAGCACAAGCAATTTTAGAAAAAGCAGAGATTGCTTCTAAAGAATTAGGGACAGCAGAAGCTATCGAAAAATTGAAACAGTTACCAGTGAATCAATTAGCTACTGAGTTAGAAGTGGGTTCAGAAACACTCACGGATATTATTGCTAGTTTAATCCAACCAGGTCGTGATATGCGCGATGAGATGTCAGCGCCACTTTTACGTAAAGACGTGTTGACGATGGAAGATTTGAAACCAGGAATGGAAATGCAAGGGACTGTTCGAAACGTAATTGACTTTGGTGCGTTTGTCGATATTGGTGTGAAGCAAGATGGCTTAGTCCACATTTCTAAGTTAAGTCCTAAATTTGTTAAGCACCCAACGGATGTTGTTGCGGTGGGTGATGTAGTCACAGTTTGGGTAGAAGATGTTGACTTGAAAAAGGGGCGTATTAGTTTAACCATGTTGCCTCGGGCTGATAGAAAAGAGTAACAATGAAAGAGTCTCAACCAGTCTTGATGACAGATCAAGCGCTTCAAACGCTAGTGGAAAAAATTTCAATCGTATTTTTTCAGAAACCTTTTCTGCATCAAGCTACATTTAATCGGCGGTTAAAAACTACGGGCGGTCGCTATCATTTAGCTTCGCATCACCTGGATTTTAATCCAACTGTCTTTTTAAAGTATGGACAAGAGGAACTGGAAAAAGTCATTAAGCATGAGTTATGTCACTATCATTTACATTTAGCTGGCAAAGGCTATCAGCATAAAGATAAGGACTTTAAAGAGTTATTGGCTAAGACTGGCGGTGCCCGTTATGCACCGCCTCTAGTAGAACGGAAAAAAGCAGTTTTCCATCAGTACCAATGTCAGTCTTGTGGAGAAGTCATCCTCAGAAAACGACGAATTGATACGACACGATATGTCTGCGGAAAATGTCATGGGCGTTTGTCCTGGCAAGTGAAAAAAGAACAAATCTAACGATTCTGGTCTTTGTTATCTTGACAAAGACCAGTAATTATTTTAGGATAAATAAGTGCTCTTAAAATGCAGATGTGTTGGAATTGGCAGACAAGCATGATTGAGGGTCATGTGGACAGATGTCCGTGTGGGTTCGAGTCCCATCATCTGCATCAACTAGTATAACAAGAGGTCGGGACAGAAGTGTTTAACTCCGAGAAATAAGAAGGAGTTGCTTCTGTTCCCGCCGTTTATCAGTTTTTGAGCGTGGAGCAAAAATCCAAAGTGATTTTTGTCCCACGCTCTTGTTTATTACGGAAAAACCATCAATTTTTTATTAAATTCTGATATTTATTATTGCTTTTTCATTATAGTTGGCGTAACTTTAGAGTATAAATTTGTGAAGCGAGGGAGTCCGTGTGAGAAATTTTAAAAAATCCGATAAATTAAATAACGTAAGTTACGATGTCCGTGGTCCTGTTTTAGAAGAAGCAGAACGCATGCAAGAAGAGGGCATACGTATTTTGAAATTAAATACAGGGAATCCAGCGCCATTTGGTTTTGATGCCCCAAATGAAATTGTGCGCGACATGATTGTGAATGTTCGCGATTCAGAAGGTTATTCCGATTCAAAAGGTATTTTTTCTGCAAGAAAAGCGATTGAACAATATTGCCAATTAAAAAAATTTCCTAATGTAACGATTAATGATATTTACACTGGTAATGGCGTGAGTGAATTAATTACCATGTGTATGCAAGGCTTGTTAAATAACGGCGATGAAGTACTTGTGCCAATGCCAGACTATCCTTTATGGACTGCTTCTGTTTCTTTGGCGGGCGGTACACCTGTTCATTATATTTGTGATGAGCAAGCAGAATGGTATCCAGACATTGATGATATAAAATCAAAAATAACTTCGAATACAAAAGCAATCGTTATTATAAATCCAAATAATCCGACTGGTGCTTTATATCCGAAAGAGTTATTACTAGAAATTGTCGAAGTGGCACGTCAAAATGATTTAATTATTTACTCCGATGAAATTTATGATCGTTTGGTCATGGACGGTTTGGTTCATGTACCGATTGCTACATTAGCACCTGATTTATTTGTCGTAACATTGAATGGTTTGTCAAAATCACATCGAGTGGCAGGCTTTCGATGCGGTTGGATGGTGTTAAGTGGAGATAAATCACGAGTAAAAGGGTATATCGAAGGGCTAAATATGCTTGCTTCCATGCGGTTATGCTCAAATGTGTTGTCACAACAAATCATTCAAACCGCATTAGGTGGCTATCAAAGTGTCGATGATTTACTTTTGCCAGGTGGCAGAATTTACGAACAACGAGAATTTATTTACAATGCGATAAATGATATTCCTGGTTTATCAGCCGTGAAGCCTAAAGCAGCTTTCTATATTTTCCCGAAAATTGATACGGCCAAATTTGACATTTATGATGATGAAAAATTTGTTTTAGATTTCTTACACAAACATCATATTTTATTAGTCCATGGTGGTGGGTTCAACTGGCAACAACCCGATCACTTCCGTATTGTTTATTTACCGAAGATGGAAGACTTAAAAACTACAGCAGATAAAATGCGTGAATTTTTAAGTACCTACAAACAAAAATAAAAGAACTACCAAAAAATAGCCTCTAACGAAGCTATTTTTTGGTAGTTCTTGTTTTATCAACAATACTATTCTGCGGTTTCACATGCTTTTTTACTAATAATCATTCGGTTGGTATATTTTTCTTCCATATCAGGACTAGGATTTGCTACTACGATGAGATAAGAATTTTCATACTCCTTCTCCACAAAGCCTGAATAATTTGTTTTTTCCCAAATGAAGTGAACCTTTTTCTCTTCGGCCATACAATAACACTCCTTTTTAATAAAAATGAACCTATTTATTTTCTAAGAAAACCTTAGATAATGTTCTTGCAGTATATTATGCAATAAAGTACAATAAAAGCATAATGCGAATTCGCATATTTTGACAAAATCCCCATTTTGCAAGGAAAATGGCCGATATAAATAGGAGCTATTGTGATGAATTCTTTAGGTGCAGTTATTAAAGAAATTAGAAAAAATAGAAAATTGACACAGAAAATGTTATCAGAAGACATCTGTTCGCAAAGTGTTTTAAGTCGCATTGAAAACAATGAAGAGTTGCCAAACGTCCTCGTAATGCAACAACTTTGTGATCGTTTAGGTGTGACTGTTGATCAGATTATGCGTTACAAATCTGGTGATGTGCATGTTGTTACGTATTCATTTGAAAAAATGGCTGAATATTTTCGCCATAAAAAATATCAATTATTATTAAATTATTTAAAGGAAAATCGTATTGAAGAACAATTGTATTTAGATACGGACTGGCAAAAATATTATTATTATTTAGGTAGTTGTGAATTGTTTGTTCTAAATGATTATGAAAAAGCTATTGCTAGCTTGCGTAAAGGGTTATCTTTCACCTATAAAGCCGATAAATTAAATGTTTCTGATTTAGAGATTCAATTAATTAGTTGTCTAGGTGCCACTTATGGTTACATGGGCAATCGAGTAGAAGCAGAACGATTTTTAAGTTTGAGTATTCATTATTTTAATCAATTGCCAAATGAACGCAGTAATGCAGAGTTAACGAAAATATTTTTTAATTATGCTGATTTCTTATTCAAAAATTATACAGAAAAAGATGCCGAAATTTATGTGGATCAAGGAATTACTTGGGCACGCAAAAAAAATAGTTATTATTATTTAAGTGAATTATTAAATCTAAAATATTTAGTTTTAATGAGAAAGAATAAACACGAAGAAGCAGAACGTTATCTAAACTTAGCACAACAAATGAAAAATGTGGAAAGTGGCAATCTTTAAAAAATCCTCAGAATTGCTTAAAAGGTCTACACCATTTCTTGACTTTTGTACTGATTAAGAGTACTTTTGAAGTAAGTAAAATAAAGAAAGAAGGATGAAGATGAAAACATTTATCTTTGCAGACAAGTTCTTTTTAAAAAGCGATGTTAAAGGACCTGGTTATTTAGAAATTACGGATGGTATCTTTGGTAATTATACAAAAGATGAACCGCAAGGGGACGTAAAAATTATTCGTGAGGAAGGCAAATGGATTGCCCCAGGTTTAGTGGATACTCATATTCATGGTTACATGAATCATGACGTAATGGATAACGATGCAGAAGGCATTAAAGTGATGTCTGAAGGCTTATTATCTTGTGGTGTAACTTCATTTTTACCAACAACGTTAACTTCAAGTAAAGAACGTTTAACAGACGTTGCACGTACGATTGGTCAAGTCTACCAAGAAGTACCTGGTGCAAAAATTCAAGGGATTTACTTTGAAGGACCTTTCTTTACTGAAGAACATAAAGGCGCACAAAATCCAAGTTATTTTGGAGATCCAGACCTTGATACATTCCACGAATGGCAAGAAGCTTCAGGCGGAATTATTAAGAAAATTGCGTTGGCACCAGAACGTAATGGTGTGAAAGAATTTGTTGAAACCGTTACAGATGAAGGTGTCGTTGTTGCTTTAGGCCATAGTAATGCGACCTTAGAAGAAGCTGATGTGGCAGTTGAAGCAGGCGCTAGCGTTTTTGTTCATGCATATAATGGGATGCGTGGCTTAAATCACCGTGAACCAGGGATGGTTGGTGCATTGTTAACGTTACAACACGTTTTCTCTGAATTAATTTGTGATGGACACCATGTACATCCGCAAGCGGCTGAAGTATTGATGGAAAAAGCGGGCCATGATCACGTTGCGTTAATTACAGACTGCATGATGGCTGGCGGTATGCCAGATGGCAACTACAATTTAGGTGAATTTCCTGTTGTGGTAGCAGAAGGAACGGCTCGTTTGGATACTGGGAACTTAGCAGGTAGTATTTTAAAACTAAAAGAAGCAATTAAAAATGTAGTTGATTGGGGTATTGCAACACCAGCACAAGCAATTATGATGGCTTCATTAGTTCCTGCGATCAGCTGTAAAATTGATGATCAATGCGGCATGATTGCAAATGGTCGCGATGCTGACTTTATCGTATTAGAACCAACCATGGAATTAGCAGCCACTTATTTAGATGGCGTAGAACGTTATCGAGCATAAGACACAAGAAAAAGCTTGCGGAAATTTATCCGCAAGCTTTTTTTATAATTCTTTTGGTAAAATCGCAGAAGTGATTTCTTTGTTCTCGTAGGCAATAAAAAAATCGATTAATTGCTTGTCAAATTGCTCAATATCCTCTTTGTAAAGGGAGCTAGGAATCACAAAGGTTTGCTCTAGAGTGCCTGCTAGATAATCGCCATCTAAACTTTGGGCAACAACTAAAAAGTCTTGTTCGCGCCAATGTTCCACATCTGTTTCAGAAATGGTTTCTGGAGAGGCTAAAAATTTACAATTTTCGACAAACTGTTCATCAATTTCTTCACTGAAGGTTAATTCAGCATCCTCTTCTTGAGGTTGAGAGAGGATTGCTTGCAAAAATGTTTGTGGTTTTGCATCGGGTAATGTTTCTTTTAGCTGTTCAAAATCCAATGAAAGTTCCTCCTTATTGTTTGTTTAAAATAGTTACTGAAAAATCAATGGGTGAATTTGTTTTAAGGCTTTTGGCTTCTAAGATGATTTTTTCAGCCAACAAATCGTTTCCGTTATATACAGGTGTCACTCGATAGCGAACGGTTTCGCCGCGATCAAGAGCTGCCCGAATCTGATTTTCATATTTCGTCATATAAGGAGTGTTGACAGGATTCTGATACAAGGTGGTTAAGTTACGTGGATCATCACCACTGCCTCCCATTTGACGGCCGATTAGGTGGCCACGCGAATGATTAGCTTTTCCTGAAATGAAACCAGCTGGTCGAATATCTTTATTAGCGGAAGTGCCTGTATTGACCATGGCGGGTTTTAATAGCGCATCAGCGCCTGTCGCTCGTTTTAGACGATCTAGTGAATGATAAGTAATCCAGCCGTTTGAGCTATCCTTTAATTCCTCTGCTGAAAATGTGGCTTTACCATTTTCAATGGGTCCAGGATTATCTCCTTTTGGTGCTGGTGTGCTTGAGGGGGTGGTTGTTTGTGGTTGAACATTAAATAAATCTTGTAAAGCATCAGGAACTTTAACGCCAACCGCGCCTAAAATTAAAATGATTAATGCGCCAATCAGCATGATGGTTGAATTAAATGGTGGTTTCTTCTTTCTGTTTGCCATAACGTGCTCCTCTAATTTTATACTTGCAATAGTCCAAATTTAAGTGGACCATCTTTTCTATTATACGTAAATTTGCTAAAAAATCAAAAAAGGCTTTTCTTTGAAAGACTTGTTTTCTCAGATATGTTACTATTTTAATGTAGAAGGGAAGGGATAGTGGATGGCCTATATTGAAGTCAAAAATGAATACAAGCGTTACCAAATGGGAGAGACAACTATTACTGCGAATGACGGCATTTCTTTTGAAGTGGAAAAAGGAGAAGTAGCGGTTATTTTAGGCCCCAGCGGTGCTGGAAAATCAACTGTTTTAAATATTCTTGGTGGAATGGACAGCTGTGATGAAGGGGAAATTATTATTGATGGCACAGATATCGCTCAGTTTTCAGAGAAACAATTAACCACTTATCGACGCAATGATGTCGGGTTTGTTTTCCAATTTTACAATTTAGTCCCAAATTTAACAGCAAAAGAAAATGTCGAATTGGCTTCGCAAATCGTTGCGGATGCGTTGGATTCGACCAATGTTTTACAATCGGTGGGTTTAGGGGAACGTTTAGATAATTTTCCAGCGCAACTTTCTGGTGGTGAACAACAACGAGTAACCATCGCCCGTGCGATTGCTAAAAAGCCAAAGTTACTTTTATGTGATGAACCGACAGGAGCGCTGGATTATGAAACAGGGAAACAAATTTTAACCATTTTGCAAAACACTGCTCGTGAAACTGGAACGACCGTCTTAATTATTACCCACAATTCAGCCATTGCAGAAATGGCCGATCGGGTAATTCGAATTAATGATGCAAAAGTTCGCGAAATGACTGTGAATGATCAGCCTAAATTGGTTGCTGAAATTGAATGGTAGGTGCCTAAAATGAAGAAAACAGCGCTAATTAAAACAAGCTTACGTGAAATTAGACAATCTACTACACGGTTTTTATCGATTATGGGGATTATTTTCCTTGGTGTAATGGTCTTTGTTGGTTTGAAAGCTACTGGCCCAGATATGATTAAAACCGCGAATAATTATTACCAGAAAGAGCAGCTTCCAGATGCGCGAATAATTTCTACAATGGGACTGGAAAAGAAAGATTTAACAACACTACAGTCTTTAAAAGATGTCGAAACAGTTGTGCCGCGGTATACAATAGATGCCACGATTGGGCCGCAAAATAATGCAGTAAAATTGTTTGGCTATCGAAAAAATCAAGCAGGATCGGTTAACTATCAAGTAGTTGACGGTCGGTTACCTAAACAAACAAATGAAATTGCATTAGATACATTAGCGAAAACTAGATATGACTATAAAATGGGTGATAAAATCACTTTAAACGATGCAGCGATTAAAGAAAAAGGGCTGACACAAACTCATTTTACTGTTGTTGGATTTATCAATTCACCAGAATATATTGATAATACATCCAGGGGAACCACAACGGTCGGTTCTGGAACGTTAAACTTTTTTGGCGTGGTTTCGGAAAAAGCCTTTGACAGTCAACGGTATCCAGAATTGCTAATCTCATTTCGTTCATTAAAACATCAAAATACGTATTCCTCTGATTATGAAAAGAAAAGAGAGCAGGCCTTGGATCAGGTAAAAGAGGCACTGAAAAATCGGCCAGAAGAACAGGTTGCCGCCCTACGTGATTCGGCTCAGCCGGACATTAACCAAGGTCGACAAGCGCTGGAAACGGGAAAACAAGCGCTTGCGCAGTTGGAGCAACAACTAGGAATTCCAGCTGAGATGCTTGAAAAGCAAAAAGACGAATTGGCTAAACAGGAACAACTGTTGGCTGAAAAAGAAACAGAGCTAGCCAATTTGAAAGCCCCAACGTATTATTATTTTACCAGGGAAGACAATCCAGGATTTTCTGAATATCAAGATAACGCTGATCGGATTTCTTCTTTAGCCACGCTATTCCCGTTGTTCTTTTTCCTAATTGCGGCATTAGTCAGCTTAACTACCATGACACGTATGGTGGAAGAAAAAAGAATGGAAATTGGTAGTTTGAAAGCTTTAGGTTATCGTAATCGTGAAATTGCTTCGATTTTTATTACCTATGCAACGGTTGCTAGCCTAACAGGTGCATTATTAGGATTGGCAGTTGGCTATTATCTATTCCCTAAAATAATTTTTGATGCCTACGGTCAAATGTACAATATTCCTGATTTAGTTACACCGTGGTACTTAAATTACAGTCTATGGGGCATCGTTGTAGCCTTAGCTTGTACTGTGGGAGCGGCCTTGGTGACATTAAGAATCGATTTATTAAGTACCCCAGCTACCTTGCTAAGACCCAAAGCGCCGAAAGCAGGCCAACGGATTTTACTAGAACGAATCCGCCCTTTATGGCAACGCATGAGCTTTATTCAAAAAGTGACCGCTAGAAATCTGTTCCGCTATAAACGACGGATGCTGATGACCGTTATCGGAATAGCTGGTTGTATGGGGCTGTTAATTGTTGGTTTTGGTTTACGCGATTCAATTGTGGATGTCGCTACAATTCAATTTAATAAAATCTGGCATTACCAAGCAGTCGTGACTTTTAAAGAGCAAACAACACCTGAAGAGACAAAAGAGTATCAAGAAACGTTGCGCAAACTGGATGGTTTGAATAAAACAATTCCGTTATATTCAGAAATCTTTAAAACGAAGGGCCAAGGTGCACCAACTCAAAATATTACTCTTTATGTGCCACAAGATCCTTCGAAAATGGCTGAGTTTCAATTATTTAATGATCGAGTCACTGGAGAAAAATATTCCCTCAACGATGACGGTGTAATCATTAATGAAAAATTAGCTAAATTATTCGGCTATAAAGTCGGAGATCAATTAAATTTAGAAAATAGTGATAATCAAACCTATCACGTGAAAATTGCCGCGATTGCAGAGAACTACACGGGTCATTTTGTCTATATGACGCCGAAACTCTACCAGACGATGACGACACAGAAGCCGGAGTATAATACAGAATTCCTACTTTTTGACAAAAAGTTATCCTCAAAACAAGAAACCTCAATCGGAGAGGCGTTGACAAAACAGCCGAAAGTGTTGAACATTACGTTTTTAACTGCGATGAAAGGTTCGTTTGATGATATGCTGAAAAGCCTTGATATTGTCATTTGGGTACTAATTGCTGTTTCTGGTTCTTTAGCGTTAATTGTGTTATATAATTTAACCAACATTAATGTTTCTGAACGGATTCGAGAACTTTCCACGATTAAGGTTTTAGGGTTTTACGATCGTGAAGTCACCACCTATGTTTACCGTGAAAACATTATTTTAACGTTCATTGGTATTATTGTTGGCTGCTTCTTTGGGAAAATTTTGCATCAATATATTTTAGCAACCGTTGAAGTTGATTTAATTATGTTTTCGCCAATTATTCATTGGCCAAGTTATCTGTATTCCGCAGTCATCACCATGTGTTTCACGTTGTTTGTGATGGTCATTATGCATCGGAAATTGAAGAAAATCAATATGATTGAAGCGTTAAAATCAAATGAATAGCACATTTTAAAAACGAGCAGTCCGTAGAAGTTCGATAATTCTAGGACTGCTCGTTTATTGCTGCTTCTTTTATTAAGAAAAAATAGGTCTTAAGATGTATCTTTTGAGATTTATTTGGAAATTACTACTCTTTTTATTTAAAAATTGGTACACTATTACTAGGTTATAGCACAGAAAGGAGTGTGGGAAAAGTGTTAGAAGGTCTACCATTGGAAACGGTTTATTTTTATGCATTAGTGGGGAGCGCGGTCCTCGCTTTTTTACTAATTATTTTTGGGGATGTTTTTAATTTTGATGGACCGGTGGACCCAATGCTGATTATTCCATGGATTGCTTTTACCTCGCTGTTTGGGTACCTTGGGGAAGAATTAACAGCGGTGAATAGTTGGCTTATTTTAATTGTCAGTGGTATTCTTTCAACCATTATTGTTTTCTTCCTAAATTTTTATGTGTTGGTCCCTTTGAAAAATTCGGAGGCCACAATTTCTATTTCGGAAAAAGACATGGAGGGGCGTGTTGCTACTGTGATTACCCCAATTCCTGTCCGGGGAATGGGCGAGATTCAATTGAAGAGTGTCACAGGTTCGTTAAGTCGACCAGCAGCATTTTATGTGCCACAAGAAGTGGCTGCGCCAAGAGGTAGTGAGGTATTGATTATTGAATTGAAAGAACGGGTTTGTTATGTCATTCCTTACGAAGGCAGTCTAAAAATATAGAGTAGGAGAGAAGAAAATGGGGATTTTGTTACCGATTATTATTGCAGTTTTAGTATTATTAATGTTATTAATTGTGTTTGTTTCTAAATATCAGACAGCCAAACCTGATGAAGCGTTAATTATCAGCGGGAGCTATCTAGGCTCTAAAAATGTTCATGTAGACGAAGGTGGCAACAAAATTAAAATCGTTCGTGGCGGTGGTGCGTTTGTCTTACCAGTGTTCCAACGTTCAAATCGAATTAGTTTGCTTTCAAGTAAATTAGATGTTTCTACACCAGAAGTGTACACAGAACAAGGGGTTCCTGTGATGTGTGATGGGACATCAATCATTAAAATTGGCTCGTCAGTTGAAGAAATTGCGACAGCAGCGGAACAATTTTTAGGAAAAACAACAGAAGAATTAGAAAATGAAGCACGTGAAGTATTAGAAGGACATTTACGTTCGATTTTAGGTTCAATGACAGTGGAAGAAATTTACCAAAATCGTGATAAATTTAGCCAAAGTGTACAAGAAGTTGCCAGTGTTGACTTAGCTAAAATGGGCTTAGTTATTGTGTCGTTCACAATTAAAGAAGTTCGTGATAAAAATGGATACTTGGATTCATTAGGGAAACCAAGAATCGCTCAAGTTAAACGTGATGCAGATATTGCTGAAGCAGAAGCCTTGAAAGAAACTCGCATCAAAAAAGCGGAAGCAGAAAAAGAATCACAACAAGCGGAATTGCAACGTCAAACAGAAATTGCAGAAGCTTCAAAAGAAAAAGAATTGAAATTAGCGTTATACAAACAAGAACAAGACATTGCCAAAGCCAAAGCAGACCAAGCCTATAACTTGGAAAGCGCGCGTGCACAACAACACGTGGTGGAACAAGAAATGGAAGTCAAAGTCGTTGAACGTCAAAAACAAATTGAGTTAGAAGAAAAAGAAATTACGCGTCGTGAAAAACAATACGACTCAGAAGTGAAGAAAAAAGCCGATGCAGATCGTTATGCACGTGAACAAGAAGCTCTTGCTCAAAAAGCACGTGAAGTGGCAGAAGCCGAAGCAGAGCGCTTCAAAGTTGAAGCATTAGCCGAAGCGGAAGCCAACAAAACGCGTTTAACAGGTCAAGCGCAAGCCGAAGCTATTTTAGCTCGTGGTGCAGCGGAAGCCGAAGCCAAACAAAAGATTGCTGATGCCTTCAAAGAATATGGTGAAGCAGCTGTGTTAAGTATGGTGATGGAAATGTTGCCACAATTAATGAAAGAAGCAGCACAACCATTGGGCAACATCGACAAGATTTCAGTGGTAGATACAGGCGCAGGTGGCGAAAATTCTGGCGCCAACCGTATTACCAATTATGCAACAAACTTGTTGGCTGGTACACAAGAAACACTAAAAGAAACAACGGGCCTTGACGTGAAAGAGCTAATTGAAAACTTTTCTAAAAAAGGTACCTCAAATAGCGTGAACTATCATGCAGCAGAAGGTTCAGAAAAAGAATAGAAATCAGCCTTTAAGGAGTAGCGAATCGCATTTCGTTACTCCTTAATGCTGCATTGAAACGATAAACGAACAATCTGACAGAGAAATAGCGAGTGCTTGTTTTGTTTCAAAGATTCTGATAACATAGAGTTCTTGGAGGGATAGAGATGTCAAAAAAGAATAAAGATATTGAAGTACGTGTTGAAGAAGAAAAAGCCCAATACAATGGAGCGAACGTTTTAATGAACAAATTATTTATTGGTAAAAAAGAAATCGGTCGTGTCATTCCGCAAAATGATAAAAAATTCATCATTGAAATTGATGGTAAGCAAGAAGGTACAGCAAAAAATCTGGACGAAGCCTTTGAAACAATTATTCGTCAATGGAATTTAAGTGAATAAAAAATAAATAACAATTTTTTTAAAAAAAGGGTTGCTTTTTTCTGGAAAAGATTGTATTATAACTAAGTCAGGTCGTTACAGCGACAATGACTTTTTGGAGGAATAGCGAAGTGGCTAAACGCGACGGACTGTAAATCCGTTCCTTAGGGTTCAGTGGTTCGAATCCACTTTCCTCCATTTTCTTTTTGGGGTATAGCCAAGCGGTAAGGCAACGGACTTTGACTCCGTCATGCGTTGGTTCGAATCCAGCTACCCCAGTTTTCAGAACATTTCTGGTAGAGAGATGTTCTTTTTTTGTATAATTATATAACAAAAATGAGGTAAGATTTTCCTCATGTACAGGCTAGAAAAGTTTTCATTTATATAAGAATATGCTAAAGTATTAAGAAAGAATAGTCTGGAGTTGATAAGAATGAACTTTAAAGAAAAAATTACAGAAATGGTTGAAAATGTTTACGATTTAGCACGCGATGGTAAGTATGATGTCAAAGTTGACTTAATTCCTCGTAAAAAAGGCAACATCAAAAGTGGTGTTAAAGTCACTTCTTCGAGAAATACAGCCCACAATATCAAATGGCGTTCAAAAAACTAACTCGTCTTTAACAGAAACACCGGAGCAGACAACATTATTGTCTACTCCGGTGTTTTTATTTTTCTAATTCGATGCCTAAGACAGTTAAATGACCATTACCAACTAATTTGATAACTAATTGGGCTAAGTGATTGGGTGTCATATCCGTTTCGCTAGTAATCCACCAATGAAGGGTACCGATGAAGATAGAGGTCATGTATTCAATAACAAAATCTATCGGTACGTCAATATCATTTTCGGTAATACGCAACTGCGAAAAAATCGTCGCATATTTTTCTTCGATAATTTCAGCTAAGCGTTTTCGAAAGTGTTCGTTGAAATTATTGTCCATGATAGTTAAGAAGAAAGATTTGTTCTCTTGAATGTTAATGTAGAGCTGCGTCAGAAGTTCTTCAATGTGCTTCACGCGGACACGGTTGCCATTAACCAGTTGTTGCGAATCAAGAATAGCGGTGAAAGCACTAAGCGTAAAGGTGAAGATTGCATCATATAAATGCTGTTTGTCTTTAAAATGAGCATAAAAAGTCGCACGATTAATCATAGCTTCATCAGCAATATCTTGAATAGTCACCGCTTCGTAGCCTTTCGTTTCTACAAGTTTAAAAAAAGCTTCAATAATCATTTTTCTGGTTCGTTGTACTCTAAGGTCTGTTTTCTTTGCCATCATAAATTCCTTTCGAGATAGTCAACATTCGTGGAAACTTTGTTGTTTATCTCACAAAATAGGGTAAATTGCTTGTTGCAAATCATTTAGAACCTTTCTAAAATAGGTATATCTATTATAACAAACAGTTTGTATAATAATCAACAAACTGTTGAAAAATGAAGGGGTATTTTAATTGATGGTTATGAGAGCAGGGATTGATGTTGGGTCAACGACAGTAAAATTAGTATTTTTAAATAAGCAAAATCAGCCTATTTTTACAAAATATGAACGCCATTTTTCAGATGTCAAAGCAGCAACGGAACGCATTTTAAAAGAAGGGCTAGCAAGGATCGGTGCAGACCAACCTGTGACAATGAGCATAACTGGCTCTGGTGGTATGGGGCTGGCTGAGGTATTAGGGATTCCCTTTGTTCAAGAGGTTATCGCGTGTACACGAACTGTTGAAACAATAATCCCAGAAACGGATGTTGCTATTGAACTTGGCGGAGAAGATGCGAAAATCACTTTTTTTGATGGTGCTTTAGAGCAACGAATGAATGGTAGTTGTGCAGGTGGGACAGGCGCCTTCATCGATCAAATGGCTGTTTTACTTAAAACGGATGCCAATGGAGTGAATGAATTGGCGAAGAATTATCAAACTATTTATCCGATTGCTTCCCGCTGTGGGGTTTTTGCTAAAACGGATGTTCAACCTTTAATCAATGAAGGAGCAGCGAAAGAAGATATCGCGGCGAGTATTTTTCAAGCGGTAGTTAATCAAACAATCGCCGGGTTAGCTGCTGGTCGCAAAATTAAAGGTAAAGTAGCGTTTTTAGGGGGACCTTTATTTTTCATGTCAGAATTGAGAAAACGGTTTATTGAAACCTTAGCAATTCAGCCAGAAGATGTTATTTTTCCAGAACAACCGCAACTGTTTGTAGCAATGGGAGCAGCACTTTATTCAGAAGATGCAGCCGAATGTACATTGGAAGAATTAATTCAGCGCTTAGTGAACAGCCAGGCTACTGATTTACAGCCGAGCGACACGTTACCATCGTTATTTAACAGCGCAGAAGATTTAGCAGATTTTCGAGAAAGACACGCGCAAGCCCAAGCAACGGAGAAACCTTTATCTCAACATACTGGCGTGACCTTTTTAGGGATTGATGCAGGCTCCACAACGACAAAAGTCACATTGATTGATGAAGATGGTCATTTGTTGTTTTCTTTTTATGGTAATAACCAAGGGCAACCTTTAGAAACCACCATGACAGTACTGAAATCACTTTATCAACAACTGCCTGAAGAAGTTTTTATCGGAAAAGCGGCTGTTACAGGATATGGAGAACAGCTAATAAAAAATGCGTTAAAAGTCGATATTGGTGAAGTTGAAACGATGGCCCATTACAAAGCAGCCAACCATTTTCAGCCAGGTGTGGATTTTATTTTGGATATCGGAGGACAAGATATGAAAGCGATGACCATTAAAAATGGCGTACTTTCCTCCATTCAATTAAATGAGGCTTGTTCTTCTGGGTGCGGTTCTTTTATTGAAACCTTTGCGCAATCCTTAAACTATAACGTGAAGGATTTTGCTTTGGCGGCTTTAGAATCGCAAGCGCCGGTTGATTTAGGTTCTCGGTGTACTGTTTTTATGAACTCAAAAGTGAAACAGGTTCAAAAAGAAGGGGCCTCTGTCGGCGATATTTCTGCTGGACTATCTTATTCAGTCATCAAAAATGCCATTTATAAAGTTATTAAGGTTCGCCGACCTGAAGAGTTGGGAGAAAAGATTGTCTGCCAGGGAGGAACATTTTACAATGAAGCGGTCTTGAGAGCTTTTGAAAAAATTAGCGGTCGTGAAGTGGTTCGTCCTTCTATTGCTGGTTTGATGGGGGCCTATGGGGCAGCGCTGATTGCTTTGGACGCTTATGAAATTGGGGAAGAAACCACGCTTCTTTCTTTAGAAGAGTTAGCGGCATTTACCTCTGAAAAGGAATTTACTCATTGCGGCTTGTGTGAAAACAATTGTCAATTAACGGTCACAGTGTTTTCAGATGGGCGCCAATTTATTACGGGAAATCGCTGTGAACGTGGTGCGCGAATTAAAATTAAACGAGAAGAACGCAAAGTGAATTTGGTTGATTATAAGTACCGCAAGTTATTTAAGTACCGACCTTTGCGGGAAAATAAAGCGGTTCGTGGGCGTTTGGGTATCCCTAGAGTCCTAAACATGTATGAAAATTATCCTTTGTGGCATACATTTTTTACTGACTTGGGCTTTCGGGTCGAATTATCGCCACGTTCTAATAAGCAAATCTATGAACAAGGCCTTGAAACGATTCCCAGTGATACGGTTTGTTACCCAGCGAAAATGGCGCATGGACATATTCAAGCATTAATTGATGCGCAAGTGCCAATTATCTTTTATCCTGGTGTTGTTTTTGAACAGCAAGAAACAGTGGAAGCGGATAATCATTTTAATTGTCCAATTGTGCAAAGCTACCCAGATGTCATTCGAAATAATGTGGATGCCATCAGAGAGGGTCAAGTGGATTATCGAAATCCCTATCTTAATTTAGCGAATGAAGCTGCAGTTGCCAAAGTTTTAGCTGAAAATTTTGCTGATTTAGGGATTTCCCTAGAAGAAATTCAAACAGCGCTGCATCATGGTTATCAAGAATTAGCAGCTTTTAAAAAAGAAATTCAAGAAAAAGGCGAAGAAACGTTAGCCATGTTAACTGAAAAAGGCCAGAGAGGAATTGTCTTATCGGGACGACCGTATCACTTGGATCCAGAAATTAATCACGGCATTGCCGAAGTCATTACACAGGAAGGATTCCATGTCTTGACAGAAGACAGTATCTCGCATCTTGGAGACGTGCAGAATTTACGTGTGGTGAATCAATGGGTCTATCATTCTCGCTTATATGCGGCGGCTAAAGTAGTGGCTAAGACGAAAAATTTAGAACTTGTCCAACTGAATTCCTTTGGTTGCGGCTTAGATGCTGTGACAACCGATCAAGTAGAAGAAATCATGGATCGGTCTGGCAAAATTTATACAGTCCTCAAAATCGATGAAGGCGCGAATTTGGGCGCAATTCGTATTCGGTTGCGCTCCTTGAAAGCGGCTGTCAATGAGCGGGAGAAGCAACAGTTTGTTCCGCATATGCAAATGGAAGAGCCAGAGAAAATAGTGTTTACAAAACAAATGAAAAAAACACATACTTTACTGTTACCAATGCTTAGCCCGATTCATCAATCTGGATTAGTCGATGTAGCATTACAAGCTTCTGGCTATCATGTCGTCTGTTTGCCTGCGCAGGATAAAGAAGCCGTGAATGTCGGGTTAAAATATGTCAATAATGATGCATGTTACCCAGCAATTATTTCTATCGGACAACTAGTCGAAGCTTTGGAAAGTGGTCAATATGATTTGGATAATGTCAGTGTTTTAATGACGCAAACGGGGGGCGGTTGTCGCGCAACGAATTACATTCCATTATTAAGAAAAGCCTTAAATGATGCTGGTTTTTCTCAAGTTCCTGTAGTTTCAGTTTCGATGGGTAATAAAGGGGTCGAATCCAATCCAGGATTTAAATTTACGTTGCCAATGATCAAACGCTTAGTAGTTGCCTTTTTATATGGTGACTTATTCGAACGAGTAGTTTATCGAACAAGACCTTATGAAACAGAAAAAGGAATGGTGGATCAACTGCACCAAGATTGGCTAAAAAGAGTGGAAGCCAATGTCCGGAATGGTTCGCTGACACAATTTAATCACTTCATGAAAAAAATTATTCGGACGTTTGATGAAATTCCTTTACAAGAGATAAAAAAACCAAAAGTCGGTGTGGTCGGGGAAATTTTAGTGAAATATTCGCCGACAGCGAATAATGATATTGTGCGTTTGCTAGAAGAAGAAGGTGCTGAAGCAGTTGTGCCAGATATTGTTGGCTTTATGAACTATTCTTTGTACAATCAAATTTGGAAATACGAAAATATGGGCATGTCAAAACAAAGCAAACGTTTAGCAGAATTTGCGATAAAAATCATTGAATTGGTAGAAAAACCAATGGATAAGGCATTGAGAAAGTCGGTCCGTTTTGATGGCATTCATTCCATTTATGATATGGCAGCAGACGCAAGTAAAATTTTATCAATTGGCAATCATACGGGTGAAGGTTGGTTTTTAACAGCTGAAATGATTGAGCTCTTAAAACATGAGGTGAATAACATCGTTTGTATGCAGCCGTTTGGATGTTTACCGAACCATATTGTTGGAAAAGGGGTCGTGAAAGAGCTACGACGTCAATATCCGCAAGCAAACATTGCGGCGGTGGATTATGATCCAGGGGTATCTTTGGTCAATCAGTTGAACCGAATCCGTTTGATGATGGCCACAGCGAACAAGTTGTTGAAAGAAGAAAATGTAAAAAGATAATAACTAATAGAAATTCGTTTAAAAACATTTGACTTGGTCACTTTTTACTGACTAAGCCAAATGTTTTTGTTATAAAAAGAAAGCATGCAACTAGACCAACTTTGATAAAAATTCCAATTCCTCTTTTATTTATCATTTTTTGGTTGTTTATACGGTCTATACCAGTTATAATAGAAGAGGAGATGAACGAAGAGGAGGAAGCGTAAATGGTTCAAAATATACCAATTTATATTCAAATTCACGATAAAATCAAAGAAGATATTGAAAAAGGTGTCTGGAGTATCGGGGATCGTTTGCCCTCTGAGCGAGAATTAGCCTTGAAATTTGATGTTAGTCGAATGACCTTACGCCAAGCCATTCAGACTTTAGCAGACGAAGGGATTTTAGAACGAAAAATTGGTTCAGGAACGTATGTAGCACGTAAGAAAGTTCAAGAAACAATGACAGGTACCACTAGTTTTACAGAAATTACCTTGTCTCAAAATCGCGTTCCTTCTAGTCGGACGGTGTCTTATTTTGTAGCGAAACCTAGTTCTAGTGAGATGGAAAAATTACAACTAGGTCCAGAAGATTCAATTTTACGAATGGAAAGAATTCGTTTTGCGGATGACATTCCGATTTGTTTTGAGGTGGCGAGCATTCCTTATTCATTGGTCTCGCAATATGGCAAATCTGAAATCACGAACTCTTTTTATAAAACACTTGAAGCCAAATCTGGCCACAAAATTGGCCATTCTAACCAAACAATCTCTGCTGTTCAAGCATCGGAACAGATCGCAGAATATTTAGAGATTAAACGAGGCGATGCGATTCTGCGTGTGCGCCAAGTATCCTATTTTGAAAACGGACTACCTTTTGAATATGTTCGTACGCAGTATGCAGGAAGTCGATTTGAGTTTTATTTAGAGAAGTAGAGAAATGATAAGTATGGAAAAATGCCGAGGAATAGGCTGAGGTAAGATATTTTAACCCCCAAAAGTTGTATCTGAAAAATACAATTTTTGGAGGTTATTTTTATGAACTTATAAGGTAGAATTCAAATTAAAATTAGTGAAAGCATCTCAATTCAAATAAATATTGAATAGAGTAGCAAGTCTGAATACCAGAAAAGTGAGATGGTTTGTCCCGCTATAAATATTGTTAAAAAATAAACTTATAATAGCTGCTAGTTTATTTGATTTATTCTTTTTTTGGCTGTAGTTCGTTCTTGTCCATTTTTTATATTCTTTTTTTTAATTGATAAGCCGACATAAGTAATCTGGATAAAAATATCAAAAATTCAGCTTACTGACAAACATTTAATTAGCATCTAAAAAATAATCATGTAAATTAAATGAACAGCGAAAGCATCAGTTAGAGTGCTATCAATTTTTTTAAATCTACATATGATTAAAACTTGATGCTATAATGCTAGTAGTAAGGTTAATGTATACCATAGCGGTACTTGAGAAGAGTAGAAGTGTTTCTGATGAACAGATGGATTAGTGGATATTGATACTGAACAGTCAATTGTTTAAAAAAGTGATTTTCAAACGGTAACAAAAGTATATTTAAAGGAACTTGAATTTTCAGAAAGTAGCTTCAAACTTAGTTTGAAAGAATAGCTTTCGGCTATAAAAAAAGTTAAAAGGAGCCTGCCATGTTACAGAAATATATAGAAATTTTAACAAGAGACGAGGCCATCTTTCGTAAAAAGCCAGATGGAACAGAAGTAAATTATTTTCTATTTCCAGAGTTTGAAATACATATAAATAGCTTGCCAGGAAAAACTGTGCAAGGTTGGCATAGGCATCACGAAATCGAAGAAGTTTTACTTGTGCAGTCGGGAAAAGTGAAAATAGAAGAGCTAGAAAATCAGCAAATTATTTCAAGAATTTGTGCAGGAGGAGAACTTATTCGGATGCATAATAGTCTTCATCGGATTAGTAATCCTGATACGTTATCTGCATCATTTACAGTATTTCGTTTTGTTCCACAAGGGCAAAATCAACAAGAATGCATAAAAAATGATAAAGAAGAATTCTCTGATGCGGCAGTACAACGGCTTCTAAAAATAAATGATTCATTGTGATCGTTATTTTTAAACTTTTCTTTTCCCCCTCCTAGAAAACACAAAACCGTGGTACAATAACTTACGTAATAGACACACCTACTCCGAATGTCAAAAAAGGGCAGAAAAGTAGACAAGAAATTGTTTAAGGAGTAAAGTAAACTTACTTAAAATTTTGGGGGAAATAAAATGTATGATGTAATTATCATTGGTGCCGGTCCTGCTGGGATGACGGCAGCACTTTATGCATCACGGTCCAATCTTTCTGTATTGATGATTGAACGCGGTGCGCCTGGTGGGCAAATGAACAACACTGCTGAGGTAGAGAATTACCCAGGCTTTGATTCTATTATGGGTCCAGAATTGGCCTATAAAATGTATGAAAATGTAGAGAAATTTGGTACGGAAAATGCGTATGGCATTGTGATGGGCATTGAAGACCACGGATCTTATAAAGAAGTGATTTGTGATGACAAATCTTATGAAGCTAAAGCGGTAATTATTGCAACAGGCTGTGAACACCGAAAATTGGGTGTAAAAGGCGAAGAAGAATTTGCTGGCCGTGGTGTTTCTTATTGTGCCGTTTGTGACGGTGCTTTCTTTAAAAATAAACGCTTAGTAGTCGTTGGCGGCGGCGATTCTGCAGTTGAAGAAGCAATCTATTTAACGCAATTTGCTTCTGAAGTAGTGATTGTTCACCGTCGTGATGAATTGCGTGCGCAAAAAATCATTCAAGATCGTGCCTTTGCAAATGAAAAGATTTCCTTTGTTTGGGATACAGTTGTCGAAGAAATTGTTGGCAATGAAATGGTTGTGACAGGTGTGAAAGCCCGGAATGTCAAAACAGATGAAGTTTCTGAAATTGAAGCAAACGGCGTGTTCATTTACGTGGGGCTAGATCCATTAACAGAACCATTTAAGAAAGCTGGTATTACGAATGAGGCTGGTTGGATTGAAACAGACCAAGAAATGAGAACAAAAATTCCTGGTGTTTATGCCATTGGTGATGTCCGTGAAAAAACATTGCGTCAAATCACTACAGCGGTCGGTGAAGGCGGTATTGCTGGACAACAAGTATTTAACTACATTGAAGAATTAAAATAAAAAAATGCTTTTGCCTTTATTATTAAAGGCAAAAGCATTTTTTAATAGGTTCCTTTAATGCCAAAATAAGAGCCGCGAATGGTTCCAGCTAATTTTGATTTTTGACGAGCAAATTTGAATTTTCCTTCAAATTCTGCAGGAATTGCCATACCGTCTGAAAGTTTAAACCCAACGGCGCGTTTGCCTTCATCAGCTAATGTGTACATCACGTTAACTGCTAAGCCGTTTTCATAAAATACATAGGCCATTTTTATGCCATCTAAAGTGAAAGAAGAAATTTCAAGTGGCTTGTAAGGGAAATGTAATTCTCGTTCTAATAAAATTTTTTCAATCCAGGCCAATGTTTCTGGAGCTTCAGAGGCAGGGACGGTTGTAAAGCGATGTTTGTATTTATTCCAAAAATAGCGAGCTTCATTCGCTCTTAGTCCAGCAAGAACAGGTGCCACTGGTGAACTTTCTAAACCAAGAGTGGCTACTTCTTTAAAATCAACTGTATAAACCATGAATTGATACTCCCATCTTTTCTTTTAAACTAAGTATAACGGTAGCAGGGGTAACGAACAATTATTATTGCTTAAAAGAATGAAATTAGGACAGAACGATCGGCTTCAGAAAATGTTAAGCTTTCCGAAAGCGTAGGTTCTGTCCCGAAGAGTATTTTAAGATTTGGTTATTTAGTGATAAGTTATACGCTTGTACTTATTTATTGGCATCTAAAGTAACTTTTTCATCTGCCGTAGTCGTTTTAACATCTACTGTATAAACAAGTTTGTTGTTATTTTTGGTTAACTTCCAAGTCAAAATACGTGGAGAAAGTCCTCCAACTTCTTTTTTTGCTTTGGATAAGACGTCGTTAACAGCGCCTAATTCTTTGACTTCAGCAGCTGAAAAGGCTGTCTCGTTTTCGCCAAGTTGATTTGCTTCAGTATTTTTGGTGACTTTTCCTGTTTCAGGATTCACGTAGAGTGTTTCTGTATCGTTGGTAAAGATATAGCTGTAGTCACTTTCTGGTTTTGTATCAAATTGGACATTTACTAATGGTTTACTGTTGCCGGCTTCTTTTTCGTAGATTTCAGCAGCTTGCTGCAAACTAACTTTGTACTTTGTATCCGTGACGGCATCTTTTCCTACGCCACAACTAGCTAAAATAAAAATAGCTCCTAAAAGTGAAAAAAATAGTAAAAATGGTTTTTTTAACATGAAATTACCTCGTTTCCTTTTATTAAGTATTCACAATCACTTAGTATACGGAGGTTTTATAAGAAATACAAATAAAAAACAATCCTTTAAGAGAAATTAAAGGATTGTTTTTTTGTTATTTATTCTGCACGTAAAGCAACTGCCGCATCTTTTTTCGCTGCCATTCGGGCAGGAATGTGGCCACCAATCATGGTTAAGATTGTGCTAATTACAATCAAAATAATAC
The DNA here is from genome assembly GCF_051711985.1 of Enterococcus sp. DIV1758. Classification (NCBI taxonomy): domain Bacteria; kingdom Bacillati; phylum Bacillota; class Bacilli; order Lactobacillales; family Enterococcaceae; genus Enterococcus; species Enterococcus sp. DIV1758. The sequence goes on from NZ_JBIOOA010000001.1 coordinate 1,186,456, forward strand.
CGTGAATTGGATTTAAGGTGGCAACATTTTCTAAATCAGTCAGGTTATAGAGTACTGCGTTAATCGGAAATGTTGCGAGAAAAGCAATCACAACACCAAGAATGCCAGAGGCAACACCTAAAATAGCAGTTTCGGCATCAAACACCCGGGTAATATCTTTTTTACGAGCTCCTAACGCTTTCAGGATACCGATTTCTTTGGTTCGCTCAATGACAGAAGTATAGGTGATGATTCCAATCATAATCATACTTGTAACAAGGGAAATCCCAGCAAATGCAATCAGCACATAGGTGATGGCATCCATTAAACCACCTGTTAAGCGGGTCATTGTTCCAGCTAAATCAGAATAGATGATTTGGTCTTTTTTATCTTTTCCTTTGTTATAAGCATCTAAATAATCAAGAATTTTATCTTTTGATTTGAAATCGTTTGGATAAATCATAATACTTGAAGGAATTTCATTCGCTCCTAAATAAGACAACAGGTTTTCTTTCGCGGAAGCATCTAATGTTTCGTTAGTCATAACGTTAGTATTGCTGGCTTCTTGCGCTTTAACAATGTCAGAGGTTTTGTTTTTGGCAATCATATTAGTTGAAAGTGCATCGCTATAAGCAATTCCAGGTGCTAATAGATTCATTGTTGAAGAATCTTTAATTCGCAAAATCCCTGAAATTGTTAATTCAGTATTTTCTGGGTTATCGTAAACAGCTTGCAAATCTTGGTTAGGAATGAAGTTGCCTGTCGGTAATTTGGTGTAAAATGCATTATTATTGGCTAATTTCATTTTTGTGCCAACAATGTCTGAAAAGGCAATCTTTTGATTATCTTTCACGTCAAAGCCAAGATTTTTTAAAGCATTAATATTGGTGGTATTGTTACTATCGACGATTAAAACGACATCGGTTTCTTTTTCTGGATAATTTCCCTCAAGCAACGAGTAATTGTCTTTTAAGAAATTGTTTTTTCCATTTTCTAGTTGTTTAGGAAAAGCAGAAACGCCGACGCCAGTTTGGGCAGCCATCATAGAAGCCATCGCGTTTGATTGGCCGTCGGGTGCATCGTTTGAAAATTTGACAGTTTGTGCTTTCCCGTTGATTTCTCTTAATAAGTTCATATTGACTAGACGAGTATAGCCGATATTATTACTTAATTCAGGATCAATGTGATTGACATAGTCAATAAACTTTTGATCAATTAAATTCGTGTGTTGCGCACGGTCCGCATCGCTAATTTTAGCAGTCACTTCTTTTTCTTTCGGGAAGGTGCCTTTTTTGTCCTGATTATTGAAACTTTCTGGATCTTGATCGGTCGCTATTTTAGAAATGGTAATCGGAAATTGCGCTAACGTTTCCGACTGAGTTTTATCAATTTGTTTTTGGAATCCTGTTGAAAGAGAAAGGACAATCGCGATACTGATAATTCCGATACTTGAAGCAAAGGCGGTTAAAAAAGTTCGCCCTTTTTTAGTGCGGATATTATTAAAAGATAAACGCAGCGCAGTCGTGAATTTCATTTTGGTGCGTTTTAATTCGAAAGGTTCTTTTTTTTCATGTTCAATATGAGGACGCGAGTCATGCCGAATTTGGCCATCTGAAAATTCAATAATTCGATCAGCGTATTCATGAGCTAATTCAGGATTGTGGGTCACCATAATGACTAATTTTTCTTTCGAAAGTTCTTGGATAAGTGCCATAATTTGCAGACTGGTTTCTGAATCCAATGCACCAGTTGGTTCATCACAAAGTAAAATATCGGGATCATTAGCTAAAGCACGAGCAATGGCAACCCGTTGCATTTGACCGCCAGATAATTGGGAAGGTTTTTTATGGATATGGTCCTTCAAACCGACACGGATGAGTGCATCTTCGGCTTTTTGGCGTCTTTCTGCTTTTGAAATACCACTTAGTGTCATACCAAGCTCGACATTATCCAAAATCCCTTGATGACTAATTAAGTTGTAACTTTGAAAAATAAAACCAATTGAGTTATTCCGATAAGCATCCCAGTCGGCTTCTTTAAAATTTTTTGTTGATTTGCCGTTAATGATTAAGTCACCAGAATCGTAATTGTCCAATCCGCCAATCACATTCAACATCGTCGTTTTACCAGAGCCGCTGGGACCCAGAATGGCTACAAATTCTTGTTTTCGAAAAGCGACAGAGACGCCATCTAAAGCTTTAGTGGTCGTTCCGCCGACAGTATAATATTTTTTTATCTCTTTGAGTTCTAGCATATTTTTCGCATCCTTCTTCCAATTTATCAACAACACAACCTTAAGTTAGTGTATAACGTAACATAATAGTTAACAAAAATCAATCATTACCATTTGATAATCAAGTGAATTTAGTATACACTAGGTGGGAAACGAGGGAGAACATATGGATAAAGAGAAGCATTCATCAAATTTAGATATTAGTGTCTTTACTGAAATTTTTTCATATATGAGCCAATTGCTTTTTAAAGACCTAGACTTGGAGGATCTAAAATTAACCAAGTTAGACATGTTAATTTTATTAATTGTGGCAACGAATGAAGGAATTAGTATGACGGAGTTAGCCAACCAAGTAGGAACGTCGAAAGTTCAAGTGAGTCGCTCTATTGCGGGGTTAGAAGAACGAGCGATTGTTCAACGTCGCCATAATCAGGAAAATCGCCGCGTGGTTAATGTTTATACGACAAAAGAAGGCGAGAAGCTCTTTAAGCAAAAAGAAAATCAAGTAAAACAGCAACTATCTGAAACACTTAGTGTTCTTTCGTTAGAGGATTATCAAGAAGTCAATCAACACTTTTTGGCGGTCATGAAAATTTTGTCCAATTATCAAGCGCTACGAAGAAAAACGTGTAAGGAAAACAACGCCAAAAAATAAAAAACATCGTTTGGCTATAAACCAAACGATGTTTTTTCTAGCCTTTGACAGAGCCAGAAGTCACGCCTTCTACATAGAAACGTTGCATTAATATAAATAAAATAGTAATTGGAATGGCAATTAGCACACATCCAGCTGTAAAAGCCATGAATAGTGAATTAGCTGTTGATTTGGTCATCATCGAAAAGAGACCAATCGCAACGGTGTAATTTTCAACTTTATCACCCATAATAACTTTTGCGAAAATAAAATCCATCCAAGGACCCATGAAGGCGGTTAAAGAAGTATAGACAATAATTGGTTTCGATAATGGCAACGTAATTTTTGTGAAAATTTGCCACTTGTTGGCACCGTCAATCATAGCCGATTCGTCTAAAGCCATCGGAATGGTATCGAAGAACCCTTTGGCGATGTAAAAACCTAGCGCCGAGCCTGCAGAGTAAACCAGAATTAAAGCGAATAAACTTTCAGTTAAATTTAAGGCTTTTAAAATATAGTAAACGGCAATCATACTCATAAAACCAGGGAACATATTTAAAACGAGCGCCACTTTTAAAAATGGTTTTCTTAAGCGGAAACGCAACCGTGACAGCGCATAAGCCATTGCGATTGTAATAAAAGTTGATAACAGACAGCTTGCGATGGAAACGAACAAGGTGTTCAAAAACCAACGGACAAAGGGGAAGTTGCCAGTCTGATTTGTTAATAATACTTTATAGTTTTCTAAAGTGAATGTTTTGGGAATGATATAGGGAACAAATGCACCGCCTTCGCCACGAAAACTTGTTAAGATAATCCACACAATAGGGAACATCCAAAAAACTGCTAAAATGGTTAAAATGATGTAAACGCTGGTAAGTGCAGTACGTTGTTTTTTCTGGTAATTTTTTGCTTTAGCCATAAGTTACGCCTCCTTAAATGAATTCGTCCGTGTATAGGCAATTAAACTGAAGACTGCGGAGAGAATGAAGATTAAAATACCAATCACAGAGGCTAAATTGTAATCCATTGTATCGACAGTCAATTTGTATAACCAGGTAACTAAAAGGTCAGTTGAGCCTGCACCGTAGAAGTTAGAATTGGCTGGCCCACCACCTGTTAATAGATAAATGACATTGAAGTTATTGATGTTGCCAATAAACTGTTGAATCAGCGCCGGGGTCATCACAAATAGAATTTGTGGAAACGTAATACTTTTAAAAATTTGCCATTTATTGGCGCCGTCAATTCTAGCAGCTTCGATTTGATCTTCAGGGAGATTTTGGATAATCCCTGTAGAGATTAACATCGTAGCAGGAATACCAATCCACATATTGACAACAATAATGGTTAATTTTGCCCAATTCGGATCTGTTAAGAAGGGGATAGAAGAATCGATTAAGCCCCAGTTTAACAACAGAGCGTTGATAGGTCCGGAACCATTTAAGAGGTTTCGCATAATTAAAAGTGAAACAAACGGAGGTACGGCCATCGTGATGACAAAAATAGTCCGCCAAAACGCTTTATATTTTAAGCCTTTTGTATTGATAAGCAAGGCTAAAATGATTCCAAAAAAGAAACAAGTTGCGGTTGCAAAAACAGCCCAAATCAAGGTCCAGCCAAGTACTGGAAAGAACGTTGAAGCCATATCGCCTGTGATTACATTACCTAAATTTGCCAATCCAACCCAAGTAAAAAGGTTTTTCGGTGGCAAATGGTTATGGTCGTAGTTGGTAAAGGCAATGGAAATCATATATAACAACGGCAAGATGGTAAAGAAAAGAACGCCTAGTAAGGGAATCGTCATTAAAGTTGCATGGAAACGTTCGTTTAACAAGCTACGTAAATCATCCATAGTTGTTGGAATTTTTTTGCCGGCTGTCTTTAATTCATATAGGTGACGGGCGCTTTTTAAATTGATTACATATAAAATGATTAGCGATAAACAGACTAAAATTGCTGCAATTCCGAATAATAATAAGAGCATTGAATTATCGCCTTCTTTTAGAACTTCAATCCCTAAAGAATCATCATATACTAATCCTTGCTGTTGGGTCCCTAGGGTTCCTAGCATCATTAATGCGTGGAAACCATTACGGATTAACCAATAGATAAAGCCAATTTCAGCTGTTAAAAAGATGATTCCCTTTAACCACTGCTTGTTGGCGAAGTTTGCAGCACCCATAACTAAAAAAGATAGTTTTGTAGCGAAGTCGCCTTTTTTAAAGACCTCTCGAAATGACGTCTGGGCTTTCTTTTTCTTGAACATCTTCGTTCACTCACTTTCTACTTAAATAAAAAAGATAGAGGAAATGGGACAGCAGATTGAAGCTCGTCCCATTTCTTTACTCTTTTTATTCTTTTGCTTCTTTTGATGTGTCTTGGACTAATTTATCTAATTTTGCTTGATAATCCGCAGGTTTGATATTGCCTTTGTACGTATCATTGATCACTGCATCCATCGCAGGCCAGAATGAAACGATTTCTGGGATTTTTGGCATTACCACAGAGTGAGTTGGTTGCGCCATTTCTAAGATAGCTTTTGCAACAGTATCTTGTGTGATTTCTTCGTTTGTTTGTAATTTTTTGTTTGAAGGGACAAAACCGATTTCTTTGAAGTAAGTCATTTGTGATTTTTCACTTGTTAAATAGTTTGCTAATGTCATTGCGGCCAATGGTGCTTGTGTTTGTTGGTTGACAGCAAAACTACGAACGCCCAAGAAAGCTTTCATTTGTTTTTCTCCATTGCCAAAATCAATGGTTGGATAGGCAGCAGCCCCCATTTTGTCGCCAAGAGCTTTTTCTACATCGTTTTTAGACCAAGGACCAGAAAGGAAGGCATCCGTTTTGCCAGAACCTAGATTAGACAATGCTTCTGTATTTGATTGGATCACACCAGGATTATTTTTTTGATCGGCAATCCATTGTAATACTTCTATACCTTGTTGGTTATTAAAGTTGGTACCTTTTGGATCTTCGCCATTTTCACCATATAAGTAATCGCCGTTACTCATAAATAGAGGACCGAAGATATAATTTGCGCCATCTTCGCCAAAATTGGTACCGATTTTGCCTTTTTCAGTTAAAGACTTCCAAGTTTTGATTTCCTCTGGAGAATACGTATCTTTGTTATAATAAAGAACTTGTGACTCTACGGCATAAGGGTAGGCATAGACTTTGTCTTTCCAAGTGACCCCTGCAACTGCTGAGTCGATATTGTTTTCTTTGACTTCTTTTTCATATTTTGTGTTAGGGTAAATCAGACCAGCTTCTGCCATTTGACCAATTTGATCATGTGGCATCATGAAAACATCTGCGGCAGCTTTAGGATCTTTTGCAATGTCTTTTTTAGCATCTGCCGAATTTCCAGCAGTTAAGTTAACTTTAATATCGGGGTTTTCTTTTTCAAAATCGGCGACAACTTTTTTAAAGACGCCCATATATTCAGTATCAACCCATAATTTTACGTCACCAGCTGCTTTATTTGCTGAACCGCTTTCATTTTCAGCTTTCGTTTTTTCTGCACCACCACAGGCAGTAAGTAAAACCGCGGAAGCACTTAAAAGGATACCGCCCATTAAAATCTTTTTCCAATTCGCTTTCATTTTTGAACCCTCCAAAAATTATTTTTTACAAGTCTTATTATGCAACCGATTGCGGAAATAATCAAGTGTTTTTCATCGAGAAAGTTAAAAAAGTTTTTTTGTTATAAATAACATGCTGTTTATTTAAAGTGGTGTATACCACTAATTAAGCATTTTAAATAAAAAAATAAAAAAGGGTATACAAATGCAATCGTTTGCGCTAAAATGTGTTCGAGTATTAGAAAATACACGAAAAGCGACAATTAAAGGAGAGAATTAAATGAACACTGCTGCAATCTACCATCGTCCAGAAAGTGAATTTGCTTATCTTTATACAGAAGAAACCATGCATATTCGTTTGCGTACGGCAAAAGGCGACATTGCCTCTGTCCAATTAATGCAAGGAGATCCTTATCTTTTAGGAAAAGAAAAGTGGTACCAACAGTCGTTAACCATGGAGAAGTTAGTATCTACGGAGTTATATGATTACTGGTTTATTGCATTAAGTGCAAAATTTAAACGCCTTTCATATGCTTTTACTTTAGTAGGGACGGATGGCTTGACGGCGTTTTATGGCGAACACGGCATTTATCCTTTAGAAGAAAAGTATTTAGCGATGGCGAATAATTATTTTCGGATGCCGTATTTTCATGAAATCGATCGTTTTAAAGCACCTGAATGGGTAAAAGAAACGGTTTGGTATCAAATATTTCCAGAGCGTTTTGCAAATGGTGATCCCGCCAATGATCCTGAAGGGACGTTGCCGTGGGGATCTAAAAGACCAGATCGACAAGATTTTTTTGGTGGGGATTTGCAAGGGGTGCTAGATCATCTTGATTACATTGAAGATTTAGGTGTTAATGGCTTATATTTTTGCCCGATTTTTGAAGCGTTTTCTAATCACAAATATGATACGATTGATTATTTAAAAATTGACCCAGCTTTTGGTGATGGCGCTACCTTTAAGCGTTTAGTCGAAGAGTGTCATCGACGGGGCATCAAGATTATGTTGGACGCCGTTTTTAACCATATGGGGGACACTTCGCCTCAATGGCAAGATGTGTTAAAAAATGGCCAGGACTCAATTTATGCCGATTGGTTCCACGTAAATGAGTTTCCAGCTAGCTATGAAGAAAGTGCTGATTTTGAAGAAGCAAGCAACATTACCTATGATACTTTTGCATTCACTCCGCATATGCCTAAATTAAATACAGCAAATCCAGAAGTGCAAGCCTATCTTTTAGAAATTGCTCGTTATTGGATTGAGGAATATGATATTGACGCCTGGCGTTTAGATGTGGCAAACGAAGTGGATCATGCGTTCTGGAAAAAATTCCGGCAAACATGTGATGACGCAAAAGAAGATTTTTATATTTTAGGAGAAATTTGGCACTCGTCGCAAAGCTGGCTCCAAGGAGACGAATTTCATGCAGTGATGAATTATGCATACACAGATGCGATTATGGGCTACTTTGTCAAGCAAGAACTGTCCTTGGAAAAGATGCTTTCTGAAATGAACAACCAGTTAATGCTCTATCGCCAACAAACGAATCAAATGCAGTTTAATGTTTTAGATTCCCACGATACACCACGCTTATTGCATGAAACGAAAGAGGATAAAGAGTTGATGCGCCAAGTATTAGCGTTTACGTATATTCAACCAGGTGTCCCTTGTCTTTACTATGGTGATGAAATTGGTATGACAGGTGATATGGATCCTGATTGTCGTCGTTGTATGGTTTGGGAGGAAAATCAGCAAGATTTGGATTTGAAGGAATTTGTAAAATCATTGATTGCCCTTCGCAAAAAGTATGCGGCTGTTTTTTCTGGTGGAACAATCGATTGGACAGGAACTTCTTTTGAAACGGGGTTGATTAGACTCGCTTGTTGTTTGGAGGAACAGACGATCTATGGGACTTTTAATACTGGCCAAGAGACACAATTTGTTGATAGAACTGATCGAGAAGTTTTGCTAAGTTCTTCTATCGAAATTGCTTCAGAACAGATAATGGTTTTACCAAAAGGTTTTCTTTTATATCAAGCATAATAATTAAGCAAAGGAATGTGAAGAAGAATGGAAAAACATTGGTGGCAAGAAGTCGTGGTTTATCAGATTTATCCTCGCAGTTTTAAGGATAGCAATGGAGATGGCATTGGAGATTTACCAGGAATTATTGAAAAATTGGATTATTTGGAAACGTTAGGCATTGGGGCTATTTGGTTATCACCAGTTTATCAATCACCCAATGATGACAATGGTTATGACATTTCTGATTATGAAGCGATTATGACAGAGTTTGGGACGATGGCGGATATGGATCGTCTAATTGAGGAAGCGAAAAAGCGAAAGATTGAAATTATTATGGATTTAGTTGTTAACCATACGTCAGATGAACATCGTTGGTTTATTGAAGCGAAAAAAAGCAAGGAGAACCCCTACCGAGACTATTATGTATGGGCTGATCCTGCTTCAGATGGCGGTGTGCCTAACCGATTGAAATCTGCCTTTTCGGGTTCGGCGTGGACGTTTGATGAAGCGAGTGGGCAATACTATTTGCATTTGTTTAGTAAAAAACAACCAGATTTAAATTGGGAAAACCAACAAATGCGTCAGTCGGTTTACGAGATGATGAATTTTTGGATTGATAAAGGAATTGGCGGTTTCCGTTTAGATGTAATTGACTTAGTGGGTAAAATTCCAGGAGAAGAGATCACCGCGAATGGACCTCATTTACATCGTTATTTACAAGAAATGAACGCCGCGACATTTGGAGGCAAAGAGCTGTTAACTGTAGGTGAAACATGGGGGGCCACACCTGAAATTGCAAAAATGTACTCTAGTCCAGAGCGTCATGAATTATCTATGATTTTTCAGTTTGAACATATGAGCTTGGATCAACAACCAGGTAAAGAAAAATGGGACCTTCAGCCAATGGAAGTTGCCAAGTTGAAACAGGTTTTTGCAAAATGGCAAACAGAATTAGGAAATGATGGCTGGAATTCTTTATTTTGGAATAACCATGATTTACCGAGAATGATTTCGCGTTGGGGAAATGATCAGGAACATTGGTTGGAAAGTAGTAAGTTATTCGCTATTTTACTGCACATGATGAAAGGCACACCTTATATTTATCAAGGGGAAGAAATTGGTATGACCAATACGCCGATTACAGATATTCGTGAAGCGCGGGACATCGAAACGATTAACATGTACCATGAGTATCTAGAAAAAGGATATTCTAAAGAAGAAATTTTGCTGAAAATTAATACTAAAGGTCGCGACAATGCACGCCGGCCTATGCAGTGGACCGCTGAAAAAAATGCGGGCTTTACGACTGGTACACCTTGGATTGATGTTAATTCCAATTATCAAACGATTAACGTCGCTGCTGCTTTGGCAGATAAAAATTCACTATTCTATACGTACCAAGAAATGATTCGTTTGAGAAAAGAACATCCTTTAATTGTTTGGGGCAACTTTGAATTGCTGGAAACGGTGGACGAAGTGATCAGTTTTTATCGTACCTATGGTGAGGAACGCTGGCTTGTTGTAACGAACTTTTCTGACAAAGTTCAGCCATTTTCTGCAGACGTTCATGTAGAACAAGTAATGATTGAAAATATGCCGACAGATGTCACTGCTTTAGCAGACTATTCGTTAGCGCCTTGGCAAGTATTTGTTGTGAAAGTGAGTCAATAAGATGGAACAATGGTGGAAAAATGCTGTCGGTTATCAAATTTATCCTCGGAGTTTTAAAGATAGCAACGGGGATGGCATTGGTGATTTGCAGGGAATTATTGAGAAATTACCGTATTTAAAAGAACTAGGGGTCGATTTTTTATGGTTAAATCCGATTTACACTTCGCCAAACGTTGACAATGGTTATGATATTGCGGATTATCAAGGGATTCAGCCAGAATTTGGTACGATGGAAGATTTTCAAGAACTTTTGGATCAAGCGCATCAATTAGGTTTGAAGATTATTCTTGATCTGGTAGTCAATCATACCAGTGATCAACATCCGTGGTTTGTTGAAGCAAAAAAAAGTTTAGATAATCCGTATCGTGAGTATTATTTATGGGCCGATGCGACACCAGAACGTATGCCGAATGAATGGCAAAGCTTTTTTGGTGGCTCGACTTGGACGTATGACGAGGGTACAAAGCAAGCATATTTTCATGTGTTTGCAAAAGAGCAACCTGATTTGAACTGGAAAAATCCTAAAGTTCGTGAAGAGATTTATGCGATGATTCGCTGGTGGTTAGATTTGGGAATTGATGGTTTCCGATTGGATGCGATTAGTCATATCCAAAAAGAACCTTGGGATTTTAAAATTACCACGAATCCATGGGCTCCATTTATGAATGTAAAAGGCATTGAAGACTATATGCTGGATTTGAAAGCTATTTTTGCTGAGTATGACATCATGACAGTGGGGGAAGCTAGTGGCGTTTCAAGTAAAAAAGCGGTGGAATGGACCAATGATGCGGGCTATCTGAATATGATTTTTGAATTAGAGCACAATGTTCGAGAAGGAAAGCCAGGAGAAGAACGGTTAAACATTTTAGGCTATAAAAAAGTAATGGCTCGCTGGCAAAAGCATTTAGGGACAGAAGGCTGGAATGCATTATATGTAGAAAATCATGATAATCCCAGAATCAATTCAATTTTAGGCAATGAAACCTCTCATTCTGCTAAGGCGATTGGAACAATCGCCTTGCTCTTGCGAGGAACGCCGTTTATTTATCAAGGACAGGAAATCGGCATGGTTAATTATCCGTTTCAACAGATTGACGAGTTAGATGCTAAAGATTCTCATAACCATTATCGTTTGCTTATAGAAAGTGGCTACGATGCGAAACAAGCATTAAAAGAAGTGGCGCATTGGACGCGGGACCATTCGCGTACGCCTATGCAGTGGACGAGTCAAGAGGCAAGTTCATTCACCTCGGGGCATCCGTGGTTAGCAATTCATCCCAATTTCAAAGAAATAAATGTGGCTGACCAAGAAACGGATGCACAATCCGTGTTGAATTATTATAAAAAGTTAATTGCGCTGCGGAAAGAAAATTCAGTCTTTACAGATGGACAGTTTGAACTATTAGCGCCCAATCATCCGTCTGTTTTTGCTTTTTTAAGAAAAACAACTGAGGCAACAGCGTTAGTGATTGTCAATTTAAGTGGAGAAAAATGCCAATTTGACTTGCCAAATAAATTACTAGGCAGAAAGTGGCAACAATTGTTAGGGAATCAAGATTTTACAGTGGAGAAACGAATGCAGTTAGCACCTTATCAGGCAGGAATCTTCCAATAACTGATTTGTTCTATAACGAGTGTAAGAGGCTTACTTTTAAGTAGGACTCTTGCACTCGTTTTTAGGAACTTCAACAACCGAGAGACTTCATAAATAATTGAATTTTTACAGAAATGCGTTATACTTACTTTGGGTAAGTTATTTAATTTTATGAAAGTAGGAGAAATGATGCCGAAAACACGTGTAGAAGCATTTACAGATGCAGTCATTGCGATTATTTTAACGTTATTAATTTTAGAATTAAAAATTCCTGAAAAAGCAGATTGGTCTGCTCTGACCCAATCTGGACACAAAATCATTATTTATTTAATTAGTTTTGTTACTTTATTGATTTATTGGAACAATCATCATCATTTATTTCAAAGCGTCCGTAAAATTGATGGACGTGTCCTTTGGATGAATAATTTTTTAATTTTGACGTTGACGTTTTTCCCGTTTGTTACTGGTTGGGTAGGTGAACATCCGTTTTCTTGGCCGCCACAAGCTTTGTATGGCTTAGTAGTATTAGGAGCTGATGTTGCTTATTATCTAGTGGTGCGGGCATTGATTCAGGCAAATGGGCCCAAATCCGAAGTACAACGTTTGTTTGGCCACTATCCAAAATTAACGCTTTCGATTGTGTTGAATATTATTGCGTTGATTGTGGGTAAAATGGTAGCGCCAATCGCTGTCCTGATTATTGATACGATTGTTTTAGTCATGTGGTTTATTCCTGAGCGAAAAGCAGAAATAAAGGAAACTTTAAAGTAGTTATTTTTTATTTATAACAAAAAAGTCATAAATCTTTTGACAAGAATGTCAAACTCCTCTATTATAAGAAGTGGATAAAAACTGAATAATTGTTAGGTGAGGCTCCTATTTGGACAAATGCTGCTGCCGCGAAAGGATCGAGAGACCCTTAGTTGGTTGAACAGGAATAATCGTGAAGGTTATTCATAATGTAGCTGATACATGTTATCTACGCCCTATAGTGCTAAAGCTCAACGATAGAGAATCTTATTTAAAGATGGTATTTTGGGACGTACTCTATTGTTGAGTAGGTCCTTTTTTGTGTGTTTGGCAAAAAAGCAATTATTCACTGGAAGTATAAATAAGAAAAAGAAAGGATGACTGTCATGGAAGACCCTGGAAGTGAACAGAGAAACAAAATACAGTCACCAACGAAAGGAGAAGATTTTAGTACTCTTTTCGGCAGGTGACCACAACCTTGGAGGAAAAGAAAATGATGAACAAAAAAACAATGGATATGAGAAAAGCAACCAAAGATCAAGAATTACGTAAATTGGCGTTGCTTTCTGAACGGGAATTAATGATGGAATTACGGACATCTGAAAAAGGACTCTCGAATGAAGATGCCGAAAAAAGATTAGAGGAATTTGGACCAAACGAAGTTTCTGCACAAAAGCCAACCCCAGCAATTATTTTATTTTTAAGTGCATTCAAAGATCCATTTGTCTATGTCTTAGCCTTATTGATGGTCGTTTCAACTTTAACGAAAGATTTCGAAGCCGCTATCGTGATGGGCGTGATGATTTTAGCCAGTGTCTTGATTGCTTTTATACAAGAATATCGTTCGCAAAAAGCGAGTTTGGATTTAAAAGAATTAATTGAAAACACCGCTGCAGTGACACGGGAAGGGATTACGAAAGAAATTCCAATGGACGAAATTGTTCCAGGAGACATTGTAACTTTAGCTACAGGAGACATGATTCCTGCAGATGCCGTGTTGATTTGGACCAAAGATTTATTCGTTAATCAATCGTCGCTAACAGGCGAATCCATGCCTGTCGAAAAATTTGTGGATGCAGGTGTGGATCGTCAACAAACAGAGGTTTCTGCATTAGATATGCAAGACCTAGTGTTTATGGGCACAGATGTCTTGAGTGGACAAGGAAAAGCGATTATTTTAAAAACTGGGCAACATACATTTTTTGGTGATATTGCTAAAAATGCTACGACGCAACGAGGAAAAACTAGTTTTGACTTGGGCTTAGCAAAAGTCAGTAAGTTTTTATTACGAATGGTAATGATTTTGTTTCCAATCGTTTTCTTGATTAATGGTTTAACTAAAGGTGCTTGGGGCGAAGCATTTTTCTTCGCGATTGCCGTTGCAGTTGGTTTGACACCAGAAATGTTGCCAATGATTGTTACGAGTAACTTAGCCAAGGGTGCATTATCCTTATCGAAACATAAAGTCATTGTTAAAGAATTAGCGGCTATCCAAAATTTAGGTGGTATGGATGTGCTCTGTACAGATAAGACTGGAACGATTACCGAAGATCGTGTAGTTTTGGTTCAACATTTGAATCCATTAGGTGATTTGAGTGACGAGGTTCTAAATTTAGCCTACTTAAATTCTTCTTATCAAACAGGTTGGAAAAATTTAATGGATATTGCCGTTATTAATTTTTATGAAGAGCATCAATGGAAAACGCCGTTTAAAAATGTCACTAAAATTGATGAAATTCCTTTTGATTTTTCCAGACGCCGCTTAACGGTTGTCGTAAATGCAGATGATCATCAATTGATGATTACGAAAGGCGCCGTGGAAGAAATGGAAGAAGTGTGCACGCATGCGCAAATTAATGGCGAAATTGTACCATTAAGCACTGCTGTACGAGAAGAACTACGCCGAGTGAATGTTCAAATGAACAAACAAGGGATGCGTGTGTTAGCGGTAGCTGTAAAAAAAGATGTCCATAAAGAAGCAGTTTATTCAGTTGAAGATGAAAAAGAGATGACATTGATTGGGTTTATGGGTTTTCTTGATCCAGCAAAAGAGTCAGCTGTCAGCGCTATCCGCTCCTTACATGAACATGGTGTCAACGTGAAAGTGCTAACGGGCGATAATGACATTGTCGCCAAAAAAGTCTGTAAAGATGTAGGCATTGAAGTTTCCCATGTGTTATTAGGTTCTCAAATTGAAGCAATGACAGATGAAGAGTTGCGGGCGCAAGTAGAAGAAACTAATTTATTTGCCAAATTAAATCCGATGCAAAAATCTAAAATTATTGAATTGCTACAAGCGAAAGGTCATACGGTTGGTTTTATGGGGGATGGCATTAACGATGCACCAGCATTGCGAAAAGCTGATGTGGGTATTTCAGTAGATACTGCAGCTGATATTACTAAAGATGCTAGCTCGATTATTTTACTGGAAAAAAGCTTAAATGTACTGGAATCTGGTGTGATTGAAGGACGAAAAGTATTTAGCAATATGATGAAATATATTAAAATTACTATCAGTTCTAATTTTGGGAATGTCTTTTCAATTTTAGTAGCCAGTGCCTTTTTACCATTCCTACCAATGCTTTCCTTACAACTCTTGATTCAAAATTTGATTTATGATGTGGCTCAGTTGACAATTCCTTGGGATAATGTTGATGAAGAAGAGTTATTAAGCCCTGTTCGGTGGGAAACGAACGGACTAGCGAAATTTACGGTATGTATTGGCCCGGTAAGTAGTATTTTCGATATTCTAACGTATCTTGTCATGTGGTTTGTGTTTAGCGCCAATAGTTTGGCCACTCAACATTTATTCCAAACAGGTTGGTTTATGGTGGGACTTGTTAGTCAAACGTTAGTTGTTCATATGGTCCGGACGCGGAAAATACCATTTATTCAAAGTCGTGCGTCAATGCCTGTGATGCTAAGTAGTTTAGGTGCAATCTTACTCGGTTTCTTGATTGTAGCAACGCCCATAAGAGAGGTTTTTGACTTTGTGAAACTTCCGGCTAACTACTGGCCATGGTTCTTTGGAATCATCATTGCGTACATGTTAACTGTTGAAGTAGCTAAACGTTTATATATTAAAATTACCAAGGAATGGATTTAGTAAAATCTACTGAAAGAGAAAAGAATTTGCTAAGCTGTATTACTCGTTTTGCGAAAATTTGGTGATTTTAAGCAATGAATGTTCGTGATAAAACCTAAGGTAAAGTATTTGGCAAAAAAACGAGCCAAAAAAAATAAAAATTAACGAAAAAAACTTTGTTCTCTAAAAAATAAAAAACCGCATGCTGAGTAGGTTACTCGGCTGACGGTTTTTATTTTTTGGTTTTTTCAAGATAATTTTCATGAAAAAGCAAAGTTCGGAAATCAGATTACTAGCCAGCTCGGGGATGGGGGGCTCGAATTAATAGAACTGTTATATAATATTTTCAAAATAGAATATAACAGTTAGGGGGAAAATAGTACAGAAGAAGTGTGGAACAGAAACCGTTTTCTTGTTTGTGAAGATTATCACTAAACCGCAAAAACATGCGGTTTTGCTCTTTTGTGAAAAAATGAAGAAATTAGAGTTTTTTTCTTGCGCTTTTTCGAATTTAGTGATAATTTGTTAAGTGTAGTCGATAAAAAGTAATACAGTTTCGCACTCTGTTTTACTTTTATCGAAATTAAAGAAACGTAATAGAGAGGATTGTGTGACAAAATGGCAAAGGCTAAGAAACAAAAACCTATTGACTTTAAAGAGCTAATGGCTAAAGTCGACGCTGATTTCCCAACTTTCCAAATCTTGGATCAAGATGGAAAAATTGTGAATGAAGATTTAGTACCTGATTTATCGGATGAGGAATTAGTTGAATTAATGACACGCATGGTTTGGTCTCGTGTGTTAGACCAACGTTCTACTGCATTAAACCGTCAAGGACGCTTAGGATTCTTCGCGCCAACAGCTGGACAAGAAGCAAGCCAATTGGCAAGTCAATTTGCAATGGAAAAAGAAGACTACTTATTACCAGGTTACCGTGATGTACCTCAATTAGTACAACATGGTTTACCATTAAGAGAAGCTTTCTTATGGTCTCGTGGTCACGTAGCAGGGAACTACTACGCGGAAGATTTAAATGCATTACCACCACAAATTATCATTGGTGCTCAATACATCCAAGCAGCTGGTGTTGCTTTAGGATTGAAAAAACGTGGAAAAGAAAATGTTGTCTTCACTTATACTGGTGACGGCGGTTCTTCACAAGGGGACTTCTATGAAGCAATTAACTTTGCTGGTGCTTACCAAGCAAACGGTGTCTTCATTATCCAAAACAATGGTTTTGCGATTTCTACACCTCGTGAAAAACAAACAGCGGCTAAAACTTTAGCTCAAAAAGCTGTTGCAGCAGGAATTCCTGGTATTCAAGTTGATGGTATGGATCCATTAGCAGTTTACGCAATTGCAAAAGAAGCACGCGATTGGTCAGCTGCAGGAAACGGTCCAGTTTTAATTGAAACATTAACCTATCGTTATGGTCCACATACTTTATCTGGAGACGATCCAACACGTTACCGTTCAAAAGAAATGGATGACGAATGGGTACAAAAAGATCCATTGACTCGTTTCCGTAAATATCTAACAGATAAAGGCTTATGGTCTGAAGCAAAAGAAGAAGAAATTATTGAAAAAACAAAAGAAGAAATCAAAGTAGCGATTGCAGAAGCGGATAAAGCGCCAAAACAAAAAGTTTCTGATTTCTTGAAAAATATGTTTGAAGTTCAACCTCAAACAATTAAAGAACAAATTGCATTTTATGAAGCGAAGGAGTCGAAATAAAAATGGCACAAAAAACTATGATCCAAGCAATTACAGATGCCTTAGCTCTTGAATTAGAGAAAGACGAAAATGTCTTAATCTTCGGTGAAGACGTTGGTAACAACGGTGGGGTTTTCCGTGCAACTGAAGGTTTACAAGAAAAATTTGGTGAAGACCGCGTCTTCGATACACCTTTAGCTGAATCTGGTATCGGTGGATTGGCTTTCGGTCTTGCCTTGCAAGGTTACCGTCCAGTTCCTGAAATCCAATTCTTTGGTTTCGTTTTTGAAGTATTTGACGAAATCGTTGGTCAAATGGCTCGTACGCGTTACCGTATGGGTGGAACTCGTAATATGCCAATTACTGTTCGTGCCCCATTTGGTGGTGGTGTTCATACACCAGAACTTCACTCAGATAACTTAGAAGGATTAATCGCACAATCACCAGGTGTTCGTGTTGTTATTCCATCAAACCCTTACGATGCAAAAGGACTATTAATTTCATCTATTCGCAGCAACGATCCAGTTGTCTACTTAGAGCACATGAAATTATACCGTTCATTCCGTGAGGAAGTGCCAGACGAAGCTTATGAAGTGCCTTTAGATAAAGCGGCTGTAACTCGTGAAGGAACAGACGTATCAATCATCACTTACGGCGCTATGGTTCGTGAAGCGATTAAAGCAGCTGATAGCTTAGCGAAAGACAATATTTCAGCAGAAATCATTGACTTACGTACAGTGGCTCCTTTAGATGTGGAAACAATTATTAACTCTGTTGAAAAAACTGGCCGTGTGGTTGTCGTTCAAGAAGCACAAAAACAAGCTGGCGTTGGCGCTATGGTTGTTTCTGAAATTTCTGAACGTGCCGTATTATCATTAGAAGCACCAATCGGACGTGTATCTGCTCCAGATACAATCTTCCCATTCGGACAAGCAGAAAATATCTGGTTACCAAATGCGAAAGATATCGAAGCAAAAGCTAGAGAAATCGTCGAATTTTAATAGTTATTCGAAGTAGATAAACGAAGAATTAAACAGGTGGAATACGGCTATAGGCATGAAATGTTCAGCTACTATAGTCGTTTCCCCGCGTTTTGCTCCTAAGAAAATAGACAGATCCAACGAAGAAGGGAAGACTTAAAAAATGGCTTATCAGTTTAAATTACCGGATATCGGTGAAGGGATTGCCGAAGGCGAAATCGTTAAATGGTTTGTAAAACCTGGCGATACAATCAACGAAGACGATACGTTATTAGAAGTACAAAATGACAAATCAGTGGAAGAAATTCCATCACCAGTAACAGGTACTGTAAAAAATATCGTTGTACCAGAAGGAACAGTTGCAAACGTTGGTGACGTGTTAATCGAAATCGACGCACCTGGTCACGAAGATAACGATGCAGCACCAGCAGCCCCTGCACAAGAACAAACACCAGCACAACCTGCTGCTGTACCAACAACCGAAGCAGCTGGCGGATTTTTCCAATTCAAATTACCAGATATCGGTGAAGGAATTGCCGAAGGCGAAATCGTTAAATGGTTCGTTAAAGCGGGCGACACAATTAATGAAGATGATTCATTATTAGAAGTACAAAATGACAAATCAGTAGAAGAAATTCCATCACCAGTAACAGGTACTGTAAAAAATATCGTTGTACCAGAAGGAACAGTTGCCAATGTGGGTGACGTGTTAGTTGAAATTGACGCACCTGGTCATAATTCAGCAGCACCGGCAGCCGCAGCACCAGCTACTGACGCTCCTAAAGCGGAAGCATCAGCTCCAGCCGCTTCAACAGGCGTAGTTGCAGCCGCTGATCCAAACAAACGCGTTTTAGCAATGCCATCTGTTCGTCAGTATGCGCGTGAAAAAGACGTTGATATTACACAAGTAACTGCAACTGGTAAAGGTGGCCGTGTCATTAAAGCGGATATTGATGCCTTTGTCTCTGGTGGTTCTCAAGCAGCACCAGCTACTGAAGCTGCTGCAACAGAAGCAGCACCTAAAGCGGAAGCCGCTGCACCTAAAGCAGCGCCAAAAGCCTTTACTTCTGATTTAGGCGAAATGGAAACACGTGAAAAAATGACACCAACACGTAAAGCAATTGCTAAAGCAATGGTTAACAGCAAACACACTGCTCCTCACGTAACATTACATGATGAAGTAGAAGTTTCTAAATTATGGGATCACCGTAAGAAATTTAAAGATGTTGCTGCTGCAAATGGTACAAAATTAACATTCTTACCATACGTTGTAAAAGCATTGACTTCAACTGTTCAAAAATTCCCAATCTTGAATGCATCAATTGATGACGCAGCACAAGAAATTGTTTACAAAAATTACTTTAACATTGGTATCGCTACTGATACAGATCATGGCTTATATGTACCAAATGTTAAAAATGCTAATACGAAGAGCATGTTTGCTATCGCTGATGAAATCAACGAAAAAGCAGCATTGGCTATCGAAGGTAAATTAACTGCACAAGATATGCGTGATGGTACAATCACAATTAGTAACATTGGTTCAGTCGGTGGCGGCTGGTTTACACCAGTAATCAACTACCCTGAAGTTGCTATTTTAGGCGTTGGTACAATTGCACAAGAACCAGTTGTTAATGCAGACGGCGAAATCGTTGTGGGACGCATGATGAAATTATCATTAAGCTTTGACCACCGTATCGTTGACGGCGCAACTGCTCAAAAAGCAATGAACAACATTAAACGCTTATTAGCTGATCCAGAATTACTATTAATGGAAGGATGATTAACAAATGGTAGTAGGAGATTTCGCCATTGAACTAGATACAGTCGTAATCGGAGCTGGACCTGGAGGATACGTTGCTGCAATTCGTGCCGCAGAAATGGGTCAAAAAGTTGCGATTATCGAACGTGAATACATCGGAGGCGTTTGTTTAAACGTTGGATGTATTCCTTCAAAAGCTTTAATTGCTGCTGGACATCATTACCAAGAAGCACAAGATTCTTCAACTTTTGGTGTAACAGCTAAAGGAGTCGAATTAGACTTTGCCAAAACACAAGACTGGAAAGATAACACAGTTGTTAAATCATTAACAGGCGGCGTTGGCATGTTATTGAAAAAACACAAAGTAGAAATTATTGAAGGCGAAGCATTCTTCGTTGACGAAAATACATTGCGTGTTATTCACCCAGACTCAGCACAAACTTACTCATTCAATAATGCTATTGTAGCAACAGGTTCTCGTCCAATTGAAATCCCAGGATTCAAATTTGGCGGACGTGTGTTAGATTCTACAGGTGGTTTAAACTTAAAAGAAGTTCCTAAAAAATTCGTTATTATCGGTGGCGGTGTCATCGGTGCTGAATTAGGTGGCGCTTATGCTAACTTAGGTTCAGAAGTAACAATTTTAGAAGGTAGCCCATCAATTTTACCAACTTATGAAAAAGATATGGTTAAAGTTGTCACAGACGACTTCAAGAAGAAAAACGTAACAATCGTGACTTCTGCAATGGCTAAAGAAGCTGTTGACAATGGCGATAGCGTCACTGTTAAATATGAAGTTAACGGAAAAGAAGAAAGTGTTGAAGCAGATTACGTAATGGTCACTGTTGGACGTCGTCCAAACACAGACGACTTAGGCTTAGAACAAGCGGGCGTTGAAATTGGCGAACGTGGTTTAATCCCAGTTGACAGCCAAGGACGTACTAACGTGAAAAACATCTTCGCAATCGGCGACATCGTACCAGGTGCTGCGTTAGCGCATAAAGCAAGCTACGAAGCAAAAATTGCTGCTGAAGCAATTTCTGGTAAGAAAGTTGCAGTTGATTACAAAGCAATGCCAGCTGTTGCCTTTACTGATCCAGAATTGGCAAGCGTTGGTATGACTGTTGCAGAAGCAAAAGAAGCGGGAATCGAAGCAAAAGGCTACAAATTCCCATTTGCTGGTAACGGCCGTGCAATCTCTTTAGATAAAACTGAAGGATTCATGCGTTTAGTTACAACTGTAGAAGACAATGTCATCATCGGTGCACAAATTGCCGGTGTCGGTGCAAGTGACATGATTTCTGAATTAGCTTTAGCTATTGAGTCTGGCATGAATGCAGAAGACATTGCTTTAACAATCCACCCACACCCATCATTGGGCGAAATTACTATGGATACAGCTGAATTGGCTTTAGGTTTACCAATTCATATTTAATAGTATCACTTTGTCGCACGACAGATATAATGCGCCTTTTGCACTTGTTGCATTAGCCACAGCAAGAGCAAAAGGTGTAAAAAAACAACGACTTTTAGGAGTCGTTGTTTTTTTATGCTCTGTTCTTTCTTTTACGGTATTTAAGAGGTGTTTCACCCGTTTCTTGTTTAAAGATACGGACAAAATAGCTATCTTCAACAAATCCTAAATCTTCACTGATTTGGGCGATCGTTTTATCTGTCTCCAAAAGAAGCTGTTTAGCCCATGTGATTTTTAATTGTCGATAAAATTGACTAAAGGGAATACCAAACTCCTCTTTTAATAAACGACTTAAATACGTCGGTGTCAAATGAACAAGGTCTGCCAGTTCTTGTAAATTTAAACGCAGCGATTTGTTTTCCCAAAGGGCATCTAAAACCGGTTGTAATTGCTTATTTTTAGTTTGATAGGCACTTGAAGGAGTTAATTGAGCAGTTAATAAAGTTTGTTGAATATCTTTTTGGATCATATTCAATGGCTCCAGCTCTTCTTTTCGCGAACTAATCTGTAAGGATTGTTTGTACGTATTGATTAAATAATCTTTTTTGATGGCTTCAGAAATAATATATTGGCTTAGATCAGCGATTAATGTCGCGCTCTTTTCTAAGTCTGCTAGTTCTAAAACAGGGTATTGTTGATACAGCTCGTGGTGTGTTACTAAAAATTCTTGAATGAAGGCATCATTCATGGTTAAAACCTGTTCTAACTCTTCTTGGTGATCTTCGAGCAAAACTTCACCAGCCATAATGGCTCCTACATACTGGTCATCAACAATAATGGGGATGGCCATATCAACGATGTTAAAGTGACAACGGTAGATAAAAGGCTGACCAGTGCGAACAGCTTCCAAGCCACCACGAGCATCACATTTTTCACAAAGTTTCGAGAGCTCAGGGGAGTGGCGTACCAGTTGGCAAAAGGGTTGAACTTGACTATGTTTCGTCACAGGTCGACCTTTATAATCGACTAAAATAATGGCTAAGCGAGTGCTTAAGGCCAATGATTCTTGCAATTTTTCCCACTTTTCTAAATCTAAAATATTTTTTAATTCTACAGTCATAAGGCAATCCTTCAATCTAAAGTTTAAAAATCATAATATTTTATTATTTCACAAAATAATTCTATCATTTTTTGCAAGAAAACGATACCAAAAGTTCAATGCTTTTTGGATGAAAGCGTTTTATACTATGTATGTAAACAAAATATAGGAGGCTATCAACATGAGAAAAGCATTGATTTTACCAACGAAATATGTTCAAGGGGAAGATGAATTACTAAACTTAGGTTACTTCGTTTCAACTTTTGGAAAAAAAGCGTTACTAATTGCAAATCCTGCTGACGTTGATCGTGTACGTCCACAATTGGAAGAAACAGCGAAAAAGTTTGACATTACCTTCGTAGAGGGTGGCTTTAGTGGAGAAGTAACGCGTGAAGAAACAAAGCGCTTGCAAAACGTTGGACAAAAAGAACAAGCAGACTGTATCATTGGTTTAGGTGGCGGTAAAGCAATCGATGCTTCAAAAGTCGTAGCAGAAGGTGAAAACTTAATTATTGTACCAACGATTGCGGCTCAAGATGCACCAACTTCGCATTCAGCTGTACTATATCATGAAGATGGCTCATTTGATGATTATGCTTACTTTAAACAAAGTCCAAGCGTCGTGATGGTTGATACAAAAGTGGTTGCCAAAGCGCCAACTAGATTTTTAGTTGCTGGAATGGGGGATGCCTTATCCACATATTTTGAAGCACGCGCAACACACAATTCATATTCTCGGGTTAATGCTAGTTTGCCAATGGGTTCAAGAGAAGGCTTAACGCCTGCTGCTAGCGGCACATATGCAGCTTTGGCTATGGCAAAACTTTGCTGGGAAAACCTACAGGAAGATGGGTTAAAAGCGAAATTAGCTTGTGATGCAAATGTGGTTACTGAATCATTGAATAAGATCATTGAAACAAATATCTTACTTTCAGGCTTAGGTTTTGAAAGTGGCGGTTTAGCTGCAGCGCATGCGATTCATAACGGTATGACAGTCTTACCTGGTGCGCACAGTTATTTACATGGTGAAAAAGTAGCCTTTGCAACGATTGCACAACTTGTATTAGAAGATGCAGCAAAAGACGAATTAGAAGCTGTTTTAGACTTTAGCGCTTCTGTAGGTTTACCATTAACGCTTTCAGACATTGGTGTCGATGAAATCACTTATGAAGAAGCGTTGGAAGTAGCCAAAATTGCTTGCATTCCAGAAGAATCAATTCATTCAATGCCATTCCCAATTGTCGTTGAAGAAGTAGCGAATGCAATCATTGTTGCAGATAAAGTCGGACAAGAATATAAAACAAAACATAAATTAGATTAAGGAAGTGTCCACATGAAAGCAGATATTTTACTCGTTTCACATAGCAAAATGATTACAGATGGTATTAAAGAGATGATTGAACAGATGAATGCCAGTGAAGAAATTACGATTCATTCACTTGGTGGCACATCAGATGGTTCATTAGGTTCAGATCCAATGAAAATCATTGACACGATTAACGAAGCGGACTCTGACCGAGAATTTTTAATTTTTGCCGATTTAGGCAGTGCCGTTTTAAGTTCAGAATTAGCTTTTGATATGCTAGAAGAAGACCAACAGAAACATTATCATTTAGTCGATGCACCATTGGTTGAAGGTGCCTTTGCGGCAGCAATTACTGCAGGTGTCTCAGATGATTTGACGCAAATTTTAGCAGAAGCTCAAAATGCTGGTAAGAAAGGGTGGAACTAAATGAAAAAAATTATTAATGAACCTGGTAAAATTGTCGAAGAAATGCTCCAAGGAATTGTGAAAAGCTATGGAAACCTTGTTCATCAAGTCGAAGATTCTCGCGTGATTGCTCGCAACGACTCAAACAAACAAGTTGGGTTAGTATCTGGTGGCGGAAGTGGTCATGAGCCTGCACATGCTGGGTTTGTTGGTGATGGAATGTTAAATGCCGCAGTTTTAGGTGATGTCTTTACTTCACCAACACCAGATCAAATTTTAACAGGAATCCAAGCGGCAGACCAAGGGGCCGGTGTTCTGTTAATCGTAAAAAATTATACAGGCGATATTTTGAACTTTGAAATGGCCAAAGATATGGCTGATATGGAAGACATTCATGTAGAAATGGTCGTTGTCGATGACGATATTGCAGTCGAAGATAGCACCTATACCGCTGGAAAACGAGGCGTTGCCGGGACTGTTCTTGTCCATAAGATTTTAGGACATCATGCCCGCCAAGGTGCTTCTTTAGAAGAGCTCGTTTCTTTAGGAGAAAAGATTGTAGCAGCCACGAAAACAATTGGAGTGGCTTTAAAAGCAGCCACTGTGCCTGAAGTTGGCAAACCAGGTTTTACTTTACCAGAAGATGAAATTGAATTTGGCGTAGGGATTCACGGAGAACCAGGCTATCGTCGTGAAAAAATCCAACCATCGAAAGAGTTAGCGAAAGAATTAGTTGAAAAAACATTAAGTAGCTATGAACAACAACCACAAACAGTTGGTATACTTGTCAATGGCATGGGCGGCACGCCATTAATGGAACAATTTGTATTTATGAACGACGTGCTAACATTATTAGAAGATAAAGGTGTTCAAGTGACCTTCCATAAAGTGGGTAACTATATGACGTCTATTGACATGCAAGGATTATCTTTAACGATGATTGACTTGGCGACAAAAGACTGGCAAACAGCGCTAGAAAGCAATGTAACAACAATTTCTTGGTAAGGGTGATAAAAGATGGAATTAACAGTAAAAGACATTCAAACATGGTTAGACAACTATTCAAAAGTTATTGAAGAAAAAAAAGACTATTTAAGTGAATTAGACACGCCGATTGGTGATGGGGATCACGGTAACAACATGGCTCGTGGTATGGCTGAATACAAAATTGCGTTTGACAAAAAAGTACCAACCACAATCACGGAGACATTTAAAGTCCTATCCATGGCTTTGATTTCAAAAGTTGGCGGAGCTTCTGGTCCTTTATATGGTACTGCGTTTATGAATATGACTAAAGCGACAAAAGATTTGGAAACCATCAGTTCGCCAGAGCAATTAAAAGAAATTGTTCAGCAAGGTCTAGCTGGGATTCAGATGCGTGGCAAAGCTGAACCAGGAGATAAAACGATGGTTGATATCTGGGCACCTGTTGCTGAAGTAATTGGAACGGAACAATTTAATGAAGAAAAAATTGAACAATTTGCTGAAGCAACAAAAGATTGGGTGGCGAAAAAAGGACGTGCCTCTTATTTAGGGGAACGAGCAATTGGTCATATTGATCCAGGCGCAGCATCTAGTGCATTATTATTTGAAGAACTAGTCAAAGTAATCAATCAATAACAGTGAGAAAAAAGTTTAGCAAGTGCCTCTCTTGAAGCGCTTGCTAAACTTTTTTATAAATAATGGTTTCTTTTGTTCATCTATGGGATAATTTAAGTAACAAAAAATAACAAAGATAAACAAATGGGGGATTTAAAGATGAAAAAGCATGTGATTGTGGGATGTTTATTAATCGTTAGCTCAATGTTTGTAAGTGCTTGTGGAAGTTCGTCAGACGTGACCACGGAAAAAACCAGTGTCACAAAACAAGTCGAAGCTACGGGACAAAGCACATCCTCTTCCGTAGACCAAACCAAGTATGATGCCATTATTACAGAAGCTAAAAAGTTAACGGCAGAGGGGCAATATAAAGAATCAGAAGAAAAATTAGCTACGATTCCTGTTAGCGATTTAGGGAAACCTCATTATTCAATCGTTAAAGAAACGGTTGAGAAACTAAATAATCAAAATAATGAAGGCTTAAAAAGACAAGAAGAAGTCGCGGTTGAAAAGCAAACGAAGTCGAGTCCGGCACCAACGGAATCACTTAAACCAATTCCAGATGAATTTGCTAAATGGGCAACCACGTATCTTTTTTATTATCCACGAGGAGATCAAAAGCAAGCGGGTTTGATCATTGAAGCGAATGGAGCGGTCACGCAGACGAATACGAATGGCGAAATTTACACAGGAAAAGCCGAAATAAGTGGAGCTTCGGGCACTATTTTAAGTTATGATACGACTAATTATCGCCCGACGACCCAACCAGCTACAAAATCGATTACTCCAAATGTTAAAATCACTGTTACTTGGAACAATGGCGGCGGTGTTGATGTTTATTATGGCTACGTTTCTTATTCACAACGTTTAGCTTTGACAGATGGTATCGCAGTGACAGACGGGGTCAAAGAAGTTTGGCTTTCATAAAAAGAGCTAGACATTCAAGCAAAAACTTGAATGTCTAGCTCTTTTGTTGATTGAATCGGGGGATATAAATACTTAGTTTCGATAAGAACGAACGGTATTATTAATAGCAGAAATACTATATTTTAATTCATCTTCTAACGTTTGATCAATGTCTGTGTCTAAAGTTTCTGCAAACATGGCTTCATATTCAGCGATAGAAAGTTCTGTCCGATTATCCAGCAGTGCTAAATGAGTTTCTTTTTGTAAATGATTTTGATAACCAGCTACTAATTCACCAGTGAAAAATTCAGCGACAGCACCAGAACCATAACTGAATAACCCAATTTGATTGCCTGCGGTTAAAGTCGTTGCATTTTCTAAAAGGGAAATGAGTCCCAGATAAAGTGAACCCGTATACAAGTTTCCTACGCGACGACTATAGATGATACTTTCTTCATAACGAGCTAAAATTCGTTCCTGTTCTGCTTCAGTTTGGTCAGAGATTTTTGCTAATAAGGCTTTTTTGCCCATTTTTGTGTAAGGAATATGGAACGCTAAAGCATCATAATCTGCAAAATCAAGACCGGTCCGTTTTTTATGTTCATCCCAGACTTGGGCAAAAGATTGGATGTAGGTTTCGTTTGACAAAGGACCATCGACCATAGGATACGGATGGCCTGTTGGACGCCAAAAGTCATAGATATCTTGCGTCAGCATCACATTATCCTCTTTTAAAGCCAAGATGCGCGGTTCACTAGCAACTAACATTGCAACCGCCCCAGCTCCTTGTGTAGGCTCACCGCCAGAATTTAAGCCATATTTTGCAATATCTGCCGCGACAACCAAGACTTTTTTATCTGGATGTAAGGCGACGTGATTCTTAGCTAACTGTAAGCCTGCTGTTGCTCCGTAACAAGCTTCCTTGATTTCGAAAGAGCGAGCGAAAGGTTGAATCCCCATTAAACGATGTAAGACAACTGCGGCCGCTTTTGACTCATCGATACTGGACTCAGTCCCGACAATCACCATATCAATGGCCTCTTTATCTTCTTTGGTCAAGATGGCTTCTGCGGCATTGGCTGCAAATGTCACAATATCTTGGCTGATTGGGTTCACCGCCATTTGGTCTTGCCCAATACCAATATGAAATTTCCCAGGGTCTACATTTCTGGCTTCAGCCAGTGCCGTCATATCAATATAATAAGGGGGCACAAAAAAACTAATTTTATCAATCCCAATTGTCATTTCTTTAACTCCTTTACGATAAATAGATTCATTATATAAAATAGCACGAAATGAACCAAAATGGGGAATTTTTGTATTAACTTCATAGATTATTAAAAAATATCTTATAAGTCTGTTAACATTCAGTAATTGGCACTTGTGATTCTGGGATTTTATGATATATTTCAAGATGGAGGTGCATTTAGTTGAAAACAGTAGTTATTATTGATGCATTACGAACACCAATTGGAAAATATAAAGGCAGCTTAAGTCAAGTAAGTGCCGTAGACTTAGGAACACATGTTACAACACAACTTTTAAAAAGACATTCCACTATTTCTGAAGAAATTGATCAAGTAATCTTTGGAAATGTTTTACAAGCTGGAAATGGGCAAAATCCCGCACGACAAATAGCAATAAACAGCGGTTTGTCTCATGAAATTCCCGCAATGACGGTTAATGAGGTCTGCGGATCAGGAATGAAGGCCGTTATTTTGGCGAAACAATTGATTCAATTAGGGGAAGCGGAAGTTTTAATTGCTGGCGGGATTGAGAATATGTCCCAAGCACCTAAATTACAACGATTTAATTACGAAACAGAAAGCTACGATGCGCCTTTTTCTAGTATGATGTACGATGGGTTAACGGATGCCTTTAGTGGTCAAGCAATGGGTTTAACTGCTGAAAATGTGGCCGAAAAGTATCATGTAACCAGAGAAGAGCAAGATCAATTTTCTGTACATTCACAATTAAAAGCAGCTCAAGCACAAGCAGAAGGGATATTCGCTGACGAAATAGCCCCCTTAGAAGTATCAGGAACGCTTGTGGAGAAAGATGAAGGGATTCGCCCTAATTCGAGCGTTGAGAAGCTAGGAACGCTTAAAACTGTTTTTAAAGAAGACGGTACTGTGACAGCAGGGAATGCATCAACCATTAATGATGGGGCTTCTGCTTTGATTATTGCTTCACAAGAATATGCCGAAGCACACGGTCTTCCTTATTTAGCTATTATTCGAGACAGTGTGGAAGTCGGTATTGATCCAGCCTATATGGGAATTTCGCCGATTAAAGCCATTCAAAAACTGTTAGTACGGAATCAACTTACTACGGAAGAAATTGATCTGTATGAAATCAACGAAGCATTTGCAGCAACTTCAATCGTGGTCCAAAGAGAACTGGCTTTACCAGAGGAAAAGGTTAACATTTATGGTGGTGGTATTTCATTAGGTCATGCGATTGGTGCCACAGGTGCTCGTTTATTAACGAGTTTAAGTTATCAATTAAATCAAAAAGAAAAGAAATATGGCGTGGCTTCTTTATGTATCGGCGGTGGCTTAGGACTCGCTATGCTACTAGAGAGACCTCAGCAAAAAAAAAACAGCCGATTTTATCAAATGAGTCCTGAGGAACGCCTAGCTTCTCTTCTTAATGAAGGCCGGATTTCTGCTGATACAAAAAAAGAATTTGAAAATACGGCTTTATCTTCGCAGATTGCCAATCATATGATTGAAAATCAAATCAGTGAAACAGAAGTGCCGATGGGCGTTGGCTTACATTTAACAGTGGACGAAACTGATTATTTGGTACCAATGGCGACAGAAGAGCCCTCAGTGATTGCGGCTTTGAGTAATGGTGCAAAAATAGCACAAGGATTTAAAACAGTAAGTCAACAACGCTTAATGCGTGGACAAATCGTTTTTTACGATGTTGCAGACCCCGAGTCGTTGATTGATAAACTACAAGTAAGAGAAGCGGAAATTTTTCAACAAGCAGAGTTAAGTTATCCATCTATCGTTAAACGCGGCGGCGGCTTAAGAGATTTGCAATATCGTGCTTTTGATGAATCGTTTGTATCTGTCGACTTTTTAGTAGATGTTAAGGATGCAATGGGGGCAAATATCGTTAACGCTATGTTGGAAGGTGTGGCCGAGTTGTTCCGTGAATGGTTTGCGGAGCAAAAGATTTTATTCAGTATTTTAAGTAATTATGCCACGGAGTCGGTTGTTACGATGAAAACGGCTATTCCAGTTTCACGTTTAAGTAAGGGGAGCAATGGCCGGGAAATTGCTGAAAAAATTGTTTTAGCTTCACGCTATGCTTCATTAGATCCTTATCGGGCAGTCACGCATAACAAAGGAATCATGAATGGCATTGAAGCTGTAGTTTTAGCTACAGGAAATGATACACGCGCTGTTAGCGCTTCTTGTCATGCTTTTGCGGTGAAGGAAGGTCGCTACCAAGGCTTGACTAGTTGGACGCTGGATGGCGAACAACTAATTGGTGAAATTTCAGTTCCGCTTGCTTTAGCCACGGTTGGCGGTGCCACAAAAGTCTTACCTAAATCTCAAGCAGCCGCTGATTTGTTAGCAGTGACGGATGCAAAAGAACTAAGTCGAGTAGTAGCGGCTGTTGGTTTGGCACAAAATTTAGCGGCGTTACGGGCCTTAGTCTCTGAAGGAATTCAAAAAGGACACATGGCTCTACAAGCACGTTCTTTAGCGATGACGGTCGGAGCTACTGGTAAAGAAGTTGAGGCAGTCGCTCAACAATTAAAACGTCAAAAAACGATGAACCAAGACCGAGCCTTGGCTATTTTAAATGATTTAAGAAAACAATAAAAAATAGTTCAGCAGAAATTATTCTGCTGAACTATTTTTTTTCACATTAGGTAGCCGTTTCAGGCCACGAATCGGTTTTACTTTTAAGACATCTAAGAAGAAAGTGAATACAGGGATTCCTACAATAAGTCCCCATACACCAAAGAGACGCTCACTAACTAATAAGATGACAAACGTATAAAAGATTGGTAACTCTGTTTTACTAGACATGAATTTAGGATTTAGCACGTAAGATTCAAATAAATGGACGATTGTAATTAAAGCTAAGATATAAATCACATCGTTCAAGCCACCTTGGGAATAAGCGATGAAACTTAGCGGAATGCAAGAAATAATCACACCAGCAACTGGGACTAAGCTCAAAATGAAGATCATAATGGCTAAACTAGGTAACTGAGTAAAGCCGATTATCGCCAAGGCCAAGGTAGTAATGACTGTATTCACCACAGCAATGAAAAACTGAGCTTCCATTACGACACCAAATGTGTTAACGAACTTGTTGGCGAAATAATAGATATCCTGAAAAAACCAATCAAAATCACTTTTTAAAAATAACTTAGAAAAATCAGCCATTTGCTTCTTCTCAATCATAAAGAAGAAACTTAAAATAAAGGACATGACAAATGATAAACCGACAGCGCCAATATCTTGAATGTAGCGTAAAATCATTGAAGCGCCATTCTGGAGTTGAGAGAGTAAGTTAGATTTTTCCAAGTATTGATCAATAAATTGCAATACTTGATTTGTATCTGTATGTGGACTTTGATAAAAATCAACTACAGAATTAATCATTTGAGTCGTTTGGTTAACTAGAACGGGAACATATTTAGTAATCGCTAAATAGATTAGAAAAACAACCAATGCATAGGTTAAGAGAACGATGACAATCGTCGGGATTTTCATATAGCGTTGAACAAAATGGACCAAACGAACAGCTAAATAGGTAAAGATAAATGTTAAAAGAATTGTTGTAATCATGCTTCTGGATAAATAAAGCACAAAAATAATCAAAGCAAGGACGCAAAAACGTCGCAAACGTTCATTTTGAATAAATTTTTGATACAAACTCATAGGGGAAACTCCTTCTTTACTGAATAATCAATCCTGTTAAGAATAACATAACCATACCGATGGCAGCTAGGCCGCAAACAATAATATGGCGACGTTTGTACATCACTACAATGGCGATGAACTCTCGAATAAACGCGTTAGGTAAAAAATAAAAAGCGGTTTTTGCACCAATGCCATCAGCTTTTAAGCCAGCCATTCGAGCGAAAAGACCCGCTCGGAAAAGGTGATAATTGTTTGTAGTAAAAATGGCTTGGAAATTAGCATTTCCAAAATCCTCAATCATTGTTTCTTTGGAAAAACGCATATTTTCCAGGGTGTTTTTTGAATGAGCTTCTACTAAAATATCATCATCAGGAATACCTTGTGTCAAAGCATACATTTTCATCGCGACACTTTCAGGAAGTAATTCATCGGGACCTTGGCCACCAGACATGACGATTTTTGGTGGATTTAACGTTGCGCGATTTTGAGCCTTGTAAAATTGAATGGCTTTGTTGATGCGGGCTTGCAATAACGGCGGCACAATCTCACCATTGATTAACCCCGAACCTAACACAACAATATAATCCTGTGTATATTTTGGCTGATTAAATTGATACAACGTAGAAACAGTTAAAAAATTATAAAAAACAAACGCGAAATAAGTCAAAATAAATGGCGCAATAGTTAAGGGTAAGGAGAGCCACGTTGGTAACAACGATTGAAAAAAGAAATTATAGATTAATAGTAATGTTAAGCCAATTGCCAGCAACAACGTCAACAAGTTCCCTAGAGACCGACCTTCTTTTCTCATAACAACGACCGCATTCCAATAAAGGAAAATAATTAAGGCATAGAGTCCTAAAGCCAAAGCGATAAAAATTGCCAGCAGGGCAATAATTGCTAAGGTGATTAGAAAGTAGTTGTTTGTACGAATCGCAGTAATCCCTAAATAAGTCGCTAGAACCACAAGAAAAATATTAAATAATGTTCCATTCAGTAAACGCCTTTTTTCTTTGAAGTAGAAGAGCGCAAACAAGCCAAAAAAAGCAATGGGAATTAAAAAGAAGGCTGTGCCACGAATGATTTCTAAATATAAAACATATGAGAAGAACATAAAGACGGTCCAGCCAAACATCCACGGCAACCAATCGT
Source organism: Enterococcus sp. DIV1758 (assembly GCF_051711985.1). Classification (NCBI taxonomy): domain Bacteria; kingdom Bacillati; phylum Bacillota; class Bacilli; order Lactobacillales; family Enterococcaceae; genus Enterococcus; species Enterococcus sp. DIV1758. The sequence goes on from NZ_JBIOOA010000001.1 coordinate 1,219,246, forward strand.
GTTCTTTTTTCTTTTTCCGCCACGAGGGAATGAAAAAGAGACCCAATAAATAAACACCTAAAAAGGTTAAATCACCATAAAATTGCATAAATAAACTCCTTTAAAACATTTTTCCTCTTCAGTATAACGAAAACTCTTCAAAAAAAATAGAGGAAGCACTTAGTTTCAGAAAGTTTTCTTGTTCTTTTTTTATAAAAAAAACCTGACGATTAACGTCAGGTTTTTGAGTCAGTATTGTTTAATTAAGCTTTAGTAACGTTAGTTGCTTGAGGGCCACGTTGACCTTCTTCGATTTCGAAAGTTACTGCTTGACCTTCTTCTAAAGTTTTGAAGCCGTCACCTTGGATAGCTGAGAAATGTACGAATACATCGTTTCCGTTTTCTGCAGTGATGAAGCCAAAGCCTTTGTCTGAGTTAAACCATTTTACTGTACCTGTTTCCATAATAAATATCCTCCTAGATGTGTGTTATAACACATTCATATTTTGCAATTACTTGAAAGGTGAAAAATGTGGAAGATGTTTATTTGAAACAGCTACCCATATTACCGAACAAAAACTACATCTATTACTATAGCATACTAACTGGTTTTTGTATAGCGATAATCTTATTTTCTTTTTTATCGGATGTTTTTTAAAAACTAGAAAGTGAAGATAAGGCTGTTATAGTGCTGTTTCAATAAGTCTCAGAAAAAAAGCCCATTGTAAGGCGCTTTCTTACAATGGGCTTTTTGCCTGTTTTTAATAACGGAGGATAGCCGCTAAAGACTTTTCATCTGGTGCAGCTTTTTGGTCTAAAACAAAAACTTGACCGCCGTTTTGAATAACTTGGTAAGCAATGGTGTTTAAAAGTTTGCGACGATCATACTCTTCAGATGACATTTCATTGTTTTCAGTAACAAAGAGTGACGTTGCAATAAAGAGATGGGAAATTTTGCCGTCAGCTGCCGCTGGCGAAATATCTGTAAATTGATCTAAGAATTTACGATCTAGTAATTTGTTATAAGAAGCTGTTTCTTTTTCTGTTAACTCTGCAGCTATTTTTTCACTAGCGCTGCGGATATCTTGAATGGTTGCTTGTGCAGGTGAAGCAGCAACTGAAATTGAGCAATCATAATAAGGATTTTTAGCAATCTTTTTAAAGAGTGTTTGGTTTTCTGGTAAAGCATAAAGATAAAGCGGTAATTTTTCAGGATTATCCAGTTGATCTTTTAAGAAAGTATCGACTGCTTGATAGTAGTTCACCCAATCAATTTCAACTTCTTTATCTTTAGTATTGATGCTATGATAAGCGACACCTTCTTTAGAACCGTTAGAACTACCTTGAGTTGAAAAGTTTAAATTACCACCCGTTAATTCATCACCTAAAGCTGTGACCACGTCTGTTGGCGCGTCTTTAGGCAATTCAACAGGAGTCACAGTCGTATGATCAACCTTGTAAAGTTTCATTGAATCACGATTTAGAGCAAGTAGGTAATAATGGTAGTTAAATTGTTTGTCTTTGACTAGTCCAAGTAAATAAGGAATCGTGTCCACGTAATATTGATCGTCAACGGGCACATCTAATCGTTGAACAAAGGTGTTTTCTGGAGATAAGATGATTGAAACACTTGCTGTGCCGTTGCGCCAGAAGGAAGCATCAGCTAGAAGTGCGTCAATTTTTTCTTGGAAAACAGCCCATTTTTCCTCAGGAAATTTTTTTTCAAAGCGTGTTTTTGCCGCTTTTGCAAAATTTTTCAAAACAAGCGAATCTTTTTCTACGTTTTGATGAGCGACATGGGTGTTAAACAAGAAAGTAACAAACGGTCCATGAACTTCTTCAGAAAATAATGTTGATAAGCTATCTTTTTTTTGATTTGCCATAATAAAATCCCCCTTCTAAAAGTAAGTGTAGCACAGGAAATCGAATGTTTAAAACAATATGTTCAATAAAAGAAAACGCTTTAAAGAATCTAAATAAAGGACTGTTAATGGTGTTCTAATAAAAGTTTTATAAAAAATATAGCTGAAACTCATGATAAAAAAGGCACAAACTACTATACTTACGTTATGCCAATTATCCCGAATTGGTTTTTTCATACTTACTCCTACCAAGAGTAAATAACAACCTTCATTTCCACCACAGACGACGGTCGTGGTGGTTTTTTTTGTTTAGGTTCTAGTTTTTTTGCTATCAACTTTTGAGAAGGACAGAGCAAGATAGTTAGAGAGGTTATGACAAGTACGAGAATGGTGAGAAGAGTTATTAAGATACCGTTTTGATAGGTTAACAATGGATTTCGCAAAGGTCTCATAATGTCACCACCTAATAGAATATGAGGCATATCCAAGTAGCTTAAGAGAATGTAAGGTTTTAAGTTCTCGTTAAGTAACGTATTGAGTACATCGTATTGTCCGATCACTAATGGAATAATTAAAACAGAGAGATTTAGAATTAAATTACTTGTTAGAATGCTGAATACTAAACTTAACAATGCTAGAAATGCTAGAAATAATATAAAAAAGAAGATTGTTTTAACGACAAAGTCACCTGTTGCTATCAAATTGACTTCCGTATTTTTCGAACTGGTGGCAATCGGGTAATTAAACACACCCAGTCCATTTTTCAGAAAGACAAATGCAAGTACAAGGAGAAATGCGCTGAGTAGGTTTGCAAAGAGCGACAAAACAATGGCAAAAAGTTTGGTGTAATATGTTCGTACATAAGAGTTAGGAGAAACACAATACCAAATGAAATTATGTTTTTTATAGTCTAAATTAAATAAATAAGCAATCTGGAAACTAACCAGAATTAAAATAATTTGCATTAATTGAGGAGAAGAAAAAACCAAATTTAGATATTGGATCACGCCCATCTTTTTTGGATTATCACTCGTTTTATTTAGCCCATTGTTTTTTAAATACTCCAGTACGGCCACTATACTTTTTTGTTCACTAATTGATCTAGCTTGCAAACTACCATCTAGAATTCCTTCTAGCGTTTTTTTTTCCAAGTTATACTCATTTTCAACAATCGCTTTTTGATCTCCTTTCTTTAGAGAATCAATGAGTTTTTTTAAATAACCATTTGTTTCCTTGATGTCTTCAACGATTTTTGTTGCAGTTGGGTCATCTTTGATACTTTCAATCGTTGTTATGCCGGCATAGTAATTATCTTCGTAATATTTTACATAATTAAAATTGGCATTTCCTAGAAAAAAAGGAACGCTAATATCGAGAACGAATAATGCAAACAGAAAATAAGTGGTTTTCTCTCGAAAAATTTTAATTAGTTCAAATTTTATCATTTAGGCACGACCTTTCGTTGCATATAGTTCGTAGTATTCTTCTTTTAATTGTAGATAGTCTAGTGACGCTGATTTCAGAATACCGCTATCTAAAAAATAAATTGCATCACAAAGCTTGCTTATTTCGAAAATATTATGAGATGACAAAAGTAATGTTTTTCCTTGCTCTTTTAAAGTAAGAAAGACGGTTGCTAGGTACTCAACATTTTCAATATCGAGACCATTTAATGGCTCATCAAAAATCAGAAAAGACGCACCACTAGCGATGGCGACTGAGAGCAAGGCTTTTTGCTTCATACCTGCAGAAAGGTGTTTAATTTTTTTGTTTATGTACGTGTTAACACCGACTAAGTTAATGATTGATTCAAAATTAGCATCATGTTTCCATAACTTGGCCGCTACTTGCATATTCTCGTAAACGGTAAGATTTGCAAATAATTGATTCGCGGATTCTATGAAAAAGATTTTTTTATTGTAGTCAGTTCTGTTTTTGATTGATGTTTTGTCAACTATTACTTCACCAGATTCGAGCGGGATAAGTTGGACGATTGATTTAAAAAAAGTCGTTTTTCCTGTACCATTTGGGGCAACAATACATGTGATTGATCCCGTATTTAATGTAAGCGACAAGTTATTCAAGATGTTTTTATTGTTCAATGCTACGCAGATCTTGGTTATTTCTATTGAATTATTCAATTTTTCCCTCCTTTTATTAGAAATTAGTTATATAGATTATGTTAACATTAAATTAAAGAAAGAGAAAGGTTGTTTTTCGAATGATTATTTGATGGTATAAATTATAAATAGTGAAAGTATATATTATGTTAGGAGTAGAAACAATAGAAAAGAAAGTTATGTATGGTTGTGTTCTAACAAATTTGTTGGGTGTTAGTTTGGTGTTTAATTCACCAGTAGAGGCAGAAGAAGTCATTCAAAATGATGCGTTAGTTGAATTGCAAAACGAAATTGGTAGTCAATCTGTTAACCCAAGAAACAGAGCTTATGTTGGTTGGGTCGTGAGGTATTTCCATCAATATCAAACTCGAGCAACAGGGAACTGGGCGCCAAATTTACATGGATATGTTTATGGGAAAATCAATGTGCGTAATGGTTATTCTGCGAATGGATGGACGTATTTGGGAACAACGAATAATTCTAATTGGTTTACGATTGAACACAAGTTTAGACAAAATTATCGAGTATGGTGAATCGATTATTTTATAATTAAGGATAAATAAAGAAGATAAACCAAATAAATGCCAGAAGGTGACTCCTTCTGGCATTTATTTGGTTTATTATACAATGAATACGCTAGTTGTCGAATAAATTAATAAGTACAAACAACACAGAGCCGCTGACTGTCGTATTACTTAAGAATTTGTCATTTCAAATTTACGGAACCGCAAGAAACGATTTGCTTCTTCCTCTAACTGAGTAATTTCTTCTTCTGTTAACTCTTCCGTAGTAATGTGAATATGTAACTCTTTTTGTGTGCTTGTCATAGGTGCCTGATGATTAATCTCTGTTTGTTGGGTGCGGCCCATTAAATAGTCCAAGGAAACAGAAAAATAGTCTGCTATTTTTAAAAGATTCTCTACTTTAGGCGAAGAGGTATCCCAACGACGAATTTGTCCATTGGAAATGCCGACGTTTCTTTCTAATTGGGCGAGGGTTAATTGCTTTGACTGAGCTAGTTGTTTAATGCGAGAAATTAAGGTCATTTCAAGTCCTCCTTGCGTTTTCCGTTTGCTAATTTTAAATTAGCGTAAAAGCGAATGGTTGTCAATTGCGAGCGTGTAATAAGAAGGTGAACATCTCATGAGTGATTTTTTAGAAAATTTCCGATGAAAAAAAGAAGAAATAGAGTTATTATTAGTAAGTAAACTGTTTTGGAGCGAGAGGGGATGAATCAATGGAGAAAATTAAAAGTTACCAAGAGGATTCTGAAGTGCAGAAAAATCGTTGGTGGATCTTAGTTTCTGTGGCTATGTTTACCTTCATGTCTACATTAGATTCCAGCATTGTAAATATTGCTTTACCGACTATTTCAAAAGAAATGTCCGTACCCATGAATCAAGCGGAATGGGTCGTATCTATTTATTTAATGGTTGTCTGTGCTTGTTTATTATTATTTGGAAAAATTGGCGACAGTTTTGGAAAAATAAAAGTTTATCGAATTGGCACGGTTATTTTTACGATTGGTTCGTTACTTTGTGGCTTTAATCAATCGCTGAGCTTTCTATTATTTGCGCGAGTCGTTCAAAGTATTGGTGCTAGCATGACCATGGCGACCAATTCAGGAATTATTACGGAAGTATTCCCTTTAAATGAAAGAGGGCGGGCGCTTGGTGCAGTAGGTGCCTTTGTCTCTTTAGGCGCGATTGCTGGTCCTGGGATTGGTGGATTGATCTTATCAAACTTTTCTTGGTCGTATATTTTTTGGATTAATGTTCCTGTGGGGCTAGTTACAATTTTAATTGGCGAAAAGTTTCTACCAAAAGATATTACAAAAACAAAAGAAAAAATCGATTTTCCAGGATTTGCTTGTATTGCGATTGCGATTATGACGTTCTTCGGCGGTATTTTCCTCGGACAAGAGAGCGGGTTTGGCTCGTTACAATCCTATTTATTGTTCATTATTGCAGTAATCGCATTAGGATTATTTATAATGGTTGAACGAAAAAGAAAAAGCCCACTTATTAAGTTCGCAATTTTTAAAAACAAAATTTTTACTTTAAGTTTATTGTCTGCCGTTTTAATTTTTGCCTCAAACTTTTTTGTAAATGTTGTCATTCCATTTTATTTGCAGGATGCACGCAAACTAAGTGCTAGTTATGCTGGTCTATTAATGATGGTATTTCCGTTATTGATGGTGGTTGGGGCTCCTCTGAGTGGCTATTTGACGGATAAGATTGGCCCAGGTATTTTAACGTTTGGCGGATTGTTGCTTTTGTGCTGTACGTCGTTAATGTATATGTTTTTAGATATGAATTCCCCCATCTGGTATTATGTGATTGCAACAGCCATTATGGGATTGGGAAATGCACTTTTCCAGTCTCCAAACAATACAATGGTTATGAGCAGTGTTGAAAAGCAAGATTTAGGTGTAGCAGGAAGTATGAATTCTTTTGCTAGAAACTTAGGAATGGTCATTGGGATTGCGTTGTCAACGACCATTTTATATCGTGGCATGAGCGAAGCCTATGGTGAACGAGTAACCACGTATCTGGCTAATCGCCCAGATATATTTATTGTGGGAATGCGTGAAACCTTTTTTGTCGCCTTTCTATTATGTGTGGCGGCCTTTATATTAACGATTTTACGTTTTCGGAAAACAACCAAATAAGTAAAAAGAAACAGACGAGAAAGATTCATGATTTTTCTCGTCTGTTTCTTTACTAGCTAAGAAAATAAGCAAATGCGATTGTATATTTCTAATTCTCTGTTACAATAAAGAAAGTAAACTGTACTAAACTGTACTACTTTTAAAAATGAATTTGACGATTAATTATCATAAGATTGTGTAGAAAATACCTTAGGAGGAATACAAATGGAACTGATAGGACATGGACATTCATGTATTGAAATTCGTCTAAACGACGGCACGAACCTTTTATTTGATCCTTTTATTAATGGAAACCCTTTAACGGACATTTCACTTGCAGACTTACACCCTGATTACATCTTAATCACTCACGGACACAGCGATCATATTGGCGATATGCTAGCAATTGCTCAAGCCAACAAGGCAACAATTATTGCGATAGCTGAAGTGGCTACGTATGCGCAGTCGCAAGGGGTAAAAGCGCATGGAATGAATCTAGGTGGGCGTTATGTCTTTCCTTTTGGTTCGGTTAAATTTGTGCCAGCTTTGCATAGTTCCGGTTATGAAATAGACGGCGTAATGACCTACATGGGCGAAGCAAGTGGGATTATTTTAGAAGCAGAAGATAAAAAAATTTATCACGCGGGTGATACGGCGTTGTTTTCAGATATGCGCCTTTTTGCAAAAGACAAATCCATTGATGTAGCGTTCTTACCAATTGGCGATAATTATACGATGGGGCCAGAGGATGCGCTAGAAGCAGTCTCTTACTTAAATCCCGAAATAACCATTCCAATTCATTACAATACCTTTCCTGTTATCCAACAAAATCCAGCAATATTCGTAGAGCAAGTAGTTGGCGGGAAAGTATTAAACCCAGGAGAGACGATCCTAGTTTAGGAGGAAATTATGGCGACGAAACATGATCAAATTTTAAAACATATTGAAGAATTACCGATTGGCGATCGAATCTCTGTTCGAAGCATTGCCAAAAGTTTAAGTGTTAGTGAAGGAACAGCGTATCGGGCCATCAAAGATGCAGAAAATATTGGGCTTGTTTCCACCATTCAACGTGTTGGTACGATACGAATTGAGCGGAAGTTAAAAAAACATATTGAAAAATTAACATTTGGTGAAGTGGTCCGTATTATTGAAGGGGATGTGTTAGGCGGTAGCTCTGGTCTAGACAAAGTCCTTAATAAATTTGTAATTGGTGCGATGACAGAAACCGCGATGACGCGATATATTACTCCCGGATCCTTAATGATTGTTGGTAACCGCCAAGGCGTGCAAAAGCTTGCTTTAGAAAATGGGGCAGCCGTTTTAATTACAGGTGGATTTGAAACATCTGAAGAGATTGCGCAGTTAGCAGATCGTCTGGGTATGCCTGTCTTGAGAACCACATATGATACATTTACTGTGGCTACTATGATTAACCGTGCTTTAAGTGATCAGCTGATTAAAAAAGACATTTTACTCGTCAGTGATATTTATACAGCGCTTGAAAAAACCAATTATTTGTTGACAACTCAAACGATTGCAGATTATCAGGCATTATCTGAAAGTACCCATCATTCTCGTTTCCCAGTAGTAAATAAGAAATTACGTTTAGTGGGGATTGTCACAGCCAAAGATGTCATTGGTAAAAGTGAACATTTAACCGTGGATAAAGTCATGACCAAGGATCCCAATGTTGTGAAAAAGATGATGAGTGTAGCGAGTGTCAGTCATCAAATGATTTGGGATGGTCTAGAAGTCATGCCGGTGGTGGAAGATGATTTAGCGCTTGTTGGAATTGTTTCTCGCCAAGATGTGATGAAAGCCATGCAATTGGTGCAACGACAACCACAAATTGCAGATACAATTTCAGATCAAATTTCCGGGGAAGTGATGCCTGTTGAAGAAAATGGCAAAGAAACAACCCGTTTTCGTTTTTCGGTTGCGCCCCAAATGGTTAACAGTGTTGGTACCATCTCGTTCGGTGTCCTAAGTGAAATTATTTCTAACGTGACACAACGAACAATGTTGATGAATCAAAAAAGAAATGTACTAATTGAACAAGTGAATCTACATTATTTGCGGCTAATCCAGTTGGAAAGTGAATTGGACATTCGTCCACGGATTTTAGAAATTGGTCGTCGCTCTGCAAAATTAGATATTGAAGTTTATTTAGAAAATGTCATTGTGGCAAAAGCAATTGTTGTTTGCCAAGTGATGGAGAGAACGTAGGAGGCTACAAAGAATGGACGTAGTAAAAGAAATTATGGCAGCAATTAAACAATATGAAACAATTATTATTCATAGACATCAAAGGCCCGACCCAGATGCGATTGGCTCACAGGTTGGGTTAGCAGAACTCTTAAGAGCGAGCTTTCCTGAAAAAAATATTTATCAGGTAGGCGGACCAGTGGAAGGTTTAGAGTTTTTAGCTGAAATGGATGTTATTACTGACGATGTCTATCGAGGTGCATTAGTCATTGTAACAGATACTGCAAATGCTCCACGAATTAGTGATGCGCGTTTTTCTTTAGGCGATCAATTAATTAAAATCGATCATCATCCGAATGATGAACCTTATGGAGATTTAGTTTGGGTGAATACAAATGCAAGTAGTTGTAGTGAAATTATTGTTGATTTTTGGCAACAGCATTTAGCAGAATTAACGATGACAGATAATGCAGCTCGTTTATTGTATGCTGGGATTGTGGGGGATACAGGGCGTTTTCTTTATCCTTCCACTTCGGCGCATACACTCGCTGTCGCTGCGCAATTGCGTACGTTTAACTTTAATGCCGCAGACTTAAATCGTGAGTTAGACCAAATGCCTTTAAAGGTTGCTAAATTAGCGGGTTATATTTATCAAAATTTAGAAATCGACGCAAATGGCGCTGCTCGTGTCGTTTTACCACAAAGTATTTTAAACAGTTATGATATTGTCGATTCTGAAACGGCAGCCATTGTTTCAATGCCAGGAAAAATTGAAGATGTTCTCTCATGGGCAATCTTTGTTGAACAGCCGGAAGGTTATTATCGCGTTCGGTTACGTTCCAAAGGCCCAATCATTAATACAATTGCTAAAAAACATCATGGCGGCGGCCATCCTTTGGCAAGTGGCGCTAATGCCCGTGATGCAGCTGAAATTGAAGTGATTTACCAAGAAATTCAGGCAGCTTGCCAAGAGTGGGCTCAAAAATAAATAAGTAATTAGAAAGTAGTTATCGGTTGTTGATAAATCATTAGGACTACTTTTCATTCACTAGAAAATAAGGTAAAATGAAAAAGAATTATTTTTTACAAAGGAGAACGTTAATGACAGAGCAATTACCAAACTGCCCTGAATGTGGGTCGGCATATGCCTATGAAGATCGCGGATTATTTATTTGTCCAGAATGCGGTCATGAATGGTCACCAACAGAAGAAGTTGCAGAAGAAGGCTTAGTAGTCAAGGACTCAAATGGCAATCTTTTAGCAGATGGTGACAGTGTTACTGTAATCAAAGATTTGAAAGTTAAAGGTGCCAGTGGCGCAATTAAACAAGGCACAAAAGTGAAAAACATTCGTTTAGTGGAAGGCGATCATAACATCGACTGTAAGGTAGATGGCTTTGGTCCAATGAAGTTAAAATCAGAGTTTGTTAAGAAAAATTAGATTTCATTTGAATGATGAGACAGTAAGAGTCTAGGACACAACCATCGTCCTAGACTCTTACTAATGTTTATCGGTCTTGTATTTTATCATTGTACGAAGGCCGTGCCAAGCGTTGTAAAGTGTGAGGATTAACCCGATACCTAAAGGAATCCATAACCATTGCGGAGAATAAGCGGCATCTTTTAACGTTTCAGGGTTGATGGTCCATGATTCTTGCAATACTTGGAAACTAAAAACCATGAGAAATGTTGAAATAAGTAACAAAATAAACCGTAAATAATGAATCGTTGTTTGACGGTGAATCAGTGCAAAGAGTAAGTAGAGCACAAGTAAGAATAGCGGCACTCCAAACGCGAAATATGGCTGTAACATGAGAACGTCCTCCTTTTTCTTAATGATACTGCAAAGGAGAGGATTTGCAAAATAAAATTTATTGTTGGTACATTTTTTTAGAAACAAGTATAGTGTTATTGAGGCATTCATACTTGAAATTGTTTATCTTGGAGGAATTTTTATGGCAGTATATAGCGAACCAATTAAATGGGCAATCATTATTTTCCCGTTTCTAGCATTTTTTATTTCTGGGGCATTATTAATCTATGAATACCGCAAATATGGTTCATTTGTTTGGATACGAGCAATGATTTTGTATTCATTTGTTTTTTATTTATTATGTGCCTATTTCTTGGTGATTTTACCGTTGCCATCTCGGGCAGAAGTGGCTCAATACACAGGACCAACAATGGAACTGCGGCCTTTTCATTTTATTTCAGGGATTTTAAACGAAACTGTTTTTTCGCTCAAAGATCCTAGTACGTATTTGCCAGCATTAAAACAGCATGCCGTTTTAGAACCACTGTTTAATGTTTTATTAGTTTTACCTTTTGGTGTGTATTTACGGTATTATTTCAAATGTTCATTTTTAAAAACAGTTCTTGCAAGTTTTTTATTGTCATTATTTTTTGAATTAACACAGTTATCTGGCCTTTATTTTATTTATCCACGTTCGTATCGCCTGGCGGATGTCAATGATTTAATTAATAATACCGTCGGAGGCATGGTCGGTTATTGGTTGACGCCACTCTTTACCTTTTTATTGCCAACAAGAGAAGAAATTGATGCCACCTCTTATGAAAAAGGGCAGACAGTTAGCCTGTTAAGACGTTTCTTTGCATGGGGGATTGATTGGTTGGTGATTGGCTTTGTGCAAGGCCTGCTCGTTTTTGGACTAAATTTCATTCCAGCTTATAAAAATTTGGCAACCAATTATCCGTTTTTTTCAGATCGGATGTGGTTCTTTATCATGGTGTTTGCGGTCTTTATCGTCATGATGAAACTGACAAATGGTCAAACGTTAGGGAAAAAAGTTGTGCGCATTCGGGTGGTTGAAACAGGACATGAAAAAATTCGTTTAAAAGCTTTGTTTGTTCGTTACGGTTATTTGTATTTTGTATATGGCTTAATTAGTATTTATCTAGCTAATGCCGCTGATTTATTGAATTCTTCTAATCGGATGTTGCAAATGGTGTCATTGCTTCTGTATTTGTTCTGTTTAATTTTATATTTACTATTTTTGATCAACGTTTTGTTAACCTTGATTCGTAAAAAACGGCGTTTGTTTTATGAAAAAGCCAGCCATACTTATACAGTCAGTACATTAGAAGTTGCGAAAACAAAGGAATCAGCAGGTGAGTAAAAGTTGTTTTTGTGTTATAATGCCAAAGTGCATAAATAATTTAACGAGAAGAGGTGAGGCAAGTGCCTTCATTTAAACAATTTCAATTTCAACCTTTTATCAACGAAGCACTCGCAGAAAAAGGGTTTGAAGAACCAACAGAAGTCCAAGAAAAATTAATCCCAATCATTAAGAAAGGGAAAAGTGTCATTGGACAATCGCAAACAGGAAGTGGAAAGACGCATACTTTTTTACTTCCATTAATGGATAAAGTTAAGCCAACTATCGACGAAGTGCAAATTGTGATTACTGCGCCTAGTCGTGAATTAGCCAATCAAATTTATCAAGAAGCGCAGCAACTGGCTCGTTTCAGTCAACCAGAAATTCGCGTGTCAAATTTTGTTGGCGGAACAGATAAACAACGTCAATTAACTAAATTAAAGCATCAGCAACCTCATGTGGTGATTGGTACACCAGGGCGGATTTTAGATATGATGAATGAACAAGCTTTGAAAGTGCATACGGCTTTTGCCTTTGTTGTCGATGAAGCAGACATGACATTAGATATGGGCTTTTTAGCAGAAGTCGATCAAATTGCCGGTCGTTTGCCAGAAAAATTACAAATGCTCGTTTTTTCTGCAACCATTCCAGAAAAATTACGACCATTTTTAAAAAAATATTTAGAAAATCCAGTGATTGAACATATCAAACCAAAAGCAGTTATTTCAGAAACAATTGACAATTGGTTGATTTCCACCAAAGGAAAAAACAGCAATCAAATAATTTATCAATTATTGACTATCGGGCATCCTTATTTAGCGATTGTTTTTGCAAATACTAAACAAAGAGTTGATGAAATCACCGATTACTTAAAAGATCAGGGCCTAAAAGTTGCCAAAATTCATGGAGACATCACACCACGCGAAAGAAAACGTGTGATGCGTCAAGTTCAAAATCTTGACTACCAATATGTGGTAGCTACTGATTTAGCCGCACGTGGGATTGATATTGAAGGGGTTTCACATGTCATCAATGCAGAAGTTCCACATGAATTGGACTTCTTTATTCATCGGGTTGGCCGCACAGGACGTAATGGATTGAATGGAACTGCCATAACATTATATTCACCAGCAGATGATGAAGCGATTACTCAGATTGAGCAGTTAGGTGTTTCTTTCAAACCAAAAGAAATTAAAAATGGTGAGATTGTAGAGACGTATGATCGCAACCGTCGAACAAAACGAGAAAAATCTCGAGAAGAATTAGACCCAACGTTAATTGGTTTAGTGAAAAAGAAAAAGAAAAAAATTAAACCAGGATACAAGAAAAAAATTAATTGGGCAATTGAAGACAGCAATAAGAAAAAACGTAAAATTGAACGTCGTCAGAAAGATCGTTCTGCTAGAAAAGCAAAAAAGAATTCTTCTAACTAAAAACGTTGTGGATTATTTAAAGTAAGGGACGAGAATCTTTAAGATTCTCGTCCCTTACTTTTTTATATGATAAATATTTAAGTCACTTTTAAAATAACTCTTTTTTTAAAGTGACTATTGCTAAAAGTAGAGAAATTTACCGATTAATTGTAAAGATTTTTGTTAAAAACATCAAAATGTTAGTGTTTAGAACCAACATTTTGATATTTTCTCAAGAAAAAAATGATAAAATTACAGATTTTTTGGCATGTTTTAGCAAAAAGTAGGAAGTTTCGGCCTTTTTTTTGTAAAAAAATCGGCTTTATTAGTTGATATTAAAGGAAATTCATTTTTTTTTACGGAGGATAAAAAAATTTCACACACAAAAAAATGCATTTTCTAATATAATATAAATAACCACTAAAATAAAGAATAAAGGAGCGAAGAGAGATGAAGATAAAAAGGTATTTATTAATCAATCGCTGGAGGAAACACGCGATTTGGTAACGTATTTTGATCGGTGCGTTTAGTTATGGGTAACAGAAAGAAGTTCTAGGAGGAAAGAAAAAATGAGAAGGATTTTGGTATTAACAAAGAACATTTTAGTTGAGCAAACATTTCAGCAGCAATTACAATATTTAAATTATGAAGTCTTTTGTACAAACTGCTTTGAAGAAACTGTAGAACACGAGTTAACTTTTTTTAATTATTTTGATGCAATTGTGTTAAGCGAAACACTTTCTCAGAACGATTGCTTGAGATTATTAGGAAGTCTTTCATCATTAGAGAAGCCGATTTATCGACGTTCACAATCGATGTGTAACAAACGTGAAGCGGAGATTTGGCAGGAAAGAGGCATTATCCGGTGGTTGGGCCTCAAAGATTCATTGGAAGAGATTCGTGAAAAAATTGACACGGTGGATCAAAGTTTTGCCGAAGTAACAGCCGAGCTGCTTGATGACCAAGTAAAAAAGATTCGCTTTACAAAAAACGAACAACGCTTTTTAAAAATCTTGTATCAGCATGCCCACGAAGGGTTGGATCGTGATCAAATTTGTCGCTTGCTTTGGCAGAAAGAACCAGATGCTTCTACAAAATCGCAGCTGTCTTTTGTATGTAAACGAGTGAAACAAAAATTTAGTGATGCAGGTATGAATGAAGAGATTATTACGACCTCTTGGGGAAAAGGGTATCAAATAAATGAAAAAATTTTGCCTTATTTAGAGCAAACGTTGTTTGAAACAGCTTAGTAAGGAAAGATTCCTACGAAAACAATTGACTTTTCGGTAGATTTTTCTTATACTTTTGACTATAAGCTAAAGGATATGAGGAATCTTATTTGGATCACAGAAAGCCGTTCATTGCTGAGAGAAGGGCATCAGATAAATTTACTTGCTCCCTTTAGATGGACTTGATAGAAATATCAACGCGACTCTGCGTTATAGAGCTTAAGAGGTAATGATCCAACATCATTGCAATCAAGGTGGTACCGCGAGCAATCGTCCTTGACTGCAATGGTGTTTTTTGTGTTCACAATCTGCCACTTAAGAGGGTACAAAACATAAATAGTTAATTATTAATAGAAAGTAGGAAAATCAATGAAAGAATTAACAAGTAGTCAAGTTCGCCAAATGTATTTAGACTTCTTTAAGTCTAAAGGACATTCAGTAGAACCAAGCGCTTCTTTAGTACCAGTAAACGATCCAACATTATTATGGATTAACTCTGGTGTTGCAACCTTGAAAAAATATTTTGATGGCTCTGTTGTGCCAGAAAATCCAAGAATTACGAATGCTCAAAAATCTATTCGTACAAATGATATTGAGAATGTTGGGAAAACGGCTCGTCATCATACAATGTTTGAAATGTTAGGGAACTTCTCAATTGGAGATTATTTTAAAAATGAAGCGATTCACTGGGCTTGGGAATTTTTAACTGGTGCTGAATGGCTTGCTTTTGACCCAGAAAAATTATATGTGACTGTTTATCCGAAAGATACAGAAGCAAAACGCATTTGGCGTGATGAAGTTGGTTTATCTGAAGACCATATTATTGATGTAGAAGATAACTTCTGGGATATCGGTGCTGGTCCTAGTGGTCCGGATACGGAAATCTTTTATGATCGCGGCGAAGAATTTTTAGATATTCCAGAAGATGATCCAGAAAATTATCCTGGTGGCGAAAATGAACGCTATTTAGAAATTTGGAACTTAGTGTTCTCTGAATTTAACCATACACCAGAAGATACGTATGAACCATTACCACATAAAAACATTGATACGGGCATGGGCTTGGAACGTGTTGTATCTATTATTCAAGATGCACCAACAAATTTTGAAACTGATTTATTTATGCCAATCATTCATGCGGTAGAAGCTTTAGGAACCAACGTAAAATATGGAGATGCACCACAAACGGATGTTTCCTTTAAAGTGATTGCTGACCATATTCGTGCCTTATCCTTTGCAATTGGTGATGGTGCGCTTCCTTCAAATGAAGGTCGTGGCTATGTGTTACGTCGTTTATTACGTCGTGCGGTAATGCACGGGAAAAAATTAGGCATTAATGAAGCCTTTTTATACAAATTAGTGCCTGTTGTTGGGGAAATCATGGTAAGCTACTATCCAGAAGTATTACAACAAAAAGACTTCATCGAAAAAGTGGTTCGGACAGAGGAAGAACGTTTCCATGAAACCATCAATGAAGGTTTAAGCATGTTAAATGAGGTTATTAAAGAAGTTAAAGATGCAAAAGGCAATACATTAGATGGAAAAATTATCTTCAAACTTTATGATACTTTTGGCTTCCCAGTAGAATTAACGGAAGAAGTTGCGGAAGATGAAGGCTTGAAAGTCGATCATGCTGGGTTTGAAATAGAAATGGAAGCACAGCGTGAACGTGCTCGTTCTGCCCGCAGTAAAGAAACTTCAATGGGTGTTCAATCTGCTTTATTAACAGATATTAAAGTAGAAAGTAAATTTGTTGGCTATACAGAATTAACACATGATAGTGAATTATTTGTTATTATTCAAGGTGACGCACTAGTAAATGAAGCATCTGCAGGAACAGCCGAATTAATTTTTGCTGAAACACCATTTTATGCTGAAATGGGTGGACAAATTGCTGACCGCGGCTATGTAAAAAATACCGCAGGGGAAGTCGTTGCCAACGTGGTGGATGTGAAAAAAGCACCAAACGGTCAATTTTTACACAAAGTAGAAGTTTTGGCGCCATTAGCTGAAGGCCAAATTTATCAATTGCAAGTGGACGAACGGATGCGGACACGTATTTTGAAAAACCATACGGCAACCCATTTATTGCATCGTGCTTTAAAAGATGTGTTAGGGGAGCATGCCAACCAAGCAGGCTCATTAGTTGCACCAGGACATCTACGTTTTGACTTTACTCATTTTGGGCAAGTTACATCAGAAGAACTAGCGCGGATGGAAGCCATCGTTAACGAAAAAATCTGGGAAGCTATTCCTGTTGTCACAATTGAAACAGATATTGATACAGCGAAAAACATGGGCGCAATGGCGTTATTTGGCGAAAAATATGGCAAAGAAGTCCGTGTAGTTAATATTGGGGATTACTCTATCGAATTATGTGGTGGAACACACGTTGCTAATACAGAAGATATCGGGATTTTCAAAATTGTTTCCGAATCTGGGATTGGTGCAGGAGTACGCCGTATTGAGGCAGTGACGAGTAAAGAAGCGTATCAACTTTTACAAGAAGAAGAACGTCAATTGAAAGAGATTGCTACATTAGTTAAATCACCTCAATTAAAAGAAGTGGTTACGAAAACAGAGCAATTGCAACAACAATTACGTGATCTACAAAAAGAAAACGAACAATTGGCTGGCAAATTAGCGAACCAACAAGCTGGTGACATTTTCAAAGATGTCAAAGAAGTCAACGGTGTTCGTTATATTGCCGCTCAAGTCAATGTTAAAGACATGAATCAATTACGCCAATTGGCCGACCAATGGAAACAAAAAGAATTGTCTGATGTACTAGTTTTAGCAACTGCACAAGATGAAAAAGTAAGTTTGTTAGCGGCTATGACAAAAGACATGAACGGAAAAGGCCTAAAAGCCGGTGACTTAATCAAAGCAATTGCGCCAAAAGTTGGCGGTGGCGGCGGTGGTCGTCCTGATATGGCTCAAGCTGGTGGGAAAAATCCAGCAGGGATTGCGGATGCCTTAGCAGAAGTTGAAAACTGGTTGGCAAAGGCCTAATTAAAAATGTTTTCCCTATTATTAATATAAGGAGAATGCTCTTTATAGCAATAATGACAGCCCTCTTCAAAGTTATGAAATTGATTTTGAAGGGGGTTCTTTTTTATAAGTGATTACGGAGAGAAAACAGTAGATTGCACGAATGTGTAAGTTTTCATCTTCAATTGACAATGGTATAATAAGCAACGGAGGAATCAAAAATATGAATGAAAATCAATTATCAAAACGCCTCGCAACGGTTGGTGATTTAATCCCTAGAGGAAGTCGCTTAGCAGACATTGGTTCAGACCATGCTTATTTACCAGTTGCTTTAATGTTAGAAAATAAACTGTCTTTTGCTGTGGCTGGGGAAGTGGTAGAAGGCCCTTATCAATCTGCCAAAACCCAAGTCAGTAAATCCAATTTGACGGATAAAATTATCGTACGTTTAGCGAATGGGCTAGATGCAATTGAACCTGAAGATCAAATAGACGTCATTAGTATTTGTGGAATGGGCGGCACATTAATCCGAGATATTTTAGAAGCTGGACGCAAAAAAAATCGTTTAACAGGGAAGGAACGCCTTGTTTTACAACCGAATATTGGTGAACCAACTTTACGCCGCTGGTTAATGGTAAACGACTACAGTATTATTGATGAAACAATCGTGGAAGAAAACCGTAAATTGTATGAAATTATCGTAGCCGAAAAAACAGAGCAATCCGTTTCTTATACGGACCAAGAATTACTATTTGGGCCAGTTTTAATTAAAAAACAAGGACCGGTTTTTACTAAAAAATGGCAACGAGAATTAAAACAGCGCAAAACTGTTCTTGCACAACTAGCAAAAGCAAGTGGAGAACATATTGAAAAACAAGCGAAACTACAGCAAGACCAACAATTAATTGAGGAGGTACTGACCAATGGCTGTGAACGGTAAGACATTGATTCGACGCTTCAATGACTATTGTCCCGAGTGGTTAGCTGAAACGGGAGATCCTGTGGGCTTGCACATTGGTACGTTAGATAAACCAATTGAAAATGTGATGGTTACCTTAGATGTTCGTCCTGAGGTCGTTGAAGAAGCAATTGAGAAGCAGGTTGATTTAATTATTGCGAAACACCCACCTATTTTCCGCCCAGTTAAGCGATTAACCACAGATAATTTTCAAGAAAAAATGTACGCTGATTTATTAAAACACGATATTGCTGTTTACGCAGCGCATACTAATATGGATATTATTGACAATGGCTTAAACGATTGGTTTTGTGAATTATTGGGAATTAAACAGACCACCTTTTTAACTAAAACACATACTGTTCCTTATAAAAAATTAGCCGTTTTTGTGCCAATTGATGAAGCTCCGCAAATGAGAGAAGCTTTAGGTCTAGCTGGCGCTGGAGCTCAAGGTGATTATTCTAAAACAAGTTACTCTTTAATTGGAACAGGACGTTTTACACCAACACAAGGAGCAAATCCCACGATTGGCGAAATTGGTCAAGAAAGTGTCGTCCAAGAAGCAAAAATCGAAGTGATTTTCCCTGAAACTAAGCAGGAACAAGTTCTTGCAGCTATGTTACAAGCGCATCCTTATGAAGAACCGGCGTATGATGTTTATACCATTGAAAATCAATCAAAAGAATTTGGTTTAGGTCGGGTTGGAGTATTAGACAAGCCTGTGAGATTCTCTGATTTTGTACAGCAAGTCAAGGAAGCTTTCCAATTGGACGGCTTGCGGGTCATTGCAAAAGATGATACTAAAATGATTCAACGGGTAGCCATTTGTGGTGGAAGTGGTGAAAAATTCTATCATGATGCATTACGTAAACAAGCCGATGTCTATATTACTGGTGATGTGTATTATCATACGGCACATGACATGATTGCTGAAGATTTACCAGTCATCGATCCTGGTCATTACATTGAAGCGCTTTGTAAGCCAAAACTTGTGGAATTAATGAATCAATGGAAACAAGAAAATGAGTGGGCTGTATCCATTTTTGAATCAGAAGCGAATACCAACCCATTTCGTTTTAAATAAAAAATGAAGATTAAAGGAGTGTTCTTTTATGTATGAAAATTTATTACCTCGTTTTTTACGCTATGTGAAAACAGAAACACGCTCAGATGCAACAAGCACAACGACACCATCAACACAAACACAAGTAGCCTTTGCACAAACCTTAAAAAAAGAATTAGAAGAATTAGGAATGAGCGATGTTATTTATAACGAAACAAATGGTTTTGTAATTGCTACGTTACCTAGTAACGTGGAGAAAGACGTTCGTTCAATCGGCTTTATTGCCCATATGGATACCGCTGATTTTAATGCAGTGAATGTTTCTCCGCAAATTGTTGAGAACTATGACGGAGAATCAACGATTCCTTTAGATAAAGAAGGCAAATTCACTTTAAATACGAAAGACTTTCCTAACTTAAAAAATTATCGTGGTGAAACACTTATCACAACCGATGGTACCACTTTATTAGGGGCTGATGATAAATCAGGTATTGCGGAAATAATGACAGCCATGGAATATTTAATTAATCACCCAGAAATTAAACATGGCACCATTCGTGTGGCTTTCGGTCCTGACGAAGAAATTGGTGTAGGTGCCGACAAATTTGATGTCGCTCAATTTAACGTGGATTTTGCTTATACAATGGATGGCGGACCAGTAGGTGAATTACAATTTGAAACGTTTAATGCGGCGCAAGCAGAAATTACAATTCAAGGGAAAAACGTTCATCCAGGAACAGCAAAAAATACAATGATTAATGCGTTACAATTAGGAATTGATTTCCATAATGCCTTACCTGCTGACGAAGTTCCAGAAAAAACAGAAGGTGAAGAAGGCTTTTATCATTTAGCAGCGTTTGGTGGAACGCCAGAAGAAGCTACAATGACGTATATTATTCGCGATCACAATCGCGAGATTTTTGAAGCACGTAAAGCTAAAATTAAAGAAATTCAGCAAACATTGAATGCACCATTTGATGAAGAACGAATCAAAGTTGATTTATTTGATCAATACTATAATATGCGAGAAGTGATTGAAAAAGATATGTCCATTGTCGAAATTGCTAAACAAGCAATGGAAGAATTGTCAATTCAACCAATTATTGAACCTGTTCGCGGTGGAACGGATGGCTCAAAAATTTCTTATTTAGGGATTCCAACACCAAATATCTTTGCTGGTGGCGAAAATATGCATGGCCGTTTTGAATTTGTTTCATTACAAGCCATGGAAAAAGCGACCAATGTGATTATTAAAATTGCTGAATTAAATGCAAAATAAATGAGGCACTCAATAGGAAAGTAAGAAAACGGGCAACCGAGAGCTTACTTTCCTGTTGTAGTTTCATGAGTCATTGAAAATTTTTTTGCAATTAGAATCAGAACAAGGTATCCTAGTACAGTAACTAGTTAGGAGGCCAGAAAGAATGCTTCAGTGGATAGTAATCATTTATCTCCTCGTCATTAATTTAGTATTGTTTAGTATGATGGGTTATGATAAAAAACAAGCAAAACGTGGGAACTGGCGTATTCCAGAACGCCGCTTATTGACGATAGGACTTGTCGGTGGCGGTTTAGGTGGGCTAATGGGACAAAAGAAATTTCATCATAAAACCCAAAAACCAGTTTTTGCATTGTGTTATTCAATTGGCGTAATCGCGATGATTAGTTGCATCTATCTAACGTTTAAGTAAGAACAAAAAAGGAGAAGCGATGAAAGGAAAAGTAAAAATTGGCTTAAATATGTTGTTAATGATTATCGTTTTAGGCGTAATCTTTTATGTCATGGATAATTCATTAAGTGATATTTTTGCTCAACTGATGGAAACAAGTTGGCTGGTGCTGATTGCTGTTATTTTTTTTGGTGTAGTTTATCAATTTGCAGAAGGGCGCTCAATCAAGGAAATAGCTCGTTATTTTAACAAAGACTTTACGACAGTGGATGGTTTTTTTACTTCTTGTTATGTAGCATTTTATCGGATTATTTCATTTGGCACGGGAACCTTGCTTTCAGAAATTTATTTTTATAAGAAAAAGGGAATTCCTGTTTCTAAAAGTGTGGGGATAACGGCATTACATATGATTATGTACAAAGCAGCCGTGATTTTTTTAGCAATTATTGGTTTGATTATTCAATTTTCCCTGTTTTATGAAAATGCGCCTAAGATGATTCCATTCA
The DNA here is from genome assembly GCF_051711985.1 of Enterococcus sp. DIV1758. Classification (NCBI taxonomy): domain Bacteria; kingdom Bacillati; phylum Bacillota; class Bacilli; order Lactobacillales; family Enterococcaceae; genus Enterococcus; species Enterococcus sp. DIV1758. Next base: position 1,241,009 of record NZ_JBIOOA010000001.1, read on the forward strand.
TTTTAGCAGGTGTTATTTTAACATTAGTAATAATTGCAGCATTACTTATTTTATCTAGTAGCTTAAAGTTGCAAGTTTTATTGGTTAAGTTTGCCAATCGTTGGTTTAAACGACCAAAACTAAGAGATTGGGTGGATAATTGTAATTTACAAATCTATTCCTTGCGGGCGGCTGTCCAAACAATTACACAAGATCGCTCAGCGTTGCTTCGAATCTTTTCATGGAATGTATTTAAATTATTATTTTGGTACATTATTCCTTACATTGTTTTAGTAGAAAATCACCCGAATATTGATTTATTATTAGTGATGTCCTTTACCAGTTTTGCTGTTATTCTTTCAGGAGTTATTCCGACACCTGCTGGCATTGGTCCATTTGAATTTGTTTACTTATTGTTGTTTAAACCATTGGTCGGCAATGTTGATGCTGTAGCATCTGTTTTACTGTATCGATTTGGTAGCTTTGTGTTACCCTTTTTGATTGGCTTGGTTTATGTCGCCATTGAGAAACGAAAATCATTACGCATTGAGATTGAAGAAATAAAACGTCAAACAGATGAATAAGGTAGAACGAGAAAAAGAGAGACTCTTTTTCTCGTTCTTTTTTTTAAAAGGAATTGACTTGTACGAGGGATGTCTTATAATAGACTTAATACATGACTAAAAAATATTTTTTTGAACTAATAAAAATTATGGTAAAGGAGTGGCGAAAATTATTGCTGATTGTACAGCAGTGCTGTTATGCGGCGGGAAAAGTTCACGGATGGGATTTGATAAAGCATTATTGAAAATTCAAGGCCAATACGTGATCTTGCAAACAGCTGAAAAGTTAATGGAACTGTTCGAAGAGGTTATTTTAGTAACGAATGATAGTCAAAAATTTCCTAAGGCGTTTAGAAAATGCACAATCATTCAAGATATGTATCTTGGAAAGGGGCCATTAGGTGGGATTGTGACAGCAATGAACTATACTCAGAAAGCTGAAGTGTTTGTAATTGCCTGTGATATACCAACTTTTTCTCCTAAACTTGTGTATCAGTTAGCCTCTAAGCGTGGACAAAATCAAGTAACAATCTTTGATTTTGAAGGTCGTCAAGAACCATTATTTGGCTTTTATCGATGTTCTTGTTTACCAACATTTCAAAAACAGCTTGCGCAAAATAACTATCAGATTCGGCAAGAATTTGAGCATCTATCTGTAAAAACGGTGCAACTATCAAAAGAGAATCAACTTAAAAATGTCAATCGAAAAGAAGAATTGTCTCAGTGGTATCGATAAAAAGGAGGAATCGTAATGGATTTTTTCAGTAGTGAAGAAATAGTTGCAAGCTTAGGTGATAAGGCAGAAATGAAAGGGAAATTATCGTTTGTTCGGCTCTGTATTTTAGGCATCATGGCTGGTTTTTGTATTGCACTGGGTTACTTGGCGTTTATTCGTATCACTGGAACTGCCCCCACAGAATGGGGAAGTTTTAACAACTTTCTGGGTGGAGCTTTATTTCCAGTTGGATTGATAGCGCTTACTTTTATTGGTGGTGAGTTAGCAACAGGCAATATGATGGTAATGACATTAGGCGTATTACAAAAAAAGGTTCGAGTGGGCGCTCTTTGTTATAACTGGATAGTTGTTTTATTGACCAATTGTCTAGGCGGATTTCTTGTGGCATATTTATTTGGCCATATTGTTGGGTTAACTGAAGGTGCGTTTCTGGATAAAACAGTCGCAGTTGCTCAGGCGAAAATTGCTGATCCACCGCTAGTTGCTTTTGTTTCAGGGATTGGCTGTAATATTTTTGTTTGTTTAGCGGTTTATCTCGGAGCGTTGGCAAAATCATATTTAGGTAAAATGTTTGGCTTATGGTTTCCTGTCATGGTTTTCGTTGTTTGTGGGTTTCAACACGTGGTCGCCAATGCATTTATTATTCCAGCGGCAATTTTTTCACAAAGCACCACAATCAGTTGGTGGGATTATTTGCAAAATACACTATGGGTATTTTTAGGCAATGCGGTAGGGGGCAGTCTTTTTATGGCCGTACCATTGATCTTTATGACAAAACCAGCAACTGTCAAACCAAGAGTTGAGAAAACGATTCAGACGGAGGAGCTCTATGGCAATTGAGGTACCAAACATGATTCAAATTGGATCTACCGGTCGGAATAGTGGCAAAACGACATTAGCCGAAGCCCTTATTAAACAGTACCAAGAAGTCTATCCAATTTATGGCTTGAAGATTATTACGATTAGTGGTCAACGAGGGGTGTGTCAACGAGGCACAAAAGGATGCGGAATTTGTACCAGTATTACAGCTGGTTATGAATTAGTAGAAGAGCAAGAGACGATTGGCAATAAAGATACCATGAAATTATTAGCTGCAGGTTGTCAAAAAGTTTTTCTATTGAAAGTTTTTCAAGAAAATTTGGCGGAAGCCATTCAGCAATTTCTGAAAGCTGTGCCGGCCCAAGCATTAATCATTTGTGAATCAAATTCATTACGTAATGTTGTGCAGCCAGGACTATTTCTTATGATGAATAACCAGAATCGCCAAAAAGAATCAGCAAAAAAAGTCATAGATAAAGCCGATTTTTGTTTACTATCTGCTGAAATACCAAAAGAATTGCGTATCTATTATCAAGGAGAACAACTTCAAGTTTCACTAAAAAGGGGGAATAAAAAGGAATGTGTGCATTAAGCTTAATTGAAAAAGAAGCGATTATTCTAGAAAACGATGCTGATCCACAACGAATTTTAAATATTTTAATTGAATTACAATTTGCTTCAGAGGAAGGGTATATCGATCAGGAAACAGCTCAATTAGTTGCAGAGCATCTACATTTAACGGAAGCGCGAGTCTATGAAATCGTCAGTTTCTATGCCATTTTAAAGACGGAACCGCAAGCGAAGTATGTCTTGAAGATTTGTAACAGTACGCCGTGTCATTATACTGGTGGAGCGATGGTTGCAGAGGTTTTAGAAACCATTTTAGAAGTGCCAGAGAATCAGCCGACCCCAGATGGCTTATTTATGTATCACAGTATTCCTTGTATTGGGGCTTGTGATTTAGGTCCAGTAATTAAAATTAAGGACACCGTTTTTAGCCAACTAACAGAAGAGAAAATTTATCAATTAATTCAACATTTGCAAAATGATTGCTATGAAGGATTGTAGGAGGTGAGTCAATGCTTAAGAGAAACCAACCAATGTTATTAGAGAGAATGGGGAAAATGCAATCTGCGACCGATGTTGCTGAATATTGTAAATACGATGGATTTGATGGTTTAAAAAGAGCAATTTCACTATCGGATGAAGAAATTTTAAACGAACTGGATATTGCGCACTTAAGAGGTCGCGGTGGAGCAGCCTATCCTTTAGGAAAAAAATGGCGCCATCTTTATCATGCAAAAGGAACCACAAAGTACATTGTTTGTAATGCTGATGAAGGCGAACCAGGGACCTTTAAGGATAAAGTACTTTTATCTGAAGATCCATTGAGTGTGATTGAAGGAATGATCATTGCTGGCTATTTATTTTCAGCAAAAGCAGGTTATATTTATATGCGAGGAGAATATCGCAGAATCCAAAAAACATTTCAAGAAGCACTCGATAATGCACGACAAGCTGGCTTTTTAGGGGAAAACATTTTAGGAATTGAAGGATTTAATTATGATATTACGATTATTTCTGGTGCTGGCGCCTATATTTGTGGAGAAAATTCAGCACTTTTAAATTCAATTGAAGGAAAAACGGGGCGGCCGCGTGTCAAACCACCACACTTAGCAGATGTTGGCTTATATTTGCAACCAACATTAGTGAATAATGTTGAATCATTTGCAAGTGTTCCTGTAATTTTACGAGAAGGTGGACAAGCCTTTTTAGAGATGGGTACTGCCGATGGCGGCGGAACAAAGCTAATTTGTTTGTCTGGACATATTAAAAATCGGGGCTTATACGAGGTCAACCTTGGAACACCATTAGAAGAAATAATTTATGGCGAGCAATACGGCGGAGGCTCTGCAACTGGTCGAGCATTGAAATTTATTCACTTCGGTGGACAATCCGGTCCAATTGGTGCTGTCGCAACGTTAAGGGATTGTTTGTATTCCTACGAAGATTTATGGGCCCATGACTTATCTGTCGGCTCTGGTGCAATTGTAGTAATGGATGATTCAGTCAATGTTGTGGACTATTTAGTACACGTGGCGGCCTTTTTTGCTCATGAGTCCTGTGGTAAATGCACCCCTTGTCGATTGGGAACAACTAGGATTTTGGAATTATTGAGTAAATTCAATCGGAAAGAGGCAACAGCTAGTGATTTGCCACGATTGGAAAAGATGCTCACGCATGTCACGCGATTATCAGCTTGTGGTTTGGGCCAATCCGTCGCAACTTCAATGAAGAGTGCATTGGCTTTGTTTCCAGAAGAATTTGAAACGACTGCTGAAACAGAAATCTATGCCACCAGCAAAGGAGGTTGGTAAAAATGAAAACAAAGTTGCATACGCAAACAGTTACGTTGTCTATTGATAACCAAGAAGTAACTGTGCCTAAAGGGACTACCATTCTCGAAGCAGCGAAAGGGCTAGGTGTTGAAATCCCAACGCTCTGTCATTTAAAAGAATTAGCGCCTGATGGTTCTTGTCGGATGTGCGTGGTTGAGGTGGAAGGCGGCCGACGTGGTGGCTTAACAACTGCTTGTACGGCACATTGTCAAGAGGACATGGTTGTGTCAACGCATTCTGAAAAAGTTGCTGATTCCAGACGTTTTATTCTTGATTTATTATTGAGTAATCATAAATTAGAATGTTTTTCTTGTGGAAAAAACGGGGATTGTCAATTACAACAGTATGCGCTAGATTATGGGATTGATGCCACTAGCTTTACCGAGGGGAAAAGAATGCCTTGCCACCAAGAAGATACCAGTAATCCATTTTTCTCTTATGATCCAGAAAAGTGTATCATGTGTCGTCGTTGTGCCCGTGTCTGTCAATTGCGGCAGGGAAGAGATGTACTTAGTATTGCTAATCGTGGCTTTGAAACAAAAATGATGCCAAGTTATGGGCAGCCGTTTGATCAATCTATCTGTGAATCATGTGGCAATTGTGTCTCTTCCTGTCCTACAGGTGCGTTAACAGCAAAAGATACGAAAGAGTACCGCAAATGGGAAACCCAGAAAATCCCTACAACTTGTCCGCATTGTGGGACAGGCTGTCAGATGAATTTACTCGTTAAAAATAATCGTTTGGTGGGTGTTGAACCCCTGGATGGACCAGCTAATAAAAATTTACTTTGTGTGAAAGGAAAATTTGCTTCATATAAATTTGTTGGGTCAGGAGATCGCTTAACGGAGCCATTAATTAAACGGAATGGGATTTTTGAACCTGCTTCTTGGAAAGAAGCCTTAGCGCTTGTTTCGTCAAAATTTAACGAAATTAAAGCAGAAAACGGCGCGGATGCTCTTGCCGGTTTTTCGTGCTCTAGAGCGACAAATGAAGATAATTATGTCTTTCAAAAAATGGTGCGTGCTGCTTTTGGTACCAATAACGTTGATAACTGTGCCCGTGTTTGTCATTCGGCTTCGGTCCATGGTTTAGCCCAAACCTTAGGCTCTGGTGCGATGACTAATCCTATTGCTGATATCACTGAAGATGTCGACATGATTTTATTAGTAGGTTCCAATCCAGAAGAAGCTCATCCAGTTATTGGTGCGCAAATTCGCCAAGCCATCCAAAGAGGAACACAAGTTGTTGTTGTTGATCCGCGGAAAATTAACTTAGTGAAGGATAGTGCACTGCATTTACGAGTTCAGGCGGGAACGAATGTCGCATTTGCTAATGGCATGATGCATGTGATTTTGAAAGAAGGTTTAGCAGATCGCCACTTTATTGAAGAACGGACAGAAGGATTTTCAGATTTAGAAAAAATGGTGGCTGATTATACGCCGGAAAAAGTCGCAGAAATTTGTCATATTCATCCAGAAGATCTAATTCAAGCAGCACGCATGTATGCAAAAGCAGAGAAAGCACCAATCATTTATTGTTTAGGCGTAACGGAACATTCGACAGGAACTGAGGGTGTTATGAGTATGTCTAATTTGGCAATGTTGGTTGGTAAAGTTGGAAAACCTGGCTGTGGTGTCAATCCTTTGCGAGGTCAAAATAATGTTCAAGGTGCCTGTGATATGGGCTGTATGCCTTATGATTTCCCAGGCTATCAAAAAGTCAATAATCCAGAAGTAATCGACAAATTTGAAAAAGCTTGGCATGTGCCGCTAAATCGAAACACCGGTTTAACTTCTACTAAAGTCTTGCCAGCAGCAACGGCAGGAAACGTCAAAGGCCTTTATATTTTTGGAGAAGATCCAATTGTTACGGATCCAGACACAGGACATGTTCGTCAAGCTTTAGAAAGTTTAGACTTTTTAGTCGTTCAAGAATTATTTATGACCGAAACGGCTGCTTATGCAGATGTTGTTTTACCTGGCATCAGTTATGCAGAAAAAGATGGGACATTTACAAATACAGAACGGCGCGTGCAAAGAGTCCGCAAAGCTGTTGAACCAAGGGGACAAGCGCGAGAAGACTATGAAATTTTTTGTGAAGTCATGACACGGATGGGCTATCCTTGTGCGTATGAATCTGCAAAAGAAATTATGGAAGAAATTTCAGCTGTGACGCCTTCGTTTGGTGGAATTAATTATGAACGTTTAGAGAAGGAGAGCTTACAATGGCCTTGTCGTAGCTTGACAGATCCAGGCACGCCGATTATGCATGTGGGCAGTTTTGCTCGTGGGAAAGGTTTATTTAAAGCAATTCCGTATAAGCAAGCACAAGAATTACCAGATGAAGAGTACCCGTATTTAATGTCGACAGGCCGAATGCTTTACCATTACAATACCCGAGCAATGACAGGACGAACGGAAGGGATTAACCAAATAGCGAATCACTCTTATATTGAGATAAATGCCGTCGATGCACAAGCTCTGGGAATCCAAGAAGGTGACAAAGTGGAAGTTCATTCTCGACGTGGCAAAATTGAAACTTATGCGGCTGTCGGAAATCGAGTATTTCCGCAAGAAGTCTTTATGACATTCCACTTTCCAGATGGGAATGTTAACGAAATCACTAATGCTGTATTTGATGATATCGCCACAATTCCTGAATATAAAGTTTGTGCCGTTGCGATTAAACCAGTGAATAAATAAAAAAGGATGGTTAAAACATGATCGAGTTGGAAGAAGCACGAGAGAAAATGACCCAACATATGAAGAGTCAATGTGAAACAGAAGAAGTGGCGCTGCTTGATTCCTTGGGGCGGATTAGCGGAGAAACCATTTTTGCAGAGACAGCGATTCCTCATTTTCCTCGTGCCGGGATGGATGGGTATGCCGTTCGTGCAGTAGAAACACGAGGTGCGACTGCTGAAAGCCCAAGTTGTTTAAAAGTCGTTGGTTCTTTAGTGGCAGGGGATTCCATGTTTTATTGTAATCAGACGAATAACTGTGCGATTAAAATAACGACAGGTGCTTTTATTCCAACCGATTTTGATGCTGTAGTGCCACAAGAATGGACGGATTTTGGGCAGGACCATGTTAAAATTTTTCGCTCTGTCACTGCGGGCCAAAACTATGCGGAAATTGGAGAAGATATTGCTTTTCAGCAAAAAATTTTAGCAAAACATCAACAGATTAATAGTCGCATGATTGGTCTGTTGGCAATGCAAGGGATTGATAAAGTTGTTGTATTGAAGCGCATGAAGGTGGGGATTTTAGCAACGGGTAGTGAGTTAGTTTCTTTGGAAGAACCGCTGTCAGTTGGGAAAATTTATAATAGTAATCTCTACATGTTAGCAGCTTTTGTCAAAGCGAGTGGCAATGAAGTAATCCACCTAGACCATTGTTCAGATGACCCTGAAGAATTAGCGAAGAGGCTGATTGAGATTTCACCAAAACTTGATTTATTAATTACTTGTGGTGGTGTTTCGGTAGGTGAAAAGGACAATTTACCTTTAGCGATTAAACGTATCGGAGGAACAGAGTTGTTTCATTTTGTAAATATGAAACCTGGAACCCCAGTTATGGGAAGTCAATTTCAAGAAACACTCATTTTAAGCGTTTCAGGCAATCCGTTTGCGGCAATGGTTAATTTACATCTTTTTTACTGGACATTATTAGCTACTTTTTTTAATTGTGTCGAGTTAAATCTAAAGGAACGAACAGTAATTTTAGCGCATGAATTAGCCCCCAGTAGACTACGTCGATTTTACCGAGCGAAAGAAATAGATGGCACAGTAAATTTAGTGACAAAAAGTCATCTTTCATCCAATTTATCAAATACTTTAGAAACAAATTGCCTGCTAGAACAACCAGCTGGTGTACTACTCAAAAAAGGCGCGCTTGTAAAAGTCTATTATTGGCAAACTTGATGACAACCTGACCTAAGATTAGTATGAAAGTAAGAGCCTGGAACAAAAATCACTTTGGATTTTTGTTCCAGGCTTAAAAATTGATAAACGGCGGGAACAGAAGCAACTCCTTCGGAAATAAGCCGAAATTCTCCAAAAATTAAAGAACAATTTTCGGAAATTACTTCTTATTTCTCGGAGTTAAGCACTTCTGTCCCGACCTCTTATTGCTTATCAAGTTTTAAGACTTAGACAAAACTCTGGTCAGGCTAAGCGAAGCACGTAATTTTTGTCGCTTAACGTTTTTTTACTTCGATTTCTCGCTAAAAAAAATTGTGGATGCCAGATTGTTTTTTTGATGCAAGAGTGATACACTTGAAAAAGAAGTATTGTGTAAACGTTAACAAATGTCAAATGTGAGGTGGAGAAATGGTTCAAAGTAAGGAATTTACGCACTTGAATACACAAGGAGAAGTGCACATGGTTGATATTTCGGAAAAAAATGACACTGAAAGAACAGCCCTCGCTTATGGAGAAATTCACATGTTGGAAGCGACAGCAGAAGCGATCCAGACCCAAATGATTAAAAAAGGTGAAGTATTACAGGTAGCAAGAGTCGCTGGGATTACCGCCGCAAAACGAACGTTTGAATGGATTCCTTTGTGTCATTTGGTTGCTTTGACAAAGTGTGAAATTCAGTTTAATTGGCGCAATCAAACTTGTTTAGAAGTACGTTGCTTTACAAAAACAGTGGGTTCAACTGGCGTTGAAATGGAAGCGCTAACAGGTGTGCAGGCAGCACTCTTAACAATTTATGACATGTGTAAAGCAATTGATCGAGGAATGACAATGACAAACATTGGTTTATTAGAGAAAAATGGTGGACGCAGTGGTCATTTCATTCGTTCTTCAATTAAGTCAAAGGAAAGTGATGAGTGAACAGCATGAAAGATGCATTTAACCGTGAAATTGATTATGTTCGTTTGTCTTTAACAGATCGTTGTGACTTACGTTGCACGTATTGCATGCCAGCAACAGGTCTTTGCTTTTTAAAAAAAGAGCAGCTTCTAACAGATGATGAGATTATTTTTTTATTGAGGATATTAGCGAAAGAAGGCATCAAAAAAGTTAAATTAACAGGTGGTGAACCGCTTGTTAGACCAAATTTACTCTCTTTAATTAAAAGGATAAAGCAAATCTCAGGCATCGAAAAAGTAACCCTAACGACTAATGGCATGAAGTTAGCTCGTGAGGCTCAAGGATTAAAAGAGGCGGGCTTGGACGGCGTTAATATTAGCTTAGACACTTTGGATCCAGAAGAATTTCGAGAAATAACAAGAGTTGGTCAGTTAAGGAATGTTCTGGCGGGCTTAGAACAAGCGATTGATGCGGGACTACCTAATATCAAAATTAATACTGTAGCTAGGAAAGAGCTAAGTGAAGCAACAATTGTAGAACTGGCTGAAATCGCTAAGAAAGAGACTGTCCATCTTCGTTTCATTGAAATGATGCCAATTGGATTAGGAAAGGAGCATCCGGGTAAGCAGCAAGAAGAAGTAGAAGCCATTTTAACCAAACATTATGGAATGTTGCAACCATACCAAAAACCATTGGGCAATGGCCCTGCTAGTTATTACGCCTTAAAAGATTTTAAAGGGAAAATAGGTTTTATTAGTGCATTAGGGCATTGTTTTTGCGAGACGTGCAATCGAATCCGAATTACTGCAGACGGCCATTTAAAAACGTGCCTGCATTCTGCAGACGGCTACTCGTTAAAGGAAGCTTTAGCTAAGGAACAAACAGCAGAATTGTTAGGGATTATCAAGAGTGGCATTGCCTGTAAGCCTGAAAAACATCTTTTCTTGGAACAACAAGGAGAACAACGATTTATGTCACAAATAGGAGGGTAAGTATGAAAACAGGAGAAATTATTGCAATAAATATTAGCCCACGAAGAGGCACACAGAAAAAGGAAATTCCTGAAGTCAACTTAATTAAAGGCTTTGGATTAGAAAATGATGCGCACGGCGGTAATTGGCATCGACAAGTCAGTTTGTTATCTTTTGAAGAAATAACGGCTTTCAATGAAAAAGGAGCTCGGGTTGGCAATGGTGCTTTCGGGGAAAACATAATCGTCTCAGGGATTGATTTACGTCAATTACCTGTTGGAACGAAATTGAAAATAGGCGATTCCGAATTGGTGGTTACTCAAATTGGGAAAGAGTGCCATAAACACTGTCAGATTTATGCGCGAGTGGGCGATTGCATCATGCCTAGAGAAGGAATCTTTGCAGTTGTTGTGACAGAAGGTCATATTAAAAAAGGAGACCAGTTAGACGTTGTTTAAAGTGGGCATTGTAACATTAAGTGATCGTTGCTTTCAAGGACTTGCTGTCGACCAATCGGGTCCCTTGATTCGTGAACAGTTACCTGCGCTCTACCAGGTAACCAAACAAACCATTTTACCAGATGAAGAAAATCAATTAGTAGAGCTATTGCAAGAGTGGTCTAAGACCTGTGATTTGATTTTAACGACAGGCGGCACAGGGTTGAGTGAACGGGATCGGACCCCAGAAGCTACCTTACGTGTAGCAGAGCGAATCATTCCTGGGATCAGTGAGGGCTTGCGTCAACTTAGCTTGGAAAAAACACCATTTGCTATGTTAAGTCGAGGCGTTTCTGTTCAAAGAGGACGCACGCTCATTGTTAATTTGCCTGGTAGCCCGAAAAGTGTAACAGAACATTTGCATTTTTTGTTGCCTGTTTTGCCCCACGCTTTGGATTTAATCACAAATAAAAAAATCATACATGATGAGGAATAAACCATGAAAACAATTCGAACAGAACAGGCAGTTGGCCTTCCGTTGAGTCATGATATTACGCGAATTGACTATGGAAAGACCAAGGAAGTGTGTTTTAAAAAAGGACATATAGTTGTTCAAGAAGATATTCCAATTCTTTTATCATTAGGGAAAAAACATCTGTTTGTTTCCTTGGATCCAGCAGAAATACATGAAGAAGAGGCAGCGACATTTTTGTATAACCTGTTAACAGATGACTCATGTCAGCCGAGTGAAGTCCATGAAGGAAAAATTGTTGCTAAAGCTAGCACGAGAGGTCTTTTAAAAGTCAATCGAGAAAAATTAATTGCTTTAAATGAAATTGAAGGTCTTGCCTTGTCAACTAAAATTACCAATATAGAAGTTCAGAAAGATGAAAAAGTTGCAGCCTTTCGAGTGATTCCACTAACGATTTCTAAAAGCCAATTAGAAAAGGCACGCCAGCTCAGCACGTCTGAGCCACTAATCTCTGTGAAACCTTTCAAAAAAATACGGGTCGGGATTGTAACTACTGGCAGTGAAGTTTACACAGGATTGGTTGAGGATGCTTTTTACCCTGTGTTAAAAGCCAAGTTCTCCGCGTATCCTTTAGTTACGATTGTCAAGCAAGAAATTGTCGATGATCAGCCGCAAAAAATTACTGTTGCGATCAAAAAGATGTTAGCACAAGGGTTTGATCTGATTGTTTGTACAGGTGGTATGAGTGTAGATCCTGATGATTTGACACCGTTAGCAATTAAGCAGACAGGTGCTGAAATCGTAACCCATGGGACACCAGTCTTACCAGGTTCAATGTTTTTGCTAGCTTATAAAGGAGAGCAAACGATCATTGGCTTACCAGGCGGTGTTTTATTTTCAGAAAAAACGGTTTTTGATTTGTTGTTACCAAGATTAATGGCCAAAGAAGTGATAAAAAAATCTGAAATTATTGACTTGAGTTATGGCGGGTATTTATAAAAGAAAAGAGGCGTTCAAATGTCTAAACAAAAAAAGGCTGTGTTCCTGCTTAGTTTATTCAGTTTAGTTGCCCTAATTGCTGCATGTACAAATCAGCCGCAAAAAGAAACAGTTTCAACAAAAAAAGAAGAAATAACCCTTGCGGCAGCAGCTAGCTTAGAATCAGTCATGGAGAAGAAAATTATTCCTGCCTTTGAAAAAGAGCATCCAGATATTCAGGTAACTGGAACCTATGATAGTTCTGGAAAATTACAGATGCAAATTGAAAAAGGCCTAAAAGCCGATGTATTTTTCTCGGCTTCGACAAAACAAATGAATGCATTGGTTGCAGAAAAACTAATTAATAAGAAAAGTGTCGTTCCTTTATTGGAAAACCAGCTCGTTCTAATCGTACCTAATCAAGATCAAGCAAAGTGGCATGATTTTTCTGATTTAAAAAAGGCCCAAATGATAGCAATTGGTGATCCTGCGAGTGTTCCAGCTGGTCAATATGCCGAAGAAGGCTTAAAAGCTTTAGGTGCTTGGTCCTATGTAGAAAAACACGCAAGCTTTGGCACGAATGTAACAGAAGTCCTTGAATGGGTAGCTAATGCAAGTGCAGAAGCTGGCTTAGTTTATGCGACAGATGCAGCAACCAATTCAAAAGTAGCGATTGTTGCGGCCATGCCTGAAGCTGCTTTGAAAAAGCCAATCATCTATCCAGTTGGTAAAGTTGCCGCCTCTAAGAAACAAAAATCAGCGGATGCTTTTTTAAATTTTTTACAGAGTCAACAATGCAGAAAATATTTTGAAAATATTGGCTTTAAGTTAACAAAGTAGGTGGGAAAATGGATGTTCGACCAATTCTTTTATCTTTTCAGACAGCAATAATCGCCATTTTATTTACTTTTGTTTTAGGAACAGGCGTTGCGTATATTGTTTTTCGTTTGAAAAATCGTAAATTAAAAATTCTTTTGAATAGTTTATTTACGTTGCCATTAGTTTTACCGCCGACTGTTTTTGGTTTTTTTCTCTTAACTATTTTTGGTGTTCAGCAACCAGTGGGCCAGTTTTTACTTGATTTTTTTGCCATTCAAGTTGTTTTTTCGTGGCCAGCTACGGTTATTGCTGCCGTTGCTGTTTCATTTCCTTTAATGTATCGTTCAGCCTTAACGGCGTTTGAACAAATGGATAGTGAATTGTTGGCGGTAGCCCAGACACTTGGGTTTTCGGAAAGTCGATATTTTAGAAAAATTGCGCTACCTTTGTCGATGAACGGTCTCTTGGCCGGTGGCGTGTTAGCCTTTGCCCGTGGGTTAGGCGAATTTGGAGCGACGACAATGTTAGCAGGGAATATTGCTGGCAAAACAAGAACGCTTCCTTTAGCTATCTACTCTGCTGTAGCAAGTGGGGATTGGCGCTTAGCCAATCAATATGTTGTGATTATGTTATTACTTTGCCTGATTATTTTATTTTTTACGGAATTTTTTAGTCAGCGCGCTTGGAGAAGGTCGGAATGAGATTAATTGTTGATATTCAAAAAGAATTGAAAAGTCATACTTTGCAAATTCAGTTTGAAACAAAGACGCAAACAACAGGAATTTTAGGTGCTTCTGGTTGTGGCAAGAGTATGTTATTAAAATGTATTGCGGGTGTTGAGACTGCGGATAAAGGTCAGATTGTTTTAAATGATCAAGTCTTATTCGATGCTGAAAAAAAGATCAATTTGTCGCCGCAACAACGAAAAATTGGTCTTTTGTTTCAGCAGTATGCGTTGTTCCCTCATTTGTCGGTAGTAGAAAATCTCACGTGCGTGACAAAAGATTTACAATTGGTCACTCAATTGCTTGCGTCTTTTCACTTAACTAAAGTCCAACAACAATATCCTAGTCAACTTTCTGGAGGACAAAGACAACGAGTGGCTTTTGCGCGAATGCTAGCGGCTCAGCCGGCTTACCTGTTATTAGATGAGCCATTTTCCGCATTAGATGCACCCTTAAAGGAAGAGCTGCAAATTGAACTTCAACAGCGATTAAGTAATTTAAATCAACATGCCTTAATTGTGAGTCATAGTTTAGATGAACTGTATAAGTTATGTCAGAGTTTAGTGATAATCACAAAAAGCAAAACACTTTTTGGTGCAACAAATCAATTATTTAACCAACCTCAAACGATTGAAGCAGCTAAACTCACTGGTTGTAAAAATATTTGGCCTGTTAAACGCATAGATGCGCACAGAGTCCAAGTGATTGGTTGGCAACAAACACTAATGGTTACACAAGAAGTTCCTATTTCTTGTCATTCTATTGGTATTCGGGCCCATGATTTCACAACAGAACCGCAGGCAACCAATCAAATCGAAGTGCATCACTTACAAACATTGTCAGCACCTTTTGAACAAAGTGCTTGGTTTCAACACCAACAAACCAAAATTTGGTGGAAAGGCAGCAATAGACTCAATCCGAAAGTTATTACTCAGTTATCCATTCCACCTACAGCAATTATGCCATTATGTCTATAAAATAGAAAAAGATTACGTGAAGCGGTTGACATATGATTGCACCTTCATTTATAATATATTCATGAAAGGTTATTCATGTAAACGGAATAATCGCTATTATATAGGGAGTGAAGGTGTTTAAATGCAAAAGAGTTATAAACTAGAAGGACTTGATTGTGCAAGTTGTGCTGACAAAATTGAAAAATCTGTCCAAAAAATTCACGGAGTAGAAAAAGCGCGTGTGGACTTCATGGCTGAAAAAATGACACTGGAAGTTGAATCAGGACATGATTTAGAAGTCGAAAATGAAGCGCGTGCAGTGATTGGTAAGTTAGAACCAGATGTCAAAGTTATTTCTTTAAAAGATGTCAAAGAAGAAGAAGGACGTAATCCAAATAATAATCGCTTAATTCGTATCATTATTGCATTTGTTTTATTTTTAGCACTTATTATCATTAAACCAAGTAATAATTGGGTTGCTTTGGCATCTTATTTAGTCGTTTATGTCTTAATTGGTGGCGACATTGTCAAACGAGCGGTAACGAATATTTTTCGTGGGGAAGTGTTTGATGAAAATTTTTTAATGTCTGTGGCAACGATCGGGGCATTCTTTATTGGGGAATATCCCGAAGCTGTGGCAGTAATGTTGTTCTACCAAGTCGGCGAATGGTTCCAAAGTGCTGCGGTTGATCAATCCAGAAAATCAATTGCCAAATTAATGGATATTCGTCCGGATTCAGCAAATCTTTTAGTAAATGGACAAATAAAAGCGGTCGCTCCAGATACAATTGAAATTGGGCAACAAATATTAGTGAAACCAGGTGAAAAAGTTCCATTAGATGGTCAAATTATTGATGGATCAAGTATGGTAGATACCTCTGCGTTGACTGGTGAATCCGTTCCAAGAACGGTCAAAGTCGGCGATGAAATCTTAGGTGGTTTTATCAATAAAAATGGGGCCTTGACCATTAATGTTACGAAAAAATTTGGGGATTCAACAGTTAGCAAAATTTTAGATTTAGTTGAAAATGCTAGCAGTAAAAAAGCCCCTGCAGAAAACTTTATTTCTAAATTTGCTCGTTACTATACACCAGTTGTCGTTGTTTTAGCTGTCTTATTGGCAGTGATTCCACCATTTATTTTCCCTGATACTTCTATTAATGAATGGGTTTATCGGGCATTAACGTTCTTGGTTATTTCTTGTCCATGTGCCTTAGTCATTTCTGTTCCTTTAAGTTTCTTCGGTGGAATTGGCGGAGCCAGCAAACTAGGTGTTTTAATTAAAGGAAGTAACTATTTAGAAATTTTAGCGAATACGGAAACAATTGTTTTTGATAAAACTGGTACGCTAACAAAAGGAAATTTTGTGGTTCAAAACATAACTAGTGTTGTTTTACCTGAAGAAGAGTTGTTACGTTTAACAGCAACAGCAGAACAATTATCCACTCATCCTATTGCTATTTCTATTAAAGAAAGCTATGGCAAAGAAACTGTTCCAGCAACAGCAATTGAAGAGGTTGCCGGACACGGTATCAAAGCCACAATTGAAGGCAAAACAGTTTTAGTCGGTAATGCGAAGTTAATGAAACAATTTGGTATCGAAGCACCAGAAGTGAAGGAAGCGGGAACTTTAATTTTTGTCGCTATTGATAATCAATTTGCAGGCTACTTAGTGATTGCGGATCAATTGAAACCAGATGCCATTTCAGCAATAAAAGAATTAAAAGCTGAAGGGGTCAAACAAACTGTTATGCTGACTGGAGACAATCAACAAGTTGCAGAAGCTATTGCAAAAGAAGTTGGTGTTGACAAAGTTTATGCAGAACTTTTACCAGATGGCAAAGTGGATCGTTTAGAAGAGTTGTTAAAAGCATCTTCACCTAAAAACAAAGTTGCCTTTGTTGGTGACGGCATGAATGATGCACCTGTTTTAGCCCGGGCTGATGTTGGGATTGCCATGGGTGGTTTAGGAAGTGACGCGGCAATTGAAGCTGCTGATGTGGTGATTATGAATGATGAACCAAGTCGTATCGCCTCTGCGATTAAATTATCAAGAAAAACATTGAGAATTGTTAAACAAAACATTATCTTTGCGATTGCTGTTAAAATCATTGTTTTGGTACTAGGTGCATTAGGCTTGGCTTCAATGCAAGCAGCAGTCTTTGCTGATGTTGGTGTAACTATTATCGCTGTTTTAAATGCTATGCGTTGTTTACGTGTAGAAAAGATGAAAGATACTAACTAAGCCTTAAAAAGTACAGCTGAAACAAACATTTTTAGCTGATTATCAGGTTTTGAGCGTGGGACAAAAATCACTTTGATTTTTTGTTCCACGCTTTTTCTCCTACACAATTTCTATTCGTTCTTAAATTGCCAGAGTTCTTGTAAAGAAATCTTTAAATTTTTCGCTTTGTGGCATATAATAAGAGAGAATTTGTACGAAAATTGCGCTTCGCTTTTTTTTTCATGGTACAATAAGCAAGAATGGATTGATTTACAGGAGGGAACCTCAACATGGCATCAAATGAAAAAACACGATATAAAGCAATCATTGCAGACCATACGTATACAATTATTGGCCAAGAGTCAAAACAACATATGGATTTAGTCACAAAAATTGTCAACGAACAACTGGCGGAAATTAAACATCTTTCTCCGCAAACTGATACGGAACAAGCTTCTGTTTTATTAGCAATTAATGCAATTTCAGATCAACTAAAAAAACAAGAATATGCTTTAAAATTGGAAAAACAAGTAGCAGATTTAAAACAGAAAACCATTCGTTTGGCTGAATTAGAGAATCGTGTGCGCCGAATGGAAATTATCGAAGAAGAAGCACGAGATGTTTTGAAAAAGAATGGACAAGAAGATGTAGAAATTCATAATCATGTGGAAGCCCAACAAATTTTGAATGAAAATCGAAAACAGCAGATTCAAAATAAAGGTGTTTCGGAGTAGTTCCTGAAAGGATGACAAGATGTTAACAATACTTATTTTATTACTTTTAGCCTTTGGATTTTATACAGGAGCTAAACGAGGCTTGATTTTACAAGTGCTCTATTCGGTAGGTTACTTAATTTCATATTTTGTTGCTCGAACCTATTACAAAGAGGTCGCCTCTCATTTAGAATTGTATATTCCATATCCATCGGTTACGCCAACGTCAAAGCTTGTCTTTTTTAATCAAGAGATTTCTTTAGACTTAGACAAAGCCTTTTATTCAGCGGTTGCGTTTCTATTATTGCTGTTTGCAGGCTGGTTAGTCGTTCGTTTTTTAGCTATCTTTTTACATGGATTAACATTTATTCCAGTTTTGAAACAGGTAAATGGACTATTAGGTGGCGTATTAAGTGTTCTTGTATTATACGTGGGTCTTTTTCTAGTGTTAGCTACGGCGTCAATGATTCCGTCAGATATTGTCCAAAATCAGTTTCGGTCAAGTGGCTTGGCACGAGGCATTGTAAAAAATACCCCAATTCTAACAAAACAAGCATATGAATTATGGGTTGAACCAATTACGAAATAAAGCTGAATGGGACTGAGATAGAGATAAGAAGTAAGTGAGCAAAAGCGAAACTTCTTATGTTATGTCTCAGTCTTTTCAACAAATGAAAAAGTTAGAAAAGTAGGTGGAAAAATGAATCAGCGCATTCTATCAACATTAGGGTTTGATAAAGTAAAACAACAGTTGTTGCAATTTATTGTGACAGCTCAGGGGACAAACGAAGTTTCGGAATTATTACCGATTGCTGATGAAAATAAAATTCAATCATGGCTAAATGAAACACAGGATGGTTTAAAAGTTCAACGATTACGTGGTGGAATCCCTATTCCTAAACTAGAAAATATCCAACCACACATGAAACGGATTGAAATTGGTGCGGATTTAAATGGTGTAGAATTAGCACAAGTAGGCCGTGTCTTGTCGACTACTTCAGAACTGACTCGTTTTTTTGATGAGCTAAGTGAAAATGAAGTGGATTTTGAACGTTTATATATGTGGCGAGAGCAACTAGAAGTTTTGCCTGAATTAAATCGCCAACTCAAACAAGCCATTGATGATGATGGCTACGTCACAGATGAAGCTTCGCCAGCCTTAAAGGCAATTCGGCAAAATATTCGACGTAGTGAGCAGACCATTCGAGAAGAACTAGATAGTATTATTCGTGGGAAAAACGCACGTTACCTAAGTGATGCCCTTGTTACTATGCGAAATGAACGCTACGTGATTCCAGTCAAACAAGAATATAAAAATGTTTTTGGTGGCGTGGTTCACGACCAAAGTGCTTCAGGTCAAACCTTATTTATTGAACCTAAACAAATTTTAGAAATGAATAATCGCTTGCGACAACAACAAATTGCCGAAAGAAATGAGATTACTCGCATCTTGGCAGAACTGTCGGCCGAGTTGGTCCCTTATCGCCGTGAAATTACGCATAATGCTTATGTAATCGGTAAACTTGATTTTATTAATGCTAAGGCGCGACTAGGAAAAGAACTAAAAGCAGTTGTTCCAGAAATTAGTCAAGCAAATCATGTAGTTTTTAAACAAGCTCGGCACCCGCTATTGGATCCAGAAAAAGCTGTAGCCAATGACATTGTGATTGGTGAAGAATATCAAGCAATTGTGATTACAGGGCCTAATACCGGCGGGAAAACCATTACTCTGAAAACGTTAGGTCTTTTACAATTAATGGGCCAAGCTGGACTACCTATTCCAGTTGAAGAAGAGAGTAAAATGGGGATTTTTACAGAAGTATTTGCGGATATCGGGGATGAACAATCGATTGAACAAAGTTTAAGTACTTTCTCTTCACATATGACGAATATCGTGTCTGTCTTAAAGAAAGTCGATCATCAAAGTTTAGTACTGTTTGATGAATTAGGTGCTGGGACAGATCCGCAAGAAGGGGCCGCTTTAGCGATTGCCATTTTAGATTCATTGGGCGCTAAAGGAGCTTATGTGATGGCAACAACCCATTATCCTGAATTAAAAGTGTATGGCTATAATCGAGCTGGAACAATCAATGCCAGTATGGAATTTGATGTAGATACCTTGAGTCCAACCTATCGTTTATTAATTGGCGTGCCTGGCCGAAGTAATGCTTTTGAAATTTCGAAACGTCTTGGATTAGACAATAGTATTATTGAAGCTGCAAAACAAATAATGGACGGTGAAAGTCAAGATTTAAACGAAATGATTGAAGACTTGGAAAACCGTCGCAAAATGGCCGAAACTGAATATTTAGAAGCTCGCCACTATGTTGATGAATCGGCCGCTTTGCATAAAGAACTGAAAGAAGCCTATCAAGTATTTTTTGAAGAACGAGAAAAAGAATTACAAAAAGCGCGGAAAGAAGCAAATAAAATTATTGCAGAAGCGGAAGAAAACGCAGAAACCATTATTTCTGATATTCGCAAAATGCAATTGGAAAGTGGCCAACAAGGTGGTGTCAAAGAACATCAGTTAATTGATGCGAAAACACAACTTTCTCAATTACACCACGAAGAAACCAAGCTTGCTAAAAACAAAGTGCTGAAGAAGGCGAAAGAGCAGAAAAAATTAAAAGCTGGCGATGAAGTAATTGTCAATACCTACGGCCAACGAGGGACATTATTAAAAGACAACGGCAAAGGACAATGGCAAGTCCAATTAGGCATTTTAAAAATGAACGTATCTGAAGAGGATATGACGCCTGTCGCTCCACAAAAAGAAGCAAAACCAAGAGTTACAACGGTTCGTTCTGCAGAAAGCAGTCATGTTGGCACACAACTAGACTTACGTGGCAAACGCTACGAAGAAGCATTGGCAGAAGTTGACCAATACATTGATGCTGCGATTCTAGCGGGCTATCCACAAGTAACCATTGTTCACGGTAAAGGAACAGGTGCATTAAGAACCGGAATAACGGAATTTTTAAAAAATCACCGCAGTGTGAAAAGCTATGAATTTGCGCCACAAAACCAAGGCGGTAATGGTGCGACTGTCGTGAAATTCCAATAAACAAGGACTTACAATAAGTAAGCAGAACACTCGCTATCTTAGAGATGACGTGTTATACTAAGCATGTAGTAAGAGTAAAGAGTAGGAGGTTTGTGAAATGACACAAGCAATTACCGATAAAGATTTTGCAACAGAAACAGATGAAGGATTAGTCTTAATCGACTTTTGGGCAACTTGGTGTGGCCCTTGTCGTATGCAAGCACCCATCTTAGAACAATTATCTGAAGAATATGATGAAGACGAAGTAAAAATCGTCAAAATGGATGTGGATGAAAATCCTACAACACCAGCAAGTTTTGGAATCATGAGCATCCCAACATTGCTATTGAAAAAAGATGGCGAAGTTGTTGAAAAAGCAGTCGGTGTTCATACAAAAGATCAATTGCAAGCAATGATTGCCAAACACTTATAAACGTTGATTAGTCATTACGAATAGTCTGATTCAGTCTGAAGAGAAATCATTAGCGATTGTCTTTTCAGGCTGTTTCTTTCGTACATAAAGTAGCGGCTTTTTTTGTTTAATTACAAAAAGAGGTGTATAATAGATGAAGTATTTTGTTAGAAAGGAAGTATCGTATGAACGAACGAATAAAAAATAAATTAGCACTGCTTCCTGATCAACCTGGTTGTTATTTAATGAAAGATAAAAACGGCACGATTATCTATGTTGGGAAAGCCAAAATTTTGAAAAACCGTGTCCGGTCTTATTTTCGTGGTAGCCATGATACTAAGACAGAACGATTAGTCAGTGAAATCGATGATTTTGAATATATTGTGACAGAATCGAATATTGAAGCACTTTTATTAGAAATTAATTTAATCCATAAAAATAATCCCAAATATAACATCATGTTAAAAGACGATAAAACCTATCCTTTTATCAAAATCACAAACGAAAAATATCCTCGTTTAATGATTACTCGAAAGGTTTTAAAAGACAAAGCGTTATATTTTGGCCCATATCCAGATGTAAATGCAGCGAATGAAACAAAGAAACTGTTAGATCGGCTTTTTCCTTTGCGAAAATGTAATCCGTCGCAAAAAACACCTTGTTTGTATTATCATTTAGGACAATGTCTGTGTCCCTATGCTTTTGATGTGGATCCGCAAGTCTACAAAGATATGGTGGAAGAGATTAAAGGGTTTCTCTCTGGTGGACATACAGAAATTCAGGACCGCTTACAAGAAAAAATGGCTTATGCAGCTGCACATATGGAATTTGAAAAAGCTGCAGAATTTCGCGATCAAATTAAAGCGATTGAAACAGTTATGACCCGCCAAAAAATGACGAATGTAGATTTAATTGATCGTGATGTGTTTGGTTATGCTGTTGATAAAGGCTGGATGTGTGTCCAAGTATTCTTTGTCAGACAAGGAAAATTAATCGAACGTGATGTATCGATTTTTCCATTTTATGATGATGCCAGTGAAGCATTTTTAACTTTTATTGGACAATTTTATCAAGAGAATGAGCATTTTGTGCCAAAAGAAGTCTTGATTCCTGATGACATTGATAAAGAAAGCGTTGAAGCGTTATTAGCTACGAAAGTCTTGCAGCCGCAACGGGGAGAAAAGAAAAAACTGGTTAAATTAGCCAGTAAAAATGCTGCAGTTGCTTTAAATGAAAAATTCGATTTGATTGTACGGAAACAAGAACGAACAATTGGCGCAGTTGAAAAATTAGGCAATGCGATGAACATACCTGCGCCCATTCGAATTGAAGCATTTGATAACTCAAATATTATGGGAACAAACCCTGTTTCTGCGATGGTTGTGTTTATTGACGGACGGCCAGCTAAAAATGAGTATCGAAAATATAAAATAAAAACCGTGCAAGGTCCTGATGATTACGCTTCTATGAGAGAAGTCATTTATCGCAGATATTCACGAGTTTTAAAAGAAGGCTTGCCTTTTCCTGATTTAATTTTAATCGATGGTGGTAAAGGTCAAGTCGATGTTGCCAAAGATGTGTTAGCCAATCAACTAGGAGTCGATATTCCTGTAGCTGGATTAGCCAAGAACGACAAGCACAAAACGAGTGAACTTTTATTTGGTCCAGACTTAGAAGTTGTACCATTGGAAAGAAACTCACAAGAATTTTTCTTGTTGCAACGAATCCAAGATGAAGTCCATCGTTTTGCAATCACATTTCATCGTCAATTACGTAGTAAAAATAGTTTTGCTTCCAAATTAGATAACATTGAAGGCTTGGGACCGAAACGCAAAAAAAATCTTTTAAAAGAATTTAAATCGCTTAAAAATATTACGGCAGCCAGTGTTGAAGAATTAAGAAAAGCTGGGTTACCTGAAACTGTCGCAAAGAATGTGTATCGTCATTTGCACCAAGAAACAACCTCTGAGATAGAAAAATAAATGAAAACAAGCCAGAGGTCGGGACAGAAACGTTTAGCTCCGAGAACCAAGTAGGTACTGTTCAACATCTATTTGCTTTGCAAATAGTGTTTCTCAGCAATAAGAAGAAATTTCCGAAAATTGTCATAAAACACAACGAGGTACGAGTTGATGTTGCATGATACACTACACTCCGTTTCGTTCGCATCAATTTCTACGCATGGAACATGCTAGAATTGAAGGACCCGGTGTTCTTTAATTTTTGGAGACCAAGTCCTTCAATTCTTAGTGATTTATCACTTAGAGATTGATGAGATCGGAGCTCTGCGAAGTAGGTATTGTTCATCATCGAATCACTACGTTCTTCGTGATTCTCAACACTTGGAAGGATTAAGATACGCCGAACACTTGTGTGAGAAAGTCAATTTCGGCTTATTGTTTTCTCGCCAAAGGCTCGTCACAGTTTTATCCTTGTAAGTTCCGAAGGACCTTCACCAAGTAGGTACGATGATTTCATCTGTTCATGCTTCACAGTGAAACATCGCAACTCTTAGAGCTGTAGCTCTTTTGAAGGCTGTACTGTGACGAGACGCATGTCGAGAAAACACCTTAGAAGTTGTTGAGATCGGAGCAACGCGTAGTGTTGGTTCTGTTCCCGCCGTTTATAAGGTTTTAAGCCTGGGACAAAAATCCAAAGTGATTTTTGTCCCAGGCTCTGTTTTTTTTTATTCAATTTTTTCATGAAAAGTTGAACTCTCAAGAAAATATGATAACGATTTCTTTCGTGATATACTAATACTAACTTAAAAGAGAGGACGTCTGATCATGAAAATACTAACACCCGTTTATCAAATAAAATTTAAAAAAGTACCAAATCAATTACTGATTGATGAGCGTTTAATAAATGAATTGGGTACGTGGCTGAATCGTACAGGTCGAATTTGGGCCTGCCAATCATCAAAATCGGCAAAGGAATTTAAAAATAAATTTTATGAAAGCACAGGCTTGACCGCAAATGAAGTGCATATTTCTGCCGAGACGGATGGCCTTTTTCGCTTAGCAGAAAATAAAGCGTGCAACATCTTTCCATAACAATTGTCATTGACAAGCTAACACAGGAAAGATACGATATGAGTAACTAAACAGCGGTTTAGAAAAAGTGAAGGGGGCGTTTATGTGTTAGAGGTAAAAGAGTTAGTCAAAACCTTTGGGGATTTTAAAGCAGTTGATCATGTATCCTTTACGATACCGGACGGGAAAATTTTAGGATTAATTGGCCAAAATGGTGCCGGAAAAACAACTACGTTTCGCTTGATTTTAAATTTTTTAACACAAGATAGCGGGTCGGTTTTATGGAATGGTCAACCATTAAACGAAAAAGAATACAATATTATTGGTTATTTACCAGAAGAACGGGGTTTATATCCTAAAATTACGATTGAAGACCAACTAATTTATTTCGCTTCATTGCGGGGGAAAACTAAAAAAGAAATTGAACCTAAAATTGACTTTTGGATGGAAAAATTTCAAGTTAAAGGCAAAAAAACAGATAAAGTTAAATCTTTATCAAAAGGAAATCAACAAAAAGTTCAATTGATTGCGACACTTATTCATGAACCGAAGTTAATTATTTTAGACGAACCATTCAGTGGCTTGGATCCAGTTAATGCAGAATTATTAAAAGACGGCATTATTGAATTGAAAAATCAAGGTTCTTGTGTCATTTTTTCCAGTCATAATATGGACAATGTGGAAAAAATCTGTGACCATTTAGTCATGTTAAAAAATGGACGCATGGTTTTAGATGGTCAGGTTCATGAAATTCGACAACAATTTGGTCGAACAAAATTATTTTTAGAATCACCGTTATCTGTTGAGGAAGTTGCTGCTACAGCAGGTGTGAAAGAAGCACACTTGCGACAAGATGGCGTCTTAGAAGCGACATTAGAAAACGCTGAAGTGGGCAAAGTGTTGTTTGATAAAGCGACAGCCAACGGCTACATTCCAATGTTTAATCAACAACCACCAACATTGGAAGAAATTTTCAAAATGAAAGTAGGTGGGCGAGATGAGTAAATTTTGGATTATTGCGACTGATGTCTATAAGAAAAATGTGAAGTCGCTGTCTTTCTTAATCATGATTTTAGCGCCATTTCTTCTTGTAGGAATTGTTTACTTAGCGGGCTCTCTAGCTAGCGGTTTTTCAGGAGATACTACCATTGGTCTGGTTTCGGAAAATCAAGCGCTGGTTAAAGAGTTGACAAAGAATAAAACAGAGGACTTTTCTTTTAAAGCTGTTTCTTCTGAGAAAAAGGCCCAAGAACAATTAAAAGACGAGAAAATTGATGCCTATTTACTTTTGGACACTACAGATAATCAGATTTCTGGTCAGCTTTACTCTGAACGCTCTTTAGGAAATGCAACCGAGATGCTAATCCCTCAAATGTTAAACCAATTACAAACAATGGCGAATGCCAATCGTTTAAACCTAACAGCTGAGCAAGTTGCCATGTTGAATCAACAAGCAACATTTAAAAAAGCCAAAATTAGTTTTGATGAAAATGGCAAAATAAAAACAGGAGAAGATAACACAGGGATTCAAATGGCGTTAGCAATGGGGATAACAATTTTGTTATTTGTCTTCATCAGCAGTTATTCTTCAATTATTGCCCAAGAGATTGCTTCTGAAAAAGGCACTAGAATCATGGAAGTTATTCTCTCTAGTACAAAAGCGCAAACCCATTTTTATGGCAAATTAACTGGGGTTATTCTAGTAGCTTTAACACAAATTTTCATTTACGGAGTGGCGTTTGTTCTCGGCTATTCTCAATTGAAAAATCTTGATTTTATGAAAAGTCTATTAAGTGGTATTTCACCACAAAATATTTTTTCATCAACCTTTATTTTTACATTAGGCTTTTTCATTATTGGTATTCTCGTTTTTGCTGTTTTGGCAGCACTTTGTGGTTCTCTTGTTTCCAAACCAGAGGATACAGCAAAAGCAGTTCAGCCCATCATGTATATTGGTTTAATCGGTTATATGATCGGCATTACGTTTGGGACGAATGATCCACAAAATATCGTGGTGAAAGTGACTTCCTTTATTCCGCTGATTTCGTCATACATTATGCCAGTACGCTTGGCGACCGAAACGGCATCAACAATGGAAGCAATTGTCTC
Source organism: Enterococcus sp. DIV1758 (assembly GCF_051711985.1). NCBI lineage: Bacteria > Bacillati > Bacillota > Bacilli > Lactobacillales > Enterococcaceae > Enterococcus > Enterococcus sp. DIV1758. Next base: position 1,267,218 of record NZ_JBIOOA010000001.1, read on the forward strand.
ATTAGTGATTTTGGCAGTCTTTGGAATTATTTTAACAATCTTCTCTGCTCGTTTATACAAATCAAACGTTCTTGTATACAGCGAAGGCGGCATGATTCAATCCTTAAAACAGTCAATTTCTATTTTAAAAAATGAACAAAAGCATAAATAATTTTTGTTTAACTCTAAAAGGACCCGGTAAATCAGTCAAAGTGACTGATCTGCCGGTTTTTTTTTAGGCACCGTTCGTCGTTCAACTAGACGAACGGTTAATTTTTTTTCAGGAATGTTCGTCTGATTTAATTGGTTGTATAGGTAAATAAATGAGTTTTCGGCTTGATACTGAATGGCATAATCAACAGTCGTAATATGCATCAATTCACTGACATAACTATTATCAAAGCCAATGACAGCGACATCTCGAGGAACGGCATAATTTAGATTTTCAAGTTCTGAAATAAACTCAGCTGCTACGTGATCATTATAAAAGGCCAAAGCTTCTGGCTTTTCGGTTAATTGTTGCCAGTAATGGGCAATTTTGCGACCAGAATGGTTAGTATACTGATCATTAATCAGCCACTCAGCTTGCCAAGGTGCCTGAGTGTTTTCATAAAAATCTTTCATTGCACGTTTTCGTGCTTGCGTGTTTAAATTTTCGGGATTACCGAGGACATGACCGATTTTTTGGTATCCTTGTTGTTGTAAATATTCTAAGGAACGATAGTAACCAGAGTAATGATCAATGTAGGAAGAGTATATATTAGGTGAATCGATACGATGCCAGGTTGCTAAAGGACCATATGCGCTGTAAGGCTCAATCACCGACCATTCATTTGTTCGTGTCAATAAAAACAAGCCATCTAATTGTTTGTATTTTAATTGGTTCAAGGCATCAATTTCTTTCTGCTGATCGCCATCTGTAAAAAATAAGGTTACGGAATAATTGTAATTTTTGGCAATTGAAATAAAGCGATTCAAGAAAATGCCTAAGGAACCTAAATAACTAGGGGCTAAAAAGCCAATGGTTTTTGTGGCACCTGCTCGTAAATTCCGCGCCACATAATTCGGAGTATAATTTAATTCTTTCATTGCTTTGAGAATTTTTTCTTGACTATCGGTACTCACATATCCTTTTCCAGAAATTAAGCGAGAAACAGTCGATTTCGAGACACCGGCAACTTTTGCTACATCAATGATAGACGTCATTTTTTACCTCCAAAGTGGAATGTATTCTTATAAGAAGTATAGCATACATTTTTTTGAAAATAGTGCTTGACATGGGAACATTCCCATAATTTATCCTAAAGATGTAAACGATAACAATTTAATCAAGGAGGAAGAAGACGGATGACAAGAGGAGCATTAAAAATTGCAACAATTGGTGGCGGTTCTAGTTATACACCTGAATTAATTGAAGGATATATTAAAAGAAAAGATGAACTGCCAATTAAGGAAATTTGGTTAGTCGATATTGAAGCTGGTAAAGAAAAATTGGAAATCGTTGGGGCAATGGCGAAGCGCATGATTAAAGCTGCTGGTTTAGATTGGGAAGTTCATTTAACATTGGACCGTGAAGCAGCCTTAGAAGGGGCGGATTTTGTTTCAACACAGTTTCGTGTAGGATTATTAGATGCTCGCATTAAAGATGAACGGATTCCTTTGTCCCATGGAGTATTAGGCCAAGAAACAAATGGCGCGGGAGGAATGTTTAAAGCATTTCGAACGATTCCTGTCATTTTAGCTATTATTGACGATATGAAACGTCTTTGCCCAGATGCTTGGTTAGTGAATTTTACCAATCCAGCTGGAATGGTTACGGAAGCCGCAATTAAACATGGCGGTTGGAAAAAAACAGTTGGCTTATGTAATGTGCCGATTGGTCATAGAAAACAAGCGGCCGAAATGCTGGGAATTCCAGAAGAAGACTTATTCTTTAAATTTGCTGGAATTAATCATTTCCATTGGCACCGCGTTTGGGACAAAGAAGGACAAGAGCGAACACAAGAACTCATTGATTTAATTTACGGACCTAAGCAAGAGCAAGAAAGTCATTTGAAAAATATTTTTGATGCGCCGTTCCATTATGAACAGTTAAAAGATTTAGGAATGTTACCATGTGGTTATCATCGCTATTATTATATTGAAGATGAGATGTTGAAGCATTCCATCGAAGAGTATGAACGGGGCGAAACAAGAGCACAAGTGGTTAAAGAAACGGAAGGTCGTCTGTTTGAATTGTATAAAGATCCCAAACTAAATTACAAACCAAAAGAATTAGAAGAACGGGGCGGCACACACTATAGCGATGCAGCTTGTGAAATGATCGCATCAATTTATAATGATAAACGAACGGATATGGTTGTTTCTACTGAAAATAATGGGACAATTACTGATTTACCGTATGATTGTGTTGTAGAAGTATCTGGACCTGTAACAGCACATGGCCATGAACCTTACAACTGGGGGGCCTTTCCGCCAGCAGCACGAGGAATTATTCAAAATATGAAAGCTATGGAAGAAACGGTTATTCGAGCAGCCATCAATGGTGATTACGGCGCAGCATTGCATGCTTTCACTATTAATCCATTAGTTCCTGGCGGCGTCATGGCGAAGACCTTGTTGGACGAATTATTAATTGCCCACAAAGCACATTTACCGAATTTTGCAGATGCGATTAATAAAATTGAAGAAACACAACCAGAAACAGTCACATATGTGGCCGAATTAATGAAAAGTAATTAAAAAATATCGCACGCTAAAGATTCGTTTAGTGTGCGATACTTTTTTTAGAATAGGAAGCAAAGGGTTCCGTTTTTTTCTTGACAGTAAAATGATAGGTTTGTTGCCGGAACAGCCACTGAATACCAGAGTAAATTAAAATTTCAGCAATAATAAATGTCGAAAGTTTCTGTGCGGAAAGGAATAATAGCGTTAAAATTAAAAATAAGACGACACAGGTATAAAAAACGTGTTGCAATTTTTTAGAATTGATAATCGTGATTTCTTTGGTATCTTCAGTAACTTCAATGCGCCGATAAAATTGGAACCAGCCTTCATAGAACGTTAAAACATCCCCAGGATCAGCCTCAATTTCAATAGGTACATTAGTAAAAAGTTTCCCTTGATGCACACCATTTTTATAAAATGTAAAATAGCGTAACGCGCCCCAAGCTGATGTTTTTCGTGTCAATGTAATCTTCATGGTTTTCACCTCCGTCTTTATTTTGCCATAGTTTCGGTAAAATTGTATCCTACTAAAGTCCGATTCTCTGATTTTAGGGTCAGAATTGACAAAAGGAAGCAGAGGTGTTAATGTGGGAGTAATTAAACGAGGAGGTATAATTGTATGTTGGCATCTATCAGAATTTGGATTGACTTTTTGACAAAATAAATTGAATAAATCTTATCAAAAAGTCTGAAATTAAAATTCATGGGTGACGTGTGTACTTTTATACGAAACTACAAGGATAGCGATTAGGCTGTCCTTTTTTGCGTACCCAAGATTCTTTCGTTTCAGAAATGAAAGAAGAGGGCGAAATGAAAAAATTAAGTATTCATCTGAAAGAAGTAAGTATTCACTTTTCGGGAAAACCAATTCTAGAAATTGATGAATTATTTGTATATGAAAATGAAAAAATTGGGATTATTGGTAAAAACGGCGCAGGAAAATCAACACTGCTCAATTTAATTATGGGTAAGATTCAATCAGATAAAGGAAAAGTTCAAAGATTGAACGACTTTCATTACTTGGCACAAGTAGCTGAAGAAATAACGAATGAATCAGAGAAAACTGACAAAAACTGTTTGCTAAATCAGAAAAATCAAAAACTAAGTGGTGGCGAAAAAGTCCAAAAACGCTTAGCAACATTATTTTCAGAGTATCCAACCGGGGTTATTTTAGATGAACCAACCACACATTTAGATAAAGAACATCGTCAGTTGTTAGTGGCAGATTTAACGTATTATTATGGGACCGTTTTGTTTGTTAGTCATGATCGCTTTTTCTTGAATCAATTAGCAGAGAAAATTTGGGAAGTTTCGGATGGACATGTCAAAGAATATTTAGGGAACTACGATGCGTATTGTCGTCAAAAAGAATTGGAACAGCAAACACAATATAATGTCTATCATCAATATCAAAAGGAAAAGAAAAAATTACAGGAATCTTACGCAAAGAAACAAGCACAAGCGCAAAAATCTAGTCATGTTTCAAAAAAACAAAAACAAAAGCAAATTCAACCTAGTCGTTTAGCTGGTTCTAAACAAAAAGATACCGTACAAAAAGCACTCCAAAAACAAGCGAAAGCGGTTAATGCCAGAATTGACAGATTACCCGATGTTGCGCAAGCAAAACAAGAGCGAAAAATTATTTTTCCTACTAATAATCAGTTCTCTTTATACAATCCATATCCAATTAGAATTGAAAATTTAACTTTCGCTTATGAGAATCGAACAATTCTTAACCAAGTGAACGTTCAAATTCCTTTAAACGAAAAAATAGCACTTTGTGGAAAAAATGGTGCTGGGAAGAGTACCTTCCTTCAACAAATTGAAGCCCGTCACCCGGCCATTTACTTTTCTCCCAAAGTCCGGTTAGGAACGTATCATCAATTAGATTATCGATTAAAAAATGATGAACCACTGTTGACTTATTTATTGAAGCGGACAAATTATTCTGAAAAGATTGTGCGTTCACTTTTATATCGTCTAGGTTTTCAACAAGAAAATTTACAGACAAAGATATCTTCTCTAAGTGGTGGCGAAGCCATAAAAATTACTTTGGCTCAATTATTTATAGAACCAAATAATATCATCTTATTGGATGAACCCACCAATTTTCTTGATTTAGAGACAATCCAAGCACTTGAAGAATTTATAAGTGCCTATCAAGGAACAGTAATTTTCACATCGCATGATGAAACGTTTGTGGAAAAAGTAGCCACCCGCACTATTTATTTAGAAAACGGGAAAATTATTGATAAATAAAAAAAGTAGACAAAAAGTCGCTATTTTAGCGACTTTTTGTTTAGACTTCTTCAATTGGTAAATAGGTGTATTCTGCAATTTCTGCGGCATGGGAGCCAGCAACATGTCCAGTGACAAATGCAGCTGTAACATTGTAGCCTCCAGTATAGCCATTAATATCTAAAAGTTCACCAGCAAAAAATAAACCATTGACTAATTTGCTCTCCATTGTTTTAGGGGTCACTTCTTTGAGGGAAATCCCACCGCCTGTGACAAAAGATTTTTCCAAGGGCAATGTTTTCGTAACAGTGAACTGAAAGTCTTTCAGTAGTTCAACAAAGGAAAGACGTTGCTTTTCTGTCAGTTGTTTGGCAGGCACTTCTTCAATTGCTAGTTTCTCTAGATAAAAAGTAAGCAGACGTTCTGGTATTAAAGAATGAAAGGCATTTTTTGCCACTTTATTTGGCTGTTCCTCAATCATGTAATCAACGTTTTTCAGCACTTCTTCAAAAGATTTTGTAGGAAACACATCCAAGGCTACCGTGACAGGTTGATTGCCGTTGCGAGTTAATTCTTGGTTAATAAAACTAGAACAGCGGAGCGCGGCAGGTCCTGAAATGCCAAAATGTGTAAACAGCATATCCATTTGATGATTAACTAAAGGTTTTCCTTTTTGGTTCAAAACAGTTAAATTAATATCTTGTAAAGAGAGACCTTGCAACGTTTTATCAAGGATAAAAGGTTCTTCAGAAATAATAGGCGATTCGGTAGGGTAGAGAGGGCTGATGGTATGCCCCATTTTTTTGGCTAGTTTATAGCCATCACCAGTTGCTCCTGTGGAAGGATAAGTGCGGCCGCCAGTTGTTAATACAACACACGGTGCATAAATTTTTTCCAGTTCGGTTTCAACGCCAATTATTTGATCGTCTTTTCGTAGTAATTTTGTGACCTGTGTTTTTGTAAAAACAGTGACTCCTAATTCGTTAATGCGGTTAAATAGCGCATCAACAATTGACTTCGATTTATCTGTAACAGGGAACATGCGTCCGTGATCTTCTTCTTTTAAGTGAATACCATTGGATTCAAAAAAGTTCATGATATCATAGTTATCAAATTGTGAAAATGCGCTGTATAAAAATTTTCCATTCCCAGGAATAAATGAAATGATTTCTTCTGCGGGCCGATTATTGGTTACATTACAGCGGCCGCCACCAGTCATTAATAATTTTTTCCCAACACGGCGATTTTTTTCAATCAATAATACTTGAGCGCCTGCTTCTGCGGCCGCAATCGTGGCCATCATACCACTCGTCCCAGCGCCGACAATAATTACATCAAATTTCTTCATAGTTCTCCTCCAATTCAATAGGTAGTGTACCATAATTACGGGATTTTTTCTGGATTTAAGGAAAAAATAAACGTTTGACTATGGTAATTTTTGAATTTTCAGTTAAAATAAACCTATAACAATGAGAGGATGATTAAATGGACGCAAAACAATATGTTAAAAATATTCAAGAAAAGATTCACCAATTAGACCAAGGTCAAACAGAATATTTACAAGCAGTCGATGAGTTTTTACCAACCGTAGAAGGTTTTTTAGAAAAAAATCCTCAATACATTGAAGCAAATATTTTAGGTGTCTTGATTGAACCTGAACGTATTTTTCAATTTCGTGTGCCGTGGCAAGATGACCAGGGCAACTGGCATGTGAACAGAGGCTATCGTGTTCAATATAATTCAGCGATTGGACCATACAAAGGTGGTTTGCGGTTTCATCCAAGTGTGAATTTAAGTGTGATGAAGTTTTTGGCCTTTGAACAAATTTTTAAAAATAGTTTAACTGGTTTGCCAATCGGTGGCGGCAAAGGCGGTAGTGATTTTGATCCAAAAGGTAAGTCAGATGCTGAAGTGATGCGCTTTTGTCAAAGTTTCATGACCGAACTTCAAAAACATATTGGTCCAAGTACAGATGTTCCAGCAGGCGATATTGGCGTAGGCGCTCGTGAAATTGGTTATTTGTTTGGCATGTATAAACGCTTGCGCAACTATGATGCAGGAGTGTTGACTGGCAAACCTTTAGGATACTGGGGAAGCCAAGCAAGAACAGAAGCGACGGGTTATGGAACGGTTTATTTTGTTAAACATTTATTAGCAGATAAAAACGATACGTTTGAAGGCAAAAAAGTTGCTGTTTCTGGTAGCGGGAATGTCGCAATTTATGCCATGGAAAAAGCAACTGAGCTAGGTGCCACAGTAATCACATGTTCCGATTCGTCTGGTTTTGTCTATGATCCAGAAGGAATTGATGTGGCGTTAGTAAAAGAACTAAAAGAAAAAAATCGTGAACGCATTTCAAAATATGTTGAAACACGTAAAGGCGCAACTTATTATGATAAAGAATCTGTTTGGGATTTCGAAACAGCGTATGACATTGCGTTACCATGTGCAACACAAAATGAAATCAACGAAAAGCAAGCTGCTATTTTAGTGAAAAACGGAGTGAAAGTCGTGGCAGAAGGCGCAAATATGCCTTGTACACTAGAAGCAGTCGCCGTTTTTGCTAAATCAGCTGTAATTTATTGTCCAGGTAAAGCCGCTAATGCAGGTGGTGTTGCGGTTTCTGCATTAGAGATGAGCCAAAATGCTGAACGTTTAGCTTGGTCCTTTGAAAAAGTTGATGGTATGCTAGATCAAATTATGCAAAATATTTATGAGACTTGTCGTGATACAGCTAACGAATATCAGGCACGAGATAACTTTGTTTTAGGTGCGAATATTGCTGGCTTCGAAAAAGTAGCGGCAGCGATGCTAAGTCAAGGACTCGTTTAATAACAAAAAATGCTAGGAAATCCTAGCATTTTTTATTGGTTTGTTTGATTAAGAGAATAAATATCTCTAATTAAATAGTTAAAATTAAACAATTGGTCTATCCAAAAGAATTTGCTTGAAAAAATGTCTAAAAACACGTAAAGTATACATGTAGTAAGTTTACTTTCGAGGAGGAAAAGGAATGTCACACATTCAATTAGATTATTCCAAATTAGCACCATTTGTTGCTGACCATGAATTGGAATACATGCAAACACAAGTCACTGCAGTGGACAAAGCATTACGTGAAGGTACAGGAGCTGGTAATGATTTTACTGGCTGGATTGATTTACCAGAAAACTATGACAAAGAAGAATTCGCGCGCATTAAAAAAGCAGCAGCAAAAATTCAATCTGACTCTGAGGTATTAGTAGTCATTGGTATCGGTGGTTCATATTTAGGTGCCCGTGCAGCAATTGAATTTTTGACACATTCATTTAATAATCTATTATCAAAAGAAGAACGGAAAGCGCCACAAATCTTCTTTGCTGGAAATAGCATCAGCTCAACTTATTTAGCTGATTTAATCAATGTGATTGGTGATCGTGATTTTTCTGTCAACGTTATTTCAAAATCTGGAACTACGACAGAACCAGCGATTGCTTTCCGCGTCTTTAAAGAGTTATTAATTAATAAATATGGCAAAGAAGAAGCCAATAAACGTATTTATGCGACAACTGACCGTGCTAAAGGAGCAGTAAAAGTTGAAGCTGATGCGGAAGGTTGGGAAACATTTGTGATTCCTGATGATGTGGGCGGCCGTTTCACTGTTTTAACGCCAGTAGGTCTTTTACCAATCGCTGTTAGCGGCGCGGATATTGATCGTTTAATGGAAGGTGCAAATGATGCACGTAAAGAATACGGCGCAACGAGCGACTTAAAAGAAAACCAAGCCTATCAATATGCTGCGTTACGTAATATTTTATATCGTAAAGGCAAAACAACTGAAATGTTAATTAACTATGAGCCTGGCATGCACTATTTCTCTGAATGGTGGAAACAATTATACGGTGAATCAGAAGGTAAAGATGGCAAAGGTATTTTCCCAGCAGCCGCAGATTTTTCAACTGACTTACATTCTATGGGTCAATATGTTCAAGAAGGCATGCGTAACTTATTTGAAACAGTGGTTAAAATTGAAAATCCACGCCATAGCATTTCAATTCCAGAACAAAATGAAGATCTAGATGGCCTAGGCTATTTACAAGGAAAAGAAATCGACTTCGTCAATACAAAAGCGTTCGAAGGTACGTTGCTTGCTCACACAGATGGTGGTGTGCCAAACATGATCGTTAAAGTGCCAACAATGGATGCTTATTCATTAGGTTATGTTATGTACTTCTTCGAAATTGCGGTGGGCATCTCAGGTTACTTAAATGGGGTTAATCCATTTGACCAACCAGGTGTTGAAGCTTACAAACGCAACATGTTCGCTTTATTAGGTAAACCAGGTTTTGAAGAATTAGCAAAAGATTTAAATGCACGCCTATAATTTGTAAATAACAGAAGAAAAGAGCCAGAAACGTAAGTGTTTCTGGCTCTTTTCTTCTGTTTAAATTATTTTTCCAATGGTTCGTTCCATTTTTTAGGACTCCAAATAGTTCCTTCCAATGCAACTTGAAGACTTTCATTATCATCTTCTAATTGTTCAATATATTTGATGGTTTCCTCGATAATAAAAGAATTGGGTTCTTCGCTGATTGACTGAAGTTGTTCTGCTAACCATGTATTTCTCATTTTTTTCACCTCAAAATGTAGTCTATCATAGGTGAGCTTTTTAGTAATGAAACTTGCTTATTGGTTTTTCTTTAAAATAGCATAAATTCGTTCAATATCCGCTTGAGTACCTCTTAATTCATAGTCAGCTAAGAAGGGAAAGTTAAATTGTTCCGCATACTGTTTAGCTGTCAGGCAGTATTGGTGGTTAAAGTTTTTATTGCCGCTGCCCACCACGCCAGAGCAATAACGATAATTATTTTCAAAAGTAAGATATTCTCGCATGACTTCTGTTAAAATTTCGGTATTGCCGTTGTTGATGCCATCGCCACCATCTAAATAGGTAGGCACAAAAGTAAAAAATGGTTCTGTTTCTACTTCTAACGGAGAATTTTCCGAAATTTCTTTGAAAGTAATCGTAGGATTTTTTTCGTTGTGCTGATGTTGCTCTTCGGCATAAGCTGTTAAATGTTGAACAAATGAGCGTGTATTACCAGAGATTGAAATATATCGTATATTCATCAGAGATCCCTCCAAATAAATTTAATTGTTTACGTAAGTATAGCACATCTATGTGAAAAAAATTCAAGATCAATAATTATAAAGCGAAAAAAATAATGCCTTTTTATTACCTATTATAAAAGTGAAAATTTGTTATTTTAATTCATTTGGGTAAGTATTGAATTTTGCGAAAAACTTTGCTAAGATGGTAGAGTATTGAATAAAGAATGGTTGGGCGAAAGCTTCAAGGATTCAGTTCTTCAAGGGGTGAGAAGAACAATTTTTGAGTTTGCGCCTTTTTGCATACCTAAAACAAAAGGGCTGAGCGTATCTCTATTTCGCTAGTCCTTTTTCTTATATGCTAAAGGTGTAAAAACTAAGGAGGTGGAGACAATGGTACAAGAAGTACTAGAGCAAATCAAGGCAGCGGAGGATGCGGTGGAAGAGCATCGGCAACAAGCTAAGATGAATTGTCGTTTATATGAAGAACAGAAGCAAGAACGTTTAGCTGAACTACGTCAAGAGAGTGAAGAAGCTGTTGAAAAAGTGCTGACGGATTCACTAGCAACGCAAGAAAAGATGTTACAACTTGAAAAAGAACAACTTTTAGATGAAACAAAGCGCACTGAACAAGCGCTTCACGAACGTTATGAAGCGAACAAAGAACAAGTCATTGATTCAATTATTGAGAGGGTGAAAGACGTTTATGGCAGTTAGTAAAATGGAAAAAATGACAATAATTGCCGCTGCCGAAAAAGAAGCAGCAATTCTACAAGCCATTCAAGGCTTGCAAATTGTCGAAGTAAAACGGATTTTTCATTCGCCTGAAGAAGAACAAGCCTTAAAGAGTCAATATTCTTTTTTACAAGCAGAACAGTCAACTGAACAGCTACGTAAATATGAAACGATGCTACAACAATTGCAAGAGCTTCTTTTATTTTTGACACGCTCTTCAGGAAAAGGGTTAAAGATAAAAAGAAAAGTCTATACCTTAGAAGAGTTGGAACAAACCTTTGATGAAAAAACATTACAAAGCTATTTGACGGAATTAAAGAATATTCAAGAATCTTTGAAACAAATTCAAACGGATCGTCAAGGGTTAGAAGCAGAAGAAGAATTATTAGGCCGCTGGCAATATCTGGATGTTCTACCACACAAACAGCAGTTAAAAAGTAGTCATGTCGTTCATGGTTCGATAAATCTAGCCAATAAAGCCAGTTTCTTGAGCGCTTTGTCTCAATGGCCAACGGTTTATTTTGAAGAAATTTATCAAAGTATGCATCATAGTTATTTTACACTCGTTTACCTGAAGAAACATCAGCAGAGTGTAACCGAGTTATTAAACCAATATAGTTTTGAACCACTCCAATACCGTTATGATGTTCCGCCTAAAGAGGCATATCAACAAGTCAAAGAACGATATGAAATTTTACAAAAAGAAGAAAAAGCCTTAAAGCAACAACTGGCTTCTTATCATGATTTCTATGAAACGTTTTGCTTGGCTGAAGAAGTCTTATTGGCGGTTATCCAAAGAGAACAAGCACGTCAACATTTGTTAAATGCTTCATCATTTTTCATCTTGCAAACGTGGATTCCAGTCGAAGAAAAAGCCGATATTTTGACAGCGATTGAAGAAAAAGTTCCTAAGGACGAAATAGCTCTTACTTTTGAAAATCCTACGAAGGCGGAAATTGAGACAGATATACCAGTTAAACTAGCGAATAATAAATTGGTGCAGCCGTTTGAAATGTTAACAGAGATGTATAGCTTACCAAAATATGAAGAAGTTGATCCGACACCTGCGATGATGCCGTTTTATCTAGTCTTTTTTGGCATGATGGTAGCGGATATTGGCTATGGCTTACTGATGCTACTCTTGTCTATTATTGCGTTGAAAGCATTTGTTTTACCGAGAGGCATGAAACGTTTTGCCGACTTTTTCTTGATTTTATCATTTCCAACAATTATTTGGGGCTTCATTTACGGTTCGTTTTTCGGTGCAGCATTACCGCCAACAATGTTTGGAATCAAATCACCATTTCCGATTTTATCAACGACCGAAGATGTAAATACGATTCTTATTTTATCGGTTATTTTTGGGTTTATCCAATTGGTTGTCGGTCTAATGATTAATGGGATTCAGTTATCAAAACAAAAGCGCTATTTAGATAGCATTAACGAAAGTTACGCTTGGTTAGGGATTTTGTTTGGTTTAGCATTGTTAGTCGTTGGTAAATTAGTGGTTAAAAATGAAGGCTTATTTACAGCAGGTGCGATTTTAGCTAGCCTTTCTGCCATTGCAATTATTGTGATTCCAATGATTCAATCGAAGACCAAATTAAAAGGCTTAGCCAAAGGACTGTATGGATTATACGGCGTGACAGGTTATGTCGGTGACCTAGTTAGTTATACACGTTTGATGGCGTTAGGAATTGCTGGGGGAAGTATTGCTTCAGCGTTTAATATGCTCGTTGAGTTCATGCCGCCAGTTGCCCGTTTTAGCGTGGGGATCTTGCTGTTAATTGTTTTACATGCGTTAAACATATTCTTATCGTTATTAGGTGCGTATGTTCATGGCGCACGTTTGCAATATGTTGAGTTCTTTGGAAAATTTTACACAGGCGGTGGCCGGGCGTTTAATCCGCTAAAAACAAAAGAAAAGTATGTCAATGTTGAGAAAAAATAGAAAATTATTTATTGGAGGAAAATAGAGATGATGGATTACTTAATTAATAATAATGGTGGAATTGTTTTTGCAGTATTAGGAATGGCGATGGCAACAATTTTTGCTGGGATTGGATCAGCCAAAGGTGTTGGCTTTACTGGGGAAGCAGCAGCAGCTTTAACGACGGAGCAGCCAGAAAAATTTGGTCAAGCGTTGATTTTACAGTTATTACCAGGTACACAAGGACTATACGGTTTCGTTATTGCTTTCTTAATTTATATTAACTTAGGAAACGATATGAGTATGGTTCAAGGATTGAACTATTTTGTAGCAGCTTTACCAATTGCCTTTGCTGGATTGTTCTCTGGGATTGCCCAAGGTCGTGTAGCCGCTGCGGGGATCCAAATTTTAGCGAAGAAACCAGAACATGCAACAAAAGGAATTATCTATGCTGCCATGGTTGAAACTTATGCCATCTTAGGGTTCGTAATTTCCTTCTTACTTGTATTGAACGTCAAATAATTGAGGAGGCAGATGGATGGATGCCATTGAAAAAATCATCAGTGAAATTAAGCAGCAAGGAAAGCAAGAAGTCGAAGCCTATGTCACCAGTGAACAAACGCGCATCGATCAAGAATTCCAAGCAGCACAACAAGAAATTTTGCTGAAGCAAGAACATGAAATAGAAAAACGACAACAACAATTATTAAAAGAATTTAAACAACGCCAACAACGGCAAACACTAGAAATTCGTCAAGATGCATTAAATAAAAAACAAGCATATCTTAACCAATTATTTGACGAAGTGGTCTTAAAGATGAGTGAATGGTCAGCGGAAGAATTTCAACAATTTATGAAAGCACAATTAGGCTCACTTGAATTAACAGGAAAAGCAACCATTCTTTTAGGCGAGTATTCTCAAACGAAAGTGACGCAAGAATGGCTGACCGCTCTTTCTGATGCTACTGTTCAATGGGAGCTTTCAGAGGAAGTTGTTCCAAAAGAAAGTGGCTTTATCGTTGCAAAAGACGGTTTGGATTATAATTTTCTCTTTTCAGCATTAGTTGAAGAGATTCAAAAAACAGAAGGCTTTAAAGTAGCAGAAAAACTTTTCAGTTAAGAAGGGAGGACGTAGCATGAGAAAACCAACGTATCATCAAATTAATCCGCTGATTCGTTTAAAAGAAACGGAGCTGCTTTCTGAGCAACAGTTTCAACAACTTTTAGAAGCGGAAACAGTTGAAGACGTTAAAAATATGTTAAAAAGTACGGTTTATCAACCTTATTTAACCGAAACTTTTGAAGAAAAATTTGACTACCATTCTTCTGAAGCGCTGGGAAATCTTTATCGCTGGTTATATGAAATGGCTCCAGAACCAGCTGTAGTAACGTTGTATACGATGCGTTTTACCTTCCATAACTTGAAAATTTTGACGAAAGCTGAGCAAACAGGTAAAGATTTTGATTATCTTTATTTAGAGGATGGTCGTTATTCTCTAAACACAGTCAAAAGCGCCATTCATACAAAAAACTCTTCCGAACTTGAGCCAGCATTATTAGAAGTGATCCGTGATGTTTTTGCCTATCTGGAAGAAGGCGGTTTGCCACAAGCAATTGATATCCTTTATGATCGAGCATTTTTACAGCAACAGCGAAAATTAGCGGATGAATTGGGCTATGAAGAGTTAACGAAGGAAGTCATCGCTTTTATTGATTTAACCAATCTATCAACGATGGCTAGAGGGATTGTTCAACATCAAAACAGTAACTTTTTATCAACCGTGCTTTCTAGCGCTGGCAGTATCTCAAAGAAAGAACTGTTGACCTATGCGGAAAAGTCACTTGTAGAATTTACAGCATTTGTCAGAACAACGAATTACGGACAACTATTAGAAAAGATTATCAATAAAGAAACCAATGAATTAAATTTATTGGCTTTTGAAAAACTCAAAGATGATTACCTGACCTCAATGTATGAAAACGGTCGAACGGTTGCTTTTGGGCCGCTCCCATTACTAGCCTTTTTGAATGCGAAAGAGGTTGAATGGAAAAATCTACGTTTAATTTTGGTCGGAAAACATAGTGGGTTTTCAAATGAAAAAATTCGAGAAAGGATGCGAAAAGTCAATGGGGTATAAAATTGGTGTCATTGGAGACAAAAATTCAATCTTACCATTTAAACTGTTTGGCTTTGAGGTCCATCATGCCATTTCAGAAATGCAAGTTAGAGAATCCATTGAAACTATGGCGAAAAATAAGTTTGGTGTCATTTTCATAACGGAAGAAGCCTCTACTTTAGCAGAAGAAACGATTGAACGATACAAAGAACAAGTGACACCAGCGATTATTTTAATCCCAAGTCATAATGGTACAATCGGAATCGGTTTAAGTGAGATTGAAAAAAATGTTGAAAAAGCAATTGGACAAAATATTTTATAATGCAAAGGAGAATGAGCGTGCAAATTGGAAAAATTGTCAAAGTTTCAGGTCCTTTGATTTTAGCTGAAAACATGTCAGATGCTAGTATCCAAGACATTTGTCATGTAGGAGATTTAGGCGTTATCGGAGAGATTATTGAAATGCGAGGCGACGTCGCTTCGATTCAAGTATATGAAGAAACAACAGGCATTGGACCAGGAGAACCAGTTATTTCAACAGGAGAACCATTATCTGTTGAATTAGCCCCAGGTTTAATTGCCGAAATGTTTGATGGTATTCAACGACCATTGGATACATTTCAAGAAGTAACCCACAGTAACTTTTTAGGCCGTGGCGTTAAAATTGATGCGTTAGATCGTGAGAAAAAATGGACGTTTGAACCGACTGTGGCAGTTGGTGAAGAAGTGTCGGCAGGTGACATCGTTGGTGTGGTTCAAGAAACAGCGATTATTCAACATAAAATTATGGTGCCTTTCGGCGTTTCAGGAACGATTGCCGAAATTAAAGCAGGGGATTTTGCCATTGATGAAACAGTTTATTCAGTGGAAACGGCTAAAGGAACAGAAAGTTTTAGCATGATGCAAAAATGGCCCGTTCGGCGGGGACGTCCCATTTTAGAAAAACTAAGTCCCAAAGTACCGATGGTGACCGGACAACGCGTAATTGATACCTTTTTCCCAATTACGAAAGGCGGAGCGGCAGCAGTTCCAGGACCATTTGGCGCTGGAAAAACAGTCGTTCAGCACCAAATTGCTAAGTGGGCCGATGTCGACTTAGTCGTTTACGTTGGTTGTGGGGAACGCGGGAATGAAATGACAGATGTTTTAAATGAATTTCCAGAATTAATTGATCCAACAACTGGTGAGTCTTTGATGAATCGGACGATTTTAATTGCGAATACGTCAAATATGCCGGTAGCGGCACGGGAAGCCTCGATTTATACAGGGATTACCATTGCAGAATATTTCCGTGATATGGGTTACTCAGTCGCAATTATGGCAGATTCTACTTCTCGTTGGGCAGAAGCGTTACGAGAAATGAGTGGCCGGTTAGAAGAAATGCCTGGTGATGAAGGCTATCCAGCCTATTTAGGTAGCCGCTTAGCTGAATATTATGAACGAGCAGGACAAGTCATCGCGTTAGGAAAAGATCATCGTGAAGGAAGCATTACAGCGATTAGTGCGGTTTCGCCATCTGGTGGGGATATATCAGAACCTGTCACCCAAAATACGTTACGCGTTGTTAAAGTATTCTGGGGCTTAGATTCTCAATTAGCACAAAAGCGTCATTTTCCTTCTATTAACTGGTTGCAAAGTTATTCTCTTTACTCCACAGAAGTAGGGCAATATTTAGACTTGGAATTGCAAGGGAACTGGGCCGCTATGGTAGCTGAAGGGATGCGGATTTTACAAGAGGAATCTCAATTGGAAGAAATTGTTCGTTTGGTTGGGATTGATTCCTTGTCGGATAAAGACCGTTTAACATTGGAAACAGCCAAATCATTACGGGAAGACTATTTGCAACAAAATGCTTTTGATGACGTGGATACGTTCACTTCTCGAACCAAACAAGCGAAAATGTTGCAATTGATTCTAACTTTTGGTGAAGAAGGTCAAAAAGCCTTAAGTTTAGGCACTTATTTCTCTGAGTTAATGGCGGGAACAGTTGAAATCCGTGATCGCATTGCTCGTAGCAAGTATTTACCAGAAGAAGAATTAGAAAAATTGGATCGTTTACAAGCAGAAATTAAAACAACGATAAAAGAAATCATTGCTGAAGGAGGAATGACGAATGATTAAAGAATATCGCACAATCAATGAAGTCGTTGGTCCTCTGATGATTGTTGAAAAAGTGGCAGGCGTAAAGTACGAAGAATTAATTGAAGTACGCATGCAAAATGGCGAAATTCGCCAAGGGCAAGTTTTAGAAATCAATGGAGATAAAGCGATGGTCCAAATATTTGAAGGAACGAGTAACATCAATATTCGTGATTCAAAAGTTCGCTTTCTGGGACATCCTTTAGAATTAGGGGTTTCGCCAGATATGATGGGGCGCGTTTTTGACGGCTTAGGTCGCTTAAAAGATAATGGACCAGAATTATTACCTGAGAAAAAATTAGATATTAACGGCGAAGTTATCAATCCAGTCGCTCGTGATTATCCCGATGAGTTCATCCAAACAGGGATTTCAGCGATTGACCATTTAAATACCTTAGTTCGTGGTCAAAAATTACCTGTTTTTTCAGCATCTGGCTTACCTCATAAAGAATTAGCAGCACAAATTGCCAGACAAGCCAACGTGTTAAATAGTGAAGAAGAATTTGCCGTAGTTTTTGCGGCCATTGGGATTACCTTTGAAGAAGCGGAATATTTTATGGAAGATTTCCGTCAAACAGGCGCAATTGATCGTTCAGTCTTGTTTATGAACTTAGCGAATGATCCAGCCATTGAACGGATTGCAACACCTAGAATGGCTTTGACAGCTGCTGAATATTTAGCTTATGAAAAGGGCATGCATGTCTTAGTTATCATGACGGATATGACCAATTATTGCGAAGCGTTGCGAGAAATTTCAGCAGCACGCCGTGAAGTTCCAGGACGTCGTGGTTACCCAGGTTATCTTTACACGAACTTAGCAACGTTGTATGAACGGGCAGGACGAATTCGTGGCTCAAAAGGTTCCGTAACACAGATTCCTATTTTAACAATGCCAGAGGAGGATAAAACACATCCAATTCCCGATTTAACTGGCTATATTACAGAAGGGCAAATTATCTTGTCCCGGGAACTATATAAGAGCGGTATCCAACCACCAATTGATGTATTGCCATCACTTTCCCGTCTTAAAGACAAAGGAACTGGCGAAGGCAAAACGCGCGGGGATCATGCAGCGACGATGAATCAATTGTTCTCAGCCTATGCACAAGGGAAACAAGCCAAAGAATTAGCTGTCATTTTAGGAGAATCAGCTCTTTCCGATGTCGATAAAATTTACGCAGCTTTTGCCCAACGTTTTGAAGAAGAATATGTCAACCAAGGATTCGATACAAACCGTTCGATTGAAGAAACGTTAGATCTTGGGTGGGAACTATTAAGTATGCTACCGAGAACAGAACTAAAACGAATTAAAGAGGATATGCTCGATCAATACTTAACTGAAGGGAAGTAGAAAAATGGCTCGATTAAATGTTAATCCAACCCGTATGGAACTTTCCCGATTGAAAAAACAGTTAACTACGGCCACGAGAGGTCATAAGTTGCTGAAAGACAAACAAGATGAATTGATGCGACGGTTTATTGCTCTAGTCAAAGAAAACAATGAGTTACGTATTCAGGTTGAACAAGAAGTGACGGATGCGTTATCAAATTTTGTATTGGCAAACGCAACGTTGAACGAAGCCTTTATTGAAGAGTTAGTGGCAATTCCAGCAGAAAAAGTTGAATTAGAAATTATTGAACAGAACATCTTAAGTGTGCCAGTTCCTAAAATGATTTTTGATTACGATGAATCGGTTCAAGAAGCACCCTTAGATTATGGCTACGTAAATTCAAACAGCGAGCTTGATCAAGCTTTTGCTAAAATTTCAAGCATTTTACCGAAATTATTAGCACTTGCAAATGTTGAAAAGACGTGCCAATTATTATCAAAAGAAATTGAAAAAA
The DNA here is from genome assembly GCF_051711985.1 of Enterococcus sp. DIV1758. Lineage (NCBI taxonomy): Bacteria > Bacillati > Bacillota > Bacilli > Lactobacillales > Enterococcaceae > Enterococcus > Enterococcus sp. DIV1758. The sequence goes on from NZ_JBIOOA010000001.1 coordinate 1,286,016, forward strand.
CGCGTCGTCGTGTCAACGCCTTAGAGTATATGACGATTCCACAATTAGAAGAAACAATTTACTACATTCAAATGAAATTAGAAGAAAATGAACGTGGCGAAATTACACGTCTAATTAAAATTAAAAGCATGAACAAAGAAAATTAATGGTTAGAAAGAACGAGTGCGAAGCCAGTTGGTAGCTTTCGTGCTCGTTTTTAATAAAAAAGGGAGTGGAAAAAATGAAAAATGAAGAACGCCGCAAAGTGATTGCACTGAATTGTCAAAAATACGAAAGTGACTATGCTCGCTTGGTGGAACCAATCAATGAGCTACTGTTAAACTTGGGAGCGGCTATTTCAGAAGAAGCCGCGAAGCAAATTATTCTGAATGTAAAACGATATCATCACGGCGTGAAATATCTTCCTGAGTGTCATTTAGATGAAAGTAACCAATTTATCGAAGATGGGCTTGAAGCTCTTAAAAAGGGAGATTTAGGCAACGGTGCGTTACAACTATTTGGGGCTGGCTTAAACTTTGCTAGTTTTGCAACAAAAGCACAAGGAACCAAAAAAATTGATGCCCACCAAATGTTGGCAGAACGTTTTACGAAGTTGTTGTCTGTACAAACGGATAATAATAACAAACAATAAAAATACCCTTGGTTTATTAAGTCGTCTTAATAAACCAAGGGTATTTTTTAACTGTTATTGATTAGGATATTCAGACACCTGTAATTGCCATAACTTATCTGTCACTGAAGCAATAAACGCAGCACTCTTAGCATTATCAGGTCCTTTAGTAAAAATTGCTAAAGCAAAGGGGTGAGGTGTTTCTAAAATCCCCATATCATGAATAAATTCATCATAGGAACCAATTTTATGAGCAACTTTTCCTTGAGTTGTGGGAGTTTCCATTCTTTCATGGAAAACACTTTGTTTCATAGAATCATAAATCGCTTGGTAATCTGGTTTTGTTGCTTTTTCAGTATATAATTTTTGTAGAATAACAAGCGCATCTTCCGAAGAAAATTGTGGCTCTTCAATCGAAGGTGTCTTGTGCAAATAACGCTGATACATTTCTCGTTTTGCTTTTGCATCACCACCCAATGTGTCATAGAGCATATTTTTAGCGATATTATCAGAATAGGTGATGGCATATTCTTGTAACGTTTTTAATGGATATTCTGGTTGGATATTATAGGCAATGATCCCAGTTCCTTCTTCATAATCTTCTTCGGCGTTATAGGGAATCAGGTCTGTCCATTTTTTTTGACCAGAAGCAACCGTGTCGGCGACTAGCATCGTCAGTGGCACTTTAATAGTGCTAGCTGTATAAAATTCATGTTGGCCATTCACGGAACGTTGTTCGCCAGTTTCCAAATCTAAATAACTAATCCCGACCGTTCCTTCAAATTCTTTGACAGAAGCGACGAGCAGGTCATTTATTTTATCAAAAAATACTGTATTTGCTGAATTATTTTCTTCCTTGTCTTTCGTATGTTTCTCATGTTTGGCGGAATCAATTGTAACTTTTTGTTCAGATTCTTTGGCATAATCTTCGCCACGACTTGAGAAGAAGAAGCCCACAATTAGGAAAAAGCAAAGAAAGAAAATGGTGCCGTAAAGTGAGAGTTGCTGTTTCTTCAATGTAAAACCCTTTCCGTTTCTCTAATAGATATTTTCTCAACTCCTCCATTTAATCATTTTTCGGATAAGAGCGCAAGCGTCTTTTTAATGGCACTACTGGTTTTGTTTCATTTGTTTTTGGAGTGCTTGCGATTGCTTTAATAGCTCTTTGCCGATAGTGGTATCTTTCACTAATAGCCGCTGTAAGGGGCGATCGATGACTTGTTTGATGGAATGAATGTCTTGATTATTTAAAATGGCTGTTTCTTTACTAGAAAAAGATTTATGCGCGGTCAGTTGTAACCCGAACGAGTTGTACAACAATGTATAACCAGCAATTCCAGTAATTGTCTGATAAGATTTTGAAAAGCCGCCGTCAATTACGAGAAGCGTGCCATTTGCTTTGATTGGCGATTCGCCTTTTGTTCGTTTAACTGGTGTATGGCCATTAATGATATGTCGATTTTCACCAGTCACTTCAAATTCATCTAGGATTCTTTCACAAACTTCAACCGTATCACGCAAAGAGTAGTAAGGATTCTTTTCTTCATGATGTGTTTCTTTTTCAGCGAGAAAATAACGCTCAAAGGTTTTCATAGCTCGTTTACCAAATAATGAGGAGCCTTCGCCACACCAAAGATAACATAAACAATCTGTCGCATAGTCATCTGTAATAGCAGGCTGAGCGTAAGCTTCTTCTAACATTTCCTGAAAGAAGTCAACTAAAGCTTTTCCTGAATAGGAGTGGCCTTTAAATGTATAAGCTTGAAAAGTACCGTCCGCATTCAGAGGCAGACAGCCATGAATCAATAAATTTTGATTATACACAAGGTAAAGAGAAGCTTTTTCCATTAGAAAGCGCATGTGTTTTGTTAACCGCGGCGAAGACTGAAATTGCGTTAATAAATCATCAATTATCTGTTTTTCCTCACGTGTTAATTGGTAAGGCTGCTCTTCAGAAACGGTTTGGAAACAGCTGTTAATTAATGTATAACGACATTCGTCAAAAGTAATAGTTTCCCCTTGAATCTTATCTAAGCGTAGCCGATGTGCCAAGTTAAAATCAGGGCGTCGACCAATAATTTGCCCTTCTAGTTTTTCTTGAATAATGGCAATGGCTTGTTGCACACGCATCGCTACTTGTTTTTCAGCTTCAGTTAACGCACGATAGGGATTTTTCTTGGGTGCAAAAGCAGGATTTTCTTTATATGTTTCTAAACTAAATTTTTTTAAGGCGGTTAAATCGATAGCATAACGTTCTTCTAACAAATCTAAATTTCCATAGCGAGCACAAATACGTACTACATTGGCTAAACAAGCCAGTGAACCACTATAAGCAGCCAGCCAAATCATATCATGATTGCCTAGTTGAATATCCAAGGAGTGATAGGACATTAATCGGTCCATAATTTTATCTGGTGCTGGCCCCCGGTCATAGATATCCCCAATAACATGTAGGTGATCGATAATCAGACGTTGGATTAGATAAGCTAATTCTGTCACGAAACGTTTGGCTTCACCTAGTAAAATAATTTTTTCAATAATTTGTTGATAGTAACCGTTTTTGGTTGTTGTTTCATCATATTGATAAATCAATTCTTCGAGAATATACCCATAGGTTTCAGGAAGGGCTTTGCGAACTTTAGAACGTGTGTACTTCATCGAAGAAGAACGGACGATTTCAACCAGACGGCGAATCGTTAATAGCCACCATTCATAAGAGAGGGCGCTTTCATTTTCTAAAAGTGTTAATTTTTCTTCTGGATAGTAGATAATAAAACAAAGCTCGTCCATCTGATGGGCATTTAATTCTTGTTTAAATAAAAATTGAACTTTTTCTCGGATTCGCCCAGAACCATTTCTTAAAATATGGTCAAAAGCTTCAAATTCACCATGTAAATCACTGACAAAATGTTCTGTTCCTTTCGGTAAATTCAAAATTGCTTCCAAATTAATAATTTCTTCAATTTGTTGATCGCGGTTCAGTGTAGCCAAGTCATCTGCCTTCTTTCTTTTTTTGTATATACCAATTTTAATTTAAAAGATTAAAGTGTTGATAATAAAGGTTTTTTATTCGTATGCCAATTATTGTAGGCTATTTGGCGAAAAAAAGCAACAGGAGAAAGTCAGAGAAAAATGTGGAAAATTATAGGAAGCTACTGGGTTTTATGCTATGATTTTTAATAAAACAAAATGAAGGGGCGGGAAAACATGTTATTTGGTACAGCAAAAATGAATCGGGAAAATCATTTAGAAATCGGTGGTTGTGACACCGTAATGTTGGCGCAAAAATTCGGGACGCCGTTATTTGTCTATGATGTCGCTCATATTCGCGCGCAGGCACGTGGTTTTAAACAAACGTTAAATCAATTAGGTATCAAAAATAAAGTGGTTTATGCAAGTAAAGCATTTAGTTGTTTAGCTATTTATCAAGTGTTAAAGGAAGAAGATATTGCTTGTGATGTTGTCTCTGGTGGAGAACTATTCACAGCTTTAAAAGGGGGCATGGAACCAACGGAAATTGAGTTCCATGGAAATAATAAAACCCCTGAAGAATTACGTTATGCTTTGGATAACAAAATAGGTACAATTGTCATTGATAATTTTTACGAAATTGACTTGTTGGAAGAATTATTAGCTACACGAAACCAAACACAAAAAGTTCTTTTTCGGGTGAGTCCTGGCGTGGATGCAGAAACACATGATTACATTTTGACAGGCCAAGAAGATTCAAAATTTGGTTTTGATGTTGCAAGTGGCCAGGCAACAGAAGCGCTCGTTCGCCTTTTATCAAACCCCTCTTTTGATGTACAAGGGGTCCATTGCCATATTGGCTCGCAAATTTTTGCTGTGGAAGGCTTTTTAGCTGCTGTTGAAAAAATGTTCACTATTTTAGAAGACTGGCGGCAAGTCCATCAATTTACAGCACGTGTTTTAAATATGGGTGGTGGTTTTGGTGTGCAGTACACGCAGCAAGATGAGCCATTAGCACCAGCAACATTTGTTGAAAAAATTGTTTATTCCTTGAAAGGTCATTGTGAACAATTAGGTTATCCACTGCCTGAGCTTTGGATTGAACCAGGCCGCAGTTTAATTGCCGAAGCGGGCACAACGATTTATACAGTTGGCGCACAAAAAGAGGTTCCTAGTGTTCGTCATTTTGTTTCCGTAGATGGTGGCATGGGTGATAATATACGGCCTGCTTTGTATCAAGCGGTTTATGATGGATTTTTAGCGAATCGTGAGGGGCATGATTCAGTCAAGAAAGTCACAGTGGTTGGTAAATATTGCGAATCAGGAGATGTCTTACTTCGAGATATTTTATTGCCAGAAGTTAAAGCAGGGGATTTATTGGCCATTAGTAGTACGGGGGCTTACGGTTATTCAATGGCAAGTAATTACAACCGAAATCCTCGACCAGCGGTGGTTTTTGTCGAAGATGGACAAGCAAAATTAGTTGCTCGCCGTGAGACATATGAAGATATGACAACGTTGGATTGTTGATAGATTAAAAGTAGCCGCCTCTTTTTGAGACGGCTGCTTTTTTTTTCAAAAAATAACAAAATGTAAGGGTGATTTCTTTCAGAAATGAAAAATCCATAGTATATTAAATGAAGAAGGAAATACTTTAGAAGAGGGTGTGATTTGCAGATGAAATGGCTCCTCGTGTTACTGATCATTTTTGCAATGATTGGCGTTGTTTTTTCTTTTTACATTGCCAATTATTTTTTGAAAATCGCGTTGCTTAAAGACAACCCTTGGTATCATAAAAAAGGGCATCGGTTATTAAATCCTGATAATTTTCAAGAACGAGAAACAAGATATACTAAAATAGAAGAACAACAAAAACAAGAAGGCGAAGCTTTTTGGATAGAGTCTTTTGCTGAAGATCGTTGGTTGAAAATTAAAGATGAAACATTGTATGCACGGTGTTTTACTCCTTATCCAGATAACCATCGTTGGGCGATTTGTGTGCATGGTTATCGTTCAAACGGAAAACGCGATATGGCATATACTGCATTACGTTTTGCAGAAGAAGGCTACAATGTTTTAGTTCCCGATTTGCGTGCGCACGGGAAAAGTTCAGGGAATAAAATTGGGATGGGATGGCTGGATCGGTTAGATTTATTAAGTTGGATTAGTGAAGTTCTTGCTATTGATATGGAAGCAGAAATTATTTTAGTGGGCGGTTCCATGGGAGCGGCTACTGTCATGATGGCAAGTGGTGAAAAGTTACCAACGAATGTCCGCGGATTAATAGTGGATTGTGGCTACACTTCTGTCTATGATGAATTTAAATATGTCCTACATGAATCTTTTCATTTACCCGCTTTTCCTATTTTAACGATTGCTAATCAATTAGCATTAAATAACTATGGCTTTCAATTGAAAACCGCTTCTTCCGTGAGACAATTACACAAAAATACGTTGCCGACATTTTTTATTCACGGTACAGGTGATCGCTTTGTTCCAATGACAATGTTTGAAGAAAATTTAGCGGCAACTCAGGGGATAAAAAAAGGTCTCATTGTTGCTAAAGCACCACATTTATCTTCAAGTGTCTACGAACCTGAAAATTATTACAGTAGTATTTTTGAATTTTTGGAAGAAAACTGTCCTGCAGTAAAAATAATATCCGACTAAAAAAGACATGGATTTTCATGATTCCATGTCTTTTTTTTGTCTGACTCGTTTAGCTAAATTTAAAGTGCTTAAAAAGAAAAATAATAAAGTTGGACTAGCAAACTATTAGCTAAACAAAAAACCACATAAAAAAACTAATCAGTCAGTTCTTTCAGGCGGTTTTTATCATTAATCAAAGTCTCGAAATAACTAGCGAATACCCAAAGCAATTCGTGCGTAACGGCTCATTTTGTCCGTTGTCCAAGCAGGGTACCAGACTAATTTTACTTCGATATTATTCACTTCAGGAATATCTTTTAAAACACCATGGATTTGTTCTGTTAAAACATCTGCTAACGGACAACCCATTGTGGTTAAGGTCATTTTGATGACAGTATCACCAGTTTTTTCTGCAAATTCAACTTCATAAATTAGTCCTAAATTTACAATATCGATGCCTAATTCAGGGTCAATCACTGTTTCTAATGCAGTTAAAATATCTTCTTTAATTGCTTCAACTTCTTCGGTTGAGCGTTGTTGAGGTTGTTCACTCATTCGTCTTCTACTCCTTTGCAAGTTGCCTCTTTACTATCATACCTTTTTTAAGAATGTTTGTAAATGAGAAGTATCTCACATGTCATGGAATTTACTGATTTATAAAAAAGCTCGTAAAATTGGAAATTCATTTTATTTTAATCGAAATCTCATTATTTTGTTGACATTAGAAAACAATGAGTTTAGAATGATCGATAACAATCTAAATTTAATTTTTGGATATTTTTAAAAAACTGAATTTTCAATCAATTGAAAATATCAAAGGGAGGATTTTATGAAAATTAAGCAGGTACATGTTAGGGCATCGAAAATCAAGCTGAAAGAAACATTTACAATCGCTTTGGGGACGATTGAATCCGCGGATAGTGCAATTGTGGAAATTGAAACAGAAGAGGGCCTTATTGGATATGGGGAAGGAGGCCCAGGCATTTTTATTACCGGTGAAACGTTAGCTGGCACGCTTGAAACGATCGAATTATTTGGCCAAGCAATCATTGGCTTAAACCCTTTTAATATTGAGAAAATTCATGAAGTGATGAATAAAATATCTGCTTTCGCTCCAGCGGCAAAAGCAGCTATCGATATTGCTTGTTATGATTTGATGGGTCAGAAAGCCCAACTGCCTCTTTATCAATTGTTAGGTGGCTATGATAACCAAGTAATAACGGATATTACACTAGGCATTGATGAACCAAATGTGATGGCACAAAAAGCCGTCGAAAAAGTCAAACTAGGTTTTGATACGTTAAAAATTAAAGTCGGAACAGGAATTGAAGCTGATATTGCAAGAGTAAAAGCGATTCGTGAAGCAGTTGGCTTTGATATCAAGCTCCGCTTAGATGCAAATCAGGCTTGGACGCCCAAAGATGCTGTTAAAGCAATTCAAGAATTGGCAGACTATCAAATTGAATTAGTGGAACAGCCAGTTAAAAGGCGCAATTTAGAAGGTCTAAAATACGTTACCTCACAAGTCAATACGACAATTATGGCTGATGAAAGCTGTTTTGATGCCCAAGATGCGTTGGAATTGGTTAAAAAAGGCACAGTCGATGTTATCAATATAAAATTAATGAAGTGTGGCGGCATTCATGAAGCGCTGAAGATTAATCAGATTTGTGAAACAGCAGGTATCGAATGCATGATTGGGTGTATGGCAGAAGAAACAACCATTGGCATCACGGCTGCTGCCCATTTAGCTGCTGCTCAAAAGAATATCACACGAGCAGATTTAGATGCGACATTCGGTTTAGAAACTGCGCCCGTAAATGGGGGTGTATCCTTAGAAGCAAAACCATTATTGGAATTAGGAGAAGTAGCTGGATTAGGCATTTCTCATTAAAAAAGGAGTAAAGCTAATGAAGTATGATTTAAAGTATCTTAGTGTCCCTTTGCCTGAGGAAATTCAAAGGGTGAAAGAATTTGGCGATTTTGCAAGTGCGGATACTGCCATTGATTTTTGGTTGACAAAAGAACTTCCGCAGGCATTAAAAGAACGTTTGATAATTGAAAAAGATGTCATTAAAATGATGTGTATGAATGAGTATCCTCATAGCTTTGCAAAAGCTGATCAAATGATGAGAGATACTTTTCAGGATTATCAAACAGAGGAATTAATTCGTTTAAAAGAAACGGGTTTAGTGGACTGGGTTTATATTGACGGTGAACCGTATTTCCAACTTCGATTTTTGGCCAATTTAATTAAAACAAATGCGGCATATGTTGCACGTTTGCGGGAAGCAGAAAGCAATCAATTAGAAATTCTCCGCAAAAAAGAACTAAAAGAGAACATCGAACAAATGCAAAAAAACGGTGGTAGAAAAGTGAGAACAACAATTAAAGCCACCATTCAGGTGAAAAAAGAATTTGAGCGTCCAGGTGAACGTGTTCGTGTCCATTTGCCGCTACCCAAAGCGTGTCAACAACAATCAGAAATTGAAATCCTAGCTACGTCACCTGAGGCAACCTATATTGCGGCAGAAGATGCGCCTCAACGAACACTGTGTTTTGAAACAATCTTAAAAGAAAATCAAACGTTTACAGTTGAATATTGTTATGTTAATCGGATGGTTTACCAACAGTTAGAAGAAAGTAACGTAGACAAAATGCAACCAAGCTTTGATTTAGAGGAACAGTTACCGCATATTCGATTCACGCCTTATTTAAGAAATTTAGCAGATGAGATTGTGGGCGATGAAAGTAATCCCTTAAAAAAGGCACGCTTGATTTATGACTTTGTGACGACAAAGATTCATTATTCATTCATGCGTGAATATTTTACAATTTCCAATATTTCAGAGTATGCTGCAACTAATTTAAAAGGTGACTGCGGCGTGCAAGCGATTTTGTTTATCACGCTTTGTCGGATTACAGGGATACCAGCCAAATGGCAATCGGGATTATATGTTTCTACACATTATACAGGCTGTCATGATTGGGCACAATTTTATATAGAACCGTACGGCTGGCTCTTTGCGGATTTATCTTTTGGTGGTGGTGCTTACCGAGACGGGGATAGACAGCGGTGGAATCATTATTTCGGCAATTTAGATGTTTTTAGAATGGTCGCAAATAGTGAAATCCAGGCAGACTTTCAGCCGGCAAAAATGCAATTGCGTGCAGACCCAATTGACAACCAGCGGGGAGAATTTGAGTACGAAAATGAGGGCTTGCCCTACGCATGCTTGATAGTTTCGCAAGAACGGCTTTCCATGGAAGAGTTGCCTTTTGATTGACACATAGGGGGAATAGTATGAAAAAGTTAAAAATGATGGGGATTATGTTATTTGTTAGTACGGTCTTGGTAGGTTGTGGCACAACAGCAGAAACAAAAATAGACGAGAAAGTAACTGAGAAAACCAGTGTCTCGAAAAAAGTTTTAAATTTAATGGAGAACTCGGAAATCGGTTCAATGGATTCTATTTTTACACAAGATGAAGCCAGTATTAACGCACAGTCCAATGTCTTTGAAGGGTTATATCAATTGGATGAAAAAGATCAACTAATACCAGCTGCCGCTAAAGAGATGCCTGAAATTTCTGAGGATGGCAAACGATATACCATTAAACTAAGAGAAGATGGCAAGTGGTCCAATGGTGATGCTGTAACAGCCAATGATTTCGTTTTTGCTTGGCGTAAATTAGCGAATCCCAAAAACCAAGCCAATTACTTTTTCTTGTTAGAGGGAACGATTCTGAACGGAACAGCTATTACAAAAGAGGAAAAAGCACCAGAGGAATTGGGTGTCAAAGCGCTTGATGATTATACTTTGGAGGTTACTTTAGAAAAGCCTGTACCATATTTTACGTCCTTATTGGCATTTTCTCCATTTTTCCCACAAAACGAAGCATTCGTGAAAGAAAAAGGACAAGCCTATGGCACTTCTAGTGAAATGATTGTATCTAATGGTCCATTTTTAATGAAAAATTGGGATCAGTCAGCGATGTCGTGGGATTTTGTGCGTAATCCCGACTATTACGATAAAGAAAAAGTAAAATCAGAAACGATTCATTTTGAAGTTCTTAAAGAAACAAATACCGTTTACAATTTGTACGAATCAGGTGAATTAGATGTGGCTGTCTTAACAGGAGATTTTGCTAAACAAAATCGAGACAACCCAGACTATGAAGCAATCGAACGGTCAAAAGTCTATTCCTTACGTTTAAACCAAAAAAGAAACGAAAAACCATCCATTTTTGCAAATGAGAATGTCCGCAAAGCTTTAGCTTATGCTTTGGATAAAAAAAGTTTAGTCGATAATATTTTAGCAGATGGTTCAAAAGAAATTTATGGGTACATTCCAGAAAAATTTGTATATAACCCAGAAACGAATGAAGATTTTCGTCAAGAAGCAGGCGCTCTTGTCAAAACAGATGCTAAAAAAGCCAAAGAGTATTTAGCTAAAGCAAAAGCAGAGCTAAACGGAGATGTAGCCATTGAACTTCTTTCAAGAGATGGTGATAGTGACCGAAAAGTTGCTGAATTTATCCAAGGCCAGTTACAAGAAACGTTGCCAGGTCTCACTATTAATGTCAAAACAGTTCCTTTAAATAATGCGATTGAATTAATGAGAAAAGGGGATTATGAATTGTCTGTTGGCATGTGGGGACCCGATTATCAGGATCCAATGACTTTCTTAGAAAGCTCAGTTAGTGGGAACCGTATGAACTATTCTAGCCCAACGTTTGATCAACTAATTGAAGAAGCAACAACTAAATACGCAAATGAGCCTGAAACTCGTTGGCAAACATTAATTAAAGCTGAAAAAGTATTGGTGGAAGAAGATGCCGCTTTAATTCCTTTATACCAAGAGGCCCGTAGTCAGCTTGTACGACCAGGTGTCAAAGGTATTCAGTATCATAACTTCGGTGCAACGAGCACATATAAGTATGCCTATAAAGAATAAATTAGTGAACGAGCGTGGGACAAAAATCACTTTGGATTTTTGCTCCACGCTCAAAAACTGATAAACGGCGGGAACAGAAGCAACACTACGCGTTGCTCCGATCTCAATAACTTCTAAGGTGTTTTCTCGACATGCGTCTCGTCACAGTACAGCCTTCAAAAGAGCTACAGCTCTAAGAGTTACGATGTTTCACTGTGAAGCATGAACAGATGAAATCATCGTACCTACTTGGTGAAGGTCCTTCGGAACTTACAAGTATAAAACTGTGACGAGCCTTTGGCGAGAAAACAATAAGCCGAAATTGACTTTCTCACACAAGTGTTCGGCGTATCTTAATCCTTCCAAGTGTTGAGAATCACGAAGAACGTAGTGATTCGATGATGAACAATACCTACTTCGCAGAGCTCCGATCTCATCAATCTCTAAGTGATAAATCACTAAGAATTGAAGGACTTGGTCTCCAAAAATTAAAGAACACCAGGTCCTTCAATTCTAGCATGTTCCATGCGTAGAAATTGATGCGAACGAAACGGAGTGTAGTGTATCATGCAACATCAACTCGTTCCTCGTTGTGTTTTATGACAATTTTCGGAAATTCCTTCTTATTGCTGAAAAACACTATTTGCAAAGCAAATAGATGTTGAACAGTACCTACTTGGTTCTCGGAGTTAAACACTTCTGTTCCGACCTCTTCCCGATAAGAGCTTCTTTTTTGTTAATAGTCAACAATTAATAAAAAAATAATTGAAAAAGGTTGACAAAAATAATGATACTCGTTAGAATAAGCACTGTTAACAAATGAATAGCGTTTTCATGTGACTAGATAATACTAGGCATGGAAGAATTTCGTAATACAATGTGGTGTACAATGGTTATGCAACATGTTTAACGGGATTGTTCTATGCTTTTTTTGTTGTTTTCACTGAAAATGTTAGAATTACTTCTGCAGAAGAGGGTCATTTATGAAAATTAAAAAGGTGCTAAATCAAAATGCTGTACTTGTTCTTGACGAAGGACAGGAGAAAGTAGCTGTCGGTAAAGGCGTCGGGTTTAATAAGACTAAAAATGATGTCTTATCTCGACAATTGGTGGAGCGGATGTTTGTGATGGAGCCAGAAGGACTGAAAAAACTTCAAGTATTGCTATCACAAATTGAAGACAAATACTTTTTAGCGAGTGAAGAAATTATCCAACATGCTGAAACGGTATTGGGTGAAAAGTTGAATGAACATATTAATATTGGGTTGAGTGATCACATTGCTTTTGCAGCTGAAAATATTCAAAATAATATTATTGTTCGGAACAAGCTTTTAAGTGAAATTGAGATTTTATATAGTGAAGAATTTGCTATTGCTCAATGGGCTGTAGAATATTTAACACAAACCTTAGAAATTCCATTTAGTTATGATGAAGCGGGATATATTGCAATTCATATCCATAGTGCTCGCAGCGGGCGTACTGATAATAGTAAAAGTATCCGTGAAGTTACAATCGTTTCTGAAATTATTCATTTAATCGAGCAGGAATTGGCTATTGATATTCATGATGATAAAAATAGTCTCAGTTATTCACGTTTGGTGAATCATTTACGTTTGTTTATTCATCGCTTCCAACAAAATCAATATGCTGTTTTAGATGAAGAAATTTTGGAAGTCGTAAAGAAAAAGTATGCTGAAAGCTATGAAATCTCAAAAAAAGTACAAGTCTTATTAATGAGAAATTTTCATTATCAAGTACCAAATGAAGAACTTGGTTATTTATCGATTCACATTGAACGATTAAGAATGACCAAATAATAAAAATTAAATAGTTTATGTGAGGAGTTACGTATAATGAAAGCGTATATGCAAAGAATGGGACGTTCGTTAATGTTACCAGTTGCTGTATTACCGGCGGCTTCTTTATTAGTCGGTATTGCTAACTGGATCGTGGGAACAATCGGCGCTAGTCCAGCCACAACTTTTCTAATGAATGGTGGTTTGGCTATCTTAAACAACTTAGCATTATTATTTGCGGTTGGTTTAGCGTTAGGAATGTCAAAAGATAAAGATGGATCGGCAGCATTAGCTGGTTTAGTCGCTTATTTAGTGCCAAAAACTGTTTTAGCGCCTGCTTCTATCCAAGCCATTAAAGGCTTCAAGGATATTGCTGAAGTAAACCCAGCCTTCAACAGCATGGACAACAATGTCTTTGTCGGGATTGTCGCTGGTTTAGTTGCCGCGGCAATGTATAATCGTTTCTCTGGTGTGAAATTGCCAATGGCTTTATCATTCTTTAGTGGAAAACGTTTAGTTCCTATTATGTCAGCTATTTCGATGTTAGTAATCTCAGCTGTCTTATTCTTCTTCTGGCCAGTTGTTTATAACGGATTAGTTGCTTTTGGTAAAGGAATCTCTAGCTTAGGTTTCGTAGGAGCTGGCTTGTATGGTTTCTTTAACCGACTATTAATTCCAACAGGCTTACACCATGCCTTGAATTCTGTTTTCTGGTTTGATGTTGCTGGTATCAATGATATTGGGAACTTTTTAGCTGGTCAACAAGCGTTAGATACTGGTAAAGCAATTGTAGGACAAACAGGGATGTATCAAGCTGGTTTCTTCCCAGTAATGATGTTTGGTTTACCAGCAGGCGCGTTTGCTATTTATCAATGTGCACGTCCTGAGAAGAAAAAAGTTACAGCTTCATTAATGTTAGCTGCTGGTTTTGCGGCTTTCTTTACAGGCGTAACTGAACCTTTAGAATTCTCATTTATGTTCGTTGCTTGGCCTTTATATGTTTTACATGCGGTCTTTACAGGTATTTCTTTAGCATTCGCTGCGTTTATGCATTGGACAGCTGGCTTTGCCTTTAGTGCAGGTTTTGTAGACTTCTTCTTAAGTTTGAAAAACCCAGTCGCGAATCATCCAATGATGTTGGTGGTTCAAGGACTTGTCTTTGCAGCAATTTACTACTTCGGTTTCCGTTTTGCAATCACTAAGTTTAACTTAATGACACCAGGACGTGAAGAAGGCGATGGCGAAGAAACGCCAGATGTTGCAGAAGGTGACAACAAATTTGCTTCTCTAGCTCGTCGTATTTATGATGGTTTAGGCGCTGATGCTAATGTAACTTCTATTGATAACTGTACAACTCGTTTACGCTTAACAGTGAAAGATACAGGCAAAGTGGATCAAGCAAAAATTAAAGCAACTGGGGTTCCTGGTGTGAAAGTCATTGATGACACCAATATCCAAGTGATTGTTGGTACGGAAGTACAATTTGTTGCTGACGAAATGCAACGATTATATAACCACCAAGCGCCAGCAACACCAGTCAAAGAAACACCTGTTTCTAAACCAGTTGTTGAAGAAAAAGCGCCAGTTTCAACGAAAGAAACTGAATTATATTCTGTAGCGAATGGGAAAGTTATTCCTATTTCTGAAGTACCAGATGATGTTTTCTCAGCAAAAATGATGGGTGACGGTTTTGCTGTCGTTCCAACAGACAGCGAAGTTTCAACACCCGTTGCTGGTAAAATTACTAGCATTTTCCCAACAAAACATGCGTTAGGTATCCAAACAGATTCAGGCATTGAAGTATTATTACACATGGGTCTAGATACTGTTGAGTTACAAGGTGGACCATTTACATTACATGTTGAAGAAGGCCAAGTTGTAAAACAAGGCGATAAAATTGCAACCATTGATTTAGCCGCATTAGAACAAGCTGGCAAAAAATCAGATTTAATTGTTGTTTTCACAAATCAAGATATCGTTGCTCAATACGATTTACAAAAAGCAGGTCAAACGACTTCAATAAATGATGTAATCGGAAATGTTACCGTAAAATAAAAGTAAAAAAGGGCTAGCCGTAAGGCAGCCCTTTTTTGTATTCTTTGAAAATATTAGTGTCTGTAGAGCCAGTAATTCAAAATCGCTTGCTCTACAGATTTTTATTTATAATAGCCTTAGAAAGTTTCGCATAATTGAACACTTTAACCACTCACAAAAATGGCCAATGTAACGGACAGAAAACAAGGAAGCGTTTTCTTTTGTATGGATTATAATAAATATATCAAGGAGGGGTTGCTATGAGTTCGAAAAAAGAACGTGGACAAAAATTGTTGTTACTTCTCTCAAAAAAACAAGATTATATGACTGCAGAAGAATTGGCAAACTGCCTAAGTACTTCTCCTAAGACAGTTTATCGTTTGATAAAAAAAATTAACGATGAATTTTCAGAAGGTTCACTCATATTATCTGAGAAAGGACGAGGATACAAGCTAGACTATGAACGATTTATGGAACAGAATCGACATTTAGTCGAAAAAGAAAGTGATTTTTCGCCAAGGGAAAGACGCAATCGAATTCTGGAGGAATTGTTGTTAGCTTCTCCACAAGCTAAAAATGTTTATGAATTATTTGCAAGATATTATGTTGGCGATTCTGTGATATTTAGCGATGAACAACAATTATCCGAAGATTTAAAGAAATATGATTTAACACTCAAACGGAAAAATCGAACGTTGGCAATTATCGGGGAGGAAAGAGCTATCAGGAAAGCCATTTCCGATAGAATACAACTGTTGAACATTATCGATATTGAGGATCTTCGAAACAACAAAGCATTAAATTTTAATAATTATGATGTCCTTTTTACGTTAGATCAAGTCAGGAACATTGAAAAGAAACTAGATATTACTATTCCACATCCATATAATGTAAACATCTTTTCGCATCTTTATATCTTAATTAGTCGTTCACGAAAAGTAGCCATTTCTGAAAAATACCAATTATCTGACGAAGAAGAACAAGAATTAACAAAGGACTTAGTACTCAAAAAGGTCGCGCAAACAACGATTCAACAGATTGAAACTTATTTAAATAAGAGACTGCCTAACGTTGAAATTTATTACTTATATCAATATTTAGTTTCTTCTAGGATGCAAGGTTCATTTAGTAAAGCAACTAATTTTTCTTTCAAAGTAATGCAAATTACTCAATTTTATTTAGAGGAAATGAGTGCACAACTAAAAATTTTAACTGATAATGATCAGCTACTTTTTGAATTGGCTAGTCATATAAAACCAATGATAAATCGTCTTGAAAACGGCATACATGTTAAGAATAGTTTATTGGATCAAATAAAAATGACGTATGAAACAATTTTTAGAAAAATTGTGCAAGTTTCTAAGCAAGTAAGTAAAAACTATCAACTACCGGCTATAAACGAAGACGAGAATGGGTTTATTACATTGTATTTTGCACGAATGATTGAAACCAATCAGTTACCTATTCGTACTTTGATTATGTGTACCACTGGAATTGGAACTTCAGAACTATTGAGAGTAAAAGTTGAAAAGAAATTTCCTGAATTACAAATTGTTGAAATTATTGCCACACGAAATATAAGGAAATCATTAAAAGATTATTCTGATATTGAATTGATTCTTACAACGATTCATTTACAGGAAAAGGTCCCCATTAAATCATTGTTGGTAAGTGCCATGTTTACAATGGATGATCAGTATCGATTACAAAGAAAAGTTGAGGAAATCTATCATGAACGTTAATCCTTTATACCAAGTTTTCCTAAACCAAGAACTTCTTTCAAAACAGCAAGTATATCAATTCATTGCAGAAACAGCAGCACCTTTGTTAACGCTCGAAGAAAAAAAGCAGATTGAGGAATCTTTGGTAAATCGTGAGAAGATGGGAAGTAATCAGATTGCAGAGCAAATTGTCTTGCCACATTTAGAAAATGCACTCTTGAAAAAAAGTGAAATATATCTGATTGGCTTAAAAACAGAAATCCAAGAATGGACGGCAGACATTAAGCAAGTGAAATTAATTATTGTCATCTTACTAAAAGAAAATGAACGGTTAAAAGTAAAAAAAGAAATCAGTCGATTTACTAGAAAATTAGCAAATGAAGACTTCTTAGAAAAGCTGTTGTGTTTAAAAACAGAAACAGATTTTTATAAAAATATAGAAAAATTTGAGGAGGAAAAATAATGAAGATAGTCGGCGTAGCAGCCTGCACAGTAGGAATTGCTCACACATATATCGCACAAGAAAAATTGGAGAACGCTGCAAAAAAAGCAGGAGTTGAGATCCATGTAGAAACACAAGGGACCATTGGGATTGAAAACAAACTAACGGATGAACAAATTAAGGAAGCGGACATTGTTATATTAGCCATTGATGTAAAAATTTCTGGAAGAGAGCGTTTTGATGGGAAACGAATCATTCAAGTACCTACAGAAGTTGCTGTAAAATCACCCACTAAACTAATTGAAAAAGCAGAAGAAGTTATGACACAAGAAAAGTAATCTTCTAGGAGGAATTGTAATGGAAGTAAAGGATATCATTGACTTAAAAACCGTTAAAACGAATATGAATGTAAATACAAAAGAGGAAGCGTTAAAAGAATTAGCCAATCTTTTACTTGAAAATGGCAATATTTCAGAGGAAAAAGGCTTTATAAAAGATATCTATGATAGAGAGGCGGAAGGCCAAACGGGCATCGGAAACTATCTAGCCATTCCACATGGCAAAAGTGCGTATGTAAAAAAAATAGGCGTGGCCATCGGTATTAATAGTACAGAAATTCCTTGGGAATCTTTAGATGATAATGGCGTAAAAGGAATCATTCTTTTTGCTGTGGGCAATGATCATAAAGAAACAACTAGCCATCTTAAACTATTATCATTGTTTGCCAGAAAACTCGGAAATGATGAAGTAGTGAGAGAATTCCTTCAATCAAAATCGCCAGAGGATGTAGTGAAGGCATTCTCTTAATGAAATTACTAAGACAGCATATTGTGGATATTTTCTACAGAAGAATCCACAACAGTAATTTTTTTAAATAGAAAATAAAATAAAAGAACAATGTTTAGGAGGATAAAAATGAAAAAACTAAAAGAGTTAAATCTTAAAGGTCATTTATTAACAGCAATCTCATATTTAATTCCAATTGTCTGTGGTGCTGGCTTTTTAATTGCAATTGGTATGGGGTTTGGTGGCTCAAGTCAAGGAACCTTGGTACCAGGTGAATTTTCGCTTTGGGATGCTTTAGCTACTATGGGTGGCGCTGGCTTAGGCTTACTTCCGGTTGTTATATCTACTGGCATTTCCTTTTCAATCGCCGGTAAACCTGGAATTGCTCCAGGCTTTATTATTGGTTTAACTGCGAATGCAGTTGGCGCCGGCTTTATTGGTGGTATCTTAGGTGGTTACTTGGCAGGATATCTTATATTAGCTATTTTGAAATATGTGAAATTACCCAATTGGGCGAAAGGGTTAATGCCAACATTAATTATTCCATTTTTAACCTCAATTACTGGTGGATTAATCATGATATATATTATCGGGACCCCAATAACGGCATTTACTTCATTATTAACGAACTTTTTAGATAGCTTAGGTAACTCGTCATTATTAATTTTTGGTGGTGTAATTGGTTTATTAAGTGGTATAGACTATGGCGGACCCATTAACAAAACTGTTTTTGCCTTTGTTTTGACAATGCAAGCGGAAGGACTTAATGGACCAATTACAGCATTGCAATTAGTAAATACAGCAACGCCAATAGGCTTTGGATTAGCTTTCTTCTTTGCTAAATTATTTAGAAAAAATATTTATACAAAACTAGAAGTTGAAACGTTAAAGTCTGCCGTACCAATGGGCGTGATTAACATTGTTGAAGGTGTTATTCCTTTAGTTATGAATGATATTGTCCGAGGAGTCATTGCTACAGCGATTGGTGGCTTCGTGGGTGGCGCAACAACAATGATCTTAGGGGCAGATGCGACAGTTCCATTTGGCGGTGTTTTAATGATTCCAACAATGAGTAAACCGCTGGCTGGCGTGATTGCAATTGTTGTAAACGCAGTGGTTACCGGTTTAGTTTTAGCTATTATTAAGAAAGATGTAACTGAGAAAGATATGGACGCTTTAGTAGAAAAAGAAGAAGAGGAGATAAACTTGGAAGATATTCAGATTTTCTAAACAAAATGAAAAAGCGCAACAAAATTAATGCAATTTATATTGCCTATCAGAGATGTGTCAACGTCTGAATATAACGAGTTAGAAAAATTTTCAAAAACATCAACCAAATAATCAGATAGAAAGAGTTGAAAATTAGAATGAACAAAGTTGAATTTTCTCCGTCACTAATGACGATGGATTTGGACAAGTTTAAACAACAAATCACCTTTTTGAATGATCATGTTGCTTCGTATCACATAGACATTATGGATGGTCACTATGTGCCAAACATTACATTATCTCCGTGGTTTATTGAGGAGTTAAGAAAAATTTCGAAGCTCCCAGTATCTGCCCATCTAATGGTTACGAATCCAAGCTTTTGGGTACAACAACTAGTAGATATCAAATGTGAATGGATTTGTATGCATGCAGAGGTTTTAGATGGTCTAGCATTTCGCCTAATTGACCAAATTCACAATGCTAATCTTAAAGCAGGGATCGTCCTTAATCCCGAAACGCCTATTGAATCAATCTTTCCATATATTGAATTGTTGGATAAAATCACAATCATGACCGTTGATCCAGGCTTTGCTGGCCAACGATTTATTGAAGGAACACTTGATAAAATTGTTGCTCTTCGTAATTTACGTGAAGAAAAAGGGTATCGTTATGTAATTGAAATGGACGGCTCATCGAATAGAAATTCATTTAAGCGAATTGATGCTGCAGGACCTGATATTTATATTGTTGGTAGAAGCGGATTGTTTGGATTGAACAAAGATATTGAAAAAGCTTGGAGAATGATGAGTAGAGACTATGAAGAAATGACTGGGAAAAAAATTCCATAAAACATTTGACTGTTTGTTAAAAGAATAGATAAGTTGTATAAAGTCAAGCCTAGAAAAGAATTTTGTTCATTCTTATCTGGGCTTTTTTGATGCAATAAATAAGCGCCAATAGAACAAAATTACTTGTTATTCTATTCTAGGTGAAAACGTTCAATCTTGCGAAGTTACGGTTTGTTCACAAAAAAGTTACTTTTATTAAATAAAACTAAAGAAGTAACAAAAACTTCGCTTTTTTCAGTTATTTCAAGTAACATAGAACGTATCTTAAAAGAAAAAGTTTGGATGATTCGATGCGTAGAGTAAGAAAAATAATTTATAAAATCATGCTACTTTTGTTTGTTGGTTTAGTTGCTGGTCTTGGCTATCTTGGCTATAAAATACATCAAAATGTTGAAACGGTAATGACCTTTGAAAAACAAGTAGAAGCAGAAGTCAAAAAAAATAAAATACCTGAATACAAAACATTAGCTTTAGCGATTATCTATACAGAATCTAAAGGGAAATCTGGCGATATTATGCAGAGCAGTGAAAGTGTTTATGGACAACAAGAAGTGATTGAAACACCAGAGGAAAGTATCGCACATGGCGTAAAATTTCTCGCGGAAGCGTTAGCGAAAGCAAAAGAAGCTGGCTGCGATGAGTGGACAGGCGTACAAGCATATAATTATGGACTGGATTATATTCAGTTTGTTAAAGAACGTGGCGGGAAACACACGACAGAGTTAGCAGAAGAATATTCAAGAGAAGTCCTTTCACCGTTGCTAGGGAATGACCAAAATACGAAATATCGTTATTATCGTTGGCAAGCGTTAGTTTACAACGGTGGTTACCTTTATCAAAATGGTGGCAATATGTTCTATGCAGAAATTGTCAAAATGAATCGTTGGTTTATTGAAAAGTTAAATTAAAACGAGAAAAGTCTAAAGAATTCTTTCAACTTACAGGAATTTTTTAGGCTTTTCTTGCAGTTTCATGAAAATGCAAGTAAACTAGAAGGGATGTAACTGATTAATTGAAAAGGTAGGGAAAGAGCTGGATGTTGAATAAAGTCGACCTGAAAAAAGGGTTAAGTACAGAAGAAGTTGCCAAGCAGAAAGAGTTAGGCCTTCAAAATAATTATGAGGAAAATGTAGCAAAATCTACAAAAGATATTATTTTTGATAACGTCATGACGTTATTCAACTTTTTAAACTTTGCAATCGCTGTTTGTTTACTATTTGTCGGAGCGTATTCCAATCTGGCTTTCTTAGCGATTATTATTGTGAACATGTCAATCGGGATTTTCCAAGAAATTCATGCCCGTAATTTAGTTCAAAAATTATCTATTGTGGCAAAAGAAAATGTTCATGTTGTTCGAAATGGCGTACAACAAGAAATTGATACAAAAGAACTAGTTATGGAAGATATTGTTGTTATCTCTGCAGGGGAACAAGTTCCTTCTGATATGGAAGTTATTGACGGTAAAGTCGAAGCGAATGAAGCGTTGTTAACAGGTGAATCAGATTTAATTGAAAAGGAAATCGGCGATACCTTGCTTTCTGGAAGTTTCATTGTTAGCGGACAAGCCTATGCCCGTGTTATCCACGTTGGTGCCGAAAACTATGCTGTGAAAATCACCCAAGAAGCCAAAGTGCATAAACCAATTCAATCAGAGTTAGTCAATTCGATTCGTAAAGTCTCTAAATTTACAAGTTGGGTGATTATTCCTCTGGGGATTATTTTATTTGTTGAAGCTTTTTGGTTAAGAGATGCTGGCATTAAAACATCTGTTGTTGCTTCTGCAGCTGCTTTGTTAGGGATGTTACCAAAAGGATTAGTACTATTAATTAGTATTGCGCTGACAACAGGTGTCATTAAGTTAGCCAAAAAACGTATTCTAGTACAAGATATGTACTCAATTGAAACATTGGCCCATGTGGACACTTTGTGTTTAGATAAAACTGGAACGATTACAGAAGGTAAAATGAAAGTGCAAAAGGCGATTATCTTGCATGACCAATATGAAGAACTTTTCCCGCAGATTATCGGAAGCTACCTATCTGAAAGTACGGATAATAATATTACAATGCAAGCAATTCGTGATCATTATGAAGTATCCAATCGATTTGGCGCAAAAGAAGTCTTGGCTTTTTCTTCTGAACGAAAATGGGGAGCTATTGAATTTCCAGAAATTGGGACAGTTTATTTAGGGGCTCCTGAGCGTTTGGTAGACGATAGTCGGTTGCCAGAAGCTGTTTTTACAGCACAAGAGAATGGGTATCGCGTCTTGATGTTAGCTATTGCGGAGCAACAACCGTTAAACGAAACCAAAATGCCTTATTTAGAGCCGTTAGCAATTCTAGAAATTGATGATCCAATTCGCCAAAATGCCAAAGAAACACTGGCTTATCTAAAAGAAGAAGGAATCGACTTAAAAGTAATTTCTGGCGATAATCCGGTGACTGTTTCAAATATTGCTCGTCGTGCTGGGCTACCTGGTTATGAGTCTTATATTGATTTGTCGACCAAAACGACAGAAGCAGAAGTGCGTGAAGCAGTTCAGCAATACACGGTGTTCGGACGTGTATCTCCTCAGCAAAAACGAACCATTGTACGTGAGTTGAAAGACACAGAGCATGTGGTGGCGATGACCGGCGATGGCGTCAACGATGTTTTGGCATTACGAGAAGCGGATTGTAGTATCGCTATGGCAGAAGGAGATGGCGCTACTCGGCAAATTTCTAATCTAGTTTTACTAGATTCTGATTTTACAACGTTACCAGATGTCTTGTTTGAAGGACGGCGTGTGGTAAATAATGTAACTCGAGTTTCCAGCGTTTTCTTCATTAAAACGATTTATTCGTTTATTCTCTCAATCATTTGTGCCTTAACAGCCATTGCGTTCCCGTTCATTCCGATTCAAGTGACCTTGATTGATTTAGCAATTGAAGGATATCCAGCCTTCTTCTTATCTTTCGAAGGGGACAAACGAAAAGTTGTCGGGAAGTTTTTACCAACGGCTTTGAAAAATGCGTCTGTTAATGCGCTTTTAGTTGTAGCGAATATCATTGCTGTTTATCTGATTGGACAAAATCAAGGATTTTCTTCTTTAGACACCACGACGTTAATGTATTATTTATTAGTTGGAATTAGCTGTATGGCTGTTGTTCGAGCATGTCTGCCTTTCAATCCATTACGCATTTTCTTGGTTTTCAGTACTATTATTGGTATTTATGTAGCAGCTATGTTATTCCACAACATTTTAGAAATTGGTTTCTTAACTTCGCAAACAATGGGTCTCTTCTTTATTATGATGGCCATTAATATTGTAGTGCGTGTAGCAATTGGTTTCGTACAAATGAAACGTGCTGGAAAAACAATTAAAGATTTATAAAAAATAGAAGTTGAGCTAAAAGTATTCGTCTCCAGAAATGCAGTTCTTCTTTAAATCTTGAAGGAAGTCGGAGCAAGCTTGATGTTTCACTGATTATTTTAAGAGTTAGTGTCTGGGGCAGGAGTCAGGATGACTTTTGTCCTAGATACTTTCTTTTTTTGTTGAGGTGAAACAAGATACTTGAAAAACAGAGATTATGTGATACAATAAATCATGTGTAAATGTGTCCATTGGAATTCGCACTGAAATGACAGTGCGTTTTTTAAACGGTCAATCACATGAGTTAGCACAATGCTATTCTTAGGAGGTGAGGACAATGGCACAACGCATTCCTCAGGAAGTCATTGAGGAAGTTCGTCACCGAACGAATATAGTAGATATTATTGGGCAGTATGTCCAGTTAAAAAAATCCGGTAAAAATTATATGGGTTTATGTCCGTTTCACGAAGAACGTTCCCCTTCATTTTCAGTAGCAGAAGACAAACAAATTTTTCACTGTTTTGGCTGCGGGAAAGGTGGAACTGTTTTTAATTTCTTGCAAGAAATTGAAGGCATTAGTTTTCCCGAATCCGTGAAACGTGTTGCAGATTTGGAACATTTATCTGTGGACTTTGATTGGTCAGAGCCGCGTGAAGTAGCGGATACCCCAGAAAACCAACAAAGACGGATTTTGTTACAACTGCATAGTAAAGCCGCAGAACTTTACCATCATATTTTAGTGAATACTAAAATTGGCGAACCCGCATTAAACTATTTATTAGAGCGGGGGTTAACACAAGAACTAATTGAGACCTTTCAAATTGGATTTGCGCCGCAAAAACGTGATTTCTTAAGTCAAGTTTTTAAAAATGAACAACTGGATGAAACGCTTTTTGAGCCTTCTGGTCTGTTTGTTCAAAGAGATAACGGTACGTTTTTGGATCGTTTCTATCAACGAATCATGTTTCCAATTAATGATCCCCAAGGCAATGTCATCGCCTTTTCTGGTCGCTTGTTAAAAACAGCTGATTTTCCAGGGGATGAGATGCCTAAATACTTGAATAGTCCTGAAACAACACTTTTTAATAAGCGAGAAACGCTGTTTAACTTTGATAAAGCCAGAAAAGAAATTCGTAAAGAAAATACAGTCTTGCTTTTTGAAGGATTCATGGATGTTATCGCTGCTTGGCAATCAGGCGTAAAAAGTGGTGTGGCTTCAATGGGGACTAGTTTGACCAATGAACAAATTCGGCGTTTGGAACGGGTCGCTAAGGAAGTAGTTATTTGTTACGATGGCGATAATGCCGGTGTTCAAGCCACAAACCGTGCGATTCAATTATTGCAAGAAAACAGTCATTTTGACTTGAGTATTGTCAGCATCCCTGAAAAGCTGGATCCTGATGAATATGTGCGGAAATATGGCGCAGAAGCTTTTCAAAATTTAGCCAATCATGGCCGAGAAACAGTTTTTAGTTTTAAAATGAATTATCATCGGTTAACTAGAAACATGAATAATGAAAAAGAACAATTGGATTATGTGAACGAATTGTTACGGGAGTTAACCAATGTTCAATCTCCCTTGGAACGTGATCGTTATTTAAACCAAATTGCTCAGGAATTTCAACTTTCTGTTCATAGTTTAGAAGAACAATTCAATCAATTGAAGCAAGAGCAACGTTCAGTCCAACGGCAAGAACGGCAACAATTTTATCAAGATGAAATGATGCCACCACCAATGGAAGAACCTGTTTTTGAAGAGAATCACGTCCAGAACAAGTTACCGTTAACACAAGTTCAAAAAGCAGAACGTTCTTTATTATTTCGTTTAATGAATGAACAAGGAGTACGGCAAACCGTTCAACAATTGCCAGATTTTTCGTTCGCTCATGATGAATACCAAGAATTATATTTCTTGCTAGAAAGTTATGCGACACTGCATCAAAGTTTCGACATTGCCGATTTTATTAATTTTTTGCAAGATAATCAAACCAAACAATTAGCAATTGAAATTGCGTATCAGAATTTATCGGAAGAAAGCTCTGAGCGAGAAGTTGCCGATTTATTACATGTAATTGCCTTATCAAGTATTGCAGAGGCAATTGAGCAGAAAAAGATTCAACAGCAAGAAGCAAAACGAGTGGGCAACCAACAGCTTGAAGCCGAATTAACAATGGAGATTATCCAATTGGCTCGACAGCTTAAAGCTCAACGAACATTTACTTAAGTAATAAATGAATAGAACTAAGCGTTTTGTTCATTTTATTTTGATAAGTCCCGGTGATTTATCAGTTATTTCAAGCGTGAACCGAAAAATGAAGGGGGCCTTCTTTCATGGAAAAAGAAACAAGTAAAAAATATGAAGCTGCAGTGGCAGCATTTATCAAAGAAAACAAGCCTAAAGGAACAGTGGTTTATGATGATTTAGCGAATCAATTAGCCACACCGTATACTTTGGATGCAGAAGCTATGGAAAAATTAATCCAAAAAGTTGAAGATGCTGGTATCAGCGTAGTCGATGAAAATGGAGACCCAAGTGAACATAGCTTGAAAAAAGATGAAAAAGAAGCGGAAAAGGCCCAAGCAGAAGACTTATCTGCGCCAACAGGTGTTAAAATTAATGATCCCGTGCGTATGTACCTAAAAGAAATTGGGCGCGTTCAATTATTAACTGCTGCAGAAGAAGTTGAATTGGCACTTAAAATTGAAGAAGGCGATCAAGAAGCAAAACAACGTTTAGCAGAAGCTAACTTACGTTTGGTTGTTTCAATTGCCAAACGATATGTAGGTCGTGGTATGCAATTCTTGGATTTAATTCAAGAAGGTAATATGGGCTTAATGAAAGCTGTTGAAAAATTTGACTACCGTAAAGGGTTCAAATTCTCTACGTATGCTACTTGGTGGATTCGTCAAGCGATTACGCGGGCAATTGCGGACCAAGCTAGAACAATTCGAATTCCTGTTCACATGGTTGAAACAATCAATAAATTGATTCGGATTCAACGCCAACTATTGCAAGATTTAGGTAGAGAACCAACGCCAGAAGAAATTGGTGCGGAAATGGATTTACCAACAGAAAAAGTTCGTGAAATCCTAAAAATCGCACAAGAGCCAGTCTCTTTAGAAACACCAATTGGTGAAGAAGATGATTCACATTTAGGTGATTTCATTGAAGACCAAGATGCTACAAGTCCTGCTGAACATGCAGCTTACGAATTGTTAAAAGAACAACTAGAAGATGTTCTGGATACTTTAACAGACCGTGAAGAAAATGTTTTACGTTTACGTTTTGGTTTAGATGATGGTCGGACACGTACGCTAGAAGAAGTCGGAAAAGTTTTCGGTGTCACTCGCGAACGTATTCGTCAAATTGAAGCAAAAGCGTTAAGAAAACTAAGACATCCTTCTCGTTCAAAACAATTAAAAGACTTTTTAGAATAAACATACCGTTTAGCGGCTCTTTTCGTGCATGCGAGAAGAGCCGCTTTTGATTTTTAAAAAGTCTCTAAATGTCATTGCTAGTTATTGGAAGAAGGCGCAAGTTGTGGTAAATTAGAAGTAATGGAATATTAGCAGAATGTGAGGCGGAAGAATGACAAAGAAATGTCCGAAGTGCGGGAACGAATTCGATGCAGAATTAACGACCTGCCCAACATGTGGCTATTCACTAACTGACACAACAGTTGATAAAGAAGAAGCGGAAACGACTTCAACAAATATAGATTTTAAAACACAGGAAAATGAACAACATGAAGATCAATTAAATGAGAATATTGAATGGTCTGAGTTAAAAGATATGAGCTTAGGCCATGTGATGGAACTGTTTGGCGAATCACCTGAAGAAGAAAGTAATGATGACAAAAAAGAAGAGTCGATAGAAGATAACTTAATAGTCTCTGATTCAGAGGATGTTTCTGATTCAGAAGCAGTGCTTCAAGAAGGGGCTAGTGAGGAGACTCATGATTCGGTGGAGGAAACGATACCAGCGACAGAAGCGATGCCTACTCATTCAACAGAAGAAAAACTAGCAACGGACGAAGCAGTTAATTTAGAGGAAACAACAGAAGAAACAACTACTGTTGAAGCAGAAACAGCTGAGGTATCTGAGACAGTGAAGTCAGAAGAGGAAGCTTTAACAGAGATTTCAGGAACTGAAGTTATCTCTACCACTTCTGAAGAAGAAATTTTTTCACAACCACCGATAGAAGATCAAGATGTAACACCAAACGAAACTTTGCAAGCTTATATTCAAGCGCATCGAGCAGATACAGAAATGTCTGAAAATCCATCAGAAGAAACAGCAGAGACCCAAGAGTTAGAAAACAGCGGTGAGGCAGTATTAACCCAAGCCGAAACACCAACTGAATCCATTTCAGATTCTGAAGAAGGGTTAACAAGTGCAGCGTCGCTAGAGGAACCGAGCGAAGCTGATACAACCGAGGAAAAAGTTTCAGATTCAGGTGTGATACCACCGATGAATGAAACTGGGAATGCTCAACCAGCGCCTGCTCCGAAGAAACCATCAAAAAAAGTGGCTTTCGTTGCACTTGCGGTTGTTTTATTAGCTGGAGGTAGTGCTTGGGCGTATCATGATCAAACGCAAAAAGCTGCCGCGCAAGAGGCGGCGGCACTATCCAAGAAAACAGATACGCTGAAAGATGAACTAGCAGCCTTTTATACCACAAAGGAGCAAGTTTTTATTAAACCCGATATGGTGACTGTTAGTCCAGAAAAACTCTCAAAACAAGTCGCGGAAATTAAAGATTCAGAAGAGTATTCTCAATTAAATAAACAAATTCAAACATTGAAAGAGAAACAACAAACCATTCAACAAATCAACCAATTATTTGAGGCCCCGATTGTCAATGGCAATGAGTTGAAACCGGCGATTCTAGCTGCTGATCAACCAATTTCCGTAAAGAAATTAACAGGAAATGATCCGTTTGACCAATTGATGAACCAAGCAATCGATCAAGCGAACCAACAATACAACCAATTACAAAAAGCTAAAAAAGCGGTTGAGGTCATTTATAAAGATGGAAAAACTACCAATCAGCTGAATCGAGACACGTATCAAGCTGCTAAGGCAGAAGTAGATAAAGTAACAAGTGATAAGCTGAAAAAAGAACTGGTCACACAAGTCACGACAGCTGACCAAGCGTTAACCAAGGTTGAAGAAGAACAGAAAAGAATTGCAGAAGAACAAGCTGCCGCAGAGCAAGCAAAACAAGCAGAAGAACAAGCGAAACAAGCAGAAGAACAAGCGAAACAAGCTGCTGCCGCGAAAAAAGAGAACGCTAAGAAGGAAGAAACAGCAAAAACAGAAGCGAATGGCTACACGGCACCGAACAGTGACGGGGTGTACACTAGTCCGCTTTATGCGCCAGATGCTACCGATATCGCTGATAGTAGCAATCCAGCGTGGACATGGGCACCAGGTGTGAAAGAAAAAGTCTTAGACACAGTGATTGCTCGTGGCTATGTTGTTCCTGGTGGATATTCTTTAGAACCTGCCAAAATTGTGAATGGCGAAGGTTACTACAATCTTTATGCAACCAACAATCAATCAAAATTATTAGAAGGCACTACAGAGAAAAATGTTCACATGTATTTAGTTACAATCAATGCTAAAACAGGTTGGTTCAAAGGGAACGCTTCTCGTAATGCAGGGCAATAAAAGAAAATAGAAACAATCGAACAAAAGCGGAAATCTTTTGTTCGATTGATTTTCCTTGAGGAGTTAATGATAAATGAGAGAATTACTAGCAACAACATTTACCGGCATTGTGGTCGATGAAAATGAACAATTTTATTTTGTTCAAAAAAATGGCATCACATTCCGTTTAAAAAAAGAAGAAGGTACGCATGCTATAGGGGAGGCTGTAGAAGGGTTTGGTTATTTAAATCAAAAACAAGAGCCAGCACTGACAACTACAATTCCTACTGTGCGCATTGGTAGCTATGGCTTTGGTACTGTCACAGGAACGAGACGTGATTTAGGTGTCTTTGTGGATGTTGGCTTACCAGATAAAGATGTCGTTATTTCGTTGGATGAATTACCAACCATGCGGGAACTTTGGCCTAAAAAAGAAGACCGAGTAATGGTTACTTTAAAAGTGGACAGTAAAGACCGCATTTGGGGCGAATTAGCAGATGAAAAAGTCTTTAAAGCCATGGCAAAACGCGGGAATGCTGAAATGCAAAACCAAAACTTAACTGGGCATGTGTATCGTCTGAAACTTGCAGGAACGTATATTTTAACTGATGATTTATACATTGGATTTATCCATCCTTCTGAACGTTTCCAAGAACCACGTTTAGGTGAAAAAGTAGTGGGACGTGTGATTGGCGTGCGGCCGGACGGCGTATTGAATCTTTCATTAAAACCAAGAAGTCATGAAGTAATCAGCGATGATGCGTTAATGATTCTAACTTTCTTAGAAAGAGCAAACGATCACCAAATTCCTTTCACCGATAAATCAAGCCCTGATGAAATTAAACAAACCTTTGGCATTAGTAAAGCTCAATTTAAACGCGCCTTAGGTCATTTAATGAAACAAAAATTAATTAAACAAGAAGATGGTAAAACAATTCTAATTGGCTCGTTGGAACAATCAAAAGAAAAAAATTAAGGTAGCTAATTGAGAATATCTTGCAAATTACAGTTATTTCTTTTATAATTATTTTAATTTGATTGATAAATTAAGTTTCTTAATTTGTAATCATTCTAAACAAGGAGCTGTAATAATGGATTCGACTGCTGCTTTAAAAAAGACAAAAAAACAATTACATGAATCAGGCTTTAAATTAACACCACAACGGGAAGCAACCGTACTTGTATTATTGGAAAATGAAAAAGATCATTTATCAGCAGAAGAAATTTACTTCTTGGTAAAACAAAAAAGTCCGGAAATTGGTCTAGCAACAGTCTATCGAACGCTAGAAATTTTAACAGACTTAAAAGTCGTTGATAAAGTGAGCTTTAACGATGGTTTAGCTCGCTATGATTTAAGAAAAGAAGGCGCCAAACACTTTCACCACCATTTGTTATGCTTAGAATGTGGCACAATTGAGGAAGTGGAAGAAGACTTGCTTGGTGAAGTAGAGCAAATTGTTGAAAGTCGGTATCATTTTTTAGTCAAAGATCATCGCTTAACTTTTCATGGTATTTGTCAAAGTTGTCAAAGTAAACATTAAAAAAACTGCCTTGCATTAATTTATGCAAGGCAGTTTTTTATTCATTGGAATTATAAATTAGCGAATTTTTCCAATAAGCGAATCATTTGGCAAGTAAAACCATATTCATTGTCATACCAAGCCACAGTTTTCACTAATTGGAAATCGCCAGCTGTCGTTACTTCTGTTTGCGTTGGGTCAAAAATCGAACCTTCTGTCGTGCCGATTATGTCTCCAGAAACAATTTCACGATCATCATAACCGAAAGAAGGGTTATCAATGGTGTGTTTTTTCATTGCTTCATTTACTTGATCAGCTGTTACTTTTGTTTTTAAAATGCTAACTAATTCTGTTAAGGATCCATCCACAACGGGAACACGTTGGGCATGGCCTTGTAATTTTCCATTAAGTTCTGGAATAACTAAGCCAATTGCTTTAGCAGCACCAGTTGAATGGGGAATAGTATTGTCTGCAGCAGAGCGTGCCGCACGAAGATTTCCGCCACGAACAGGGCCATCTAATAGCATTTGTGTTGATGTGTAGGCATGGACAGTTGTCATGGTACCAACTTCAATACCGAATTCATTATTTAAGAAGTAAGCCATCGGTGCTAGACAGTTTGTCGTACATGAACCAGCAGAAATGATTTTATCGTTGGCATCAAGTGTATCATCATTGACGTTGTAAACGATTGTTTTCATTGCGCCTGCAGGAGCAGAGATAACCACACGTTTCACACCTGCATCTAAATGAGCTTGTGCTTTTTCTTCAGAGGTATAAAAACCTGTACATTCAAGGACAATGTCTACTCCGTTTTCTTTAACCCAAGGGATTTTACTTGCATCTGGTTCTGCGTAGACACGGGTTTCTTCGCCGTCAACCACAATGCCATTTTCAGTGGCTGTCACGGTGCCAGGATAGGTGCCATGCGTAGAGTCAAATTGTAATAAGTGAGCCAACATTGTTGGGCTAGTCAAATCATTGATTGCCACAACTTCAATATCATCAGAAACTTCTTTTATTCGGCGAAAGGCTAAACGACCAATTCTTCCAAAACCGTTAATTCCTACTTTGACTGTCATAACAAAAATTCCTCCTTTAGATGTTTGTGTTTCTTTGGACCCTTGCTGAAAAAGTGATTTTCTTCAACTATCTATAGTATGAACCTCTAAAATTTTTTTGTCAAAAGACTGATAGCGAAGCGACAAAAAGAAAGCGAAAGATTCATGAGAAATTTTGCTTTTTCCAACGATAACTAACTAGAATTGCTAGACAAACGGTTGTTTTCCCGATACAATAATAAAGACTTTCGAATCATGCTTTTTGAAGTGATTAAAGATAGTAGAAGTAGAATAGGAGGACAAATTATATGTCCATGTTTTTAGATCAAGTGACGATTGATGTCAAAGCTGGTAAAGGCGGCGACGGAATGGTTGCTTTCCGTAGAGAAAAATATGTACCAGACGGGGGTCCCGCTGGTGGTGATGGCGGTCGCGGTGGCGACGTTGTTTTAGTTGTTGAAGAAGGATTACGCACATTAATGGATTTCCGGTTTAATCGTCATTTTAAGGCGACACCTGGAGAAAATGGTATGAGTAAAGGAATGCACGGTCGTGGTTCAGAAGATTTACTTGTCAAAGTTCCACCAGGTACAACAGTTCGTGATGCAGAAACTGGAGCTTTAATTGGGGATTTAATTGAGAATGGTCAGACCTTAGTAGTAGCAAAAGGCGGACGCGGTGGTCGCGGGAATATTCGCTTTGCTTCCCCAAGAAACCCTGCACCAGAAATTGCCGAAAACGGCGAACCGGGCCAAGAACGTAAAATCGAATTAGAATTAAAAGTCTTAGCAGATGTTGGGTTAGTTGGGTTTCCTTCTGTAGGAAAATCAACGTTACTCTCTGTTATCTCGTCCGCTCGTCCGAAAATTGGTGCCTATCATTTTACGACGTTAGTTCCAAACTTAGGAATGGTGACTACTAGTGATGGTCGAAGCTTTGCTGCAGCAGATTTGCCAGGCTTAATTGAAGGAGCTTCTCAAGGTGTCGGCTTAGGAACACAGTTCTTACGCCACATTGAACGGACGCGTGTTATTTTACATGTCATTGATATGAGTGGCATGGAAGGACGCGATCCTTATGAAGATTATTTGGCAATCAATAAAGAATTGGCTTCACACAATTTACGTTTGATGGAGCGACCTCAAATTATTGTTGCCAATAAAATGGACATGCCTGAAGCAGAAGAGAATTTAGCGAAATTTAAAGAGCAACTTGCGAAGGAACGCACAGATGAGTATGCTGATGAGCTACCTATTTTCCCAATCTCTGGGGTTACTCGTAAAGGTATTGAACCTTTATTAAATGCAACAGCTGACTTGTTGGAAGTAACGCCTGAATTCCCATTATATGAAGATGAAGTAGTAGAGGAAGAAACCGTTCGTTATGGCTTCCAACCAAAAGGTCCAGAATTTACGATTGATCGTGAACCAGATGCTTCATGGGTTTTATCTGGTGAAAAATTAGAAAAATTATTTGAAATGACGAATTTCGATCATGATGAAACAGTAATGCGTTTTGCACGTCAATTACGTGGTATGGGTGTCGATGAGGCATTACGAGCACGTGGCGCGAAAGATGGCGACATTGTTCGGATTGGTAATTTTGAATTTGAATTTGTCGAATAAGCATAAAACCAGTTCACTCAGTGAACTGGTTTTTTATTTTAAAATTAGTATTAAATCACCGAATAGATTGAAATAATATTTTTAATAGCTTATAATTTTAAATGTAACAAAATAACAAACGAAAGGAGCGAAATTGAAATGGAAAACAATCAAGCAATGGTTCCTAAGTTTTCAGTTAAAAGTGCCGGTTTTCTTTTTAGTATGGGGCTCTTATGTGGTGTCCTGTTGCCGAGTGTTTTATTATGGACTTTCAGTCTGCCGTTTAATATTGGTGCCATGATTTTTTTGCCTGTTGGGATTGCTTTTGCGTTAGCGTATAGTCATTATTTTATTGAAACGAAAACAGGTTTTTGTAAGCGTTTTATTTGGTTGTTTTTAATTTCTCTTATTTTATTAGAGCTTATCTCTTATTTATGGCTGATTAAAGGAGTTATTTTTTAAGAGAAAAACAGAGGAGAGTGTTATTTATGTTAGATAAACTGACTGTTTGGATTGAAAATCATCTAGCTGGACCAATGGCTAAAATTGCCAATCAGCGCCATTTACGTGCGGTGCGGGATGGAATTATTGCGACATTACCTTTAATTATTGTCGGTTCTTTTTTTCTAATTATTGCGTTTCCGCCGTTACCAGAATCTTGGGGCATTACTCAATTTTTAACAAGTAATGCTGCTACAATCTTACTGCCTTACCGAATGACAATGTACATTATGGCGTTATATGCGACTTTTGGCATTGGCGCTAGTTTAGCGAAATCATATAATCTTGATCAAGTCTCTGGAGGGATTTTGGCTACGATTGCTTTTTTATTAACATTAGTACCTGTAGCGATTCCTGAAGAAGCCAGTAAAGCAGCTGGCGTTTCTGGGTTTGTTTTACCAATGGCTAATTTGGGTGGTGCAGGGATGTTTGTCGGGATTGTGACGTCAATTATTGCTGTCGAAATCTATCGAGTAACAGATAAGTCTAAGTTCAAAATTACAATGCCTGATAACGTTCCACCTGCTGTTGCTCGTTCATTTGAATCATTGACGCCGACGTTAATTGTCATGTTATTGATTGGTTCAATCACTTATTATTTAGGCTTTGATTGGCACACATTTGTAGGGAACTTAGTAGGACCACTAGTTCAAGCAGCAGATTCTTTATTGAGTGTCTTGCTGTTAGTCTTTTTAACCACATTTTTCTGGTTCTTTGGGATTCACGGTGCTTCAATCGTAGGATCGTTGGCGCGTCCTCTATGGCTACAACTATTAGAGGAAAACACGACTGCTAAAGCAGCTGGCGAAGCATTGCCTCGGATTGCGGCAGAGCCATTTTACCAATGGTTCATTTGGATTGGTGGTGCTGGAGCCACAATTGGCTTAGCTATATTATTAGCCTTTCGGGCAAAATCAGAATATGGTTCAAAACTAGGAAAAGCTATTTTAGCACCGTCTATTTTTAATATTAATGAGCCAGTTATTTTCGGTGTACCGATTGTCTTAAATCCGATTTTAATGATTCCTTTTATCTTTGCACCAATGGTTTTAGCAACGATTGCTTGGTTTGCCACTAAATTAGGTTTAGTTAGTGAAGTTGTCTTTACCGCACCTTGGACCTTACCAGGACCAATTGGCGCCTTTATGGCGACAGGTGGCGATTGGCGTGCTGCTGTTTTGAATATTGTTTTAATTCTAGTGGCCATCTTGATTTACTATCCGTTCTTTGTAGCTTATGATAAAAATGAGCTTGCCAAAGAGCAAGGCAAACAAATAGAAGAATAAAGAGTGCAGCCGTTTAGTGTCCAGAACAAAAGGTGATGACCTTTTGTTCTGGACCTATTTGTTTATAGGTGATGAAAATTCTCAATTTTTTTGAAATGTATAGAAAATTTTGAGAAAAGAAACGCATAAAAAAGTGTAAAATATTATATATATAATGAAAATGGTTTTCTTTTGTGTGAACATAATAAAGTTATTGTTAACTAAAAGAGAAAAGGGGTATGAAAATGGTTAGAACGAAGGTATATACAAAGGAAAAAATCTTAAACGTAGCTGAAAAAATTTTAGTAGATAAAGGTTTTTCTAATTTAACTGCTAGAAATATTGCAGATACTATGGGGATTTCTACGCAGCCAATTTATTTAGAATTTGTCAACATGGACGATTTAAAACGAACCTTAATTAAATCGTTATTTCATCGTATGCAATTATTTTATAAAGCAGATGTCGGTGCCTCAGACCCAGTGATTGCATTGGGTCTGAACTTTATATTATTTGCCCAAAAACATCAAAAAATCTATACGGCGTTATTTATGAAAGCACATGGTTATGAAGAAGAATTGCAGCAAATGCTTCAAACTTTTTTTGAAGAGCGTTTATTATTGGATAAAAAATATGTACAAATGGACAAAGGAAAATTTGTCGAATTATTTCCTAAAATGGTGGTAATCTATTTAGGTTTAGCCACAGCAGTTACAATGAAAACAATTGACTTAACTAAGAATCAAGAAATTCAATTATTAAGTCAATTATTGATAGAAGAGTAGTGTTTTGTTATTTATTCAAAATAACAAAAATACGACATAAGTCTGAGAAAAAACTGGTCGTTGCGCCCGAGGAAGGATTGTTTAAAACTTGCTATACTTTGGAAGAAGTAACAGAGAATAATTACTCGGGAGGATTTATGTGATGAAATTTATTAAATTTTTAGTGGTGACAGCAATTGTTATTGGTGGTGGTTTATTTGGGGCCAAGTTTTACGCAGAGAAGAACTCTGGCGAATTAGCTGGTGTGTTAGATCAATTAAATCCATTGGTTAAAGAAGGAAATGTGTATGTTAAAACAAAGAAAGCCGATAGTGTTAATGGCTATGGAATTGCTAGTTATACGCAAGTAGCCGCAGATGAGGAAGGCAAAACGCGAGAAATAACTTTCACAGCGGACCATGAATTAAAAACAGATCATTATCTAAAAGTCTCAAATAAAGGGGCCCACATCAATACGTATGAAGAGGTCAATCAAGACCAAGTGCCAGAAAAGGCATTACAAGCGATTCAAAAATAACAAAAAGTCAGAACGTACGCTGAAGATACGTTCTGACTTTTTGTTATTTTTTTGCTTCTTGAAGAATATTGATTTTTTCAATTTTAACATCAGTTTTTGGTTTATCGTTGGCACCAACTTCGACTTTGGCAATTTTATCGACAATATCCATTCCTTTGGTTACTTGACCGAAAACAGTATGTTTTTTATCAAGAGAAGGATAGCCGCCTTTTTTGTAAGCATCAATGATTGCTTTTGGATAATCATCATATAAAAGACCATCAGATTGATCATCTGTATTTTGGACAATAAAGAACTGACTGCCGTTAGTATTAGGTCCTGCATTCGCCATTGATAATGCGCCACGAATGTTATATAACTGGTTTGAAAATTCATCTTCAAATGGTTTATTCCAGATGCTGTTTCCGCCAGTTCCATCACCGCTAGGATCGCCACCTTGGATCATAAAGTTATTGATGACGCGGTGGAAAGTCAAGCCATCATAATAGCCATCTTTGGCATGTTTCATAAAGTTCTCGACAGTTTTTGGAGCCTGTTTAGGAAATAGTTTGATTTCAATATTTCCCATTGAAGTAACCATTTGGACTAAGTCTTGATCTTCGGCAACTTTGTCATCTAGTTGTGGTAAATCTAGTGAATTTAAGTCGACCGAATCCTTTGTTTTGCTTTCACTGGATTTAGCGACAGAATCACTCGTTGCGGTCGTGCCTTTATTATTGGTTGTGTTACAGCCTGCTAAAAGCAAGGTGAATGCTGCAACTGAAGCAACAGCAAGCATTTTCTTATGTTTCATCTGTTTTCCTCTTCCTTTCACACTGACAATTAGGTTCTTTTTTATCATAACAAAAGAGAAGATAACAAACCAGTGGAATTTTTATAAGATTTTCTATAGGAAAGGTGTAGACCACTTTTGTTTTTTTTGTTACAATGTAAGCAGATACATTATTATGTTTTACAATTTAGGAGGCAATCACATGGGAAAATTAGGTATTTCAATTTATCCAGAACGTTCAACATTTGAAAAGGACAAAGCATATTTGGATTTGGCTCATAAATACGGCTTTAAGCGTGTCTTTACTAGTTTATTGCAAATCAATGATGATCGGGAAAAGGTATTAGCAGAGTTTAAAAAAGTCGTAGATTATGCCAACCAATTAGGTATGGAAGTGATGGTCGATATTAATCCTGCATTGTTCGAACAATTAGGCATCTCTTATGATGATTTATCATTTTTCCATGATATGGGCGCCTACGGTATTCGTTTAGATCTTGGTTTTACTGGGCAAGAAGAGGCGAATATGACAAGAAACCCTTATGGCATTAAAATTGAAATTAATATGAGTTCAGGGACAAGCTATGTAGATAATATTATGGCCTACTCACCAAACACAGAAAATTTACTAGGCTCACATAATTTCTATCCACATCGTTATACAGGCTTAGGCTATGAGCATTTTGTTTATTGTTCAGAAAAATTTAGAAAATATAATTTAAATACGATGGCGTTTGTGAACTCACACGATGCTACATTTGGACCATGGCCGACACAAGATGGATTATGTTCTTTGGAAGACCACCGCGATTTAGAAATTGCAACGCAAGTTAAGCATTTAGTTTTAACAGGGTTAATCGATGATATTTCTGTCGGAAATGCTTATGCCTCAGAAGCAGAATTAGCAGCAATGGCAGAAGCCTTTCATGCACCGTATCCTTCGATCAAAGTGGATACAGAACCAGAAATCACAGAAGATGAAAGAATTGCATTGTTCGATAACTTACACAGTTATCGTGGAGATCGTTCTGATTACGTTTTGCGTTCAACAATGACACGTGTTTACTATAAAGATCGTCCTTTCCCAGCTCATACAACGAGAGATATTGTTCGAGGTGATGTCTTGATTGACAACGTTGGCTATGGACAATACAAAGGGGAAACACAAATTGCTTTAAAAGAAATGAAAAATGATGGCCGTGTAAATGTGGTTGGTCGTATTTCTGATGACGAACGTTTCTTATTAGAATTTTTGAAGCCATGGTCAAGTTTTAAACTTATTGAAAATAAATAATTTTTAGTTTCCTATAAATAGATAAGTGGAGCATAGCGCAAAAGGTAACATTTTTGTGCTATGCTTTTTTTGTCGCAACAAAATTGTCCCATTGTAGTGGTAAAGAAAGATGGTTGAATCTTTGAATGGTAGTTGTCAAAAAAAGGGTGACAACTTATAATGAATCATACAGTTTAAATAAAAGGAGTACGTAGATGAATCGATGGTTAAAAATTTTGATTGCGCTTATTGTAGTAATTGCAATTGGTTTAATTGCGGCAGGCTTATATTTTTATAATTATGCAGTAGTTCCAGGAAAGAAAGACTTTATAAATGAGAATACCCCAGGGTCAAAAGTGGTCCAGACACCTGAAGGCGCATGGTTTAAAGATGACAAAAATCGACAAGAATGGTCAATTACTTCGAAAGATGGGCTACGTCTAAAGGCCATTTATTTACCAGCCGACAAAAAAAGTAATCGTACCGTTATTATGGCGCATGGTTATATGGGTTCGGCAGAAACGATGTCTGTCTTTGCGAAAATGTATCATGATTGGGGCTACAATGTGTTAGCGCCAGATGCGCGTGGTCACGGGAAAAGTCAAGGAGATTATATTGGTTTTGGCTGGCCCGATCGTAAAGATTATGTCCAATGGATTGAGAAAGTTTTAACCGAAAATGGTCAGCAAGAACAAATCACTTTATACGGTGTCAGTATGGGTGCTGCTACAGTCATGATGACGAGCGGGGAAAAATTACCAGATAACGTGAAAGCCATTGTGGAAGATTGTGGCTATTCTACAGTCAATCAGGAGTTGCAATATCAATTGAAAGAGCTTTTCAATTTACCAAGTTTCCCATTAGTTAATGTTACTAGCGGGATTACGAAACTTAGAGCTGGCTATTTCTTTGGGGAAGCAAGCGCTGTTAAGCAATTGCAAAAGAATCATTTACCAATGCTCTTTATTCATGGTGAAAATGATACGTTTGTGCCGTTTAGTATGTTAGACGAAGTTTACAATGCAACCCAAGGACCTAAAGAGAAATATGTCGTGCCTGGAGCAGAGCATGCGAAAGCTTATAATAAAAACCCAGAAAAATATAAGGAAACAGTAGCTGCTTTTCTAGATAAATATATAAAATAACAAATTTATTCTTTACTAATAGTAGCAAAAACAAAAGACTTGTTCTTAAGTTAACGACTTAGTGAACAAGTCTTTTGTTGTCAGTTGATTTTTTTGAATAAGTTGGAATTTACCCATGCAATCTAGGGCATAATCTGATAGGATAGTACTAGAAATGAGGGAAGGATAATGGAAGAACAATTAGTCGATTATTTACACTATTTACAAATAGAGCGGGGCTTATCAAATAACACACGACGGAGTTACGAACGAGATTTAAAAAAATACGTAGCCTTTTTACAAGAACAAGGCTTGCATTCTTGGGACGAAGTTGACCGTTACATGATTACAGAATTTTTGCAATCCCTTCACGAAGAACAGCAAGCTTCAGCAAGTGTGATTCGGATGATTTCTAGTTTGAGAGGATTTCATCAATTTTTACGTCAAGAACGCTTAAGCGAACATAATCCGATGCAACATATTGACTCCCCCAAGAAAGTTCAAAAATTGCCAAGTACATTATCTGTTGACGAAGTGACTCGATTAATTGAAACGCCTGATACAAGTAAACCACTAGGTATGCGGAATCGTGCTATTTTAGAAGTGATGTATGCAACGGGCCTGCGAGTTAGTGAGCTAATTGAAATAAAATTAGGGGATCTGCATTTATCCATTGGTTTATTGCAAACAATCGGAAAAGGGGACAAAGAACGAATTATTCCTTTAGGCGATTATGCGATTCAATGGATTGAGCGCTATATGAACGAAGCCAGACCTCAATTGATTAAAAATCATCCGAATGAAACACACCTATTCGTTAACCATCATGGTGAACCGTTATCTAGACAGGGCATTTGGAAAAATTTAAAACAGATTGTTCGAGAAGCCCAGATAGAGAAAAATATTACGCCGCATACATTACGGCATAGCTTTGCGACACATTTGTTGGAAAATGGCGCAGACCTTAGAATCGTTCAAGAATTATTAGGACATGCAGATATCTCCACGACACAAATTTATACACATATTACCAAACAACGAATGGCAGATGTTTATAAGGAACATTTTCCTCGGGCTTAATTTGCGAGAATGCCCACAAACGAATAAATTTATGGTAAACTAGGAAGTCGAGAAAAGAAAGTAGGTGTCGTTTTTGCAAGAAATTAATTTAAAACTAGATGTCTTTGAAGGACCACTGGATCTTCTACTACATTTAATTCAAAAATTAGAAATCGATATCTATGACATTCCCATTACAGCAGTAACTGAACAATACATGTCTTATATTCATGCGATGCAAACCTTAGAGTTAGAAGTCGCTGGAGAATATCTAGTCATGGCTGCCACCTTAATGGCTATTAAAAGTCAGATGTTGCTTCCAAAACAAGAGCTTGAAATCATTGATGATGAAGATTTTTTTGAAGAGGAAGACCCACGGGAAGCTTTAGTAGCTCAGTTATTGGAGTATCGGAAATTTAAATATGCAGCGACTGTTTTACATGAAAAAGAAGAAGAACGTAAACTCTATTATACAAAAGAACCAATGGATATGGATGATTATAAAGAGGAAGATACAACACTACCGCCTAATCAAATCAATACAATTGATTTATTTCTAGCCTTTCATGCCATGTTAGAAAAGAAAAAAAATCGCCAGCCTGTTGAAACAACTGTTGCCAGTGACGATGTTTCCATCGAAGAAAAAATCTCCGCTATTTCAGAGCGTATGCGTCAAGTACAGAAAGGGAAGGCAGTGTCGTTTGACTCTTTCTTCGATTCTTATTCCAAACAAGAAATTGTGACAACGTTCATGGCTCTTTTAGAATTAATGAAAACGGGCGTGATTTATGCTGAACAAGAAAATAATTATAGTGAAATTTTGTTATTTAATACAGAAACCCAGCAGGAAGATACAACAGAGGTGGAGGAAACACAGTGACATTAGTTAGTCAAATTGAAGCAATTTTATTTGTGGTTGGCGAAGAAGGAATTGGCTTGGAAGAGCTTGCGTACTTATTAGAGAAGTCAACAGCAAAAACCTATGAAGAATTAACGAAATTGAAAGAACATTATGCTTCTGACAATAAATCAGCGTTGAATATTTTAGAAGTCGGCAATCATTTTGTCTTAACAACGAAGAAAAAATATGCCTCATTACTAAAAAAATATGCGCAATCGCCTATGTCGAACGCCTTATCACAAGCGGCGCTAGAAACATTATCCATTATTGCTTATAAGCAACCAATTTCGCGTATTGAAATTGATGAAATTCGTGGCGTACAGACTTCTGGCTCTATCCAAAAGTTAGTTGCCCGTCAGTTGATAGAAGAAAAAGGCCGCGTCGATGGTCCTGGTAGAGCAATTTTGTATGGCACAACGAAGTATTTTATGGATTACTTTGGGTTGAAAAGTTTAGATGAATTACCAGATATCCAACAAATGGAAGATGAATTAGAAGAAGAACTACCAATGGATCTATTTTTTGATCGTTATCAAGAAACGAACCCAATGTCTGAAACAACAGAAGGCG
Source organism: Enterococcus sp. DIV1758 (assembly GCF_051711985.1). NCBI lineage: Bacteria > Bacillati > Bacillota > Bacilli > Lactobacillales > Enterococcaceae > Enterococcus > Enterococcus sp. DIV1758. The sequence goes on from NZ_JBIOOA010000001.1 coordinate 1,327,974, forward strand.
AGGAAGCTTAAACAATGGAAAGATTACAAAAAGCAATTGCTCATGCTGGGGTGACTTCGCGTCGCAAAGCAGAGGAATTAATTGTCAAAGGTCGCGTAAAAGTCAATGGCCAAGTGGTCAAAGAATTAGGAACGCAAGTAAGTAAACAAGATACTGTTGAGGTTGATGGTGTACCAATTTATCAAGAAGAATATGGTTATTATTTATTCTATAAACCAAGAGGGGTTATTTCTGCAGTATCTGACGACAAAGGCCGTAAAGTAGTAACGGATTATTTTACAGATGTTACTGAGCGAATTTATCCAGTCGGTCGTCTGGATTATGATACTTCTGGGTTGTTACTTTTAACGAATGATGGAAGTTTTTCACAAAAATTAACCCATCCTAAACATGAAGTAGATAAAGTCTACGTAGCAAAAATTAAAGGTGTACCAACTAAACGGGATCTATTGCCATTAGCCAAAGGCATTCGCATTGATGGCAAACGCACAGCACCAGCCAATTTTCAAATTCTTTCAGCGGACATTAAAACAGGTAGCAGCGTCGTGGAATTAACGATTCATGAAGGACGTAATCATCAAGTGAAGAAAATGTTTCAAGCTGTTGGTTTCCCTGTTCAAAAATTAAAACGTGAACGTTACGGTGAGTTGACCTTACAAGGTTTGCGACCAGGGCAATATCGTGATTTAACTAAAAAAGAAATCAGTCAATTATTAAATCAAGCTAAATAAGATAAAATGACTCGATCTCTTCGCGCTTATGGCGGAGGGATTGTTTTTTTTTTGAGAAACGAAACAATCAATGAAATTTAATAAAAAAGCTTAGTTAGTTGCATTCATTGTTCAAATCGGTTACACTAAGTAAGTAAAAAAATATAATACAAGGTTCGTCTTCAGGGGCAGGGTGTAATTCCCGACCGGTGGTTATAGTCCACGACTCGTTTTTAACGATTGAATTGGTGTAATTCCAATACCGACAGTATAGTCTGGATAAAGAAGATAGGGCTTATTTGAGACGCTTTTTCATCAGATAATCCTACTCTATTTTTCCCTGCAGAAAAATAGGGTTTTTTTGTATGACAAAGAAGCGAATCAAAAAGTTCGTTGAAGATGGGTCCTTAATTGGAGGATTTCAGATGAACAACAAGGTACAAAAAATGGTCAGCATTGCAATGTTGGCTGCAATCGGTACAGTATTACAATTTGTGGCATTTCCGATTATGCCAGCGTTTAGTTTTTTGAAAATCGATTTTAGTGATATTCCGATTCTACTCGGAATGTTCTTGTACGGACCGTTAGCAGGAGTAATTACTGCTTTTGTTCGTTCGTTGCTACACCTGTTCTTAACCGGACTAGCACCGCAAAATATGGTGGGAGATTTCGCTAGCTTTTTAGCAAGTAGTATCTTCACCTTGCCAATTTTTTATTTCTTTGGTAAAAAGAAAAATATCCGTACAAATCGGATAGTGGGCTTAGTAAGTGGGATTTTAGCCTTGACAATTTTCATGAGTATTGCGAATTATTTTGTCATTACACCCATTTACTTACAATTATATGGTGTGACCACACAACAATTTTTAGGAACATCTTTAGCAAGCTATGTGGCGATTGGTATTGTGCCATTCAACCTTATTAAAGGCCTCTTAGTCAGTGGTGTTTTTCTAGTACTACATGCGAAGTTATTGCCATGGCTATCAAAAAAACAACATACTATTCAGAAAAAAACACCGTTAACAAAATAAATGATAAAAAAACCTGCTGTTGAACAATGTTTGACAGTGGGTTTTTAAAATTTACGCCTAAAAGAAAAGAGGTTGTCACAATCTGTCATCATTCTGTTAAAAAATACTAAACCATCTGCATTGTAATTTTAACTTTCCCTTGGTATGATAGAAATCATCAAAGAAAGAGGAGTTTTCCTGAGTGAAAAAGTGTAAAAATTGTCGTCACGTGAATCGTGATACGGAGTCCTTTTGTGAAGAATGCGGCGCTCCGCTAATGAATGAATCAATGCATCAAGAGGAAAACCAAGCACAACCATCAATGAATAAAGGGAACGAATCTACTCCTCTCAGATCAAAAAGAAGCTGGATCTGGGTGTTTCTTTTTGTGTTCATCGTTCTTGGAACGGGTAGCTATTTTCTCGGGACGCATTATTTTTCTAAGGAACAACAAATTTCTCATTTTATTGAAGCGATTGAGAATGGTGATGCCCAAGAATTAAGTAAAAAAATGAGGACGAACGAGTCTGAATTTCAAGTGAATCCGCAAAGCATTAAGCCTTTAATCACTTATTATCAAAAAAATCCAACTGAGCTAAAAAAATTAGAAAAAGCGCTATTAAAGGATAAAAAGCTACATGGTTTAACTATTCGTGAAACGAGTCAAACAGCATTTTTCTTTCACCGTTATCAATTCATTTTAACGCCTGTTTCTGTTCAGTTAACGACAAATCAGCGCGGTGTGACGCTGGCAATGAACGGGCGGGAAGTGGGCACTTCCGACTCAACTACTTATCAAAAGGAATTGGGACCCTTAGCGCCAGGACAATATACCTTTACAGCCACAGTGAAAGATAGCACCGGCGAACCTGTTATCACAGAAGAGTATCGTTTATTAGAAGAGGAAAATTATATTTCTAGTATTCCTTTAGATTTTAAACGAATGAATTTTGTTGTGGAGAGCAATCTGCCAGACGCAGATATTTATATTAATGATCGGAAAGTTGGTACGCTAAAGAATGGAAGCAAAACGATTGGCCCTTTGTTCTGGTCCAAAGGGATGACGATTCAACTCAAAAAGACGATTAATGGAGAAGAAATTCAAACATCAAAAGAAACGATTGGTGAAAATGATTTTGTCGAAGCGCTCTCCGATAATCCTACGCTACAATTGAATTTTCCGTTAGCTAGCGACTATGATGCCCGCAAAGCGCTAGAAACCTTTTATCAAGCATTTGCCAAACAAGTGAAAAGTCATACGGATAGTGCAGAATTTGCTGAAAAATATCTCGTTGGTGGGGAAAATAATCCTCAATTTCCTTCTTTTATAGAAGCACTTGAACGATTACGTGAAAAGAAATCGACCGATGGTTCACCAGATTTTGAAGTGACCATTAATACGCTACAATTGGATGGTAAAGAAAATTACCATGTCAATTATTATTTAGAAGCCAAAAATTCTAAAGCAAAAGAAAATGGTCTTCGTTATGAATGGATCAATGGCCTAAATGATCAAATTCATTTAGTCAAAGAACCGCTAAAAGAAGGACAATTACAGTTTGTTTCGTTAGATGAACAAACACTTGCTTGGCTCGAAAAAATACTCTAAGCAAAAATGAGTGCTAAATTATTTAGCACTCATTTTTGCTTATTTCTATTGCACGCGTGGGACATTTGCGGTACGCTTTTAACACATTCTCGCGTTCGTTTTCTGGAATAAATTGTTGTCGAGCATGCGGCTCGTCTTTAAAAAGGACAATCCCATGATCATCATAATCAAATATATTGGGCGCATAAACTTGACAAAGTCCACAAGCAATACATTTTTCAGGAACTAAACGTGATTGCATAAACAGTGACACATCCTATCTAAAAGAGGTTTACTATGGAAGCAACTTTTATTTTAGCGTTATTATCTCATGGATACAAGGTACGTGCATCAACTTTGTATCATCTTTTAAAAGGCAAACGGACTAGCTCTGTTTTGATTTATGGTTTTTTATATGATTGTTTACGGTTCATTGGCTGGTGGCCAACGATTTCCGAACAAGCCTATTTTCAATTTCTTGAAAAACTTTCGAAGGCGAAACAAATTCAGTATCACAAAGAGACAAATGAAATTCAACTAACAAAAGAAGGGCAACTATTTTTAAAGGAGCACCATTTTTCGTTGCTGGATTATCCTGCAATTGATCTTTATCGTTTTGGCAGAAGTGATCGAGAAAGTTGGCAACTCATTCAATTTGCCGTGCAAGTGACTTCGTATTTATCATTTGAGGAAAAACAGTATATTCCACTTTTATCAACACCGATTCCGCAACTATATTTGAAACGATGGTTACAACAAGACAAGAAAGAGCAGCGCATTCAATCAATCAAAGAAGAACTGTTGCGAGGGTTTGAGTTACTACCTGAAGCAGAAAGCGACTATTTGGTTGCGCAACTTTCTGGTTATCAGCAAACTGGCAAAGTTCCTCAGCAATTAACAAGCCATAAGACAGCTCTTGAACAGCGTTTGTGGCACACGCAAGCGGTTCATCATTTACTGCAGTTGATAATGTACGGAGGAAACTATCCTGCTTTACAAACGCTTGTATGGCCGTATCTAGAAAAAAATCTAAACCAAAGTATGCAAGAAACTCAACGTTTGTTAACGGAAGGCAAGACGCTTCAGGAAATTGCTGAGCAGCGAAAAATAAAACTGAGTACCATTCATGATCATCTATTAGAGTTGGCTATTCAAGGGCAGCTGCAGGTGTCTGTTTATCTTGAAAAGGAGGCAATACTCCAAAACTTGGCTCAAACAGAACAAGATCCGCGGTTGTGGGTGTATCGGGATTGGCGAGCGCAAGAAGCGACGCTTTCTTATTTAGATTTCCGCTTATATCAAATCCAACAAATTTGGCAAGAAAAGGAGTGAGTGTTGTTGACATTAGAACAAGAATTATTCACTCGATTTGGTTATGCAGCGTTTAAGCCTGGTCAAAAAGAAGTGATTACAAACTTACTTGACGGTATGAATACATTGGCTGTTTTGCCAACAGGCACCGGTAAATCATTGTGTTATCAATTTGTGGGCCAGAAGTTAGAGGGACTAACGGTAATTGTTTCTCCTTTACTTTCGTTAATGGAAGATCAGGTGCGTCAATTACAAAGACAAGGAATTAAAGGTGCGGTTGCCTTAAACAGTACGTTACAATATTCAGAAAAGCGTTATATTTTAGCGGAAATGTTCCAATACGATTATCTGTTTTTAAGCCCAGAAATGCTTTTGCAGCAAGAAGTACTTAGTGTGTTACAACGCCAAAAAATTGCATTATTTGTGGTGGATGAAGCCCATTGTGTTTATCAGTGGGGCGTCGATTTTCGCCCTGAATATAGTAAATTAGATCTGGTCCAAAAACAGCTAGACTTTCCTTTGACCTTGGCGTTAACTGCCACAGCGACACCCGTTGTACAGCACGCAATTATAAAACAATTATTTTCTCATGGTAGCTATCAAGAAGTTCTTTCTTCAGTGAATCGAAAAAATATTGGCTTGTTCGTGAAGGAAACGTCAGAAAAAGAAGAAGTGTTACTAGATTACTTATCTAAAACGGCTGGTAAAATCATCATCTATTGCGCCACGCGCAACAAAACAGAACAAATTAGTCAACTTATTCAGGCGAAAACCAGTTTTAAGGTGTCCTATTATCATGGGGGCTTGGAGGCTAGTGAACGTAGTCGCTTGCAAGAACAATTTATTGATAATCAAATCGATATTCTTTGTGCAACGAATGCTTTTGGGATGGGAATCGACAAACCTGATGTTCGTGGAGTGATTCATTTTGATTTGCCTGATAGCTTAGAAAATTACCTGCAAGAAATCGGGCGAGCTGGACGTGATGGTCAAAAAAGTTGGGCGCTATTATTGTATAAAAAAGGGGATGAATTTATTCATCGGTTTTTCTTAGAAGAGACAAGAGCGAATCGAGCGACCTTAAAATCGCTGATTGAAGGAGAAGAACAAGCAGATTTGCTAGAAAATGCCACCGAGTTACAACAAAAATGGGTCCAAGGCTATTTAGCCAAGGATTATTCTTTTGAAGAGCTAGAGCATCGTTTAGAGGAGAAAGAAAAAGATCGTCAAGCACAATTAAGAGGGATGCTGACGTATATTGAAACCACAACCTGTCGAAGAACGTTGATTCAAACTTATTTTCAAGAATCGATTGTCAAACAATCACCGGAAACTTGTTGTGATAATTGTGCGTTATTCTTTGACATTTACCAAGATTCAATAGTAAAATCGAACAAGACCAGCAATCAAAATGAAGAAGATTGGCGTTCTAAATTTCTAAAATTATTTAAAGAACGTGATTAATTCATTTTTTTAGTCGGCAGTTGGCAAAAGCTATGATATAATAACAAGCGAGAGAAGTTTAGGAGGAAATTAGCAGTGAGTAAAAAGGACAAAAAGAAAAACCAAGCTCGTGAGCCATGGGAACAATCAATTTATGAACCTGATCAAAATGGTGGTGGTTCTCGTTTAGCAAAACGCCAACAGCAACGAGGAAATTCATTATTTCTAACTGTTTTAGTTATTTTGCTATTATTAATTATTGCCATTCCAATTGGGACTTTCTTATGGATGATGCAAGACAAGAAACCGAACGAAAGTGCTAGCAAAAATAGCCAGCCATCTTCTTCATTAGTCCAATCATCATCAAAAGAGAAGAAAAAAGAAAGTACGTCAAAATCAGTGGAAAGCTCAGAACCAGCAAGCAGCCAACCAGCTGAAAATACAACACCTTCAAGTTCAGATGCTGCTGCACAGCAACAACAGGACCAACAAGCACAACAACAGCAACAGCAACAACAACAACAAGAGCAGCAACAACAACAAGAAGCTCAAAATCAACAACAGCAACAAGCGCAGAACCAACAACCTGTTTATGATACCGTTCAAAGTGGCGAAGGGGCACGTCAAGTTGCCGAACGTAACGGAATGACATTAGAACAAATTTTAGCGTTAAATCCTGGGATTGATACATCTGTGTTTTATCCAGGACAACCATTACGTATTAAATAATCCAGAAAAAGAGGTTTGGACAGCACTTTCAAGGGCTAAACCGCGACGGATGATTACATGAGAATGCCAATAAAGCAGAAATTTCCGAAAGATGTTTTGCGTCTTTCGAGGGATTTCGGCTTATTGCTTTTTCGTTAGAAACTCGTCATCAGTTTAAATCCAAGTTCTTTTCTTCTGATTTTAATATAAAAGAAGAAGCGCATTTTAAAGGATGCATATCAGTTAAGGAGTTTTTTCATGGGGAAAATCAGTATTGCTATTGACGGACCAGCTTCGTCAGGCAAAAGTACAGTTGCAAAAATTTTAGCAAAACAATTGAATTATGTGTATTGTGACACGGGGGCCATGTACCGAGCGATTACGTATTTGGCCTTGCAAAATCAAATCGACATTCAAGCGGAAGAGCCATTAGTAGCGCTTTGTGTCAACCACACTATTTCTTTTCAGCAAGCAGAGAATGGCCAACGTGTTTTTATCGATGGTCATGAAGTGACCGAAGCGATTCGCCAGCCAGATGTAACGAATGCTGTTTCAGCTGTTTCAAAACATGCAAAAGTTAGAGAAGAAATGGTGGCGTTACAACAGAAAATTGGTCAAGCCGGCGGAGTTGTCATGGATGGTCGAGATATTGGTACTGCAGTTTTACCAAAGGCCGAAGTAAAGATATTCTTGGTGGCTAGCGTTGAAGAACGTGCAGAACGTCGTTTTAAAGAAAATCAAGAAAAAGGGATTGAGACGGATTTTGAAACCTTGAAGGCGGAGATTGAACGTCGGGATTATTTAGATTCAACCAGAGAAGTATCACCCCTTGTCCAAGCAAGTGATGCTGTGAAAATCGATACAACAGGCTTGACGATTGAAGAAGTCGTCGCCGCCATACAAAATGTGATTAAACAAAAAGGTTTTGAACTTTTTTAAAGAATTTTAAGAAAAATAGAAGAAATCGCTTTATTTTTTTACAAAAATCTCGTACTATGTAAGTATATATAGCTAAGTTTTGGAATTTTTGTTGGCATAGGAGGATAAGAGGCATGACAGATTTTGAAGACAAACAAGTAGCAAACAACGAAACAATGGAAGATGCAATGAACAGCGTTCAAGAAGTCAGTGTTGGCGATATTGTTAAAGGCGAAGTTTTAGCCATCGAAGACAAACAAGTTGTTGTCGGCATTGAAGGAGCGGGCGTTGAAGGCGTTGTTCCTGCAAAGGAATTATCGACTTTACCAGTTGAAGATGTACACGAACTTGTGAAAGTCGGTGATGTGTTAGATTTAGTTGTTATCACATCAATTGGCAAAGATAAAGAAAACGGCAGTTATTTACTGTCAAAACGCCGTTTAGATGCTAAAAAAGTTTGGGAAGAAATTGAACAAGATTTCCAAGCGGGCAAAGTAATCGAAGCACCTGTTACAAATGTTGTTAAAGGTGGTTTGGTTGTTGATGTCGGTGTTCGCGGATTTGTTCCTGCCTCAATGGTTGAAGATCATTTTGTTGCAGATTTTTCTGAATATAAAGGTCAAACACTAGCATTTAAAATTATTGAAATCGAACCTTCAGAAAACCGCTTAATTCTTTCACATAAAGCAGTTGTTGAAGCTGAAAAAGAATCGAAAAAAGAAGAATTACTTTCTTCTTTACATGACGGAGACGTTGTTGAAGGGAAAGTAGCTCGTTTAACAGATTTCGGCGCATTCATTGATTTAGGTGGCGTGGATGGTTTAGTTCATGTTTCTGAAATTGCTCATCAGCATGTGGGCAAACCAAGTGATGCGTTAACTGTTGGCGAAGACGTTCAAGTAAAAATTCTTTCAATTAATCCAGAAGAAGGACGTATTTCTTTATCTATTAAAGAAACATTGCCTGGACCATGGACAGATATCGAAACAAAAGCAGCCGCTGGGACTGTTTTAGATGGAACAGTAAAACGCTTAACCAGCTTCGGTGCGTTTGTGGAAGTTTTCCCTGGTGTGGAAGGATTAGTGCATATTTCTCAAATTTCTCACAAGCATATTGCAACGCCTCATGAAGTCCTTCATGAAGGGGATCAAGTACAAGTGAAAGTTTTAGAAGTTAATCCAGAGGAACATCGTATTGCTTTAAGTATCAAAGCGTTAGAACCAAAACCTGAGTCTCAAGAAGAACCAAAAGAAGAACAGGAATATGAATTGCCTGAAGAAAATACTGGCTTTACCATGGGCGATATTTTAGGTGACGCTTTATCTGATGCGAAAGAAGAGGAATAACACGTTACTTTCTTGAAATTTATGAGTTTGACATAGCCGTAAACAGATCGGCTATGTCAAACTCATTTTTTCTTGAATTGGTTAGAAAATCAGCAGAAACTAAAACTTTTCTTGCACTTTAAGGTTTGATTAGGTAAACTAGTAAGGATTGAAATTCTCAAGGAGGGAATCAAATGGCAAATCCAACTATTGCGATTGTCGGTAGACCGAATGTCGGTAAATCGACTATTTTTAACCGCATTGCCGGTGAGCGTATCTCGATTGTAGAAGATACTCCTGGCGTAACACGCGACCGTATTTATACAACTGGAGAATGGTTAGGGCGTGAATTTAGTATTATTGATACAGGTGGGATTGATTTAGGTGACGAACCATTTATGGACCAAATCAAACACCAAGCAGAAATTGCGATTGATGAAGCAGATGTGATTATCTTTGTTGCTAGTGGCCGTGAAGGAATTACTGATGCAGATGAGTTAGTAGCAAAAATTTTATATCGTAGTAATAAACCAGTGATCTTAGCTGTTAATAAAGTTGACAATCCTGAAATGCGTAATGATATTTATGAATTTTATGCTTTAGGACTAGGGGATCCTTTCCCAGTTTCTGGTAGTCACGGTTTAGGCATTGGCGATGTGTTAGACGAAGCAGTTAAACATTTTCCTAACACTTCAGAAGAAGAGGACGAAGATACAATTAAATTTAGTTTAATCGGGCGTCCAAATGTCGGTAAATCATCATTGATTAATGCTATTCTTGGTGAAGATCGTGTGATTGTTTCAGATATTGAAGGAACAACGCGAGATGCAATCGATACGTATTTTGAATCTGAAGAAGGTCAAAAGTTCTTAATGATTGATACGGCTGGTATGCGTAAACGTGGGAAAGTATACGAATCAACTGAAAAATATAGCGTCATGCGCGCAATGCGGGCGATTGAACGCTCAGACATTGTTTTAATGGTCTTGAATGCAGAAGAAGGTATTCGTGAGCAAGACAAGCGTGTGGCGGGCTATGCCCATGAAGCAGGTCGCGGTATTATTATCGTGGTCAACAAATGGGATACAGTCAAAAAAGATACAAATACAATGCGTGATTTTGAAGCGGAAATTCGTGATGAATTCCAATATTTAGATTATGCACCTATTATTTTTGTGTCTGCATTAACCAAACAACGTTTAAACAAACTGCCTGAACTAATTGAAACAGTAAGTATGAATCAAAACTTACGGATTCCTTCAGCGTTGTTAAATGACGTTGTAATGGATGCTGTAGCAATTAATCCAACACCAACCGATAAAGGAAAACGTTTGAAGATTTTTTATGCAACACAAGTGGCAGTCAAACCACCTACATTTGTTATTTTTGTCAACGAAGAAGAACTAATGCACTTTTCTTATGCCCGGTTTTTAGAAAATCAAATCAGAAAAGCATTTACGTTTGAAGGTACACCGATTAAAATCATTCCGCGACGCCGAAAATAGCGCATTCTACCATACTTTTTTTAGATATTCAAATAAATTTATCAACTTTGAGAAAAAATGATTATTTTTTGAAAAAACTGGTTAAAATACACTAAAAACCTTGCTATTACAACTTTCTTATGCTATCTTGTTAACAGAATATTGAACCAGATCAATATTTGCTGTCTGTTTTTGGACCACTCAAAAATAGACGGAACTTTAGGTGTGTAAAAACATCGTATCTCTTATAGAGGAGGTGAAATGATCCATGGCAAATAAAGCAGAATTAATCGAAAACGTTGCATCTTCAACTGGTTTAACTAAAAAAGATGCTACTGCAGCAGTAGACGCTGTCTTTTCAACAATTCAAGAAACTCTTGCTAAAGGTGAAAAAGTTCAATTAATCGGTTTTGGTAACTTTGAAGTTCGCGAACGCGCAGCTCGTAAAGGACGTAACCCACAAACTGGACAAGAAATTCAAATCGCTGCAAGCAAAGTACCTGCATTCAAACCAGGTAAAGCATTGAAAGATGCAGTGAAATAAGACAGACAATTAGAACCCTTGGTTTCCAAGGGTTCTTTTTTGAATCATACATAAAAAATGTTATTTTAAGAGGTGGTCGAAACAGTACGCTAAAAGGCTAAATTGTAACGAACCTTGGGTGAGAAAAACGTGCTTCGCTCCGAGAATCAAGCGGGAACGGTTCGACACTCGCTCCTTGCTTTTTTGATAAAAAGAGAAAGATTTATGAATGAAGGACAAAAATAAGTTGTTGCCAGTAGCTGTTTTTTAGTGGTTATGCTAGACTTGGGGTGAAGGAAGAGGAAACAGTCTTAAGGTGGTGAATCAATGAAATACAACTATTCTAGAGGGGAAAACAAGGTCGCTATTATTTATGGAGAAACATTTGCTTCCGTCCTAAAAAAACGACCAGTAACGACGGAGTCAATCGTTGTTTTGGCGAATCAGCGTTACTATGATCTTTTTTCTGAGAAGATTAATTATGCCTTTGGGGAACAGTTGGGATTAAACTGGTATATTTGTCGCAATGATGTTCATTGCAATGACTTATCAGAATTAGAAAGTGTGTTACGTTTCTTAGCTGATTGGCCAGAAAATCAGGATGTTTTATTGATTGGTTTGGGTAATGAAGGGGTACTACAATTAACCGCATTTCTGCACCAAGTAAGTGTTCCTCCAAATGTTGGCTGATGCCTGTGTCTGTTCAAGCGTTACGGCAAGGACTTTTACCAAGTGTCACAATTCAGCAAGCACAGCATGCAACTATGCATATAGAAAATCATTCAGAAGAAATTTTGTTTGATAGTACCTTGACCAATAAAAAAGGTGCTGCCCCTTTAATTGATTTGCTCGTTTTTATTCGAGCGGGTCTTGTCTGTGATTATACTTATTTACAAATGCTATACCAAACGTATCCAGATAAAAAACGGTTGAATCAAACGTCATTTAATGGTATTTTAGACGAGTTGTTATCTTTGTATGAACAAGCAGGGGAAAAAGTGGATCAATTTGGCCGAGTTTTTGAAGTGGCCTTTGCTACAACCGAAAATGGCCATTTGTTATCAGGTCCCATGAAACGATTATTGGGATTGTTGTTACAAGTTTTATGGAGCCAGCAAGTCAATCACTTTGATTTTCAATTTAAAAATTTTATCGTTTGGTTTATTCGCTTAGGTTTTCCGGTGGCGTTTCCAAAAGAAATTTTAAGTGCTGATTACGCAGAACAAGTCTTGACTCACACAGAAACACTAGGTCCTCCTATGGTGTTGGAAAAAATCGGTCAACTAGGAGCAGCTTTAAAGCCAACGCCCGATCAACTGTTAACAACGATTGAAAGATACCAAGAAATTTTAAAAGAGATTTGAGGGGAAATTATGTCATATAGTGAAAAAATGGTTCAAGCATTACAAGCTGAAAATTTAGCAGAAGCACAGTTAATGTTTGAAGAAGCATTAAAGAAAGATGATGAAAATACCTTAGCTGATTTAGGGGAAACGTTATTATCTTTAGGTTTTCTAGAAGAAGCCAAACAAATTTTCCAACAGTTGTTGGAACAATTTCCCGATGCAGATGGCTTAAACATTCCATTAGCAGAAATCGCCATTGAAAATAATGAAATAGATGACGCATTCATCTATTTAGAAAAAATTCCAGAAACTAGTGACAGTTATGTCCAAAGCCTCTTAGTTACTGCGGATTTGTACCAAGTTTTAGGGATTCCAGAAGTCAGTGAAGCGAAATTAAAAGAAGCAGCCAGTCTTATGCCAGAAGAGCCGTTAATTCAATTTGCTTTGGGAGAACTATATTTTACAAATGGTCAATTTGTCGAGGCTATCACTCGTTATCAAAGCATTGTAGAAAGCGGGACAGCGCAAATCTCTGCTATTTCCTTGAATGAACGCTTAGGAAGTAGTTACAGCATGTTAGGTGATTTTGAAGAAGCAGTTCCTTATTTGGAAGCCGCAGTCAAAGAAGAACAAACAGACGATCGTTTATTCCAGTTAGCTTTCACTTATTTACAGTTACATGAGAATCAAAAAGCCATTGCGTTGTTCCAGCAATTAAAAACACTAAACCCACATTATCAATCACTTTATCTATATTTAGCGGAAGCGCTCCAAGAAGAAGAGCAATTAGAGGAAGCAAAAGCGGTGATCGAAGAAGGAATTGCGGAAAATCCCTTCCAAGTAGAGTTATACCAATTTGCCTCTGAAAATGCCTATCGCTTACACGACATTGCTGGTGCTGAAAATTGGTTGTTAAAAGCTTTGGAATTAGGTGAGAAAACAGATGAAAGTCGTTTGACCTTAAGTAATCTCTACATCACGGAAGAGCGTTTTGAGGAAGTAATTACTATCTTAAATGATTTAGAGGAAACGGATCATCCTTATGCTGAATGGAACTTAGCAAAAGCGTACAACGAATTAGAAGACTTTGCCGTCGCTAAAGTTCATTACGAACAAGCAGCGCAAGAATTGTCTCACGAACCAGAATTTCTAAAAGAATACGCATTGTTCTTACGAGAAGAAGGCGAACTTGAAAAAGCAAAACACTTGTTGCACCATTATTTGGAACATGAACCTGGTGATGTCGACATGCAATCTGTGCTAGCAGATATGGAAGAAAGATAGGAAACGACGATGTTTGTTAGTTTATCAGAAAAGAAAAAATTTTTAACTTGGTTAGTGAATACAGTGCCTTTTGGAAGAAGAGAAGTACTGTGGATTTTAAATTACTTATTAACGCACGATGCGATTTTAAATAATGTTCATTTTGTTGAGAACGTAGAGAAGACTGATCGAGGGATCCGCGTGGTAGCAGATGGTTTAGGTAAGGAGCCGTTATTGCTTTTTATCCAAGCACAAGAATTTACAGATCCGGAACAAATTTTTCATGAGATTCGAATGAATTGGCGGAAAGCTCTTTATTTAGAATGTGTATTTCCAGAGGCATGGCAAACGAGCCAGTATTTATCTGTTTTAGAAGATAATCCGTTTGCGCCATGGAATGAACAAGTGGATCAGGAAGTTGCCAGAGCGATTGATCAATACTTTAAGCAAGAAGAACAAACGCAACGAATGGCATTAATTAAAGCTCAAATTGACGATGCTTTAGAAACAGGCAACAAAGAAGCGTTTTTAGAATTATCCGATGAATTAAATCGTTTGAAACAACAATAAATAAAACCCAGCATTTTCAATAAATGCTGGGTTTTATTTATTGTTTTAATTTAAAGCGCCGTTGTTTGCTGGGTTTTGCATAAGTAAAGCCTTCGCCAATTGCTTCATGTACGTTAATGATGGACACAAAGGCTTTTTCATCTATTTCATTAGCAATTCGTTTGACTTCCATTATTTCTCGAGGGCTGACTACCGTGTAGAGAACCCGTTTTTCCACTTGTGAATAAGCACCTTCACCATTTAAATATGTTACCCCACGTTCTAAAGAAGCCATTAAACTTTGACCGATTTCTTCGGAATGATTGGAAACAATTAAAATTCCTTTCGCAGCATAGGCTCCGTCTAGTACAGAATCGACAACACGACTGAAAACAAAGGACACAATTAAAGTATACATCATTCGTTTGACATCAATATAGGTCAACGAGAGGAGTAAGACTGCAACATCAAAAAGTAACAACGAGCGGCCCATGCTAATCCCAAAGTATTTTTCGAAAATGCGGGCAATGACGTCGGTCCCACCAGTGGTTCCGCCTACGCGGTAAACAAGGCCACTCCCGAATCCTGCGGCCAAACCAGCTAAGAGAGCAGCAATCAATAAATCATGATCTAAATTAATTTCAACAGGAAATTTTTGCCAAAACCACAAAAATACCGATAACGACACGGTACCAATTAGCGTATAATAGAGGGAACGTTTGCCTAAAATTTTACCACCAATTAATAAGAGCGGAATATTGATTAATAATGTCGTATATGCTGGGTTAAAATGAAATAAGGCTCTTAAAATCAAAGTAATCCCTGTGACACCACCTTCGGCCAGGTCATTGGCAATATTGAAAGTAACCAAACCAAAGGCATAGATACAGCTTCCTAATACAATAAATAACACATCTTTAAAATAAAATCTTTGTTCTTCCATTTAATCACGTCCTTTTACAGTATAAACTGTATCATTCTCTATATAAAACAACAAGTAGAACCTTTCCAGATAGCCGAGTTTTTGATAAGATGTAGGAGGTAGAGTAAGAAAGGTTGGGGTAAAATGTCAGAATCAGAACAACGTAGTTTGCAATCGATGCAAACAGAAGTTGATGATTATATTCAACAGTTTAAAACAGGCTATTTTTCACCATTAGGACAAATGGCTCGTTTGACGGAAGAGGTCGGAGAATTAGCCCGTGAAGTCAATCATTATTATGGTGAAAAACAGAAAAAAGCAGACGAAAAACCAAAGACAGTATCAGAGGAACTTGGAGATGTCTTTTTTGTATTGATTAGCATGGCAAATTCTTTAGAGATTGATTTAACCGAAGTTTTTGAAGAAAATATGGCCAAATTTAACAAGCGGGATCGCTATCGCTTTGAAAGAAAGGATGGGAAAACACATGATTAAAATAATTGTCGCTGGGTTTAAAGGACGGATGGGCAGTACTGCTACACAAATGGTCTTAGAAACCGCAGACTTTGAATTAGTAGGTGTGTATGATCCTCATGAAGCACAAGAAACTGTTTCTTTCAATGATGAAACAGCAATTCCCGTTTTTCAGCGCTTAGAAGAAGTCCTAGCTGTCAAACCAGATGTTTGGATTGATTTTACGGTTCCTGAAGCTGCCTATCCAAATACGCGTTTTGCGTTGGAACACGGTATGGCGCCAGTTGTTGGGACGACAGGCTTTACGGAGGAACAAATCAACGAATTGACAAACCTATCTCGAGAAAAAGCCATCGGCGGCTTAATTGCGCCAAATTTTGCAATTGGGGCAGTTTTAATGATGCAATTTGCCCAAAAAGCGGCACAGTATTTTCCGGATGTGGAAATCATTGAATTACATCATGATAACAAATTAGATGCACCAAGTGGAACGGCTATAAAAACTGCAGAAATGATTCAAGAAGTTCGGCTAGCAAAAAAACAAGGGAATCCGCAAGAGGTAGAATCAATACCAGGGGCACGCGGGGCTGATTTCGAGGGTCTGCGAATCCATAGTGTACGCTTACCTGGTTTAGTGGCACACCAACAAGTCCAATTTGGCAGTGTAGGTGAAGGGCTCACTATTCGGCATGATTCTTATGATCGGCGTTCATTCATGACAGGAGTAGCGTTAGCTTGTCGGCAAGTGGTACAGAGAACAGAACTACTTTACGGATTGGAACAGATGCTATGAAATTGACAACTATTCCAAACGAATTTAAAGAAGCCGCTCCCGTTATTCGTGAAATCAATGCACAGGGCTTTGAAGCGTATTTTGTCGGGGGCAGTGTCCGTGATGCTTTATTAAATAAACCAATCCATGATGTCGATATTGCGACAAGTGCCTATCCAGAAGAAATTAAGCAAATTTTTAAACGAACCGTTGATGTGGGCATCGAACATGGCACAGTCCTTGTATTGATGGAAGACCAACAGTATGAAGTAACAACCTTTCGTACCGAGTCAACTTATCAAGACTTTCGCCGACCAGATGAAGTCACCTTTGTTCGCTCCTTGAAAGAAGATTTAAAACGGCGAGATTTTACGATTAATGCCTTGGCGCTTGACAGCACAGGCGAAATCATTGATTTATTTGATGGCATCGAAGATTTAACTAATCAAACCATTCGTGCAGTCGGCAATCCCCATGAGCGGTTTCATGAAGATGCTCTGCGGATGATGCGGGGCTTACGCTTTGCTAGCCAATTAGATTTTAAAATTGAAGAAAAAACCTTAGCCGCTATCGCTGAATTTCATCCTTTATTAGAAAAAATTTCAGTAGAACGCATTACGATTGAATTTGTAAAAATGCTTTTAGGGGTTAATCGACAAGGTGGCTTAGCTCCGTTTATTGAAACAGAATGCTATCAATATTGTCCCAAATTACGAGAACAAGGGGCTGGACTTTTTCGTTTAATGGACTTGCCTGCTCGTCAAATTGAAACAGAAGCAGAAGCGTGGACGTTACTTATCCAATCATTGAATTTACCAGAAGCAGAAATCCGCTCCTTCTTAAAGGCTTGGAAACTTTCAAATCAATTAATTCAAAACGTTTCACAATTAGTACGTGGTCTGCGTTTTCGTTTGAATAACGACTGGCAGCCAATGATGCTTTATGAATTAGGCGAAGAATCAGCCGTACTTGTTGAAAGGCTTTTATATTATTACCAACAAGAGAGTCAAGTACAAGTAACAAAAGAGTTAGTTAAGGCATTACCCATCCATCAAAGACATGAATTGGCCATAACAGGAAAAGACCTTTTAGCCGTCTTAGAAGAAACACCAGGCAAATGGTTAGGGGAACTGATTGCTGAAATCGAGCAACACGTTGTTGAAGGTAGCTTAGAGAATAAACAAGAAGTTCTGCTTTCGTTTGCCAAAAAACAACGTTCAAAAGGAGAGAAAGCATAATGCCAACAGAAATGTTTACAAAAGAATTTTTGGTGAAAGAATCACAAACGGCTAAAATGCTCGGTTCTGGTGACTTAGAAGTTTTAGGAACCCCTGCTTTAGCTGCCATGATTGAACAAACAGCCAAAGAAGCTGTGAAGGACCAATTATCAGTTGGGGAAACAACTGTCGGAACGGTGTTAGAATTGTGCCACTTATATCCATCCGCGGTAGGGGCGACAATCGTTGTTACGATGACCAGCATTGAACAGACTGCACACAAAATACGCTATGAATTTGTTGCTTATGAAGGAGAACGACAAATTGCCAAAGGTTCTCACCAACGTGCAGTAGTTGAGATTGATTCTTTTTTAAAAAGAATAACAAAAGATTAAGAATCTACAGCGAAAGTTTGTGACCGTTTATCAAAAGTATGGTAAACTAATAATGTAAGAAATTATTTTTAAGTAAGGAGATTTGTGCTATGGCTAGAGAAATGACAGGACTTAAATTTTATTTCAGAAATGGTGAAACTTGGACGATTGATCGTCGTTTTATTGGTGATTTATGGATTAAACATATTACAACAAGTTTTGGCCGTATCCATGGTAGTGAATTTGTTGAAATTCATCCATGTGAAGGGTTCAAAATTGAAATTTTCCAAGAAGGAGATCATGTTCAAACCCACGATATTAACTTAGGTGGCTTAGAATTAGGGATGTTCTCTCGTGCTTTAAAATATGAAGATATCGAACGTATGGAAATTCTTTACAAAAATGGCACACCAGATTTAGTTTATTTCCCTTACAAAGATAAAACAGATGAGGGCTTGGATAACATCTATCAATCTACAAAAGTCAGCGAAAAAACTAAAAACTTATACATTGTTATCGACCCAACACAAACAGTTGATGATGTATACGCTGAAGAATTAAAATAATTTTTGCCCCACAGGAATCAGTGAAATGACTGGTTCCTGTGGCTTTTTTAGTCTTTTGGCGAATAAAATAACATTGTTTTTAATGGAATAGTCAAAAAAATAAGCGAATAAGTGTTGACACATGTTTTTTCTAGCGGTATACTGTTAACAATTCTTAATTAAATCAGTTTTGGAGTGATTCTTATGACAACAACGAAGAAAAACCATACACAACTGAATAACTTTTACTTTAGCTATTTTAGATAGGTTTGTATTCATAACATTATGGGTACAGACAACAAACGTTTGTATCTATAATGGCTAGGGAAATTTAAGATGACTTTCAGCCATGTAGATTTAAGAAAATCTATAGTGGCTTTTATATTGCTTTTTTGTAGGGTATTCACTGTAGATTTTTCTTAAAATTTACTGTGAATATCCTTTTTGTTTGGCCAAAAATTAGGATTTCAGAAACTTACTAAAAAAATTTCGTAAAGGAGCACACAGGATGAAAGAAATAACTGGATCTACTCGTTTAGCTGGGTTATTCGCGAAACCCAGCCAACACAGTATTTCACCGTTGATTCATAATACAGCATTTCAAAATTTAGGAGTTGATGCTCGGTATCTGGCGTTTGACGTTGGACAAGAGACATTGCCACAAGCAATTGAAGCGATTCGAACGTTTCACATGTTAGGGGCCAACTTATCAATGCCCAATAAAGTGGCGGCTGTAAGTTATATGGATGAACTAAGTCCTACCGCCCAACTGGTTGGCGCGATTAATACGATTGTCAACAAAGATGGAAAACTTTACGGAGACAGCACGGATGGTACTGGTTTTATGTGGAGTTTGAAAGAGAAAAAGGTTGACGTTTTTCAGAATAAAATGACCATCTTAGGAACAGGTGGTGCAGCCTTATCAATCATTGCCCAAGCTGCTTTAGATGGCGTGAAAGAAATCGCCGTTTACAACAGGAAAAGCGCGGGGTTTAACGACAGTCAAAAAAAACTGGCAAATTTCACTGAACGAACCAACTGTGTAATTCATTTAAACGATTTAGCGGATACTGAAAAACTAGCAAAAGATGTTGCTGAAAGCGTCTTGTTAGTTAATGCAACGAGTGTGGGTATGCATCCATATGCACATAGTAGTCCTATAGAAAATTATGCAATGATTCAACCGAAGTTATTCGTGTATGATGCTATTTATAATCCCAGAGAAACACAGTTATTAAAAGAAGCCCGTTTACGTGGCGCAGAAACAAGCAACGGCTTGGACATGCTACTTTATCAAGGAGCTGCTGCTTTTGAACAATGGACAGGACAAAAAATGCCTGTATCAGTCGTAAAACGTAAAATTGAAAATAGATAAAAAGAGCGCCGTTTAAAGGCATGAGGAGAGAATATAATGATCGTAATTATGAAAGAAAATGCAACCGAAAAGCAAATGAAACAAGTCATTGATTTAGTAACAGGTGCAGGCTTAACTACTCAAACAAGTCAAGATAATGGAAAAACAGTGATAGGCTTGATTGGTGATACAGAAAAATTAGTTGAAGCAGAGTTAACAGCATTAGAAGGCGTGGAAAAAAGTGTCCGCATTTCGTTGTCTTACAAACTAACGAGTCGTTTATTTCATCCAGAGAATACAGTGGTTGATGTGAACGGTGTTAAAATCGGTGACGGCAGTATGACCATGATGGCGGGTCCTTGTTCAATCGAAAGCTTAGATCAGATTCGTGAATGTGCGCGAATTGCTAAAGCTGGCGGTGCAACAATTTTACGAGGTGGTGCATTTAAACCTAGAACGTCGCCATACGCTTTCCAAGGGCTAGAAGAAGAAGGACTGAAATACATTCGCCAAGCGGCTGATGAATTAGATATGCAAGTCATTACAGAAGTGATGGATGAAGCGAATTTAGAACTTGTCGCAAAATACAGTGACATTTTACAAATCGGTGCGCGCAACATGCAAAATTTCAAGTTATTACAAGCGGTTGGTAAAACTGGAAAACCTATTGGCTTAAAACGCGGGATTGCCGGTACGATTGATGAATGGCTAAACGCAGCTGAATACATTGCTGCGCAAGGAAATTTCAATGTGATCTTCATTGAACGTGGGATTCGTACGTACGAAACCGCTACGCGCAATACACTTGATTTAAGTGCGGTGCCTTTAATTAAAAAATTAAGTCATTTTCCAATTATTGTTGATCCGAGTCATGGTGTTGGTATCTGGGATTTAGTACCGCCAATGGCCCGAGCAGGTGTTGCTTCAGGTGCGGACGGCTTGATTGTAGAAATTCACCCAGATCCAGCGAATGCGTGGTCAGATGGGCCACAATCCTTGAATGAAAAAACTTACCTACGTATGATGAAAGAAGTTCATATCATCGAAAAAGCAATGAAAGAAATTAATGCTTTAGAAGATTAGTAAAGACAGAGGAGTAGAGGACATGAAATTAACCGTAACGTTACCTACACATTCATATGATTTAACCATCGAAACAGGTGCCTTAGATAAAATTGGCACCTGGGTACGTAGCCTGTGGCAGCCACAACGGGTAGCGATTATTACCGATGAAACGGTGAATAAATTATATGGCGCAGCTGTTGAGAAAGAATTGCAAGCTGCTGGTTTTGAAACATCATTGATTGCTGTAGCGGCAGGTGAACAAAGTAAGAGCCTCGAAACAGCTCAACTGCTTTATGATTTTTTAGCGGAACAGCAATTGACTCGAAGTGATGGTCTAATTGCTTTAGGTGGAGGCGTTGTAGGAGATCTAGCTGGATTTGTCGCTTCAACCTATATGCGCGGCATTCACTTTTTGCAAGTACCAACAACCTTACTGGCACAAGTAGATAGTAGCATTGGAGGTAAAACAGCGGTTAATACTAAAAAAGCCAAAAATCTTGTCGGTACTTTTGCCCAACCAGATGGGGTTTTAATTGATCCTAATACACTTAAAACATTAGAACCTAGACGTGTGCGTGAAGGAATTTCAGAAATTGTAAAATCAGCAGCTATCGCTGATGTTGAATTGTGGCACCGTTTATCCTCTTTGGAAAATGAACAAGATTTAGTGGCACATGCAGAAGAAATTATCACGGCCTGTTGCAAGATTAAACGTGATGTCGTCGAAGAAGATGAATTAGATTTGGGCTTACGTTTGATTCTGAATTTTGGGCATACGATTGGCCACGCATTAGAAAATACAGCTGGTTACGGGGTGATTGCTCACGGTGAAGGCGTTTCTTTAGGAATGATTCAAATAACTCAAGTCGCAGAACAACGAGGGCTTTCCCCACTTGGGACTACCCAAGAGTTGGTCACCATGCTAGAAAAGTTCCATTTACCAGTAACCACAGATCGTTGGTCAGAAGAACGTCTCTATCAAGCAATTACACATGATAAAAAAACACGTGGGGGACAGATTAAAATCATTGTCTTAGAAAAAATTGGTCAAGCGAAAATTGTCTCTTTACCAACGGAAGAAATTCGAGCATTTTTGAACAGAGAAGGAGGAATTTAAGATGCGCTTTATTACAGCAGGCGAATCACATGGACCTGAATTAACTGCTATTATTGAAGGCTTACCAGCCGGTCTGCCTTTAAGTAGCGAAGAGATTAACCGAGAATTAGCAAGACGTCAAGGCGGTTACGGTCGTGGGGGACGGATGAAAATTGAAAAAGACCAAGTACGTATTACTTCGGGCATTCGGCATGGTAAAACACTTGGCTCACCAGTAACGTTGATTGTCGAAAACAAAGACTGGAAAAATTGGACCTCCGTGATGTCAGTAGAGCCAGTTCCTGAAAAACAAAAGAAAATCCGCCGCGTCAGCAAACCACGTCCAGGACATGCTGATTTAGTCGGTGGCATGAAATATCAACATGATGATTTACGGAATGTTTTAGAACGGTCTTCGGCACGAGAAACAACGATGCGTGTGGCGATTGGTGCGGTTGCTAAAAAACTCTTAGCTGAACTGGATATCCAAGTCGCTGGGCATGTCGCGGTATTAGGCGGGATTGAAGCTACGATTCCTGAAAATTTAACGATCCGTGAAATTCAAGAACGGTCTGAACAATCTGTCGTTCGCGTATTAGATCCTTCCGTAGAAGAAAAAATGAAAGAACTAATTGACCAAACCAAGAAAAATGGCGATACAATTGGTGGGGTAGTAGAAGTACTTGTGGGTGGCGTTCCAGCTGGCTTAGGTAGCTATGTTCAATGGGATCGCAAACTAGATGCCAAAATTGCGCAAGCTGTTGTAAGCATCAATGCTTTTAAAGGTGCTGAGTTTGGCATTGGATTTGAAATGGCGCAACGCCCTGGTAGTCAAGTGATGGACGAGATTGTTTGGGACGAAAGTACAGGTTATACCAGAACTTCCAACAATTTAGGCGGTTTTGAAGGAGGAATGACCAACGGAATGCCAATCATCGTTCGTGGTGTCATGAAACCTATTCCAACCCTTTATAAACCATTACAAAGCGTGAATATTGATACAAAAGAGCCTTATAAGGCCAGCGTTGAGCGCTCTGATAGCACGGCGGTACCGGCCGCTAGCGTTGTTTGTGAAGCCGTTGTTGCAACGGAAGTAGCGAAGGCAATGCTCGAAAAATTTGATAGTGACTCATTTGAACAAATGAAAGAAGCAGTGAAACGTTATCGTCTATATACTCAAAACTTTTAATGGAAGAAAGTCGCAAGTATATGGAGGGAAAAAATGAAGAAACGTATTTTAATCGTAGGATTAGGGCTAATCGGGAGTTCACTGGCTTTGTGTATCAAAAAAGGGCATCCAAACAGTGAGATTATCGGTTTCGATAATCAAGCGGAGTCAACTGAATTTGCTAAGAAAACGGGTCTAATTGATGAGATAGCTGAATCTTTAACAAGTGGGGCAAGACGAGCAGAGATTATTTTTCTTTGTTCCCCAGTTAAAGCAACTTTAGTACAACTAGAAGAATTAAACCAATTATCACTAGAAACTGCTCTGATCACAGATGTGGGTAGTACCAAGGTGGAAATTAATCAGTTAGCAACAAAGCTTAACATGAAAAATTTTATTGGTGGTCATCCAATGGCTGGTTCACATAAATCCGGCGTAACAGCCGCTGATGAACGTTTGTTTGAAAATGCCTACTATATTTTTACCGATGACCATGGCGAAAAAAGCAAACAGATTCAGGAGTTACAAACGTTACTAAAAGGAACGCATGCGAAGTTTATTACGATGCCTGCACAGGAACATGATGAAATTACTGGTGCTCTAAGTCACTTGCCACATATTGTTGCCGCAGCTTTAGTGAACGAAAGTCAGCAACTGAATACCACTTACCCTAGAGCACAGCAGCTAGCGGCTGGAGGATTTAGAGATATTACTCGAATTGCTTCCTCTGATGCAATGATGTGGACGGATATTTTATTAAGCAATCGCTTAGTATTATTGGACTTACTAGAAAATTGGCAAAAAGAGATGACTACTGTTTGCCAATGGTTAACGGAAAAAAACGCCCCAGCTATTCGTAATTTTTTTGATAAAGCCAAAGAAACACGTGCTCAATTGCCTATTCATAAAGAAGGCGCAATCCCAGCTTTCTATGATCTGTTTGTTGATGTACCAGATCAACCAGGAATCATTGCTGAAATTACGCAAATTTTAGGCGAAGCGGACCTTTCTCTTACAAATATTAAAATTTTAGAAACGAGAGAAGAAATCTATGGGATTCTTCAATTGTCTTTTAAAAATCAACCAGACTGCCAAGCTGCAAAACAAATTTTATCTAAAAAAACGAACTATACGTGTTACGAAAAATAAGAGGTGATGAGGGTGCAACTACGTACAAATGTGAAACATTTACAAGGGACTCTGATGGTTCCTAGCGACAAATCGATTTCCCATAGAAGTATTATGTTTGGAGCGATTTCTTCTGGAAAAACGACGATTACAAATTTTCTAAGAGGCGAGGATTGTTTAAGTACCTTAGCGGCGTTTCGTTCTTTGGGTGTGAACATTGAAGATGACGGGACGACAATCACCGTTGAGGGGCAAGGATTTGCAGGCTTAAAAAAGGCGAAGAATACAATTGATGTTGGAAATTCAGGGACAACAATTCGTCTAATGCTAGGCATTTTAGCTGGCTGTCCCTTTGAAACGCGCCTAGCTGGTGATGCGTCTATTGCTAAACGACCGATGAATCGTGTGATGCTTCCTTTAAACCAAATGGGAGCGGAATGTCAAGGGGTTCAACAAACGGAGTTTCCGCCAATTTCTATTCGCGGGACTCAAAATTTGCAACCTATTGACTACACAATGCCTGTTGCGAGTGCTCAAGTGAAATCGGCTATTTTATTCGCCGCTTTGCAAGCCGAGGGCACTTCTGTAGTGGTTGAGAAAGAAAAGACACGTGATCATACAGAAGAGATGATTCGACAATTTGGTGGGACGCTTGAAGTAGATGATAAAAAAATTATGTTAACTGGACCACAACAATTAACAGGTCAAAACGTGGTAGTTCCTGGCGATATCTCTTCTGCGGCTTTCTTTTTAGTTGCGGGTTTAGTAGTCCCAGATAGCGAGATACTTCTGAAAAATGTTGGCT
Source organism: Enterococcus sp. DIV1758 (assembly GCF_051711985.1). Classification (NCBI taxonomy): domain Bacteria; kingdom Bacillati; phylum Bacillota; class Bacilli; order Lactobacillales; family Enterococcaceae; genus Enterococcus; species Enterococcus sp. DIV1758. Next base: position 1,353,072 of record NZ_JBIOOA010000001.1, read on the forward strand.
TAAATCAAACGCGGACAGGTATTTTAGATGTGATTAAAAACATGGGTGGTTCCGTCACTATTTTAAATGAAGATGAGGCCAATCATTCTGGCGATTTACTTGTAAAAACGAGTCAATTAACAGCTACAGAGATTGGTGGCGCTATTATCCCACGTTTAATTGATGAGTTACCGATTATTGCTTTGTTAGCTACTCAGGCTACTGGCACGACAATCATTCGAGATGCAGAAGAATTGAAAGTCAAAGAAACCAATCGGATTGATGCAGTAGCGAAAGAATTAACAATTTTAGGCGCCGACATCACGCCTACTAATGATGGCTTAATTATACATGGACCAACTTCTTTACATGGTGGAAGAGTTACCAGTTATGGGGATCATCGTATCGGGATGATGTTACAAATTGCTGCATTACTTGTAAAAGAAGGCACTGTTGAATTAGATAAGGCTGAAGCAGTTTCAGTTTCTTATCCAACATTTTTTGACGACTTAGAACGTTTAAGTTGTTAATGAAGGAGGATAACGAGCTATGGAAAGCATTGTTTTAATTGGTTTCATGGGTGCGGGTAAAACAACTATTGGTCAAAGTTTGGCCAATAAACTGAAGATGCCTCATCTTGATTTAGATACAGCGTTAATTGAAAAAATAAGACGCTCAATTCCTGACTATTTCGAAAAATATGGTGAAGCAGCTTTCCGAGAACAGGAAACCCAACTTTTAAAGGAGCTGTCAAAAAATACAGCCGTCCTTTCAACTGGGGGCGGGATTGTTGTCGGACCAGAAAATCGTAGCTTATTAAAATCTTTTCAGCAAGTGATTTATTTACATGCGACACCAGAAGAGCTGTTAAAAAGAATCACAGAAGATACTGAAAACCAACGGCCCTTAGCTATAGAACGTTCTTCAAAAGAAATCATTACTTTGTTTGAGTCTCGTAAAAATTTTTATGAAGAATGTGCGAAGATGACAATTGATACGACCAATCGCTCGCCAGAAGAAATTATCAATGAAATTCTGCAACAATTAAAGGAGTAGAGAAACGATGAAAGTTGGTTATTTAGGTCCGATTGGTTCCTTTACGTACAGTGCAACGTTGGCTGCTTTTCCTGAAGCTACGTTGATGCCGTACGCATCGATTCCAGCTTGCTTGAAAGCAATTGAACAGCAAGAAGTGGCATGCAGCATTATTCCAATAGAAAACACGATTGAAGGAACTGTTAACGCATCGATAGATTATTTGTATCATCAAGCGCAGTTACCTGTCCAAGCAGAGTTAGTTTTACCGATTCAACAACAATTAATGGTGGCAAAAGAGAATCAAGCGATCTGGCAACAAAGTCAGAAAATTTTATCACATCCGCAAGCATTAGCTCAATCGCAGATGTTTCTAGAGAAAAACTTTCCAGAAGCGATTTTAGAAGCAACGCCTTCAACAGCTTACGCCGCCAAATACATTGCAGAACATCCAGAATTACCTTTTGCAGCTATTGCACCAAAACTTTCTGCGGAAATGTATGATTTGACCATCGTAGAAAAAAATATACAAGATTTATCGGTAAATCAAACCCGATTTTGGGTTCTTGGTTCTGAAAATTTAGCGATTTCTTTCCCGCTATCTGAGAAAAAAATAACGCTGGCGATTACGATGCCAAGTAATGTTCCTGGCTCTTTACACAAAGCATTAAGCGTGTTTAGTTGGCGAGGGATTAATCTTAGCAAAATAGAATCGCGGCCGTTGAAAACAAAGCTCGGAGAGTACTTCTTTTTAATGGACTTAGTGAATGATCAACCAGAAAAACTAATTGAAGCAGCTTTAACAGAACTGGAACTGATTGACGCAGAAATAAAAATTTTAGGGGATTACCCGATCTATGTTTTGTCCACACTTTAAAGAGTTAAAAATGAAAATGAAGCTTACTTATTAGATAAAGTGAGTTTCATTTTTTATTAAATTACATATTTGTAATAGGAATTTCCTGCGAAATGAGGTATCCTAAGAAAGGTGATAAAACACAGAGGTAAAGGAGTGACACGATGAGTCGTGTAGATCGTTATAAACATATTCATGAAAAATCGAGACCAGCAGAGCATAAAAAGACCTTTAATCCCCGAAAATCAATGGGTGAACATAGAGAAGAAGAACCAGAAGAACTAGCTGAAAGCCTTCAAGAGCCAGTTTACGAAGACAGCTATACTGAGGACAGTCGCAGAAGTGAGAGGCGACATCAAACAGATTCAGGTGGCGGCAACGGTTCTGACCAACCACCCCGCGGAAAAAAAGACAAGAAACCAAAAAAGAAACGTAAAAAATCAAAAACAAAACGCTTTTTCAAATGGCTAGTGATCCTATTGATTCTGTTATTTGCCTATAGTACAGTCATGTTTTTAAAAGGAAAATCTGCAGCAGAACATGATGACTCGTTGCCTCAAGAAAAAGTAGAAACATTTAATGGCGTCAAAAGTAGCAACGGGGCTAAGAATATTTTAATTCTTGGCAGCGATACACGTGGGGAAGATGCTGGACGAGCCGACACAATAATGGTTCTCCAACTAAATGGACCATCAAAAAAACCGAAATTAATTTCATTTATGCGTGATACATTCGTGGACATTCCTGGTGTCGGGCCGAATAAAATTAATGCCGCATACGCTTATGGCGGTGCTGAATTGGTTCGTGAAACGTTAAAACAAAACTTTAATTTAGATACGAAATATTATGCTAAGGTAGATTTCCAATCATTTGAAAAAATTGTTGACTCTATGTTTCCAAAAGGTGTCAAAATCGATGCAGAAAAATCACTGAATTTAGATGGTGTTGATATTGAAAAAGGGCAACAGGTCATGGATGGACATGTCTTACTTCAATACGCTCGCTTTAGGATGGATGAAGAAGGCGACTTTGGTCGGGTTCGTCGCCAACAACAAGTTATGTCAGCTGTAATGAGCCAAATGAAAAACCCAATGACTTTATTAAGAACCCCAGAATCACTTGGGAAATTAGTCGGCTATATGTCGACAGATGTGCCTGTTAGTTTCATGTTAACGAACGGACCATCATTGCTGATTAAAGGAAAAGCAGGGGTTGAGTCATTATCGGTTCCGGTACCAGATTCTTGGAATTTTGGTGAATCCTCTTATGCAGGCAGTATTTTAGAAGTAGATGAACAAAAAAATGCTGACGCCATCGAAAAATTCCTGAACGAATAAGGAAAGCATTTTAAAATATCCTTTTTTATGCTATATTAGAAACAACGTGGAAAATTAGTGAAACGAGGTTACAAAATGAAAATTGCTATTGTGACAGATAGTACAGCTTATTTACCCGAGCGCATTAAAGATCATCCGAATCTTTTTGTAATTCCCATCCCAGTCATTTTAGATGGAAAAATATACAACGAAGGCATTGACATTGAAGCAGATGAATATTATGCATTGCTAAATAATAGTAAAGAATTTCCGACGACTTCACAACCTGCTTTAGGAGAAGTGTTAGAGCTTTACAAATCAATCGCTGAACAAGGGTACGACACCATCATCAGCATTCATCTTTCTTCAGGAATCTCTGGTTTTGTTCATACATTGCACGGACTTACTGATGAAATCCCAGGCGTTGCTTTGTATCCATATGACTCAAAAATTACAAGTATGCCAATGGGACACATGGTAGAAGCTGCTTTAGATTTAACAGAAGAAAAAGCCAGCTTAGAAGAAATTTTTGCCAAATTAGATTTAATTCGTGACAATACGTATGCATATCTAATTGTAGAAGATCTGAACAACTTAGTTCGTGGCGGTCGCTTAACGAATGGCGCAGCCTTGATTGCTGGACTATTGAAGATTAAACCTATCTTGACTTTTGAAGATGGAAAGATTGTATTATTTGAAAAAATCCGTTCAACAAAGAAAGCTTTTGCTCGTGCAGAAAAGATTATTGGTGAACGAAACGCAGGGATTGAAGCACCAGTTAAACTGTATGTGATTCATGCTAATAACCGCATCGTTGCTGAAAAAGAACAAGCAAAATTACAAAAGCTATACCCAAATGCAGAAATTGAAATCGGTCATTTTGGTCCAGTTATCGGGACCCACCTAGGGGAAAAAGCAATTGGTTTAGCGATTTCAGCTCAATAATAAAAGATGAGACAAAAGTAAACTACTTCTGTCTCATCTTTTATTCTATTATTTTATCGTTCGCTGGTGTTACTCAGTCGAACACTTTTTGTTTATAAGAAAATGTAAAATTACTCCTTTTTATTAGAAAATATCTTGCAAATTAAGCAATTCCTTACGAAGTAATGTATACTAAGGAAGAGGAGGCGGTTAAATGAAAAGAAATATAGCCTTGTTGCAAAGCGAAAAAATGAAAAAAGTTCAAGCTTTAGCAAACTACTACCAAGAATCAATTGACTTACCGCCTGGAAAAAACCGTGAGGCGGTTATCAAAAAGATTAATGAATCAAAAAAAGAAATTAAAGAAATAAATGATATATTAACAGATATTCAAAAGAAAAAGAAATAAAGGAGTCGTTTGTGATTATCGATGGATTTACGTTATTGCTATTTTTATTTGTCGTCGTTATGTATGGTTACTTTTACTTCGTACGTAAAAGTATTGTAATTCCGGCTGCAAAACATCCTACAACAAAATATCTAGTTGCTTTTTTTAGTTTAATGATTCTGGCCAATGCATTTTCGGCAGGAGATAAAATTGAAATGATTCGAAGTGTGTTATATATTTTGATTATCTTCAGTTTTCTTTACGATGCAAGAGGTTTTGCGGAGAATTGTATTATTACGCATCCTTTTGACAATCGGGGCACGGCCTTTAAAGATATCGAAAAGATTGTCCTTGTTCAAAAACCGAACGGTATTCGTTTAGGGTATTTAAAAAAAGGCAGAAGAGGGGTGGTTTTACGCTTTTCTGCGCCACTAGAAGAAATGGTTCTTTTTCTTTCAACACGGATGAATGAAGAGGCAGAAATTGATATTATTGTTAATGAAGATTAACCATGTTCAGCTCCTAGAAATCAGCTTTTCCCGCGTTAAGTTTTGTCTGAATTTCTTTTGAAAAAAAGAAAGCAATTTTGCTTGTACTTTTGGTAAAATTTGTTATAATTAGTCAGATTAAATTTTGGAAGGAAGTTGTTTCGGTGAGTGAAGAATTTGAAAAGTGTGTCGCTGACTTGAAAAAGAAATATCAAGCAATCCCTGAAGAAAAACGACAACACTTTGCAGAACGTATGCAAAAGAAAAATTTCTTACGCTACAAAAAAATTGAATTAATTAAAGGAGAACTTCTTCGTTTAGAAGCACGACGCGCTCAATTGGAACTTTGCGAACGCAGTTCTGAGTTAGAAGAAGTCGAAAAGAAAATTATTCTTAAAAAGAAAAAATTACTTAAATGTTTTGATCGGTAAGTCAATAAAAATTTAATATAGAAGGGAATGATAGGATGGAATTTACCTTTCTAATCATTGTTTTTGCACTGTCTATTACCTTCTCAAACATATTCAACCGGATTGTTCCCGTCATTCCGCTGCCAATTGTGCAAATTATTGTAGGTGTTCTAATTGGTTTAACTAAAATGGGGCAGGAAATTGAATTTGAGCCTGAAGTGTTTTTAGTAATGATTATTGCACCGCTTTTATTTAGAGAAGGGGAGCTAATCAATCTGAAAGCAATGATGAAAAATTTCGGGATGATTCTTTTCTTGGCCTTTTTTGGTGTGTTAATCACTTTAGTCGGAGTCGGCTGGACCCTGCATATGATTTTGCCTACTTTACCATTAGCCGCTTGCTTCGCTTTTGGAGCGGCTCTAGGACCAACGGATGCGGTGGCGGTAGGTTCGTTATCAGGTCGAATTGACATTCCTGAACGTTCGATGAACATTTTATCTGGTGAAGGACTCATTAATGATGCATCAGGCGTTACAGCCTTTCAATTTGCATTAGCGGCTTTATTAACGGGGTCATTTTCGCCGGTGGAAGCGGCAGGGACCTTGGTTATTTCCAGTATTGGTGGAGCGGTAGTCGGAATCGTGTTAGTTCTATTAAAACAGCAAATTGTTCATTTACTTGAAACTGCAGTGGCAAAAGATGTTACAGGCTACTTGTTGATTGAATTACTCTTGCCATTTATTGCTTATTTAATTTCAGAGTTGATTGGCGTTTCTGGAATTATTGCTGCTGTGATTGCTGGAATTATGCAAGCGTCTAGTTTGAAAAAAGTTTCGCTTTTTGAAGCAGAGCTGTCAAATGTTGGCGAAAGTATTTGGAGTATGATTGAGTTCACCTTAAATGCCTTAGTTTTCTTATTCTTAGGAATTGAACTTTCTCAAGTGTTTTCGCCAATTTGGATTGACCAACAATATTCAAACTGGTTCCTACTAATGGTTGTTCTAATTATTAGCGCCGTTGTCTTTTTGATTCGTTTCTTAGCCATTTTCAGTGTTTACACGCTTCAACATGGACTTAAGAAAGTTAAAAACGCAATGAATGAAATGCTGATTTTAACTTTTGGCGGTGTTAAAGGAACAGTGAGTTTAGCCACCATCTTTATTTTGCCAACAGCGATTAACGGGGAGCATTTTAAAGAACGACCGTTATTACTATTCATTACGGCTTGTGTTATTTTGGTGACTCTGATTGGCGGGATTCTAGTTTTACCATTTTTAACTGATTCAGAGACAGAAGTGGAAAATGAAGAGTCAGTCGAAATTGATTTATTACGTGATGTCATTGATGTCTTAAAACAGCAAAATGAAGAGAATCCTCGTGGTGAAATGAATGCGGTCATTGAAAATTATCAGGATCGTTTAAAAGAATTGTATACCGAGCAGCTAAGTGCAGAACGAAAACAAGAAGTGCAAGAGTTGCGGACGTTAATTGTGTCCATTGAACGAGACGGCCTAGAAGAAAGTCTGAAACAAGGAGAAATTAGTGTCAGAAGTTATCGTATGTATCAACGCTTGATTACACGGATGCAACGGTCGATTGCCAAACAATTATTATCGATTGTAGGCTTTTGGTTATTATTTGCTCGACAAATCATTTCGATTCTTTTACATCCTAAGCTATTTTTCAATCGTGGTGAAGCTTCTGAAGAAGAAAAAGAATTACGAAATGAAGAACTAGAAAATATTCGCCAAGTTTTTCTAAGAAATTCTCAAGTTATTCTGAAGAGTTTAGATAATTTGCGCGGTGTCTATGATGATGATTTAATTGATTTCTTCATTGACGGACGCTTGGATTTAGCCCATAAGTTTGAAAAAGGCGAATTTATTGATTCGTATATTGTTCATACGGAGACAGACTATGTCAAAGACCTATTATTAGGCTTCCAAGAAGAACGACGGATGATTGATCATTATGAACAATCTGAACGCATTTCAATTATCGAAGCGAACGAGTTACGAAAAAATGTCAATTTATTAGAGAGTTATTCGATTAGCGGCGAAGTGAATAACGTTCCGCTGAAACGATTTGTTAAAAATTTTAATAAAGAATAAGTAATAGTGTATGAGATGAAACCAAGACGATTTTTATCTCATGCACTTTTTTTATAATCCAATTTTTGATACAATAAGCAAGACCAAAATAGAAGGAGTTGGTAGTGTCGGTGAAAGAATTAAAAGTAACAGATTTAACCAAAACATATGGGGAAAAAACACTATTTGATCATCTTTCTTTTTTGATTCATGAAAAAGATCGCATTGGTTTAATTGGGATTAACGGCACAGGGAAAACCAGTTTATTAAATATTATTGCTGGCGTAGATAGCGGTGATGGTGATTTTGCTGCGATTCAGCAGCCAAGTGATTATCAAATTGGGTACCTTTCCCAGAATCAAACATTTGACGAGAATATTACGATTGCAGAAGCCGTGTTTCAGGGAGACAGCCCAATCATAAAAGCGGTCAAAAATTATGAATTAGCGTTAGCTGCTTTAAGTGAGAATGGTTTAGACGAAGGGGTTCAAAGACGTTACACGCAAGCAGAAGAAGCCATGAATAAACAAGATGCTTGGACAGCAGATACCAATGCAAAAATTATTTTACAAAAATTAGGCATTCCCACATTGGAAAAGAAAATAGGTGAGCTTTCTGGTGGGCAGTTAAAACGAGTAAGCTTGGCGCAAGTCTTAATTGAAGCGCCTGATTTACTGTTATTGGATGAACCAACGAACCATCTGGATTATGAAACGATTGAATGGCTAGAAAACTTTTTAAATAACTATCGTGGTGCGGTTTTAATGGTGACCCATGACCGCTACTTTTTAGATCGAGTAACCAATCGGATTTTCGAACTTTCTTTTGGAAAACTGTATGAATACAAAGGAAACTATGAAACGTATGTAATGGAAAAAGCCGAACGTGAACGCGTCGCTGTAGAGCAAGAAGAAAAAAGAAAACGGCTCTTCAAACAAGAACTAGCGTGGATGCGAGCGGGCGTTCAAGCACGAGGAACGAAACAGCAAGCAAGAATTGATCGGTTTCAGGATTTAAAAGAAAACTTGCATCAGGTACAAACCAATGGCACCTTAGAAGCAGACTTTGCCACGCAGCGTTTAGGGAAAAAAGTTCTGGAAATCAAGGAAGGAAATTATGCCATTGATCACAAACAGCTTTTGAAAGACTTTAATTTACTCATTCAAGCAAACGATCGAATTGGCATTACTGGTAAAAACGGTGCAGGCAAATCCACGTTATTAAATATTTTAGCTGGCCGCATTCCTTTAGAGAGTGGCCTATATAGTATCGGTGAAACCGTCCGAATTGGCTATTATACCCAGCAAAACGAAGAAATGGATCCTAATCAACGGATGATTGCTTATTTGCAAGAAGCAGCAGAAGAAGTGAAACGCAGTGATGGAAGCAGCGTTGGGGTCGCTGAAATGTTAGAGCGCTTTTTATTTCCTCGTTTTATGCATGGCACACTGATTGGCAAACTGTCTGGTGGAGAAAAACGCCGGTTATATCTCTTAAAATTATTAATTAGTCAGCCTAACGTGTTATTATTGGATGAGCCAACCAACGATTTAGACATTGATACGTTGACCATTTTAGAAGATTATATTCAAACGTTCAAAGGAGCGGTAATTGCGGTTTCTCATGACCGTTATTTCTTGGATAAAACAATGGATAAATTGTTAGTTTTTCAAGGAAATGGTCAGATCCTATCATTTTATGGCACGATGAGTGAATATTTGGCGAACCAAAAAGAACAAGAAAAGGTCAAAGAAAAACCGCTCAATAAACCAGTAAAAGAAGCATCGACAGAAAAGAAAGAAAAAACAAAGCTGACTTATATGGAACAAAAAGAGTGGGCAACAATTGAAGAAGATATCACACAATTAGAAACGAAATTAGAAACATTAACTGAAGAAATGAATCATCAGGGTGATGATTTTGTTCGTTTACAAGAATTGCAAGAAGCAGTAACTGCAACGGAACAATTGTTAGAAGAAAAAATGAATCGTTGGGAATACTTGAGTGAATACGCGGATTAAGAGACGGAGGGAATAAGATGGAAGAAGCATACTTAGCGCTAGGAAAAAAGATTTTAGAAGAAGGTCATTTTAAAGAAGACCGTACAGGAACTGGGACGTATAGTTTATTTGGCTATCAAATGCGTTTTGATTTGGCCAAAGGATTTCCCTTACTAACAACCAAACGAGTACCGTTTGGCTTGATTAAAAGTGAGTTATTGTGGTTTTTAAAAGGCGACACGAATATTCGTTATTTGTTAGAGCGAAATAATCATATTTGGGATGAATGGGCGTTCGAACGCTATGTAAAAAGCGCAGATTATCAAGGACCAGACATGACGGATTTTGGGCATCGTGTCTTACAAGATCCAGCGTTTGCAGAACAATACAAAGAAGAACATCAAAAATTCTGTGACGCCATTTTAAACGATGAAGAATTTGCAGAAAAATATGGTGAATTAGGGAATATTTATGGTGCGCAATGGCGTCACTGGGAAACCAAAGATGGTAGCTTTATTGATCAATTAGCTAATGTGATTGAAATGATTAAAACCAATCCTGATTCTCGCCGTTTAATTGTTTCCGCTTGGAATCCAGAAGATGTGCCTTCAATGGCGTTGCCGCCTTGTCACACTATGTTTCAATTTTATGTAAATGAAGGAAAATTAAGCTGTCAACTTTATCAGCGCAGTGCCGATGTTTTTTTAGGTGTTCCTTTTAACATTGCAAGCTATGCTTTATTGACACATCTGATTGCACATGAAACAGGTTTAGAAGTGGGGGAGTTTGTACACACGCTAGGAGATGCCCACTTATATCAAAATCATGTGGAGCAAATGCAAGAACAATTATCACGAGAAGTTCGTTCTTTCCCAACGCTCGTTTTGAATCCAGACAAGGCTTCTGTTTTTGATTTTGATATGGAAGATATTAAAGTAGAAGGCTATGACCCACATCCAACGATTAAAGCGCCGATTGCCGTATAAAAAAGGAGAGAGAAGCTATGTTAGCAGCTATTTGGGCCCAAGATGAACAAGGAGTGATTGGTAAAGAAGGCAAATTGCCTTGGCATTTACCCAACGACTTGAAATTTTTCAAGGAAAAAACAATTCATAATACATTGGTTTTAGGACGTGCAACTTTCGAAGGTATGGGATGTCGTCCGTTACCAAATCGAACAACGATTGTTCTTACCAGTAATCCGGATTACCAAGCTGAAGGCGTTTTGGTTATGCATTCCGTAGAGGAAATTCTTGCGTATGCTGACAACTATGAAGGTGTGACCGTTATTGGTGGAGGTTCTGTCGTTTTTAAAGAACTGATTCCCGCATGCGATGTCTTATATCGGACGATGATTCATGAAACGTTTGAAGGCGACACCTTCTTTCCAGAAATCGACTGGTCTGTTTGGGAAAAAGTTGCCACTGTTCCCGGCGTCGTGGACGAGAAAAATCTCTATGCACATGACTATGAAACGTATCATCGAAACGATAAATAATAAAATGAAGGGAGGCATGAGCAATGCCAACATTGAAAGAAAAAATTATTCAAGAGAGTCAACGTTTAGGCATCGATAAAATCGGCTTTACTCATGCTGAACCATTTATTGAATTAGAAGATTCTCTGCATGAACAACGAGAGCGAGGATATAACTCGGGGTTTGAACATCAAAATGTGGAAGAACGAATTTACCCAGAAAAAACGTTTGAGCATCCTAAAAGTATTATCTCCATTGCTTTAGCTTATCCCACCAAAGCTCAGGAAAAAATGCCTAGAGATGAAAAGCGTGGACAATTTGCGCGAGCCTCTTGGGGAATTGATTATCATCACATTTTGCAGGATCGGTTGCAAAAATTAATTGCTTTTATTGAAGAGCAAGCTGCCACTGAAGCAGAAAAAGAACACTGGCGCTTTCGGCCGCAAGTAGATACTGGCGAATATGTTGACACCGCTGTTGCTCAGCGGGCGGGTTTAGGATTCATTGGTAAAAATGGTCTACTGATTACCGAAGAATTTGGTTCCTTTGTATATTTAGGTGAGGTGACCACCAACATTCAATTTGAACCAGATGAACCTGTTCCAAATGGTTGCGGTGATTGTACTCGTTGTATCACAGGGTGTCCTACAGGGGCTTTGTTAGGGGACGGTCGAATGAATGCTCAAAAATGTTTGTCTTATCAAACGCAAACAAAAGGCATGATGCCTGAAGAGTATCGGAAAAAAATGCGTAACGTCATTTATGGTTGCGACATTTGTCAGCTGGTTTGCCCTTATAATAAAGGAAAAGATTTTCATTTTCATGAAGAGATGGAACCAAAGATTGAAGAAGTCTATCCCAAATTGGCACCGTTATTAACTATTTCCAATAAAGAGTTTAAACAGCAATTCGGACACTTAGCAGGCTCTTGGCGTGGCAAAAAACCATTGCAACGAAATGCTTTAATTGCGTTAGCGAATTTGGGCGGCCGTGAAGCTATCCCACAAATTATTCTCTGTTTAAATGATCAGCGTCCTGTCATTCGCGGAACAGCTGCTTGGTCGTTAGGTCAGCTCGCAAAAAGAGAACCCGAGCAAAGTTTAGAAGCTTTAAATTATCTACTTTCTGTAGAAACTGAAGCAGAGGTTATCGAGGAAGCTCAAAAGGCTATTTACTTGTTAACAAGCAAAAAAGGAAGCCGCTCAACGGAGTGACTTCCTTTTTTTTATTAAATATGATTCCGATATAAACCAACAACTTTACCTAAAATTGTAACGTTATCTAAAAGAATAGGCGCTAATGCATCATTTTCAGGCTGCAAGCGGATATGATTTACTTCTCGGAAGAATCGTTTACAGGTTGCTTCATCTTCATCGGTCATTGCGATTACGATGTCGCCATTATTGGCATTCGATTGCTTACGAACAATCACTTGGTCGCCATCTAGAATACCTGCGTTAATCATACTTTCTCCTCGAATCGTCAACATAAATAAAGCATTTTCTTCTGTACGTAAATCAGGAGGTAACGGGAAGAAATCTGATGCTTCTTCCACCGCTAAAATTGGTTCACCAGCAGTTACGACACCTAACATCGGAATAGTTGTCGGTTGAATTCCGATCTTTTCCAAGCCTTCTGGTGTTAATTCGATTGCTCGCGGTTTTGTTGGGTCACGTAAGATTAGACCCTTTTTTTCAAGACGAGCTAAATGTCCGTGAACGGTAGAAGTTGAGGATAAATCAACAGCCTTCCCAATTTCGCGAACGGTTGGCGGATAACCCTTTAATTCGACTTGTTCGTATATATATTTAAGTACTTCTAATTGTCTTGTTTCTGTACGTTTCGCCAAAACCCGCACCTTCTTTCAATTGATAAAATTAGTGTACCATAAAATGCGAACGAAATCAAACAAGCGTTCGTGTTTTATAAATATCAGAATATAGTTGTTTTTTTAAGGCAGTTCTTATAATATAGACAGTGAGAGTAAGGAGGGATTTTGATGTTATCGAAAGAAAAAATTGCCCGTATAAATGAATTAGCGAATAAAGCAAAAGTGGAAGAACTTAGTGCGAAAGAAAAAGTCGAACAACAAGAATTACGTAAAGAGTATTTAGAAGCATTTCGTGGAGGGATGCGTCACCATATCGAAGGAATGAAGGTCGTGGATCAAGAAGGGACCGATGTGACTCCTGAAAAACTAAAACAAATTCAACGTGAAAAAGGACTTCACAACAGAAAGTAATTGCTTTCATTGTCGAAATAAGCTACACTATGAATAAAGGTAAAAAAAACCTAAATTAGGAGATGATTTTTTTGTTTGACAAGACAGATCAATTGGGCGTTAATACAATCCGGACATTAAGTATTGAAGCCGTACAAAAAGCGAACTCAGGACATCCTGGTTTACCAATGGGTGCTGCCCCAATGGCGTATGCACTTTGGACAAAACATTTAAAGGTGAACCCAACAACTTCTAGAAACTGGGTTGATCGTGATCGTTTTGTACTTTCAGCAGGCCACGGCTCTGCAATGTTGTACAGCTTATTACATCTATCAGGATACAACGTAACAATTGACGATTTGAAAAATTTCCGTCAATGGGATAGTAAAACACCAGGGCATCCAGAAGTGCACCACACAGATGGTGTTGAAGCAACAACGGGACCTCTAGGACAAGGGATTGCTATGGCTGTTGGTATGGCAATGGCTGAAGCGCATTTAGCTGCAACTTATAATCGTGATAGTTTCCCTATTATGGATCATTACACGTACGCAATTTGTGGTGACGGCGATTTAATGGAAGGTGTTTCTCAAGAAGCAAGTTCAATGGCTGGTCATATGAAATTAGGTAAATTAATTGTCTTGTACGATTCAAATGACATCTCATTAGATGGACCAACTTCTAAAGCCTTTACTGAAAATGTTGGGGCTCGTTATGAAGCATACGGATGGCAACATATTTTAGTTAAAGACGGCAATGATTTAGATGAAATAGAGGCTGCGATTGAAGCGGCTAAAGCTGAAACAGATAAACCAACACTGATTGAAGTTAAAACAGTCATCGGTTACGGAGCACCAAAAGAAGGAACATCTTCCGTTCACGGCGCGCCAATTGGTGAAGAGGGCATTACAGCGGCTAAAGCTGTTTATGGTTGGGAATACCCTGACTTTACTGTGCCAGAGGAAGTCGCTGCTCGTTTTAAAGAAACGATGATTGACGAAGGCCAAAAAGCTGAAGAGGCTTGGAATGAGATGTTTAAGAACTATGAACATGCGCATCCAGAATTAGCCAAACAATTTAAAGAAGCTTTTGCCAACCAATTACCTGAAGGTTGGGAACAAGAATTACCTAAATATGAACTAGGAACAAGTGCTGCAAGTCGTGTAACAAGTAAAGAAACGATTCAAGCTATTTCAAAAGTTGTTCCAAGTTTCTGGGGCGGTTCAGCCGATCTATCTGCCTCAAATAATACAATGATTGCTGCAGAAAAAGATTTCGAACCTGGTCAATACGAAGGCCGTAATATTTGGTTTGGTGTTCGCGAATTTGCAATGGCTGCAGCAATGAACGGGATTCAATTACACGGTGGTAGCCATGTTTATGGCGGGACATTCTTCGTCTTTACTGACTACTTGCGTCCAGCAATCCGTTTAGCCGCTTTACAAAAAGTTCCTGTAACTTACGTCTTAACACATGACTCTGTTGCGGTGGGTGAAGATGGGCCAACACACGAACCAATTGAGCAATTAGCAAGTGTTCGTTGCATTCCAAATGTTCATGTGATTCGTCCAGCAGACGGCAATGAAACTGTTGCTGCTTGGAAAATTGCTATGACTTCTACGGAAACACCAACTATTTTAGTTCTAAGTCGTCAAAACTTACCTGTTTTAGAAGGAACGTTAGAACACGCTTCTGCTTCTGTTCAAAAAGGTGCTTATGTATTGTCACCACAAAAAGGTGAACAACCAGCAGGGATTTTAATTGCGACTGGTTCTGAAGTAAATCTAGCAGTGGAAGCACAAGCGAAATTAGCGGAAGAAGGCATCGATGTATCTGTCGTGTCAATGCCAAGTTTTGATTTATTTGAAAAACAATCTGCTGAATATAAAGAAAGTGTGTTACCTAAAGCTGTGACAAAACGTGTGGCAATTGAAGCTGCAGCAAGCTTTGGTTGGGAACGCTATGTAGGAACGGAAGGCAAAACAATTACAATTGATCACTTCGGCGCTTCTGCACCTGGCGGTCTAGTTCTTGAAAAATTCGGCTTTACTCCTGAAAATGTGGTTAATACCTATAAATCACTATAAATAAACATTAAA
The DNA here is from genome assembly GCF_051711985.1 of Enterococcus sp. DIV1758. Classification (NCBI taxonomy): domain Bacteria; kingdom Bacillati; phylum Bacillota; class Bacilli; order Lactobacillales; family Enterococcaceae; genus Enterococcus; species Enterococcus sp. DIV1758. The sequence continues at coordinate 1,368,355 of NZ_JBIOOA010000001.1, forward strand.
AAACCTGAATGCTTGTGATAGCATTCAGGTTTTTTTGCTTCATTTCTTTTTGGGAGCAAAGAGCATAAAGTGGAAAAATAATGCGAACAATTGGAACCCAATACCAGTTAAAGTAACACCAGACCAACCATAGTTTTGCCACATTAATGTACCAATCAATGAACCCAGTGAACCGCCGATGAAATAGAAAAACATAAAGACGGTATTGTTACGATTGCTGGCTTCTTCTCCCAAATTTTGGACGCGTGTTTGATTGGCTACTTGCCCAAATTGAGTACCGATATCTAAAACAATAATTGCTAAGATTAGTAAGACCACATGTGTTCCACCTAGAAAAAGTAAGATAAAACTACCGAACTGCATCAACAGGCCAATCAAAACAATCTTCCGTTCTGGATAATAATCGGATAGACGACCAATGATGGGTGCTACGAAAGCTCCCGATAAACCAAAAATTGCTAGAATACCGACTTCTTTCGGTCCCCAATAATAAGCTGGACTACTAACAAAGAAAATTAATGTAGACCAAAAGATTGAAAAGGTTGCAAACATAAAAAAGCCATTGACAGTTGCTTCTCTTAACAAAGGTTGCGATTTGATTAGCTTAGGAAGACTTTTCAAAGAACCCAAATAAGTTAATCGATTTGAAGTTTGAGTATGTATCACTGTTTTGGGCAATTTTAATTGGAGTAGAACGACCAATGCTAACACGAATATTACGGCGATTAGGTACACTGTTCGCCAAGAAGCTGCACTAGCAATGAAACCCGAAATCGTTCGAGACAATAAAATCCCTGTCAATAGTCCGCCAAGCATTCGACCTGTTACTTTACCACGGTTCGCTGGCCCCGCCATGACCGCTGCATAAGGAATAATAATTTGGGCGACAATAGAGAGCAACCCAATAAAAAAAGAAGAGAGTGCAAACAGGAGAAAACTTGGTGCAAAAAACGCAGCACTTAGAGACAGCGAGGAGAGTGCGGCTACTCGAATGATTAATTTGCGGCGATCAACGACATCGCCTAATGGAACAAGAAAAAGTAAGCCTAGCGCATACCCTAATTGGGTCAGCATAGTAACAAAACCAATAGACCCAATACTGACTTGAAAGGCCTGAGCAATTTGGGTGCCAATTGGTTGAATATAATACATATTGGCGACCACGACCCCGCAAGTTAACGCTAATAAAAACGTCACTTGATTTGTTAAACCCGATTGTTGTTTCTTCATCTAACCACCTACATTTCTATGTAATTCATTTTGTAATACAACAACTACTCGGTAATAGTTGTTTTGACTAAAAAAACAGACTTCTCTTATAAAGTTTGTTCAAAAAGTGACAAGTCCATTAAAAAGTTTATCACAATAAATAAAGAAAAGTAAGAGGATAAATAACAAAAATCTCATCAAAACGAAAAGAAGAAGTGGTTGTTTTCACAAGTGTAGAGAGGGTTAATTAAATACAAACAAGATTTCAATTACATTACAGAAATTTTAAAACTCAAAATTTAATACGTTTATTTCTTGTTTCAATAGGAAATTAACGGTAAAATAGAAAAGTGAGACAGTGAGGAGGAAAAATGAATGAGCGAACAGTTAACAAGAAGTAGTAAACATATTCAAAAAGCTCTTAAAAAGCAAAAAGCTTATAAACGTGCTACCGCCGTTGCGGGGACTTCAATGATTTTAGCACCTGTGGTTGGTGCTGCGGTACCTGCCCAAGCAGAATCGAGCCAGCAAGCATTTATTAATGAAATCGGAAATTCAGCAGCAGCCGTTGCCAATAGCAATGATATGTATGCTTCCGTCATGATTGCTCAAGCGTTGCTAGAAAGTAGTTATGGTAGTTCTGGGTTAGCATCTGCACCGAACTATAACTTGTTTGGTGTAAAAGGAAGTTATAATGGACAATCTGTTTATATGCCAACAAAAGAATATTTAGACGGACAATGGGTGACCGTCACAGCAGCATTTAGAAGTTATAATTCTTATGCGGAATCGTTCCAAGATCATGCCAATGTTATTCGTTCCACTGCTTTTGGGGATACATACCATTATTCAGGCGTTTGGAAGAGTAATACTAGCAGTTATCGCGATGCAACAGCCGCTTTAGCTGGAAGTTATGCAACTGATCCAGGCTATGCCGAAAAATTGAATTGGTTAATTGAAGCATATAATTTAACTCAATATGATTGGGGAGCACCAGTCGCTCAAACCACTAGTTATTCAGATACAACGGGAACCGTTGATACAACAATCGATACAGCGGCTTCTGCAACAGCAACAGCAGAAACTGTAGCTAGTCAAAGTTACACTGTCGCAAACGGCGATACATTGTGGGACATTGCTGCACGTTTTGGAACGACAGTTGATAATTTAATGTCACTAAATGGATTAACATTGGATTCTGTTTTATCGGTGGGTCAAACCATCCAAATCGGTTAATTTTGCAATTATTTAGTTGAAGAAAGACCTTACAAAAGCAGTAGTTTTTGTAAGGTCTTTTATCGTGAAAATAGGTAGGGCCAGCAGCAATTATTTGATGAGTATAATCCGTTTTTTTATTTAATTTTTCACAAACTAAAATTCGTTTTTCTGGTAGAAATCGTTTTTTTGAGCTATGCTTAGAGAAAGAATTATTATATTGTTTGTAAAATTGGAGGATGTAGGATTATGACTAAAGGTTATGTAAAATCAGTAACAGAGTTAATTGGTCAAAGCCCAGTTGTGAAATTAAAACGGATGGTACCAGAAGGAGCTGCAGATGTTTTTGTTAAACTAGAGTTCTTTAATCCTGGTGGCAGTGTGAAAGATCGAATTGCTTTAAGCATGATTCAACAAGCCGAAGCAGATGGTCGCCTAAAACCTGGACAAACGATTATTGAGCCGACTAGTGGTAATACAGGCATTGGGTTAGCAATGGTAGGTGCTGCGTTGGGATATCCAGTTAAGATTGTGATGCCAGATACTATGAGTATTGAACGCCGCAAATTAATGCAAGCATATGGGGCTGATTTATTATTAACCCCTGGTGCCGAAGGAATGAAAGGGGCAATTGCAAAAGCTACAGCATTAGCAGAAGAACACGGGTACTTCATGCCTTTGCAATTTAATAATCCAGCTAATCCAATGGTACATGAACAAAAAACAGGAAAAGAAATTGTTGATGTCTTTGGTAAACGTGGCTTAGATGCGTTTGTTTCTGGTGTTGGCACTGGGGGAACCGTTACAGGAGTTGGCCATGAATTGAAGCGGATTTTTCCAGATATTGAAATTGTTGCAGTAGAACCAACGGAGTCGCCTGTTTTAGAAGGTGGCGAACCAGGTCCACATAAAATCCAAGGAATAGGTGCTGGCTTTGTCCCAGACGTTTTAGACACCACCGTTTATCAAAAAGTTGCCGCCGTTTCTAGTGAAGACGCGTTAGAAACTGCTCGTTTAATGGGGCCAAAAGAAGGCATCCTTGTGGGGATTTCAGCAGGGGCAGCAATTAAAGCTGCCATTGATTTGGCAGTCGAATTAGGCGCAGGCAAACGTGTCTTAGCGTTGGTTCCGGATAACGGTGAACGTTATCTTTCGACAGCTCTTTACGAATTTCCAGAATAAAAAACACGCCAAAAAACGAGCATTTCTCTTAGTTTAGTAAAATGCTCGTTTTTTCCACGAGAATCCTACAATAATTCTTGTCAATCGTAATAAGAAATAGTATTATTTAAGAAAGATAGACAGGGGAGGGATACAAAGATGGACAACGTATTGGTTAAAAATGCACTTGCTGAATTAAAAGAAGCCAATATCCGAATTACTCCGCAACGTTATGCTATCTTGGAATATTTAATCGAAAATCATACACACCCAACAGCTGATGAAATTTATCGCGCACTAGAAGATCATTTTCCAAATATGAGTGTAGCAACGGTTTACAACAATCTACGTTTATTTACTGAAATCGGTTTCGTTCAAGAAATGAGTTATGGCGATGCATCTAGTCGTTTTGATTTTAGTTCGAAGAAACATTATCACGTGATTTGTCAAAAATGTGGTAAAATCGTTGATTTTCATTATCCAGGGTTAGAGGACGTTGAAATGGCCGCTAGTAAATTAACAGGCTTCGAAATTAATGAACATCGTTTAGAATTATATGGATTATGTCCAGATTGCCAACAAGCACAACAGGAGAATGTGTAAAAAATTACATACTGTTAAAAATTTATCAAAAGATAAGTCACTTGTCTAGGCAAATTTCACAAGCGTAAGAGTTTTCACTCTTATGCTTGTTTTTTTGTGTGGTTATTGACTTTTAAATTCTTAAAAACAAAAAATTAACTAGCTATTATTAAGAATTAGCAACAGTTTGTGAATTTTTTTATATGCGATTCACAAGCATAGAACTCGAATAAGCTTGATTCCTCTGATATATTTTAAACAGACAGAGGGAGACGTCACCTCTGCAAAACAAAGATTGTGAAAGAAGGGATTTACAACATGAAAGTCGTAGTCGTAGGATGTACCCATGCTGGAACTTCAGCAGTTAAAAGTATTTTAGCAAATCACCCGGAGGCGGAAGTCACTGTATATGAAAGAAATGACAATATTTCCTTCCTATCTTGCGGAATTGCCTTGTACGTTGGAGGCGTAGTTAAAAATGCTGCTGATCTATTTTATTCAAATCCAGAAGAACTGGCTTCTTTAGGAGCAACAGTGAAGATGGAACACAATGTTGAAGAAATCAACGTGGACGACAAAACTGTTATAGCGAAAAACTTACAAACGGGTGCAACAGAGACCGTTTCTTATGATAAATTAGTAATGACAACTGGTTCTTGGCCAATTATTCCACCAATTCCAGGAATTGATGCTGAAAATATTTTATTATGTAAGAACTATTCACAAGCCAACGTGATCATCGAAAAAGCGAAAGATGCCAAACGTGTCGTTGTCGTTGGTGGCGGTTATATTGGTATTGAATTAGTAGAAGCTTTTGTAGAATCAGGTAAACAAGTTACTTTAGTTGACGGGTTAGACCGCATTTTAAATAAATATTTAGATAAGCCATTCACAGATGTTCTAGAAAAAGAATTAGTTGATCGTGGCGTTAATTTAGCTTTAGGTGAAAATGTCCAACAATTCGTAGCAGATGAGCAAGGAAAAGTAGCAAAAGTCATTACACCAAGTCAAGAATTCGAAGCAGATATGGTGATTATGTGTGTTGGTTTCCGTCCAAATACAGAATTATTAAAAGATAAAGTTGACATGTTACCAAATGGTGCAATCGAAGTCAATGAGTATATGCAAACAAGCAATCCTGATATTTTTGCTGCGGGTGATAGTGCAGTTGTTCACTACAACCCAAGTCAAACAAAAAATTATATCCCATTAGCAACGAATGCTGTTCGTCAAGGTATGCTAGTAGGTCGTAATTTGACTGAACAAAAATTGGCTTATCGTGGCACACAGGGAACTTCTGGCTTATATTTATTCGGTTGGAAAATTGGTTCAACAGGTGTGACAAAAGAAAGTGCCAAATTAAACGGACTAGATGTCGAAGCAACTGTTTTCGAAGATAACTATCGTCCAGAGTTTATGCCAACAACTGAAAAAGTTCTGATGGAATTAGTTTATGAAAAAGGAACACAACGCATTGTTGGTGGTCAATTGATGTCTAAATATGATATCACACAATCTGCCAATACTTTATCATTAGCGGTCCAAAATAAAATGACTGTCGAAGATTTAGCGATTTCTGATTTCTTCTTCCAACCACATTTTGATCGCCCTTGGAACTACTTAAACTTATTAGCCCAAGCCGCTTTAGAAAATATGTAATTAATAATAGAAAAAGGATGAAGAACAGAAGTTCTTCATCCTTTTTGTTAGTCACTAAGCGCTCCAGTTGTTTGGTTCATTAATGCCATTAATTGCTCTTTCGTTGTTCGTTTGATAGAAAGAGGGGGGAGATTATCTAAAGAAAAATAAGCACAATTCGAGGTTTCAATGTTTTTTTCAAAGGGATGATTTTCTAAAATCTCACAAGAAAAGATCATTTTATAGTACTGAAATAGTTGAGGAATGTCTTTTCGTTTATCTGTATCATAAACAGCAAGCAATTCTTTTGCTGTAACAACTAAGCCAGTTTCTTCCAATACTTCTTTTTCAATATTTTCTTTAGGGGAGTAGCCAATTTCGGCATAGCCACCAGGTAATGACCATTCTTTGGTCCGTAAATCTTCAACTAATAAAAAACGATTCTCTTTTTTTATTAAACCGCGAACATCTACTTTCGGTGTTGGATAACCTTCCTCTTTAGTTAAGATTTTTTCTAAGTCGGGCAAGACAGTCGCTTCGTGTCCGGTTGCGCTAATAAGTTGTAACGTAAGTTCCCGTAGTTCTTGGTAACGTTCTTGATCAAAAGCATCTTTCCCGTAAAAAAGACCTGCATCTGCCAATGCTAGCAACCGCTTATAGGTGTTCAGATAATCCATATACGCACGCTCCTCATAGACTTAATACGTTTAGTTTAACAGAAAAAAATAAAGGAAGGGCAGATTAAGTGAAAAAAGGAGTCGGTTTAAGGAAATAATAAAGAATAAATGACTAGCTTACATTTTTAAACTACTTATGCTATTATTTAATAAAAAGGATCGTGTATACAATAATTTTGTTATGTAAACAAAAAGGAGGTTGTAAATTGAAAGAATTCACAATTATGAGGGAAAAAAATGCAGATAAAAAGACTCAGATAGCACAAGAGGTATTGTTTAATCTTCCAGAATGGTTTGGCCTTGAAAAAGAGACCCGTAAGTATATCGATATAGCTAGTACTTTACCTATGTGGGTGGCAAAGGATGTAGAGAATAAAATACTCGGTTTTATAACACTTTCAGAAACAAGTAAAGATACAGTAGAAATCCATTGTATGGCAGTTAAAAAGCGGTATCATCGCAAAGGTGTCGGCAAGTTATTGATAGAAAGCGTGGAAACGTATTCTAAAAATAACTATTTTTTTATTCAAGTCAAAACAGTTGACGAAGGAAATTATTCCGTGTACGATCATACTATTCGTTTTTACGAATCATTGGGTTTTAAGCGCCTTGAGGTTTTTCCGACATTATGGGACGCTTGGAATCCTTGTTTAATTTTAATTAAACAGTTGATTTAATCTACAAAGGAGTTTTAGTATGTCAGTATTTATTAGAGAGTGTACCGTCGCAGACGTACCAGAATTAGAGGCCATTTGCCAAGAGACTTTTGCAGATACTTATGGAGATGGCGAAAACGAAGAGGATTTACAGGCACATTATGAGAGGAAATTTAGTCCAGCAGTTTTAGAAAGCGAAATCTTACATAAAGATTCGCAATATTTCTTTGCTTTTTATAATAATGAACTTGCAGGTTATGTGAAATTAAATCACGGTGATGCTCAGATTACCTATCAACATCCACAAGCGTTACAAGTTGAGCGCATTTATATTCGTAAATCTTTTAAGCGTTTAGGCTTAGGCAAACATTTGATTACGAAAGCAATTGAATTAGCAGAAGAAGCAGAAAAAGAGACGGTTTGGTTAGGTGTTTGGGAACATAATCATTCAGCGCAAAAATTTTATCAATCATTAGGCTTCGTCAAAACAGATGAACATGATTTTTATATGGGAAATGAACGTCATACCGATTATACAATGACGAAACAGTTAAAAGAGTCAACGTAAAGCAAAAACAAGGAAACGGACGCAATGAAGCCGACGATTCCTTGTTTTTTTATCTTAAAATTGTGAAGGGGATTTTCCATAATATTTTTTGAATAATTTACTGAAATGATAGGCATCTTCGTAACCAACCGTTTTTGCCACTTCTTTGACACTTAAGGAATCATTTTTCAGCAATTCTTTCGCATGGTTTAAGCGGATTTGAATTAAATAATTGATTGGCCCAACGCCTGTGGCCGCTTTAAAGGTTTTCGACAAATAAGTCGGGGTAACATATAACATTTCAGCTAACTGTTCCAAAGTAATTTCTTCGTCATGGTGCGTTTCCAGATAATAAATCGTATGATTGACTAAATTTCGTTTTCTTTTTTCCGTTTTCGATAGCCGAGTTTCAATTTTATTTTCTTGATCAACTGCTAAGCTTCTTAAAATATAAACCAATAGTTCAATAACTAAAGCTTTAATTTGTAACGCTGATTCAACTTCTTGATGGTTTAATTCATGAACAATTTGCCAAGCTTTTTCTAAAAAAGCACCATGTAAATGACTCAAATCTAATAAAGCTGATTTATTTGGAAATACGTTTCGCGCTAAGCCTTCTAAATAGAGATTTGAAATGCCAATGTGTAGTTGATGTGAGTAAGTTCCTACTTTTTGTTGCTCACCATGTTCCGTTCGCGGATTAAAAAGAAACACCGTACCAGCAGTGGCATGGTACTGTTGCCCTTGAACAATATATTCAGATTCACCTTCTAAAAGAATAGATATTTCCAGAAATTCATGATGATGACAATTATAAGGGTGGGTCTCTTCGTTCCAAGGATCGAAGGCATATAAAATTTCAGGATTAAACGTTCGACTATTTGTGTAGTTCATAAAAAATCACTCCTACTTGTATCCGCTTTCTATACTATATTGTACATCAAAATATACAAGAATGCCCATTTCTTTTCCTATAAAAAAACAGTAATCTTATACACGTCCATAAAAACAAGAGAGAGTAGGGGAGAAAATGAATAGTTTTGAATGGATTTGGCAATATGCTAAAAAAAATAAGAATAAGTTACTGCTAGCTGTTATTTTTGTCGTTATTAACGCTATTTTAATTGTTATTATTCCATTGTTATCTGGCAGAATTGTAGACCAAGTAATCAATCAGGGGAAAACTGAAGAGCTTGTCCCAATTCTTGGGATTATGATTGGGGTGACCGTTATTCGGACAGTTGTTCGTTATAGTTATCAAGTCTTGTTTGAATCGGTTGGACAATCTGCGTTATTTGACTTAAGAAAAGATATGTATGTCAAACTTCAAGAATTAGATTTTGATTTCTTTAATCATACACGTGTTGGCGATATTATGGCGCGAATGACAGGGGATACAGACGCTATCCGCCATTTTGTTTCTTGGGTCACTTATAACCTCTTAGAATGTATTTTATGGTTCATCGCAGCCGTGATTGTGATGGGGACGATCAATTGGCAATTGATGCTGGCATTAATTTTAATTACGCCTTTGATTTTTCTGTTAACACAAAAAATGTCGAAGGAATCGCATCCGGTATTTTTTGAGATCCGGGAAAGTTTTTCTCGGCTAAATTCGATGGTCGAAGAAAATATTGGTGGAAATCGGGTGGTTAAAGCTTTTTCTCAAGAACCTTATGAAATTGAAAAGTTTAACAAGCACAATGAAGACTATAAAAAATGGAATATGGCTTCTGCAGATGTCTCAAAAAAATATTTACCGTGGTTAGACGGTTTTGCAGGTAGTTTAAATGTTATTGCCTTAGTTCTTGGTGGCCTCTTTGTAATTCAAGGTCGGATGACAATTGGTGATTTAGTGGCCTTTAACGGTTTTCTCTGGATGTTGAACATGCCGATGCGAATGAGTGGCTGGTTGATCAATGATGTGCAACGCTTTACGGCATCGTCCATTAAAATTCGTCAGTTATTAGCAACGAAACCGAAGATTCCCATTGCTCGGGAAAAAGAAGCAGAACCAATCCAAGGCTATGTGACGTTTGATCACGTGTCCTTTCATTTTTCAGATGATCCAGAAACCCCCATTTTATCGGATGTTTCATTTTCAGCAAAACCTGGTGAAACAATTGGTATTTTAGGGGAAACTGGTTCAGGCAAAACCACTTTAGTTAACTTAATCGCTCGGTTCTATGATCCAACAAAAGGCACTGTTTATATTGATGGAAAAGATGCTAAAAGCTATTCTGTTCGTAAATTGCGAGAAAATATCTCCATGGTTATGCAAGATGTCTTTCTTTTTTCCAATACAATAGAAGATAACATTGCTTTTGGTAACACATTGGCTAACTTGGAACAAGTGCAAATGATGGCTGAAATTGCTGATGCCCATAGCTTTATTTCCAGAATGCCCGAAGGTTATGCAACAATTGTTGGTGAACGCGGCGTTGGCCTATCTGGTGGCCAAAAACAGCGGATTTCACTGGCCCGTGCCTTAACCAAAGATCCAGCTATTTTAATTTTAGATGACACAACTTCCGCTGTTGATATGGAAACAGAATCAAAAATTCAAAAAGAACTAGGTCGTTTGACGGAAAAGAAAACGACATTTATTATTGCCCACCGAATTTCTTCTGTGAGAGAGGCCAATTTAATTTTGATGATGGAAAAAGGCCGTGTGGTAGAAAGCGGTACGCATAGCGAATTAGTCGAACAAAGAGGCAAATATTTTGACGTATATCAAAAACAATTAGGTCTGACAAAGGAAGGTGAGTCGCGTGGCTAGAAATACGTTTGATGTAGATGAGACTTTAGAAAAAGAATTTAATTGGTCCCACTATAAACGATTAGGCGCCTATATTAAGCCTTACAAAAAAGCTGTTTTTAAAACATTATTTGTCATCATATTAGCTAATCTGGCAAGTATGTTAGGCCCTTACTTTACTAAAATTGCGATTGACCAAGTAATTCCACAAAAGAATCTCTCGTTACTCTTGATACTAGGAGCTATTTTCCTATTTTCCTTGGTGATTATTGGTTGGTGTATGCGCTATCGGATATATGCCATCACAGAAATTGGACAAGATATTTTAAAAGATATGCGTTTTTCAATTTTTGAGCATCTACAAAAATTACCATTTTCTTACTTTGACAGTCGGCCGCATGGGAAAATCTTAATTCGGGTGGTCAATTACATCAATACGTTAAGTGATTTATTAAGTAACGGATTGATCAATTTAATTTCTGATTTATTTAATGTGATTATTACCTTAATTTTCATGTTATTTATTGATGTGAAATTAACCTTATACAGTTTACTGCTATTGCCTGTGTTGTTCGTGATGGTTCTATTTATTCAAGGGAAACAACGGAAAGCTTACCAAGAGCTTAGCAATAAACAATCAAACTTAAATGCCTATATTCATGAAAGTATTTCAGGAATTAAAATTACACAATCTTTTGCACGAGAAGATGAAAATTTCCAGATTTTTAACGAGGTAAGCGAAGAATATCGTCAATCCTTTATGAAAGCTGTGCGTGTCCAGTATTTATTATGGCCAGCAGTGCAAAATATATCCGTCATTACGACTTGTTTTATCTATTTCGTAGGAATCCGTCAATTAGGTGTGTCCGTTACTACTGGGACGCTAATTGCTTTTATCGGTTATATCAATAACTTTTGGAATCCAGTCATCAATATTGGTAACTTCTACAATTCTCTGATTACTGCAACTGCCTATTTGGAAAGGATTTTTGAAACGATGGATGTTGTTCCAGAAATTCAAGATGCGCCGCACGCTATTGCGTTGCCGCCAATTAAAGGAACCGTTGACTTTCAGCATGTTTATTTCCGTTATGAAGAAGGAAAAAATATTTTGACCGATGTTAGTTTTCATATTGAGCCAGGACAAACAATCGCCTTGGTTGGGCCAACAGGTGCGGGTAAAACAACAATCATCAATTTGTTAAGTCGTTTTTATGATGTGAATGAAGGGGCCGTTAAAATTGATGGTTATGATGTTCGCGATGTGACACTCCGTTCGTTAAGAAAACAAATGGGGGTAATGCTTCAAGATACGTTTATTTTTTCAGGAACAATTATTGAAAACATTCGGTACGGAAATTTAGCAGCCACAGAGGAAGAAGTTATCCAAGCCGCAAAAATTGTTCGTGCGCACGACTTTATCAAGGATTTAAAAGATGGCTATGAAACAGTTGTGGAAGAGCGGGGTAGTACACTCTCGGCAGGACAACGCCAATTAATTTCATTTGCTCGTGCTTTACTGGCAGATCCCAAAATTTTAATTTTAGACGAAGCAACCTCCAGTATTGATACAAAAACAGAAGAATTGTTACAAGAAGGACTACAACAACTTCTAAAAGGACGGACATCGTTTATTATTGCTCATCGGCTTTCTACCATCAAAAATAGCGATAAAATTTTCTATATTGATGGTGGTCGTATTGTGGAAGAAGGGTCTCATGATCAACTAATGGCAAAACATGCGTTATATCATCATTTATATCAATCGCAATACGACTTATTAAAGAGCTAGATGATAAAACAGAGAAAATTCTTAGTTGAATCTCTCTCTGTTTTTCTGTATCGTAACCTTAACGAAGGAAAAAATGATGAGGTGCCAAATGAAGCAGAATTTTGAAGTGGAATTAACAACATTATGTATGATTAGAAATCAGAAAAATGAAATCCTTGTGCAGGAACGACAAAAAAAGGATTGGCCTGGTTGGACGTTCCCTGGCGGACATGTTGAAAAAAACGAGGGCATGGAAACAGCCATGGTTCGCGAACTCCTTGAAGAAACAGGATTAGTGCTGAAACCACAATTAGTAGGTGTTGCAGAATGGCTGAATGATTGTTCGGGTGCGCGGGAATTAGCCACATTATTCATTGCAGAAACAGCGGATGAACTACCAGAAGAAACGGAACAACCCTTGTTTTGGGTCACTGAAAAAGAATTGCGAGAAGGTCCTTTAGCTGGCAGTTTAGCAGAACTTTTCCCAGTATTTTTTGGCGAAAAGCAATTTTATTTTAAAAATAATACAGCTTAATGATTCAAACCTAAAAGATTAAATCAATCCCACTTATTAAAAGAGAGGAAATCTAAAATTAAACATTGCTATTTATAAGCAATGTTTGCTATTCTTAATAAAAGGGAATTAATTTTTTATATAATGAGGGGGAAAAAGTGTGTTAAAAAGAAAAGTGGGGATTATTACAGGCGTTTTCTGTTCAGCTTTGTTACTGACAGGCTGTGGCAAAAGTGCGAAAGATGAGTTCATTCAAGGGATCAGCAATCAAAACGCACAAGAATCTGGGGTTTGGGATTTCTCTATGTCAATTAGTGACATGAAATTTTCACAAGAAGATAGTGCACAAACGAATCCTATGATTGGGATGCTCATCACGCAAATCAAAGACGCATCGCTTTCTGGGAAGATTCAAGTAGATGCCAAAAAAGAAAAAGCATTCAACTTAGAGATGAAATTAAAAGCGATGGGCATGGATGTACCGATTTCATTGGTTGGATCATTAGATAACGAGGGCAAAGAGCCAAAACTCTATTTAGCAACAGATATGATGGAATATATTGTCGCTGTCGCAGACTCAATGACTGACGGTGCTATTGATAGTTCTCAGTTAGATACAGAAAAACTAAAAGGAAAATACATTGATCTTTTAGCCATGAACGAGGAAAGCGCGAAAGAATGGCAAGATACAATTAAAGAGACTCAAGAATCTGAAGAAGATCTTAAGCAAACGATGGAAGAATACAAAGAGTTTTTAGAAGGATTAGATAAGGATACGTTTGAGAAAAAAGGGGATACCATTACCCATACGTTTACAAAAAAAGAATTACAAAAGTTAATCAAAATTACGACAGAAACATCTGAAAAAGGTAAAGAACAAGATCCTTTCGAAAAAATCAAAGATGTTTCTGCCAAAGTTTCTGTTAATACAAAAGAAAATAAAACAAATATGTTGATTAATGTGAAACCGCAGCAAGACAAGAACGTTGACATGGGACTTGAATCATTATCTAGTAAAATTAGCATTACACAAAAAGCCAAAAAAGCGACGATTTCAATGCCTAAGAAAGAAAATATTTTATCAGAACAAGAAGTTGAAAAAATATTTTCCGATAGCACCTCTATGACAGGTCTATCGACAGAAGACACGACTGTTGCAATCAATCAATAACCATGAATTAATGCTTTGTATAACTTGCTGCCTAAATTATGCTAGGTCTTTTTTGAATAAAAAACTGCAGCAAACAATCAAAGAAAATTTAATTAACAAACATAATTTTTATAACGTAAATGACAAAACCAGTCTAGATAACTAAAGACTGGTTTTGTTTGATTTTCAATGCTTTTTACTCTACTTTGTATAATGTATATTATGTAAACTAGAATAAAATAAAAAACTTTAGCCGATAAATTGCCACTTCTCCTTTCGACTAATCAATTCACCCAACTAACCTTACAGTTGTTTGCTAAGCTAGTTGGGTTTACTGTTTATTGAAACCTTGGATTGTTCATTTCTTGATGAATTTCTTTGCTCGCTTCATATAGAAACAATGTTTGTTTTTTACTTGATGCATAATCGACAATGGGTTTTGGATAATTTTCTCCTAAATGTACATGATATTGCGTTTGTAAGGCTTCGTTCATTAGATTTGGTTGATGAATATACTTTTGTGGCACTTGAATAAGTTCTGGAATATATTTTTTGATAAACTGGCCGTCATTATCAAATTTTTTTGACTGGATAATTGGATTAAAAATCCGAAAATACGGGACAGCGTCCGTTCCCGTTGAAGCAGCCCATTGCCAGCCACCGATATTATTGGCGGCATCATAATCAATCAACATTTTTTGAAAGTATTTTTCACCCCAACGCCAATCGATGTGCAAATTTTTAACTAAAAAAGAGGCAGTTATCATTCTTAAGCGGTTGTGCATCCAACCAGTTTGATTCAGTTGTCGCATGGCAGCATCAATTATAGGGTACCCCGTCTCCCCTTTTTGCCACTTGACAAACATTTCTGGGTCATTTGCCCATTGAATATAACGAAATTTTTCTTGAATAGCTTCCTCTTTTTGTTGTGGAAACGTACTATAGATCATATTGTAAAAGTCGCGCCAAGCTAATTCTTTTTTGAAGGTTTCTTTACTTAAGCTAGAAGGCGCAGATGCAAGCTCTTGCCAAATGGTGCGAATCGAAAGTTCTCCCGTTCTTAAAAAAGTAGACAGATGACTCGTTTGATCCTGATAAGGAAAATCACGCTTATTTTCATAGGATTGAAGTTTTTGATCAATAAAAGTATTTAAGCACCTTCTGGCTGTTTTTTCGCCGACACTATAGTGTTTTAAAGGAATCCTTGCAATCTGTTCACGATAAGCTGCTTCCTCTTCTGGAAAAAGACACGCACTAAAAATTTTTTCAGCTGTATAGGAAACAGGAATCGGTGTTTCTTTAGGCGCCTCTTTCCATTTATTGTAATAGGGCGTAAACACTTGGTACTTGCTGCCATCGTTCTTCTTAATTTCTTCAGAGCCATGCAAATAGGCATCTTGAAAAGAGAAAGACTGAATATTATTTTCTTCAAAAAAGCGCATAGCTTGCTGGTCCCGCTTTGCCCCAAAGCCACAAGTATCTTCATTAAAATAAATGGCCTGCCAATCGGGTAATTTGCGTTTCAAACGTGAAAATAAATCTAACGGTTCGCCGACCATGATTTGTAAATGTGCCTCTTGATCGATTCGTTCTTTAAACGAGGCTAAACTTGCAAAAAAAGCGTTATGATTAGCACTTTCTTGAATAAATTGTTGAGGATTCATTTGGAATAATAAAATCAATTCATCAGCTGCAGAATTTTGTAACGCGTGTGCTAATGCTTTATTATCTTGTAATCGTAAATCACGTCTAAACCACATTACTCTTTTCATTTTTAAATCCTCCTAAATACTTCGTCTTGCTTATCGTAACCGTGACTGCTGATTTTTAAAAGTAACTTGCCTAGACTTTTCAAAAAGCCAACAAAAACTGGGTTTTCAGCTTTTATCGGCTTTTTGATTAAATTAATAGGAAATATTAAAAGCTTTCATATCTTTCTCAATATATTGTAGGACTTCTGTATTGCCAAAAAATTGTGTAAAATAATAGGCTTGGCGATAGTCATCGGCTGTGTCTTCCCCGAGCATTTGTTTGTTAAAGGCTTTTTCATATAAAAGATAATCTAGCAAATAAATGGAGTGTTTGTCACGACAAATCTGAATCCCTTTTTCGCTTAAAATGACACTTTTTTGGTAATCTTTTATTTCCGAGTAGAATTTAGCAGAATTATAATAAATTCTACAACGCTCCAAGGAACATTCTAATTTAAATTGTTCCAATTCTTGTAATGATTTTTCGTAATACACTTGCGCTTTTCTCATATCTTTTTCCAGTTCGTATAGCGTACCTAGCGCATTCAGGCTTAAAATGTTGTAAATATTGACTTTACGGTCAATTTCCGCGCCCCGGTATAGGTAAAACAAGGCCTCTGCTTTATCTTTTTTTCCTAATAAACAAGTAATTCCCTTATAATATAACAATTTAGTCGTTAGTTCATTATTAGATAAGATAAGACCTTCAGGCACTTCTTGTAATAATTTGTAGGCCTCTAAGTGAAATAACCGTAAAGATAAATCCTCGACTTTGTTTAGTAGATTTTCAATTTTCTTTTCTTCAGAAATCATCATGCATTCTTCTACTTCTAAATCTAATCGGAGGCAAATAGATGAGAAAATATCTAAACTGTCACATAGATTACGGTTTTCAATATTACTAATTGTTGCTTGCGTACAGATGCCGTTAGCCAGCTCTGATTGTGTGATTTTTTTAAGTTTTCTCGCTTGTTTTATTTTGTCTCCTGCTACCTTCACGAACAGACCTCCACTTGTATTATTATGTAAATTCATTAAAAGATGTTATACTTTGATTATCAATTAAAGGAGGTACATGCTATGTTTGATTTACTTGCATTATTGACTGGAACATCAACTTATGGCAACGTTCCCCATGTTTAATTAGTCAATGCGTGTCAAGTATGGTCTTCCATACTTGGCATGTTTCCTTTAAAACTGACTCAATCATACTACAAACGGATAGACAAATACAACCGAAAATTATTGGTTTTTTCTTAAGAAAAAGAACAGCAAGAAGTATTCATCACTTCTTGCTGTTCTTTTGTTTAGTTAGGTGTATTTAGATTTAAAATAATTTGTTTCTTCTTTTTAACAACCTTGCGGATAATCTCTAATTAATTGTTGATACCAATAAAAAGAATCTTTCCGATAACGGTCTAATGTTCCTGTACCATCGTCATGTTTATCCACGTAAATAAAGCCATAACGTTTTTTCATTTCACCTGTTGTAGCACTGACTAAATCAATCGGTGCCCAAGTTAAATAACCAATTACCTCAATAAAATCTTCTGTCATGGCTTTTTGGACTTGCTCAATATGTTGTTGCAAATAGTGAATACGATAGGTGTCATGCACAGTGCTGTCTTCAAAAACATCAACAGCCCCTAAGCCATTTTCCGTTATCATAATTGGTAACCCATAACGTTGGTAAAGCATGTTTAATAAATAACGAATGCCCATAGGATCAATTGCCCAACCCCATTTAGAAACCTCTAAATGAGGATTTTGAGTACCGCCCCATAAAGAACTTTCAGCGGTGTCATCTCCTTCAAATTTCGCAACTTCGCTAGCATAGTAGTTTAAACCAATCCAATCAATTGTACCTTCAGAAAATGCTTCTTGGTCTTCTGCTGAAATAGTAATACGGAGTCCGAGTTTCTCGTATTCCTTTTGTTTATATAGTGGAAAGGCCCCATTGCACATTGCATCTATCTGATAAAAATCACGAGTTGTTTGTTTTAATGAATTTAACGCATTTGTTGGATGGCAATCTTTGGCATAAGCGGGTGTCAAACCAAAAACACAACCAATTTGGAAATCAGGATTAATTTTATGACCTAATTGAACAGCTTTTACTCCGGCCAGTGTCATATTATAGCCGATTTCGGCTAACACTTGTGGCCGATTTTGGATTTTACCGTATTCTAAACCTGTCAAAATATAGGTGAAAGGTTCAGAAGCGTTTGAGGTCGGATCGAGGTGATTCATTTCGTTAAATGTAGACCAATAAGTAACCTTCTCTTTAAACGATTCAAAAACCGTCTGACAGTAATGCAAATAACAATCAATAACTTTTCGATTTTTCCATGAACCATATTGTTTGACTAAATGAACTGGCATTTCAAAATGATACAAAGTGACAATTGGTTCGATTCCCTGACTGAGTAATTCATCAATGATTTGATGATAGAAAAACAAACCTTCTTCATTCGGTTCGGTTTCATCTCCTTTTGGAAAAATTCGTGACCAATCAATAGAGATACGAAGTGAGGTAAAACCCATTTCCGCAAATAAGGCGATATCTTCCTGATAGCGATGGTAAAAATCAATGCCAGTGTGTGAAGGATAATATTTGTCTGCCTCAATGGTTTGGGTGATTTCTCGTGGCTGATCTACAGCACCCACTGTAACCAGATCCATGATTGCTAAGCCTTTGCCGCCTTCTTGATAAGCGCCTTCTAATTGATGAGCGGCGATACTGCCGCCCCATAAAAATTTTTTGTTTTTCATGATCGGTGTCTCCTTTTTATAATACAATATTTAGCATTTCTTGATCATACGAAGCACATTCTCCTGTAGTTCCGATAACATCTAAAAATTCATTTGTATTGGTAATTACACAAATAACAGTATCTGAAAGACCCTGTTGGCGAATGTAATCAAAATCAACGGTGACTAATGATTGTCCTTGTTGAACATGCTCGCCTTCTGTCACATGGACAGTGAACCCTTTACCATTTAAAGAAACAGTATCAATACCGATATGAATCAACAATTCGACACCATCTGCATTTTTAAGTCCGATGGCATGCTTTGTCGGGAAAACAGAAACAACTTCGCCAGAAAAAGGGGCAACCACTTCGGTATCAGTTGGAACGATACCAACGCCTTTACCTAATGCTTCTGTTGAAAAAGCCGCATCTTCTACTTCACTTAGAGGGATGACGGTTCCTTTAATTGCTGCAAAAACAGGATTTTTGGTCAGTAGTCGTTCTTTTTGTGTTGTTTTGTTAGTCGTTGTTTCTTTAGGTAGTTCTTTTTCTTCTGATGGAATCCCTAGGATAAACGAAGCAACCGCTGCACCGACAAAACCGACAATTACTGCGATTAGCATAGCCATAAAGTTCTTCGTATCATTTGTTTTGCCTAAATAAGAAGGCAAACTAGTTAGGCCCCACACATAGCCATAAGTTTTGACTTTCAACAGTCCAGCAATTAGTCCTCCTAAACCACCGCCAATCATTACAGCGATAAACGGCCGGCGGAATTTTACGAATACACCATAGACAGCAGGTTCCGTCACTCCCATCAATGCAGTAAAACTAACTGAGCCAAATAATTCACGTTGTTTTGCTTGACGAGCACGCAGGAAGTAACCAAACATGGCTCCCGCAACAGCAATATCTGAAATTGTTGAAGCATGTAAAAAGATGCTATCATAACCTTGCTCGCTTAACATTTGCATAATAACTGGCATAACGAAATTACCAGCACCCAGTAAAATTAAGAATGGTTGGCAAGCGGCATATAAGGCTGTGACAGCCCATGAACCAACTGTATTTTGTAAAATATCACAAACGAAGAACAACGCATCACCAATCCATGTACCTAATGGTCCAAAAATTAATAATGTCACTGGTAAGGTAATCAGCATAATTAGTAATGGATTTAAAAAATATTGCAAGGCATCAGGTATCCATTTTTTAAAGCGCTCAGTTAAAATCCCCATAAACCAAACACCTAAAAAGATTGGCACAAAACTATTTGAATACGTAATTTGTGGTAAACCTAACCCAAAAATACTTAGACCTTTTACACCGTCAATTGAATCAGACAATAACGTAACCGCTAACAAAACGGCTAAATAGGGACTCGCTTTGAGACGTTTAGCTGCCGATGCTGCAATAAACACTGGTAAAAATTGAAAAGCAGCAGTACTAATCGTGTTTAACACAATGAACGTGGAGCTATCTTCTTGGATAATTCCAAGTAATTTAAATAATGATAAAAAGCCTGCCAAAATCCCGGCAACAAAAATTGGTTCGATTAAAGGTGTCATTGTTTCACTCACGACATCCACAATTGCTTTGAATGGATTAGTCTTTTTCTTTGGTGCGTCTGTAGTTGTTTCTCCTATTCCTAACATAGGTAATAATTCTTGATAAATATCTTTCACCTGTGTTCCGACAACGACTTGATAAGCCACATTATTGTCGATAACGTCAATCACTTGTTTCATTTCTTGGATTTCGGCTGTTTGGGCTTTACTACGATCTTTTAATTGAAATCTCAAGCGCGTGACACAGTGTGCAACACTATCAATATTTTCTGGTCCACCAACTAAGACAATTAATTCTTTTAAAAATGTTTCATATTTCATTTTCTACACATCGCTTTCTTTTCGCTTTTCTGTTCGTTCAGTCATGCGATGAATGTGCATCATTAAGTATGTTTTTTCATCTTCAGAAATCAGTTTTCCAAAAGTGCCAATGACATACAATTCGATTTTTTTCACCGCACCATAAGCTTCTGGGTAGAGCTGTGAAATTTGTTGATATAACTCAGAATCGTTTTCACTATACGTATCATTGGTTAAAATCCGTTGGACGAAGTATTGTAAATGCTGCATGAAACGCGTGTAATTAATGGATTCATGATTCATTGGCGCACCAAAATGGTATTGAACGATGGACACAATATCTTTCATAATTTCTGTGACTTTTTCATTCTCTTGGCTATTTTGTACAGCTTCTTGGATATTTACCAAATGTAACGCAATTGAAGCAGCTTCGTCTTCTGGAAATGAAACGTTGTATTCTTTGTTTAATCGTTCCACCACTTCTACTCCTAATTGATAGGACTTCGGATAATAGCGCCGTACTTCCCAAAGAAGAGGATTGGAAATATATTGGCCTTTCTTACCACGTTTCAGGGCGTAATCAATATGATCTAAAAGCGTTAAATACAGGTAATCAGTTGCTTTTTTTTGAAAAAGCTCCTCCGCTCGTAAAATAATGCTACGAACAATTTCAAATAATGATTCTTCTGTATTCGCTAACAAATAACTAAAATGCTCTAAAACATCTGCCGAGTCTAACACAAAGACTTTGTCTACTTCTTCTTTAGAAACTGATTGGCCTACTTTTTTTCGAAAAGCAATTCCTTTAGAATAGACGATTACCTCATTGGTTCCTTTTGTTAAAATCGCTACATTGTTATTTAGTATTTGTTTGACTTTCATATAACCCCTTCTTCCTATAAAAAACCGCGAAAAAAACTCAACAAACAAACTGTCATCCTTAACCCGTGTAAAGATTTATAACAGTTGTCTGTTGAGTTCTGCCTGGTCGAACCAGTGACATACTCTTTTCTTGCAACCCCTTGTTGCAATCGTTTTCTTCTTACCCTTATAGTAACAATTTTTATTCGAAATTACAACATCTTTTTGTCTGTTTTATCATTTTCCCTTAATTCCAAAGCACAGAGATTAAATAATACAACAACATGATCCCTACAAATACACCGAGCATTAGTGAAACATACCACCAATTTTTGGCGCTATAGGTTTCATTTTGATTTTTTTCGGTTCGTTTACCTGCAACCCATTTCCATAAATCGTAATTATTCATCTCTCTCACCACCTTTAACGGGTTTATCAGTAAGCCTAACACGGAACGACAAAACTTGAAAACAAAAGGATCACCCGCTTATGCCAACGGATGATCCTTTTTGGTCATTATTCTTCTGGTAAACCGTTATTTTTAATCACTGATTGGTACCAATAAAAACTATCTTTTTTAATACGTCGTAAATCTTTTAACTCATGGTCTTCACGATTGACGTAAATAAAACCGTAGCGTTTTTTGAATCCTTGATGAGAACTTAAAATATCCATGACCGACCAAGGGCAATAGCCAAACAACTCAACACCGTCAGAAATAGCCGCATGACAAGCAGCAATATGGTCATGCAAATACGCAATTCGATAGTCATCATGAACTTTTCCGTCCTCTGTTAGGCGATCTGGTGTGCCTAAGCCGTTTTCTGTAATGATTAACGGCAAACGGTATTGACGATAATAATCATTTAAAACTAAACGTAGACCAGTTGGATCAATTTGGGCACCATACTTAGAGGTTTTTAAATGTTGATTTTTTTCGATTTTAAAATAACCGTATAGATCAAAATCAATGTCCTTTTCTTTCGTACCCAATGGGTGTTGCTCATCTGTCGGTAAATAGCTAGCGACTAACGTCCGATAATAATTAAGAGCGATAAAATCTGGTTTAGCGGCTTTCAAAATTGCTTGATCTTCTGGCTGTGTTTCGGGATAAATGCCGCATTTGGTCAAATACTCTTGATAGTAACCAGGGTATTCGCCAAAACAATACATTTCTAGAGCGTAATTCGTTTTAAAGTTATCATTCATACGAGCCGCCCAAACATCTTCAGGCTTATTGGAACTAGGATAAGTCATCGTTGAGGAAACAGAGGGACCGACTTTTCCCCCAGCGACCAATTGGTGACAATCATTCGTCGCTAGCGCATGGGCAACAAACATATGGTAATCCATTTGTGCACGAATTTTTTCAGCATTTTCTGGTGCAACATCGTACATATTCATTCGTTCATCGACACGAATCATTAAGTTTTGTTCGTTTGTAACCTGCCAATTTTTGACTCGATCACCAAACGCTTGATAACAAACTTGCGCATAGTGTTGAAATGCGGAAACGCAGCGACGATCCGCCCAACCATTGTATTTTTCCACCAACGCAAAAGGTAAATCAAAATGATACAGTGTGACAAACGGCAAAATATCGTTTTCTAAAAGTGTATCAATGACGGCATTATAAAAATCGATGCCGGCTTGATTGATTTCGCCATCACCTGTTGGAATGATTCGTGCCCATGAAAGAGAAAAACGATAGGTTTTTAAGCCTAATTCTTTCATTAACGCAATGTCCTCTTTGAAACGATGGTAAAAATCGCTGGCGACTTTCGTATCTGCTTGTACAGCTGACTTTTTAAAAGAATTGTAATCAGCAACTGTTAGGCCTTTGCCGTCCTCATTCCAAGCTCCCTCAATTTGAAAAGCGGAGGAAGAAGCGCCCCATAAAAAATCGTTCTTAAATTGTTTAACCATTAGTTTTGCTCCTTTACTTGCATGAAAAATAAATTTGTTTGTGGTGTAATCTCTGTTTGTTTGGTTGTCTCAATTATAGCCATTTCCGCAGTATTTGTTACGATGACTAAGACGGTTGGATCATAACCAGCAGCTTGGATGATTTGTTTATCAAAAGAGAGCAGTTTCTGTCCTAGTCTGACCCTTTCTCCTACTTTTACGAACGTTTCAAATCCCTGCCCTTTTAATTCGACGGTATTGATTCCAATGTGAAGGAGGATTTCAGCACCATTGTCTAACTTTAAGCCAATTGCATGATGAGTTGGATATAAAGCCGTCACCTGCCCATTTCCTGGAGAAACAATTTGTTCCTCTATCGGATAAATAGCTAGTGTTTTTCCCATTTGTTGAGAAGCAAAGACTTCATCGTTGATTTGGTCTAAAGATACGAGTTGTCCTTGAAGAGGTGCTTGAATCCGTTGCTTTTCTTTGACTGTCGTTGCCTCTGTCTTTAGGACTGGTTCTTGACGTGACTCGTCAAGCGGTAAATCATTAAAGCCTAGAAAAATCGTTAATAGAAATGCACCAAAAAAAGCAATACCACAACCTAATAAATAACAAATAAAGGCTTTGGTTCCTGCTTCTGCGTAAACTGGGATGGTCAAGAGTCCTTGGTTAGCGAAGGCTGTCCCATAGGAGCCGCCCCAGCCCATTAAGGCCCCACCTGCTGCTCCGCTAGCCACCGCATAAATCATCGGTTTTTTTAGCCGCAAGTTTGCACCATAAATGGCTGGTTCTGTGATACCAAATAATGCAGTCACTGTTGCAGAGGCAGCAACGGCTTTCAAGCCTTTATTTTTTGTGCGGACAAACACGCCAAATGCGGCGCCCGCTTGAGAAAAGTTCGCTGCACCAGCAAACGCTAGCAAATTTTGCCGACCTGTTCGAGCGACATCATTAATCCCAATTGGTACAAGTCCGCGGTGAGCCCCAAAAATGACTAAGACACACCAAATTCCACCGATAAAACCGCCTAACAAGATGGGACTCAAATTCATTATATAATAATACAACCAATTTACGCCGTCACCTAAATAAATCCCTATCGGTCCAAATAATAATAAAGTGGCTGGAATCATTAAAAGTAATGATAGCGTAGGAACCATAATAATTTTTAGAACTTCTGGAATCACTTTTTCCAAAAAGCGTTGCACATAAGCTAAAATAAAAATTGCAAGAATAATAGGAATTACCGTGGAAACATAATTGGCTTTGGTCACATGTAATCCAAACAAGGTAACCGCTGATTCTTCAGTCATTAATGAAACGATGGTCGGATAACATAAGGTGGCACCAATTACCATAGCGATATATTCGTTTGTTTTGAAAACCTTAGCAGCTGAATAACCTAAAATAACTGGCATAAAATAAAAAAGTGCATCGGAAGCGGCGCTTAAAATAATATACGTATTCAAAGGTTTTAAATCGACCTGGTAAAAATTGTTTGCGACCATCACAGCAATAGCTAGAATTCCTTTTAACATGCCTGAAGCGGCAATTGCTGGTACGACAGGCGTGAAAATCGCGGCAACAGTATTTAAAATTCGATTGCCTAATGAATTTTTTTCTTTTATGGATGTTTTGGTCGTAAGTTGCTGAGCCAACAAAGGTTCTAAAACATTATAGACATGCGCGACTTTATTGCCTAAAACCACTTGATACTGCCCGCCACTTTCAACAACAGAAATGACACCTTCTGTTTGTAGTAAGGCTTCTTTGTTCACTTGTTTCGTGTCTTTCAATACGAAACGCAATCGTGTATAACAATGTGTGACATCCACGATATTGTCTTTGCCACCTACGTCTTTCAAAATTTCTTTTGCTATTGCTTGGTAGTCCATGGTGACCACTCCTTATCTATAAAATAACAGCTCAATAAAAAAGATCAAATCACACATGCACGTTTCAGCAAACACACTCAATATTTGCTCGTCGTGAATGTCCCTTTGATCTGATCTACGTAATAACTATGTTTCTCACGATAGAATAGCTGATTGAATTTATTTTTAATTTACCATTATTTAGAGGGATTATCAATGAATTAGGTAGACCACCTCAGTGTTTTGTTACTAAAATCAGCAGTGAAAATAGTAGTTTACTACATTCACTGCTGATTCATTTGATTACAAGACTGGGGACAACAAGCGTGAAAAGTTTTGCTTGAAGCGTAGCCAGTACCCTTGTTTTTTAATTATCTCGTCGGTTAGTAAGACACTTTTTTCTATATCTTCTTCAAAGACTTGCGCTAACATCCACGCAATGTCGGGATTGTAAATAAACGTACTTACCTCAAAATTCAATGAATAACTGCGAATATCTTGGTTTGTTGTGCCAACCATAGCTAATTCATCATCAATCACCATTGTTTTTGCATGAATAAACCCACTATCATAAATATAAATTTTAATGCCGCGTTTGTGTAAGTAATTCGCGTAATATTGTGTTGCGCGGTAAATAAAGGGATGGTCAGGCATACAAGGAATCATAATTCGCACGTCGACACCTGAACGAACCGCCACTAACAACGCATTAATCATACTATCGTCAGGGATTAAATACGGTGTTTGAATCCAGACACTCTTTTCTGCAGAAAAAATCATCCGAACAAACCCGCTTTTCAAAATTTCTTCTTCTGAATCAGGACCATCTGAAACAACTTGTAAGGACAAATGCTCCACTTCATAATCTTCTGGTAATTTAAAATATTTTTCATGATACGTCATACGTTCTTCAGGATATTTGACTGAAGCATTCCAATCCATGATAAATATCTCTTGCAATGAAAATACGGCCGTCCCGACCAAACGAATATGGGTATCTCGCCAGTAACCAAATTTTTCGGTGACATTCAAATATTGATCCCCAACATTGAACCCGCCGGTCCAGCCAATTTTCCCATCGATGACAACAATTTTTCGATGCAAGTGATAATTTAGACGTGTTTTACGGATCATATCGCGAGAAGTAATAAAGGGAGCTACTTTTCCTCCAGCGTCAACGTAACGAGCAAAAAACTTTTTATTTGCGCCGGGTGAACCCCAAGGATCGTAAATTAAGTAAACTTCCACGCCTTCATGCAACTTTTCGATTAATACATCTAAAAATTGATTACCAATTGTGTCATTAAAAAACGCATAATACTCCACATGAACGGTTTCTTTCGCTGCACGAATATCTTCAAATAATGCTTGGAATTTTTCTTGGCCATCTGTGAATAATTGCAAACTATTTCTTTTGGCCAACGGTGATGCGTCCATATTCCGGAAATAACGATTTAAAACTTTCGCATCATAAAGTAAATCATAACGTTTATCGCGCCCTGCTTTTTTGTTATCAACGTCCACTTTTTCTTTAATTCGTTGAACCATTTGTTTTTCATCATCAGACAATTTAAAAACTTCTTGTCCATCGATACCTCGCCCACAGAATAAGTAAATAATAAAGCCGATACCAGGCAAGAAAATCAACGTCATCATCCATGCTAAAACGCTGGAAATACTACGAGGCTTTCTAAAAACAGTAATTAAGGCAGCAATAACGTTAATTACTAATAAAAATAACAAAATCCAAACAAAAATTTTCATCGCTTACCTCCTTCTTACTTCATACTAAGATTATATCAAATAACAGTTAAATTAGGCGAATAATATGAGCGAGTATTCAAAAAAGAATTCATTTCTATAAGTGTTTCGCCTTTGATTCTCAGTTTTTCTGTACTATAATGAGGGCTGGATGTAAAGATTTTGAAAAGAGGTACTTATTTTATGGTTGTTGATTTGAAAATGTTAGCTATGATTTTTATCATTAATTTTGCGTATATTACCTTAAATACTATTCGTTTTATGTTAACGATGAAAGGTTATCGGGTTATTGCACCGCTGGTTAGTATGGCTGAAATAACAATTTATGTCTTAGGGCTAAGTATGGTTCTGAATCGGTTAGACAATCCTTTAAATTTACTTGTTTATGCGCTTGGTTACGCTGTTGGCATTAGTGTAGGAATTAAAATCGAAGACTATTTGGCCTTGGGTTATATTATGGTATCGGTTATCCTCCCTTCTACTACTGAACAATTTCATTTACCAGAAACACTTCGTGAACACGGCTATGGTGTTACGCAAAGTGTCGCCTACGGACGCGAAGGAGAACGAATGGTTTTAGAAATTCTTTCCCCAAGAAAAAACGAACGTACATTGTACAAGTTAATCAATCAATTAGAGCCGAGAGCATTTATCATTTCCTATGAGCCTAAGTTCATTTCCGGTGGTTTTTGGACGAAAAAAGTTCGCAAAAGAAATGACGCCATTTCTCACTAAGAAGCGGCGTCATTTCTTGTCATTGATTTTTAGTTTACATAATAAAATTATAGTAACTTTAATTTATTCTAAGATAACTTAGAGAGTTCGTACCTAGTTGCTCAATCAATTGTTGCATAAAAACTAAGCGTTCGATGGCCGATCGGTTAGCAATTTTTTCATAATAAAATGCTAGAATATCCGACTGTGCTTCTAAAGGCTCGGCTTGTTCCGTTGCTACTGGTAAAAGGAGTTTTAAGTGGTCCTGGTCAATCGTAATCACTTGGGTCAAGTGCAAACTTTCTTGAAAAATATTAGGCACAGTACTGACTTTGCGGCCTCGCAGAGCTTGTTTAATAACTCTTCTCGCTTGTGAAAGATAGTATTCAGGATTTACGTCTCCTAGCAAGTCATATAAAGCACTGAAGGCTTCTGGCAAGGATTGCTCTTTGCCCAAGTAATCAAAATAACGAGGCATTGTTGGAACCTCTGTCTTTTCTTTTTCAAGCGTAATTATAGATAGTTGTGCCGAGGCCAATCTTTGTTTTTGATAGAATGAGGGGCCACCGCTCACGCCAAAAAAATAGTCTTCCTCTTCTGGAAACACTTGTGGCCAAAAAGATTCAGCTAGCCAAAATAATTGCTCTGTTACAGTTCCTTTAAACTTAGGAAGTTCTTCTTCAGCCAAGGTCAAACTCGCAACTTCAGCTGCCGTATAAATAGGAAAATTCAAACGATATTGACGATTTTCCCGAATGATTAACTGACAATCAATCATTTCTGATAAAAATTGTTCTAACTTGCCTTCTGTTGCAAAGGCCGCTTTTAATTGTCTTAAAATGATTCTTTCTTCCCGATGTTCATACATAAAAGTAACAAGAGGGAAAAAAAGTGATTGGTTGAGCAAATGATTGTATTGTTTCGTTTGTTGCGGAGAATGATAGTAAATTGCTAAATCATTCATGTTAACGCCCCTTTACTATTGAAGCGCCTAAGCAACAAGGAATTTATCGCGTTGCTTAGGCGCTTACGGTTTTAGTTAAAGACTTCTGTTAATTGTGGTACTACTTGTTTTTTACGAGAAACAACGCCTGGTAAGAACGCACGATTGTTAACTAATGTTACATTGAATGCTGCTTCAATTTTGGCTTGTTCCGCACCAATCGCTAATAATTCAGAATCACTGTCTAGGATATTCGTAATAATTAAGACAAACAAGTCATAATTATTGGCTGCATTTTCTGCGGCCATAGCTGCTTCTAATTCAGCTTGACGATCTAAAACTTCTGCTAAATCGACGGTATTTACTTGGGCAACGCGAACTGTTTTGCCGTTCATTGGGAAGCTCTTAGCATCTAAATCTAAAAGAACTTCAGCTGATTTATCGCTTAAATTTGTTCCTGCTTTTAATAAGTCAAGACCATAGCCTTCTAAATTAATTTCAGCAATATCAGCTAGGGCGTGCGCTGCATCGATGTCTTCTTGTGTGCAAGTTGGTGATTTAAATAATAATGTATCAGAAATAATCGCTGAGACCATCATACCAGCAATTTGAGCTGGAATTGTCACGTTATTTTCTTTAAACATTTTATAGATGATTGTACTGGTACACCCTACTGGTTCTGCACGATAATACAATGGATCTGCTGTTTCGAAGTTGGCAATCCGGTGATGATCCACTACTGCTAAAATGTTTACTTCAGCGATATCTGAAATGCTTTGTTGGAATTCGTTATGATCCACTAACATGACTTGGTTTGTTTCGCTAGCTGCTTCAGTGACAACACGTGGTGCTTCAATATTGAAGTAATCTAAGGCATATTGAGTTTCTTCACTTGGTGTTCCTAAAGCGACAGCTTCTGTCTCTTTTCCTAATTCTTTTTGTAAGTAAGCAAAACTAATTGCTGCTCCGATAGCATCTGTATCAGGATTTTGGTGTCCAAAAACTAAAATTTTTGACATAATACACACTCCTTGGTTTTGATTCACTCTTAATGATAACAAAAAATAGAAAAGAAACAACAAAAAAATTGTCTTCTTTTCTATTTTTTCGTTTGTTAACGTGCTAGATAACCTTGATAGTCCTCGACATGTAGTAGTTTTTTCGCATTTTCAACACGATCATTTTTAGGAGGCTCAATTCCTTCTAATGGATAAGGAATACCTAGTTCTTCCCATTTGTACTTGCCCATCGTATGGTAAGGAAGCACTTCAACTTTATCTACATTGTTTAATGTTTTTATGAAGGCATCCAGACGGATTAAATATTCGTCGTAATCACTACGTTGAGGCACCAATACGTGGCGAATCCAAACAGGTTTGTCAATTTCAGATAAATAGGTAGCCATCTCTAAAATATTATCATTTGATTGCGTTGTTAACAGTTTATGCTGCTCGTTATCAATATGTTTGATGTCGAATAAGAGTAAATCTGTGTACTTCATCAATTCATCAAATTGACTAATGAAGGGTTCTTCCCGAGTAAAAGGCTTGCCACACGTATCTAAGGTTGTATGAATGCCTTGTGCTTTGGCTTTTTTAAATAAATCGATCAAAAAGTCCATTTGCAATAGCGGCTCACCACCACTGACAGTGATACCACCCTTTTCGCCCCAATAAGAGCGAAAACGTAATGCTTCCTCTAATACTTCGTCAGTCGTCACCACACGACCACCGGAACCAATTTTCCAAGTATCTGGATTATGACAGAATTGACATCTCATGCGACACCCTTGTGTAAATACAATAAAACGGACACCTGGGCCATCAACGGTACCAAAATTTTCTGTTGAATGAATTCTACCTGTAACTGGTGTTGTCATAATGATCCCTCTTCTTTCAAACGAAAAGGATGACACGTTAAATGTCACCCTTTCAGTTAAATAATGTAAATGTTTTTTATAGTCTGTCGTGTGAAGTTCTTGAAATAACGTCTGCTTGTTGTTCAGGAGTTAAGTCACGGAATTTCACGGCATATCCAGATACACGGATAGTTAAGTTTGGATATTTTTCTGGATGTGCTTGTGCATCTAATAATAATTCGTTTGTAAATACGTTTACGTTTAAGTGGTAACCACCTTTATCGAAGTAGCCATCTAATACGTTACGTAAGTTGTTAATTCTTGTGTCGTCGTCTTTACCTAAACCATTAGGGTTGATGGTTTGTGTATTAGAAATACCATCTAAAGCGATTGTATATTCTAAACGAGCTGTTGAGTTTAATGAAGCTAACAAGCCATTTTTCTCACCTAAGAATTTACCGTCTTGATAACTTGGGTTCGCACCTGGTGCAAGAGGTTTGCCGGCCCGACGTCCGTCAGGCGTGTTCCCTGTTGCTTTACCATAAACAACGTTTGAAGTGATTGTTAATAATGAAGTCGTTGGTTTAGAGTTACGGTATGTGTGTTGACGTTTAATTTGTGTCATAAAGTAATCTAAAATCCAGTTAGCCATTGCATCGGCTTCTTCGTTATCGTTTCCGTATGTTGGGAATTCTTTTGTTGGTACATAATCAATTGCCATACCATCTTCGTCACGGATTACTTCTACTTCACCGTGTTTAATTGCCATGATACTATCAGTCGCATGAGAGATTCCGGCAATACCAGTTGCGAATGTCCGTTGTAAATCAGTATCCATTAAAGCTAATTGTGGTGCTTCATATGCATATTTATCATGCATGTAATGAATAATGTTTAATGTGTTAACATACAATTCAGCTAACCAGTCTAAGATGTCTTTATAGCGTTCCATGAATTCATGGTAATCTAATTTGTCACCAGTCATTGGACGATATTTTGGTGCTACTTGCATTTTAGTTTTTTCGTCGACCCCGCCGTTAATTGCATAAAGAACAGCTTTCGCTAAGTTCGCACGAGCGCCGAAGAATTGCATATCTTTACCCATAACTGTTGCAGAAACACAACATGCGATTGCGCAGTCGTCAGAACCCCAGTTTTCACGTAATAAGTCATCGTTTTCAAATTGGATAGATGAGCTTTCTTTCGCGATTTTAGCTGCATATGTTCTGAAGCCTTCTGGTAAGTGAGAAGAATACAATACAGTTAAGTTCGGTTCTGGAGATGGTCCCATGTTTGTTAAGGTGTGTAAGATACGGAAGTCATTTTTGGTAACTAATGAACGACCGTCAATACCCATACCAGCAATAGATAATGTTGCCCAAATTGGATAACCAGAGAATAATTGGTTGTATTCTGGTGTCCGTGCAAATTTAACCATACGTAATTTCATGATTAAATGGTCAATCATTTCTTGTGCTTCAAATTCAGTGATTAAACCAGCTTCTAAGTCACGTTGGATATAGATGTCTAAGAATGCTGAGATACGACCAATTGACATTGCCGCACCATTTTGAGATTTAATGGCACCTAGGTAACCAAAGTATAACCATTGGATTGCTTCTTGCGCATTTGCAGCAGGACGAGAAATATCGAAACCATAAGAAGCAGCCATTTGTTTTAAGTCATTTAACGCACGGTATTGTTCAGAAATTTCTTCACGTAAGCGAATAACATCGTCTGTCATTTCTTTGTTACCAGTGTTATCATGATCTTTTTTCTTTTGTTCCATTAAGTAGTCGATACCATATAATGCGATACGACGATAGTCACCGATAATACGGCCACGGCCATAAGCATCTGGAAGACCAGTAATGATTTTGTTTTTACGTGCTAAACGCATTTCAGCTGTGTAGGCATCAAAAACACCTTGGTTATGTGTTTTTCTGTATTCTGTGAAGATTTTTGTCATTTCTTCGTCAGTTTCATAACCATTTGAAACTAAGGCATTGTTCGCCATTTTAATACCACCGAATGGCATAAATGCTTGTTTTAATGGTACATCTGTTTGTAAACCGACAATTTTTTCTTCTTCTTTGATTAAGTAACCAGGTTCATGTGACGTAATAGTTGCTGGGATATCGCTATCCATGTCATAAACGCCATTTTTTTCATGTTGGATTTCAAATAATTCTTGTAGTTTTGTCCATAATTTGTCAGTGCTCGGAGCGATTGGTTCTAAGAAACTGTCGTCGCCTTTGTACTCTGTGTAGTTGTTTTGAATAAAATCACGAGTGTCAACGCTTGTTCTCCATTTGTCGCCTTTAAAGCCTTCCCATTGTTTCATGAAGTGTTTGCCTCCTTAGTTAACTGCTACTTGATTGTATGTAACAGCTTTATGTGATTAGTATAACACATAACCTTTTAGATGCAAGCGTTTTTTTATTATTTATTGCACTTTCTTAATAAATAAATGGGGAGCGAAGATTATAAACGCTGATATATAAACATTTATACTTGTGAAAATAAGAACGATTTATAGTTGTTATCACTTGTGAAAAATGTACTTCTGTATTAAAAACAGCAGCCATCTGTATTAATACAGATGGCTGCTGTCGAGATATTTATAACACAGTTTAGTTTGTTTGCTCTTCTTCAATCACTGCAGAATGCATCTCGTGGACTTCCATTACTTGGCCATCTTTTTGTTCATCGATGACAAAGGAACCGTTGGATGTTCGTTCACTGATTGGATAGTTTTTCGACTGAATAACTTCTTGTGTGCCTTTTTGCGTAGTAACTAATAAATCTAAATCGGTACTTTCAGACATAAAGACAACACGATGTGGATTTTTCTTCAATTCCCGTAAGACCATTAATCCACGTTTTGCTCGTCCTAATTGTGTTAATTCTTGGGCTAACATACGTTTAACACCGCCACGTTGGGTAACGATGACAATTGGTGTATCCCCTTCAGAATGAACCAGTAAACCATTAACGACATAATCGTCTTCTTTGAGGTTCATTGATTTAACTCCAGCCGCTTTACTACCCACGACTGGTACTTCATATAATGGATAACGTAAGCCAAAACCGCGATTGCTAACGAGGAAAACATCCAATAAGTCTTGATCATTTGTTAAATAAACATTGGTAATTTCATCTTGGTCTGATTTTAATTTCATACAAGATGTCGGGCGGCTCTTATAAGTGCGCCAAGGCTCAAAATCAGCCATTTTGGTTTGTTTAATCATGCCAGCTTTTGTAATGAAAACAAAGGTTTTTGTCGGACTTAACTCTTTATAAGGATATACAGCAATAATCGATTCATCGATAGCAAGATTTAAAATGGTTTGAGAAATATGTTCGCCAATTTCTTTCCAGCGTAAATCTGGCAACTCATGGACGGGGCGATAGATCATATTCCCTTTATTTGTTACTAGTAAAAGATGATCTAATGTATTGACTTCGCCAGCATATAGTAAAAAGTCGCCTTCTTTCATGCCGATTTCTTCTGGTTTTGATGCTGTATAAGAACGAATACTACTCCGTTTGATATAGCCTTCGTGCGTCACGGTTACGACCACGTCTTCCTGTGCAACTAACACGGCTGTTTCAATCTTGATTTCTTGGATTTCCTCTTCAATTTGAGTTAAGCGAGGATTGCCATATTGCTTTTTAACTTCGCGAAGTTCTTTTTTCATGACTGAGAATAGTTCTTTTTCATTGTTTAAAATGTTCAATAACTCAGCAATTTGTTGCTCTAAAGTTTTTGCTTCTTCTTGTAAATCAGTAATATCCGTATTGGTTAAACGGTATAGCTGTAAAGTAACGATTGCTTCAGCTTGTTCTTCAGTAAACGCATAGTCGGATACTAAGTTCTTCTTCGCATCTTTTTTATCTTTACTGCCACGGATTGTTGCAATCACTTTATCTAAGATAGACAATGCTTTAATTAAACCAGCAACAATGTGCTCACGTTTGCGAGCTTTGTCCAACTCAAATTGACAACGGTTAATGATAACTGATTTGCGGTGCGTAATGTAACTTTCTAAAATCCGTTTTAGGCCCACTTGTTGCGGGGTCATGTTGTCGATGGCTACCATGTTAAAGTTGTAATTGATTTGCAATTCAGTGTTTTTAAATAGATAATTTAAAATACCTTCTGCATTGACATCTTTTTTTAGTTCAACAACAATTTGCAAGCCAGTTCTGTCACTTTCGTCACGAACTTCGGCAATGCCGTCTACTTTTTTATTTAAACGGATTTCATCCATCTTCTTCACTAGCGTTGCTTTATTGACTTCGTAAGGAATTTCAGAAATGACAATTTGTTGTTTGCCGCCTTTTAAGGGCTCAATCTTTGTCTTCGCACGTAAAATTACTTTACCACGGCCGGTTTCGTAGGCTTTTTTAATTTCTGCTTTTCCTTGTAAGATCCCACCTGTTGGAAAATCTGGTCCTGGAATGTATTCCATTAATTTCTCTAAACTTGCATTAGGATGATCAATTAAATACACGGTCCCATCAATAATTTCCGCTAAATTATGTGTAGGAATTTCTGTTGCATAACCTGCTGAAATCCCCGTTGAGCCATTTACCAATAAATTAGGATATTTGGCTGGTAAAACAGTGGGTTCTTTTTCTGTATCGTCAAAATTCCAGACGAAATCGACGGTATTTTTGTCGATATCTTTTAACAACTCACCACTTAACTGTGATAAACGAGCTTCTGTATAACGCATCGCCGCTGGCGGGTCGCCATCCATACTTCCGTTGTTTCCGTGCATTTCAATTAGTACTTCCCGTAATTTCCAGTCTTGACTTAGACGCACCATCGCTTCATAAATACTACTGTCGCCATGGGGATGATAATTCCCCATAATGTTTCCGACAGATTTTGCCGATTTACGAAAGCCTTTATCAAAGGTATTGCCGTCTTTATTCATTGAAAAGAGAATGCGGCGTTGTACTGGTTTTAGCCCATCTCGAATATCTGGTAGGGCCCGTTCTTGAATGATGTATTTGGAATATCTTCCAAAACGATCGCCCATTACTTCTTCAAGGGTTAATTCTTGAACTTCTTGGCGTTTTTCCAAAATTGTCACTCCCTACTCTATGTCAAACAAACTGATTTCAGTGTCATCGGTTTGTTCTGCTTCTTTTGTTTTTTCCGCATCTAAAAGACTTTCTCCTGTTGGTGCAGAAGTGTCTTCTTCTGAACGATCTAAAATACTGCCATCTTCTTCCAACGTAAATTGAACATGTTGTTCAATCCATTTTCGACGAGGTTCGACTTTGTCGCCCATTAATGTGGTCACACGGCGTTCTGCTTGAGCTGCATCATCAATCCGAACACGAATTAAGGTTCTAGTTTCAGGATCCATCGTTGTTTCCCAAAGTTGTTCTGCATTCATTTCCCCCAGACCTTTATAGCGTTGGAGCATATAGCCTTTACCAACTTTATCAATCACTTCTGCCAATTCACCATCGGTCCAAGCATACTCAATGACTGATTTTTTTCCAGTTCCTTTAGAAACTTTATAAAGAGGTGGTAAGGCAATATAGACTTTGCCGGCTTCAATTAATGGTTTCATATAACGATAGAAGAACGTTAATAGCAACACTTGAATATGGGCACCATCGGTATCCGCATCGGTCATGATGATGATTTTATCATAATTACAATCTTCAATTGAAAATTCAGGACCAACGCCTGCGCCAATTGTATAGATCATAGTATTGATTTCTTCGTTTTTCAAGATGTCTTGCATTTTCGCTTTTTCCGTATTAATGACTTTTCCTCGTAGCGGTAAAATGGCTTGAAACTTCCGATCGCGTCCTTGTTTTGCTGAGCCAC
Source organism: Enterococcus sp. DIV1758 (assembly GCF_051711985.1). Taxonomy (NCBI): domain Bacteria; kingdom Bacillati; phylum Bacillota; class Bacilli; order Lactobacillales; family Enterococcaceae; genus Enterococcus; species Enterococcus sp. DIV1758. The sequence continues at coordinate 1,404,384 of NZ_JBIOOA010000001.1, forward strand.
CAGCCGAGTCTCCTTCGACAAGATATAATTCATTTTTCTTAGGATTTCTGGATTGAGCCGGTGTTAATTTTCCAGAAAGTAACGATTCACCTTTTTTCCGTTTTTTACCGTTCCGGCTTTCTTCACGGGCTTTACGAGCCGCTTCACGGGCTTCACGGGCTTTAATCGCTTTCCGAATTAATGATTGACTCATTTCACTGTTTTCTTGTAAATAGAAGCCCATTTGTTCGCCTACGACGTTGTCGACAACGGTTCTTGCTAAAGGTGTACCTAATTTTCCTTTGGTTTGGCCCTCAAACTGTAGTAAGTTTTCTGGTACTCGAATAGAAAGGACGGCTGCTAAGCCTTCACGGAAGTCGCTACCTTCTAAATTTTTATCTTTTTCTTTTAATAGTCCTACTTTACGTGCATATTCATTGTACGCCTTTGTCATTGACGTTTTCATACCGACTTCGTGGGTACCGCCATCTTTTGTGCGGACATTGTTAACGAAAGATAAAACATTTTCAGAATAGCCATCGTTGTATTGATAGGCTAATTCAACTTCAATACCTTCTTTGGAACCTGAAAAATAAACAACGGGTGTTAATGTATCTTTTTCTTCATTTAGATAGGCAACAAATTCTTTAATGCCTTCTTCGTAGTGAAAGACTTCTTCTTTGGGTTCTTCCCCACGTTCATCTGTTAAAGTAATTTTGACGCCTTTTAATAAGAAAGCTGATTCTCTCAAACGTTCTGCTAAAATTTCGTAAGAAAAATTTGTCGTAGAGAAAATGGTGTCGTCAGGTAAAAAAGTAACGGAGGTGCCGTTGCGTTTTTTTGTTTTACCGATTTTTTTTAAGGTACCAACTGGTTTACCGCCGTCCTCAAATCGTTCCATGTATTCTACGCCATCACGAACAATATGAACTTCTAACCACTTAGATAAGGCATTAACAACACTGGCACCCACCCCATGGAGTCCGCCTGAAGTTTTATAGCCACCTTGGCCAAACTTACCACCCGCATGTAAGACAGTAAAAATGACTTCTACTGTTGGGATACCAGAAGCATGCATCCCTGTTGGCATTCCGCGGCCAGAGTCTGCAACACAAATACTATTATCTTTTTGGATAGTTACGTTGATTTCATTCCCGTAGCCAGATAACGCTTCATCGACTGCGTTATCGACAATTTCATAGACTAAGTGATGGAGTCCACGGCTATCGGTTGAACCGATATACATACCAGGTCTTTTCCTCACTGCTTCTAATCCTTCTAGGACTTGGATAGAGGCATCATTGTACTCATTGTTAATTTTTTTAGCCAAAGAAAAAACTCCTTATACTTAGATTCTCGTTTAGTTAATAAGCGTACATTAACTATTTCTTAAAGAATTAGAAGAAGAGTGAGCCGGTTTCTTGCGTTTTCCGTTCGCTCCTTCTAAAACCATCATTACAATAATACTCTATCTGGGTCAAAAAAAAAAGAGCTTTCCGTTCAGGACGCTCTTTCTTTATAAAATTACACGTGTTTATTCAGCATCTGCCATTTTTGCCAATTCAATTTTAATACAACGGTTCATAATAACTTGACGACCTTCATTTAATAACAAGTTCGCTGCCTCTTCATTTTCCAAACCTAGTTGGGCCCAAAAGACAGGCGCTTCTGTTTTCAATGTTTCTGCGGCCACTTCTGGCAAAAATTCACTCCGCCGAAAGACGTCAACAATATCAATCTTTTCAGGAATCTCTGTTAATGTCCCATAAACCGTTTCGCCAAGCACCGTTTCGCCTTTTAAAACTGGATTGACAGGTAACACACGATAGCCATGTTGCTGTAAAATTTCCGCAATTTTGTAACTCGTGCGGTCGGGCTTGTTACTCAAACCAACCACCGCAATATTTTTTGCTTGTTTTAAAATATCAAAAATTTGATTTTGACTTGGATTCTCAAATGTCATTCACTCAACCCCTTTTTTTCGTTCTTATTTATTATAACGCTGAGTAAAGGGTTTTGGCAAAATTATTCTCTGACTGCCGGTAAAATAATTATTGGCTTTGCCAATCTGCTGGATAAGTCACGTAGACAAAGCGGGCATCACCCGTCACTGAAAATTGAATTTTGCTACTTTTCGGGATTAAAATAATTTCACCGGCTGTTGCAGAAATTTTACGTCCGTCAATCAGTATATCCAGTTGTCCTGAAATAATATAATCAATTTCATCGTATTCTAGTGTCCAATCGAAGGTGGTATCTTTCATCACCATTAAACCGCAACCAAGGCGCGGGCTTTCTTCTAAAGAAAACAGATCTTTTGTGTAAACAATGTCCGCTGGGTTGCCTGTATCTAAGCGATCGTCTTCTGTTACGTCAATTTCGGGTAATTTGATGGACATAATTCCACTGGGATCCACTTGTTTAGTCGGCATTAATTTTTCTGTGACAATTTGTCGAACAAGCGTTTCAATCATTTCACGATTTAATTCTGTCATATTTACACCTCATTATTTCACTTCTGTTTCGGGTTTCCCTAGCATTCGATTTGCCATAAAGATAGCCACAAAAATGGCGGTAATCCCTCCAACTAATTTTCCAACAATCATTGGAAAAATCATTTCTTTTGCTACGCCTGCAGTAAAACCAAGGTGATCACCCAAAACGAAAGAAGCCGAAACAGCAAAAGCGATATTAATAATTTTTCCTCGATTATCCATGTCTTTTAACATTTGGAACATGGGAATATTGTTAGCTAATGTAGCAACCATTCCTGCAGCCGCTACTTCATTCATTCCTAAAACTTTTCCTAGTTTCATCAATGGTTTATTAAAGACTTTCGTAATCACAGCTACTAAACAGAAAGCGCCAGCTAAAGTTAAAGCAATCCCGCCAACGACTTCAATACCTTCAGTAACTGGTGCAATACCAGGAATCACTGTAATTCCTAATAATAGTTGAATCGCCCCCACAACTAAACCAAAGATAGCGACAATCACTACGCCTTGACCAAAAATTTGGAAGCCTTTAATCATGCCATTTGGCGCTAACCACAAACCTAAAATAATTAAAGCGGCAACAATAATAATTGGAATTAAGTTAGGAACAATCAATGACAATGGCATGCCAGCTGTTAAACCACCTGCTAATAAACCAAAAGGAATTGTAATAATCCCGCTCAAAACACCCGTTGCTAAGAATTGTTGGTCGTCTTTTTGGATAATGCCCAGCGCTACTGGAATTGTAAAGACTAACGTTGGTCCCATCATTGCACCTAAGATTGCCCCCGCAAATAAACCAGCTTGTGGATCATTGGCTAATTGTTGTGCTAACGCAAAGCCGCCCATATCATTAGCCAATAAGGTTGTGGCAAACATTGCTGGATCAGCACCTAGTAATTCATAGACAGGAACGACAATCGGACTTAAAAGATTGGCTAAGACAGGCGCTAAAGTGATAATCCCTACCATAGAAAGCGCTAGAGAACCCATAGCCATAATCCCTTCCTCAAATTGCTCCCCTAAACCTAGTTTGTTGCCAATACATTTATCGATTCCTCCAATAATCATGAAAAGAACCATAATATACATAATAATTTCATTAATGCTCATGTCTCGTCCTCCCTATTCTTCCTCTGTAGAATCAATGACACCAACAATCATTGCATCAATTGGGACATTCGGATCTTCTGCCGAAATACGGGCAGCATTGCCTTGACTAATTAACACTTTGTCCCCGACACCAGCTCCAGCGTTGTCAGCAGCAATTAAAAATCCTTGCTTTTCGTCCTCTTGATTCAAAATATCAACCATCATAAATTTCCAGCCATTTAATTTTTCATCTTTTCTTGTTGACCAAAGGCTACCAGTCACTTTTCCTAAAAGCATCGTTTTTCCTCCTTACGTCAGCAATTGATGTTTCCTAGCATAATCTTTCGCTAACGGGGTTAAATAGGCATTTTTACTTAAAGAAACACCTGCTTCTGTCATTCTTATCAATTGTTTTTCAGTAATGTAGGTTCGTTTGGTCTCCGCCAAAGAACGAAATTGTTTTTGACAGGCCGCCTGAAACATAGCATAATTTTCTGAATCATGATAAAAAATCATCCCAAACTGTTGGCACATGTCCACGTTTTCCTGAATCGTTTGTTTCAAACGATACTTCAATCGGGAATTTTTAGTCACTGAAGGTATTGGGGTTAAAACCAATACCGGCTTACCTTCAAATAAGAATGCTAAGATGTTTTTGACTAATTCATCCGTTTCCTGTAAATGCGCAATCGCATTTACTTGGGAAAGCGTTAGCCTCTTTACAATCAAACCTCGTGCTTGCTTCTGCTCCTTGGTTACCCAATTTACATCAGGAAAACGAACAAACATTTCTTCAGGAAATGCTTCTTTTGCTTCTGCTAAAGCCACTGAATAAGACGACGACAGCAATTGTTGACAAATTCGATCAGTAATCTGTTGAATCAAATTTTCCATTTCAGAAACGTTCATTGTCCTTCCTCCTTTTACTTAAGAATATAGCCACGAGCTCCTTTGGTTATGCCGCAAGCGTTGGCTTCATCGTAGTCAATATGCATGTACGTTGCAAATCGCGGACTGATTCGCACAACTACATCATCAAAGATTAACGGACGTGTGCCTTCCACTTTGACTTGCACAATTTGGCTATTGCTTACTTTATTTTTCAAGGCGTCTTCGGGTGTCATGTGAATATGACGTTTGGCAACAATTAAGCCGTGACTTAATGTCACAACTGCTGATCCATTCATCAGCGTGACACCTGGTGTCCCTTCTGTCTTGCCACTCTCTCTAACTGGGGCGTTAATTCCTAAAATACGTGTATCCGTCATAGAAACTTCAACTTGTGATTCGCTACGTTCAGGGCCTAAAATAACCACATTTTGAAAAAGTCCTTTAGGTCCAGCAACCGTAATTCGTTCTTTACAAACGAACTGTCCAGGTTGTGATAAATCTTTCACTTTTGTTAGTTGATATCCTGGTCCAAATAATGCATCAATCTCTTGACGAGACAAATGAACATGTCGGCCAGAAGCTTCAACTTCAAAAGTATTTTGTTGTTGTTGCTGAATTCGTTTAACAACTTCTTCAACAATTTCATTCATTGAATCCAATTTGTTCATCTCCTAGTTTCGTGATATTTCAGCCATGGTGCTAATTAATTCTGCAGCCCAAGATTGAAAAAGGCCGAACAGTTGTGATTCTCCTTTTAACTGGAGAATAATTTTATCTAGTTGTAATTGAATTTCTTTTGAGGAATAGCGCCATTGTCTCTGTTGGTTAGTTAGAATAGTTACCTTTGATTCCAAAATGACTGGCTCCATTACAAGCGACTGTTCTAAAATAAATTTCTCTAACCACAGTTGTTGTTGTTCGAAATATAACCAACCTTCTGTTGATAACGCTTCATTCGTTAAGAAAGGCAAATACAATAGATGGCTTAAGTGCCGAATCTCATAAATTGTTTCTTTTGATAAATGTTCTTGTTTTTGTTTTTGTGAGGAGGCCTTCACTGAATGAACCTCAGAAAGCAATGGGTTTGTTGAAGAGAAGCTGCTATTAATCCGATGCTCGCGTAGATAGCTTTTGGCGGCTGGCGTCAGAAAACTGCCTACAGGAAACACAAAATCCGTGCCATCTTCTAGTTCTTTTTTAAGCCTTTTGTTGCGAAGCATATCTTCTGTAATAACTGTCATAACACCCCTCCTCAATGAAAGTTTAGGACAGAAGTAATGAACCTACCTCTGCCCCAAAAAATCAAAATTATAATTCAGTTGTTGCGTGTGGTAAAATAGCGTCTACTTCTGTATGTGGACGTGGAATTACATGGACAGATAATAATTCGCCAACACGTTCTGCTGCGGCAGCACCAGCATCTGTTGCTGCTTTTACAGCACCAACGTCACCGCGAACCATTACTGTAACTAAACCGCCACCGACTTGTTCTTTTCCAATTAAAGTAACGTTTGCCGCTTTCACCATTGCATCGGCTGCTTCGACAGCACCTACTAAACCACGAGTTTCGATCATTCCTAAAGCATTTGTACTTGACATTATAATTTCCTCCTAAGATGTATGTTTTATTTTAAAAATTTGGGACAATTAGCAATTTGACTTAGGTCCCAAACCCTAAATCCAATAATTCATTTGTTTTACTCTTACTCGCTCGTTTCTTGTTAGTTTAAGCGAGCTAAAACTTGAGCCACCACGGCATTTACTAGTTCTTCTTGATTGGTTGTTTCGCAAGAAGTAGCCACAGATGTGGTTGATGTTTGACCAAATTCTTGACGAATCTCTTCTAAATCACGCACGCCATAAGCAACACGACGTAAATTGAACAGATTTTCAACCCCAATATTATCAGAAGTTGAGCTGCCACCAACTGCGCCACAGCCAAGTGTTAATGCTGGCACTAAGTTAGTTGAAGCACCAATTCCGCCAAGTGTACCAGAGGTGTTAACAAGTAAACGAGAGACGGGTTTTCTTAAGCCAAATTCACGAATGACTTCTTTGTTTTCTGTGTGAATACCCATCGTATGACCCGCACCTTCACCTTTCAAAATTTCAATTGATAACGCGCAAGCTGCTTCCCAGTTTTCAACTGTATAGAAAGCAATAATCGGCGCCAATTTTTCTCTTGAAAATGGATATTTCAAGCCTACATGTGTTTCCTCGGCAACAATTAAGCGGCGATCTTTTGGAATAGATAAACCAACTAATGAAGCAATATGTTGAACGGAACGTCCTACGATTTGCGGGTTCATTGTACCGTTTGGTCGTAAAATAAATTTAGCTAATTTGTCGGCTTCGGCTGGACTTAAGAAATACGCTCCCTGCTTAATTAACTCTTCTTTGACCGCTTCACGGTTGACAGTTTCAACAATAATTGATTGTTCCGATGCACAAATTGTACCGTTATCGAAAGTTTTTGAATCCATTATTTGTTTCACTGCATGAGGAACATTTGCGCTTCGTTCGATGTAGGCTGGTCCATTACCAGGCCCAACACCGATTGCTGGTGTTCCAGAAGAGTACGCGGCTTTAACCATTGCGTTTCCACCAGTAGCTAAAATTAAATTTGTTTCTTTATTTTTCATTAATTCGCTGGTCGCTTGCATAGTTGGCGTTTTGATGACCGAGACACAACCTTCTGGTGCCCCTGCAGCAATAGCCGCTTTTTGGATAATTTCTACTGTTTCAATAATCGATTTCAACGCATTGGGATGTGGTGAAAAAACAATGCTGTTGGCAGCTTTTAATGAAATTAATGCTTTGTAAATGACTGTTGATGTCGGGTTGGTAGAAGGAATTAATCCTGCAATTACACCAACTGGGACAGCAATTTCAGTGACTTTTTTGGCAGCATCATCATTGATCACACCAACTGTAGGTTTGTCCTTCATTTCGTCATATACTACTTTTGAAGCGAAAGCATTTTTGATGATTTTATCTTCATAGATACCAAATCCTGTTTCTTCATTGGCCATTTTCGCTAACTTTTCTCGTTGGTTAAACGTAGCCTCTGAAACTGCTTGGACAATCGCATCGATTTGTTTTTGCGAAAATGTTGCTAATACTTGCTGTGCCTCTTTGGCTTTTCTGATTAAATTTCTTGTTTCTTGGATGGAACGTAAGTCTTTATCTACTAATTCCACTCGTCTTCACTTCTTTCTATTTCAGCCATGATTGCTTGAATTAAAGCTTCTTTATTGGCAAATTTAATCTCACTTTTCTTTAAACTACTTAGGTTCATTTTGTAGGCTTGTTTGCGTAAATCAACCACGCGTTGTGTTTCTAATTTTTGGCGTGTGCCAGTGTGTTCTTCCAAGTCTGGTGTTTCAATCTCTTCTTCAATTACTTCTATTTGTTCCATCGGTTCAGGTGCTGACTTGGGTTCTGGATCTGATAAAATCACTTCCGTTTGAGCATCAACCCGTGAGATCACATGATGAGCAATTAAACAATTTAATTCTTTAGCTACTTCCGTGCCTACTTCAACGGCAGCTTGAACCGCGGCAACGTCACCAATCAGTTCCACAGTTGTTAAACCGCCATTAATAATTTCAGCTTTTAACAAAGTAACGTCGGCGGCTTTTAATGCCGCATCGGCCACACTAATGGCACCTAAAAACCCTTTGACTTCGACCATTCCTAATGCTTTCATTCAGGTCACATCCTTAATAACTCAACGGATTGTCAGCGATATTTTGAATGACTTGTTCAAACGCACTGCAAGCAGCTTTACATGCAGATTGACTACCTGTCAATAAGGCGCCCCCAAAGTTCGTTTCAGAAGGTGGGCCATAAAAGACACCCATTTGAACATCGGCAGCTTTCATTGCTGCATCTAAGCCAACCATTGCTTCTAGCGGTGGAGCAATCAGATAAGCAATCGCTTCACCTTCAGGAATATTCGCTTGTTCAGATAAAAAGCTACCCGTTCTTGACACTACATGCGCAAAATAAACAATACTGTCATCTTCGTTAGCACTATAGAAGCTGGCTTCTTCTTCAATGACTTGCGTAATGACACTCAAGCCACTATTGATTTCGGCAGGACTCGGACCAGCAATAATGCCAATCACTTCACCGGCTAATTTGGTTGAAGCATTTGCTGCGCCAGCATACATACTTTTACCGTAAACTACAGTAACATCGGCGGCTTTAGTTGCTTCATCTAATGCAACATAAGTGACATCATCACAATCGGAAGTAACAATTCCTAATGAGCGATGTTCTGGTTTCAATGATAATTCTTTTGCTAATGCCGGATCGACATTGGGAATGACTTTCATACTTAGGACATTTGCGCCTAGACGATCATTTTTCATGAGAAATCCTCCTTTATTCAGCTTCTTTTAAATCAATACCAGATTTTTTCTTGTCTAACATTTTTTTGATAATTTCGGCAATGTAGGCGCCTGCTTCAACAGCCGGTGTCCCACCTTTGTGAATATTTGAAATAACTGTCCGCCGTGCTTCTGGCATACCGACAGTTGGTTTGTAAGCAATGTAGGCACTCATAGATTCAGCTGTTACTAAACCAGGACGTTCGCCAACTAGCAAACAAACAACATCAGCGTCAGTGATTTCACCAATTTTATCCATTGCTGGCACGCGACAATATTTAACAAAAACAACATTGTCGAAATCTAAGTTGTACATGTTTAATCCTTGTTTAATTGCTGGTAGGACTTCTTTAATATTCGCTTCGATAGCTGCTGAACTAAGGCCATCCCCTACGACCATTTGGATTTTGGCTTTTGGTGTCGTATTTTTTCGAATGATTTCACTATTTTCTTCATCAAATTGACGACCATAATCTGGACGTGTTAAATATTCATCTTTACTGTTACAGATTGTTTTTGTAGAAATAAAATTCATTTCTTTTACCAAGTCTTCACTTACGTCTGAAAAGACCGCATCTTGTGCTGCCGCATGGTCCGCTCGGAAACGTAATGTTGAACTAGTCATATAACGCGTCCCTGCACGACCAACGCCTAAACGAGCTGGCGAGAAAGCTTTCATTTTTAATAGTGCTTCAGGATCTACGGCATTTTTCAATAGTAATTGTTTACGTAAATCTACTTCAGTAATGTCAGGAATTAGGCCTTCTTCAATTTCTGTCGTTTCAGTGACGTGTGTTGTGACTGGTTTTTCTTCAGCAGTCACAGTGGCAGTCGAAACCGCTTGATTGTCAGCGACCATTTCTGTTAAAATTCCGGCAATCATTTCTTTTAATTCTTTTTCGTTCATTTGTATTCTCACCTCGTTTATTTAATAAATACAGATGCATCGCCAGCGCGACTTGTTAATTTTCCGTTTTCCATTAAGCCCATTTTTTCCATCCATTCTTCAAATTCTTTAATTGGACGTAAGCCTAATGTTTCACGAATCGTCGCAGTTTCATGGAACCCAGTTGTTTGATAATTTAACATGACATCATCGCCATGAGGAATCCCCATGATATACGTACAACCAGCTGTTGCTAATAACATTGCTAAGTTTTCCATATCATTTTGATCAGCTTTCATATGGTTGGTGTAGCAGACATCACAACCCATTGAAATTCCTGTTAATTTGCCCATGAAATGATCTTCTAAACCAGCGCGGATGACTTGTTTTGAATCGTAAAGATATTCTGGTCCAATAAAGCCGACAACGGTATTTACAATATACGGATCAAATTTTTTGGCTAAGCCATAACAACGCGCTTCCATTGTCACTTGGTCTGCGCCAAAGTTCGCTTCAGAAGAAAGTTCTGAGCCTTGACCTGTTTCAAAATACATCACATTAGGACCAGCTGCTTGACCACTGTGAAGCGCTAAATCTTGTGCTTCAGCTAAAATTTCTGCATTTAAACCAAATGCTGTGTTCCCTTTTTCTGAACCAGCGATGGATTGAAAGACTAAGCCAGTTGGCGCGCCTTGACGCATGGCTTCCATTTGTGTCGTTACGTGAGCAAGCACGCAAGTTTGTGTTGGAATTTCCCATTCGCTACGGAACTCTTCAAATTTGTTTAAGATTCGTTTAACACTTTCTGTAGAATCATCAACAGGATTCAAACCAATTAAAGCATCACCGGCGCCATAAGAAAGACCTTCCATAACTGAAGCCATAATGCCATCGACATTATCGGTTGGATGGTTCGGCTGTAAACGATTTGAAAAAGTTCCGGGACGGCCAATCGTTGTGTTGGCGGTTTTTTCAATATTGATTTTTTTTGCGCCAACAATTAGATCCATGTTGGACATTAATTTACAGACAGCAGCAATCATTTCTGAAGTGAGTCCACGGGAAATTCGTTTGATATCAAAATCGGTTGTTTCCGAAGATAAGATAAATTCGCGTAATTCTGCGACTGTCCAATGTTTAATACTTTCAAAAATTCGCATATTGACTTGGTCAATAATAATGCGTGTCACTTCGTCTTCGTCATAATCAACGACGGGATTGTTAAACAAGTCATTTAAGGACAATTCTGATAAAACGACTTTCGCCGCCACGCGTTCTTCGGCTGAATTAGCAGCTACGCCAGCTAACTTGTCGCCAGACTTTTCTTCATTGGCTTTGGCTAAGACTTCTTTAACGGATGTAAATTGATAGACTTTGCCAAATAGTTTGGTTTTTAAAATCATCTTTGTGTCGCTCCTTTTTAATTAAATACTAAGGTCTTAACAATGACTGGAAGGACGGCTCCTTCTGCCACTGGTAAACCGATATCTACATAATCACCGTTTTCTACTTTGACCGAATCAAGACAGATAAACGGATAGTCTTTTGGCAGATGGGCACTTAAGGCATGCCCTAAAGCTTTCGCCATGTCTTCATCCACCATAACAATAATGGGAATTTGTTCAGCAACTAAACTAGCTAATCCTTCCACAATCCCTTGACCATAGCGTTGAATATCAGCAAATGTTGGATTGCTCATGCCTCTAATTGCTAGGGCAATCTGGGGTGTTTCTTCAATACGATGCCAATTGAGTTTTTCTTGGATTCGCTGGCCTAGTTCTGTCACAGTAAGGGTTTCATCCTCTTGCGCTAATTTTAGAATTGGGATATTTTTTACCGGCAAAATTTGCTCACGGTAAGCAATCGTGCTTCCGCTAATTTCAGCAGTGTGTGAACCTGCTCCGACGACCGTCGCTCGGATTGTTTCTGCGCTTTCTAAGACTTCTTTTTCCGAAAAAATCAGTGACTTTCTCAAGTATTTCCCTAAAAGTAAGCCGATGTCCCCATATTTAAAGAGATTCGTACTTGTCGTATTTAAGCAATCAGCCACACCACCAGAAAATGTTACAATTGGTAATTCCTCACCTTTTCGTAGTGGATGGTTGGTTACTAATAACTGGTAGAACGGACTTTGTGTCCCCAAGCCAATGCTATTTTCTAACACGGCAACTAATTCCGAAATAATTGGCAGTAAGTTTTGTTCGGTGGCTTGGTCACCAAGGTGCAAGGTTAGCCCTTTTTTATTTATAATTTCTTGAATCTTCGGAGCTATATAGGTGATTTTTTGTTGTTGATCTAATTTAATTAAGCGTCCGCCAATGTCAAAACAAGCCGTGTCAATCACTTCGCCATCTTTAAAGACAGCTAAATTTGTCGTTCCACCACCAATGTCTAAATTAACCACTGGTTTGCGTTTCGTTTCAGAATAAGTTTGAGCACCAGCGCCTTTCCCGGCAATGATACTTTCTAAATCAGGACCAGCCGTAGCAACGACAAAATCACCTGCATAGCCACTAAGTGCTCGTAGCACATTGTTGGCATTGCTTTTTCGAGCAGTTTCACCTGTGATAATTACCGCACCCATTTGAATATCTTGTTTATGAATGCCTGCTTGGCGATATTGCTCCGCTACAAACGCTTTGATAGGTTCTGCATCAATTTCTGATTGGTTAAGTAAGGGTGTAAAGATAATGTCACTTCGGTAAATGACTTTTTTATCAGAAATGCTGATACGTGGTACTGTAAACGCAGAGGCAAAATTTTCAACAGTTAATTCTGACAAGACTAATTGGGTTGTAGACGTCCCTAAATCAATCCCTACGGTTAAAAGTGTTTCCTTCGACATCGCCTGACTCGCCTCCTTTTGCATACAAAAAGGCACTTAAAGAATCGTTAGAAAATTTCTTTCTACTTTTCTTTAAGCGCCTTTGCTTAATCAATGAACAACATCACTGGTGTTCTGTTCGAAATAGAAACAGGTTTTAGTTCCCTGTTTATTGGATTCAATTGTAATTTTTCCTTTTAATTTATCTTTTACGTAGCTTTTGACAATCATCAAACCTAAACTGGTCTCGTTACTTTGATGAACGTCATAGCCTTTACCATTATCTGTAACAGTAATGGTAATCATTTTATTATCTAATGTTCCACTAAGTTTAACAACGCCACTTGTTTGTGGCTCAAATGCGTGATCAAAAATGTTTTGTAATAGTTCGTTGACAACAAGGGAAATGGTGACCATTTGTTCGCTAGAAACCATAATGGCTGGGTCAACATCCATCATCATCTCAATGGGTTGTGCGCCTTGAAAAAGATGTCTAAAATTATACATCACTGCTTCCAATGTTTGCCGTAAAGCAACGTCATCTTTGACTTGTTTTGACAGCAATTCATGGGTGGCTGCAATCGCCATAATTCGATTGACACTTTCATGAAGGACTTTCTTTGCTTCGGGGCTTTGCGTTCGCCGTTCTTGAATACGCAATAAGGAAACCACCGATTGCAAGTTATTTTTAACACGATGATGAATTTCACGAATCGCAACAGATTTGGAAATAATTTCCGCTTCTTTTTCTTTAAATTCTGTATTGTCTTGAATAATCATAATCAGTTGTTCTTCTGATGCCAACCACACTTTCCGAACCTTAAAATAATAATTAAGGTAGGTCGTTTTGCTTTCAATTGGTTGATTACTCATTTTATATTTCATTTGATACAACACATATTCAAAAGTTGTATAATCGATGGACAAATTGTCATAACTCATTCCAATGATATTGTCCCGATAACCAAGTTTGCGATAAAGCTCTTGTGCATTGTGATTGGTAATTAATAAGTGACCCGCCGCATCAAAAATCAAAACGGCTTCTGCTAATTGATCAATAAATAATGCGTCGACTTGACTAGTTGATTTCGCTACTTTTGCTAACTGGCAGTTATTTAGCTCCTCTTTTTGTAAGTCCGCTTGAATCTCTTCATCTGCCGCAATCTCGACAATAATGACACCAATCGTTCGATGTTCATTGCGAATGGGATAGATATTTTGCTTAATCAAACGATTTTCCTGAGTCACTGCTAACAAACCAATGCTATTTAAGCTAGTTTGCATGGTACGCAGAACACCAGGTTCATTTTTTAATAAAGCTTCCATCCCGACGACATCTCCGCTATATAAAGAAGTTGTTTTCGCAGGCGGCTTATGATAAACGACTAGTGCTTGTTGTGACATTTCCTTATACACATCAATAAAAACATCTGCACTTTGATAGAGTGTCGTCGAAGAAAGATAACGTGCTGTACGTTGTAATTCTTTAATGTCTGATTCTGAAAGATTGGTATATTGGTGACATAATTGCTCTAATCGTTTCATTTATTCATCATCCATTACAATCAATTCTGCAATTTCACTCATACGTGCGCGTTTGTTCATACTTAACGTACGCAACATTTGGTAGGCTTCTTCTTCCGATATATGATTTTCTTTTACAAGAATACCTTTGGCTTTTTCGATAATTTTACGTTCTTCTAATTTTAAACTTAATTTATCGATTTGATTTAGTAACAGCTGCGTTTGTTTGCCTCGTTCAATGCTCATTTCAATTGTAGGTATTAATGATTTTTCATCTAGAGGTTTAACTAAATAACCCAGTGCGCCTAATTTTTTAGCCTTGTCCGTATTTTGTACGTCACTGTATGCAGATAAAAAGACAATACTACTGGCTAGTTGGTCTTGAACAATTTTTTTACCTGCTTTTAGACCATCTAAAATTGGCATTTGAATGTCCATTAATACTAGGTCAGGTTGTGTTTTTTTACATACTTCAATTGCTTCAAAACCATCGGCCGCTTCACCGACTACTTCGTACCCTGCTTCTATCACAATATCACGAATATCGAGTCTCGTAATAGGTTCATCATCGACTATTACAATTCGTCCATCCATTTTCTTCACGCCCTTGTCCTTTCAACGCTATGTTCTGGTAATTTTACAAGTTACAGAAAAGTTTAAAATCTGTTGTAAACCTTCAATCACCGCTTGTAAGGCCGCTTCCACTGAGCTTACGTCACCAGAAATGACCACCGATCCAGAAAAACGATCAATAAAACCGATTTGGATATCTCCGCTTTTAGTCGCAATATCAACAGCGATAATTGCCGCTTCGCTCGGAGTGATTGTCAAAATACCTAGTGCATTGCTGGTGCCTTCTGGCAATCCTAATTTTGTATAAATTTCTTTATTAGGACTAGCAATGATGTGCGCTAACGTTACTTGTTTCCCAGGAACATATTCTTGAATCATTCGTTGTTTTTCTTCCAACCAGACTCGCTCCTTTAATTTAGCAAATAAAAAATCCTCAATAAAAAACGTAAAGGTTCCACTTTCGCTTTCTACTAAGGAGCTTCTTTGCTCTTAAATTTTGAAGCACGCCGTTGTGCTACCCACATTATATGTTATCGATTTCATCCTGTCAATCGCTTATAAGATAGAATTTAAAATTTTTGTCACTTCTGCTGCTGTTGGTTGGACAGGATTTGTTTTGGTGCAGCCATCCATCAATGCGCCTTCAGCTATTTTTGGGATTGCAGTTTGGACTTCTTCTTTTGGTAAACCATAATCACTAAAAGTGGCAGGCATGTTTAATTTGTGACGGAGTTGCTTGATTTGTCGAATAAATTGTTGAACACCAATCCGTGCATTGGTTGTCTGTGTATCATTTAGACAATTTGCTAACTGCGCATAACGTTTGGCTGTTGGTTCGTTGGTGACTTTGCCATTCGCTAAGCCACTGTTATATGCAATGACTTCAGGTAAGAGCATTGCATTCATTCGTCCATGTGGCACATGTAAACGCGCACCGGCCGCATGAGCAATACCGTGATTCAAGCCTAACGAAGTAACATTAAACGCCATCCCTGCCATACATGAAGCTAAATGCATATTTTCACGAGCTTCTTGGTTGCTACCCTCATTAAAGGCTATTTCTAAATTGTCGAATACCAGGCGAACGACTTTTTCGCACAACGCATCTGAAATCGGATTTGCTTCTGTTGAAACATACGCTTCAATAACATGCGTTAAGACGTCCATTCCTGTATCCGCTGTGATTTTTGGTGGCACACTCATCACTAAATTTGTATCTAAAATCGCAATTTCTGGTTGAATTTCATCCGTTACAAGCGGGATTTTCGTGCCAGTTTCTGCAACCGTAATCACTGAAAAATTCGTAACTTCTGAACCAGTTCCACTAGTTGTAGGAACCGCAATAAACTCAGCAATCTGAGTTTGCAAAGTACGTTTGCCAAAAAATTTCATTGCTTTGGCCGCATCAATAGCGGATCCCCCACCTAAAGCTAATATCGTATCTCCTTGAAATGTCGCTAACTGCTTAATTCCCGCAGCGATTTTATCAATTGGTGGATCGGGGATGATGTCACTAAAAATTTGCCATTCACTTTTTGTTAAATGCTTTGTCACTTCATTCACAAATCCAGAGTCAACCATGAATGGATCTGTGACAATGAAAACACGTTTATCATGAAGTGTTTCCAAATTGGCTAATGCGCCTTCTCCTACCCATAGTTCGGTAGGGAAATGAATTGTTTTCATCTAAATTCCTCCTTAATAAAATACAAAAAGACACTTCAAACAAACGAAAAATCATCTGTCTGAAGCGTCTTTGCTTCCTTATGTATACGCCATTGTACACGAAACCTTATCCATAGAGTACAACGCCTTTAATTAATTGTCAATAAAAAAAGGGAATATAGCAGTACGTCATTGTACCTGAAATCTCCTTCAACATTGAAAGACCAGCCCAAAATTCCCAAAAGCACTTCCTCGTGCCATTAATTGGATTAATACAAATATCTTGGGCTGGATTTTCAACACAAGCGTTGTTAAGAAACATCCTGTTTTGCCTCGAAACAGCATGCCCAATAATGAAAAAATGAAAAGACCTGACTTAAAAGCAACCTTGCTTCTTCACAGTGGCGGGACCGTGCCAGATTCTCACTGGCTTCCATTCATATTTTTCATAAAATATTCGTTTAATCTATCTGAAATTTACCATAAGTTTTTTAGAAAAGCAACTGTTTACAATCCATCCTCTTTAATTTTATGGAAAACCTTTTCGCTTCGTTCATAAAAAACATCAGGTCGTTGTGCTTGAACATTTAAATAGCGAGCCAACGCATAAAAATAATCTGATAAACGATTGGTAAAAATTAATACCTCTTCGTTAATTTTGGCTGTCCAATTTAAACGAACAATGATGCGTTCTGCGCGCCGTGCAATCGTCCGAGCCACATGAACCATACTGGCTGCTGAGGTTCCGCCAGGTAAAATAAAACGATCAATATCTGGTGATTGTGCAGTGTAGAAATCAATCCGCTGTTCTAGCCAATGGACACTTTCCTTTTGTAATTTAAATGGTCGTTGTGCTTCAATCGGTGTTGACAAATCTGTTCCCGCATCAAAAAGTAAATGTTGTAAAGCTTCTAGTTCTTCTTTAATTTCTTGATTTTCTTGTGGAAGTTGGCTGATAATGTAGCCGACCCAAGAATTCAATTCATCAATTGTTCCATAACTTTCAACTCGATCAGAATCCTTAGCGACGGTTGAGCTGCCGACTAATTTCGTCATTCCCTTATCGCCAGTTTTTGTATAAATTTTCATTCTGCTTCATCCTCCTCTAAATAATCTACTAATTCTTGCAAGCCAATTTTTTCAACAGAAGAAATTTCAAAAATTCTTGTTGCACCCGCACTTTTTAATTGTTGCCGAACAATCTCTAACTGCTGAGAATCTTGTGCTAAATCAATCTTGGTTAAAATACCAATGATTTCTTTCGGGAAAATACTACCAAATCCTGGTGAAAAAACTTGTTGTGTTTCTACAGCACTTTGAACCAAACCGATCACATCTGCTTCTGCCGCTGTGACGTTTAATGCATTATAATATTGCCGATGCAAAATAAACTCGCCCGGTGTATCAATCATTTCTGTATGAAATTCCACCGCCTGTGTTTTATCATAAATTAATTCTTTGCCTTGCAGAGCTTGACATAACGTGGTTTTGCCACAACCGATAGCTCCCATTAAAATGATTCGTTTCATCGCTACCTCCATAAAAAAGGAGCCCAAAGCAAGTACCATCACGTACTTAGTCTTGGGCTCCTTTGCCGATTTGTTAAAACACGCCATTGTGTTTCTGATTCTTTGCCTTTATCTTACCTGTTTCCAAAAAACTTGTCAAAGTTATTGGATAGTTTCCCAAACTTTATGTTGTTTCTGAAAATAGGAAACAATATCTGTTTCAAAAATCGTTTGTAAAAATTCTTTTGAAGCCAACGTTTGAAAATCACCTTGCGCGGCCACTTTCCCTTGCTTCATAAACACAATTTTTTCACTCAGCGTTAACGCTAAACGGATATCATGAAACACCCCGATTAACGTTTTCCCTTCTTGCGCACTCCACTCATTTAACTGCTGAATCAATTCTTGTTGATACCGAATATCCAAATGATTATTGGGTTCATCCAATAAAATAATTTCTGGATCTTGTACAAATAATTTAGCCAAAAATACTCGTTGTTGTTGTCCTCCTGAAAGCTGATTGACAACTTTATCTTTTAAAGGCAATAAACCCGTGCGTTCTAAATAATAAAGGACTCGTTCTTTTTCTTGTTTAGAAACAATAGGTAAAAAACGTTGTGCTTGTTGTCGATACGCCCCCATCAAAACTGTTTCGTAAACCGTATAATCAAAAGCAACTGTCGTGAATTGACTCATCATCGCTACTTTCGTTGCCAATTCCTTCCGCTTTTGTCCATGAACTTCTTGACCATCAATTAAAACAGAACCACTATAAGGGACAAGTCCGGCAATCGTTTTTAAAAGTGTCGTTTTACCGCAACCATTTGGACCTAAAATACAAGTTTTACTACCTGTCGGAAAAACGAGGGAAATATCTTTTAAAATAGGGGTTTGTTGGAGCGTTACAGCTGTTTCTTTTAATTCAATCATGCAGCAACGCCCCTTTTTTTAAAGTAAATATACAAGAAGAATGGCGCTCCAATCAAGGCTGTTACGGCCCCGATGGGAATTTCTCTTGGTGATAAAATCGTGCGAGCAATTGTGTCCCCTATTACCATGATGGTCCCACCTAAGATTGCTGAACCGGGAATCAGCCAGCGATGAGTCGCCCCTAGATAGCGACGGACAATATGTGGTGCTATTAAATCAACAAAACCAATCACACCGACAAATGAAACCGCACTTCCTGCTAGTAAACTAGCCAAAAGAATAATGCGTAGTTTTGCTGTTTTGACTTCTACTCCCGCTAACATCGCATGTTCTTCTCCTAAGCCAAGAACATCCAATGCGTTGGCATCAAACCAAAGAAACAGACTACTGACAAGCAAGATTGGACAATAAATAGCAATTTTTTGCCAATTACTGCCAGAAAAACTACCCATTTGCCAAAAGACTAATTGTTTCAAATAATCTTGGAAAAGTGCTGTAATCAACGTCAAAATAGCACCGACAAACAAGGTCATAATCATCCCCACTAAAACAACTGTTTGATTGGACATTTGACTATCCATTGTTTGCGTAAATAACAAAACTAAAAAGACCGTTGCTAAGCCAAAGATAAAACCAGTTAAAGGCAATAAAAATGCCCCTAAGATCGAAGCAGTTACTCCAGTTACCATGATTAACGCAGCGCCTAAGGATGCTCCCGCTGATACGCCCAAAGTATACGAAGAAGCTAAAGGATTACCTAAGAGCGATTGCATCACCGTGCCACTTACTGCTAAGCCTGCGCCCACGAGATAGGCCATCACGACACGCGGTAACCGAACATTCCAGATGATTCCCTCTAAAATCCCGTCTTCTGAAACCGTCTTTTTCACTAAAATTTGAAGCAAATCCGTAAACGAAATCTGAACACTTCCAATTTTAATACCCAAAAAGAGCATGCTCATACTGATCAAGAGCATCAGTATGAGACACGTTTTTTTACTCATCTTTTAAATCCTTATATTCCTCTGGATAAACAGCTTTTGCCATTTGTTTTAATGCTTTGGTAATGTGGTTATTTGGTAAAGAGCTAGACATATTATCAATTTCGAAAACTTCTTTGTTTTGAACTGCTGGAACGCTTTCCCAGTTTTTACGAGCTAAAATTTCTTTGGCGGGATCTTTCATATAGTTAACATTGGTTAAAATGATTTCTGGTTTTGCAGCAATGGCCGCTTCTTCTGTCACTGGTAACCAGCCTTTTTCATTTGCCAAAACATTTTTTGCCCCAATTGTTTCAATCATTTCATTTAAAAATGTCCCATTACCAAAACTATAAATGTCTGGTAAGGCAGCCACTTCAAACAAAACAGTTTTTGGTTTTTTAATGGTTTTACCAATTTTGGCTACTTCGTCGATTTCTTGATCCATTGTTTTGATTAACTTTTGTCCTTTTTCATGTTCAGATAAGCTATCCGCGATGAATTGGACGTCTTCTTTGATTGCTTTGATACTTGTACTAGTGGGGATATTAACGACTGTAATTCCAGCATCTTCCACTTGTTTCCAAACACTTTCTGAGCTAGCTAAATTGATGTCATTCACATAAACAATTTGTGGTTTCAAGGCAATCAATTTTTCGGCATCGACAGCCATCATATCCATTTGTGGTAATTTTTTTAAATCAGTCATCATTGTGCTACTTTGAGTATCAACTGCGATTAATTGATCGGTTTTACCTAAGTCTTCAATCACTTCTGTTGTTGATGGCACTAGAGAAATAATTTTGGTTGCTTCTTTGGGTAAAGTAATTTCTTTGCCGCTACGGTCTTTGGTTGGTAACGTTACTTCTGTTTTTTCAGAAGAGGTAGTTGCTTTCTTTTCCTGTTTACCACACCCTGCTAATCCAAGTGTTGCTACTAAACCTAAAGTCATCATTGTTAAAGTAAATTTTTTCATTTTTTCATCCTCGCATTCGTCTATTTTATTTTGGGGAAAATTTTCTGAAATGAACCTCCTTTGTCTCAACGTCAAAACAATACAAAAAAACCACTTTTTTCTCCAATAGAAAAAAAGCAGTCACTTAACTATGCTAATGATATACTCAGCCAGTTATCTTCAAAGCCCCTTCTTTTTCCTACAAAAGAATGATTAGACTTATCAAGCCGGTATCCTGACTTAGCTTCTTCTTACTCCCAATCCTTCCAGAATAATCTGTGGTCTTATTGGTTTCATCCACCATACAGTAGGTAGGTCTGTAGAGGATTCGCACCTCTTTCCCTGACACTTCATAAGTACATATATATTGTATCTTCGTTGATAACTAATTTTCAAACCAGTGATTAGACGTCTTTGTCTAATGACACACATTTATTATAACGGTTATCAACCATTTGTCAACGCTTCCTCAAGCAAAAGAAAAACTTTTCTTGTTTTAGTTATTAGACGTTGTTCCGTTTTTCTATTCATGATAAAATAAATCCTAGTTTGAATAAGAAAGAGGTTAACTTGATGAAAATCGTCATTTTGTTACTTGTTGCCTATTTATTAGGTTCGATTCCCTCAGGTGTTTGGATTGGCAAACTTTTCTTTAAAAAAGATATACGCCAATTTGGGAGTGGGAATACAGGAACAACCAATACATTTCGTGTCTTAGGGAAACCTGCCGGAATTACGGTATTATTAATGGATATCTTGAAAGGAACGTTAGCCACTTCATTACCCTATTTGTTTGGTTTACAAGGCGTGAACCCGCTTTTCTTTGGGGTAGCAGCTGTTTTAGGGCATACCTTCCCTATTTTTGCTAATTTCAAAGGTGGTAAAGCCGTAGCCACTAGCGCTGGCATGTTATTAGCATACAGCCCCACATTTTTTATTTATTCTGCTCTTATTTTTGTGATTTGTCTGTATCTAACCAGTATGGTGAGTTTAACAAGTATGATTAGCGCTGTACTAATTACACTTTCTACTATTATTTTGCCTTTCACTGTCCCAGCTATTTTACCAACATTTAACTGGTTATTAACCGTGATTGCGATTGCTTTGACTACTTTTATCTTTGTCCGTCATCGTGAAAACATTCAGCGAATTAAAAATGGAACAGAAAGTCGCCTCTCTTTTGGCTTACGTGCAAAAAAATAAAGAAAAAGGCTGTGAACAAATAATGTTCACAGCCTTTTTCTTTATTTTACACTAATCATATACTGTGTTTTAAATAGTTCGTTAGCTGGTAACTTATTGATGCCAAATTTTTCAGCAAGTTGGCCAGTTGCGTCGACAGCATCAGCAATCCCGCACCAAGGTTCGATACAGACAAAAGGCGCTTCTTTCGGTGTCGGTGACCAAATCCCTACAAAAGGCATTTCTGGATAACTCAAAGTGACTTGATGGTCACTTTCGTCTGTGGCAATCGTAATTGCTGTTTGACCTTTTGTTTCAAAAATCATTGCATCATTTTCAAATAATTGATGCGTTAAGTCAAAGCTGGTATTCGTTTGGGCTAGCGTTTTATTCGCTAAATCAATAAATGGGCCTGCTAAGGGAATTTGTGTCCGTGATTTTTTAGGTGAAAAACTTAGATAATAATCTTCAAACGTTAGTGAAGATTCTAAAGGTACATTAAAGGCTGGATGACCACCAATCCCAAAATACATCTCTTCTTTCCCTGTGTTTTCTACTTGGTAGTTTACAGTCAATTCTTGATGTTCTAATGTATAAGTAATCACTAGTTCAAAATCAAAAGGATACTTTTTCTTGGTTTCTTTTGTTGATTTTAGTGAAAAAGAAACTTCTTCTGCGCCTTTTTCGATCACATCAAATACTTGATCACGAGCAAAACCATGTTGAGTTAAATGATACGCTTGATTTTGGTACATATACGTATCTTCTTTTAGACGACCGACAATCGGAAAAAGTACGGGCGCATGGCGGGCCCAAAATTCAGGATTTCCTTGCCAAATATATTCAATGCCGGTTTCTTTTGATTGTAAACTTACTAATTCTGCTCCTTCTTCAGCAAATGTTGCGATTAGAAATTCATTTTCAATTTGTACAGTCATTGCGTTGTCCTCCTAGTTGATACGAGCAATTGCTTATTTTTCCAACTCTTTAATAAATTGTTGATTTAACACTTTTAAATAAGTCCCTTTCATACCAAGAGAACGTGATTCAATAATGCCAGCTGATTCTAATTTTCTTAAGGCATTCACAATTACGGAACGAGTAATGCCTATTTCATCTGCAATACTTGAAGCAGTTAAACGACCTTCTTCGCCATCTAAGGCTTCAAAAATGGCGTGGACGGCTTTTAATTCACTATAGGAAAGAGTGTTGATGGCCATTTGCACGGCAGTCGCACTGCGAACTTCTGCTTCAATTGTTCTGGATTGATGATACAAAATTTGCATGCCGACAACGGTCGCACTATATTCAGCTAACACTAAATCATCCTCGTTAAAGGATTTTTCAACACGCGCTAAAATAATCGTACCCAAGCGTTTGCCAGCACCGTACAAAGGTACAATAGTGGTTAAACCAAACGGATATAGCTCTCGTGATTCAAAAGGAAATGCAGTTAAATCACTATCTATTGGAATATTGGCTTCGGTTACTTTGAGCATATCCACGGCCTCGGTGTATCCTTGAGGAAATTTTTTCTCTTTAAACATATTTTTGATACGGGTATTATTAACATCTAATTTTTCAGTATACCCCAACAAATCCCCTGAACTGCTAATAATATACGCATTACTTTCTAAAATATCCCCTAAAATCATTGCCATTTTGTTGTACGGAAGTTCTGCTTGTACGTCAAACAGATTGTTTTTTTGCAAAAGCTCGTTCACTTGACGTGTTTTTTCTAATAATGTAGCCATCTTTTCTCCTCCAGCCTTTTTTATAAGATGTAACGACTTAAATCTTCATTTTGAACAATGTCATTCAATTTTTCATTGACATATGCTTCGGTAATCGTAATTTCACCCATTTGCATATCTGGTGCTTCATATAATAAATCTTCTAATAAACGCTCTAAAATTGTGTGTAAACGACGCGCCCCAATATTATCTGTATCACGGTTTACATCATAAGCGATGTGTGCTAACCGTTCAATTGCTTCTTTTGTAAAGATAACTGAAACATTTTCTGTGCCAATTAATGCTACATATTGTTTAATTAAAGCATTGTTTGGCTCGGTTAAGATACTTACGAAGTCATCAGCCGTTAAATCATCTAATTCAACTCGAATTGGGAAGCGACCTTGTAATTCTGGAATCAAGTCACTTGGTTTTGACAAGTGGAAAGCACCTGAAGCGATAAATAAAATGTGATCCGTTTGTAAAGGACCATACTTCGTGTTAACTTGGGAGCCTTCAACAATTGGCAAAATGTCTCTTTGTACTCCTTCACGAGAGACTTCGCCCGAATTCTGTTGGCTTTTAGAGGTGATTTTATCAATCTCATCGATAAAAATAATTCCGCTTGATTCAGCTAAACGAATCGCTTCACTATGAATATCAGCGTCATTGACAATTTTTGCTGATTCTTCTTTCACTAATAATTCTTGTGCTTCTTTCACCGTTACAGTACGTTCGATTTTTTTCTTTGGTGACAGAGCGCCTAACGTTTCATTTAAGTCGATGCCCATTTGTTCTAGGCCATTATTCATAGCTGGCATCGTTTTCTTCGGTTCTTCAATTTCAATTGTTACTTCACGATTATCTAATAGACCTTTTTCCAGCTGTTCCAAAATTGTTCGGCGATTCGCTCGAATATCTTCCGTTACTTCTTCTTGTGCTTCTTGCTGTTGCTGAGCCATGTTAAACATGTTCATCATTTGTTCAAATTGATTACCACCAGCCTGCTTTTGTTCTTTTTTAATTCCAGGCACTAATACTTTGACTAAACGTTGATTGGCTTTTTTCAACGCTTGCGCATACACGCGACTGTATTGTTGTTTTTCAACAATTTGGATCGCATTTTCTACTAAATCTCGAACCATTGATTCGACATCCCGACCAACATAGCCGACTTCTGTAAATTTGGTTGCTTCAACTTTTACAAAAGGCGCATTGACAATTTTTGCGAGACGACGAGCAATCTCAGTTTTACCAACACCTGTTGGTCCAATCATTAGTAAGTTTTTAGGCGTAATATCTTGTTGCATATTTTCTTCTAATTGCAAGCGACGATAGCGGTTACGTAAAGCTACCGCCACTGATTTTTTGGCAGCTTGCTGTCCAACAATATATTGATCTAGTTCTTTGACTATTTCTTTTGGTGTTTTGTTTAATTCATTCATGGATTTTCCCTCGCTTATAATTCTTCTACAATGATATTATGATTCGTAAATACACAGATATCTGCAGCAATATTTAAGGCATTTTTAGCAATCTCTTTCGCTGGCATTTCTTTATCGCCAAAGTTTTTCATGGCTCTTGCAGCGGACAAAGCAAAATTACCGCCAGAACCAATTGCTAAAATACCATCGTCTGGTGTGATGACTTCCCCAGTTCCTGAAACTAAGAGCATTTCTTCCTTATTCATCACAATCAGCATAGCCTCTAATTTTTGCATAGACTGTTGTGTCCGCCACTCTTGGGCTAACTCAACCGCAGCTCTCGTTAAGTTTCCGTTGTATTCATTTAATTTTCCTTCAAACTTTTCTTCTAATGTAAAGGCATCTGCCACACTTCCTGCAAAACCGACAACGACTTCATCATTGTAAATACGGCGCACTTTTTTGGCTGTACCTTTCATAACGACAGATTCGCCCATTGTTACTTGGCCGTCACCAGCCATTGCAAATTTTCCATCTTTTTCGACTGCACAAATTGTTGTAGAGTGAAATTGTGATTCAACCATTATTGTTCCTCCTAGACGTTTCCCTCCATTATGCACGAGGATGAAACGTTCGATAATTTTTTTGTAAACTTTCTTTTGTCACATGCGCATATATCTGAGTTGTTGATAAATTAGCATGTCCTAATAATTCTTGAACTGTCCGCATATCGGCGCCATTATTTAATAAATGTGTCGCAAATGTATGGCGTAACATGTGGGGATGAATTTCCGCATTTAATGAACTTTTTTTAATTAGTTGGTTTAAGACATATTCAATCCCTGTTGGCGTGATTTGTTCACCATGATGATTAACAAAGACATACGGATGTTTTTTTTGATATTTTGTCATTAATAGCGCGCGGCCATTCTCTAAGTAATCCTTTAAGGCGTCTTGTGCAAATGAACCAAAAGGCACATAGCGGTCTTTATTTCCTTTTCCGTGAACCAATAAAACAGAAGCTTGAAAGTCAACTGCGTCCACCGTTAAGTTCGCACATTCACTGACCCGAATGCCAGTCCCATACAGAACTTCTAGCAACGCTTGATTTCTCAAATCAAGAGGTTGCTCACCTTGTGCGCTCTCAAATAATGCATCCATTTCTTTTTCATAAAAAAAACGGGGCAACCGTAACTGTTTCTTTTTCATATGAACATAGGAAAAAGGATTTTCTTGGATTGCTTCATTTTTTAATAAGAATTGATAAAAAGAACGCAGACTGGCAATTTTTCGACTAATCGAATTGCGGCTATATTCCTGATCGTATAATTCGCTCAAATAAGCCCGAACATCCAAATGTTCCACAGTCAAATAATTGTCACTACCTGAAGTCTTTAAAAACGAAAAAAAATGTTGTATATCTTCTTGATATGCTTTTTTTGTTTTTTCTGAATAGCCTCTTTCGACAATAAGATAACGAGCAAATAACTCAGGCCAATTCTTTTCTTCCATGTGATAGCCCTCCTCATTCGATTACAAAGTAACTTTAGCATAACCTTTTTCAAAAGACAATTAAGTTGTCAGAATTTAATCAATATTTCTAAATATGTTCACAATTTTAACTATTCTTTAGCTTTTGTTATTTTTTTCTAAAAATTAAAAGACTGAGTATCATCGCATTTCTTAGCAATGATGCTCAGTCTTTTCTCATATTTTTTCTAATTTAGTCTAAAGATTGGATAACTTGAGCTTGGACATCTAAGGCCCGATTAGCAATTGCTTCATAGCGTTCTTTTTTGTCACGAATTCGTTCAGGTAACTCTGGGAAAAGCCCAAAGTTTGCATTCATTGGTTGGAAATGTTTGCCTTCTGCATGTGTAATATAATAAGCCATACTTCCTAAAGTCGTTTCGCGAGGGAATTCAATCGGCTCTTCCCCTTTGGCAAGACGAGCTGCGTTAATACCTGCAAGTAAACCACTTGCCGCGCTTTCAACATATCCTTCAACACCAGTCATTTGTCCAGCAAAAAACAGATCGTCACGTTTTTTTGATTGGTAGGTTGGTTTTAGCAACTCTGGAGAATTCATAAAACTATTACGATGCATGACGCCATAGCGAACAAATTCAGCATTTTCTAATCCCGGAATCATACGGAATACTCGTTTTTGTTCGCCCCATTTTAAATGCGTTTGGAAACCAACAATATTGTATAAAGAAGCTGCAGCATTGTCTTGACGTAATTGAATTACAGCATAAGGGCGTTTACCTGTTTTAGGGTCTTCTAGTCCGACAGGTTTCATCGGGCCAAACAACATGGTTTTAATGCCACGTTGCGCCATTACTTCGATAGGCATACAGCCTTCGAAAAACTTCTCTTTTTCAAACGTGCGTAAAGGAACCACTTCTGCATTGACTAGTGCTTCATGAAAAGCATTGAATTCTTCTTCAGTCATCGGACAGTTTAAGTAAGCCGCTTCGCCCTTGTTATAACGAGATTTTAAATAAACTTTATCCATGTCAATTGTTGATTTATCAATAATTGGTGCTGCTGCATCGTAAAAATAAAAGCCTTCAGAACCATTAAATTCTTGAATTTTTTGTGATAAGCTTTCAGAAGTTAAGGGACCCGTTGCAATAATTACAATCCCTTCTGGAATATCGGTGATCTCTTCATTTTTGATTGTAATTAATGGATGACTTTTAATTTTTTCAGTGATTGTTTCAGAAAAAGAATCACGGTCAACTGCTAAGGCGCCGCCAGCTGGTACAGCGGTTTGATCTGCACTACCAATAATGATTGAATTTAAACGGCGCATTTCTTCTTTCAAAACACCTACCGCATTGGTTAAACTATTTCCACGTAATGAATTAGAACAAACTAACTCTGCAAAATTTTCTGTTTGATGCGCTGGTGTCTTTTTGACAGGGCGCATTTCATATAAATCAACTGGTACGCCAGCATTGGCCACTTGCCATGCCGCTTCACTTCCGGCTAAACCGGCACCAATAATTGTGACTTTTTTTGTCATGTATAAAAATTCCTTTCTATGTCAAGAAGTTAAGAGCTGTCTCTTACAAACTCAATTCATTTTACTAAAAGAGAAGACCGAAGTAAATTCTTCGGTCTCAATTTTTCTTATTTTTGGACGTTTTCTTCATAATCGCCATTGATACAAACGACTTGTTTGCCGCCTTTAACTTTTTTCTCTACTAAATATTGCCCACATTTTGGACATGGTCGGCCAACTGGTTTGTCCCAAGAAGTGAAGTCACACTCTGGGTACCGACTACAGCCATAGAAAATCCGATTTTTCTTTGATTTCCGTTCAATAACTTGTCCTTCGTGACACACAGGACAAGTCACGCCAATTTCTTTGACAATCGCTTTTGTATTCCGACAATCTGGGAAATTACTACATGCATAAAATTTCCCGTAGCGACCCAGCTTAATCACCATTGGATGTCCACATAGTTCGCAGTCAAAACCTGCTGGTTCATCTTTAATTTGGATTTTTTCAATCTTTTCTTCGGCATTTGTTAATTCTTTTTCGAAGGGCTTGTAGAAACGATCGACAACTTCAACCCATTTTTCTTGACCTTCACCGACTTTATCTAAGTCCGTTTCCATTGTCGCTGTAAAATGTGTATCGACAATTTGTGGGAAAAACTCTGAAACTAGGGAATTCACAATTTCACCTAATTCCGTTGGTTCAAACCGTTTATTCGTTAGCTTCACGTAATAACGCCGTTGAATGGTTTCTAATGTTGGCGCATATGTTGATGGTCGGCCCACACCATTTTCTTCTAAAGTCCGGATTAACGTGGCTTCACTAAAACGAGCCGGTGGTTGAGTAAAGTGTTGTTTCGGTTCGATATCGACCGATTTAACAACGTCACCTTCCACTAATTCAGGTAAAATATTTTCCTTGTCTTCTTTACCATCATCGCGTCCTTCAACATATACTTGCATAAACCCTTTAAATTTCACTTTAGAGCCATTGGCAATAAACGTTACGCCGTTTTGTTGAAGCGTGACCTTCATGGTATCTAAAATCGCTGGTGTCATTTGACTAGCTACAAAGCGCGACCAAATAAGAGTATATAATTTTAATTGATCTTTATCTAAATACTTCTTCATTTCATCGGGTGTTCTTAAAACGCTTGACGGACGAACCGCTTCATGGGCATCTTGTGCACCTTGCGTATTTTTTGCTTTGCGGCCGCCATGTGCTGAGAACTCATCTCCGTAGGTCTTTTCAATGAATTCAGCAGCTTCTGCTTTGGCGGAATCGGCAATTCTGGTTGAGTCTGTACGCATGTAGGTAATCAGCCCCACAGTGCCTTGTTTCCCTAAAGCAATTCCCTCATACAATTGTTGCGCAACCATCATGGTTTTACGGGTACGGAAATTTAATTTACGTGCCGCTTCTTGTTGTAAACTACTGGTTGTAAAAGGTAACGCAGGATTACGTTTCCGTTCTTTTTTCTCAACTTTTGTAACATCGTAATCTTTACCGTCAATCCGAGAAGTGATTTCTTTCACCGCTTCTGCATTTGGTAATTTTTTCTTTTTACCATCTACGCCCCAGAAATTTGCTTTGAATTTCTTGCGACCTTTTTGGAAATTCCCATCAATGCTCCAATATTCTTCAGGTTTAAATTCTCGAATTTCATTTTCTCGATCAATAATCATTTTTAAAGCAACAGATTGCACACGACCAGCACTCAAACCTTTTTTGACTTTACGCCATAAAATAGGACTAATCGAGTATCCAACTAAACGGTCTAAAATGCGCCGTGCTTGTTGTGCATCAACTAAATCAACGTTGATGGTTCTAGGTTCTTTAAATGCCGCTTTTACTGCTTCTTTAGTGATCTCATTGAATACCACACGGTTTTTATCTTTTAAATCAAGGCCAAGAAGATAAGCTAAATGCCAAGCAATTGCTTCACCTTCTCGGTCCGGATCGGCTGCGAGATAGACTTTTTCAGCTTTTTTTGCAGCCGCTTTTAAACTTTTGATGACATCGCCTTTTCCGCGAATCGAAATATAATGAGGTTCATAATTATTTTCAATATCAATCCCCATTTTACTTTTTGGTAAATCGCGAATGTGACCAACACTGGCAACCACCTTGTAGTTTCTTCCTAGATATTTTTCAATTGTTTTGGCTTTGGCAGGTGATTCTACAATCACGAGATACTTATAGGCCATTCAATTAGCTCCTTTCGTGTTCGCTTTCCTACTATATAATATATGTAAAAAACGCACAAATCGTAATACATCATATGCTATATAGAATAGGTTTGTCAAGACTAGGCTTTCTAACATTTCTGTCATTTCTGTTTGACTGTCCGAATTTATAAATAAAAAATGCCTATGATTTATAGATTTTATCCTAAAGCATTAAAATACCCAAAACATTCCAAATAAAATGAGTCAAGACAGCAGCTTCAAAGCGACCCGTGCGTAGATAGACCCAACTTAACGCTAAACCCATGCCCCAATAAATAATAAAACTACCTATATCTGTGGGCGTGTGCACAAGTGCAAATAAAATAGAAGAAACGAGTATGCCTATTTTTGAAGCTGGCTTGAAAAACGCTTGAATCCCGACACGAAAAATTCCCTCTTCGAAAATTGGCCCAATCACACCTGCAAAAATAAGTATAAGCCCTTTAGGAATGGCTTGGACAATTTCTTCAACACTTTGTTGGTTAGAGGTCGTCTCTAGTCCTTCCAGACGTAATAAGAAATCACCAAGTATTCCCACACAAACGATTATCACCAAACCTAACAAGACCACTGGCAAGGTTTCTTTGATTCCTAAAAAAGTCCAAGTTATGAGCTTTTTCTTTTTCAAAAAAACAACAAATAGATAGACGAAATAGGCACCAAGTCCAACAGCCACTAATCCACTAACAAAGCGAAACCAAAAGTTTTCTGTAGAAACTTGAACAACTGAGACCATCATCAAAGGAATTTGATCCAAAACCAAAAAGCCCAGTAGCTGCATACCAAACAACCATCTTTTCCTAACAACCGTTTCCATTTAGACACTCCTAACTGCCAACCAAAAGATTAAAATCTGATTAAATAGTACCGAAGTGAACGTAGGTTGTCAATTCACAATTAGTAAAAGTCACAATTCTTCACAAATATCATCAATTGTCTGAACACATTTAGCGCCGTCCTGAATCAATTCATGGCAGCCTGTTGAAAAAGACTGGAAAATACTTCCCGGTACGGCAAATACCTCGCGCCCGTAATCCATCGCCGCTTGTGCAGTAATTAAAGAGCCACTATTCTTACGAGCTTCCATCACGCAGACCCCTAAAGATAATCCAGCAATAATGCGATTACGTGCAGGAAAATGATATTTTTTCGGCCCACTTCCATTCACATATTCTGTTAAAACAAGCTGATTCTGCTTCATAGTTTGCTGTAATTCTTTCTTTTCATACGGATAATATACATCTAATCCAGTGCCTAAAATTCCAATTGTCTGACCCCCGCTCTGGATGGCCATCTCATGGCTACGACTATCGATACCTTTGGCAAGACCGCTGACAATTGTGAACCCTTCTTTGACTATTTTAGGAACCAGAGCTTCAGTCACTCTTAACCCATACGAAGTGGCATAGCGAGCGCCGACGATGCCAATTTTCCTTCTGCTTAACAATTGTAAATTTCCTCTATAAAAAAGAATTGCTGGTGGATTATAAATTTCTCGTAATAATTTAGGATAGACGGCATCTAAAATTGTCATAAATTGGTGTTGGCATTGTCGTATATATAACGCTTCACTATGAATCGTATGGTGTAACCAAGATTGTTCAAATAATTCACGATATTTCTTGATTTCAGCAATTCTAATAATTTCTGTACTGGAAAAATCAACACGCTTTTGTGCGATAGCTTCTTGTAACACTTTTAAGATACCTAAATTGCCAATTCCTTGGCATACCGCTAATTTGAATAATAATTGTCGTTGTAAAATTTCCAACAAAAAACACCTCTTTCACATCTTCTTAAAATAAGAATACGTAAAAAAAGTGTTTTATTTTTAAATCATATCTTTTATTGGCGCAAACGTACGTCGATGAATGGGTGTTACACCGTATTTTTCTAACCCGAGAAGATGTTCTTTTGTTCCATAACCTGCATTGTTTTTAAATCCATATCCAGGATATAATTCATCATATTCTTCCATTAATCGATCTCTTGTTACTTTTGCAATAATACTGGCTGCTGCAATTGAAATGGAGCGTGCATCCCCTTTAATCAAACTTTCTTGTGGTTGGGGAACGTCTAACTGCATTGCATCAATTAATAAATAATCTGGTGTAAAAGCTAAATCGTCAATTGCCATTTTCATCGCTTGTCTAGTTGCTTGATAAATATTAATTTGATCAATGACTCCTTGATCAGCGATACCTAACCCGATAGCGACAGCCTGTTCTTGAATCTGGTTATATAACGTTTCCCGTTTTTTAGCAGATAGTTTTTTTGAATCATTTAAGCCTAATAATTGACAATCTTTCGGTAAAATAACTGCAGCTGTCACAACAGGACCAGCTAATGGTCCGCGGCCTACTTCATCAATTCCCGCAATTAAACGATGGCCTTTTTTATAGGCCGCTTCCTCAAATTGACTCATTTCTTTAAAAAGTTGCCATTCTTTTTCTTTGGCTAACTGGCGACGTTCCCATTGTTTGATCGCTTGTTGCACTCCTGAACGTTCATCTTCTCGCCAGCTTGCTAATCGTTCATCGGTTGCATCAGTGACAGTTAACAACGCTTCTTTGATTGCCTGAATCGACTCTTTTGCCATGTTATTCGTCTCCTAGTTCTTCCCAGCGGTCCAAAGTATACGTACCTAATTTTCCACTGCGAATTTCTAAAATAATCATTTCGCTGGCTCGATTATAATCATCTCTAAAACCACGTTTTTGGCTAATTAACATCAACTGTTCTGGGGCAGGTAAAAATAGCTCTTCCTCTGTTAAACCATATCGTTCCGTCAAACGTTGCGGATAAAAACGTGCAAAAAATTCTAATCCATAAATCGCCAAATCATCTAGATGCAATAATTGATCTTTTATAGCGCCAGTTAAAGCTAATTTTTTCCCAATTTCTTCATCTTCAAATTTTGGCCAGAGAATCCCTGGTGTATCCAGTAATTCCAATTGGGAACCAGAGCGTAACCATTGTTGTCCTTTTGTCACGCCTGGCTTGTTCCCAGTTTGCGCAATTTTTTTTCCGACTAAACGGTTCATTAAGGTTGACTTACCAACATTGGGGATCCCAATACACATTGCGCGAATCGCACGCGGTTTCAAACCTTTCGCCTGTTCACGAGCCAATTTTTCTTTTAACGCTTCCTTGGCTGCTGGCACAATTTTATTGATTCCTTTATTTTGTTGGGCATTGATAACTAGGGTTTGGTACCCTTTCTTTTGAAAGTAATGTTGCCATTTTTTATTTTGGTCATTATCTGCTAAGTCCCCTTTATTTAAAAGGACTAATCGTGGTTTTTGTTGGACAATTTGGTCCATCATTGGGTTACGAGAAGAAAGCGGTAACCGCGCATCAACTAGTTCAAATACAATATCGACATATTTGATTTTTTCAGAAACTTCTCTTCTTGCTTTGGCCATATGGCCGGGAAACCATTGAATGGTCATAATCTGTTCAAATCCCTTCTTTAACACATTGTTTCTTTGATTCAATTCTTCAACGAGTCCTGTGTCCCGCGTAGATTCTTGCGAAAAAAACACCTTCTCTAGTTTAACATATTTTTCACGGATTTGATTTATTTTCTGCAGTGTTCTTTAAAAAACAAAAAAGCTGAAACAAACTCACTTTGGATTTTGTCTCAGACTTATACACTGGCAAAGTATAGAAAGAAGTAGGTCAAGCTCTTCTCAAGACCGACTCAAGAGTATTTCTGTTTTTACTTGTTATTTAGCATGAAGTAAATTTTCTTTACAATGAATTAACTCTGTTAAAAACTGACAGTACGGTGTAGCAATCCCATAAGCTTTCCCTTTGCGAACAATTGCTCCATTGATATAATCAATTTCGGTTAAACGATGATTGGTTATTAAGTCCTGATACATCGATGGATGGTGCAAACCAATTGTTTCTCGATTATAACACGAGCGGATTTGTTGAAGAACTGCTTGTTTATCTAACGTAACTTGTTCCACTTCAGCGACTGCTAAAAATTCATTAACTATTTGTTGAACAATTTGATCTGCTTGCTCTGTTTCGCCAAAGTCTGCCATATTACAATCCAACAAAGTACATAAACCATTCATTGTTCCATTCACACAGGCCTTCTTATAAATGGATGATAAAATATTCTCAGAATAACGTGCATTTAAGCCAGCGTTATTTAATACCTTAATGACTGCTTCTGCTGCTTGTTCACTTTGCGCCCCTAAATTTTGTAAATCAATCGAACCATTACCAAATAATTTTACTTTGCCCGGTCCTTCTAACCCAGCGGTCCACATTGTGTTTCCTAATAAAATATTTTCGTAAGGCACGTATTTTTTGATAATATCTTCGTGCCCAATTCCATTTAACAAGCATAAAACTTTCGTATTTTTATTAAGGAAATGTTCTAATGCTTCAAGCATTCCTTCCAGTTGCATTGCTTTTGTAAATAGGATAACTAAGTCTGCTGTAAAATCGATGCTTGCTACTTCTGTCTGAGGATAGATAGGAATTTTAGCGGTCACCACTTCGCCATTAAAATCAGCAACTAACCCGTTTTTTCTTATTGCTTCAATATGTTCTGGCCAACCATCAACAAAAATAACGTCATTTCCTGCTTGATGTAACATTAGTCCAAAACGACTGCCCATAGCGCCAGCACCTGCGATAATAATCTTCATTTCTTTTCCTCCGTTCAATTTTTTATTTTTAGGTAAAAATCTGCTAAGAAAATCTCTATCTCTTACTTTTATAGCAATAAAAAGGCAAAACATATGTTATATTATAAGTGATCTATTTGTTATTTTTTATCCAAGCACATTTGTGTAAGCGCTTTTAAAAAGAAAGGGAGTTTCTGATGAATATTCAGCTTTTAAAGTACTTCATTGAAATTGTTAATACCCGCAGTTTATCGGCGGCCGCTCGCAATTTATTTGTCACCCAACCAACACTTTCTTTAGCATTGAAAAAAATGGAATCTGAGTTAGGCACAGCGTTGTTTGATCATTCTGATCAACCGTTTCAATTAACCGATACTGGTGTTTATTTATATGAACATGGCCAAGAAGTTGTTTTTCAATTCGATCAATTGGTAACAGATATTCGTGAAATGAACCAGAAACCAGTCAAAAAGCAATTACGTTTAGGCTTAACTACTTTATTTGCTGTACAATTTATGAAAGAAATTTCACGATTTTTAACAACCCATCCACATGTGAATTTAATATTACAGCAAGATGGCTCGCCAAAATTACAAACGATGTTAGCAAATAAAGAAATTGATATGGGACTAATTTCTTTTCCAAATACCTTACCTGAAATTATTCATATTGAACCTTTAGAAACGACTACCAAAGGCTACCATGTTTATGTCGTGGTACCAGAATCAAATCCTCTCTCCCAATATGAAAAATTAACTTTTAAAGATTTGAAAGATCAACGATTTTCATCGTTAAGTGATAATTTTATGATTGGTCGCCTACTATTAGATCGGACTCGGAGCTTCGGTTATGAGCCGAATATCATTTTGCATAACGATGATTTACAAGTACTTCTTTATAGTTTACAAAAAAATAATTCGATTTGTTTGCTGCCGATTGAATATTATGAAGTGGGAAAAAGTCAGGGACTGAAATGGATTCCTTTAAAAGATAAGTTTGACTATTTCCCCATCGGCATTGCTTTGCGCCGCGATTTTAGTATGACAGAAGATGTTAGAGATTTTATCCAAATCATTAAAGAAAATTAATGGATAATCTAGCCTTGATAAGCAAAGACGACTTTACTATCATAAAGTTTCAACACTTTTTCAAATAAGAATTTTGAGAATAAACCCGCGACAATTGGAACAACAAACCAAGAAAAGAGTAAGGGTAAAATCCCTAAGCCCGCATCCAATGAAGCAAGTGGTCCCACGAGTCCAACCAAGCCAAATCCAGCCGATTGTGGGGTTCCTGAAATGTTGAATAGAACCACAGGAATTGCTGAAATAGTCGCTGTAAATAAACAAGGAATTAAAATAATTGGGTATTTAAATAAGTTAGGCATCATCATTTTCATGCCGCCCAAAGAGACAGCCAGTGTCACTCCCGATTGGTTGACATTCCAAGAATTAATCACAAGAACAACAGTTGTGGCTGCAATTCCCATTGCAGCAGCACCTGCAGACAAGCCATTCAACTGAATCGCCAAACCGATTGCCACAGTAGTGATTGGTGAAATAATCAGTGCAGCAAATGAACAAGCAATTAAAATACTCATGATAATTGGCTGGAAATCAGTAAAATTGTTAATCACTTTACCAATGGCGACCGTAATTTGTGTCACATATGGATAAATCAACATGCCAAACAAACCTGCACCTACTCCAACAACGATCGGTAAAGCAATGATTTCCACTGAACCGAATTTTTTATCGATGACTAATAAAAGTAAGACTGCAACAGAAGCCGTAATCATAATATTAATGATGTCACCAGTGCCTGCACCAATAAAGCCTTTCACTTCTGAATTAAATTTAATCACGCCAGAGCCAGCAAATGCTGCACCGCCAGCAATCATCATTTTCTGTGGCGTTAAGCCAAATTGAAAAGCAATCAGTCCACCAATAATTAAAGGGGTGGCTAGTTGGAAAATTTGCGCCGCATGAATAATCATTTCGATAATCTTGTATTCTGCAAAATATTTTAAAATGGCTCCTAATACAGCATTGGGAATTAAGGCGATAATGGTGCCGGAAGCTGTTCCAGCTAACACTTTGTTAAAAAATATTCTTGGGGTTAATTGAGCATCCAGTTTATCAGTGGGCATTTTCAACACTCCTATTGATTATTTTTGTTTTTTTAGAATAAGTTTGAGAATGATTGAACTTTCTGTTAGATAAAGAGCGGCCTCAAAGAAGAGCGTTTATTTCTTTGAGGTGCTTTTTATTTAACTAAAGTAAGGAACGATTTTTAATATACATCCGTATCCGCATTATATTTCGCTAAATTATCTTTAACATCTCGCAAGAACTTACCTGCTTGTTGTCCATCTAAAATTCGATGATCAATAGAAAGACATAAGTTAACCATATCTGCCACTTTAAAGCCTCCATCTGCGGTTGGCACAAGGCGTTTATTAATTGACTCTACTTGTAATATCGCAGCTTGTGGATGGTTAATAATTCCCATCGATTGGACGGAACCTAGTGTCCCAGTATTATTAAGGGTAAAGGTCCCTCCTTGCATTTCTTTGCTTGCCAGCGTTCCTTGTCGGACTTCTTGTGCCAAACGATTGATTTCTTTAGCTAGCCCTGCAATCGAATAGTTATCCGCTTGTTGAATCACTGGCACGTAAAGATGCTCGTCTGTCGTTACAGCTATGGATAAATTAACATCTTTATGATAAATAATTGAGCCATCATCCCAAGATGTATTGATTTTTGGATTTTTCTTTAACGCTTGAATGACTGCTTTGGCAAAAAATGGGAAGAAGCTTAGAGACAGTCCCTCTTGTTGTTTAAATTCATCTTTTAATGAATTTCTAAGTTGGACTAAGTTGGTCACATCCGCTTCCACCATTAACCAAGCATGAGGGATTTCGTTGACACTTTGTACCATTTTTTTAGCAATCGCTTTACGTACAGGATCTGCAGAGACAATTTTATCTGTGGTTGTTTCAGTTGGACTAGCTGTTGCGGCGCTTTCATTTTGCGAAGCAACTGGCTCCTCTGAAATTGAAGGGCTAGTTCCTGGACTCACTGTTTTCTCAGGTGTTCTTGCCTGTGTTGGTGTAAAGTTTGTGACATCTTTTCTAGTAATTCGACCATCACGACCTGTCCCTGTAACTTGTGTTAAATCAATCTTTTTTTCTTGGGCAATTTTAAGGACTGCTGGGGAATAACGACCATTATTTTTTTGATGGGACGTCGCAGTGCTTGTTGTTTCAGCCGTTTCATGTTCATGTGCTTGTTCCGCACTTGCTTCTTTCACTGGTGCTAAAGTAGCTACTTCTGTTTCTTCTGTTGTTTCTTCTGTCTCTAACGTCATCACCGCTGTTCCGATGGGCACATCTGTATCTAGAGAAATCAGAAATTCTTTTACTACACCATCAAAATCTGATGGGACTTCCGTGGTGACTTTATCAGAAACGACTTCCATTAAAGGATCATAGCGTTTCACCGAATCCCCTGGTTTAACTAACCATTGAACAATGGCTGCCTCTGTGACACTTTCGCCTAGATGAGGCATTTTGATTTCTTTTGTGGCCATTTATTTTTTCCTCCTTGCTTCAATTAAAATTCTGCTAATTCTTTCATTGCTGCTAATACTTGCTCTTCATTGATTAAAAATTCTCTTTCTAAAGGTAATGCATAAGGCATGCTTGGACAATCAGGTCCTGCAAGTCGTTGAATCGGTGCATCTAAATCAAAGAGAGCATCTTCTGAAATCATTGCTGCAATTTCACTCATCACACTGCCTTCTTTATTGTCTTCTGTTACGAGTAAAACCTTCCCCGTTTTCTTAGCTGCAGCCACTAATGTTTCGCGATCTAAAGGATATAATGAGCGAACATCGACGATTTCGGCATCAATACCTTCAGCGGCTAGTTTTTCCGCCGCAGCTAAAGCTAATTGCAAGGTCATGCCGTAACTAATCACGGTTAAATCACTACCCGTTCTAACGACATTGGCTTTGTCAATTGGTACGATATAATCATCTGCAGGCACTTCATCTTTTAGTAAACGATATAAACGCTTATGTTCGTAAAAAATGACTGGATCATCGGAACGAATTGCTGCTTTAATCATCCCTTTTGCATCATAAGGATTAGAGGGGGTCACCACTCTTAATCCTGGTTGTCCACAAAAAACTTTTTCTGTAGACTGAGAATGATACAGCCCACCACGAACACCGCCGCCATAAGGGGTCCGATAAACGATTGGCGCAGTCCAATCGCCTTTTGTTCTATAGCGCATTGTCCGAGCCTCTGATAACAATTGATTGGTTGCAGGCAAAATGTAATCCGCAAATTGAAATTCACCAATTGCGCGATAGCCCATTAAACCTAAGCCGACAGCTAAACCACCAATTAAGCCTTCTGTTAACGGTGTATTAAAACAACGCTCGTCACCGTATTTAGCAGCCAAGCCCTTTGTTACACCGAACACGCCGCCTTTGTCGCCGCCGACATCTTCCCCAAAAATAACTACTTTTTCATCACGAGCCATTTCTTCAGAAATTCCTAAGTTAATTGCTTCTAAATAAGTCATCTCAGCCATTATATTTCTTCTCCTCTTCTCTTATTTTGCATACACTTCTTCTAAAATTGATGTCGGTACAGGATCTGGCATTGCTTCTGCTTCATCCGTTGCTTGATTGATTTCTGCACGAATTTCTTCATCAATTTTGGCAATGTCTTCGTCTGTTAAATAGCCCTCTTCTAATAATTGTTTTTCAAAAAGCTTCACTGCATCGTTCTTTTTCATTTCTTCAAGTTCTTCTTTTGAACGATAAACAGATTGATCATCGTCAGCGGAATGAGAAGTCAAGCGAGAAACCATTAATTCAATCAATTTTGGTCCTTTTTTCCCGCGAGCCGCTTTTACTGCTTCTTTAAATGCTAGATAGACTTCAGTAAAATCACTACCATCAACGGTTACACCTTCAAAGCCATAAGCTTTCGCGCGATCGGCCATTCGTTTATTGGCATACTGTTCTTCGATTGGGACAGAAATCGCATATTCATTATTTTCAACCACAAAAATGACTGGTAATTTTTTTACGCCTGCAAAGTTCATAGCTTCTTGGACTTCTCCTTGATTGGCAGAGCCTTCCCCAGTGGTGGTCAATGCAACAAAATCAGCTTTTTGAAGTTGCGCTGCATAACCAACACCTGTTGCTAATGGCATTTGTGTACTTACTGTTGAAGAGAAGGAAACAATATTATGCTCTTTTGAACCATAATGATTCGGCATTTGACGACCATGGGAAGAAGGATCCGCCTCTTTTCCAAAAGAACCCATTAAAATATCTTTGGAGGTCATGCCCCAAACCAAGCACGCGGTCATATCACGATAATACGGTAAAAAATAATCTTTTTGAGGATCAAAAGCCATCGCCATCGCTACTTGTGCAACTTCTGCCCCTTGACCAGAAATATTGAAAGAGGTCTTACCAATCCTTGTTAATTGCCACAACCGTTCGTCTAAACGACGTCCTCTTAGTACTTCACGATATGCCTGAATCAATTCTTCTTTTGATAAACCTGATTTTTTAAGCGCTTTCATTTTCATCAACCTTTCTCTATTTGTGAATCGCTAAGCCATAAGTATCTAAGGCTGCTTCTTGCAATACTTCTGTCATTGTTGGATGCGCATGGATTGCTTCGCCAATTTCAATGGGCGCAGCATCTAAATACATGGCAGTACTTGCTTCGGCAATTAAATCCGTGACATGTGGCCCAATCATAGAAACCCCTAATAAATCATCGGTCTTCTTGTCACGAATTACTTCTATAAAGCCATCTGTTTCTCCATAAACAAGTGATTTACCATTACCGTTAAAATTAAAGGTACCAATCACTACTTCTTTATCTGCTGGTAAAGTTTCTCTAGTATAGCCGACACTTGCTATTTCAGGATTTGTATAAACACCTCGAGGCACGTTTGTATAATTTAAAGGTTCAACTGTCTCGCCTAAAAGATGCTGAACAGCTAGCTCTCCTTCTTTCATAGCCACATGCGCTAGTTGAAGTGTATCAATACAATCACCAATCGCATAAATATGTCCTTCTGTGGTTTGATAAAATTCATTTACTTCAATGCCTTTGTCAGTATATTTCACTGAGGTATTCTGTAACCCTAACTTATTGATATTGGGCTGACGTCCAATTGCTACCATGACTTTGTCAACGGTGAGGGTTTCTTGTCCTGCAACTTCTACTTGAACCTTTTGTCCAGTAACTTTCGCTTCTTGGACTTTGCTACCTAATAGAATGTTAATTCCTCGTTGCTCTAAACGTTTCTTTAATTCTTTAGAAATTGTTGCACTCTCATTTATAAGTAAACGATCCAAAAATTCAATGATAGTTACGTTGACACCTAAACTATTTAATAAAGAAGCCCACTCGACACCAATAACGCCACCACCAATAATTGCAATTGATTCTGGTAATTCTTCTAATTCAAGCATCCCATCAGAAGATAAGATAAATTCTTCATCTAATGGCAAATTAGGTAACGTTTTAGGACTAGAGCCTGTCGCAATAATGACATTTTTAGGAACGATAATTTCTTCTTCCCGTGTTGGATCATTAAACGTAACTGCCACTGCGCCAGAGACTGGTGAAAAAATGGAAGGACCTAAAATCGCACCTTCGCCTGCTAAAATTTTGATTTTATTTTTCTTGCATAAGCCTTCAACACCTTTGTGCAACTGCTCAATAATTCCTTCTTTCCGTTGTTGTATTTTAGAAAAATCAATGGAAGCTGCCTCTGTTTCAATCCCAAAAGAAGCCGCTTGTTTTAAGGTATCAAAAACTTCTGCGCTTCTTAATAAAGCTTTTGTAGGGATACAGCCTTTGTGCAAACAAGTGCCACCTAATTTGTATTTTTCAACAATTGTGACGTTTAGCCCTTTTTGTGCGGCTCGAATTGCTGCTACATAGCCTCCTGTTCCGCCACCTAAAATCAGTAAATCTGTTTGTTCCGCCATTTTGATCACTCCTGCTCAATTTTTGCTTCACTATAATTTAAAGCTTGTTCTTCCCCTGTTAATACTCGATTGACGCCTTCATATAAAGCAGCCATCTCCATTTCACCTGGGTAAACCTTAATTGGTGCAATCCAAGTGACTTTTTGACTAATTTCTTGAACAACGGTTTGCGAATAGGCTGCGCCCCCTGTTAAAATAATTGCATCAATTGTGCCTTCAAGAACCACGGCCATCTCGCCAATACTTTTTGCGATTTGGTAACACATTCCTTTTAAATAGTAATTTGCTGTTTGATCACCTGCAGCTATTTGTGCTTGGATATGCCGTAAATCTGTTTCACCTAGGTATGATTTAAGACCGCTATTACCCGCAATTAGCTTTTTCACTTGGCTAATCGTCAACTCCTTTTCAAGTATCCATTGCGCAAATTCAACGAGCGGTAAGGCGCCACTGCGTTCAGGCGTATAAGGACCTTCACCATCAAGCCCATTTACCACATCCACCATGCGGCCTTTTTGATGCGCCCCCAAGCTAATGCCCCCACCTAAATGAACAACGATAAAATTGCTTTGCTCATATGTTTTCCCTAAATCCTCAGCGATTTTTCGAGCGACCGCTTTTTGATTTAAGGCGTGACCAACGCTACGCCGCTGAATGCCTTTTAATCCAGAAATCCTGGCTAATGGCTGTAGCTCATCTACAACAACAGGATCGACAATAAAGGCTGACACGTGATATTTTTCTGCAAACTCATTAGCTAAAATCGCCCCTAAATTTGAAGCATGGGTATTAAAGCGTTCTGTCCGCAAGTCTTCTAGCATTTGTTGATCGACAAGATACGTACCGCCAGGAATAGGCTTAAGCAAACCACCACGCCCTACGACAGCGGCTAATTGTGTGATGTTATGTGTTTCTAAAAATTCCGCGATCATTTGTTTTCGAAATGCTGTTTGACTGACAACATTTTCAAAAGGTGCCAATTCTTGGACGCTATGTCTAAGCGTTTCTTCTGCCAAGCAATCATGATTAGCAAAAAGCGCTAACTTCGTGGAGGTCGAGCCAGGATTAATAACCAATACTGTTTCCATTGTTTTCTGCTCCTTTTTTTAAACTTGTCTCATGGCAAATCTTAATGAATGGAATTTGCTTTCTGTCGAATCGCTTCTAGATGTTAAAACGACTGGGACTTTTGTGCCAACAATCGTTCCTCCCACCTTGGCGTGCCCAAACAAGGTTAATGATTTGTATAAACAATTTCCAACATCAATAGTTGGGACCACTAAAATATCTGCATCCCCCATGATAGGACCGCTGTAACGTTTATGCGCAACCGCTTCTTCAGAGGTCGCTAAATCAAGCGAAAGTGGCCCAAAAACCGTAGCCTCTTGTTGATCATTAAAATGTGCCGTGACTTCTTTTGCTAAAACAGACGAAGGCATTTTAGGATTGAAATTTTCCGCTGCGCTTAACAAAGCAATTTTCGGGTGATGCAGTCCCAATTTTTGGGCGACTTCTTTAGCATTTTCAACAATTTCAATGAGGGTCGCTTGAGTGGGGGCGATGTTCATCGCACAATCGGTTAACAAGAAGGTTTTTCCCGCAGGCAGCTCCACCATTGCTACATGGGAAAGAATCGGTTTATTTTTTAATTGATGCTCGCTTTTCAACATTTCTTTCAGTAATGTGTGGGTCTGAATAATTCCTTTCAATAAAATTTGTGCTTGACCGATTGCAACTAGACTGACAGCTTCCTGTGCTACCGCGGCCTCATCTGAGCAATGAACATATTTCCAGAGATTTTCAGTATCAAGATTTTCATTTGTATCAAATACAATAAACTGCAACGGTTGCTCGGCTTCTTTTAGCGCTTTTTTAACTAGCTGTAAAATCTCTGGTTGTGAACCTCCTGCAATTGAAACAGTGATCATTTTCTCACCTCATTTTTTCTTCTTTACACTTTAAATCTACCTCAGTATGTAAGCGCATACAAATTGTTAATTTTTATGCCCTTATTAATATTTTTTATAGAGAAGGAAAAGCTTAGTAAATCAAGCTTTTCTTTATCTAAACAATTGTTATCTAATTTACTTTTCATGAAAAAACTTCTTTTCTAAGAATGAAAGGAAAACTTATGCTTCGGCACAGCTGTTTATTTATGTCCGATCCTAAAGCATGTTATACTTTAGATACTTATTTTTAGGAGGAATTAAATGGCACTACTACTATTCTTTTTGTTTATCGCCCTACTAGGATTTGGTATATTAAAAATTAATAACCGCAGTATCCTCGGCGGTATCACTCTGGCTTCTGGCACCTTATTGTCATTAGTCACCTTACTATTTATCGGACTAGACAAAATTTATTTACATTTTAAGAATGGCGACTTAATTACCTTGGCTATTGGTTATCTATTAATTCCCGCTGTGTTTATCGGCATTTGCCTTTACTTTATTTTTAACTCACGTACAATGCAAACGAAAGAAGGCAAAAGTGTCACGGCTAAATTGTCGGCGGGCTTAGGACTGAACTTATTAATTGCTTTACCCGCCTTTCTATATTTATTATCAGTTGGCACAGCGCAAATACCTTATGTGCTTTTTCTGTTCTTACTTTTTCTATTGTTAATGGATCTTTTACTGACCTTTCTATTTGCTGCTTACGTCTTGTATTCATGGATGTACCAAATGATTCCTTTAAAAAAAGCGGTTGATTATATCATTGTTTTAGGTTCGGGAATTCGTAGCGAGGAAGTGCCTCCACTTTTGAAGAGTCGGTTAGATAAAGGGATTGAATATTATGAAAAAAATCCCACCGCTAAATTTGTAGTCAGCGGTGGTCAAGGTCCTGACGAACCGATGGCCGAAGCTTTCGCAATGAAAAAATATTTGCTTTCACAAAATATTCCTGCGGAAGCAATTTTGATGGAGGACCAATCCACAACCACTTATGAAAATATGTTGTTTTCTAAAGCAATCATTCAGGCGGATTGGCAAAAGATGCCGTCTGATTCTAAACAACCCTCTGTTATTTTTTCAA
Source organism: Enterococcus sp. DIV1758 (assembly GCF_051711985.1). NCBI lineage: Bacteria > Bacillati > Bacillota > Bacilli > Lactobacillales > Enterococcaceae > Enterococcus > Enterococcus sp. DIV1758. The sequence continues at coordinate 1,449,377 of NZ_JBIOOA010000001.1, forward strand.
CAAATAACTATCATGTCTTACGAGGAGCTATGTATGCCCATCGTGTCGGCTTAAAAGCTGAAGGTGTTGGAGCACCAACTGCCTTATATTTTTTACCAACTGCTCTAATCCGAGAATACATTGCCTTACTGGTTCATGATAAGCGAATTGTGTTTTTTGTTTTTCTACTTGTCACTCTTCTTTTAGGAATCAGTATCTTACCCATCTAAAAAACAGCGACTCACATTTTTGTGAGTCGCTGTTTTTATTTTTTTAATATAAAAAGGTTTAATGAACGTAATTGGCTATCAATGCAATCAGCCATAAATGAAGCGGATAGAATCCGTAAAATAAATATTTGAAAAATGGTGCTTTGCTCCCTCTCTCACCATTGTAAAGCGATATAAATGGTAACACAGTGATAAACATAAAATCAGAATTATAAGCTAACATTTCAATTGTCGTTGGCCAATCTCCCAACCATTGAAAACTTGTAACTAAGAAAAAGAGCGCTAATGCACCATATAAACAGTTCCGTAAGACAAGTCTCTTTCTGGCTAAATACGTAATCAACATAAAAGGTAACATCACAATGCCACCTTCAGCAAACATTGCTCCTATTCCTAAAATGGCTAATATACTAATCAATAAAACAATCTTTAAACTGATTTTTGGCATCTCTAGCATCGCTTTTGTCACAATTAACATACTGACCCCAAGGGCTAAGGTGAAGAAAATATTGTTGTGAACTGCGACAGCTGGATTATTCACTAAATGATTTAGAAGCGTATTTCCAACAAACATGATTGCTGCCCAAATATACAAACGACCATTGTAACGATAAACATTCCGTGTATAGTTGAAACCTTCTACAGCCATGTAACCAAAAAACACGCCGACACAACGAGTAATTACATGAAAAATCAGTGCCCATTCTGGCGGAACAAAATAACTAATATGGTCAAGAACCATTAACCCCATCATCAATAACTTTAAGCGATTTGCGTTCATGAATCGTCTCCTTTATTTTTTCTACAGAAACTATCATATCTTTTTATATAACAGAAAACAACGAACATTCTTGTTAGATTCAACCATTCTTTTTGTCACTTTCGTTAAACTTGGTACCGCAAAGATAAATCTTCAAATAAATAATGTTGGTATTTAAATTGTTCAAAATGAATTTTTCGAATTTCTTGCTTAATGGCTGTTAAGCATTCATCGACCGTCATCAATGATTCTTCTTTTAGAAGCGCCTCTTCTATTAATAATTTGCATTGGCAATCAATCAATAAAAGTTGACTATAGAATGTGTAAAATGTTTCTTTATTTAATTTTTCAATCAAATTTTTAGCTTGATTCTGCAGCTTTTGATAACATTTGGTCAATTTTTGATAATCCATTAAATCAACTAACTGACCTTGTTTTAACATGTTACTAAAGTCTAAATCCCAAAGCATTTCTTTAGTCGGCTGTTGCAATAAATAATACATAGAATGACTACTAATAATTTCAGTGGTCGGTTCTTCAATTGTTTCATAAAAAGTCACAAAATATTCTCGCTCAATCACAGTAATAATTTCTTCTTCTGAAAGCTCACAATCTTCTAAATTTTGATAGAATATCAATAATTTAATCCGCTCATCTATTTTATTCAGCGAAGCGACTAATTCAGGAAAAAGAACCGACTGACAATTCTCTACTAATTCTCTTGCCTTATTTTGTTCATTTTTATAAAAGCTGTATAACTTTTTCCGCTGTTTTAACGAGTTTAGTAAGTTATCGGGTATATTCCAGTAATATTGTTTCTTCATAGCATTCCCACTCTTCTTTTTTATGTACAATTTTACAAAATTGGTCTTAGCCAATTTCGTCTCTAGTTATTCTATCAAAAAAGTGACGCTTTTTTACTGACAATAATTACTCGTTTTACGCCCAAAAAGTGAAAATACAGCTGTTAAGTAGTTATTGGGGCTTGTTTCCCGCGGGCCGAAAAAACTTTTTCCTTTTAAAAGTCCAGAAAAAGACCTACACTAGATATAGACATATAGACAAACGTTGGAGGGATTTAAATGGATTTACACTTAACGAATAAATTAGCATTAATTACTGGTTCAACCAAAGGAATTGGCAAAGCAATTGCGATTGAAATGGCTCGTGAAGGAACCGATGTCATTATCAATGGGCGCAATGAAGCCGAAGTAATCAAAGTTGTTGAAGAAATACAAACAATGTTTCCAGACACTCATCCTCAAGCAGGAACTGCCAATATTTCCATTGAAAGTCAACGAACTACTTTACTTGAAAAATTCCCTAAAGTCGACATTTTAGTGAATAATATGGGGATTTTTGAACCAATGGAATACTGGGACATCGATGACGCCACTTGGGAAAAATTTTTTACTGTGAACGTGTTGTCAGGCAATGCATTAGCAAAAGCTTATCTACCTAAAATGCTTGCACAAGATTTTGGTCGCATTATTTTCATCGCTAGCGAAGAAGCGGTGATGCCTTCTGGCGAAATGCCCCAATATAGCATGACAAAAACGATGAATCTTTCATTAGCTAAAAGTTTATCCAACTTAACTGTTGGCACACATGTCACCGTTAACACGGTTATGCCTGGCTCAACCCTTACCGAAGGTGTAGAAAAAATGTTGGAAGATATGTACGCTGATTCAGACATTCCCAAAGAGGATTGGGAAAAAGATTTCATGAAAAATCATCGTTCTCGTTCACAAATCCAACGGCTCATTCGACCAGAAGAAATTGGTCGTTTTGTTACCTTTGTGGCCAGCCCGGATTCTTCTTCCTTCTCAGGCGAAGCCTTAAGAATCGATGGCGGCTTAGTTCCAACGATCTTCTAAATTAAACAAAAAAGACAGCCAGCAAAAAATGTGAATTTTTGCTGGCTGTCTTTTTAAGCATATTAATTGATTACTTACCAAAAGTAAGTTATATTTATCTCGAATTCGAAATAAAAAGAGGTGAAACAATGACCCAACAGCAAGAAGCTTTAAAAGCCTATATCGGTTTATTAAGAACCAGCCATCGACTAGAGCAACTTGCCAAGCAAGATGTCGCTTGTTATGACTTAAACATTACAGAATTTTCAGTGTTAGAGCTGTTACTCCATAAAGGTCCTCAGACCATCCAAAAAATCAAGGAGAAAATTTTAATCGCTAGCAGTAGCACCACTTATGTTATTGACCAATTACATAAAAAAGGCTATGTAACGCGCACCCCCAGTGAAAAAGACCGACGCATTACTTACGTTGAATTAACAGAAGCTGGAAAAACATTAATTAAAGAAATTTTCCCGACGCATGCAAAGCGAATTGCAGAAGCATTTGAACAACTCTCTTCCGAAGAATTAACACTTCTTCAAAAAACTTTACGAAAAATAACAAATGAAACGAAATGAGGAAATAATGATGAAAAAAGAAGATCAATTATTAGGAATCCACCACGTTACAGCTATGACAAGTGATGCAGAAAAAAACTATCACTTCTTTACAGACGTTTTAGGGATGCGTTTAGTCAAAAAAACAGTGAATCAAGATGATATCTATACTTACCACACCTATTTTGCCGATGATTTGGGTACACCAGGTACAACCATGACCTTTTTCGATTTTCCCAATAACCCTAAAGGATTAAAAGGAACCAATACAATTTCAAGAACAGGGTTCCGGGTTCCTTCAGATGCAGCTTTGACTTATTATGAAAATCGCTTCAATGAATTTGCTGTCAAACACACAGGTATTTCTGAAGAATTTGGGAAAAAGGTCCTTCGCTTTTGGGATTTTGATGATCAAGCGTATCAATTAATCTCTGATGAATTAAATCAGGGTGTTACAGCGGGCACCCCTTGGAAAAAAGGACCTGTTCCAACAGAATTTGCGATCTATGGCTTAGGACCTGTCGAAATAGCTATTTCCTATTTTCATGAATTCAAAGAAGTCTTTGAAGAAATTCTAGGCTTTCACGTAGTGGCACAAGAAGGCAATCGCTATTTACTTGAAGTTGGCCAAGGTGGCAATGGTGCCCAAGTCGTTTTGGTAGACGATGATACTAGCTCACAAGCGCAACAAGGATATGGTGAAGTACATCACGTTGCATTCCGCTTAGCGGATCGCAAATCACTTGGGACTTGGCAAACGCGCTTTGATCATTTAGGCTTACAAAACTCTGGCTATGTCGATCGTTATTATTTTGAATCATTGTATGTTCGCATTGGGCATATTTTAGTCGAATTAGCCACCGATGAACCAGGGTTTATGGGGGATGAACCTTACGAAACATTAGGAGAAAAGTTATCTCTAGCTCCATTTTTAGAAAACCGTCGTGAATATATTGAGAGTGTGATCAAGCCGTTCAATACAAAACGAGCCTAAGGAGGAAAAAAAATGCATTCAATTTTTAAAAAAGGACATCCTGAAGCACCTGTCTTTGTGCTACTTCACGGTACAGGTGGTGATGAAACATCTCTCCTACCAATTGCTCAAGAACTAAATAAACAAGCTACTGTGCTAAGTATTCGTGGTGATGTTTCAGAAAATGGAATGAATCGTTATTTTAAGCGCCTAGCGGAAGGTCATTATGACTTAGAAGATCTAGAAAAACGCGGCGAGGCGCTTCATAAGTTTATTCAACAAGCCGCTAACGAACATCAATTTTCATTGGATAAAATTATTTTTATTGGCTATTCAAATGGGGCCAATATCGCTATTCAATTATTGCTTACTCATCCCGACAGCTACCATCAAGCTGTCCTCTATCATCCCATGTTTCCTGTTGAATTGACCAATCAACCAGACTTGACCGACACTTCTGTTTTATTATCTCTAGGAGAGCATGACCCGATTGTCCCACTTCCTGAGAGTATGCGTGTGATTCAATTATTTCAGAATCATGGAGCAACCGTACAAGAGGTTTGGACACAAAGTCATCAATTAACTTATCAAGAAATTAAGGAAACACAAACTTGGTTGGCACATCTGTCCTCTTAACAAAAAAGTGAGGTCGGGACAGAACCGTTTAGCTCCGAGAAATAAGAAGAAATTTCCGAAAATTGCTCTTTAATTTTTGGAGAATTTCGGCTTATTTCCGAAGGAGTTGGTTCTGTTCCCGCCGTTTATCAGGTTTTGAGCCTGGGACAAAAATCTCTTTGGATTTTTGTCCCAGGCTCACTTTTTCTATTTTAAGATAATTCACTGTCTGAGCTTCTTTTATTTTGCCATTTGAACAACTATTTTGCCAACTGCATGGTGCGTTTCACTGAGTGCATGTGCATCATAAATCCCTTGTCTAGAAAAAGGGAAAACTTCACCAATAATTGATTTAACTTTTCCAGCTGCCATCAAATCAGCAATTTTTTGTAATTGTTCTCCATTTGGTTGAAGCCAAATACTTTCAGCAGAAATATTTTTTTCGGCTGCCAATTGTTTATCTTCAATGCCCACAATTGAAACAAGACGACCTGTGTTTGGTTTTAAGACGTCAAAACTATTTTTTTGAACCTCACCACCCATTGTATCAAAAACCAAATCAACATCAGTTAATACCTCTGCAAAATTCGTTGTATGATAATCAATCACTTCATCTGCACCAATTTTTTTCAGTAAGGCATGATTTTTTGCGCTAGCGGTCGTGATGACATGTGCGCCCGCTTCTTTTGCTAGTTGAATCGCATAAGTACCGACCCCACCTGCACCAGCATGAATTAAAACAGTTTCTCCTTCTTTAAGGTGACCATGATCAAACAATGCTTGCCAAGCGGTTAAACCAGCCAACGGAACGGCAGCCGCTTCTTCAAAGCTAATTGTTTCAGGGATTTTTGCTAATAAATGATCATCCACAATCGTTACTTCTGCATAGGTACCAAAACGAGTAGTTTCAGGACGAGCAAAAACTTTATCGCCAACTTGCCAATCCGTTACTTGACTCCCCACCTCTGTAATCACACCAGCGACATCCCAACCAAGAATAATCGGAAAGGACCAATCAAACATCTGTTTTAAATATCCTTCACGCAATTTCCAATCAATCGGATTAATTGATGTCGCGTATTCTTTTACCAATACTTGATGTTCCGATAATTTCGGTAGTGTTACTTCTGCTTCTTCAAGTACCTCTTTACTTCCGTACTGATTAATCACAACAGCTTTCATAAACCAACTTCCTCTCATTTGTTTCATTTTTCACACTTTTAGTATACGCCTATTGTCTTCTTTTTATATAAGAATATGCTTTAGTTAAATTGAGAGAAAGTGGCTGTTTTTAATCTATTATTCATAACGTAAAGATTCAATTGGATCTAATTTTGCTGCTCTTCGAGCTGGTAAAGTTCCTGCTAAAAAAGCAATAAACATAATAACTAAGATAATCGTTAGTGAAGATGGCAATGAAAATTGAATTAATTTAAATCCTGTTAAAGCCTTTAAAAAAGAATCCGTTGCCAAACGATTAACTAAATTTCCAACCCCAACAGCTCCTAAAATGCCTAACATTGAGCCAAAAAAGCCAATTAAAGCCGCCTCAACACTAAAAATTGTAAAGACTTTCCCATTGCTAAGTCCCATGGCTTTCATTAAACCAATTTCTCGCGTTCTTTCTTGGACAGACATATACAGCGTGTTAATAATGCCAAAGCTTGCAGCTAACAAGGCAATTGCACCAAACATGGTTAAAACACCAGTGATTGCATTGATTATATTACGAATCATACCAATTTCATCTTCGACAGTAGTCGCTAAATAGCCAGCTTTATCTAAATCTTTTTTGATGTCCTTAATCTGCTCTGGCGTGCTGTCTTTTTTAACTTCAGCAATAATCATCGCGTATTGATTTTTTAAATGTTCTGGAAGATCTGCTTGATTAATTGAGACAACTTTATCAATCAATGCTTTATTCATCAGCGAGAGCCCATTTTGAATGACACTGGTATTTCTAACGCCAACAATTTTTGCTTCAATAACTTGCTCTTGTCCTTTCAAGGAACTTGAGATACCTAATTGAACTGTTTCTCCCACGGCAGCTTTACTAGATGTATAGCCGAGCGCCTTTACATATTCTGGTGACAAATTAATTTCGAAGTCCTGGCTCGTTTGCGAAACTTTACGGCCAGCCGCTAAATCAATGGTCATCTCATCTAGCGCAGAAGTTGCTGAAAATACATATTTATGCTTATCTGCTCCTTTTATATAATCGATAGCAACGGATTTCATTGGTTCCACTGATGTAACATCCGAGATTTTTTTAATCTTCTCAATATCTTTTTCAGCAAGCATACTTTGTTGTTGAATCGTACTGGTTTTTTTCTCTGGATTATATTTACTTGGTTCTGTTCCGTTACCAACATTCATCTCCATTTTTGGCTGAATAAATAGCTGATTTGCACCACCGACACTGCCGACTTGTTTGTCAATATAATCATTTACACCAATATTGACTCCTGTAGTTAAAGCTATGGTAAATGCTCCAATAAAGATTGCAATAATGGTCAATACGGTTCGACCTTTATTACGCATTAAATTGGTACTAGCTGATTTTAAAATATCTCTAAATTTCATTTACTCATCTCCTCCTACAATCAAGCCGTCTCGAACATGAACTTGCCGATCACAACGTGCTGCTAAGTCTGGATCATGTGTCACAATAATTAAGGTAATTCCTTTATTTTTATTTAAATCAAATAACAATTCTTCAATTTTCTTCCCAGTGGCAGAATCTAAATTCCCTGTAGGTTCATCTGCAAAAATAATTTGCGGATTATTAACTAAAGCACGCGCTATACATACCCGTTGTTTTTGGCCACCAGATAAATTATTCGCTTTGTTTTGAACTTTATCTTCCAAACCGACTGCTTTTAACGCATCTAAAGCCATCTTTTTCCTCTTGCTACCGGAAATACCACCAATTTTTAATGGTAAAAGAACATTATTTAAAACTGTATCCTTGGCATTCATAAAGAATTGTTGAAAAACAAAACCAAATTCTTCATTTCTCGTTTTATTCAGCACTTTCTTTCTAATACTAGTAACATTTTTACCATTTAAATAAATATCTCCTGAAGTTGGTTGATCTAACAATGCCAAAATGTGCATAAATGTTGATTTCCCAGAGCCACTTTTACCAATTATGGCCACAGATTCACCTTTTTCAACTTTTAAATCAACACCTTTTAACGCATCAAATTTTGTTTCGTTCTTTCCATAACTTTTTTTGATATTTTTTGCTTCAATTACCGCCATGTTACCCCTCCATTTTTCATTCTTTGTCGTTTACTTATTTACAAAGTTTTTTTACTCTTTTCATACTCCTTTCTTCTCTTTCTATTTTGACGGAAGCCCTTTCCTTTGTCATGGTACTTCCGATGTATCTCTCAATTAAAACAATAAGAACATGTTCCAAATTCACCTCATTGAACATGTTCTTATTAATTAGTTATGCATTTACGCGTTTAATTTCACGATGTTTATTCAATAAATAGGCCAAACCAAGATTAATGCCAACAAAGCAACTGATTGTCAGAAGAAGTGGCAGGACAGTAAAACCAGTGGATTGATAACCAACCATTGCTTGCAAGACGTGGAGCATTCTCAGGCGCATTGGTGTCCCCCCTAATTGTGCAATCGTGCCCAGTAAAATAGGAATCATTAATAACAGCAATAAAACAATGAGTTTTTTTACGCCATCTATCCGATCATTAAAGACACCTGCTAACAAGCCAAGTGAGCCGCTAAGCATTAGTAAGATAAAAAAGAGCAACCACGACATGAAAAAGTTTCCTTGAGCATAGACATCAATTAATTTCATTGATAATTGAAAATGAGAAATGAAATTGCCGCTAAATACTTTAATCAGTACAAGTACAGCCAAGGATCCAACCAAAGATAAAATAGCATTACTTACAAAATTCACCAAAAAAATTGTCCAGCGGGAAAGCCCGTTTTGAATAAACAGTTTAAAATCTGTGTTCATCCCAAAAAATGATAGTATCCCCATAAAAACCAGACAAGGAATTACTGCATCAGAGCTGACAGTATTCACGTCGTTAGAAAAGAGCAACCCAATAAGAGGAAAAAGAATGCCGAACAAAGCATAAAAGCCAAAATAAATTGCTAAGGAACGGACTTGATAAATTACACGATACCGCAAAGCTGTTTTAAATTTCATTTTACTTTTCCTTCTTTCTATTGGTTAATTGCACAAAATATGTTTGTAAATTTAGCGGCGCAATTTGAACCTCTGCTTTTTCAGTTGGCAAGTCGCCGTACACGTAAGCCGTAACTGCCCCACCTAAAGTGTCCATGCCTAAGATTTCCAATGACTGAGTATAGCGCTCTACTTGTTCTTTCGGCCCAGAAACAATGCGACCGTTTTTCAAAATTGTTTCAATAGATTCTGCGCGAATCAATTTTCCTTGATCAATGATGATAATATCTTCTAATAAATTCGCAATTTCTTCAATCAAATGGGTAGAAATCACAAACGTACGGGGACGTTCTTGGTATGTCTCAATTAAATAAGTATAAAATAATTCCCGATGATTGGCGTCTAAACCTAAGACCGGCTCATCTAAAAAAATATACTCACAGGGGACGGATAGCGCCACTATTAGTTTAGCAATACTCCGATAACCAGTTGATAATTTTTTGAATGCCTTTTTACTATCTAAACCAAAATCGCTTAACATTTGTTCGGCCAAAGACCAGTCAAATGATCCATAAAAACCTTCAGTCGTTTTAAAAATATCTTTAATTTTTAACTGAGGAGGAAATAAATTATCTTCACTCATTAAGTAAATATGATTCAAAGCAGTCTCATTATCGGTCACTGTTTCTCCCGCCAATTGAACGGAACCTGAAGTGGCAAAACTTCGATTATTAATGATATTTAATAACGTACTTTTACCAGCCCCATTCCTGCCTAAAAGCCCATAAATCGTTTCTTTTTCAAAAGTAATTGAAATATTATCTAATGCCTTTTTTTGATGATATTTTTTGCTTACTGATTCCACCCGCAAACTCATGCGTCATACCCTCTTTCAATTAGTTGTTTTAATTGTTCGGCTGTAATCCCTAATTTTTTAGCTTCTGCGACAACTTCTAATACTTCTTTATTTAAAAATTCTTCTTTCCGTGCCCTTCTTACTCTCTCTTGAGCGCCTGGTAAAACAAACATGCCAATCCCCCGTTTCTTTTCAATCAGCTGTCGTTCTACTAATAAATTCATTCCTTTTAAAACGGTGGCTGGATTGATTTGGTAACTTTTTGATATTTCTGTGGTTGAGGGAATTTGTTCGCCTTCTAAGTAAGCGCCATTAAAAATTCCTTCAGCAATCTGATCGGCTACTTGCTGAAATAAAGGCTTTTCCCCCGAAAAATTAAATTCCATTTTTACACCTCGCTTAAACGGTTAACTACTTATGTAACTAACTATATATCTTAGAAATTCTTTTGTCAACAAAAAAACCATTGTTTCCAAAGAAATTTTTCTTTGAAAACAATGGCGATACTTTTGAGTTGATTGAATCCGTTCCTTCTTATAGGGTTCCATTATATAACAATTCATCGGTTGTTTCGTTGACAATTTTTAAGCGATTTTGTTTTTTGATCAAAATACTTTTATAGGTTGTTTCTGTAGCCTTTTCTTCCATCACAAGAATGCGTTTATACTCATTATCAGTGACTTGCTTAGTCGTTGTTTGATTTAAGGACGGAATTTTTTCTTTTAGCGTTTTTTCTTCCGCCAGACCTTTTAAGATTTCTGATTCTGTAGTGGAACTTGTGGATTTACTAGAATCGCTTGATACACCTTCGTTATTAGACGCACTTTCAGATGACTTGCGACTTGATTCGGTTACTTTAGGCTGTGATGATTCACTGGTATTGGTTGAATTCATTTGCGTTTGGGTTTGATTCCCACATGCACCAATTAGCAACCCAACGCCTAAGATAGAACTTGCTAAAATTGTTTTTCTAATCATTTGCATGACCTCCTACATCTATCATTACTTTAACCTTAACATTTTTCAGCTAAGAGAACAATTTTTCAGATTAGAAAAGACCACTAGTCGTTATTTAAATAAACGAACTAATGGTCTTACTTATTTAGGAATGATCTTCATATGAGTGAGTGGGTAATAAACAAATTGTGCTTTCCCTAAGATTTGATCTGCATGTATTGCACCAAAAGAACGGCTGTCTTTGGACATACGGCGATTATCACCAAGTACAAAATAGCTATCTTTAGGTAATTTTTCTTGCATTAACAATTCTTTTGAATCAAAATTCGTAGTGTAAGGCATCGTTTCATGATCTTTTTTTCTGTTTTTAGTTAAATAGGGTTCAGCGATTGGCTGATTATTGACATATAATTGATCGTTTTCGTAACGCACAGCTTCTCCTGGTAAACCAATCACACGTTTAATCAGAATCGATCCTGTGTCTGTTTTAAAGACCACCACATCAAACCGTTTAATGGCGGAGAATTTTTCCATCACAATCATATCTCCTTGATTCAAGGTTTTTTGCATGGAATGGCCATCCACCCGAACAGGAATCAGGAAAAATCCTCTTAAAATAAAAACGGCTACGATTGCTGGTACTAAAATTTTCAGAAAGTACATTAAATACCCAACATAATCACGTTTCTTCTTCAACTTCGTGCCACCTTTTTTCTAGTTTTTTTGAATTTCTTTGACTGCTGTATCGTAGGCAGCGTCATTTTCAAGAATTAATTTACCTAAAGTGGCTTCAATTTTTGTGGCTGTTTCATTGTCGATTTCTCCAGTTACAGGCAAGCCATTTTTCTGTTGAAAATCGCTAACCGCTGCTTTTGTTTCTGCGGTGTAGTTTGCATTGTTTTCATCAACAGGATACGCTAATACAGCTAAAATAGCATTTAAGTTCTGAATATCTTCAGATTGATCCCCTTCTTTTAGCGTTTTATCGCGAGGAATCAATTTTAAATAGGCATACTCGGGGTAATCAGCTTTGATGGTTGGTTCAATTCCTTTTTCGTTGATCCATTCGCCTTTTGGTGTTAACCATTTTAAAACAGTCAATTTTATTTCGGTTTGGTCATTTAAATCCTTCACCGTTTGGACCGTTCCTTTGCCAAATGTTTTCGTTCCAATTAGTGGGACATTCGCAGATTCATGCAGTGCTGCAGCAAAAATTTCGGATGCACTGGCACTATTGCCATCAATGATAACTGCAACAGGTTCTTTTACTTTAAAGCCGTCGTCTAATTCTTTGGAAGCAACTTCTTTCATCGTACGTCCTTTTTTGTCTTCAAATTGAACAATTGTTTCGCCATTTTTTAAAAACATACTGGCCATTCGCTCTGCTTGATCTAGCAGTCCACCAGGATTTTGGCGTACATCAATTACAAAGGATTTAGCTCCTTTGGCTCGTAAATTCGTGATTGTTTCTTTCAATTCTTGATATGTTTTTTTACCAAAGGACGTAATTTTAATCGAGCCAATTTGTGCATCTTTTTTGTCTAACTCACCTGTCACTGTTTTAACGGGAATTTTCCCACGTTTGATTGAGATATTTTTAGTTTCTCCCTCTCTTTGGATAGTCAATTCAACGGAAGTTCCTTTTTTACCTCGGACTTTTGAGACGACTTCTGCTAGTTTCATCCCTTTTGTAGCTGTACCATCAACTTTTTCAATAATATCGCCTTCTTTGATTCCCGCTTTTTCAGCTGGGGAATCTGCTACAGGGGCCTCTGCTACAACTGGTTCGCCATCTTTCATTGTCATAGTGGCACCAATTCCTTCAAAATCGCCAGATAAGCTTTCGTTTAAATCATTGGCAGCAGATTCATTTAGATAAGTTGAGTATGGATCTCCAATGGCTTCAGACATGCCTTTTAAGGCGCCTTCAACTAATTCATTTTTATCTACTTCACCTACATAATTGGTACTAATTTCATTATATAAATCCTGCACTTTGCTTAAATCAGCATTGGTAATTGCCCCTTCTTGACTCATCTTTTTAACACGATGATCAAAATAAATATAACTACTTCCTCCAGCTAAAAATGCGACACAGAGGAGCGAAATAATATATTGATAAAAAGGAACAGTTCGTTTGTTCTTCATAGATTTCATCTCATTTCTAACAAATTCGTCACTACTTTTGTTTACTATAACATGAATGAAAAAAGAGGAAAAGCTTTGTTTGCTTTTCCTCTGGATTTATTTATTGTTTTCAAGGTACTTTTCCCATAACTCATCAAAGATGTCCATGTTGCTTAAATAGTCAGCATTCATTTCTAAATAAGAAGAAAGTTCATGATAATCCTCGGTTTGTTTTGGAAACTGAATATCTTTGGCCGCTTCATTGGCAAAATCAGTTTCAGGATCTTTAGCGGGACCTTTTAATGTCATTAAGTAATGGTAAAAGCTTCGTCTCATGTAAATTAGTCACTCCATTTTTCTTCGATAAATTCACTTCTACGTTGATGGGACAATTCATAACGCAAAGCGTCTTTTTTATAAAAGTCTTGATGGTATTCTTCAGCAGGATAAAATGGTGCTGCTGGTTCGATGGTGGTAACAATTGGTTCTGTAAAACGGCCGCTATTAGCTAGACGTTCTTTACTTTTCTCAGCAATTTCTTTTTGTTCTTGAGAACGATAAAAAATAACTGGCCGATAATTATCGCCGCGGTCTTGAAACTGACCGAAAGCATCAGTAGGATCCGTTTGTTGCCAATAAATATCCACTAATTGTTCATAAGAAATAATCGCCGGATCAAAAGTGATTTCTACTGCTTCCGTATGGCCTGTTGTGTGTGTTAGAACCTGTTCATATGTTGGATTAGGCACGTGCCCACCTGTATAACCCGAAACAACTGAGATAATCCCTGGTTGTGTATCAAAAGGCTGCACCATACACCAGAAACAGCCGCCTGCAAAAATTGCTTTTTCTTTCATCTCTAACACTCCTTTTTTATTTCTCTTTTGGCAAGTATATATTCATCCGAATGTCATCGTCAACTAAATTAATCTTTTCTGCTCGAACAAATAGACCATTTTGCATTCTAAACTGATCTAAACGTAATAAAACAGTTTGATCATCTGGATTGATTTCAACCCATTTAGGTAGTTTGTAAGAACGTTTAGCAAATTTCAATACTTCTTTAATTGGCAAGCCTAACGTTCCTATAGATAAACTTTTTGCTTTTAATTGTACATTGCCATTCGCCATCACGTAAGGATCAAAATATAAGTAAAAAGGAATGTCATGCCCTAACACCTGAAATGTTCCATTTAATAAAGCATCATTTTCTAAATAAAATTTATATTTGATCTCCGAACCTTTTTGAAAGTCGGCTAAATAAAAGTCAATCAGTTTGTTCACTTGTTGTTTTTTTGACTGAATTGTGACGACTGGCTCGCCTTCTTTTTCAACAATTGCTGGTATTTTCTTTAAATCTGGTTCGCGAACTTGTGTTGCTCGAAATGTCACGAAAGCTACACTACCAATGACTAAACCCACTAGAACAAGAAAAGCGATTTTCCAGGGATTTCGTTTAGGATTGGTTGGTTGTGTCTTTTTAATTGATTTACTTGTTTTTGGCTTTTCTTCATTCATTTTATTCACTACCTTCTGATTTGGTTATCCATTCTTTCTCTGTCTTGACCATTTCATCCCGGACAGCTCCGGCCATAATTTGGTAGCCAAGATTATTCGGATGGAAGCGATCTTCTTCATATAACAAATTGTTTAAATCCTCTTTGCTAGCACTACTTCCTGTAGTTTCTGAGTCGCCACCAGTTACGCCAACTTCATCGCCACGACCTTTATAGAGTAAATCATTGATAGGAATGAAATAGGCTCGTTTTTGCTCTTGAACCATTTCTTCGGTTGCTTGATTCCAGTTATCAACGATTTCTTGCATTTCTGTAATTTCGGAAAAGTTTAAGTAGAAGGGATTGTAAATTCCTAAGACATAAATAGGAGCCTTCTTGTTGTACTCTCGGATTTCTTCAAGTAGTCGTCTTACTCGGCGTTGATAGGCTTTTTGTGGACGATTGAACGAGCTGACTTTCAAGTCGAAAATATTACTACTAATTACTTTCATTAAGTCATTTCCACCAACCGTTAGCGTAATCACGTCCGCAGAGGCAAGGCCCTTTTGAATTTCAGGTTTCTCTTTGATTCGTTTTAAAATTTGGTCACTACGATCCCCATTTTTCCCAAAATTGTCTGTTTGAACACCGTTCAAGTTGTAGTGTTCTTTTAAATCATCTGCCACAATAGGAACAAAACCTCCACTATTCGTCAAATCGCCAATTCCTTCAGTTAAAGAATCACCGATAGCTGTATAATGAATGACTTCTTTTTGATTTTTTTGAAAAGTTGTGGCCACTTTCTCTTGCTTTAATAGTGGCTTTGCTTTGGGGATGGCCACACTTAACAATGTAAAAACACCTAGCGCAATGAGGATAGGTGTTAAGACGGTCAGCAAAATATGCTGTGTTTGTTTTTTCATCTTCGTCACTTCCTTTTAAATAAACTAACAAGAAATTTTCCTTTTCTTGTTAGAAAGAGGTTGCGTCTACTCATTTAAGAGTGAGACCCAACCTCGTTATTTCTTAGTCTGTATAGTACATAATAGCAAAGGCATTTTTTCCTGTATGGGTTGCAATGACTGGATTCGTATGTAATACGGGAATATCCATGTCTTTAAAGATTGCTTGTAATCCTTCTTTGAATCCATTTGCTAGTTCTAGCCCATCCGCATGAGAAATGCCAATTTGTCGAACATTTGGAATCTTACTTAATTCTGATTTCAATTCGTCAAACCATTTATTAAACGTTTTAACGCCGCGGCCTTTCGCTACAGGAATCAATTCCGTATTTTCAAAGTCCATGACAACTTTCATATTAAAAATGTTTGATAATAATCCTGTTGTACGGCTGATTCGTCCACCTTTAACCAAATTATCCAATGTTGAAATGCCAATGTATAATTTAGTATTTTGTTTGACGCGTTCAATTTCAGCTAAAATTTCTGGAACACCCGCTCCCGCTTGTGCCAATTTTGCTGCTTGAATGACTTGGAAAGACAAACCTTGGTCTGTAAAATCGCTATCAATCACCGTTACTTTACTTGATGATAAGTTGCTAGCTTGACGGGCCGCTTCAACCGTTCCACTTAAGCCTTTTGTCATATGAATCGAAATTACTTCACTGCCATCTTCACCTAAGCGATCATATAATTCTACAAATTCACCAATTGGTGGTTGACTGGTTTTGGGTAAGGCCTTCGCATTAGCCATCATGTCCATAAATTTTTCGCCTGGCAAATGATCATCATCTGGATAAACAACGCCATCAACCATAATTGATAAGGGCATCATATGGATATTTAATTCATCTCTAAGACTTTTTTCCATCGTACATGAAGAATCCGTTACGATTTTAACGTTTGTCATAAATTTATCACTCTTTCTTTAAAAGGAACCTGTTTTCATGGTAGAATACCATTAAACGGTTAATTATCTAGTTATAGTATAACAGACACTGCCGAATTTTTCATCAAATTAAAATAAAGGAAGTGAATTTATTGGAAAAAACGCATTTCTCAAAAAAATACCTAATCGTGAACGAAGTCTTAAATGCAGTTACACATGGCATAGGCGCAGGTTTAAGTATTGCTGGTTTAGTCATTTTACTTGTTAAAGGGGCTCGTTTAGGCTCACCAATTCACGTGGTATCTTATGCTATTTATGGCTCCATGTTGATTCTACTTTTTTTATCTTCAACGTTATTTCATAGTTTAATTTTTACAAGAGCCAAAAAGGTCTTTCAGGTCTTCGATCATAGTTCTATTTTCTTATTGATTGCTGGCAGCTATACGCCGTTTTGCTTAATTAGTATTGGCGGTTGGTTAGGTTGGACCTTGTTCAGTTTAGTCTGGTTAATCGCCATCGTCGGTATTGTCTATAAATCCCTCACGTTGCATAAACAAGAAACAGTGAAAAACATTTCAACGATTATTTATATTGTTTTAGGTTGGCTCTGTATCATCGCTGCTCGTCCGTTATATGAATCTCTTGGATTTACAGGAACAGCGTTATTGGTCGCAGGGGGTGTGTCTTACACATTAGGTGCAGCCTTCTATTCATTGAAAAATGTGCGGTTTATGCATGTGGTTTGGCACTTGTTCGTCATGCTTGCAGCGATTCTCATGTATTTTTCTGTTCTCTTTTATACGTAATCACAGCACAATAAGAACACGATGCTCAAAGCATCGTGTTCTTTTATTGCCCTAAATCTCTTTATTATAAAGGATTATTCTTCTTTTCGAATTATTTTAACATAAATTAGTAGAAAAGACTTTACAAAACGAACATACATTCGTATAATAACAATACGAACACTCGTTCGAATCAAATGAAGAGGTGATACACATGGAAGCAATTCGTCGTGTTGGATTTTTATTTTTTGTATTGGTTATAGGTATTTTTTTGGGAACATTAGGATTACGTCTTGCTTTTATGATCGTGACGCCGTTATTTATTCTTTGGTTTATGTCATGGGATGAGAAGCGTTATACACGTACACGTAAACAACAGCAAGCAAGATACATTTATCGTAAGTTCCCTTAATAAATAATAAAACGGTGTGTTCCCCCCAAGCTACGCTCCGTTTTTATAAATATGTCAAAGAAAGAGCGAAGGATTAAATCCTTCGCTCTTTCTAATTAAATTAGATTAGTATTCCATTAAGGTAACAATATCGTAGCCATCAATTTTATCGCGGCCATGTAAATCCATTAATTCAATTAGGAACGCACAACCAACTACAATACCACCTAATTGTTCGACTAATTCGATGGTTGCTTTAATTGTACCACCAGTTGCTAGCAAGTCATCACAAATCAAAACACGTTGACCTGGTGTGATGGCATCTTTGTGCAACGTTAATGTATCTGAACCATATTCTAAGTCATAAGTCACTTCGATGGTTTCACGAGGAAGTTTTCCTTTTTTACGAACCGGAGCAAAGCCAACCCCTAGTTCATAAGCCACTGGACAGCCGACAATAAAGCCACGAGCTTCTGGTCCTACAACCATATCAATTCTTTTTTCTTTGGCGTAATCCACGATTTGTTTCGTTGCTTCACGGTAGGCATCCCCATTAGCCATTAATGGAGAAATGTCACGGAACACGATCCCTTTCTCAGGATAATCTGGAATGCTTGCAATGTAATCTCTTAAATCCATTTTTATTTGTCCTCCTCATTCCACAGCCATTGTTGTATTGTTTGACAATCACTGTAAAGTAGAAATTCTTCTGTTTTTATTTTTTTCAATCGTTGTTGGTACACTTGACTTTCAGTCAATGGTCGATTGTCGGGTTTCTCAATACTGTTTAAAACACCGCTTTCTATTGTAACAAATCCTAAGTCAAAAAACACCTGTATCATGAAAATTAATAATTTTTCTTGGATATTTAAGTAATTTGCCACCTTCGATAGCTGGGAACGTAGATTTACTTCTTTTTGCTGCAAAATAAATTTATACAATGTTGCAAATTGTTCACGTGAAGCCATACCGTTTAAATAAGCTTCTTCTGGTGAAATAAACATCATGTATATACGTTGTATCTCAGTCGCTTCAACAATTTCTTTAACCGTGATTGCTTCCACAGGACAGTCGACAAAAACCAGTTGTTCGATTTGATTTTGAGAAACAACTTCCACCAATTCTTCTTGGTTTGACCAAACAATAATATTAGCGGTTGGATCTGAAATGAATTTTTGATTTTTTTCATCAAACAAAAGATAAGCTGTTGCTTCTGAAGGAATTGGTTTCGTTTGATTATTTTTGCCACGAAAATCAAATAATTGTCTTCCCGATACAGCAAAATCAGTCACCATTAATTGTGGTTTCTTACGACCATTCCATTCATTGATGGAAAGTTGGCCTGCCACATCGGCGGTTCCTTGTGCTAGTTCATCCGCTTGAGGCCCCATTTGAAAAGCAATTGCATCCAATTGCGCCCCTTCTTGATTCATTTGAAATTTGAGATGTGCATTATCTGCACCAATTTGACGAATTTGCGTAGGCGTGATTTCCTTAAATACAAAAGTTGGAACAGTATTATCAGTCCCAAAAGGCGCCAAAATACGCAATTGATCAATAAAAGCAGTCGTTGCCTGCGAAACCGCTAAGCTCTCACTAATGAGTAACTCTTGTCCATTAGCCATATCAATTTGATTTTTTTCAATAAAGTGTGCCAAATGTTCCTGAACAAAAGGAATATTTTCAACAGGTAAAGTCATTCCCGCTGCCATATGATGCCCACCAAAATGAGTGAATTGCTCACGCACTTCGTTCAACGCCTCATAGAGATTCAATGCGCTAATGCTACGTCCAGAGCCTTTTGCGGTTTTACCAGATTCATCTATTGCTAAAATAATGGTTGGTTTCCCCGTTTCTTGCATAATGCGGCCCGCGACAATCCCTAAGACACCTTCATGCCAGCCTTGTTTCGCTAAAATATGGACCGGCGCATTCGGGTCGATTAAATCCAGGGCTTCTTTGGCAATCGTCGTTACAATGTCTTTTCGTTCATTGTTTTGTTGATCAATATATTTAGCGATTTCCAGCGCTTGTTCTTCATCAAATGTAGTCATTAATTCAACACCTGGTGCGGCTTCCCCTAATCGACCTAACGCGTTTAACCGAGGTCCAATGGTAAAGCCAATTGATTCTTCTGAAACAGATTCCTTTTTTACACCTGCTTCTTGTAGTAAAACGTCTAAACCAATTCGATCACCAGTTTGAATCATTTGCAGGCCCATTTTGACAAACGTTCTATTTTCATCGGTTAATGAAACCAAGTCAGCAATTGTCCCAATTGCTACCAAATCTAATAACTCAATTGGCAATTCACCAAGTAACGCAGTAGCGACTTTGAAAGCCACGCCAACACCAGCTAAATCTCCAAAAGGATAGTCACCTTGTGGATGTCTAGGGTGGACAAGCGCATAGGCCTCTGGTAATTGTTCAGGCAATTCATGATGGTCAGTAACGATTACATCTACTCCTTGTGCCATAGCGTAGTTAATTGCTTCATGTCCAGCTACACCATTATCAACGGTTACAATTAATTGGACTCCTTGTTCAATTTGTTCAGCAAATACGTCTTTATTAGGTCCATATCCATGAACAAAACGATTCGGTAGAAAGTACTGAACCATGCCACCGACTAATTCGATTGCTTCTTTCATAACCGTGGTACTAGTGATGCCATCTGCATCATAATCCCCATAGACAAGGATTTGTTCACCCGCTTCGACGGCTTGCTGGATGCGGGCTACCGCTTTCTCCATATCATGCATTAAGAACGGATCATAAATATCTTCGATAGTCGGATGTAGAAACTTACGTAATGCTTCTTCTGTCCGGATATTGCGGTGCCATAAAAGTTGGCCAATTAATGGATTAATTTGTTCTTTTTTTAATTGTTCTATAAATTCTACAGGTAATTCTGTCTTTGTCTGTAACTGCCATTGATAGTTTGATTTTTTCACGACGTCACTCCTAACCAAGTAATTATAGCAAAATTTTTCCAAAAACTAAAGAAAGCATTTTTTTAAATCTGAGAAAAAAACTGTGATATCTGTTAGATAAATAGCAGATATCACAGTTTTATTTTAAAAGAAACTTAGCGATAAAGTCTCTTCCTTATTTTTGTTCCTCTTCATTCACACGAGGTTTCACATAACGATCAATACGACTACCTGACACAGGCGTTGCGTCTACTTCTGTGTTTGATGTTTGTTCGTTGACCACTGGTTCTGCGACTTGTGGTGCTGCCGCTTGTTTGGCTTGCAAATCAGCCAATTGATTATCAAAAGAACGTTGAACTTTTTCCGTTTCTTCTTTGACTAATTTATCCATATCATTTTTATAAATATCCAACTCTTTTTGTACAGCTTTTAATTCCTTACGTTGGTTCCAAATGGTGGTTGTGGAGGTTAGTAACCCAACTAGTGCGCCAATAATTGCAGAACCTAAAATAATTAAGATTAACGGTCCACTAATTTTAGTAAAACCAAAGTTTACTGGAACAGCTTGATTATTTAAAACAGCAAAAATAACAACAATTAAGACCAACACAAGGCCCAAAATAACACGCCATTGATTTTTCATGACTTGATCGACTCCTTTATTTTTTATTTAAAATATTTCCCGCTATGAAATCTCCTAAATGTGGAAACAATGTATAAAAGCGGGCAGCTGCTTCCATGACAAACGGACGATTAATCTCACGTCGAGAAGTCCCCATACTCCCAACCACTTCTTTCGCTAATTTCGTAGGGTCCAAAACAATTTTATCCACCGCAGCTAGATAAGTGCCTGTCGGGTCCGCTTTATCAAAGAATTCTGTTTGGATTGGTCCTGGATTGACAGTCGTTACTGCTACACCCAACGGTTTCAATTCTAAACGTAAAGCATTTGAAAAACCTAACACAGCAAATTTCGTTGCAGAATAAACGGTTGATTTAGCTGTAGCCATCTTCCCAGCCATTGAAGCAACGTTGATAATATGTCCTTGCCCAGCTTCAATCATTTTAATAGCTACTTTTTGAGTAAACGTCATCATTCCTAGAACGTTGACATCAAACATTTGGCGTGCAACAGCCAAGTCAATCTCAACAAAATTTTCAAACAAGCCAAAACCAGCATTATTGACTAAAACATCTATAGAACCAACTTCTGCTGAAATAGCTTCAACCACACGTTCAACGCTTTCTGGATCGGCAATATCTAATTGATAAGAAAATGCTTCTCGTCCGCTTAAAGCGGCACACTGCTCGCGAACTTTACCAATCAAATTAATTCTGCGGGCACAGACAACGACGACCGCCCCTTGTTTAGCTGCTTCATAACAAATTTGTTCACCTAAACCAGCTGAACCTCCAGTTACGACAACGACTTTATTTGTTAAATCCATCTAAGCTCCTCCTTCATTGGCAAATGGAATCTCAATGATATCCATATCTTTCACGATTTTTGTATTGGGGAAAATTTCTTGGGCTTCTTCTTGAAGCTGATAGGCCTCTTTGGTTAAATAACGGGCACTAATATGCGTTAAGATAAGTTGTTTTACTTGCGCTTCTTTTGCAACTTCAGCTGCTTGTTGACTGGTTGAGTGGAAGTAGGCTTTTGCCATTTTTGCTTCGTGTTTATTAAACGTACTTTCATGGACTAAAACATCCGCTCGTCGTGCTAAGGTTACGCTATTTTTAGTTTTGCGAGTGTCTCCTAAAATCGTCACGATTCGACCAGGTTTACGCTCTCCCACAAACGCTTGTCCATTAATTTCCTGTCCATCAAAAACGATCGTTTCACCACGTTTGAGTTTGCCATACAATGGCCCAGAAGGAATCCCTAAAGCTTGAAGTTTCTCTACTTGTAATTCTCCTTCATGCGCTGCTTCCTCAATTCGATAGCCAAAGCTCGTGATGCCATGGTCCAAGATATTACAGCGAACAGTGAATTGTTTATCTTTAAAAATAACGTCATTTTCTTTTGTTAATTCAATAAATTTCAGTGGATAGGACAACCGCGATTGTGAGACCCGTAAAGAAGTTTTAACAAAATCAGCAATCCCAACTGGTCCATAGATTTCTAAAGGTTCTGTCCCGCCCTGAAAAGAACGACTACTTAACAAACCAGGTAAACCAAAAATATGATCCCCATGTAAATGTGTAATAAAAATCTTTTCAATTTTTCTTGGGCGAATACTACTTTTTAAAATTTGCAATTGCGTCCCTTCCCCACAATCGAAGAGCCAAACTGCATTTCGTTCATCTAATAATTTCAACGCAATACCTGTGACATTGCGATGTTTTGCTGGCACACCAGCGCCTGTTCCTAAAAATTGTATTTCCATCTGCTACCATACTTTCTTTTAAACTTCCTTTTTATTTTAGAAGAAGTTTGCTCCTTTAGCAAATAATAATTTATCTATTTTCTCAAAGTTTTCTTCTTAGTTTACCGTATTTTACGATAAAATAACAAAAAATTAGCAAACTACCATAAAAAACCGTGATTTCTTAGTATTTTAAAAGACTGTTTCCCTTTATTCAGAAAACAGTCTTTGATCCTTATTCTTCTTTCGTTGTCGCTTCTTTATGTTGTTCTTTTTTTGCTTGCCACGATTGTTTCGCTTCATTTGCAACTTCGTTCGCATCGTTAATTTCTTGTTGGACTTCCTCTAAATCAAGCCGCGTGATTTCGCCACCTAAGTCAAACATAACCAATTGGTTGAGTGGACGGTTGTCTTCTTCTTCTGCAATTAATAATAATCCCGTTTGTCCTTCATCAATCTTTTGAATCACATGTTCAAAAACCGTTTGTGCTTCTTGAATTTCTTTGGCGTCTTTGCTTGCACCATACATACTTCCAGCAAACCAGCCAAAAAGAATGCCCAGAGGACCACCTAATATGCCTACTAACATCCCAATCATACTATCTTTTGATGTATGATTGTTGCCTGTAAAATCGATAAAATCATTGATTTTAAATTGATGCTGGCCATCATTAACATGCGTAACAACCGCCATTTGCTCACCTTTAAGCTGTCTTTCTGCCTGCATCTTTTTTATTTCGGAAAATGCTTGGTACGATTTACTTTCAATATCAAAGTTCATAATGATAATTCGTTTTGTCATACAAATCGCTCCTTTATTCTGGATACATCTATTTTAGCAAGAAAGGTCTGTCTCTAGCAATGAAAACTTTTTGGTTATGTATAAAAAAAGAAGATAGCTAGGCTACCTCCTTGTTACTGCTTATTTACCATCAAGAATATTTAAACGGACCTTTTTCGGACCATCGATACGTACACTATAAACAATTGTCCGAATTGCTTTTGCAACACGCCCTTGTTTACCAATGATACGTCCAATATCTTCTTTGGCCACAGTCAAATTATACTCGAGGAAATCAGTTGATTCCTCAATTTCTAATGAGACTGCTTCAGGTTGACTGACTAACGGACGGACAATAGTTAAAATTAACTCTTTCACATCTGCCATATTCAATCACCTTATTTCTTAACGTTTTTAGCTTCATGATGTTTTTTCATAACGCCTTCTTTTGAAAGGATGTTACGAACTGTATCAGAAGGTTGCGCACCTTTAGATAACCAATCTAAAACTAAATCTTCTTTTAAAACTACTTCTGCAGGGTCTTTCAAAGGGTTGTAAGTACCTACAGTTTCGATGAAACGTCCATCACGAGGAGAACGAGAATCAGCTACTACAATACGGTAAAAAGGACTCTTTTTAGAACCCATACGTTTTAAACGAATTTTAACTGCCATTATTAAATACACCTCCATTAACTTAATCACAAGAGTTAGTTTAACAGATTAACAACAACCTGTAAAGAGTTTTTTCTTGACACCTTTACTTTTTTTCAATTTTTTTAGCCAATTTGCAGGAAAACAAACGAAATAATGAAGAATTTTTACAAAATTTGATAATAGTTGTACTGGTTTCTCACTTGAAAGCCTTCTGTTTGATAGAGATGAAGCGCTGCTTGATTTTCTGTTTCAACTTCTAAAAAAATAGTCGCTGAGGCTGAATTTTCTAAAATCATTCGGAGCGCAGACTGTAACACTTGACGGCCAAGACCGCGACCTCGTTGCATTTTTGTCACAACAAAGCCATAAATCCCCCATTCGTTTTCAAAATGATCCAAACGTAGCGTGGCTAAAAGTTGATTGTTTTCTTTATAAATAAGTGTTCGTTGAAGGTCCTCCGGTAAAGGCGTACCTTCTAGTAACCTAGCCAAGGAATGCAAATCAGCCGCTTGTGGTCGGAGAAGTGTCAGCTTCGCCAACTCCTGTGAGTAAGTTTCTCTTTGAAAAACCAGATACTGTTCTGAAAAAGCTGGCACAATTCCTTGTCTATTAAAATAATTCAGGCCAACAGATTGCTTGTCGTCCATCACGAGAAAGACTTCTTTCATTCCCCACAAAGCTGCTTGCTTTTCGAGTTCTTGAACAAGTTCTTCAAAAAATGGCCCTACATTTGGCGCAACAATCGTCGCTTCCAAGGTTTCCCCATCAAAACAATACCCTACGATATACGCTTGAATGGCTTGTCCCTTCCTGTATAAACCATAATAAGTATAAGCTGATTCCTCAGGAAATGTTTGTTCCAATTTATAAAAAGTTCCTTGTTTAATCATTTCCTTGTTTCTTAATTCAGTCAATGTTTGTTTCTCCGACGGTGTTAATTGTCGGCGCCAATTTATTTTTTTATTCAAGCAGTTGCTCCTTTACTCATCCTTTTACTAGCTATTATACGTGAAGTTACGAAGTTCAACAATGTACAAGGATAAAACGTTTGCGCTTTTTTTGAAAAAGTACTATCATAAAGTAAGTAAAAGAAAAATGGAGGGATTTACATGACAAAAAAAATTGGTATTTTTGTAGGGAGTTTAAGAAAAGATTCATTTAACAAATTGGTAGCAAAAACAATGGCGGACTTATTTCCAGCTGATTTCGAACCTGTTTTTATTAACATTGGTGATTTAGAATTATACAATCAAGATTTGGATGATGAAGGAACCCCCACCGAAGCTTGGACAACATTCCGTGAAGAAGTCAAACAAGTAGATGGTGTGATGTTTGTAACACCAGAATATAACCGTTCAGTACCAGCTGTTTTAAAAAATGCATTGGATGTCGGTTCACGTCCGTATGGCGAAAGCGTTTGGGATAAAAAACCCGGACTTGTGGTGAGTGTTTCACCAGGTGCAATTAGCGGATTTGGTGCGAACCATCATTTAAGACAATCATTAGTCTTCTTAAATGTTCCAACTTTACAACAACCTGAAGCCTATATTGGCGGTATTACGAACTTAATTGGTGAAGATGGTAAAATTATTGATGGCACTGTTGGCTTCTTACAATCAATTGTAGATGCTTACGTGGATTTCTTTAATCGCTTAACTGCCTAATTGAATCAATCGAGAAAAAGTGAGGCAACTTTTTACAGGTTGTCTCACTTTTTTTATTTTTTTGCTTGACCTTCTCGTTACGTAAAGGTTTATGATAGATTTTGTCAGGAGGAATGAATGATGGAATATACAATTAAAAAAATGGCTTCACTATCTGGCGTCAGTGCACGGACGTTACGATATTATGATGAAATTGGTCTTCTTCAACCAGCCAGAATTAATTCTTCTGGTTATCGAATTTACGGGCAAGCCGAGGTGAATCGTTTGCAACAAATTCTTTTTTACCGTGAATTGGATCTGAAACTAGATGAAATTAAAGAAATTTTGGAGCAACCTGACTTTAATGTTGAACAGGCTTTATACGAGCATCAACAAAAACTATTGGAAAAGCGCAATGAAATTGATCGTCTTTTAGCCTCTGTTCAACAAACCTTACACCATTACAAAGGAGAGATAAACATGTCAGATCAGCAAAAATTCGAAGCATTCAAACAACAACGAGTTCAAGAAAACGAAGAAAAATATGGTAAAGAGATTCGGGAAAAATATGGCAACGAAACGATTGAACAAGCCAACAAAAAATATTTAAACTTGACGGAAAAAGACATGCAAGCAATGCAGAACGTGGAAAAAGATTTATTTTCTAAGTTAGCCATGTATCAAAAATCACCCAAGTTGACTAGCCAACTTGCGCAAGAAATTTTCCAATTACACAAAGATTGGTTAATGTACTCTTGGTCAAGCTATTCGCCAGAAGCACACAAAGGGTTAGGCCTTATGTATGTTGGCGATGAACGATTTACGTCATATTATGAACAACACGGCGCTGGTTTTGCCGAAGCGTTAAACGCAATTATCCAAAACTACGCTTAAACAGAAAGTGCGCCATCAGTCGAAGAGACTGATGGCGCACTTTCTGTTTCTTATGATAATTAACTAAAGCCTGTTTATCTTTTTTTCTTTTTCTTTTTTTTGTTTTTCTTCATCATACGATTCATGGCCATTTTACCTAACTTGCCTTTAACACCGCCACCTAGCATTTGATCCATACCAGGAATGTTCATATCCCCTTTGGACATTTGTTGCATCATTTTTTTGGATTCTTTAAATTGTTTAATCATACGATTGACTTCAACCACACTATTTCCTGAACCAGCTGCAATTCTGCGACGGCGACTAGGATTTAATAGATCAGGATTTTCACGTTCTGCAGGGGTCATTGATAAAACCATCGCCCGTTTCCGTGCCACATCTTTTGGATCGACTTTGACATTTTCAATACCAGGCATGTTACTCATTCCAGGGATCATTTTTAATAAGTCTTCAATCGGTCCCATGCCCATAACTTGATCCAATTGCTCAATGAAATCGTTAAAGTCAAAACTGTTTTCTTTCATTTTTTGAGCAAGTTCTTCTGCTTTTTTCTCATCGTAATCTTGTTGCGCTTTTTCAATTAGCGTCAACATGTCCCCCATACCTAGGATACGACTCGACATACGATCGGGATGGAAAATTTCTAAATCGGTTAATTTTTCACCAGAACCGACAAATTTAATCGGAGCGCCCGTTACTGCCCGAATTGACAGCGCAGCCCCCCCACGAGTATCGCCGTCCATTTTGGTAATAACAACCCCAGTAATTCCAAGCTGTTCATTAAAACTATCTGCAACGTTGACAGCATCTTGCCCCGTCATCGCATCAACAACTAACAGAATTTCATTGGGATTAGCCAACTCTTTAATTTGTTTCAATTCGTCCATTAAAGCTTCGTCAATGTGTAAACGGCCGGCCGTATCAATTAAGACATAATCATTTTTCTTTTCTTTTGCTAATGCTAACCCTTGACGAACAATTTCCACTGGATTAGCATCGGTTCCCATATCAAAAACGGGAACTTCTAATTGTTGACCTAAAACCTTCAACTGATCAATCGCTGCTGGACGATAAACGTCACCAGCGATTAAAAGCGGACGAGCGTTTTCAGTTTTCATTAAGTGTTTGGCTAATTTACCAGTAAAAGTTGTTTTACCAGCCCCTTGTAACCCTGTCATCATAATCACTGTCGGGATTTTTGGAGATTTATTCAGTTCAACCGTTTCTGAACCTAACGTTTTCGTTAATTCTTCATCAACAATTTTTACAATTTGTTGGGCGGGTGATAAGCTTTCTAATACTTCGACTCCTACTGCCCGTTCTCTGACACGTTTTGTGAAATCTTTGACCACTTGTAAATTAACGTCGGCTTCTAATAAAGCCAAACGGATTTCTCGCATCATTTCTTTTACGTCGGCTTCGGAAACTTTTCCCTTACGACGGATTTTACTCATTGCCTGCTGTAGGCGGTTTGTTAAACTCTCAAAAGCCATAGTTTCATTCCTCTATTTCTTGAATTTGTTCAATATATTTTTTGATTTCACTATCTTTGGGATAAGTTTCTTGAACATACTGCTGTAGTTGTTCAAGATATTCTTTCCGTACAACATAGTTTGAATAAAGATGTAACTTTTTTTCGTATTCTTCTAAAATTTTTTCGGTTCGTTTAATGTTATCATAAACCGCTTGGCGACTAACCTCATATTCTTCCGCAATTTCTCCTAAAGAAAAGTCATCAGCATAGTAAAGCTCCATATAATTCATCTGCTTTTCCGTTAATAATGTCGAATAAAATTCAAATAACGCATTCATGCGGTTTGTTTTTTCCATTTCCATGAGCCGTGCTCCCATCTTCAATCCCTTATAGGTTACCGATTTCATAGGGAATAGTCAATCTTTTTTTACTAAGTTTTTACCTTTTAAAAAGAAATGTCAGCAAGTTGCCATGTTTCTTCAGAATAAACGGTCATTCCTTGTTGAATAAAATAAGCAGTTGCGACTCCAACTCCAGCTTTTTTAATGCCAGAAAATTGTCCATCATAAATCAGCTGGCTGCCACAGCTGGGACTTTTTTCTTTCAAAATCAAGGTTGTAATTTGTTGGGCTTTTAATTTTTGATACGCGCGTTGTGCCCCTGCTTTAAATGCCTCAGTCACATCTTCCCCGTTATCCGTATATACATAAGCAGTATTCGCCCAAACATCAAAGCCATCCCCGCCAATGATTTCTGCTGGCGGACGTGGAATGGGCAACTCCCCTAAAACTTCGGGACAAATCATTATTGCTTTTCCATTAGTTACAAGTTGTTTTAACGCTTCTTGTTCTTGAGATTTTCCATCGTAACGGCAACAAATCCCACCTAAGCAACTACTAATACCAATCATTCGCTTCTCCTCATTTCATTTCTCTATTATACCATGAGTTGACTTTTCTCAAAAGTAGCATTCTCGCTTACTTTAAAGTACGTTCTTCCTCTAAAAATATGTTAAACTAACAATAGTGAAATATACACTTATTTTCAGAAATTTCTTGAAGGAGTTATGTAAATGAAAAAAGTTCTTGTCGTCGATGATGAACCATCGATTTTAACTTTGTTAACCTTTAATTTGGAAAAAGAAGGCTATCAGGTGACTACTTCCGAAGATGGTAAAAACGGCTTCGAATTAGCTTTGTCTAATCAATATGATTTTATAATTTTAGATGTAATGCTTCCTGGTATGGATGGCTTAGAAATTACCAAAGCACTTCGTCGAGAAAAAATTGACACGCCTATTTTGATTTTAACTGCCAAAGATGAACAAGTAGATAAAATCATCGGCTTAGAAATTGGGGCAGATGATTATTTAACAAAACCTTTTAGTCCCAGAGAAGTCTTAGCACGTATGAAAGCTATTTTTCGTCGTTTAAAACCTACCACGACCGAACCGCTTCAAGAGGACACACCTAAAGCTCCGCTTGTGATTGGCGAGATTCGTGTGGATGAACAAAATTATGAAGTCTTTGTGCGCAATCAGCCCATTGAGCTAACACCGAAAGAATTTGAATTACTCGTTTACTTCATGAAACGCAAAGATCGGGTCATTAATCGGGAAACCTTGTTGGAACGAATTTGGCAATATGACTTCGCTGGACAAAGTCGCATCGTCGATGTCCACATTAGTCATTTACGTGATAAAATCGAGCCCGATCCCAAACGGCCCGTTTACTTAGTAACTGTCCGTGGCTTCGGCTACCGTTTTCAGGAGCCAAAACGATGAAAAAGAGACTGCGGATTGAATATTTTTTAGTTGCGGCAGTCATGCTTTTATTATTTGTCGGGAGTATTGCAGCGACCAATTTTTTCTTTCAAAAAGAAATGGTTGCTCAGCAAGAAACCTATTTAAGAAGAAAAAATACCCTTTTAACAGACCAGTTGCCCCCTTCCGTTTTCGAAAAAGGGCAACTGACAAACCAACAACAACTCCTTGTCACCCATGCGTTAGATGATGCAGAAGAACGGGTAACTTTGTTGCAAAAAAATGGTACCGTCTTTTTTGACAGCAGCCAAAATGAACCGCTAGAGTCGCACAAAAAACGGCCTGAAATCGCTGCGGTTCTATCAGGAGCTACCTATGGTTCAGCTTTACGAAAGAGTAAAACGTTAAATAAAGAACTTCTGTACGTTGCCACGCCCGTTTTAAAATCAGGAGAAATCGTTGGCATTATTCGGATTTCGGAACAAACCGCGCTATTTTCTAAAAATATCCAATCTTTTCGTCGCTATATTATCTTTACATTTGGCATTTTGTTCCTACTAATTACCTTGTTTATCTTTTTATTGTTACGGCAAAAAAATCAACCGCTAGTGACTGTCTTACCGATTCTGAAACGAATGCTTAAACATCCAGATGAAAATCGATCCATTATCCAGCAATCTTCTGAATGGAATGAACTTTACGAAACTATTAACTTACTGAGTCAACAAGTAAGTCAAACGTATAAAGCGTATACGTCTGCGGATGAGCAATTTCACGAACTTTTAGATGAGCTGATGATTGGTGTCTTTATCATTGATACGCAAGGACGGCTTCGTCTGTTGAACCCTAAAATGCAGGAAATGTTAGGACTCTCTGCTAAAAATATGCAAAGCAATTATCTTGAAGTGATTCAAGACGCCGATTTGATTCATTTAATCCATCAAGTCGTCGCTGAAAAAAACAGTTTACATCAAGAAATTACTGTGACACAAGGACCAACACCTTTACGATTATATCTTTCTCTTCGTTACTTGGATGATCAAAGCGCCAATGATTATCAAGTATTAGGAATTGCCTATGATTTAACGCGCGTTCGCCAACTAGAAAAAATGCAAAAAGATTTTGTATCAAACGTGTCTCATGAATTAAAAACGCCTGTCACTTCTCTTTTGGGCTTTACCGAGACACTCATAGATGGCGCCAAAGAAGATCCGGAAGTCCTTGATCAATTTTTGCACATCATGCAAAAAGATGCCCAGCGTCTGCAACAATTAATTCAAGAAATTTTAGAACTTTCTCGGGGCAGCGCAACAATTCCTTATGCAGAACAAGAAATTACTTTAGAAAAATTTATTACAGAAATTCTCGGCTCTTATCAGCAACAATTGGCAGCAAAACAGCTGAAAACAGTCGTTCATGGTCTGCCAGAGAGCCAATTTTTCACCAAATACGAATTGTTTTATCCAGTCGTGAAGAATCTAATTGAAAATGCCATTCAGTATTCCCAAGAAAATGGTCAGATTACTATTTCTTATGCTATTGAAAATCAGCAATTACGTTTATCTGTTCAAGATACTGGCATTGGCATTAGTCAAAAAGACCAAGAACGGATCTTTGAACGGTTCTATCGTGTCGATAAAGCACGTAGCCGTCATTCTGGTGGCACCGGTCTAGGTCTAGCTATTGTCCAAAATTACACAGAATTATTAGGCGGTAAAATCGCCATTGATAGTCACTTAGGGTTAGGGACCACTTTTACAATCACCTTGCCTTTAACAAAAAAAGAAGCCTAAAAAAACTCAGCCAATCCTGTTTATTGGCTGAGTTTTTTGTTTATTTTTCAGTTACTTTTCCATTTACATCACGTTCTACTTGCATATCTGTGATGGCTAAATAACCTAAGTCTTTGACAATTGTTTTTTGAACATCATCAGTGACCATATAGTCTAAGAAGGCTTTTACATCTTTATTAGGCTCCCCTTTTGTATACATATGTTCATAAGACCAGATTTTCCATGAATTGTCTTTCACGTGTTCTTCTTTTGGTTCAACACCATCAATGCTTAAGGCAACAGTGGAATTATCCATATAAGAAAAAGCTAAATAGCTGATTGCTCCTGGTGTTTGTTCAACAATTTTACGAACTGTTCCCGAAGAATCTTGTTCTTGTGATTGAACTGGTTTAGCTCCATCTAAGCCCCATTTTTCAAATGTTGCTCGGGTGCCACTTCCGTTTGCGCGGTTTATTACGACGATTTCTTGATCTTTGCCGCCCACTTCTTTCCAGTTTTTGACTTTGCCAGTAAAGACATCAATCAATTGTTGCTTCGTTAAATTCTTCACGCCGACTTCTTTGTTGACCACTGGTCCCATACCAACCACGGCTACCCGATGATCAACTAATTTAGAGGCATCCACGCCATCTTTCTCTTCGGCAAACACATCGGAATTTCCAATGGTCACTGCGCCATCTGCAACTTGCGAAAGTCCTGTTCCGCTGCCGCCACCTTGGACAGAAACTGTATAATTGGGATGTTCTTGTGTAAATTGATCTTTCGCAGCATCTACTAACGGTTGTAAAGCGGTGGAACCAACAGCGACAATTTTAACTGGTTTGTTACTATCCGCTTCGCTGGATTTTTCAGTTGTGCCTCCTTGAGCTCCACACCCAGTTAATAATAACCCTAGACTCAGCATAGTTGCTGCAATTACACGTTTTTTCATCTTTGCACTTCCTTTTCAATTAGTTACAAGTTTAGTCTACCAAGACTCTGTTAATTCTGTTTCAATTAAATGTAAATAAAAGGTAAAGGTGTGTAAAGAATCTATAAAGGTTAGTGTGTTACGCGTTGTGTCGCCATGTAATGTGCAATTCGTTCCATGGCCGTTGTTAATTTATCCATATCGGACGCATAACTAATTCGGACGTATCCTTCTGCTTCTGGGCCAAAAGAAATACCTGGAATCAACGCTACTGCTTCTTTTTGCGCTAAATCAATACAAAATTTCATAGAATCTTGTTCATAACCAGTAGGAATCTTAGCAAAAATATAAAAGGCGCCATTTGGACGCGCAACTTCAAACCCCAATTGAGTCATCTGTTCATAAACAAAATCGCGCCGTTTCCGATACTCTTCTTTCATAATTTCAGCATCATGCATTCCTTCGATTAAGGCACGAACAGCCGCTTTTTGAGACACTGTTGCAGCCGCAGTAACTAAATACTGATGAACTTTAATGATCTCCGCTGTTAAAATCGCTGGTGCAAAAATAAAGCCAATCCGCCAGCCTGTCATGGCATGTGATTTCGACAAACCGTTAATTAAAATCGTTTGGTCACGTAACATTTCAGCAATCGAAACATGACTCTCATCATAAGTTAACTCACTATAAATTTCATCGCTGATCACAAAAATGTCGTATTTTTTTAGAACATCAGCAATTGCTTGCAACTCTTGGCGATTATAGGTGACACCAGTTGGGTTGCTAGGATAATTTAAAATAATTGCTTTGACTTGTTCCCCATGCTCGGCCATTGCCGCTTCAATCATTTCAGGGGTCAAGACAAAATCGTTGTCTCGTGTGTCCAAATATACCGGCTCCGCCCCCGCCAATGTAATAATTGGTTCATACCCTGGGTAAATAGGTGCTGGCAATAGCACTTTGTCACCTTGTTCTAAAATTGCTAATAACGAAGCTGAAATCGCTTCTGTTGCTCCAACTGTTACTAAAATTTCTGTCGCAGGCTGGTAAGTCAAATGGTACTTTTCTTTCATAAAATAAGCGGCTGCTTCACGGACATCTAACAAACCAGACATCCCTGTATAATGAGAAAAATTCGCATCAATTGCTTCTTTGGCTGCTTTTTTGACATGCTCAGGTGTGTTAAAATCCGGCTCTCCTAGCGTTAATTTTAAAATACCTTCAATTCCTGAGACTTGTTCGTCAAATTGACGAATTAAAGAAACAGCAATTTTATTTACTTGACGATTAAAACGATTGGTTAAATCCATTTAGCTTCACTCCTTCAGTTGACGTTATAGTAGCACAAATTGACCGTAAAATGAATGATTTTCTCATTGTTTCGCTAGATTTTTATTATAAATATCTCAAAAAAACGACAGAGAAGAAAATAGGAGAACTTTGTCCTTTTCAACAAAGTTCTCCTATTTATTTATTTTTCGAAACGCCATGTCCGAATTTCAAACGGACGTAATGGTGCATCAACTTCTATCGCCGGTGTCAACGGTTCTTCTAATACATTTGTTAAACAAGTCGCTGGTTGTGTCTCTTTGTGAAGTTCACAAGGAATATTTTGCGCTGTTAGATTAAAGCCACGAACGACTAAATGATTCGTTTGCTCTTGACGTTTAACGGCTGTCCAACCAATTGGTCCTTCTGCCGTTGTCAAGTAGACATGGTTCGGTGCTAGTTTACCTTCATGACGCGCAGTAGTAGCTGCAGTAAAAGGAATTTGTGCACTATAGGCTTGTTGATACGTAGCAAAGCGTTCTTCTGGTTTTCCATGCAATGACAAACCATATTTAAAGGTATATTCTCCTTGGCATTGTGCTTCTGGTGTTGCAAAATAGCCCCAATCACCTAGTTCGCCAACACAACGAATTAATGTGACCGCAATGGTTCCATCTGCCAAGACTTCATACTCATTTAAGCCTTCATTGAAGATAGTCACGCCTTTGTTTTGGTCATGAACATTCACAAACGCTTGTTGGTGCTGCGGGTTTGTTGGATTTTCCCATGTATCGCTTACTTGATTTGGTCGTGTCACGACTTCATAAATACTATCCGCTTCGTGTGTTTCTGTGACCATGCCAGTTGGGAAAAGCACGCGTAAACGATGATCTTTGATTTGATTATTAATGGTTGTTTCAAAGAACAATTGGTTACTTTCTTTGATCATTGTAACCACTGTCGTTATTTCGAACGGGCGAAGCGTCGTTGAACGTTGTGCTTGGCGTTCTCTAAACTCACGAACAGCCTTTTGTTCTTCTTCTAATCGTTCATCTGCTGCAACTGGTAACATGACGGTTTGTTTAATTTGATAACTTGCTTTTACAGGGGAATTTTCTTTATTCGTAATTTCAGCCGTTACATTTTCGGTTGTAATTCCTTGGTCTTCGGTCGGTTTGAAAAAGATATATTCATTCCCAATGTCGCCAGTATCTTCAAATGTTAACAATTTTGAAAATGTTTCTCCTGTTTTTTTGTCAGCAATGGTTAAGCTACCATTGTTTTCAATTTTCACTTGAATAAATTCGTTTTCCATTTCATTTGTTGCTAGTTGAGCCAAAAGACTTCCTTCAAAAGCGTTCGTTTCTCCTTGAATCAATGCAAAGCTATCCCAAGAGAATGGCGCCATTTCTTTGACAGATAATTCGACCGTTAAGTATTTAGCCATGTACGGTTGACGGAAGGCATCTTTAGGTAAATCGTAACCAAAACGAACATCTTCTTTGACAATACGGCTTGCAACGGCTTGTCCTGTTGGATCAATCACTTGATAATCTGGGGTGGCTTTTTGTTTTAATTCATGATAAAGATCTTCAGGTTTTCCTGTATAAAATGGCAATCGTTCAATCTCCACTTCCACAGTGACAACCTCCGTTTTCTGATAGCCACTAGTATTAAATAAAACAAACGGGTGCGCTTTTTCTGGGAAAACACTTGTATCAATTGCTTCTGTTAATTGTCGTGTTGCTTCATCTGCTAAGAAATGCCCGACATCATTGGCATTTTCAAAGCGAGTCATCATGCCTCGGTGAACCTCGTCGACAGAACAGCCACAAATACTATCGTGCGGATGGTTTTGAAGCAATGTTTTCCAAGCATAATCAAATTGGTCATGTGGGTAGTCGCCAGTTACTTCGTAAGCCATTGCTGCTAAAGGTTCTGCGATATTTTCTAATTGGCGTTGGACTTTTGTGTTCCACTGTTTTAAATAGACACGAGCAGAAGAAGTATTGGCTAATGTGTACCAGCCATCCGTTTCTTGACTCGTTAATTCGCCTGTTACTGTTCCTAAATCTTCTGGTAACTCCTCTTGAACAGCTTTCAAATAGTCATCGAAATTGGAATGAATAAATTCATATTCTGGGAATAGTTCATTGGCTAAAGCGATGGCCTTAGTAATATCTCTTTGTACCGGTTGGTGGTCGACCCCATTCATCATCAATAAATGGTTTGTGGAAGCGTAACGTTCTACATCAGCCAATTTTTGTTTCCAAAAAGCGATTGCCGCTTCTTTTTCTGAAGGAATTTCGTTCCCGTTACTATACCAGTTCGCAAAAAGCAAGCCGAAAATTTTCGTTTGGTCAGGACCTTCCCACCACATTTCAGAATATTGTGAGCTATAGTCGCTTTCTAAGACTTGATTATCAAAGCCAATCGGTTTCACCCCGCGTCCAAACGCAGCCGCAGGCAGATTTGCTAATTGCATCATTTGAGGCGTTTGACCCATATTCCCAAATGTATCCGGGAAGTAACCTAATTGAACTGGTGCTCCCCATTTTTGACTTTCTAAATGCCCAATCAGCATGTTTCGAACATTGGATTCAGAGCTAATTAAAAAGTCATCTTGTAAAATATAAAATGGTCCGATTTTTAGTTTGCCTGCTTGGACAGCTTTTTTTACGGCTTCTTTTTTCTCTGGGCGAACTTGTAAATAGTCGTCTAAGATAATCGTTTGTCCATCTAGATGGAAACTGTTAAACTCTGGATCATTTTCAATTAAATCTAATACATTATCCACTAATTCAATTAAGCGCATATGATGTTCTTCATAAGGAAGATACCATTCACGATCCCAATGACTATGGGAAACAATATAGACTTTTTTCTTTGTCATCACTTTTCCTCCTATTTTTCCACTCGGATGTCAAAATAATCCATAACTAATTCACAAAACATCATATTAGCCCATGAAAACCATTCTCTTGTATAATTCTCAGGATTATCTACGTCAAAACCTTCATG
Source organism: Enterococcus sp. DIV1758 (assembly GCF_051711985.1). NCBI lineage: Bacteria > Bacillati > Bacillota > Bacilli > Lactobacillales > Enterococcaceae > Enterococcus > Enterococcus sp. DIV1758. The sequence continues at coordinate 1,486,480 of NZ_JBIOOA010000001.1, forward strand.
CATCAAATGAGTCCCCGCATCTGTGGCAACTAATAAATCTAAAATTCGTTCTTTTTCTGCTTTATCTTTGGTTGTCATTCCTTCCATTGCTAAAGCAATCGGCCACACGTAATTTTCTGGTGTATGTGAGCTACCAATCCCTTTCGCGTATTTGCCTTCATAGAAGTAAGGATTTTCTTTACTTAATAAGGTTTGACGCGTTGTTAAATATTGTTCATCCTCTGTTGAACAATAACCCAGATAAGGGGCTGCTACTAAATTGGGAACATTACTGTCATCCATCACGCTTGCATTGCCTAAGCCATCCACTTCATACGCGTAAATCGTTTCGTTATTTTGATTTTTTGTTCGTCCAAATGTTTGGATGCCTTCTTCAATCTCTTCTTGTAATTTTTTAGCAATCGCCACAATCGTAGCATCTTCTAAAACATCAGAGAAAATTTCTTGAATATAGCCTAAAATTACAACTGCAAACATGTTAGAAGGAACTAAGTAACCATATTGGCAGGCATCATCACTAGGACGGAAGCCTGACCATGTCATCCCTGTTTTGCCAACTGGTGTTCCTTTCCCTGCTTCAACCAACGTATCTTCTTGACGCCACGTATCTCGTTCAAATAAATAAGGTGACTGTGCGTGATCTTGTTCTGTTGTAAAAACGTTGAGAATTTTTTTGACGCCTTCCACAAAGTCTGAATTAAATTGTTCGGTCATCCCAGTATTTTTATAAAGTAAATAGGCTAATTGGACCGGGTAACATAATGAATCAATTTCATATTTCCGTTCCCAAATCCAGCCATTCATTTCTGTCTTATCAGTTTGATGGCCTGCATGATTATCTGTTTCATTAAACGCATTGGCATAAGGATCAATGCAAATATAACGAAACTGGCGCTTAACCAACCCAGCAATCATTTGAGCAAGGTCTTCGTCTTCTTTCGCAATCACTAAATAGGGACGAACTTGCGCTGTTGAGTCTCTTAACCACATTGCTGGAATATCGCCTGTTAATAAAAAGGTAGTACCATCTTCTTGACGTTTCACTGTTGTTAGTAAAGTATTGGCAAAGGCCGCCTGAAAGTTTTTTGCCCAATCTTGATGTGCTTCACCGCATTTTTCTGTAATTGTCTCCATAAATGTTGCTACGGATTTTGGAACTTCTGTATAAACCATTCTCGTCACCTCTTAAATTTGATATATCATTTCACAATTGAATTATAGCGTTTACATTTCACTTTGTCTAGTGATTTCGATCATTTTTTTCATTTTAAAACCAATTAATTTATGGTAAACTATAAATAAGATATATCTTATTGTGAGGTGAAATGAATGAAGCAACCATTATATCAACAAATTATTGATTATTTACAAAATGAAATTGATTCAGGGCGATTGCCTGTTGGAGCACAAGTGCCTACCGAAAAAGAATTATCGGCTCAGTTTAACGTCAGTAGAATTACGTCCAAACGAGCGCTAACTGAATTGGAAACGCAAGGCATAATCCAACGTCACCAAGGAAAAGGAAGTTTTGTTCAAGCACCAAAGCATCCTCTCCATACTTCTTTAAATAAAGTTCTTTTTTTATTGCCTTTTGCAGACGATTTATCAGTAGGAAATTTCTATAGCGGTTTGGCCCCTACTATTCAAGCAGCTGGTTTAGAAGTCTTTATGACCTCGCCTAATTTTTTGAGAGAGAAAAATGCTGTGGACATTGTGAATGAGTTTGCCGGGCTTGTCTATTATGCTGCTACTAGTAATGACTACCTCGACTTATTGTTTGAGTTGGCTTTGATGAATTTTCCAGTCGTTGTCTTGGATAAAAAGATCCATGATTTACCTTTTGCAACCATTCAATCAGACAACTTTGCTGGTGGTAAAACAGCAACCGAACGCTTAATTGGCTTAGGACATACAAAAATTGGATATATCCTTTCAGGAAGTCCAGCCCTACAATCCGTTCGGCAACGTTATTTAGGTTATCTCCAAGCTTTAAAAGAAGCCAATCTGGCATTTCATACAGCAATCACGGAAACCAATCTCTTAGATGAACACAACTTTAAACAGTATTTTGAGGCGCACCAACTCACAGCCGTGGTCTGCGATAATGACTTCAGCGCGTTACATTGTTTACGAAACTGTAAAAACCTAGGTATTCATGTGCCAAAAGAATTATCGATTATTGGTTTTGACGATATTCAAGCAGCAGCATTTGTCGAACCGCCATTAACAACCATGGCACAAGACTTTAAAGAAATGGGAAAACTAGCTGGCGAAGTGTTATTACAAACGATGCAGCAAGACCTTCAAATCATAGAAGACATTCAAGTGCCTGTAACATTAATTGAAAGAGAAACCATTTCTACTGTTTCAAAATGAGCCAAAAAAGAAGGAACTATCAGTCAAATCACTGATAGTTCCTTCTTTTTATTCCTTAGCGCTAAACGTTTTGGTATCTACCTCTTTTTTAAACAACGCTTTTAATTCTTTGATAAAGTAGCGACCAATCGGACTGATTTCCCGATTTTTGGGAAAGAGTAAACAAATACGATTTTCCAAAGCTGGCGCCAATGGCACTAACCGAATTTCTTTCTTCGTAAAACCCGTTACGACTCCTGAACCAGAAGCATAAGCATTGGTTTCTACCAACAAATTCATTAAGGTTCCACGATCCGTAGTATGAATGACCGATTCCTGTTCAGGAATTTCAACTAAATCTTCAGAAAAATAGGAAAAATTGCTTCCTTCTTGATTAAAGCGGACTTGTGGATAGGGAACTAATTCCTCTAAATGAATTTCTTTTTGCTTGGCTAAAGGATGATGATTTCCTAAAAAAATGTGTGTATTAAAGGTACTAATTACCTCGTAGGCTAGATTAGCTTGTTCTAAATACCGTTCAATACTGACACTATTTTGTTCATTTAAATAAATAATCCCCAACTCACTGTGAAATCCTTTGACGTCTTCAATTACTTTTAAGGTCGTGGTTTCAAAGACACGAAAATCTTTATATTGATCCCCATACTTTTTAAGAACTTTGGCAATTACCTCACCTAAAAAATCGTAATGTTGCGAAGAGATGGAGAATCGTTCGCTGGTCACTGTCTCGCGATAGCGATTTTCCAATAACTCCATTTGAACTAAGACTTTCTCTGCTTGTTCTAAAAAAACCATTCCTTCTTCTGTTAAAAAAGCGCCTTTATTAGTACGTAAAAAGAGGGAAATCCCTAGTTCTTCTTCTAATTCCCGAATACTATTTGACAAGCTAGGTTGTGTAATAAATAGTTTTTTGGCTGCTTCCCGAAAACTCCCATTGTTAGCTATGGCAGCAACATACTTCATTTGTTGAATATTCAACACTTTTTCCTCCACACACTAATCATTTGAAAAATAAATCTTACGCCCATTCAACGGCTGAAGGGGCCGATTGTTAAAGGCCAACATGCCTTCCTTGATCTTATTTAAAAAGGCTTGATCCATTTTTTGAATGGTATCAAATACAAACCATTTCACTGGACCCTTAGTTGGCGGTGTTGTTAACGAGCCTACATAATGGTAGTGTAGACGCTCCTCTGGTAAAAAGATTGACGGATTAAACCATTGTTGGTGCGTGCCGTTTTCCCAGTCCATCGGATGATTCGCTTCTGAAAAACGATTTTCTTCCTCTGTGATGGTAAACAGGCAACCGACAACTAAATTTTCGCCAGCATCGTTCATATGAACCAAATGGAATTCTAGCGGATACTGCTTTCCCGATAGCAAATGTTCGCTAGGCATATGAAAATGGATATCGGTTAAATGATACGCAACATTTTCAAACATTACGTAACTTTCCGTATTTGGTGGTACAAAATGAAACGTATTTTTGAATTCTTTTTCAGTGAATTCTTCTTTTTTATAATGAAACGTAATCTGAGAATTTACTGTCTCAGCACTTTCTTTTTCTAAAGCAATTGGCGATTGATAAGCAAACTTAGCACCTTCTGCAAACCAGTCACATAGCGTATGCCAATGTTCCGGTCCATCGTTGCCTGTATAGCTCCATTCAACGTCCATATTTTTTATTTTTTTCATACACTCTTCCTTCATTTCCACATAGTAATCAGGTAAAACTCATGTTAAAACTCTATCCTAACATCTTTTCTACGTCAAACAAAAGAACTTAGCTCATTACGCTCCTCGGCAAATGACCTAAGTTCTCCTACCGTTAAATCTGGTTACTGAAAATGACACTAAAAATCAGACGACAAGAACCATCTTTAGTTCAACGGTTATTTGCCCCAGTTTTCAGGATCTTTTTTCCATTCTTGTAATAAGGTAACATCTTTTTCTTCGATATAATTTGCTTCTAATGCAGCATCAATTAAAGTTGAATAATTGGTTAACGTTAGTAACGTCATCTGTTTATCTGCAAAATTTGCCGTTCCTTTGGGTAACTCATAAGTGAAGATTGCCGCAACGCCTAAAACCGTTGCTCCTTCACGTTCCGCCGCTTCTGCCGCTTCTAACACGCTACCGCCTGTTGAAATTAAATCCTCGATAACTACCATTTTTTGTCCTTCAGAAATTCGGCCTTCAATTTGATTCCCTTTGCCGTGATCTTTGGCTTTACTGCGGATATAAACCATTGGTAATCCTAAAATATCGGCTACCCATGCCGCATGTGGAATCCCTGCGGTAGCTGTCCCAGCAATCACTTCGACTTCTGGGAAAGTTTCTTTAATTTTTGCCGCTAAGCCTTCTGCAATTTCTTTACGCACAGCAGGATAACTCATCGTGATACGGTTATCACAATAAATCGGGCTTTTTATGCCACTAGCCCAGGTAAACGGCTCATTAGGGTTTAAAAATACCGCTTCAATCTCTAATAAATCTTTGGCAATTTTTTTTGCTACTTTTGTCATGTTACTTTCCGCTCCAGTCTTTTTTGATTTCTTGATAGGCTTCATAAGGATTTTCTGCTTGGGTAATAGGTCGGCCAACAACGATATATGTGGACCCGATTTCGCGAGCATGTTGCGGCGTAACGACCCGTTGTTGGTCACCTACTGCACTTCCTGCTGGACGAATACCAGGTGTTAAACAAATAAACGTCTGCTTGGTTGCTTCTTGAATACCACGTGCTTCTAATGCTGAACAAACCACGCCATCCAGACCCGCTTTTTCCGCACATTTAGCATAATGAATGACACTTGTCTCTAAAGAAACGTTGATTAATTGATCATGGTGCATCTCTTCTTCACTAGTAGAAGTCAACTGGGTTACAGCAATTAACTCAGGAACCTTAGCGCCTGGCTGAGTCCCTTTGATTAGACCTTCCTTAGCTGCTTGCATCATTCGAACGCCCCCTGCTGCATGGACATTGGTAATGGCAACGCCTAATTTTGCTAAATTTGTCATCGCTTTTTCCACAGTATTCGGAATATCATGTAATTTTAAATCCAAGAAAACATCATGTCCTTGTTCTTTAAGCCAGCGAACAATCGCTGGTCCTTCTGCGTAAAAAAGTTCCATCCCCACTTTAACAAACAAGGCTTCTTCCTTAGGAAATTTTTCTAAAAAAACAGCCACTTCTTTTTGCGTGGGAAAATCTAACGCAATAATTGGTCTATCGTGCATTTTGCTGCCCCTCTCTCACTTCTTTAATTAATTGTTCCAACGATTCAATACCTAACTCTTCCATTCGCTTAGGTAATCCGTCAATTAACTTCGGACAAATGTATGGATCTGTAAAGTTGGCCGTACCAACCCCGACAGCGCTAGCACCTGCCATGAACATTTCCAAGACATCATCCACTGTTTGAACACCACCCATTCCAATAATTGGCAACTGAGAAACACTGGCTACTTGTCGGATTAAGCGAATGGCAACAGGTTTAATGGCTGGGCCAGATAGTCCACCAGTTTGATTGGCTAAAATAGGTTTTCTCGTTTTTAAATCAATGCGCATCCCTAGCAATGTATTAATCATAGAAAAACCGTCTGCGCCCCCTGCTTCAATTGCTTGGGCGATCGGCACAATGTCCGTTACGTTTGGTGATAGTTTAACATAAATCGGAACAGAGGCGACTTTTTTGACTGCTTGTGTTAATTGAAAAGCAACCTCTGGATCTGTACCAAAAGCTATGCCGCCATGTTTCACATTGGGACAGGAAATATTCAGTTCAATTGCTTTGACGTTAGGCGCTTGCCCAATTTTTGCGCAAACAGCCACATAGTCCTCTTCGCAAGCACCTGCAACATTTGCGATAATCGGTAAGTTAGGGTATTTTTCTAATTTTGGTAATTTTTCTTGCATAACCACGTCTAAGCCTGGATTCTGCAATCCAATGGCATTTAGCATACCACTAGGTGTTTCAGCTACACGTGGTGTGGGATTTCCATATCGTGCTTGGGGGGTTGTTGCCTTAATCATAATTGAACCTAATTGATCAAGGTCATAATAGTTAGCATATTCTTCCCCGAACCCAAAGCAACCACTGGCGGGAATAATTGGATTTTTTAATGTTAAACCTGGAATTGAAACAGCTAAAGGATTTTTCATTATAAGATAACCTCACTTGCTTTAAAAATCGGACCTTCATCACAGACCTTGACACTTTTTGCTCCAGTAGTGTCTCCTTTTTTATGGCAAACGCAGGCATAGCAAGCCCCAATTCCACAGGCCATCCGTTCTTCTAAAGAAAGGTAAACGTGTGGATGTGTTGGAAATAAAGAATCAATTGCTTTTAACATACCATTCGCACCACAAGCATAAACTGCATCAGGGATCCGTCCTTTTGCTAACGCTTCTGACAATAAACGGCCCACGTTGCCATGAGTGCCAAACGAGCCGTCATCTGTGGCAAAATGTGTTTCTCCTAATGCCATAAATTCTTGTTGGTAATAAGCAACCTCTTTTGATGCATAACCAAGAAAATGAATCACTTTCACGCCTTTTTCATTGAGTTGTTTTGATAATTCATACAATGGGGGAATCCCGATTCCTCCACCAACGATAAAAGCAGTCTGACCAGCTGCTACGGTAGTTATATCAAAGCCGTTTCCTAAAGGACCTAAAATATCTAATTGTTCACCAGCCTTCATGGTGGCAAACACTTCCGTTCCAGCGCCTTCGACTCGATAAATCAAACGACAGGTTTCGTTCGAATGATCAATTTGGTTGATGCTAATCGGTCGCCGCAAAAGTAAATCTGCACGCGGAACCTTGATATGCACAAACTGTCCAGGTCGTGTCATCTCTTTCACTAACTCACCTTGTAAGTCTAACTGATAAATCCGTGGCGCTAACTGTTTTTGAGCTACAATGGTCATCATTTCTTGCTTTCTCTGCATCAGTATCCTTCACTCCTTTATTCTCTGATTCCCCTATAAATGATTTTCTATTTCTTCGCAAAAGAATCTGGAACAGTCCTCCTCAGACGATTGTTCCAGATTTATGCTTAAATGGCTTCTGTCGTAAAGGCTCTTGATTCTAAAACTTTTAAAATTGCATTTGCTGTATCAAGTGAGGTAAACAATGGAATCCCATGTTCGACTGCTTCCCGACGGATTGAAAACCCATCTTGGTTGGCACTGGAACGATTTTTATCCATGGTATTGATTACCACTTGTGCATTCCCATTACGAATGACATCCAGCACGGTTTCCCCTTCAGGATTAGAAATTTTCGTCACTTTCTTAACAGGCAACTGATGCTTCGCTAAAAAGTCAGCGGTTCCTTCCGTTGCGACTAAACTATAGCCAATTGCTGAAAAACGCTTAGCAATTTCTAAAGCCTCTTCTTTTGTTTCATCAGCAATGGTGAAAAGTACAGCCCCATAACTTGGCAAATGCAAGCCAGATGCTTCAAAGGCTTTATACAAGGCTTTTTCTAAATAATAATCACTACCCATAACTTCCCCAGTTGATTTCATTTCAGGCCCTAAGTACGTATCTACTTTTTGTAGTTTCGTAAAGGAGAATACAGGGGCTTTCACATGAACTTGTTTACTTTCAGGGTATAATCCATCTTGATATCCTAGGTCAGTCAATTTCTCACCAAGAATCGCTTTTGTAGCAACTTGGGCCATCGGAATCCCTGTGATTTTACTTAAGAAAGGAACTGTTCGACTCGCACGAGGATTCACTTCAATCACATAAACACGATTTTCATGAATAACAAATTGAATATTCATCATGCCTACACAGTTTAAACCAAGTGCCAGTTTTTTTGTATAATCGGCAATCGTTGCTTGAATTTCTTGAGAAAGATACTGCGGTGGATAAACCGCCATTGAATCACCAGAATGAACGCCAGCTCGTTCAATATGTTCCATAATCCCTGGAATTAGTACTGTTTCACCATCACAAATGGCATCAACTTCACATTCTTGTCCCAATAAATAGCTATCAACTAAGACAGGATGTTCTGGAGAAGCTTTGACTGCATGTCGCATATAATCTTCCAAATCCTTTTGATTTTCGACAATTTCCATTGCACGACCACCTAAAACATAACTTGGACGCACTAAAACGGGATAGCCGATACGATCAGCAATCACGACTGCTTCTTCTGCACTTGTGGCCGTATCTCCTGGTGGTTGAGGAATCGCTAACTCTTGCAAAGCTTGTTCAAATAAATCACGATTTTCCGCACGATCTAAATCTTCAATCGTTGTTCCAAGAATTTTAACGCCTTGTTTTGTGAGCGGCTCAGCTAAATTAATCGCTGTTTGTCCACCAAATTGGACGATCACGCCAATCGGATTTTCTAAATCAATCACATTCATGACGTCTTCTAAAGTTAATGGCTCAAAGTATAATTTATCAGAAACAGAGAAATCTGTTGAAACTGTTTCAGGATTACTATTCATAATAATTGCTTCATAACCAGCCGCTTGGATTGCTTTGACAGAATGAACCGTTGCATAATCAAACTCGACCCCTTGACCAATGCGAATGGGACCAGAACCTAATACTAGTACAGAAGGCTTTTTCGAAACATTGCTTTCGTTTTCCACTTCATACGTGCTATAAAAATAAGGCGTGTGTGATTCAAACTCTGCAGCACACGTATCCACCATTTTATAGACGGGCACAATTTGATTGGCTCTGCGGAAGTCAGCGATGGCTTGTTCTGTTTGTCCCCAAAGTGCTGCGATTTTCCGATCAGAAAAACCATTTTGTTTGGCTTCTTTCAAAACAGCTACGTTGTCCACGTGACTTTCAAGGGCTGTTTCAATTTCGATAATGTGTAAAAGTTTATCCAAGAAGAATAAATCAATTTTCGTTAAACTTTGTAATTCTTCGATGCTATATCCTCTGCGAATGGCTTCTGATAAGTAGAACAATCGATCATCTTGCGCATGGACCATTTTCTTCGTTAATTCTAAATCACTGACATGACTTAGTTCTTCTAACTCGTTGTGATAAGCACCAATTTCTAAAGAACGAACTGCTTTTAATAAGGATTCTTCAATATTGCGGCCAATTGCCATGACTTCCCCGGTTGCTTTCATTTGCGTTCCTAGTTCTCGAGCACCTTTTTCAAATTTGTCAAAAGGCCAGCGAGGAATTTTGGAAACAACATAGTCCAAAGCGGGTTCAAATTCGGCATAAGTGGTTCCAGTAACTGGATTTTTCATTTCATCTAATGTTAAACCAACAGCAATTTTTGCAGCTAACTTCGCAATGGGATACCCTGTGGCTTTGCTAGCAAGTGCAGATGAACGAGAAACACGAGGATTCACTTCAATCACATAATAATTAAAGCTATGTGGATCCAAAGCTAATTGAACATTACAGCCACCTTCAATTTTTAATGCACGAATAATTTTCAAAGACGCATCTCGCAACATTTGGTATTCATAATCTGATAAGGTTTGACTCGGAGCAAAAACAATCGAATCCCCAGTGTGAATGCCGACAGGATCAAAGTTTTCCATGTTACAAACCACAATCGCATTATCAGCCGAATCACGCATCACTTCATATTCAATTTCTTTAAAACCAGCAATACTTTTTTCAATTAAACATTGTGTAACTGGTGATAATTTCAGACCATTTTCAGCAATTTGGCGGAGTTCTTCTTCCGTATCGCACATGCCGCCGCCTGTTCCACCTAAGGTAAATGCGGGACGAACGATAATTGGATAACCAATTCGTTTGGCAAAAGCCACGGCTTGTTCCACCGTATTGACAATTTCACTTTCTGGAATCGGTTGTTCTAATTCTTCCATCAATTGTTTAAATAAATCACGGTCTTCCGCTTGGTCAATCGCACTGAGCTTTGTTCCTAGCAATTCTACATTTAGCTCATCTAAAATTCCTGATTCCGATAATTCCATCGCCATATTTAATCCAGTTTGACCACCTAATGTTGGTAGAAGAGCATCAGGACGTTCTTTTCGCAAAATTCTTGAAACAAATTCTAAAGTAATCGGTTCAATATAAACATGATCCGCGATTTCTTTATCGGTCATGATGGTCGCTGGATTTGAGTTTACTAAGACAACTTCATACCCTTCTTCTTTTAGCGCTAAACAGGCTTGTGTGCCTGCATAGTCAAATTCTGCTGCTTGTCCAATAATGATTGGTCCTGAACCAATCACCATGATTTTCTTAATGTCCGTTCGTTTTGGCATTAGTTTTGCTCCTTCCATGCATCCATTAATTCCATAAATTCGTCAAATAAATGAAGACCATCGTGCGGTCCTGGAGCCGCATCTGGGTGATATTGCACAGTAAAAGCTGGATAATCTCGATGACGCACGCCTTCAACCGTTCCATCATTGACTTCCACATGGGTCACAAGTAATTTTTCTGGATCAATTGTTGCTTCATCTACGGCATATCCGTGGTTTTGTGAGGTGAAATCAATGCGTCCTGTTGCAATTTCTCGTACAGGATGATTCAAACCGCGATGTCCAAACTTCATCTTATACGTATCCGCACCATTCGCTAATGAAAATAACTGATGACCTAAGCAGATGCCGAAAATTGGAACTTTTCCTTGGATTGCTTGAATCATTTCAATAGCTTCAGGCACATCTTTGGGATCTCCAGGCCCATTTGTCAACATGACACCATCGGGACTTAATTCTAAAATCTCTTCGGCCGTTGTATTATAAGGCAACACGGTTAAGTTGCATTGCCGTTTTGATAATTCTTGCAAAATACTATGTTTCAACCCGAAATCAACGACGACTACATTACGCCCAATACCTGGACTTGGATAAGGCTTAGTGGTAGAGACTTGTGCCACTTGATTTTTCGGCATGACCGTCGCTTTTAATTGATCAAACGCATGCGGCAAATCATCCACGGCATCAATGATGCTCCCTTTCATTGTTCCAGCTGATCGTAACTTACGAGTCAGCGCACGCGTATCAATTCCTGAAATTCCCGGAATCCCTTTGCGCTTTAAAAATTCATCCAAGGTCATTTGTTGACGCCAATTTGAAGCAACCCGCGCATGCTCTTTAACAATGACACCTTTACAGGTTGGTGCAATGGATTCATAATCATCTCGGTTGACCCCGTAATTTCCAACTAATGGATACGTAAAAGTAATCATTTGTCCATTAAAACTTTGGTCAGTAATTGCTTCTTGGTAACCTGTCATGCCAGTAGTAAAAACAACTTCTCCTACTACATTGCCTTCTGCACCAAACGCTTTTCCTTCAAATACTGTTCCGTCTTCTAAAATCAATAACCTTTTCAAACCTACTGCGCCTCCTCCGACCAAGCTAATGCTCCGTCAACAAATGTCATAAGTGTCTTTCCTTTGACTGTCCACCCTGTAAATGGTGTATTGACAGCCATTGATTCAAATGCTTCTGCATCAATTGGTGCAGCTGTTGCTAAGTCAAAAACTGCAATATCTGCCGGAGCACCAATTGTTAGTGTTCCTGCGTTTAATCCAAAAATTTCTGCCGGTTTCACTGCCATCCAATCAATTACTTGTTCTAATGTGAAAATGCCTGTTTCGACAAAGTTCGTATAAATCAATTGGAAGGCCGTTTCACTACCGACAATGCCAAAAGGTGCGTTTAAAAATGATTGTTGTTTTTCTTCTAAACCATGGGGCGCATGGTCGGTAGCAATACAGTCAATCGTGCCATCTAACAAGCCGTCAATCAATGCTTGTCGATCTGCTAAACCACGTAATGGCGGGTTCATTTTCCAAAACCCTTCGTCACCAGGAATATCCTCATCGACTAAAATTAAATGGTGCGGCGAAACTTCGGCTGTTACGTGAATCCCTGCTTTTTTAGCATCCCGAATAACGCGCACGCTTTCTTCTGTTGAAACATGACAAACATGATAATGAACGCCTGTTTCTTTTGCTAAAGTAATATCCCGAGCAATTTGTGAAGCTTCCGTTGCACTTAAAATCCCTGGCAGGCCTAATTTCTTAGAAATTTCTCCTTCATGCATCACACCACCAAATAATAAAGATTCATCTTCCGTGTGCGCAACAAGCGCCATATTTAATGCAGCAGCTTCTTTCATGGCTAAGTACATCGTTCCTGCCGTTTGGACACCAACACCATCATTCGTAAATGCAAAGGCGCCCGCTTCTTTTAAGGCCTTCTGATTGGTTAAAACTTCACTCCGTAGCTCTTCTGTAATGGGGGCATATTGTAAAACTTTCACGACTGCATCTTTTTGAATTAAGTCGTAAACCTCACTTAATTTTTCAGCCGTATCTGGTACTGGATTCAGATTGGGCATTGCACAAACCGTAGTAAAACCACCGCGAGCAGCAGCTTTACTACCCGTTTTAATCGTTTCTTTATACGTAAAGCCTGGTTCTCTAAAGTGAACATGCACATCGACCAAGCCTGGCGTGATTAGTTGCCCTTTCGCATCAAAAACTTGCTCAAAATCTGCTTCGTCAAACGATTCCCCGATTGCGTGAATCACACCATTTTCTAGCCAAAGTGCTGCCTCAATCAATTGATTCTCTTTTTTGATGATTTTTCCATTCTTAATTAACGTCTTCATTTCTCCACCTAGGCCTTTCCATGTAAAATTGCTTCTAAAATTGCCATGCGCATAAAGACTCCGTTACTCATTTGCGCGACGATTCTTGATTGCAGACTTTCCACTAATTCATCTGCCAGTTCAACATCCCGATTGACTGGCGCTGGATGCATAATAATTGCGTGTTTCTGTAAACGAGTTGCCCGTTCGTTGGTTAACCCATATTCCAAATGATAGCCTTCTTTTGAAAAACTTTCCTTACCATCATGACGTTCGTGTTGCACGCGAAGCAACATCATCACATCGACTTTTTCAACAATTTCATCTAGCGGCACATATTGTCCATAGACATCAAACTGATGATCGTACCACTCTTCTGGACCTGAAAAATAAATTTCAGCGCCTAAACGGTTTAATAACTGCATATTTGATTTAGCAACGCGAGAATGTGTAATATCTCCCACAATCGCCACTTTCAAGCCTTCAAATCCACCAAATTCTTCATAAATGGTCATCAGATCCAATAAACATTGTGTAGGGTGTTGTCCACTCCCGTCCCCACCGTTAATAATAGAACATTGAATCGTTTTACTTTGAATCAATTCATCGTAATAATTTTCTTTACCATGACGAATGACTGCTACATCTACACCAATTGCCGACATCGTTAGTACTGTGTCGTATAACGTTTCTCCTTTTTGAACAGAACTTCTACTCGCTTCAAACTCAATCACTTCTAAGCCTAATTTTTTCTCAGCTACCTCAAAACTTTTATGTGTTCGAGTACTATTTTCAAAAAACAAGTTTGTTGCAAAATATTGACGTTCTTCTGGGTGCCATTTTGCCCCCTGTTTAAATTCTCCTGCGCGACGGATTAACCCCATGACTTCACGGTCGGTTAAAGCCTCAGCAGTTAAAAGATGTTTTAAACTAATTCGTTCAGATGTAATAATCATTCGTCCAGTCCTCCTACTGTTCTTCGCTACGTGCGTTTTCCGGTAAAATTAAATTCAAAACAATTCCTAAGACAGTTGCTAATGCCATTGAAGACAATTCAAAAGTTCCTACTTTGAAGACTAAGCCACCAATGCCGATGACTAAAATTACTGAAGCAATCAATAAATTCTTTTTCTTATCAAAATTAATCTTATTATCGATTAAGATTTTCAAACCACTTGCGGCAATCACACCGAACAAGACGAAACTAATTCCTGAAATAACTGGTCCTGGGATACTTAGAATCAAGGCACTTAATTTTCCAACAAAGCCTAAAGCTACAGCGAACACCGCGGCTCCACCAATCACGAAGACACTGTGTACTCTTGTAATTGCCAACACGCCGATATTTTCACCATAACTTGTAACTGGCGGTCCACCAACAAAACCTGCTACAATTTGCGCTAAGCCATCTCCCATTAAAGTTTTAGATAAGCCTGGGTCTTGGAAAAAGTTGCGCTTGGTTAATTTATTCAAGACCATTAAATGACCAATATGTTCTGTCATTGTTACAAAAGCAATTGGTGCCATTGTTGTAATGGCATTTAAATACAATTTCGGTTCATATTGAACAAAAGGTACTTCAAAATTCGGTAAAGCAAACCAAGCAGCTTCTTTAATAGGGGTTAAATCAATAATTCCGAAAGCTAAAGCGACTAGGTACCCACTAACAATTCCCAAAAGAATTGGAATTAATCCTAGGAAGCCTTTGAAAAACATGTTGTAAAAAATGGTTAAACCTAAAGTAATTAAGGCTACGGCAATATATTTAAAATCATAAACGTTGTTGTTATACATTGCGTTATTTGCGGCATTAGCTGCCAAGCCTAAACCGATAACCATCACGACAGGTCCTACAACGATAGGCGGTAAAATTTTATCCAACCAGTCGGAACCAATTTTTTTAATGATTAATGAAACGATTAGGTATACCAAGCCGGTTGTCATAGCACCTTGAGCAATGGCTGGATAACCATCACTCTTCATTAACATCTGCATCGCTGCAATAAAAGCAAAGCTACTGCCAAGATAGGCGGGGATTTTTCCTTTTGTAGTAATCAGATAGACCATTGTTCCTAATCCTGAACTGACTAACGCAATCCCTGGGTCAATTCCCACTAAGATTGGTACTAAAACCGTTGCGCCAAACATCGTAAATAAATGTTGTAAACTTAGGCCAACCCAGTGAAAAGCTTGCGGTCTGTCTTTAATATCTAAGACTGCATCCTCATTTCGAAATTCTTTTTCTGACAACGTTGTTCACTCCTTTTTATTCGTTTCCTTTACTGATCATAATACGATCTGCGCCGTCACGCTCTTCCATTTCCACAATAATTTCCTCAGTTTTTGATGTTGGAATATTTTTTCCTACATAATCGGCACGAATCGGTAGTTCCCGATGCCCACGATCTACTAAGACTGCTAAAGAGATTTTTCTTGGACGACCTAAATCCATAACAGCGTCCATCGCAGCACGAATGGTCCGGCCCGTGTACAAGACATCATCCACTAAAATAACTTCTTTACCTTCAATTGAGACTGGTACGTCAGAAGAATGTAATTCAGGTTCCTCCATATCTTTCACATCATCACGATACAAAGTAATATCTAATTCACCAACTGGCACGTCAATATCTTCTAATTGTTTTAAGCGTTCGGCTAGACGTTGTGCAATGTATATCCCACGCGTTTTAATTCCTACTAAAACAATGTCTTGAATTCCTTTGTTTCTTTCAATAATTTCATACGAGATTCGAGTAAGCGCTCGTTTCATTGTGACTGCGTCAACAACTTCTTTCTTTGGCATAATAATTTCCTCCTCATTTCTTTTTTATCTACGTCCTCGCTGTCTTGGGGTCAGCGATTCTTCCTTCAATTGAGCAGCTGAAAAATAAGTGGGTTTTTATTGAAATTGTCCTGTTATTTTTTCCAACAAAAAATCCTCCTACCCGTATGAGGATAGGAGGATGTTGGTTACAGTTTAAAAAGGTAAAAGGGTACCATGTAGCCCACACAACTTACTAACTAAGCGCACTTAGTGTTCTTTTGCATGATTCCTTCTTAGCCTCACGGGACTAAACTTAAAGGTTACAGTTATTTAGTTATTTTTCTTCTTAAAAAAGAGTTTACCTCTTCTTCAGAAAAAAATCAATGATTATTTCTTAATTGGTGTAAAGTTTTTTCAAAAACTTCTGGTAAAGGTGCTTCAAAAACTAATTGTTCACCTGTAGTAGGATGTGTAAAGCCTAATAACTTCGCATGTAAAAATTGCCCATTGCCAGGCAATGTTTTTTTCGGTCCATATAACGGATCTCCAGCTAATGGATAACCGATATATTTCATGTGAACACGGATTTGATGTGTCCGGCCTGTTTCTAGTTGTAATTCAACTAAGGTAAATGCATCAAAACGCTCTAAAACAGTAAAGTGCGTGACTGCTTCTTTACCGCCTTCAATGACCGCTTGCATTTTGCGGTCAACCTTGGAACGACCAATAGGTGCATTTATTTCTCCCTTATCGTGAGGAATAACACCGTGGACCAAGGCAACGTATTTACGTAACGATGTTTTTTCTTTTAGCTGTTTCGCTAATGATTCATGGGCTTGATCATTTTTAGCCACCATCAATAGCCCCGAAGTATCTTTATCAATTCGATGAACAATTCCCGGTCGCACCACATCATTTATCGCCGATAAGTGATCCGCATGATGAAGTAACGCGTTCACTAATGTACCATTGGGGTGCCCTGCCGAAGGATGAACAACCATGCCTTGAGGTTTGTTGACGACAATCACATCATTGTCTTCATAAACAATGGTCAAAGGAATATCCTCTGCTACCATATCTAGCACTTCTGGTTCAGGAATTGTTACCACAATTTCATCGCCTGCTGTAACTTTGTAATTTGCGCGGACCGTTTCACCATTAACTGTTACGTGTTTTTCTTTTAACCATTGTTGAATTTGCGAGCGGGAATGATTGGGTAAATGTTCACTTAATACTTTATCAATCCGGCCTTTTTCTGTTTGAATCGTTACGTTAATTTGTTCCATTTTTGCCTTCCTTTGCTGCTTTTTCATCTAAAATCAAATAAATAAATATACAAATAACGCCGACCACTAACGTACTATCTGCAACATTAAAAATAGGAAAATTCATAAAATCCGTTTGGAGCATGTCCACCACGTAGCCTAAACGTACACGATCAATAAAATTTCCAATGGCACCTGCTAAGACAAAAGATAAACCTACAGAATACCAGATACTTTTTTTATAATTCTTAATTAATAAATAAATAATCACGACACTAACAATTACTGTGATGACATAAAAGAATATCATCTTTCCTTCTAATAAGCTCCAAGCGGCTCCGGTATTTCTTAAATGGGTCAGCGACAAAAATCCAGGAATGAATTCTTTTGTTTCACCCAAAGAAATGTTTTGGACCGTCAAATATTTGCTCCATTGGTCAAGCCCTACTAATAAGGCACTGATTAAAAAATATACTACTAACAATCGCGTCATTCCTTTTCTCTATGAATACTTGCTAAATCTCTTGGTCGAACAATGCCTACTAACTCACCATTAGGATGGCCACTTTTACTAATAAGCACAGCTTCTAAGCGTGGCTGCTCCCGAAACATTTGTTCAACTTCAAAAACGGTTGCTTCAATTGAAACAAATTGATAGTTGCTGCGTTTATAATTTGATGCCAACAATTCTCGCACCATTCGGTTGGCAATGTGAACTTCGCCTTTGGTGCTCTCAATGGCAAACCATACACCAATCCCTCGAACCGTGATTAATCCTTTAAATACACCTTTTTCATAAATCGGAAATTGAGAATATTGTTTTTTTGCAATAATCGTTAATAACGTTTCTAAAGAAGTGGTGATTTCAAAAGCTGTAACACGTTTCGCAAATTTAGGCACTACTTTTTCTGGTTTTGTTAAAGCTTGTTCAATCGTTTCAATTCGTTGAACTGCCCATTCGTTTGGCTCTGCAATTACAAAATCATCAGCAATTCGCTCATGAACGATGGCATTTCTTAACTGAGCCATTTGAAGCAAATCCTCTTCAAATTGAGCAATCTGTCCTTTTTCTTTTCGGGAAAGACGTCTTGTCATTTCACTGAATCCCATGTTGACAGGATTGTTCAGTCTCTCTCTCATCCACTTTTCAATGCGATTAAAGTGTGCTAAAAATGTATCTGCTCGTTCCCCCATAGTCGTTGCTCCTTATAGTAAACTACGCAATAAATTTCCGTCATTATTTTTTATTGAGCTACTTTCAAGTATATACTAAAAATAGGTCTCAGGAAAGAGCGGCTTTAAAAGAGACCGCTCGCTTGACCCGTTTCGTCCACATCCATATTTAACGCAGCAGGAACTTTCGGCAAGCCAGGCATCGTTAAAATGTCACCCGTTAACGCCACGATAAACCCTGCACCGATTTTTGGAACTAGCTCACGAATCGTAATCGTAAATCCTTCTGGCCGTCCTAGTTTTTGAGGATCGTCAGAAAGTGAATACTGTGTCTTCGCCATGCAAATTGGTAATTGATCCCAACCATTTTTTGTAAAATCTGCGATTTGTTTTTGCGCTTTCGGAGAAAAAATCGCCTGTTCCCCGCCGTAAATCGTTTGTACAATGGCTTGAATTTTTTCTTCAATTGTTTGGCGAGGGTTATATAAAGGTTGAAACTGTTTTGTATTGGCTTCAATCTCTGCTACCACTGTTTTCGCTAGATTCGTGCCACCTGCGCCACCTTGCGCCCAAACACTTGTTAACTCGACGGGCACGCCTAACGTTTGGCAGGCTTCTTTCAACAGTTGAATTTCCTTCTCTGTATCCTGTGTAAACTCATTAATTGCAACAACTACTGGTACATCATAACGTTGCATGTTTTGAATATGTTTTTCTAAGTTGGCAAAGCCTTTTTGTAACGCTGGTAAATTTTCTTCTGCTAACTGATCTTTCGCCAAACCGCCATGCATTTTCAGCGCGCGAATCGTTGCCACAATCACAACGGCATCTGGTGCTTTTCCTAAAGAAGGTACTTTAATATCTAAAAATTTTTCGCCACCTAAGTCGCCACCAAAACCTGCTTCTGTTACGACATAATCCCCTAGATGCAAAGCCGTTTTTGTCGCTAAAATACTGTTACATCCATGAGCGATATTGGCAAAAGGACCACCGTGAACAAAAGCTGGAGTTCCTTCAATCGTTTGAACTAAATTAGGTTTTAAGGCGTCTTTTAATAATAAAGTCAGGGCACCTGCCACGTTTAAATCTTTAACCGTCACCGGCTCTCTTTGGTCATTATAGGCGACAATAATCCGACTTAAGCGTTCTTTTAAGTCCGTTAAATTTTGCGCTAAACAAAGAATCGCCATAATTTCGCTCGCCACAGTAATATCGAAACCGTCTTCTCTTGGTACACCTTGGAAAGGACCGCCTAAACCAACAACGACCTGTCTGAGCGCACGATCATTTAGATCCACTGCCCGTTTCCAAATCACCCGCCGAGAATCAATCTTTAATTCATTTCCTTGCTGTAAATGATTATCTAGTAACGCAGCTAAGGCATTATTGGCTGTCGTAATCGCATGCATATCACCAGTAAAATGCAAATTGATTTCTTCCATTGGTAATACTTGTGCGTAACCGCCACCTGTTGCGCCACCTTTAATCCCCATCACAGGACCTAATGATGGTTCTCTTAGGGCAATAACTGTTTTTTTATTGATTTGATTTAATGCATCTCCTAAACCAATGGTCACGGTTGACTTTCCTTCTCCTGCTGGCGTTGGATTAATCGACGTAACGAGGATTAATTTACCTTCTGGTTTCGCTTCTAAGGATTGAAGCGTTGGAAAATCTATTTTCGCTTTGTATTTCCCATAAAGTTCTAGCGAATCTTCTGAAAGATCGATTGTTTCGGCAATCTCTTGAATAGGTTTTAATGTTGCTGCTTGTGCAATGTTAATATCTGTCTTCATAACGAACCCCTTTTCAATTCTTTATCGTCTTTGTGACACATTGTTTCTTTTAAATTATAGCTTGTATTGAATAGAATGGCTAGAATAACCTTTTTTAAACAACCCAACCATTGACGTTTGGTAGCCTTTTCTCGTATAATGAAAGTGTCTTTACAAATCTAAAAGGAGCGTGAATTGGATGCAAAAAGGAATTGTCAAATGGTTCGATAACAGAAAAGGTTATGGTTTTATCGTTTACAACGAAGAAGATGAGATTTTTGTCCACTTCACTGCTATAGAAGGTGACGGATTCAAATCACTTGATGAGAATCAATCTGTAGAGTTCGAGATAATGGAAGGCAATCGTGGGCTACAAGCAGCACATGTCAAAAAAATAGATAACTAAAAAAGCTGAACCAACAACGCTTTGCTCCAAAAAGTAAGTAAACGTAGCGTTTGTTTCAGCTGATTATTTTAAGATTTTGAGAGTGGGTCACCAGTCGTTTCGACTTATGACTCACTCTTGTTTTTTTCTTCTTTTTTATGAAGGCCCAAAGAATGATCTTCTGCTACCTTCAATTCAGGCTTTTTTACCTTAAGTGCCTCAAGAAATAACGGAATCGTTTTCTTTTTCATTAAAAAGACTTTTGAGCCTTCCTTAAATTCTGAGGAAAAAATTTCGATGCTTTTTTCATTGTAGGTTACTTTTTCTATCTGAGAAAGCGGAAGTGCTTTTTTACGAAACCATAAAACATCTCTAACAATTAAAGATGTTTCTGTCAGGTTAAAAGACCGCGCAATTCCTAGATAAGCAAACACAAAAAATGGAACCATCACCAGATTACTAATCAAGTAAGGACCATTATTTTCCAATGCTAAAATTAAACTAATAAATAATATACAAAATGTGCAAGACCAGTAAATAATTGTTGATGCTAATTCTGGCTGCCAATAAAATTTCTGTTTTTTCATAAAGTGCCCTCACTACTTCTGGATCAACGCCGCTAAATTTAAATATGTTATAATAGTAACATACTTTTTTTAAGAACAAAAAGAAATTAGGAGTAATTTTATGTTAAGAATTTATGTAGATGCTGCAACTAAAGGCAATCCAGGTGAATCTGGCGGCGGTATCGTTTACCTCACCGACCAATCGCGGCAACAATTGCATGTGCCTTTAGGTATTGTTAGTAATCACGAAGCTGAATTTAAAGTGCTGATTGAAGCTTTAAAACAAGCGATTACCAATGAAGACAATCAACAAACCGTTCTTCTCCACTCAGATAGTAAAATTGTTGTTCAAACAATTGAAAAAAACTATGCTAAAAATGAAAAGTACCAGCCTTATTTAGCAGAATATCAACAACTAGAAAAGAATTTTCCTTTGCTCTTAATCAAATGGCTACCTGAAAGTCAAAACAAAGCGGCAGATATGCTTGCACGGCAAGCATTACAAAAATTTTATCCCAGTAAAAAGTAGCACTGTTTACTTAATGCTTTTCCTTTATTAATTTGATAATTAAACACGTGGAGCAAAAATCCCTAGTGATTTTTGCTCCACGTTTAAAAACAGATAAACGGTTCTGTCTCGACTTCTTCTTATAGCCACTTATTCTTTTGTCGTTATTTCCGCAAATTGTCCATTGGTTAGCGAAAGGATTGCTTCAGGCGCTAATTCAATTTGCATGCCACGTTTGCCTGCAGAAACAATAATTGCAGAATATTGTTGAGCTTCTTCAGCCAAATAGGTGGGAAATTGTTTTTTCATCCCAATTGGTGAACAGCCACCACGAATATAGCCTGTGGTTGCTTCTAAATCTTTTAAGTGAAGCATTTCTACCTTTTTGTTGCCACTAGCTTTCGCTAATTTTTTTAAATCTAATTCTTGATTACCAGGAATGACAGCCACCACTGGACCTGTTTTATTACCTACTGTAACCAAGGTTTTAAAAATTCGTCCTTTTTCAATACCTAAACTTTCAGCGACACTTTCTGCACTTAAATGATCTTCACTCCAAGCGAATTCATATTCTTTATATGGTACTTTATGTTGTTCTACCATGCGCATCGCATTCGTTTTTTGTTGTGTTTTTTTCTTTGCCACTTTTTTCACCTTCTGAATCACTTGTTTTGTTCGAATATCTTTAAATAATTTCTTAATACTTGTACGGATAGTTGGCCTGGTGCAGACGCTTGCTGGGCTGAGCCAAAAGTTAGTGCCGACCCGAACAGTTGACCTGTTACGCGACTAATCATCCCTAACTGTCCCATTGACATAGTAACGATTGGGACGGATGCATAATGGGTGTACATTTCATTGGTTGCTGAAAGTAACGTAAGTACATCTGTCGCATCTTGTGGCATCACAGCTATTTTACAAATATCCGCCTGACGCATTTGCATTTGGCGTAACCGCGCGACAATCTCCTCTTGCGACGGTGTTTTCTGAAAGTCGTGATTACAGAGAACAATTTTAATCCCCGCCTTTTTAGCTTCGTGAATTAACGTATCTGCCGCCAGCGGATTCGCAAATAATTCAATATCTAATAAATCCAACGCACCCTTTTTCACTAATTCATGATACAAAGCAAAATAATTTTCCTCGGAAAAAGCCATTTCGCCGCCTTCTTTTTGTGTACGAAAAGTTAACAATAACGGTTTTTGCCCCAACCGTTCCATTACTTGTTGTGAAAGATTACATACATCGGAAAAATCAGCGACATTTTTATAATAGTCTAAACGCCATTCTACCAAATCACAATCTAGTGTTTGGCTCGCCGTTGCTTCGGCCAAAATATCCTCGGCTGTTGGAGCAACAATGGGCACCACAATTTTGGGATTCCCTTCACCTATTCGCACATTTTTGACTATAACTGGCTTCACAGTTCCACCTAACTTCCTCGTTTGTTTTTCTCTCTTCATATCATACCATTTCTATTCTTTTTTGCAATTTAAAGAGCTACAAAGACACCTAGAATTAGGAATTTCCTAACACTAAATGCCTTTGTTTAGGTTATTTAACTCTTTCAGTTGTTACGTTAAACTTCCGTACTTTGTAACTGATACATATCCGCATAAAGGCCACCTTCTGCCAGTAACGTTTCGTGCGTTCCTCGTTCTACAATCTGCCCTTTGTCTAAAACTAAAATCAAGTTTGCGTCACGAATCGTCGAAAGGCGATGCGCAATCGCAATTGTCGTTCTCCCTTGACGCATTTTGGCTAATCCTTCTTGAATCAATCCTTCTGTTTCTGTATCAATATTAGCGGTTGCTTCATCTAAAACTAAAATTTTGGGATCAGTCACAATCGTTCGTGCAAACGAAATTAATTGACGTTGTCCGCTAGAATAACTCGCTCCTCGTTCAATGACTTTCGCATGATAGGTATTGGGTAACGTGTGAATAAATTTATCCGCCTGAACAAATTCCGCTGCCTGTTTAATTTGTTCATCTGTAATATTGGGATTCAGTAAACGGATATTTCCAGCAATATCTCCATAAAACATGAAAGCGTCCTGTAATACCAAGCCCATCTTTTCCCGTAATTCTGTCATGGGAAAATCACGAATGTCACGATCATCAATTAAAATCTGCCCTTCATAAAATTCATAGAAACGCATGAGTACATTAATAATTGAACTTTTACCACTTCCTGTATGACCGACTAAAGCGACGGTTTCCCCGGGATTTGCGACAAAGCTAATATTTTTCAATACTTCGTTTTTGCCGTCATAAGAAAAAGTAACATTGCGAAATTCAATTTTCCCGCGAATAATTTCCCCATTCGCTCCTACTGATTGTTGCGGCGTTAATTCTTCCGTATCCATAATTTTTAAAATACGGCTACCTGCGACAATCCCATCTGTAAAGATACTTAGGAAGTCCATCATTTGTGTCATCGGATTAAAAAAAGCTTGGACATACGTTACAAAAGCATAAATCATCCCCGCTTCAACAGGTGAATGTAAAGCATCGATGCCAAACATAGTTAAGGCCAATGCAATCGCCAATGTATACAACAAATTAATGATGGGACTTAATAATAATGAATTCATACGAATCATTGCTACTCGTGTTTTTAAATAATCATCATTGGTTTCCTCAAATTCTTTTTCCAAACGCTTTTCTTGGCGAAATTGTTGAATGATTTGCATACCAGAGATGTATTCATTTAGTTTGGTGTTTAATTGACTTAATTTTTCCCGCATACTGCGATATAATTTTGAACTAAATTTTTGGTAATACCAAATTACAACTAATAAAATTGGCAAGAAAATTAGACAATAAAATGAAATTTTTGGACTGAGTTGAAACATTGCAAAAAATGACGAGATTACGGCAAAAATTCCTGTAATCACCATTAGGAATACATACCAGAATTCAAACAATGTTTCTGTGTCATTTGTAACACGAGACACCGTCGAACCCGCTGGTGTTTGATCAAAATAACGCATACCTAAAGTGTGTAATTTTTCAAATAATTTCACTCGTATATATTGATACGTTTTTAAAGAAGCCATCGAATACAAATACCATTGGAAAAACCAAACAATACTTTTGACAATGACACCAAAAAAATAAATAGCAGCAAAAGTTAGAATCACTTGCATTGTAGCAGTTTTAGGCGTTAAATAATTATCCATAAAAACTTGAATGACTCTAGGCAAAAGAATATTGATAATTGATAAGCCAAATGCAAAGAGAATAGCTGTGTAAAACATGCGTCGAAACGGTTTGGCAAAACGAAACAAACGCTGAACAATCGTTAATTGTTCTTTCAGCGGTAACTCTCTGGACCATTCGGATTGATACTTTTCTTCCATTAACTCTCACTCCCTTCAATTTTCGCTTCTAATTGCTGTTTTTCCCACATCCGCTGATACCAACCCTTCTGAGCCAGTAACTCTTGATGCGTCCCCCGTTCAATAATTTTCCCTTCATCCAACACTAAGATTTCTTTGGCATGCATGACACTACTTAAACGATGCGCTGTAATGATAGTGGTTTTTTCTTGGCGCGTTTCTTTTAGATTTGATAAAATCGCCTCTTCAGTCTTCGCATCGACTGCAGATAAGGCATCGTCTAAAATTAACAATTCTGGTTCAACAATCAAGGCCCGTGCAATAGAAATCCGTTGTTTTTGTCCGCCAGAAAGCGAAACGCCACGTTCCCCAACCATTGTGTCATAGCCTTCAGGGAATGCTTTAATTTCTTGGTTAATAAATGCTAATGCTGCCGCTTGTTCAACTGCTGCTTGTTCCAAGTGTGGTTTAGCAAAACGAATGTTATCTCGTACCGTCATGGAAAAGAGAAAATGGTCCTGTGGCACGTACCCCATTGCACCCATCAATGCATCTAATGTGTAATTTTTAATGTTATGTTTTCCAAAGAAAATCGTTCCTTGGTATTGGTCATATTCACGCATCAACAATTTCAAAATAGTGGTTTTTCCAGCGCCTGTTTTGCCAACAATCCCCAAGGTTTCTCCTTCTTGCAACGAAAATTGGATATTTTCCAACGCCACCGTCTCTTCTTTTGGATAAGAAAAAGAATCAATCTTCATTGAAATTGTCCCTTGGGCCATTGTTTTGATGGCATCTTTTCGTTCGATAATATGCGTTTTTTCATGTAATAATTCGTTCACACGATCGTAACTAGCATTCCCACGTTCTAACACATTAAATAAGCGCCCAATCGCAAACATTGGCCAAACTAGCATCCCAATATAGGCAATGAAAGAGACCAACTGACCTAAACTAATCGTTCCTTCCATGATGAAACGACCACCAATAATAATTGTCAAAACATAAGAAACACCAATAATCAGCGTAATAAACGGATCAAATAGTGCATCTAAAAAGTTCGTTCGTTTATTTTTGACGATAGCATCATCAATTTTCTCTGTAAAATCAGCAAGATCTTCTTGTTCTTGCCCAAATGTTTTAATGACTTTAATTCCAGTAATACTTTCTTGTGTTTTATCATTAATCGCTGAAAAAGCAGCTTGTGAATCTCGAAAGGCATCATGCAACTTAGAACCTAGAACTCGTGAGGTGACCGCTAATAAAGGCAGCGGTAATAAAGCAATTAATGTTAAGCGCCAATCGACAAATAGAACCATTGCGATAATCGTTGTTCCTCCCGTAATCACAGAGTCAGCAAATGTTAAAATCCCAGCTCCAGCCACATTTTGGATGGCATTTAAATCATTGGTTGCATGCGCCATCAAGTCACCTGTCCGATATTTCTGATAAAAGATGCTATCCATTTTTGTGAAATGATGAAATAATTGAGTCCGTAGCTCTTTTTCCAAACGAGCGGCACTCCCCCAAATATGCATCCGCCAAATATAGCGAAAAAGATATTGGGCAAGCCCAGCACCAATCAAGAGTGCAACCCATACGATAATTTTCGTTAAGCGAATTTCTTTGTTAACGATTTCATCTACAACGACGCCAATAACTTTGGGCGGGACTAATTGAACAAGAGCGACCATCATTAATGAGAAAACCCCAATAATATAACTTTTTTTCTCTTGCTTAAAAAACCAGCCTAATTTTTTGAATATGGACATTCAGTTGTCCCTCCTTTACTTTGTTGTTCTACGAAGACTACTTTCGAGCTAGAAGGTTTCTTCGTTATTGTTGTTTTTGATTAAACGTTTCGCTCTTTTCCTCCTAGATTATCCTATTCTCCCGCAAAACAACAAAAAAACGGACTGAAAATCAGCCCGTTTTTACACTTATTCATGATTACCTGAATAACCTTTACTATTTTCCTTGGTTTTTCATTTGTTGCATCATTTGTCTAACCTTTTTCTCTGACGGTTTTTGACCCATTGATGCCATCATCATGCGTAACATATCCTCATTAACGGGAGGATTTTTTTTGAAATAATCTTGCATATATTTGCGTGCAAGGAAAAAGCCCCCTGCAGCGCCTACTAATAAAGCGATTACTGCGATTAATACTACCCAACCTGTTGCCATTGAAACTCTCTCCTCTCCGTATAGTTTTGCTCTCAATGAATTATTTTACTAGAAATAGCAAAAAAAGAAAAGTTCTTTTTGCGGGATTTCTCTTAAATAATGAAAAAAGTCTGATTTTTTTGCAAAATAGTGATTAAAAGTCAAAAATATACGCTCTTAAATGTCAATAGGACCTTTAAGAGCGATTGTTGCTTTAGTTTTGTCCTTGAATTTTTTCTAATAATTCTGGATCAAATGTTTGATTTTTTAACATCGCAATTTCAAAGCCGTAAGGGGCCTTTTTATTTTTTTTGTCTTCTCCGACATAAGGTGTTTCTAAAATTTTTGGTAAAGCAGTTAATTTTTCATGGTGAACCACACCGTTTAAAGCTTCAAAACCAATAGTGCCAAAACCAATATTGGCATGACGATCTTTATGTGAGCCCATAGGATTTTTAGAATCATTCACATGAATAACTTTTAAACGATCCAATCCGATAATTTTATCAAATTCAACTAATACGCCATTAAAATCATCTTTTACATTATAACCTGCATCATTAATGTGGCAAGTATCCAGAGTGACAGAAAGTTTATCATTTAGCGTAACTCCGTCAATAATTGCAGCTAGTTCATCAAACGTACGGCCGATTTCGGTTCCTTTACCAGCCATTGTTTCTAAAGCGATTTGAGGGATTTGCTCTTTCCACAAGACTTCATTTAGACCTTTAACAATTTGTTTGATGCCGGCTTCTGGACCTGCACCAACATGCGCACCTGGGTGTAACGTGATTTGCGTTGCTCCCAACGCTTGTGCTCGCTCAATTTCTTGTCGCAAAAAGTCTACGGCAAAACCGAAATTTTCCGTTTTGATTGTATTGCCTAAATTAATAATATACGGGGCATGAACGACGATATTACTTAAATTGTGTTCCTTCATAAACGCTTGCCCAGCTTCAATATTCATTTCTTCAATCGGTTTCCGGCGCGTGTTTTGTGGCGCACCTGTATAAATCATAAAGGTTGTTGAGCCATAACTAGCCGCTTCCTCGGCAGAGCCTAATAGCATTTTCTTGCCACTCATACTAACGTGTGATCCTAATAACATGTGGTTCCTCCTAATAATTCTTCTTTTTCTTTTGGTAGTGTTGATACTGTTGCAGCCATTCTTCAAGCGTGATTTTTGTTACTAATTCGCCAATTAGTTCATAGGGTATTCGCTTAGGATTAGTGAAGCGAAGACAACTTTTCCCCATGTTTAGCTTTGTTGACACTTGTTCCTGATAGGCTTCTTGAAACCAACTTCGGACGGCTTCATTTCCCATTAATCCCATGTGATATAAAGCTACTTGCCTTTTAGTAGCGCCTAAGCTGATAAATGGTAACGGTTCATCCACGCGGTTAAGATAGCCTTCTGGAAATACTGAAAGCGGCACAACAAAGGTTGGCATGCCATATTGCATTGTTAATTCAAACCCTGCTGGCAAATTTTGCGAAACGACATCTAATACTTGCTGATAAGCAATTCGCCAGTTTGGTTCAACTGTTTCGATGTATGCTGTAACTGTTTCAATTGACTGCGCCATTATTTCTTCCTTTGCTGATAAAGCGCTTTGGTTTTATAGCCTTCTTTTAAAATGACTAACATTTCAGTTTGCCGCTTTTTCCGTGTCTCCGCTCGCTTTGCACTAAATACATACCGCGCCCACTCTTTTTGATAACCAGGCGTTAATGCAGCGAATGTCGCTGCAGCAGCTGGTTCTGTTTGTACCAACGCTTCAATTTCTGGTAAATATTGAACATAATCCCCAACAGCAGAACTGGTCTGATTCTTCGCTGGCTTTTTAAGAACATTCTTCATGCCGACAACCGTAAAAGTCTCATCTAAACTAACCATGCGATTAAATTTTAAGGTTGAGCCTTTAATATACCCATCTGCCTCGTTTACTTGTAATGTTGGAAAAATTTCATCTCGGTGGACAAAGGTTGGATAGATTTTATTGCCTTTTTTCGGATAAGCCACATATAACAACCCATTTTCTACTAAATGTTGACCTTCAATCACCATTGAAACAATCTCTTGAAATTCCGCCATCGTTTTCACAAATGCAAAAATCAGCTCAACTGGTTCTGAGGGTAATTGCTGCGCGTCTGAAGCAAATTCAGATAGATACTCTGCCTGTGGTCTATTTAAAATAACTGGGTGCTGATACTTCGTTAAGTTTAACTTTTCGACAATTGATTTCATAACCTACTCCTTATAGCGACTGCACTTTTTATTCTAGCATAGCACAAGTTATCTGTAATTGAATATGCCCAATAGTAAAAAAGAGTTTTTTGTAACAGAATTAATCCCAATTTATCTTTTTTAAAAGCGAAAGCTTGGAACCTGTTGTCTAAACGACCTTCGTCCCAAGCTTTCATTTTTTTAGTATTTTAACAAGAAATATTTTTTCTTCCCGCGACGAATCACAGTAAATTGTCCTTCGATTTTATCAGTTTCTGTCAATTCAGCTGCTAAATCTTGTCGACGTTCTCCATTGACGTAAATCGCTCCATTTTGTACATCTTCACGGGCTTGACGTTTGGATGGTTCTATTTTTGAGGTAACTAATAAGTCAACTAAACTTAATTGATCCTCTGGTTGCACCTCGTACGTTGGTACATCTTTAAAGCCTTGTTTAATTTCTTCTGCTGTTAAGCTTTGGATATCCCCGCTGAATAAAGC
This sequence comes from Enterococcus sp. DIV1758, assembly GCF_051711985.1. NCBI lineage: Bacteria > Bacillati > Bacillota > Bacilli > Lactobacillales > Enterococcaceae > Enterococcus > Enterococcus sp. DIV1758. Next base: position 1,516,119 of record NZ_JBIOOA010000001.1, read on the forward strand.
TTCTGAAATTTTAACCGCTTGATGATAGGCTGCTTCACCGTGGACTAAAGTAGTCACTTCTTTGGCTAACGCTTTTTGCGCAGCACGTTGCCCTGGGTTCGCTGTAAATTCTTCTTCAATTGTTGCAATTTCATCCAATGTTAAGAAAGTAAAGTATTTCAAGAATTTCACGACATCACGATCATCTGTGTTAATCCAGAATTGATAAAATTCATATGGCGAAGTTTTTTCCGCATCTAGCCAAACTGCGTTTCCTTCTGTTTTACCAAATTTGGTACCATCTGCTTTTGTAATTAAAGGCATAGTTAAGCCAAATCCTTGAACTTCTTGTTCTCGGCGTAATAATTCAATCCCTGAAGTAATGTTTCCCCATTGATCACTGCCGCCTAATTGCAATAAACAACCTTCTGTTTCGTACAATTTCAAGAAATCATATGCTTGTAATAATTGATACGCAAATTCAGTATAAGAAATTCCTGTTTCGATTCGGCGTTTCACGCTTTCTTTACTCATCATATAGTTAATTGTAAAGTTTTTTCCAACATCACGTAAGAAATCAATTAACGAAAGTTCTCCAAGCCAATCATAGTTATTTGCTAGAATCGCTGGATTTTTTTCATCTTCAAAATCGATAAAACGTGACAACTGGCCCTTAATACTTTCAGACCAAGCTTTCACTGTATCAAGTGTGTTTAAACTACGTTCTGCATCTTTGAATGATGGATCACCAATCATGCCTGTTCCGCCACCAACTAAAGCAATAGGCACATGACCATTTTGTTGGAAACGACGTAACATAAGAATTGGCAGTAGATGCCCGATGTGTAAACTGTCTGCCGTTGGATCAAAGCCGATATATAATTTAACAGATTCTTCATTTAATTGTTTTTGTAAGGCTTCTTCATCTGTGACTTGGTAGACCAACCCACGGGCTTTTAATTCTTCAAAAAAAGCTGAATTCATGATTTTCCTCCTATAGTAAAACATAATAATAGATCAAATTCCCCTATTCATAGTAACCGATTCTGTCACACTTGAAAAGTCAAAAAATGAGATTTACCTATTTTCTCTTAAGTTTTTTCAACAAAAAATGGCAATTGGTGTAGAAACTATTCATAGAAGCTTTTTTTTGCTATAATAACACAGAATGTATCATTTTATTGAGGTGAAGCTTTTGAAAAATAATTCAAGTAACAATAAGCAAAAACCAAAGACCTCTTCTGGCGGCAATGTCTTTTTACTTATTTTAAATGTCATTATTCGCGTTTTTCAGTCATTAGTTGTTTTTGGGGTTATTCTGATTGTCTTAGGTGGCTCTCTTGGCTTAGGTATCGGAATGGGCTATTTTGCTTTTCTAGTTGAAGATACACAGCCCCCAACGAAGGAAGAATTGCAAAAAGAAATCAGTGATATTACCGAAGTGTCAAAAATGACTTACACAGATGGTACTCCGATTGCTAACATCAAATCAGATTTAATTCGGACACGAATTAATGGCGATCAAATGTCTCCATTGCTAAAAAAAGCCATTATTTCAACAGAAGATGAATATTTTGAAGAACATCATGGGGTAGTACCAAAAGCGCTAGTTCGAGCGTTGATTTCTGATGCAACAGGTATCGGCGGTTCTTCTGGTGGTTCAACATTGACTCAGCAATTGGTCAAGCAACAGATTTTAACTGACGAAACGACTTTTAAACGGAAAGCCAACGAAATTTTATTAGCTTTACGCATTGAAAAATACTTTTCTAAGGACGAAATCGTGACAACTTATCTAAATGTCTCCCCTTTTGGTCGTAATAACAAAGGTGAAAATATTGCAGGCGTGGAAGAAGCAGCCAAAGGACTCTTTGGTAAAAGTGCCAAGGACTTGAATCTTCCTCAAGCGGCCTTTATCGCAGGACTTCCCCAAAGTCCCATTGTTTACACGCCCTATACTAACACTGGTGCCTTGAAAGACGATTTGTCTTTAGGAATGAAGAGAAAAGATTTTGTTCTTTTCAGTATGTACCGAGAAAAAGCTATTTCGCAAAAGGAATATGAAGAAGCCAAAGCTTACGACTTGAAAAAAGACTTTTTACCAACTGAACAGGCCAATGTCAATACAGAAGGCTATCTATACTATACGGTGTTAGATAAAGCAGTTGAGATTGTCATGGATTTAGATATGAAAAAAGCTAAAGTTAATCGTGATGATTTAGATCAAGTTGGTTTAGATCAATATGAAGAACAAGCACGTCGCGAAATCCAGTCACAAGGCTATACAATCCAATCGACCATTGATCAGAATATTTACAACACGATGCAAACCGCTGTCGCAAATTATGGTTATTTGCTTGATGATGGAACTGCAGATGTCAATGGGAATACAATGATTGAAACTGGGAATATTTTAATGGATAACGCTACTGGTCGTATCCTCGGTTTTATCGGCGGCAGAAACTTCGATATTAATCAAAACAACCATGCCTTTAATGCCGATCGTCAAGTTGGTTCTACGATTAAACCAATTTCTGTCTATGGTCCTGCGATTGATCAAGGAATCATTGGTTCTGAAAGTCGTTTGGCCAACTACACGACTACTTATTCAGATGGTACTCCTTTTGCTAACTCAACAACTGTGGATTTAAATCAATTTGTAACCGTTCGAAATGCGTTAAACTGGTCTTTTAACATCCCTGTGTATCATGTAAATGAAGAATTGAAAAAGAAAAAAGGTGATGATAATTTTTCTTACAATCACTACTTAAGTAAAATGAACTATCCAGCTTCAGATGCTTGGGCTTACGAATCTGCGCCATTGGGTCCAGTAGAAACAAATGTTGTAACTCAAACAAACGGTTTCCAAGCACTTGCTAACAAAGGTAAATATCAAAAAGCCTACATGATTGAAAAAATTACAGACAATAGCGGACATGTAGTCTACGAACACAAAGATGAAGGAACGCAAGTTTATTCACCGGCGACCGCTTCTATTATGAATGACTTGTTGCGCTCAGTGGTGGATTCTGCGAATACAACAAAATTCAAACCAACGTTAGCTGGCTTGAATCCTCATTTAGCTAGTGCTGATTGGGTCGGAAAAACTGGGACAACTGATGACTATAAAGATTCATGGCTGATTGTCTCTACCCCAACTGTGACACTAAGTTCTTGGGCAGGACATGATCTACCAGCGCCAATGACGATGACCAGCGGCGACAATAATGGGAATTATATGGCGAACTTAGCCAACGCGCTGTACTATGCGAATCCAGAATTGTTTGGCATTGGTCAAAAATTTGAATTAGACCCAAGTGTTATTAAATCAAAAGTTTCTGAATTTACTGGTGAAAAACCTGGCTCAATTACCTATAATGGTGCCAAGTTCAATACACCTGGCAAAACAACGACTTCATACTATGCCAAAGATGGTGCACCACAAAGTACCTATAAATTTGGGATCGGTGGAACAGACAGCAATTACGCTTCTTACTGGGGAAATCTTGCTCCACGTGCCACTACAAATAATAACAACAACAATAAAAACAACGATAATAAAAAGAACAACTAAAGAATTTGGTAAGTTAAGCTTGTAACCAAAATTATGTAAAAAAGTAGAGACGTAATCCATCAATTGATGAATTACGTCTCTACTTTTATTGTTTCTCTTATTCTTTACCATCGATACTAGCTCGAGCTATTCAAAAATAGCTCCTACATTTAATGAAATAATATGCAGCAATCAACCTATTTTAACTAAAATAATCCCTTTCTGTTTCTCAAAACAATAGCAGATACTATTAAACTTATTAATACATAGACAACTATCATCTTTAAAGAAAAATCAAATGTGAGACCTATCTCATCCATCGGCTCATACCCATTTCCTCCATTAATAATTTTGGGAAAATTCATATAAGATGTAAAGAAAAATTTATTGGAAAGCATGCTAAATCCTGAAGATAATACCACACCAACAATTAGCAAGCTATGAACAATCAAATTTCCAGTAAACAGTGAAAGCAAGAAACTGAATACTGTCAATGCTAATAACAGCATACCAAACATAATTAGGCTTCTCGACAAATAGTTAGAAAGAGAAATGATTGTAACACTTTGTCCCTTTTCAATAATCGCGACTGGATAATCAGGGTTTCCCAGACCATTTTTGAAAAATGCACTGATTACAGAAAGAAAGATTGACAGATAAGAAACCAATCCGACTGTAAACAAAATACTACTTATTTTAATAGAATATTTTTTCCATAGTTTTAAGGGAAGGCCGTTCCATAAAGAAACAGTATTTTTTCTTTTTTCTAAAGTTGCGAGCGCTATAATCATTAAACTAGGGATAATTAATAATAATGTATATGGAAAATCCATCGATAAAAGAAAACCTAGGTAATTCAAAGCAGGCATTTTAGCAACTTCAGAAGAATCCACTTGTTTGATCCTGTTTTCAGATAAATATTGCAATTCTTTGACTCTTTTTTGTTGCTCAATAATTGGTATACTGTACAACGTTCCTTTTAACATTGCGTTTAAATTACTTTCTTCCAATTTTTTCTCAGCTTCTAATAAAGCCCATTCATCACCAATTTTGATGGCATTAATTGCTTTCCTTAATTGCTCACTTTCATCTTCTATCTCATTTAAAGTTTCTTTTGCTGCAGGTTCATTTTTCATTTTTTCTTTCGCTTGTTCGTTATTTTTGATTCGGTTTTCATATTGCATTTCTTTAAAAGAAAGTTGTTGGGGTTGAGCTAGTAACGGATAAATTAACATTAAAATAAAGGCTACAAACACAAACCACAGACTCTTCTCTTTCAATATTTTTATCGTTTCTATCTTAAGCATTTCTCTCTTCTCCTCTTAAATATAAGTTATCATATTGTTCACGTAAAGAAAGGTTACGTTGATCATTCTCAACCAACTTTTTATTTTTCATAAATAAAATACGTGTACATGTGTGTTCAACATTATACAAATCATGAGAAGATAAAATAACTATTTTATCTTTAGAAACTATTTCTTTTAAGCACATTATGAATAAACTAACACTAGTAGGATCCAAGCCATTAAAAGGTTCATCTAACAAAAGTATTGTTGCATCACTTGCTAAATACATCGCTAATAATACATGTTGTTTCATTCCGAGCGATAATTTTTTTATTGTTCTATTTTGATATTCTTTCATCTTTAATTGTTCAAAAATATGCTCTATATCGCTATTACTTTTCCAAGCGGCTTTAATATATTCAAGATGTTCTTTCGGCGTCAAATAATCATATAAATTTTTACTACTTTCAAGAAAAAATAGTTCTTTTAAATACGTTGCACCTCTACTATTGTAATCAATCTTATTTAAACTAATATTTCCATTTTTTCTAGGGATTAAACCAGATATAGCTTTAAAAAACGTGGTTTTTCCAGTTCCATTAGGAGCAACTAAGCCAATTATTTCACCAAATTCAGCTTGCATAGATAAATTTTCTATAATTGTTCTATTACCATACTCGACAGTTAATTCTTTTACCTTCATAGAAACACCTCTTTTTTTAATCTAAAGATACCATAAAAATCATTTGTTTCCAATGAAATTAAAATATTTTTAATTTTTACTTAATTTTTGAAATGATATATGATAAAATATGTATTGAATAAGGAATTATTCAATATATATTTAAAGGAGTAGATGAATTATGAAGAAAAAGGTAATTGTTGGTACGTTCTCTCTTTTGACTAGTTTTTTTATTTCAAGTGTTATATCTCCTAATGAAGCGGATGCTGCGTACTATGAAAATGTCCCTCATACTGCTGATCAATGGGAGTATAGAACAGGATGGAGCGGCCTGATTAATGTGCATTATAAAACATTAAGATACCCTAGAGGCTACAATAGAAGTTACTATGCTCGTCGTCCAAAGACCTGGCATTTTCCAGGTCATTACAAACATTATTGGGTATTCTCTTATAGAACTTGGTAACAAATTTAAACTAAAAAGATATTAAGCAAATAAAAAAGTACAAGAAGAAATCATTTTCATGATTTCTTCTTGTACTTTTTTGCATTTCTAGTAGAATTTTCTCTTATTTTGTTGAACCTTTTTGATCAATTCCATAAGGTAAAACAACTGTTTTTTCTTCAATTTCTTCTTTGTTCATTAGTTTTGTTAATAAACGCATTGACACGGCACCGATATCATATAAAGGTTGTGTAATACTTGATAGACGTGGACGAGAGACTTCTGTAAGCAATGAGTTATTGCTTGTAATGATTTCAAATTCTTCTGGAACTTTCACACCAGCATCTAGCATCCCATCTAATAAACCAATCGCTAGCTCATCATCTGTAACAAAGGCAGCAGTTGCCCCACTATTACGGACACGCTCAGCCAAATTAATCCCTGCTTTAAATTTATATTCAGATTCAAAAACTAAGCCTTCATTATAAGACAAGCCATTTTCCGCTAAGGCTTCTTTGTAGCCTTTCATTCGGTTTTGACCATTAATTGGATCGATTAATGCACCACTAACAAAAGCAATTTTTTTGTTCCCATTTTTCGCTAGAGTCGCTGTTGCATCTTTCGTTGCTTCTGTGTAATCAATATTAACGCTACCAACTTGTTCGTCTGGATCAATTGAACCTGCTAAGACAACAGGTGTTTTTGAACGTGAAAATTCACCACGAATATCATCTGTAATGCGATGACCCATAAAGATAATCCCATCTACTTGCTTGGCAAGTAAATTGTTTAATACAGTAACTTCTTTTTGATCGTCTCCATCTGAATTAGCTAAAATGATATTATATTTATACATTGTAGCCACGTCGTCAATGCCACGTGCTAATGAAGCAAAAAATGCATTACTAACATCTGGAATAATGACACCCACTGTTGTCGTTTTTTTACTTGCTAAACCACGTGCGACTGCGTTAGGACGGTAATCTAAGCGATCAATCACTTCTAAGACTTTTTTACGCGTTGCTGGTTTTACATTGGGATTACCATTGACAACACGAGAAACAGTAGCCATAGATACATTTGCCTCTCTAGCAACATCATAAATTGTAATTGTTTGTTTTTCCATGTTTCTTCTCCTATAAATATGAATTTGTTCTCATTTTCTGAAAACACTGTTTACATTTCTTTCCTAGCCTAGAATATCAAAATTCTTCTATTTTTGCAACCGTTTTATCGTTTTTTCATGAAAATTTACTTTCCATTTCAAAAGGAACTTTTTGTCATTTCATGTTATGATAGTACTGTGATTCACTTCAGAATAAAAGAAAGAAGGATGTTTTATGAATCAAGAAAAAATTGCCGATTTAAAAAATTGGATGCACCAAGAAAAGATTGACTTCACTTATATTAGTGATCCTGGTCATATCGCTTACTTTTCCGGTTACGAAAGCGAACCTCATGAACGCGTGTTAGCTTTGTTTATCGCTGCGGACGACCAATCATTTTTATTTACACCTGCATTAGAAGTCGAAGATGCCGAAAATAGTAGTTGGACTTATCCCGTTTATGGTTATTTAGATAGCGAAAATCCTTGGGAAAAAATTGCGGCATTATTAAATAAACGAACACAAGGCACGCCACGCTTTGCTTTAGAAAAACAAGCTCTTTCTTTAGCTCGTTTCGATCAATTGAAAACCTATTTCCCAGCTAGCGATTTTTCGCATGATGTTACGCCTTTAATTGAAAAACTTCAATTAATTAAAACAGAACCTGAAATTCAACGTTTACTAGAAGCTGGTAGTTGGGCGGATGTCGCTTTTGAGATTGGCTTCAAAGCAATTCAAGCAGGCGTTGCGGAACAAGAAATTGTTGCAGAAATCGAGTATCAATTAAAACGTCAAGGTATTCGCTCGATGAGTTTTGATACGTTAGTCTTAACAGGAAAAAACGGAGCTAGTCCTCACGGGGTACCTGGCGAAACAAAAATTGAGCCCCATGACTTAGTGTTATTTGATTTAGGTGTCGTTCATAATGGCTATTGTAGTGATGCCACACGAACAGTCAGCTACTTGGAACCTTCTGATTTCCAAAAAGAAATTTATGGAATTGTTTTAGAAGCACAATTAGCAGCAACTGAAGCGGTGAAACCTGGTGTTACAGCAGGCGAATTAGATGATATTGCTCGAGGTGTAATCACAAAAGCTGGTTATGGTGAATACTTTAACCATCGCTTAGGCCATGGCATTGGAACCACTGTCCATGAATACCCATCGCTGGTTCATGGCAATGATTTAGTCATTGAAGAAGGTATGTGTTTCTCTATTGAGCCCGGTATTTACATTCCTGGAAAAGTAGGCGTTCGTATTGAAGATTGTTTACACGTAACCAAAACAGGTTCCGAACCATTCACTAAGACAACTAAAGAATTGCAAGTTATTCAATAGCATAAAAATAAAATGAGGCTATCAGTCAACCGGACTGATGGCCTCATTTCTAAATTTTAAGGCAAGCCGCTGAACAAAAGCAACACGATCCGTTGCTAACTTTCATAAGCTAAACGCTTGTTACCCTTTAAATTCTTTTTTTACGTCTTTCGCTGCATCTTTAACATCTTCTTTTGCTTCTGCAGCTTTTTCAGGAACATCTTTGGTGGCTTCTTTTGCTTCACCGACACCAGCAGAAACAGTTTCTTTGGCCGCTGCCGCAGAATCTTTAACGTCAATATAGATATCTTCTGCTGCATCTTCGGCAATTTCACCTAAATCTTCCGCGTGATCTTGAGCATCGTCAGCTGCTTTTTTAAATTGATCAGATAAATCACCTGTTTGTTTTTTAAAGTTATCAAGCATGTCGCCAGAAACACCTTGTGCCTTATCTAATGAATCTTTTGTTTTTTCTTTGACAGAACCTGCCAAATCAGAGGCTTGATCTGATAAAACGCCGGCTTTTTGTTTTGCGATTTCTGTTAATTCTGTTCCTTTTTGAACAGCATAATCTGTGTAATCTTGCGCTTTGTTTTTTAAATCATCTGTTTGATTTGATAAATCATCACGTAATTCTTTACCTGATTTTGGTGCAAGTAATAATGCGGCAACGGCTGCTGCTGTTCCACCAATTACTGCTCCTAAGAAAAATCCGCCTTTTTTAGCCATAAAAATCTCCTCCAATTAGTTATTTGTTTTTTTATTTTTTGAACGCATTGCTCTAAAAGCAGAACCGCCTACTTTACTCACTAAACCAGCTTTCGCTGTGCCTTTCCCTACGGTTCCTACCTTCGTAATCAAATGTTTACTTGAGGTGTTCAATTCAGAGACACTTTCGCTTAAATCAGCAACGGCCGTAAACAACGGATCAATCGTTGCCACTTTTTGATTCACATCTGTCAATAGTTCATTACTTTTAACAAGCAAGCCTTCCACTTGGCGACTCAATACATTCACATCGCTAGTCACGACTTTGATTGTTGTATTTGTTTCATCAATTGTATCTTCAATTTTTGAAACAACTTGAGAAACTTTATATAACACAAGTACTAAAAAGATGACTAAAACAACAAATGCTACCGCTGCAATTAAGGCAGCAATTTCCCCACCTGACATATCATTACTCCCCTCTGAAATTTTATTTATAATCTTAGGATAACACCAACTTATATTTTTCACAACTCATAAAGCTAAGAATGACAATTTATTTTATAAAATTCTCATGCCCTTTTCTTTAAGACAATAAGCGTAAAATTTCCTTCTAACGAATTGAAATTTTACGCTTATTTTTATTTATTTTTCTTTTGGTTGCTCTTTTTTCGCTAATTGAGCACCTAAATTAATAATGTATTCTCGTAAATTATCTTTTACTTCTGGATGAGTCAAACCATATTCAATGCTTGTTTTCATAAACCCAAATTTATCGCCAACGTCGTAACGTTCTCCTTTAAACTCACGAGCAAAAACGCGTTGTGTTTTATTTAAAGTGTCAATCGCATCTGTTAACTGAATTTCGTTACCAGCGCCTGGTTTTTGATTTTCAAGTACATCAAAAATTTCAGGGGTTAATAAATAACGGCCGATAATCGCTAAATCACTTGGTGCTTCCTCAGGTTTTGGTTTTTCAACAAAGTTCTCGACATTGTATAGTCCTTTTTCGATTTCTTTTTCTGGATTGATAATACCATATTTTGAAGTATCTTCATGGGGTACTTTCATTACCGCAATTGTCGAAGCATGTGTTTGTTCGTAATCATCCATTAATTGTTTCGTTAATGGCACTTTATCTTCCATTAAATCGTCGCCTAACATCACGACAAAAGGTTCATTGCCAACAAATGCTTTCGCTTGTAAAACAGCGTGACCTAAGCCTTTCGGATGGGATTGACGAATAAAATGTAAATTAACATCCGTTGTTTCTTCGACTAATTTCAATAAATCGGTTTTATTTTTTTCTTTTAAATTATTTTCTAATTCAACATTTGAATCGAAATGATCTTCAATCGGACGTTTGGCTTTACCTGTCACAATTAAAATATCCTCGATTCCTGAAGCTAGTGCTTCTTCTACAATAAATTGAATCGTTGGTTTATCAACAATCGGTAACATTTCTTTTGCCATCGCTTTAGTAGCCGGCAAGAAACGTGTTCCTAACCCAGCTGCTGGAATAACTGCCTTTTTAACTTTCATCTTTTTTCCTCCTAAAAATCAAGTGTAAATTCGTTTTCGGTTTTGCCATCGCGCAACATGATTTCTTTTGCTGCTTGTTGTACATCTTCGTCATTGTACAAGACATTGTAGATTGTTTCTGTGATTGGCATTTCGACTTCTAGTTGTTGTGCCAATTCATAGGCTGCTTTAGTTGTTGAAACACCTTCCACAATCATGCCCATGTTTTCTAAGACTTCATCTAACTTATGACCTTTTCCTAATAAATTACCCGCACGCCAATTTCGAGAATGGACACTTGTACAAGTAACAATTAAATCCCCAACACCACTTAAACCAATAAATGTTAATGGGTTTGCTCCCATCGCAACCCCTAAACGACTAATTTCTGCTAAACCACGAGTCATAATTGCCGCTTTGGCATTATCACCAAAGCCTAAGCCATGAATCGCTCCGGCGCCCAAAGCAATAATATTTTTTAAGGCCGCCCCTGTTTCTACACCAATCACATCATCATTCGTATAAATTCTAAAGTAATCATTCATAAATAACTCTTGCACATACACAGCGTCTGCTAAATTTTCGCTTGCTGCTGTAATGGTTGTGATGTCATGAACAGCGACTTCTTCTGCATGGCTTGGACCAGATAAAACCACAATCCCCTGCCGTTTTTCTGCTGGAATCTCTTCCGCTATCACTTCTGAAATCCGCTTATGTGTACCTTGCTCGAGCCCTTTACTTGCATGAATAATAATTGGTTTTGTTTTTAAATGTTGGGCCACTTCTTGTGCTACTGAACGAATGGCTTTAGTTGGTACCACAAACAGTACCGCATCAACATCTACTAAAGCAGTGGCTAAATCAGTGGTTGCCTGAATTGAAGTAGGTAAGATTAATTCTGGTAAATAATGTTTGTTGGTATGTTTTGTATTTATTTCATCAATTTGCTCTGGTTTATTTCCCCAAATACAGACCTCGTGTCCATTTTCGGCTAATACTTGAGCTAAAGCTGTCCCCCAGGAACCTGGTCCTAAAACAGCGACTTTTTGTTTCATCGGTGAAACTCTCCTTTCGCTAAACAACGTTGCTTCTCTAGTTTACCATATTCTTCGATCAAGTTGGATTAAGAAGTTGTTATTTTTTTCTTTTGTTTCTCCCGATTGTAAAATTTCAAATTGGGATTCCTTCTACGAACAATCACAATAACAATTGCTGCCACGAACATCACTAAAGACAACAATTGTGAGACACGAATGTTACTAAACGCATACAAACTGTCCATCCGTAAGCCTTCGATGAAGAAACGGCCGAAAGAATACCATATTATATAACCTAAAAAGACTTCGCCTTCTTTTAAAAAGTGTGGCTTTTTGCGTAATAACAATAAAACGATAAAGCCTAAAACATTCCAGACAGATTCATATAAAAATGTTGGCTGATGATACGTTCCGTTGATATTCATGTTATCAATGATAAACGTTGGTAAATGGAGATTTTCTAAAAATTGTCTGGTGGTCGCTGGCCCATAGGCTTCATGATTCATAAAGTTGCCCCAGCGACCAATTGCTTGCGCTAAAATCACACTTGGTGCGGCAATATCTAAAAAAGTCCATGTAGAAATGAAACGATGACGCGTAAAGAAAAACAGCGCCAGTCCCCCACCAATAAGACCACCATAAATCGCTAAGCCACCATTTCGAGTAAAGAAAATTTCAATCGGATTGTCTACGTAATCCTGCCATTGAAAAGCGACGTAATACAAGCGCGCGCCAACAATTGCTGCTGGTAATCCCCAGAGCATAAAGTCAAAGACATCATCTTCTTTTAAACCAACACGAACGGCTTCACGACTACTTAGCCAAACAGCTAAAGCAATCCCTGAAACAATAATAATTGCATACCAATAGACGGGAATACCGAAAAGGCGAAATGCAATTGAATTCACTTGAGCTAACATCATCACATCTTCTCCTTCTATTCTCCTGAATTTTCTTCAATTAAACGGGTTAAGCGCTCTTCAAACGTTTTTGTTGCATCATAGCCCATTGTTTTCGCGCGGAAGTTCATTGCTGCTACTTCAATGATAATGGCCACATTTCGGCCAGTCTTAACAGGAATGCGAATCTGAGGGACATCAACGTTAGCTATTTCAACCATTGCATCATCACTACCGAGGCGATCATATTTCTTGTCTTTTTCCCATGCCTCTAAATAAACGACCAATTGAACTTGCATAAAGCCGCGGACCGCACTAGCTCCAAACAGGTTCATGACGTCAATAATCCCGATACCACGAATTTCAATTAAATGCTGCAAAATTTTTGGTGGCTCTCCCACCACGGTTAATTCATCTTGCTGATAAACATCGACACGATCGTCTGCGATTAGCCGATGGCCACGTTTAATAAGCTCTAAAGCTGTTTCACTTTTACCAATACCGCTATCTCCTTGAATCAAAACACCAAGTCCATAAACATCAACTAAAACCCCATGGACACTTGTCCGAACAGCTAAGCGACCATCTAAATAACTGGATAGTTCCCCTAATAAACGGGAAGTTGAAATCGGTGAACGTAACACAGAAACCCCATTTTCTTTTGCTGCTGTAATCAATTCTTCGGGGATTTCTAGTCCTCTGGATACTATAAAGGCTGGAGTATCTTTCGCACATAAACGGCGCATCACTAATAAACGCTCTTCAGGCATCATTCGTTCCGCAAAGGTAATTTCTTTGCTCCCAAATAATTGTAAACGATCATGGGAATAATAATTAAAATACCCAGTTAATTCTAAGCCTGGCCGGGAAATTTCACCAGTTTTAATTGTTCTATTTAAGCTTTCTTCATCTCCGTAGACTACTTCTAAAGAAAGATTTTCTACCAGTTGATAAATCTTTACCACTTCTGTCATATCGAATGTCAGTCCTTTCTGCTACTTGTTATATTTTATCATTTAAAAATACAAGTTTCTAGCTATTCACTAGATAATTCCTAGAATTATCATATTTCAAAAAAATGAAACTATTTTTCAGTGAAATTATCTATGCTATTTCTGTTACTTGACTATTTCAGAAAACTTTGTATACTTGAAGCCGATCCTTTTAAGAAAAGAGGAAACTTATGAAAGAATATTTAAAGGAAAAAGCCCATCAATTACCGTTAACGCCTGGTGTTTATTTAATGAAAGACGCAACCGACACAATTATTTATGTGGGCAAAGCCAAAAAATTGAAAAATCGCGTGTCAAGCTATTTTATTAATAGTCATCAACATTCTCGAAAGACGATGCGCTTAGTCAAACAAATTATAGACTTCGATGTTCTCCATACTGACACAGAATTGGATGCGCTCCTCCTAGAATGTCAACTGATTCAACAGTACCGGCCGCGCTATAATCGCCAAATGAATGCTTATGAACAATATTCTTATGTATCAGTAGCCGTTAATGAGCGGCAATTAGAGATTAAACTCTTAAATATGCCCACTAAAGAGAACTGTTTTGGTCCTTATTCGATTCGTCGAAAATTAAACCGTTTAAAAATAATTTTGGATAGTATCTACGATCTCGTCCCAACCAACTATTGGCATCAAACCTTTCAAAAAGAGAGTGCCATTCCGACCGAACTATTTCAACAAGAATTGTTCGACTTTTTCCATAATCAAGGACGAGAACCAATCAAACGAATTGCTCAACAAATGCAAGAAGCTGCTGAAAAACAAGCCTTCGAAAAAGCAGCAAAACTCAAAGAAGATTGGCTCTTTTTGACGCGCTTTGCAAACCAAAATCAACGAATTAGTCAAGCTAACCAACGAGATTGTCAACTGATGTGGTTACCTTGTCAGAAAAAAATCAAATACTATTTAATTTACCAAGGCTTGGTGGTAGCAACACGTGTTGTAACTAAACAAACGTTTCAAAAATATTCACCGCTTGAACTAGCAAAAAAAATCATGCCCAAAAAACCACCGAAAACAATTGAGCATTACTCGAAGCAACAAGTTGATTTTTTAAACATTTTATATGGCTATATCAGCCGCCATCCAGAATGTCACCTAGAAAATTTAACCAGCGAAAAAGCCTGAAGAACGCATTTTATGCTACGTTCTTCAGGCTTTTTTATTCATATTTAGATAAATTGTGATCCGTAACGATCGTATTGACAATTGACATAATTACAGCCATTAGCACCGCTGCCCAAAAACTTGAGAAGCCAAAGTTCATTTCCCCCACAAAAAACGAGGTCATTTGTAAAATCGCTGCATTGACAACAAAGCTAAATAGACCAAACGTTAATAAAGTAAATGGGAGCGACAAGATTGTTAAGACTGGTTTCACCAACATATTTAGGATTGAGAGAACAAAGGCGGCAATAATTGCAGGCATTATGCCTCTCACATGAATCATGCCAGGAAAAACAACTGATAAAGAAATGAATGTCAGTGTATTAACAACCAATCGCTGAAAATATGTCATTAAAAGTCACTCCATTCGTCATCATCAATTTTTTCCGCTTCTTTACGTTGCTTTTTATTGGCAGCATAAGGATTTTCATTGCGAACATTTCTATTATAAGGATTTTGATGGCCGTAGCCGCGATCGCTTCCTGTTCTTCCAGAAGGGATCAAGACTGCTAAGGCAATGTATAAGAGAATGCCTGGAAATCCTGCTGAGAAAAAGCTGAGCAAGACATAAACGACACGAATAATTGTTGGGTCAATTCCTAGCCAATCAGCAATCCCAGCTAAGCTTCCTGTTAAAACCACGTTATTCGGAGATTTTGTTAGTTTTCTTTTCATATGTTTTCACCTCGTCTACTAAATTTTACACTAGAAAGGCTGATTCGTCAGCCCATCTAGCTTAAAATTATTAATTATTTATCCGTATCTTTTAGGAAAATACTTCCCGTTGTTGTAGAAGCATTAATTTGAGCCATTGATTCTTCCAGTACACGTCTAAAATGTAATTGTTGATTGCCGCGATCTTTCTTTTCACGAACAACTTCAATATCTGTTAAACGGCTGTTAATACTACCTAAATTAGTTTTCACTTGCCCTTCAACGCCTAAGTCATTTGGCAAGGCCAACTTGATATTCCCATTTGCAGAGCTTGCTTCAACACGGCGAAGCGTTTTTTCTTTAGCTGTAATGCGGATATCTCCATTAATCAGAGAGACACTTAGACTTTCTGGTGCCGCGGAAATAGACACATCACCATTGACTGTTTCAATAATGTTATCTAAAATTGTTCCTTCTAGGACTTTAATTTCACCATTCACGCCTTCAATTTCTAACATAGTTGCATCAATTTTTTTAAACGTAATCGTCCCATTCGTTGATTTTGTGTAAACATCTTTCGCTGTTAACTCTTCTACTAAGACATTTCCGTTTAATAATTTAACAGATACATGATCGTAAGTGCGTTTTGGTAAATAGAACGTTAAATCTGCTTTCACCCGTTTGTTTGGCACTTGGAAAGAAATTGTTTCGTCATCCACATCAATGTCACTTCGTTCTAAGAAAGCTTCCATTGGTGAATCTCCTGCCATTTTACCATATAATTTGATTTTTGCTTCGACTTTCACATCTTCTTGATCCCAAGTTTTGAAAACCACGGTACCATTTGCTACCTTGACATCAATTAAACTTGCTTGTGGATTTGGATAGTTAAACTCATGTTCAAACTTAGTTGTTGCCACACCAGGAACTTTCATTTTAATGTCTTTCCATTCCACATTATCATTCATGGTATCACTGAAAGAATTAAATGTTTTTTTCAAGAATTCTCCCACTTGGCCGCCAACTTCGGCAACTTTGCCGCCGACTTGGTTAAAGGTGTCTGTGGCTTGATCTTTCCACTCTTCAGAGAATTGAGAAGAAACTTTTTCTTTTGTATCATTCCATTGACCCTTCCATTGTTCTTTGCGAATGTTTTTTAGTTCTTCTTCCAGTGCTGTTTTTTCAGTACTTTGAGTCGCTAATTTTTCTTCTAATTGTGCAAGTAAAACATGCAAGTCTTTTCGTTGGACTTGTTCATCTTCTGTTAATGCATCTAATTCTTCTTTTGTATCTAATGTTCCAATTTCTTCTGCGACTTCTTTAATTTCTTCTTTGATGCCGGCAATTTCTGCGTTGACTTCGTCCAATTCAGCCGAAGCACGATTGGCTTTTGTCGCTAACTCATCAAGAATTCTTTCTAAGTTTTCACGATCTTTTTCTGCACTGTCCTGTGTATTTTCTTCAAACGAATCAACAGTAGGTCCTTCTGATTCGCCTTTTTCTAATGCATCCATTAAATCTGCGACTTGATCTTCTTTATTTGTTGTTCCAATATTTTGTGTATCGACTTTTTCAGCAGCTTTTTCGATTTGTTTTTCATCTTTTTCAGTTGCCATATTTTCTAATAAAATTAACGCTTCTTCTGACGTTAGAATACCTTTTTTCACTAATTCTAATACGCGTTCTCTTTCTTTCATGGATATTGCCTCCTTAGCAAATTTTTCACTCAATAGTGTTTTCCTTACATGCATTATTATGCCTTGTTTTTGATCATTTGTCATAGGACTTAAGAACGATTTCTTCTCATTAGTAAGGACTAGTTTTATAAAATCAGTTCATTTTACGTTAAAAAAACTAGGAATTGGTCTAAAAAAGGCCGTCTCCTAGTTTTTTTTATTTGTTTTTCTTAAAATTGTTCGTCACGATTACTATTCAATTCGGTAATTTTACCAGTTGCCAAGTAAACAATCCACTCACAAATATTTGTGACATAGTCGCCAATTCTTTCCAAGTATTGTGCCACATGTAGATAATCAGTTCCGCTAATGACCGTTTCTGGATTAGCTTTCATTGCTTCTACGGCATGTTTGTAAATACTATCGAAATATTCATTAGTACGATCATCCATTTGTGCAATCATTCGTGCATCTTTTTGATCCGTTTTAACATAGGCGATTAAAACATTATCCACCATTTTTTTCACATAATCAGACATATCTGAAATTTCTTTTTCAATTTCAGGAATACGTGTTTCTCCTTTTAAGCGAATCGTTGATTTAGCAATTGAAACGGCATGGTCCGCCATTCTTTCTAAATCCGAACTAGCTTTCATAACAGTGATAATCATACGTAAGTCTGTTGTCACTGGTTGTTGTAACGCAATCATTTCAAAACTCTTTTTCTCAAGTTTGACTTCCATATCATTGATTTCAATATCGCGATCAATCACTTCTTGAGCTAATTTTTTATCATGATTAATATATGCCTTCACGGATTTATGGACGGCACTACTAACCATCATACCCATTTCATAAAATTGATTGTGCAGATTCAATAGTTCTTCTTCAAATTGTGTCCGTAACATTCTTTTTCCCCCTTTTAACCAAATTTACCAGAAATGTAATCTTCTGTTTGTTTTTCTTTTGGATTTAAAAATACTTTTTTCGTGTCATTAAATTCAATTAAATCACCTTGTAAAAAGAAGGCCGTTTTATCAGAAATCCGTGATGCTTGTGACATATTATGTGTCACCATAATCATGGTATATTTCTCTTTTAATGTTAACAGCATGTTTTCAATTTTACCACTAGAAACTGGGTCCAAGGCGCTAGTTGGTTCATCTAATAAAATAATATCTGGTTCCACAGCTAACACACGAGCGATACAAACCCGCTGTTGTTGTCCGCCAGAAAGTGAAAGTGCACTTTTGTGAAGTTTATCTTTGACATCCTCCCAAACGGCAGCAGCTTTCAAACTGGTTTCAACTGCTTCATCTAAGACTTGCTTGTCTTTGACTCCTTTTAGGCGCAAGCCATAAATCACATTTTCATAAACTGAAAATGGAAATGGATTAGGCTGTTGGAAAACCATCCCAATTTCTTTACGCAATTCAACGTTATCTGTTTTCGGTCCATAAATATCTTTTCCTTTATAGACGACACTTCCAGTAATAGTTACGTCTGGGATTAAATCATTCATACGATTCAAGCAACGTAAATACGTTGACTTCCCGCAACCAGAAGGACCAATCATGGCAGTTAATTCTCCTTGATTAAAAGTTAAATCAATGCCTTTCAATGCTTCTTTTTTCCCGTAATATAAATGTAAATCTTTTGATGAAATAATTTCTTTGCCCATCTTGCTCCTCCTAACCAAAATGTCCTGAAACGTAGTCTTCCGTTGCTTGAATTTTTGGTCGTGTAAAGATTTTTCTTGTATGGTCGTATTCAATGACTTTGCCCATATAGAAGAAAGCTGTATAGTCACTAATCCGCGCCGCTTGTTGCATGTTATGTGTCACAATGATGATCGTGTAATCATCTTTTAAATTCACTAACGTTTCTTCAACCGTTCCTGTTGAAATCGGATCTAACGCGCTTGCCGGTTCATCTAACAATAGAATATCTGGTTTCATCGCAATTGCCCGAGCGATACACAAACGTTGTTGTTGCCCACCAGACAGAGCTAAGGCGCTTTTGTTTAAGTTATCTTTCACTTGATCCCAAAGTGCGGCTTGCTTCAAACTTGTTTCAACGATTTCATCTAATTTTTTCTTATCCTTTTCACCATGCTGTTTCAATGCGAATGTGATATTTTCATAGATAGATTTACTAAATGGATTGGGCCGCTGAAAAACCATGCCAATGCGTTTTCTCATTTCGTAGACGTCCACTTCTTTCGTATTGACATCGACATCTTTATACATGATTTTTCCAGTAACACGTGTATTGGCAATGCCATCGTTCATACGATTTAGCGAACGTAAATACGTGGATTTACCGCAACCAGAAGGTCCAATTAAGGCGGTTATTTTGTTCTTTTCAAATTGTAAATCAACACCTTTGATAGCCTCATTGTCCCCGTAAAAGACATGTAAGTCTTCCGTGTGTAACGCAATTGGGTCTTTTTGGCTATCTAGTTGAAGTAAATGGGTATCATTTAAATTGTATTCTTTCATGCTAATTCCCCTAACATTAAGCTGATGTCATTCTCTTATAAAGACGGTTGCCGATAAAACGAGCGCCGAAATTGAAAAGTAAAACTACTAAAATTAACACAGCGGAGGCACCTGCTGAGACCGCAGCGCCATCTGGCATCGTACCTTCAGTATTAATTTTCCAAATATGCACAGCCAACGTTTCCGCTTGACGGAAAATACTAATTGGACTTGAAACGCTCAACGGATTCCAATTACTGAAATCTAAGGCAGGTGCGCTTTGTCCTGCTGTATAAATTAGCGCAGCGGCTTCACCGAAAATCCGACCAGAACTCAAAATAACCCCTGTCAAAATTCCTGGTAACGCTTCTGGCAAAATAACTTTTTTAACTGTTTCCCAACGTGAAAGACCTAAGGCTAACCCCGCTTCACGCTGTGTATAATGAATGGCTTTCAAAGATTCCTCAACATTTCTAGTCAATAATGGTAAGTTAAAAAATGTTAATGCTAACGCACCTGATAAGATTGAAAAGCCATATCCGATTTGTACAACGAAAATCAAGAAGCCGAACAGCCCCACAACAACGGAAGGCAATGAACTTAAAATTTCAATCGAGGTACGAATTAAATCAGTTAACCAATTCTTTTTCGCATATTCCGATAAGTAAATTCCAGCACCTAATGAAATTGGAATACTAATAATCATTGTAATCAATAGTAAATATAGTGAATTGAAAAGCTGAATACCAATCCCACCACCAACTTGATAGGCTCTGGATGGTTGTGTTAAAAATTCCCACGAAATATGTGGAATTCCTCTAGCTAAAATGTAAATCAGTAAGGCCGCCAAAATTAAAACAATGACGCCAGATACGGCATATAAGATACCTGTTGCGATTTTATCTGCTTTTTTTGCATTCATTATTTTAAGGCTCCTCTCTTACCGATAATTCGGATAACAATGTTGAATAGTAAAGACATCAACAATAGAATCAAGGCTAAAGACCAAAGAACGTTGTTTTCAACTGTTCCCATAATTGTATTCCCAATCCCCATTGTCAAAATACTTGTTAGTGTCGAAGCTGGTGTTGTCAAACTAGTTGGCATCACAGCTGCATTTCCGATTACCATTTGGATTGCTAAGGCTTCACCAAACGCACGAGCCATACCAAAGACAACCGCAGTTAAAATACCAGGCACAGCTGCCCGCAAGACAACTTTATAAATCGTTTGCCAACGCGTAGCACCAAGCGCCAACGACGCTTCACGATAATGTCTAGGCACAGCTTTTAGCGCATCCACGGTCATTGTAGTGACCGTTGGTAAAATCATAACAAATAGTACAAATGTACCAGCTAAAATACCGAAGCCAGTTCCGCCAAAGATTGAACGGACAAAAGGAACAATGACAGATAAACCAATAAATCCATAAACAACAGAGGGAATCCCTACAAGTAATTCAATAACTGGTTGTAAAAATTTCGCTCCTTTTTTAGGTGAAATTTCTGTCATAAAAACAGCCGCTCCAATCGCAAATGGCGTCGCAACAATCGCTGACAAAAACGTTACAATAAAGGAACCCGCAATCATTGGTAAAGCCCCAACCATGGGTTTACCGTCTGCGCCGATATCACTTGGGTTCCAGTTTGTTCCAAATAAGAAATCAAACACGTTAATCTTATCTTTAAAGAATGTAGCAAGTCCTTTACTTGCAACAAAATAGAAAATTGAAACAACCACTGCTACAATTAAGGCAATACATAGGAAACTAATAAATTTCCCTCGTTGCTCCATCTTGGCTCTTTTCGATTTTGTTAATAATTTTTTCTGTACATCTTCCAAGAATATTTCCTCCTCAAACAATCCAACTTTTACAGATAAAAATAGTGTACCTTTTTTACATCAATTTGTTTTTAATAACATGTAAATTTTATGTTAAGTTTGTAAATTTTGTGTTAAGAGAATTATTTAATGACATTTCCTTGCCAATCCCGTTCAATTTCCATTTTCGAAACAGGAATATACCCTAATTGACCAATCACACGTTCTTGGATATCATCTGACAACATAAAGTCTAAAAACTCTTTGGTTAAATCACTTGGATTTTTACGAGTGTACATGTGTTCATAAGACCAAATAATCCATTTATTGTTCATTACATTTTCATCTGTTGGCTGAACACCATCAATACTTAACGTAGCTACTTCATCAGTAACATATGAAAATGCGGTATAACTAATCGCTCCTGGTGTATCAGAAACAATGGAACGAACCATGCCACTGGAATCTTGTTCTTGCGCACGAATGGCTGTTTTATCTCCCAAGACCCACTTTTCAAAAGTCGCACGCGTACCACTACCGGCCGCTCTATTCAAAATAACAATTTTTTGATCTTTTCCGCCAAGTTCTTTCCAGTTTGTTACTTCACCTAAAAAGATTTTCTTTAAATTTTCCATTGAGATATCTTTGACACCGACATTTTTGTTAACGATTGGTGTAATCCCAACAACAGCAACTTTATGATCAATTAAGTCTTCCGCTTTGATGCCCTTTTTCTCTTCTGCAAATAAATCAGAATTACCAATGTCTACCGCGCCAGATTGGACTTGACTCAGACCTGTTCCGCTTCCGCCACCTTGGACATTAATAAATCTTCCCGGATTTTGGCTTTGATATTCCTCACTCGCTGTCTCTACTAATGGTTGTAAAGCTGATGAGCCTACCGCTGTGATGGATTCACCACGATCAATCCATTTTGCACATCCTGTCAAAGTAAGTATACTTGCCAAACCAATAAATAATAGCAATCTTTTTTTCATCGATTCATTATTCCTCCAATTAATTTCAATCCATTCTATTTTACCATTATATGTAGGACTTGAAAATTATAAGTTATCAATTTGTTGGTACAACTGAGAAAACTCTTAAATTAAATAACAAGTATTTTAAAACTAAACCAAAAAAAGCTCTCCAAAATGGAGAGCTTTTTTTCGTTTAAATTTTCAAGAAACGACGCATTGAAATAACTGAACCTAGTGATCCAATAATCATTCCTGTTGCAATCATTAATAGATTAACTTTCCAGATAAAATCTTCTGGACGAATTAATGAATAATTCGAACGCAATAACTGCGGGTTAAACATGTTATAAACTTGATGGTAGCCTAACGTCATAATAATGACTGGCACGATTGCGCCAATCAACCCAATCCAAGCACCTTCTAAGAAGAACGGCCAACGAATGAAACTGTTTTTGGCTCCTACAAGACGCATAATTTGGATTTCTTTTTGACGAGATAAAATCGTAATCCGAATAGTGTTGGAAATTAAGAACACTGCAACGAATAAAAGTAATGCAGCAGCTGCTAAGCCCCAAGTTCGAACGGTTTGAGCGATTTTAAAGATTTTGTCTGAATTTACACCACCGTAATCGGCTTTAAAAACACTTGGGAATTTAGCTGCTTGTTTCGCAATATCTTTCGTGTCTTCTGGTGTTTTTGCACGGACATAATACACATCATATAATGGGTTACTGTCGCCTTCGAAAAGATTCCAGGCATCCCCCATTTGTTCTTGGATTTTTTTCAATTGTTGATCTTTGTTTGAATAAGAAATATCTTCAACATTGTCTAATCCTTTAAGTTGTTTTTCTAATGTTTTCATTTCATTTTGTTTTGTACCAATATCGACAAAAACAGACACTGTCACGTTTTTTTCGATATCATCAGCAAGTTTCGTTGCATTAAAAATAACGCCCATAAAAATACCAACTAAAACTAATGTAATTGTAACCGCACTTGCTGAGGCAACAGTCATCCAACCGTTCCGTTTTAAACTTTTGATACTTTCAAATAAATGAGAAAAGAATGTTCTAATCATCGTAGCCGTATTCTCCTTCCACTTGGTCACGGATAATGCGACCATTTTCAATGGCAATAACACGGTGACGAATCGTATTTACAATTGTACTATTATGCGTTGCCATCACGACTGTTGTTCCTTGTGCGTTAATCCGGTCCAACAATTTCATGATTTCCCATGAATTCTCTGGATCTAAGTTTCCAGTTGGTTCATCGGCAATTAAAACTTTCGGTGTATTTACGATTGCTCGTGCAATGGATACCCGTTGCTGTTCCCCACCAGAAAGTTCGCTTGGAAAAACACGTACCTTATGTTTTAGACCGACTAAATCTAAAACTTCCATCACGCGTTTTTTGATTTCGCGAGGACGTCGTCCGATAACTTGCATCGCATAGGCCACGTTCTCATACACAGTTTTCTTTGGTAATAATTTATAGTCTTGGAAAACGATGCCGATTTCACGACGTAAATAAGGAACTTCTTTATTTTTTATTTTCATTAAATCATGACCTGCAACTGTCAAATTACCTTTTGTTGCTTTTTCTTCACGATACATTAATCTAATAAAGGTTGATTTCCCTGCACCTGAGGGACCAACCACATAGACGAACTCGCCTTGGTCAATCTCTACTGAAATATTTCGAATCGCTGTTGTACCATTCGAATATTTCTTCATTACATCTTTCATTTCAATCATGGCGTTCTCTCCATCTCTTTTTTCTTCAATCCTACTCATTATAACATGTCAATATTGCAAACTTCTTGCATTAAGTTACATTTTTATTTCAATTTAATGAAGAGCTTAACTTAAGCGCTGTTTTAGGTAGGCATCAATGAAACCATCAAGGTCTCCATCCATCACAGCTTGCACATTGCCAGTTTCGTAATTTGTCCGATGGTCTTTGACCATTGAATACGGATGGAACACGTAAGAACGGATTTGTGAGCCCCAGCCAATTTCCATTTGTTCACCACGTAAACTTGCTGCTTCTTGGGCTTTCTTTTCCATTTCCAATTGATATAATTTGGCTTTTAACATACTCATTGCTTGCTCACGGTTTTTTAATTGAGAACGTTGTGCTTGGCTTGCGACAACGGTACCTGTTGGAATATGTGTGATTCGAACAGCCGATTCTGTTTTATTAATATGCTGACCACCGGCACCACTTGCTCGATAGGTATCAATTTTTAAGTCATCTGGATTGATCGCAATTTCTATTGTATCGTCTAGTTCCGGCATTACATCAACTGAACAAAACGAAGTATGACGGCGTTTAGCGGAATCAAAGGGCGAAATCCGTACAAGACGATGGACACCTTTTTCAGATTTTAGGTAGCCATAAGCATTGTAACCTTTGATTAATAAGGTGACACTTTTAATCCCTGCTTCATCTCCAGCTTGGTAATCCAACGTTTCAACTTGGAAACCGTGACTTTCTGCCCAACGTGTATACATTCGTAAAAGCATACTTCCCCAATCTTGTGATTCAGTACCACCGGCACCAGGGTGTAATTCAATTAGGGCGTTATTATGATCATATGGCTCATTTAGTAGTAAGGATAGCTCATACGTTGTTAAACGTTCTTGCAAGAGATGAATTCTTTCTTCCAATTCTTCTTGAATCTCTGCATCATATTCTTCTTGTTGTAATTCAAACATCACCGTTAATTCGTCCAGTTCCTCAGAGAGCTGATGAAATTGTTGATATTTTTCTTTCAAACTATTGGTTTCGTTAATTAGCTTTTGAGCCGTTTCTGTGTTGTCCCAAAAACCAGGTTCTCCCATCCGATTTTCCGCCTCGGCAATGTCTTCTTCTAACTGGTCTAAGTCAAAGAGACCTCCTGAAGCTAGTAATTTTTTGTGTCATTTCGTCTAATAATGTACGAATTTCTGGGTTTTCCAAAATGATTCCTTCTTTCTTTTTATTGTAAAAAGAGCAAAGGCGGGACAAATTGCCCCACCCTGCGTTTTTTCTTTAATTAAGCGTTTCTTCCATGACAATTTTTGAATTTTTTGCCACTTCCGCATGGGCATAAATCATTACGGCCCACTTTTTTATCTACACGCACAGGTTGACGCTTCGCACTTGTGTTGCTTTGTGCAGCTGCATCTTGTTCTGTTTCTGGATGTTCCGCTTGTCCTTGGGCTACTTGCTCACGTTGGACATTTTGGCGAATTTCCGATTTCATGAATAAACGTGTTACTTCATATTCGATTGAACCCACCATATTGTTATACATAGAATAACCTTCTGTTTGATATTCTACTAATGGGTTGTTTTGACCGTACGCACGTAAGCCGACAGATTGGCGTAATTGATCCATTGCATCAATGTGATCTGTCCATTTAGTATCGACGACACGCAAGATGACAACTTTTTCAAATTCTAGCAGTTGTTCTTGACCATTCAATTGTTGAGATTTTTCTTCAAATACTTCTTGCGCACGTGCCACTAAGTAGTCTTTGATTTCTTCAGCTGATTTATTTTCTAAGTCTTTTTTAGAAATCGTATCTTCATGGACAAGCGTTGAGGCTGCAAAATCGACAATCCCATCTAAATTCCATTCTTCTTTTTCTAATTGTGTATGGCTATCCACCACTCGGCCAATCGTCCGTTTTACCATGCCCATCAATACATCAGACAAGTCATTTTCTTCCATAATTACTTCTTGTCGTTGCGCATAAATAACTTCACGTTGCTCGCGCATCACGTCATCGTATTGTAAGACATTTTTACGTGTGTCATAGTTATTTCCTTCCACACGTTTTTGAGCAGATTCTACTTGGCGAGTAAACATTTTACTTTGAATAACTGCATCTTCTTCTTGCACATTCATTCGTTCTAAGAATGTTTTAATTCGTTCTGAACCAAAGCGTTTCATTAAGTCATCTTCTAAAGATAAATAAAATTGTGAAACCCCTGGATCCCCTTGGCGTCCTGCACGTCCACGCAACTGATTATCAATACGACGTGACTCATGACGTTCTGTCCCGATAACTGCTAGACCACCTAGTTCAAGTACACCTAAACCAAGTTTAATATCCGTTCCACGACCAGCCATATTTGTTGCAATTGTAACTGCGCCTTTTTGACCGGCGTTCATAATGATTTCGGCTTCTTTAAAGTGATTTTTCGCATTTAATACTTCATGAGGAATTTTAGCTGCGTTTAATTTATCAGAAAGTAATTCTGATGTTTCTACCGCAACAGTCCCTACCAACACTGGTTGCCCTTTGTGGTAACGTTCTTTAATATCTTCCACCACTGCATTAAATTTACTTTCTAAGGTTGGATAAAGTAAATCTGGACGATCGTCACGGATAATTGGACGATTGGTTGGGATTTGAATGACTTGAATATTGTAAATTTCACGGAATTCTTCTTCTTCTGTTTTAGCAGTACCAGTCATCCCGGCTAGTTTTTTGTACATCCGGAAGTAGTTTTGGAACGTAATCGTCGCCATTGTTTTTGTTTCATCTTCAATTTCGACGCCTTCTTTTGCTTCAATCGCTTGATGTAAGCCATCAGAATAACGACGACCATCCATGATACGACCAGTAAATTGGTCAACAATTAAGACTTTATTGTCTTGAACCACGTAATCAATGTCTAATAACATGATATAGTTTGCCCGTAACGCTTGATCTAAATGGTGCGTTAATGCTGTATTTTCAATATCGTAAAGGTTATCCAATCCGAAAGTTTCTTCAGCTTTTTCAATCCCTGCTTCTGTTAAACCAATTGTTTTAGACTGAATATCAATTTTGTAATCTTCATCTTCTTTTAAGCGTTTGACAAAATTATCGGCACGCGTATAGAGTGCTGTCGATTTTTCAGCTTGTCCAGAAATAATTAATGGGGTTCTTGCTTCGTCAATTAAGATTGAATCCACTTCATCGACAATTGCATAGTTTAATGGACGTTGAACCATTTGGCTGCGATAAACAACCATGTTATCACGCAAATAGTCAAATCCTAATTCGTTATTTGTACTATAAGTGATATCACAGTTATACGCTTCACGTTTTTCATCAGAAGATTTAGAGTTAATGTTTAAGCCAACGCTTAAGCCTAAGAAATTATATAATTCTCCCATTTCGTTAGAGTCACGGGTTGCTAAGTATTCATTAACTGTAACAACGTGTACTCCTTCGCCAGATAGTGCATTCAAGTATACAGGCATTGTGGCAGTCAAGGTTTTCCCTTCACCTGTTCTCATTTCAGGAATGTTCCCGTCATGAAGCACAATCCCACCCATTAATTGGACACGGTACGGGAATAAACCTAGTACTCGTTTAGCAGCTTCACGGACAACCGCAAACGCTTCTGGTAATAGTTCGTCTAAGGTTTCCCCTTTTTGATAACGGGCTTTAAATTCATCTGTTTTTTCACGTAATTGTTCATCGCTTAGTTGTTCCATTGCACTTGCATGTGCATCAATTTTATCGGCGATTTTTTCTAATCGTCTTAATTCTTTTTTATCGTTTTCAATCATTTTTTTCAAAAAATTTGCCATTGGTATCTGTGTTCCTTTCAATTACCTCTTTTTATTTTTGTATCCTTTTTGTACAAGAAGCACAATCTATCCGTTTTATTTTATCATTACTTGACGAGAAAGAAAACCATTTCTCTCTATTTTACAGACATTTTCCTTTAAAAGAGAAACTTTTAAAGTTATTTTATGTATTTCTTTATTTTTTCTTTACTCCGTGCTTTAAAGATGTTTAAAGAGCTGAAATGCACGAAGGCATTTCAGCTCTTATTTTAAGCTTTAGTCTGTTTCAATCAAGCCATATTTGCCATCTTTACGACGGTAAACAATGCTTGTTCCATTTGTTTCAGCATCTTCAAAAATAAAGAAGTTGTGTCCTAACATGTTCATTTGTAAAACAGCTTCTTCACTGTCCATCGGTTTTAATGATAGACGTTTTGTACGAACGATGTCTAATTCTGAAGGTGTTTCTTCTGTTTCTTCACCAACTAAGAAGACAGCGGCTTTTGTATTGTTACGTCCTGTTTCACGAGATTTTCTGTTGATTTTTGTTTTAAATTTACGAATTTGTCGTTCTAATTTATCGACAACCAAATCAATACTTGCGTATAAATCAGGTGACGTTTCTTCAGCTCGTAAAACTAGATAAGGAAGAGGAATAGTAACCTCGACTTTGGCTGTTTTTTCAGTGTACACTTTCAAATTCACGTGAACCGTTGCTTCAGGTGAATCGCTGAAATATCTTTCTAATTTACCGACTTTTTTCTCAACATAGTCTCGAATCGCTTCGGTTACCTCGATATTTTCTCCACGTACATTATATCTAAACATAACAATTACCCCTTTCATCTACCAGTAAAGAAAAGATTAAAGGACCACTCTTTAATTCCCTTCTTCTTAATTTCATTATATCGAATAATCTGGGTTTTGCCAACAAAATAGTCATCAAATTTATGAGTTCTTTTCTTTTTACCGCGCGAGAGTAAACGTATTCAAACTTTTAGGATAACAGTCATTGATAACAGCAGCTGCGTGAAAAAGAGTTCGTCCAGTGGTATAGATATCATCCACCAAAATAATAGAACAATTTTTTAATTTTTTTTGGTTTTCTTTTTGGATGACAAATGGTTGTTGCAACTGCATCCTTTCCTTTCTAGTTTTCTTAGATTGCGGAACATTTTCCTCTTTTCTAATTAAAAAAGGGCTGTACGGAACATCAGCCGCTTCTAGTAAGCCAATTACTTGGTTGAAGCCTCGTTCTTGCATTCGCTTTTCGGATAAGGGCACCGGAATAATATAGTCCGCAGATTGTTGCTGAAAGTAAAAGTTGATTTCCTCGTTAAAACACATTCTTAAGCGATAGTCTCCTTGAAATTTATAGCGTTCCATCCACTCTTGCATTCCTTCATCATAATGAAACAACGCTGCATTATGAAAAGAATACTCTGGATAAAGCAGCTGCCACCTTTGACAATCAAAACAATAGCGCTCTTGGCAGACGCGATTACAGCCAAAACAAGTGCCTATCATTGGCAGTTTCTGGAACTTTGCTTGGCAGTGCTGGCAAAGTGAAGGCCTCGCCCATTTTTTAAAACATAAGAGCATTTTTAATGTTATCTCCAAACGAATGGGGCTTGCGCAATTTTTACAATCCATCTAACATCCCTCGTTTGCTAGCCAAGCGATTCATTTGCTTTATTTGCCGAATTGCCTCTTTCATGTCTCTTGTTTCCCCATCATGTAAAAATAAAACTTCGCCGTAATTGAATTCTTGTCTTCGATCGACTCGACCCGCAATTTGGACAAGTGTTGAAGAAGTGAAGACTCGATGATTGGCACCATAAACAATAACTGAGACTGCATCAAAAGTCACACCACGTTCTAAAATGGTTGTAGTGATCAAAATATCCGTTTTCTGCTGACGCATTGCTTGAACTTTTTCTAGACGAAGCTCATCACTACCATAAACGTCGACAACTTTTTTGTCGGAAAATCGCTCAGCTATTAATGCATGCAATTGGTGAATTAATGAAATACTTGGGCAAAATAGTAAAACTGAATTACGCACCAATAAACGTTTCAAATGATATGCAATGATTTTAATATTTTTGCTAGAAAGACGTTGCCACGACTGAACCCAAAATCGGCGTGGCACAGGTAATGGCCTACGATGATATCTTGCTGGCAAAATACTGGCCGCTAACTTCTTTTGCTGTAAAAGCTTCCGCAATTCTTTCGTAGGGGTTGCTGTTAAGTACACCAAACTACTTCTTTTTTTTCGTGCGTTACGCACTCCATAATAAAGATGCTCGTTATTAACAAAAGGAAAAGAGTCGACTTCATCAACGATAAGTAAATCAAATGCTTGATGGAATTTCAATAATTGATGCGTGGTGCAAATCACTAGTTTCGTATAACGATACGGCTCTTGACTGTTTCCATGAAGTAAAGCAATTGCTTCGTGAGGAAAAACCGCTTGGATTCTGGGAAACAGTTCTAAGCAAACATCGACACGCGGCGAAGCCAGCGCAATCCGCCCCCCTTCTTGTAAGGTTTGGTGCAAAACAGCAAATAACATTTCTGTTTTGCCTGCACCTGTAACTGCCCACACTAAGCGATTCTCTCTTGCTTTTGCTGTCTCACAAAGTTCAACCGAGATCGCTTGCTGTCCCTTTGTTAATTGTCCAGACCACTCAAAAAAGACAGTTCTTGGGCTATTGGGCCTTTCTGGTAAATGACAAAATTTTTGACAAGAAGTCACACGGCCTAATTGAATGCACGCATGACAGTAGTATACATTTGTCGCCAGTTTGTTTTCTTTTTTGGATACGACTTCCCCGCACCGCTGACATTGAATTGTTAGGGGTGAACGCTCTAACATTGTTGATAAATAAACCAGTTTTGTCTGTATTGAACGTTCTGTTTCTTCAAGAATTATTTTACGTCCATGCAAGTCTTCCATGTTAACCACCTCAATTATAAAATACGCATTTCTCTAGCTTTTTTGCGAAAAAAAAGACAAGTTGCTTTTTCGAAGATTCTCGAAAAAACAACTTGTTTTTACTCTTTTTTATCTGCTTGTGCTAACAAACCCAAGGCTTGTTCCAAGACTTTTTCGCCGTTCATTAAGCCGTAATCAGACATGCTAATGACATCTGTTGGGATACCTTTTGGTGATAGACGCTTTTCAAAATCACTCTTCATATAACGAACTTGTGGACCTAACAATAACACATCGACTGGATTATTTTCTAAATTCGTTTCTGCTTCCGATGCAGAAGCCGCAAATATATGGGCATCTAAGCCTTGATTAAATGCTGCTTTTTGCATTTTTGTAACAAGTAAACTAGTACTCATTCCAGCGGAGCAAACTAACATAATTGTTTTTTTTGACATTTTAACAGCCCCTTTTACCATTGCCTTTTTCAATTTTCAACATTATCTATTAAAAATATTATAGTGTAAAGTTAATTTTTGTCAATCATTCTTGTTTTTTAAAGCGGATACAATCCTGGTTTAAACGTACCATGCTGACTTCAGCAATTTATTAAATACCACATATTCTTTTTCCAAATTCACTTGAACTACTTGATAACTCGCATTCAACCAACCATAAGCGCCTTTTTCTGGATGCTTATAATCGTTCGCCCACCAATCGACATCTGTCTTAGCAGTTTTTGGTAAACCAGAATGAGGGAATAACAATTCATCAAACTGGGTAAAGGTCAAGGTAACTTGGGAACCGCCATTCGTTTTCAAATAATGAGTAATTGTATCATATTTTTTCTGTCGTGTATGTACCATTTTCCAGCGCCTCCCTTTTCTCTATCATACCTTATTATAACGTTTTTTTCCAAAAATCTCACAAAAAAGATGAGAGAAAAAGTTGCTATTCAGTTGATTCTTTTTTATACTGACTTTATTACGAGAGAAAAGGATGCCCATATGTTAGAAAGCTATATTACAGTCAAACAAGATGGTTTCAGCGAGATTGAAATCAAGAAATCGCGGTTTATCTGTTCTGTAAAGCGCGTAACATCAGAAGAAGAAGCAAAAGCCTTTATCGCCGCAATAAAAAAAGAACATTGGAAAGCCAATCATAATTGTAGTGCTTTTGTGATCGGCGAAAAAAATGACATTCAGCGGAGCAGCGATGACGGAGAACCTAGTGGCACTGCTGGTGTTCCAATGCTGGAAGTCTTAAAGAAAAAAGAGTTAATCAACGTAGTGGCTGTTGTCACTCGTTATTTTGGCGGAATAAAATTAGGCACTGGTGGTTTAATCCGAGCATATAGTCATGCTCTTTCCCACACTTTAGATGAAATTGGTTTAGTCATTGGCAAATTGCAACAAGAACTATTGATTACGATCGCCTATCCTTTATTAGGAAAAACCCAAGCCTTTTTAGAACATAGTCCCTACACGCTTAAAGAAACT
Source organism: Enterococcus sp. DIV1758 (assembly GCF_051711985.1). Taxonomy (NCBI): domain Bacteria; kingdom Bacillati; phylum Bacillota; class Bacilli; order Lactobacillales; family Enterococcaceae; genus Enterococcus; species Enterococcus sp. DIV1758. The sequence continues at coordinate 1,548,442 of NZ_JBIOOA010000001.1, forward strand.
ATTTACACAGAGTCTATTCAGTTAATTTGTTTAGTAGATGAACAAGCAACAGAAACATTTATAGCTGAAATGACGGATCTACTTAACGGTCAGTTGACAATTGAAAAAGGCGCAACGAGCTATCACGAACTACCATTTAACGAAAAAGGAGCACAAGCAAATGACATTTGAAGAAGTATTGCCACAGATTAAAGAAGGAAAAAAAGCCGTACGTAAAGGCTGGAGCGGTTTTGAACTTTTTATTGAATTACGTGATGAAATTGGCACCTCCGAAGGTGAATTTTTACAAGTTACCCCGTATTTTTTAATCAAAACTTCTGATGAAGGCTACAGCATGTTTTCACCAACACCTTGTGATGTCTTAGCAGAAGATTGGGTGATTGTTGAAGCATAACTACACACATAAGGTCTGGCAGATTACGGCGATTGCTCGTTCTTCCAGACCTTAATTTTTAAATGTTTAAAGGAGTTTTTCTTATGCCAAAAGAATTTGAAACAAAACGGGTGCTTGTAACCGGTGCAGCTTCAGGGATTGGCCAAGCACAAGCAATTGCCTTTGCTGAACAGGGCGCTGAAGTTATTGGCATCGACCTAGACGAAACGGGGTTAAAACAGACAGCCGCACTGGTTAATCCAGATTCTACTAAGCCATTTACTTATTTTGTCGGTGATGTGTCTTCTCCCTCATTTGTGCAAGCCACGATGAAACAAATTGTGAAAAACAACGGCCAAATTGATATTTTATTAAATACGGCAGGTATTTTAGATGATTATCGTCCTTCTCTAGAAACTTCGGAAGCTTTATGGGATCAAATTTTAGCAACCAATTTAAAAAGTGTCTTTTTAGTGACCAATGCTCTATTACCTTATTTCCTCCAACAAAAAAAAGGAGTAATCGTTAATATGTCATCTATCGCTGGCTTAGTAGCTGGGGGCGGCGGCGCAGCGTACACTGCCTCCAAACACGCAATCATCGGGTATACAAAACAACTTTCCTACGATTATGCCAAATTAGGCATTCGAGCAAATGCGATTGCGCCAGGTGCCATCCAAACACCCATGAACGCAGCTGATTTTGCAGGAGAAGGCGAAATGGCTACTTGGGTAGCACGTGAAACACCCGCGGGCCGTTGGGCACAGCCACAAGAAGTAGCAAAACTTTCATTATTTCTAGCTAGTGATGACGCTGATTATATCCATGGCACAGTTATGACCATCGATGGTGGTTGGACCATGAAATAAAAAGACTTTACAGAGTGTCTGTTCTTCAGTAACATGTAACACAGTGAGGCAGCTCACACCATAACACTTCAGTTGGCTTTACTGCCCTTCCTTTGGTTATGGTTATCACTAAAACACGTCGTTGTTTTATAAAGGAGAATCTCAAATGAATCATTCATCAAATCCACAAACCAGTACGTGGTCAGCTACGGTTTTGGCTAAAATGGCGCTGGTTACCGCTTTGTATGTCGTTGTCACTGTACTTCTCGCTCCGCTTAGTTTTGGTCCGATACAGCTTCGTCTTGCCGAATTATTTAATTATTTAGGCGTTTTTAACAAGCGATATATCTGGTCCATTACGTTAGGGGTTGCGATTGCCAACACCGCTTCGCCTCTTGGTATCATCGATATAGTCATCGGTAGCGCTGGCACGTGCGCAGTCTTATGGATTGCCTATTTGGCGACAAAAAATCAGCAAAATTTATTGATTAAACTGATGCTAACGGCCATTCTTTTTGCTTTGTCCATGTTCACTGTCGCCGGACCCTTAACGTTCTTTTATCAGTTACCTTTTTGGTACACATGGTTGACCGTTGGACTTGGTGAACTTCTTTCAATGACAGTCGGCGGTATCCTGATTTACGTATTAAATAAAAAAATACAGCTTGTAAAACGCATCGAAGAATAAAAAAGCGCTTGGGATTTAAACCCCAAGCGCTTTTTAGCACTATCCTTTAGGTTGAATGAAGTCTGCTTGCCATTTTCCAAGAGATGGATTGTAATCAAAATACCAAAGTTGTGAAAAATATTGTTTTTGATGCTTGTATCCCGATAAAACACGACCGCTTTGAGTATCTTCCTCGTAGTCAATACAAGAAAAATGAAGCATCAGTGAAAAACTGGTTTCACTAATATGATGATAATTCGAAGCTGGCGCTACTTTCACTTTTTTTACATGATTTCTGATGCCCGCTTGTTGATTTTCTTGTAATACTGCAAGATGTTTTTGATAAAGTTTTTCTGTATAGTTATCTTTGACTACAGACAAATTTTCTTGATCCCACGCTTGTTGTATTTCTAAAAACGTTTGTTGTATTTCTTTTAAGAGTGCCTTTTTTTCTTTTGATGTTCCAGGTAATGCTGCCCACATTTCTTGAAAAGCACCTTCATTGACTGGTTGATTTCTACGGCGTCTTTGCCAAATCATCGCGCCCCCAAAAAGAACAAAAAACACTGTTGAAATTAAGCCTTCCAGTGGCGTTGTGTTGCTGGATCCGGTCTCATGATGATGAACATAACTTCTTGATCCATTACTGCCTGACGAAAAACCATTCGAGGGATTGCCCCCGCTAGGACTTTCTACACGTCCACCGCCATAGCCTCCAGCTACAGCCACCGCTTGATTAGGCCATAACCAAAAGACCATGACACATCCCACAAAAACCAAAATTAACTTTCTCATTTTCTCACCTTTCGATCCTTTCAAACCAACAAATTAATAAATAGACGCAGAATACTAAACAAAGCGCCAAGATTAACAATAATTAATAATACCTTCAGCCATCTGCCATATGGTTGTACTGATTGATAACTTCGTTGATAAATACTCAAGCCAAACAGGACCGCTGGCCACATAAATATACTAGATCTTGGGCCAAATGAATTACCCTCGCCCCAAAAATTCACATGAATGGGCACATGAGCTGGTAAATCAGGATAGACCACCGCACTTAATAATAGTAAACTGACTGCTAAAATACTTGTAACAATAAACAATCCCTGACTAACTTTTTCAATCTGCTTTTCTCTCATTAATTTAGCTTTCTCCTCTAGTTTAATGATGGATATACTATCAGTTTATGCCTCCCTATCTGAATTTGCAATAAAAAAAAGACAAGGAAACATCCAATTAAATGTCCTTGCCTCTGTTTTAAAAATCCTAAATCAAGCCTTTCACGCCTATATCTTTTCGATAGTACATTCCAGGAAATGAGTAATTATCCAATGTTTGATAAACTTTTTTGTGGGCTTCTTCAAGAGTCGAAGCAGTTGCTTCTGCTAAAAAGATTCGTCCGCCAGCCGAAACCAAAGCCTGTTCTGAACGAGTTACCCCTGCATAATAGATGGTTTCACCAGACATTTCGGGCAATGGTAGATTTGTCTTGTATTGATTAGGATAGCCTTCTGCTGCTACAACAACACCAACACTCGCTAACTCATTCCATGCAATCGTTGGTTGCTCTTTCGCCAGCAATGAAGAAATTATTTCTGAAAGGGGACTCTCTAAACGTGCCAACACAACTTGTGTTTCTGGATCCCCAAATCGAGCATTAAATTCAATAACCTTGGGGCCAGTTGCTGTTTGGATTAAACCAGCATATAAAATCCCTTGAAACGGACGTTTTTCAGCCACCATTCCTTTAGCAGTCGGTTTCAGGACTTGGCTAATGGCTTGCTGAACCGCTTCTTCTGGGATCTGAGGCACTGGTGTGTAAGCACCCATCCCCCCTGTATTCGGCCCAGCATCCCCATCGAAAATCCGCTTATGATCTTGAGCAATCACCATCGGATATACCTTCTCATTAGAAACAAAGGCCATTAAGGAAAATTCTTCTCCTTGCAAAAATTCTTCGATTACGACCGTTTGACCGCTTGCTCCAAATTGTTGGTCCTCCATCATCGCAACTAGCGCCCGTTTTGCGGCTGCTTTTGTTTCGGCAACTACTACTCCTTTTCCAGCTGCCAAACCATCTGCCTTAATAACAATTGGTACTCCTTGCTTTTCAATATATTCTAAGGCAGGTGCCAAACGTCGAAAGACCCGATATTCCGCCGTTGGAATCTGGTATTTTTGCATAAAATCTTTCGCAAAACTTTTTGAACCTTCAATTATTGCAGCTGCTTTTGTCGGGCCAAAAATTAGTAATCCCGCTGCTTGAAAGGCATCTACAATTCCTTCAATTAATGGCGTTTCCGGTCCGACGAATGTCCAATCAATCTGATTATTCTTCGCAAATTGAATTAGTTCCGTTTGCTGCTCTTCACTGATAGGTACAGTCCGAATATTATCACCACTCATACCAGGATTACCTGGTGCACAATAAACAATCTTGACTTTGTTTTCTTGCTGTAATTTTTTGGCGATTGCATGTTCACGACCACCACGCCCAATCACTAATATATTCATCGGTTTCTCCTTTAAAAATTAATGTTTGAAATGACGAGTCCCAGTAAAAATCATCGCAATGCCATAATGATTCGCTAGATCGATTGATGCTTGGTCTTTAATGCTCCCACCTGGCTGAATAATTGCTTGAATGCCATGTTGTGCAGCATATTCCACGCTATCTGCCATGGGGAAAAAGGCATCACTTGCTAAGACGGCCCCTTGTAATTTTCCAGCTGCTTGGGCTTGATCAACTGCAATTTTTACTGACCCAATTCGATTCATTTGACCAGCGCCAATTCCCACTGTTTGACTTTCATTGGCTAAAACAATAGCATTTGATTTTACATGCTTGACTGCTTTCCAAGCAAAGTTCAATGCGTCTCTTTCAGCTGGTGTGGGTTGGCGCTCTGTAACTACTTGCCATGCTTGTTCATTTTCAACAACTGTATCTTGTTCTTGAATTAATAACCCGCCCATAACAGAAACTAATTCCACCGCTTTTTTTTCTTGAGCATGAAAATCTAACGTTAACAAACGAAGATTCTTTTTCTGAGATAACAGTGCCAGAGCTTCTTCTTCAAAACTAGGCGCAATAATTATCTCTAAAAAGATTTGATGCATTTCAGCCGCAGTCGCTTGGTCCACTGGACGATTCAAAACAACAATGCCACCAAAAATTGAAACTGGATCTGCTTCAAATGCCTGACGATAGGCTGCCAAAATCGTTTTTCCTGTTCCAATTCCACATGGGTTCATATGTTTGACAGCGACGACCGTAGGTTCTGTAAACTCGCTAGCAATCCGGAGCGCTGCATCAGCATCTCGAATATTGTTATATGACAGTTCTTTGCCATGAAGTTGTCGAGCGGAAGCAATGGATAATGATACAGGTACAACGGATTGATAAAAGGTGGCTTGTTGATGGCTATTTTCGCCATAACGCAATGTTTGCTTACGTTCATAAGTAAGCGTCTGTTTCTCTGGTTCAGTTTCACCCACTTGCGTCGTTAAATAGTCAGCGATAAGCGCGTCATAAGCAGCGGTATGACGAAAGACTTTTGCTGCCAATCTTTTTCTAGTGGTTAACTGGCTAGTTCCAGTGCTGCTAATTTCACTTAATACCTGTTCATAATCACTAGGATCAACCACTGCTGTTACGTCTTGATAATTTTTTGCCGCTGAACGTAACATGCTAGGACCGCCAATATCAATCATTTCAATCGCTTCTGCTTCAGAAATCGCTGGTTTTAAAATTGTTTCTTTAAATGGATAAAGATTCACTACTACAAGGTCAATAAAGTGAATGCCTTGTTCAGTCAGTGCTTTTTGATGCGCTTGGTTTCCCCTTTTTGCCAAAAGTCCGCCATGGATATTCGGATGTAACGTTTTGACACGGCCATCTAACATTTCTGGAAAGCCAGTGATGTCGTCAATAGCAAGTGTCGGTACCCCCGCTTCTTCTAAGACAGTCCTTGTTCCCCCAGTAGAGATAATTTCAAAGCCATTTGCAACTAAGCCTGCTGCAAATGTTGTCACTCCTGTTTTGTCTGAAACGCTAATCAATGCTCTTTTGGTCATTTCATTGTCTCCTTTACAATTTGTGAAATTATTTTTGGGTACCATTCGTGCTCAAGAGCATGAATTTTCTCTGCTAATGTGTCCAATGTATCTTCAGTATCAATCTTGGTGGTTGTTTGGAAAATAATCGGTCCTGTATCAACCCCAGAGTCAACATAATGGATAGTGATTCCTGTTATTTTCACTCCATAATGAAATGCCTCTTCAATTCCGTGAAGACCTGGAAAACTAGGTAACAGCGAAGGATGAATATTGACGATTCTCTTTGGATAAGCCTCCAGTAAAGTCTTGCCGATAATTCTCAAATAACCAGCTAACACGATTAAATCGATCTGATGCTCTTTTAAATGTTTCAATACTTGTTCTTCATACTGCCCACGAGATGGAAAATCAGATGGCGAAAAGCAAACAACGGGAATCTTGCGTTTTTGGGCACGGGTCAATACATAGGCTTCAGGCTGGTCACAAAAGACTAAGCTCAACTGCCCTGCGATTTTTTTTTGGGAAAAAGCTGCAGCAATCGCCTCAAAATTGCTACCATTGCCAGATGCAAAAACAGCTATCTTCATAAGGCTTCCTTAAAAATAACGGCTTTCGTTTTCCTAGGTACCAAACGACCAATTTCAAAAGCTTCTGGTAAAAGCTCCTGAACTTTTTCAACATGCTCTGGACTCACCGCTAAAATCATCCCTAAGCCCATATTGAAAATTTCATACATTTCTTCAGATGGAATTTCACCGTATTTTTGAATCAATTTAAAAATTGGTAGCACTGGCCAACTATTTAATTGAATCTCTGCAGCTAATGAAGAAGGAAACATTCTTGGTAGATTTTCTAAAAACCCGCCGCCAGTAATATGCGCAGCACCATGCACGAGTCCTGCTTTTAACAATGGTAATAATTCCTTCACGTAAATTTTTGTTGGTGTTAATAATTCTTCCCCTAACGTTTTGGGTGCCAATTCTGGAAGCTTGTCCGTTGTTTTAAACGAATGTTTCTTAAAAAAAACATTTCTTACTAAAGAGTAACCATTAGAATGAAGACCACTTGAAGGAAGACCAATCAAGAAATCGCCTTCTTTTACGTTACTTGGAGTCAAGAGTTGACTTTTCTCAGCAATACCTACGGCAAAACCAGCTACGTCATAAGCATCTGCTTCATACATATCAGGCATTTCAGCTGTTTCGCCCCCAATTAAGGCTGCATTCGCCTCACAACAGCCAGCCGCAACACCCGCAACAATTGCTTCAACTTTAGCTGGATTAACGGTCCCTAACGCTAAATAATCTAAAAAATATAACGGTTCGGCGCCTTGTGCGACGACATCATTGACACACATTGCTACACAATCAATTCCGATTGTCTCGTGTTTCTGTTCTTCAATTGCCAAGAGTAACTTTGTGCCTACGCCATCCGTTCCTGATACCAAAACTGGTTCTTTAAGCTTGTAACTACTTAAATCAAAACAACCACCAAAACCACCAAGCATGCCCAACGTTCCCGTCCGTTGTGTCTTTTGGCTATGCTTTTGAATTCGTTCCACTACTTCGTATCCCGCCTCAACATTTACGCCAGCTTTTGAATAGGCATTTTCCATGTCAATTCCTCCTAGTTTCTTTTTTCAAGGATGCTTGATATTGTTCTTCATAATCATACAAAGGCGTTGGATAGTCTCCATTAAAGTAAGCCATACACAGCCCAGAATAAGGAGCATCATAATTTAATTGAATCCCATCAATCAGCCCTGCTTCACTCAAAAAAGCCAGCGAATCTGCGCCAATCTGCTCTTTGATCTCTTCAATTGAATAGTTTGCCGCAATTAGTTCGTCCCGCGTCTGTATATCAATGCCATAAAAACACGGATATTTTAATGGTGGTGAAGCAATTCTGACATGAACTTCTTGCGCTTCTGCTTCTTTTAATAAATGGATAATGCGTCGAATAGTGGTCCCGCGAACAATCGAATCATCTACTAAAATGACTTTTTTTCCTTTGACCACGCCACGAACTGCCGATAGTTTCATACGGACACCTTGTTCTCTTAATTCTTGTGTCGGCTGAATGAATGTTCGAGCGACATATTGATTTTTTACTAAACCTAGTTCGTAAGGAATCCGTGCTTCTTCTGCATAGCCGCTAGCTGCAGACAATGACGAGTTTGGTACCCCAATTACCATATCAGCTGCGACTGGACTTTCGATTGCCAAGTTCTTCCCCATTCTTTTACGAGCTGTATGCACATTAACTCCAGCAATAGTTGAATCTGGTCGTGCAAAATAAATATATTCCATTGCGCAAATCGCTGGTTGGACTTCCGTAGTGAAAACCTCTATTTTCAAGCCTTCATCAGAAATGATGACTACTTCACCAGGCGCCACATCTTGAATAAAGCGAGCCCCAACTGTTTCTAATGCACACGTTTCGGATGCCACAACGTACGCCCCATTGTTCATTTGTCCGATGGAGAGAGGGCGAAAGCCATTGGGATCGAGTGCAGCAATCATCATCGTTTCTGTTAATAAAAGATAAGCAAAGCCCCCCTTAACCAAATTCAAGCTCTCTTTTAGTTTATCGAGAAACGAGGCAGCAGTGCTTTTTCGAATCAAGTGCATTAAAATTTCAGTGTCTGAATTAGAATGAAAAATAGCGCCTTCTCTTTCTAGTTGTTTTCGTAAACGCTTGGCATTTGTCAAATTGCCATTGTGTGCTAACCCAATTTGACTATCATAAAATTTAAATAAAAATGGCTGAATATTATCCACGCTACCCGTACCAGCGGTTGCATAGCGTACATGACCAATAGCCGCCGTTCCTTCTAACGCATTCAGTTGTTCTTGCTTTTGGAATACTTCTGCTAATAAACCTAAATCACGGTGGCCATCTAATTTCCCAGAATTGTTCGCCACAATTCCCGCGCCTTCTTGGCCTCGATGCTGCAAGCTGTGTAAACCAAAATAGGTCACTTGTGCCGCATCAGGATGACCCCAAATACCAAAAATACCACACTCTTCATTTAAGCTTTTTGCTTCATAAGACATGGAATCGCATCCTCCCATAAGGCTTTGGCTTCTTTTGTTGAACAATTGATCACATCATCTAACGCATGGATGACCAAACCAGTTTCAGTCACTTTCCCAATGTGTTGGGCTTTTTTTCCAATTAGTGTTTCAAATTCTTCCTGATGCTGGGGACTAACTGAAAGAATAAAACGGGATTGCGTCTCCGCAAATAGATATTCTTTTTTTAATGGCAGTATCACCTGTAACCCCAGTTCGTTAGCAAAAGCCGACTCGGCTAAAGCAACGGCAACGCCGCCTTCAGCGCAATCATGCGCGCTAGCAACTAGGCCTGCTTGAATTGCTTTTAAAACTAATTCTTGGTTTGCTTTTTCCTCTTTTAAATCAAATGAGCGTAATTGCCCTTCAATTCGGCCCAGTTGCATTTTTTGAATTTCTGAGCCGTTAAAATCTGCGTGGGTTTCACCGATGAGATAAATTAAGTCATCCACTTGTTTAAACGCTTGTGTGGTAATTTGTGAAACATCTTCAATCACGCCCACCATGCCAATCATCGGCGTAGGGTAAATGGCTTGACCATCTGTTTCATTGTAAAGAGAGACGTTCCCTGAAATCACGGGTGTTCCTAGCTGACGGCAGGCTGCGGCGATTCCATCCGCCGACGTCCATAATTCCCAAAAACTTTCTGGTTTATCAGGGGAACCATAATTCAAACAATCAGTGATAGCCAAAGGTTGTGCTCCACTTGCTACAATATTACGGGCTGCTTCTGCAACCGCAATTTGCCCACCAATTTCAGGATTTAAATACAAATAACGGCTATTACAATCTGTTGTCATCGCTAAGGCTTTATTGGTGCCCCGCACTCTTAAAACAGCTGCATCACTTCCTGGTTGCACCACTGTATTCGTTTGTACTTGACTATCATAGGTTTCGTAAACTGATTTTTTCGATGCAATCGTTGGCTGTTGCAATAGGCGTTTTAATAATTCCGTACTATTCGTAATTTCTGGAATGAAGGGCGCTAATTTTTTAAAAGCACGCATCCGCTCTGGTTCTTGATAGGCTTTCTGGTAGACAGGGGCTTCTTCTGCCAAAGCATCTACTGGTACATCTGCGACTATTTTGCCACTGTGAAAGACACGATACTGTCCATCATCTGTTACGGAGCCAATCGCTACCGCTTCTAAGTCATACGTTTGAAACAATTCACAAACTTGCTGTTCTGCTCCTTTTTCCACACAGATTAACATCCGTTCTTGGGACTCAGACAAGAGCATTTCATAGGGGCTCATCTGCGTCTCTCTCTGCGGAACTTTATCTAGCTCTAGAATCAAGCCTGAACCTGCTTTTGATGCCATTTCAGCACTTGAAGAAACCAAGCCAGCCGCCCCCATATCTTGGATGCCGATTAAAATATCTTGATGATTTTTAATTAAATCAAGACAAGCTTCCAATAATAATTTTTCCATAAACGGATCACCTACTTGTACCGCAGATCGTTGCTGTTCTTCACCTTCACTAAATTCTTCTGAAGCAAAGGTCGCACCATGAATTCCATCTCGTCCTGTTTTCGCACCTACATAAAGAATGCTATTTCCGACGCCTTTTGCTTGGCCTTTTTGAATCTCGTCATGACGAATCAATCCCACACACATAGCATTAACAAGTGGGTTTCCTTGATAACATGGCTCAAAAGCAATTTCGCCGCCAACGGTTGGAATACCAATACAATTTCCATAACCGCTAATCCCCGCCACAACTTCTTGAAACAAATAACGTGTTCGTGCATCCGTCAGTTCGCCAAATCTTAACGAATCCAGTAAAGCAATCGGCCGCGCCCCCATACTGAAAATATCGCGAATAATTCCACCAACGCCTGTAGCTGCTCCTTCGTAAGGTTCTACTGCAGAAGGATGATTATGGCTCTCTGCTTTAAAAACAACAGCTAATCCGTCACCAATATCGACAATCCCAGCTCCTTCACCAGGACCTTGAAGCACTTGTGGCCCTTCCGTCGGAAACTTTTTTAAAACGGGCTTGGAATTTTTGTAAGAGCAATGTTCACTCCACATCACGGAGAATAAGCCAGTTTCTGTATAATTAGGTTCTCTTTGCAAAATGGTCTCAATCTGATGATATTCTTCATCTGTTAGTCCCCATTCTGCATACAACCGTGTCTCCTTGATTTCTTTTGGTGTTGGTTCATTCATCATTGGCTTAATTCCTTTCCAAAGTTTTTAATGATTGAAGCAAAAAAACTGCGTCCATCTGTTGAACCTAACAATTCTTCCATCGCTCGTTCCGGATGAGGCATCATTCCTAAAACATTGCCCTGTTCATTACAAATACCAGCAATATTCGCAAGACTACCGTTCACCCTTTCTTGATACGTAAAAACAATTTGGTTCTTTTCTTTCAGCTCTTTCAACGTTTTTTCATCACAATAGTAATTCCCTTCGCCATGTGCTACTGGTAAATGTATCGAAACATTTTCAGGATACTCGCTTGTAAACTTTGTGTGCGTATTCACTTTCAATGGGACACTTTTACAAATAAAACGAAGCGAATCATTTCTTAGCAAAGTGCCAGGAAGTAAGCCAATTTCTGTTAAAATTTGAAAGCCGTTACAAGTACCAAAAACCATTTTGCCTTCTGTAGCAAAGCGAATCACCTCATTGATAATTGGCGAAAACCGAGCAATTGCACCACAACGCAAGTAATCGCCATAAGAAAAACCACCAGGCAATAACACGCCATCAAATTTTGCTAAAGAAGTGGCATCGTGTCGGACAAATTCTGCATCGACGCCCATCACCTCTTTGACAGCCCACAATAAGTCTGCATCACAATTGGATCCTGGAAAAACAATCACTGCCAATTTCATTTAAATTTCCTCCAAAGATAAAATTTCAAAACGATAGGATTCCATATTTACATTGGCTAATAGTTGATCACAAATTTGTTCAATTTTCTCTTCAATTGCTTCTGTCTGCTGGACGTGCATTTCAAAATACTTACCGACACGGATTTCGGCTACTTCTGTAAAACCAAGCCGATGGACTGCTTCCTTAACCGCTTCACCTTGGGGATCCAAAATTGATTCTTTATACGTAACATAGACTTTGACAAAATACATACGCGCTTCCTCCTCAATTAGCTGTTAGTAAACGTTGTAAAACTTCTTCATATACAGGAACTATTTCTCCTAATTCACGGCGATAAACATCTTTATCCAGATGTTCGTTTGTGTTTAAATCCCATAAACGACAGGTGTCTGGAGAAATTTCATCTGCCAGTAACAATTGATTGGCCTTCGTCCGACCAATCTCGATTTTAAAATCGATCAAACAAATATTGAGGCGTTGAAAGAGTTGACTAAGCGCCTGATTAATTTGTAAAGCCAATGCTTTAATCTCCACAATTTCAGCAGGAGTGGCTACTTTTAGAAATTGAATATGGTCTTCGTTAATAAAAGGATCATCCAGACGATCTTCTTTGTAATAAAATTCAATAATGGGCGTCACTAATTTAGTGCCCTCTTCAATCGCTAAACGCTTTGAAAAACTTCCTGCCGCATAATTACGTACGACAACTTCCAAAGGAATCATTTCTACGGCCTGAATTAATTGTTCGTGTTCAGATACTTTTTTGATAAAATGATTGGGAATCTTCTGTTGCTGTAAATGTTCAAAAATTAGACTAGTGATTTGATTATTTAAAGCGCCTTTTCCAAGAACTTTGTCTTTTTTTTGACCGTTTAAAGCTGTTGCTTGATCAAGATATTCCACAAAAAGAACCGCTGCATTTTCTGTTTGATACAACTTCTTCGCTTTTCCTGTATACACAAGTGCTTTCTTTTCCATTCTTTCCCTCTTCTCGTTAGCTTCATGAACCCTATTCTTTCTAAGTCAGCTGATTTACATCAGACAAAAACTTACATTAGTTATAAAAAAACAATAATCGTTCGTGTTTTTCGAATATAAAAATAAAAAACTTGCTTGGAGCAAGCATTTATTAAGTTACGTTCCAAATACCAACAGTCTCAATTTCCTTTAACGTTTCTGATAAGCAAGGTGTTGTAATGGTGACGTGGCCCATTTTTCTGCCAACTTTTGATTCGGCTTTCCCATAGTAATGGACTTGCCAAGTGGGTTTTGACGTGCATAACTGGTAGCTTTTTTCTAAGTGTTCGCCTAAGAGATTCACCATAACCACTGGTTGAAGTAACTGGGGTAACCCAATGCCCCAATTGCTAATCCCTCGAATATGCGCATCAAATTGACTAAATGAGCAAGCTTCAATAGAGTAATGACCTGAGTTATGAGGCCGTGGCGCTAATTCATTGACGTACAACTCTTCTGAATCCGTTAAAAACAGTTCGATAGCTAAAACCCCAGATAAATTTAATTCCTCAGCAATGTGTTGCGCCAATTCCGCTGCTTTTTGTTGCACATTCTCAGAAATTCGAGCGGGCACAATTGATTCATGCAAGATATTCTTTCGATGAATGTTTTCAGATACAGGAAAGCTTTGGTAACCATGCTTATTCCCTGCAACGATGATTGAAAGTTCTTTAGTGAAAGGCACCCACTTTTCTAATTCACAAGTGGCGTTAGCTAATAATTTAGTCGCTTGGGAGAAATCCTCTTCGCATTTTAAGACGACTTGTCCTTTTCCATCGTATCCACCTTGAATAGTTTTTAAGACACATGGAAAACCAATCTTTTCTATTGCTTGTGGCAGCTCTTTCTGGCTTTTTACTTCCGCAAAAGGGGCAATCTTACAGCCAATCGATTGAAGAAACGTTTTTTCAAGCAATCGATTTTGAGTAATTTTTAACAATTCTGTTCCTTGTGGCAACTTTTCTAGTGGAATGGCCTTTTCTAGGGAGGCCACTTCAATATTTTCAAATTCATAGGTGATCACATCGCATAACTCTGCTAGTTCAGTTAAAGCAGAGGGCTGATTAAAGGCTGCCACAATTTGCCGGTCAGCTACTTGACCAGCTGGACTATCAGGCGTCGGGTCCAACACAATCATTTGGAAACCCATTTTTTTACCACTCATGACTAGCATTCGCCCTAACTGTCCCCCACCTATAATGCCAATAGTTGCTCCGACTTTTAAAGGTTTATTCAAGTTGTTCCCCACTTTCCATAACCGCTTTTTCCAATGATTGTCGTCTTGCTTGGATTCTTTCTGCTAACTGTAAATCATCAATACTTAGTATTTCTGCAGCTAATAACCCAGCATTGGTAGCACCTGCTGAGCCAATCGCAGTTGTTGCTACAGGAACTCCCCCTGGCATCTGCACAATAGACAACAGTGAATCAATACCGTTTAATGTTCGTGTTTTAACTGGAACACCAATGACAGGTAAGGTTGTCTTTGCAGCTACCATCCCTGGTAAATGGGCCGCTCCACCAGCGCCAGCGATAATAACCTTCAATCCTTTTGTTCGTGATTCCTCTGCAAAACGAAACATCAAGTCAGGGGTCCTATGTGCTGATATCACTCGTTTTTCATAAGGAATTTCCAACTCTTCCAACACAAGACAAGCAGCTTTCATCGTTGCCCAGTCTGAGGTACTTCCCATAATCACAGCGACTAATGGTTTCATGAATGTAATAACTCCTTCCGCCTTTTTTCACTGTTATTCTAACAATGAGAAAAAGAGATGTCAAAGAAAAACCGAAATATTATATATTAAAATTATATAATGTTCGTGTTTATCAAAAAAAAGAGTCATCGGAAAGATGACTCTTTTTTGCTATTTTTAGCGTTGCTTCCTCTTTAAGAAGAAACATCGCCTGTATTAATAACTGGTTGTGTGCCTTTATCAGTAATGATTGAGACTAGTAAATTATTAATAAGTTGTACTTTTCGTTCGTCGGTAAAATTAATTTCTTGCCCTTCTTCGATCTGTTCTAAGGCCATTTGTGTCATGCTTACCGCACCTTCAACAATTGTTTGTCGGGCCGCTAAGATTGCTTTTGCTTGCTGTCTTTGCAACATGGAGCTAGCAATTTCAGTTGCATAAGCTAAATGATTCAACCGTGTTTCGATAACCTCTACACCAGCCACTGCTAAGCGTTCTTGCAATTCTTTGGTTAACTCCTCGGAAATTTGTTCGGTATTTCCTCGCAGAGTTACATCATTATCTGAAAAAGTGTCATAAGGATATTGTGTTGCTACATGCCGGATTGCCGTTTCGCTTTGAATTTCCACAAAGTCTTGATAATAATCGACATTAAATAACGCCTTAGCTGTATCGACTACCCGAAAAACGATGACCGCAGAGATTTCGATTGGATTCCCATCAGAGTCATTGACTTTTAATAGAGAACTATTGAAATTTCGTACTTTCAAAGAAATGTTCATTTTTTGCGTAAATGGAATGGTAATAAACAACCCATTTTCTTTAATCGTACCTAAGTAGCGACCAAAAAATAAAATTGCTTTCGCCTGGTTGGGACTAACAATAGTTAAGGAACTTAAAAATAAAATAGCCCCAATTAACAAAATAATACCTAAAACAACAAGAACACCATTGGTATGACTCGCTCCATAAATAAATAAACCAATTCCCGCAATTAAAATAACTAATAAGCTCGCAATTCCTACGTAGCCACTCATATAAAATGTTTTTTTCTCTTCCATCTGTTTCACTCTCCTAACTCATTTATCTGGTCCTTATTATACACCTCATTGCCTTCAATAGAGTAACTTTTAACATTAAATAAACTGATTTTTTCAGTGCTCTTGTAGTATACTGAGAACAAAGAAATCCCAAGAAAAGGAGTGATAGAATGCGCTATTTAAGCAAGGACATTTTAGAGGAAGTCATCACTCAACGCCCTTCCGACTCTTATAAAAGCAATTTTGGGCGTGTCGTATTAATCGGAGGAAACCGTCAATATGGCGGAGCCATCATCATGAGTACCGAAGCGTGTATCAATAGTGGCGCTGGTCTCACCACTGTGATTACTGATGTTAAAAATCACGGGCCTTTACATGCAAGATGCCCAGAAGCCATGGTCGTGGGCTTTGAAGAAACAGTCCTTCTGACGGACGTCGTAGAGCAAGCGGAGGTTATTTTAATTGGTCCAGGTTTAGGCTTAGATGCTACTGCACAACAAATATTAAAGATGGTACTCGCCCAACATCAAAAACAACAATGGTTAATTATCGATGGCTCAGCAATTACCCTGTTTAGCCAAGGTAATTTTTCCCTTACCTATCCTGAAAAAGTTGTTTTCACACCTCATCAAATGGAATGGCAACGTTTGAGTCACTTACCTATCGAGCAACAAACACTGGCAAATAACCAGCGCCAACAAGCAAAATTAGGCAGTACGATTGTTTTAAAAAGTCATCGCACCACAATTTTCCACGCAGGAGAACCTTTTCAAAATACAGGTGGCAACCCTGGGATGGCTACTGGCGGAACTGGGGATACCTTGGCTGGCATCATTGCTGGGTTTTTGGCTCAGTTTAAGCCGACAATTGAAACCATTGCTGGCGCCGTTTACTTACACAGTCTCATTGGAGATGATTTGGCCAAAACCGACTATGTTGTTTTACCAACGAAGATTAGTCAAGCCTTGCCGACATATATGAAAAAATATGCCCAGCCACACACTGCACCTGATTCTGAACTATTAGAACAGAAGCGTTCGAGATAAAACCCAAAAAGGATAAATGGTGACAAATTTTGGGTTAAAAAGCAGGATTTAAGCCTGGGCCGAAAATCAAAAGCGATTTTCAGCCCAGGCTCTCTTTTTATTTTTCCTTATAAACATTTTTTAACGTTAATGGAGCGCCAAAGGTATGAAAATTCAAGCCTTTGACTTTATCATTTTGCAGGACTGTTTGTTCATTTTGGCTAAGTGGAATCATACCAGCAGTCGTTTCAATCACTTCTTTTTCAGCTGCAATCAGTTTCCCCCATCTTTTTTCTGGCTCTAAGGCATAGGTTGTGGTTGCTTCATCTAATAATTTGTCATAGACAGGGTTCTGATAATTGCGATCATTGCCCTTGTATAAAGTCATCAGGGTAGAAATAGGATCTTGATAGTCTGGTGTCCAGTAAATTAAGAATAAATCATAGTCGCTTTCTCGCCCAAAGTTCAATGCAGCTTCCGTTGGCAATACGGTTAGCTCTATTGTCAAACCAGGAAACAGTTCTTGTAGCGAGCCTTGCAAACTTTCACCAATTTTTTTGTAAGAACCATCATCTGTTACCATCAATTCAACGTTAACCTTTTCTCCTAATTCTGCTTGTGCTTTTTTCCAATAACTTTGCGCTTTTTCTTTGTTATAAACCATTAAATTACCTGCTTCTTGACGAAAATCGAGGCCCGTTGTGGGATTCGCCACAAAACCTTCCGTAATCGCACCATGTAAAGCTTTAGAACCATCTGCAATAATATTATTGACTAGATTTTCTTTATCTATGCCTAAAGCCAACGCTTTACGCAAGTTTTCGTTTGCAAGCGGCGTTGCTTGCCCTTTCCGTTTTTGATTTAAGCGCAAATAGTTCATTGTTGCTGTTGGGTACGAATGATACAACGTATTATTTTTATTCTGTTGCGCCAGTTCACCACTTAGTGTAGCCACATCTAATTGTCCATCTTCAAAAAGATTCAATGCAGTAGATGTTTCTTTGATAACCGTATAATTGATAATGTCTGAGCGCACGTTCTGGCGATCCCAATAGCGATTATTTTTTGCTAGTTGCCAGTCCATCTTTGTTTGCTGCCAATCTTTTACCACGAACGGGCCATTATAGACGACTTTATCACTAGCAGTTCCATAGTCCGCACCAAATTGTTCGACTACTTTTTGATTTTGCGGGAAAAATGTCGGAAAAGCTAATAAGGACGTAAAGTACGGTTTTGGCTCTTTGAGCGTCACCTTTAATGTATAATCATCCACAGCTGTGACACCAAGTTCATTGGGAGCTAATTTCCCAGCTGAGATTTCTGCACCATTTTGAATTGTTTCAACGATGAGGAAACTATAGACAAAGCCGTTTTTAGGATCAATCATTTTTTTCCAAGCATATTCAAAATCATGTGCTGTGACAGGATCATCGTTACTCCAAACCGCTTCTTTTCTCAAAGAAATCGTGTAGGTTTTTCCATCTTCTGAAATCGTCGGCAATGCTTTTGCTACGGCTGGTACCAATTGGTCTTGTTCATCTAAACTATATAACCCTTCAAACGCTGCAGTTTGGACAATAGCATCTGGAAAATCCAATAATACAGAGGTGTTGAGTGTTGTTAATTCCGAGGGTGACATCAGTTGAACGGCTTCTTTGGTATTTTTCTGTTTCTTTTTATTTTCATTTTTATTGGTACACCCAGCTAAAAATCCTACCAATAAAACACAAACTATTGTGATTTTTAAATACTTTTTCATCTTCTTTCTCCTATAACTCTTCATTTTTTTATGCTCTTACTTACAGAAAGACAGCTTCCCGTTTTATTCTGTTCTTTCCACAAGCATCCAGACAACGACTGCTGGCTCCAACCCATCATTATAATTAATGTGCCCTTCACCAGCTTCAATTAATTGGGCTTGTCCAGCTCTTCCAACTAAGTCTTGACCATCTTCTAAAATCGTATGTGCTTCGCCAGAAATCACATAAGAATATTCATCTTGTTCATGGCGAGCATATCCAGCTAAAGGCCGTTTTTCACCAGGCTGTAATGTAATAATGCCCATTTGAACTTGTGTATTTGGTTGGTTTTCTTTATCAAAAAAAATCGTCATTTCTTCTGATTCTGCTGATTTAATAAGCAATAGCTTTCCCTCCTTTTTTAAATCTTGTATCTTCCATTATTCCTTTAAATAGTATCAAAGTCAATCTTTTTATAGAAAATTCTGAATATTCTACACAAAAAAAGAGAGCATGAATTCTCTCTTTTTTATCTCTTTAAACTTTTACTATCCAGCCTTCTGGCGCTTCTTTGTCACCAAACTGTATGCCAACCAATTCATCATATAGTTGTTTGGTCACTGGTCCAACTTCTGTTTCACTATAAAATACATGGAAATCTGTGCCATTTTGAATCCCACCGATAGGAGAAATAATCGCCGCCGTGCCACAAGCACCCGCTTCGGAAAAGTCCGCTAATCGGTCAATGTAAACATCTCCTTCAAGCGCCGTCATCCCTAAACGTTCTTTTGCTAGCGTCAATAATGAATATTTAGTAATACTTGGTAAAATAGACGCTGATTTTGGCGTAATAAAAGTACCCTCTTTGGTTATGCCAAAGAAATTAGCTGCACCAACTTCTTCAATTTTCGTATGCGTATACGGATCTAAATAAATGCAATCACTAAATTCTTTCTCATGTGCTTCTGCACCTGGTAAAAGACTGGCTGCATAATTGCCCCCCACTTTAGCGGCCCCAGTTCCTCGGCCCGCCGCTCGATCATATTCAGAAACGATAAAGTTGGTTGGTGCTAAACCATTTTTAAAATACGAACCAACTGGCACACAAAAAATAGAAAAAATGTATTCTTTGGCAGGTGCTACGCCAATATTATCGCCGACACCAATCATATAAGGGCGAAGATACAACGTGCCACCCGTTCCATATGGCGGTAAATAAGCAAGGTTGGCTTTCACCACTTCTTGGCATGCAGAAACAAAGGTTTCTACTGGCACTTGTGGCATCAGTAGACGCGCACAACTTTTTTGTAGCCGTTTGGCATTTTCATCTGGACGAAACAAATTGACAGAACCATCTGCACATTGATACGCTTTTAATCCTTCAAAACATTGTTGGCCATAATGTAGAGCAGGCGAACCTTCACTAATCGTTAACTGATTGTTATCTGTTAGCGTGCCTTCTTCCCACTTGCCATCTCGCCAATAACTAATATAACGAAAGGGCGTTTTAATGTAAGAAAATCCTAAATTATTCCAATCAAGATTGGCTTTTTCCATTGTCGTAGCACCTCAATTATTTTAATTTTTTATCTTAATTAGTGTAATTGTACCCACCAAAAACTAGAAAAGCAAGCCTTATTCTCATTCTTAACTTTTGTTATTTTTTCTTACTTGTCCATTTCTCCCTCGCCAAAAAACCTTGATAGCCGTTTCTTCAATTGCAACGGAATATCAAGGTTTCGAAAAATTATTCAGTATACTCTTTAGTTTCTTGTAACGTCCCATCTTGCTTATAGATTTTCAGCTTTGTTTGTTTATTCCGAGCAATTTCTTGAGCTCGTTCAACCGCCTCTTGTTTGTGGGTAAATGTATTACTTGCTTTTTCAGCGCTGTCTGAAATCACCAACCATTGGTTGTCTTTATATTTAACGTTGACAGCCGCCGTTAATAATTTTCCAGCATGTTTATCCTGTTTATGCGAATCTTGTTTCGTAGGATTTGCTTCTTGTTCGAAGGCCTTTTTGTCTGCTGCACTTGCCTCTTGATACCATTTCTCCGCTTGACTAATCGCAATTGGAATGGCACGATCATCAGGGTAGCCATCCGCAAGCAACGCATTGCCAATATCTATCGCTTTTTTCCGAATCAAAGGTGCTAAATTTTTCATTGATGTAGGATAATCATTCATATTCCAAGGCATCAAAATCTCCTCCTTAAATTCTGTCTATTACTAGCTTACTACAGAAAAGGAACATTTGAAAAAGAAATGATTACTTTGAATATTTCCTGAACCTTCTTGAGAGAATAAACCTAATTTCCCGTTGGCCAAACTTCTCAATCTTTGAGTGTATGATTACTCATTTCCCTTTGAATCAGTTATGATAAAGGAAGAAATAAATAAATTTTTTTGGAGGGATTTTCATGAAAATGTCTAAAGTACTCACCACTGTTTTGACGGCAACTGCTGCTCTTGTGCTGCTTAGTGCTTGTTCATCTGATAAAAAAACAGATAGTAGTTCTAGTAGCAAAGAAACAGCTAATTCAAGTACAGAAGTAGTCTCTGGTGCTTCAATTAGTGCCAAGCCTGAAGAACTCGAAATGGCGTTAAGTGATAAAGGAAATTGGATTGTCGCAGCTACTGACAATGTCACTTTTGATAAAGAGGTAACAGTTGCTGGTACTTTCCATGATAAGGGGAAAGATTCCAACGATGTCTATCGTAAATTAGCGCTTTATTCTCAAGATGATAATAAAAAAGTAACTGCTGAATATGAAATCACGGTTCCTAAGCTAATCGTTTCTTCTGAAAATTTCAACATCGTTCACGGGACTGTCAAAGGTGATATTGAGGTGAAAGCAAATGGCTTTACTTTAAATGGTACCAAAGTTAATGGCAATATTACTTTTGATAAACAAGAATACAAAGATTCTGCTGACTTAGAAAAAGATGGTGCCACTGTTACTGGTGAAGTCACCGTAGCCAATAATTAAGTCATTACCAAACAATTTTAACTAGTAAAAAACCAATGACAAATGTTCAATCAAATTTGTCATTGGTTTTAGTTTGTAAACACAGTGCCAGCATTGGTAGATAATTACAAAATGAACTCACTCTTTGCCATAAGCCTAAATAATTAAATGGTTTTACCTGTTGTAGCTGTGGAATCCTTGCTAAGCCATATAAGCCGGCTGCAAGCATACATAAAATAAACAAAAAGCCAAAAAGGTTTTTATTTTTTTGCGAACCGTCTTTACTATAGATAATGGTTAAGACGCCTGATAACAACAAAAAGCCTGTATAACCGACTGCTGATCCTCCGTTATGAAGCGCGGTAGCAACTGTGCCAGCGCTTGAAGTGTCTACGCTGAAGAGCCCACTGAAAATACAATCAAATAAACCATAAGCGCCAATCATTGCCACTACTAACCAAGCACCTTTTTTCGTTTTTCTGGAAAAAATAGCATATATCCTAGGTAAACTTGCTAACATTAACATTCCCGCAATGATAGTTAACCGATTAAAGGTTTCTCTAACTGGACTATTCACATCACCTAATAAGCTAATAACTTCTGTCAATTGATTGTAACCTTGATCTTTGAATCCGACATAATAAGGTGTAAAAAAATCAAGTAAGACCCCTAAAACTAAAAAATAGCCGCCATATTTTTTTAAAAGCTGCATTTATTCACCTCAATTTTGATTTTCTATTTACTTCAAGTATAGCATATCAAAAACTCCGAATAATTAAACTTTCTTTCCCACTAAAAAACTTTTCGTCAACGCGAGACGAAAAGTTTTACTTTAGGATTCAATAGAATCTACAATCTTATCATTTTCTTTTGATTCATTTAGCCACTCCGAGACAATAATTTTAATGATTGCAGCAACAGGAACTGCTAAAAACATCCCTAAGACGCCGAAGTACGCTCCCCCAATCGTAATTGAAACAATAATTAAAATCGGATTGACATTTAGGGCATCTCCCATAATTCGAGGACCAATAATATTGCCGTCAATTTGTTGTAAAATTAATAAAACTAGTAACACCGTAATGGCTTGAGTAACACCACCTGTGAAAAGCGTAATCACACCAGCAACAATTGACGCAAAAATCGAACCAAAATAAGGAATCATATTACAAATACCTAATAAAATCCCCAAAGTCACAGCAAATTTCACATTCAAAATACTTAACAAAATCGTTGATGAAACGCCAATAATACAAGCATCAAGAAATTGGCAACTGATAAATTTATAGAAAATTTTATTCGTTGTATTTAACCAGGTTTGTGTTTGCTTGTACACTTTTTCAGACAGCAATTTGTGGGCGGCCTTTTCAACAAATGTCAAAATAGATTGCTTAAATACCAGCGCATAGATTGAGATAATCAACGTCAAAAATGCATTTAAAAAGAATGAAGAAACATTTTTAGTCAACGTTCCTAATGAAAATAACGCTTGTGTCCATTGATTTAAAAAACGTTCCGGCGACAAATCTTTAAGGACACTATTTAAATATTTTTCAATCGCGGCTGTTTTTAAAATCCCTTTATCTTCTAAACTCATCACAAACTGAACCATGTGATCATAAAAAGTGGGTAAAGAGTTTGCTAAATCTACTAAATTACTAATGAGTAGCGGAACGATATAGTTTAATGTCAAGACAAAAATAAACAAAATAATCAGGTACAAAAGGAGTACACTCAAGCCGTGTTTCGCTTTTTTAACGACTGGTAAAGGAACTCTTTCTAGTAATCCCTCGATTTTTTTCTGACTTCCACTCAATAAATAAGCAATCACGAACCCAGTAATGAATGGGGATAAGATGCCCAACAAACCCGAAACACTATGGACAAAGTGCTGATAATTCGTGATTAATAAATAGCCAACAATCAGCGCCATTACAAATAAAAAGCGGACAACCCAGTAATTCCAATCAACATTGTATTTCTTCAATCACTTCACCTCTAAATAAATTATGCCTATCATTGTAATTGTAAACGATTTGTGGCAAAAGGCAAGTTTGTCCATTCGTTCTTGATGAAATACACAAAGAAGCCTGACACTTTAAAAAATGTGTCGGTTTATTCTGCAGTATAAAAATGAGGCACTAGACCTTGCTTCTTTTCATAAAAAAAGTAGAGCGTGGGACAAAAATCACTTTGGATTTTTGCTTCACGCTCAAAAACTGATAAACGGCGGGAACAGAAGCAACACTACGCGTTGCTCCGATCTCAACAACTTCTAAGGTGTTTTCTCGACATGCGTCTCGTCACAGTACAGCCTTCAAAAGAGCTAAAGCTCTAAGAGTTGCGATGTTTCACTGTGAAGCATGAACAGATGAAATCATCGTACCTACTTGGTGAAGGTCCTTCGGAACTTACAAGGATAAAACTGTGACGAGCCTTTGGCGAGAAAACAATAAACTGAAATTGTTGAGAATCACGAAGAACGTAGTGATTCGATGATGAACAATACCTACTTCGCAGAGCTCCGATCTCATCAATCTCTAAGTGATAAATCACTAAGAATTGAAGGACTTGGTCTCCAAAAATTATAGAACAATTTCCGGAAATTCCTTCTTATTGCTGAGAAACACTATTTGCAAAGCAAATAGATGTTAAACAGTACCTACTTGGTTCTCGGAGTTAAACACTTCTGTGCCGACCTCTTCTAGATAGACTAAATTTATTTTTTCGATTCCACTGTGACCGTAAAGTTATCCATAATGAAATCTTTATCGGCACCTGTTGTAAAAATACCAAACGTAGTGTTTCCTGAAGCATCCCCAATTATTTCTGCTTCATAATGCTTGGTTTGACCATCTGCTGCTGTCGAAGTCAACTCACCGACTGGCTTAAAGTCATTGTTATTTTTCAACTCCCCATTAATGGTCCCAGCAGTAAAGACATTTTCACCATCAGTTTGATAATCAAATTGGACCGTATATTTCTTGTTCGGTTCAAATTTAATATTTTGCGGAATTGTTTGAAGCATCAATCCTGCTCCTTGTTTATGGGCTTTCAAGGACCAGTTGCCTTCTAATACATCTGAAACAAGATTTCCATTCCAACCATATTGTGTGTAAGGTTCATTTCTTTCTGATAAATGAATCCGTGGATCTTCTACACCACCAGCTGAGCCTTTAACAAACGGATATAACCCAACTGCTTGTGTGTCTTCAAAATCTTGCTTAATAACTGTTTGTTTGTCTGGATTCATGATATCCGTTTGACGCTCAACAATTCGTAAATCATCAAATTTTGTAACGGAATTGCCTTTATCAACCGCTAATGTCACCGAGCCTTTTTTGGCATTATCTGGGATTTCAAAATCAATTCGCATATTTTGCATATACTGCGGATTTTTCCTGCTTGTATGGTTAATATCTGCCTGAATGTAGTTTTGGGCAACCGAATTATTCACTGTCCGCGTATATTTTTTACCACCAATTTTAACAGTTACTGTGGCTTTGCGATCATGTGTTTCTGTGTTTAGATACAAACTATATTTTCCTGGTTTAGGAAGATTGATGTCTTGTTTGATTTCGGTTCTTTCTTTTTCTGAACTAAAGACATAATCACCGTTAGCATCTTTTTTAACCTCTCCATCACCTCGGAAAACTTTCCAGTTATTTTTCAAGGTATTGGCTTCATTAAATCCAGGATCTTTAAATGGTGTTCCTGTTCCAAATGTCATCGGTTCAATACTGTCAGGTTCAGCAATGACATACGGCGTATTAGCCTCGGCTTGGATGGTCACTTGGTTATTTGTAGTGGCAATTGCGCCTTTGTCAATACGCCCTTGATCTGTTAATTCATATAAATGTAAATTCGTTTTTCCTTGCATTTTCTTATCCAATGACCAAGTGCTGGTACCGCCTTTTGGATTCCAGTGATATAGTTTGTCTTGACCATTGACATTCCAAGGCAGTAGATACGCATCACCTTTTAGAACTTCTGTCTCATTTAACGTAATGCTTCTTGGCGAATTAGCATCTGCTTGAGTAACGGTCACTTTTTCAGCACCGTTCGCTAATTTAATCGTGCCATAGATTTGACCATCTTCTGCTGTTGTAGTTTCCCAGTTTGTAATTTGGTAATGCTGTAAGAACTTAGTTGGGACATTAATGGCAAAAGTTTTTTGGCGATAGGTATTAAAATTGGTTTTACCCACCCAACCTTCATAGGCTTCAAATTCAGCTCCACCTAACAAAGGGTTGTCGGAAATAATCCAAGTGTCTTTTTGGTGATTCCGAATAAAACGAACGATTGTACTGTTAAAGCCTTTCGTTGTTGTACCGCCGTAATCTTTTTCTGCAGACCAATGGTTCCAAACCGAATCATACTCTAAAGCATTCGGAAATTCATTGGTTGTAAACCAACCGAGTGAATTAATTTCTTTACTTAGTTGACGACTTGCCCAACCTGATTCGCCTTGTTGCCCCAAACATCAACATAAATATAATCTAGATTCGGTGCTTTTTGTTTTAATTCTTTAAAGCGCTCATAGCGACGACCACTCAATGCATCGGGTCTTTGTTTAATAAAATAAGACGGATCTAACCAATCCCAGCCACGCTTCGTTGGATCAACTAATTCCTCATTAAATCCTTTTGCTTCTGGGTAAGACTCGGTGTCATTAATATGCACACCGAAAACGGCATTTAATTTATGGCCTTCATCAATTAATTGATTCAACGCTTGTTCCCCACCAGGTCGCTGACCAATAGCACCATAATCTGGATGCGCAGAATCATGTCCTTCATTTTGATACCCTTTTAGTAAATTCATTTGTCCTAATCCATCTGTTAAATTGTAAATGCGTTTTGATTCGTCTAACGTCACTAAGAATGGGTTTGTCGCCTGACTAGCAAAGTTAAAAGGAATCCGTTGGTTGACTAATTCAGGGACTTTTTCCGCGCCCATTGGGTTATTCATAATTGAACGGAACCCAATTGCCGCATCTTGCCAATCCACCCGCTTGTCGTCATTGCTATCTTTTGAGAATTTAACTTTCACTTCTGGCGTTTCCCCAGTTGTGTAATCTTCCGGTGCATCAAATGGTCGATAGGTCCATGCCCCACTTGACAAGGTTGTTACAAAACCAGTCGCCGCTTCTTTTGTTTGTTTATGGATTCGATTGTTGTCACTACCATCGACAGAGCCGTCTCCATAGGCGTTCGTCCAAAAACTTGCAGCATAATTTGCTGTATTTAAGAAACCGTACATATATTTTTTCGTTTCTTCTTGACTAGTTGTAGTTAAATCTTGGATAGTATCACCATTTTTATTTCCGTTATTTGCATTTGTCCCAGTATTCATCACAACGCCAGCAAAAGTCGCCCCTTCATCTGTACTATTGACAGAAATCAAGCCTTGATTTGGAATTGAAATTGTGTGTATTTTGGTTCCTTCTTCACGAATATCTGAGAGTTTCATAGCTAATTCTTGGCCTTCTGAAACAGTCAATGTCGTTGTGAAACGCAGACCAATTTCTGGGACAGCTACGTTATAAAAGGCTTGATTTGCTTCACTCTTCTGTTTTTCAGCAGTTGCTTTATATGCTTTGCCATCAATCATTACTTGGTCAATTTTCTCGTGTTGGCCATTAAAAATCACTTGATTACTCTGAGGGTCTTCGTAGCGAATAATTCGTGGAAATTGTGGATCAACCACGGCTGTTAAATCTGCAGAAGAGATTTTGTCGCCTTTTTCAGCTTCATTGTCTTTAGCAACAACAACGCTGGCTTTTGCTTTGATGTTTGTATTTTCCAAAGTACCGTCGACTTCAAAAGTCCCTGGTTCTTTGTATGCATCAGGATCGATTTCATCCCAACGGACTGCTTCATTGGCTTCTTTACCAGTATTATAGGTCACTTTTACTTGTTTCGGTAATTTTGGTGCGACACCAATTTTTGTAAAAACTTTGACTGGCGCAATTTGTGTCACTTCTGGCACAATTTCTGGAATGCTATCTACGGGGCCATTTTTAAAATAGTCATAATTGACAATTTTTTTGTCGTACCACAAACGGACACCCACATGTCCGGCTTCTGTTGGAATTTTGTCTCCGTTGGCCAAAACAGGTTCTCCTTCGTAAATCAACGTGGTGTTAAGCCAGATAGTAATTTTTTCACCAACATAACGTACTTTCAACAAATAATTCGTATCTTCATTTAACGTTGGCCCAGAAATCGAATCATTCCACGAATTAGGGCTTTCAACTAACCATTTGCCATTCGCGTTATAGCCTACAAAAACCCAGCTATCTTTGGTATTACCACGTATAATCACACCCGTTCGACCGCTTCCAGCAGTGTATTTAAACTTTGTTTCTACTTCACCATCAGCTAATTTAGGGGAATCTAAATTTAAAGATACGGCATTATTACCTGCTGCTGCATCTCGTGAAATCGCCAATGACTCTCCTGCTAATTCTCGATTTGTTTTACCAATCACATCTTGCCACTCACCAATTTTCCCTCCTGGAAAATCAGATTGCCACAATTTTTCCTCTGTTGCGGTAGGTTCCACCATTGATGAGCTTGTTTCAGTGCTGCTGTTTGTTGTTTCTTCTGCAGACGTACTTAATGGTACTAAAATCGTTGCGCTTGCCAATAGTGTCAATGTACTAAATCGTTTTATTTTCCCATGTTTCATCTGATAAATCAGCCCCCTAACATTTTTGAACACGCTTTCATTATTAGCAATTAAAGGGGCGTTCCAAAAATAAATTCTTTTATTTTTGGAACGTCCATCTCTAAATCATTCTCTTAAAAACTTTGATTACTTACGACAACAAGTCAGAATTATTCATCCTCGTCATCTACTGCAACATTTAGCAGCAATTCGTTGACTTTCACAATACTTTCTGCTGATTCATTAACATAGTCACCTTCAATCGCTAATAAACTTGCATTTACATAGCTGATAACCATCGGTAAATTCATCCCAGTATATAAGTCAAACGAAGCACCTTGCATAATTTTTTTAGATAAAATATTACAAGGTGTCCCCCCTAATAGATCAGCAAAGACAACAAAATCTTCTAACGATTCCGTAATCGCTTCAAATTTTTCTAAAAAGTCAGCTTCACCTTCTTCTGGTAATAAAGCAACAGTGGAAATTGTTTCTTGCGGTCCCATAATCATCTCCGCACTTTTTTTCAATTCCTCGCAAAAACGGCCATGACTTACTAAAACTAAATGTTCACTCATCGATTTTCTCCTGTCTTACTTATTTTGAAATAACACCTAACGCAGACAATGCGACACAGACAATTAATACGATAAAAATAGCTTTAGTAGACGTCATATTCTTTTTACCTAGCATCCAATAAACGCCACCGACAATTCCTGCAGGAAGTAGACGTGGTAAAATCATATCCAAGTTATTTTGCATGTTAAGTGTTACATCCCCAATACTTGGTGCCCATGATAGTTTGACATTAACCATTGTTGCCACTAAAGCGCCAACCATGAAGACCCCTAGTAAAGTTGCAGCATCTGTTAAGGCAGTTAAGCGGTGTTGCATAGTTGTTACCAAAGAAATTCCTTCGCGATACGCAAATTCCAATTGTTTCCAACGGAAGACCATCACGGCAATTTGAGCAACAATCCAGATAAAGATACCAGTTGGGTTACCATTAATCGCCATGTTGGCAGCTAGCGCCCCAAAAATAGTTGGAATTAAAGCTGCGAAAATTGAATCCCCAATTGCTGCAAACGGTCCCATTAAACCAGTTTTCAAACCTGAAACTGTTTGTTTTCCAGCAATGCCTTCTTTTTCTTCAATGGCCAAATCGATCCCTGTAATAATCGTATTAAAGAAGTTTGAAGTATTGAAAAATTGCGTGTGTGTTTTCATCACTTCTTTTAATTCAGGCGTATCATCCCCATAAATTTTACGCAATTGTGGCAAAATCGTATACAAGTAACCTGATCCTTGCATTCTTTCGTAGTTCCAACCTAATTGGAAAGTAAACAAGCTTCTGCGATTAATTTGTTTAAAATCTTCTTTCGTCAATTTATAATTAGATTTCGTCATCTTCAATCTCTCCTTCGTCTGAATCATTCGCTGCATGTTCTTTTTTTGCTGCTGGCCCACTCGGAATCATTTGACCATTTTTGTAGCTAATTGCGGCTAAAGCGAAACCAATTAAAGCGACTGCTAACATTGGTAGTGCGTTAAATACACCACTGAAGTCTTTCACAACGCTCGCAACAGATGTTCCTAAAAGTTGCATGTTTGTAAAGATTGTTCCTAGTAAAGCAGTTACAGTGAAACCAAGAATTAAATAAGGGAAATGTTTTTTCACTGGTAAGTAACGTAGTAAAATTGCAAAACCGACCGCTGGTAAGACCGCCCCAGCAACAGACAAGCCATCACCTAACCATTTCAAATCGCCATTTAGGACAGATACAACTTTTTGTACTAAACCACCACCAAAAGCAAGTGCTAAGAAGACTGGAATCATTCGAGAAAGAGACCAAGGTAAGGCACCCATTAAGAAGTTACGTTCAATTCCTTTGTAGTTCATATCTTCGACCATTTTATCAATCCGATGTGCAAAGTAGGTATTCGCAAAACGAGCCAAAATGTCTAATTGAATCATTAAACTAGCAACTGGTACTGCAATAGCAGCGATTGCTTGTTCAGGGTTCATTCCTAAAGACACAGAAAATGCTGTGGCAAGAATCGTACCTGAGTTAGCATCAATTTTGGAGGCACCCCCGAAAGTCCCAACTCCTAATACAGTTAATTGCATGCTTCCACCAATAATAAGTCCTGCTTTAATATCCCCCATCACTAATCCTGCAAAAAGACCTGCAAACACTGGCGCACTTAATGAAGAATAAATTTGTAATTCATCTAAAATTTGGTATCCTGCGTATAATGTTAATAATAAGATCTGCCACCATAAGATATTCATTTTTTGTTCCCTCCTATTTTGTTATCAAACTCATAAAGTCTTCCGCTTTGTCACTTGGCACCATTTGAGCAATCAGATGGACACCTTTAGCATTTAACTCTTTAAAAACCTCAATATCTTGATCGACCACATTGATTGACTTAGTAATCGACCGTGTTTCGTTTGTTTGAGACATGTTCCCAACATTGATTTCTTTAATCGGCACCCCAAGTTCTACTAGTTTTAATAAACGATCTGGTTTCCGTACCACAATTAGTAAACGTTGTGAGTCGTATTTTCCTGCTAAAATATTTTGAGCAGCTTTTTCAATTGGTAACACGCTTAGTTTCACGCCAGCTGGTGTTGCTAATTTCAAACCACTTTTTTCAATGGCATTCCCTGCAACCTCATCATCAACGACCATAATTCTGGAAATATTCAATTTTGTCGCCCATAAATTTGCTACTTGTCCATGAATCAAACGTCCATCAATTCTTACGCCAATAATACTCATTGTAATCCCTCTTTCATTTCTTTATATAGTGGTTCTTTTACTAACTGAATTTCTGGTTGGTACGTTCCTTCCGTTTCAAAAATGACGATCTCATTTTGCCCTTCTTTTAATAATCCTTTGGGAATATATAAGGAAAGCGTCGGACCAACATTCCAGAAACGACCAAGATTGGTTTGGTTAACAAAAACAATTCCTTTGCCGAATTTAGAAACATCAATAAATGTATCTTTCACTTCTGCTAACTCCAGATGATACTGGTAAAAGCTTGGTTGATCCGGTTGCCATTCTCTTGAATAGTCTACCTGTTCACAGCTTGTCATAGGTAAACAATATTGTTGCCATTGCGTCATAAAATGTAAATCTGCCATGACACCCGTTCGAATCCCTTTTTTCTGAGTATCTGCAAATAATTTGTGCCCGTAATTGACACGACCCATATTTTCCATTAAAACATCGATTTGATTATTCTCTTGCGATAGTATAACGTAAATATCTTCGCCGATTTCCGTTTGATATTGCGTTGCTTGATGTATCTGATTGACAAATAATTGCAGACGATCACGACCGTCAATCACTCTTAGCTTTTCTTCTGCAGCATCTTTTTCAATGCTTGTTCGGTAAAGAAGGTAGCCTGTATTTTGTCCTAATTGTTCCATGGTTTGCGGATAAACGCTGACCACTGGCTGACTAATCGTTTCTAAAGTCGCAAACAAACTCACTTTGTTTGTTAAAGGAATTGCTGTTTGCGCAAAAGAATCTTTTACTAATGGTTCAGCTTGTGGTAACGCAGGGTACTCTTCGTGAAGCATTTTTTGTAACGCAAAATACTTTTCGGTTGGGTTCCCTTGTTCATCAAGTGGCGCATCATAATCATAGGAAGTGATTTGTGGTAAATCAATGGTTCCTCGTGCGGAGCAGCCATTCATAAACCCAAAATTGGTGCCGCCATGAAACATATATAAGTTGATACTGCCTAATGCTAATGCTTCTCTAACTGATTCAGCCAATTCTTGCGGATCTCGTTTAATAATTGGCTCTTTCCAACGGTTAAACCAGCCATCCCAAAATTCCATACACATTAGCGGCCATTTTTTACCATGTTCTTCAAAAAAGGCTTGCATCATACCGAAATTTTCTTTGGCTTTTGAGCCAAAATTTCCGGTTACTAAAATATCATCTTCAATCATGCTACCTGCCCGCAATGTTGCGCGCCATGGCCCGTCAGAAGTAAAAAATGGTGCTGTCACGCCACGTGCAATCATCAAATCGCGAATCGCCCGTAAATACGCTTTTTCTTCGCCAAATGAACCATATTCGTTTTCGATTTGAATCATTAAAATATTGCCACCGTTAGCAAGTTGATGCGGAACAATTTTTTCCATTAAAACATCATAATATTCCGCGACATGCTTCAGATAGGTTGGATTATTCGAACGCATTCGTCCTGGTTCATTTAATAGCCAGGCTGGAAAACCGCCAAACTCCCATTCTGCACAAATATAAGGAGACGGCCGCACAATCGCATATAGTCCAAGTTCTTGTGCTAATTTTAAAAAGCGCTCCAAATCTAATATTCCCTCAAAATGAAATGTTCCTTTTTGCGGTTCATGTAAATTCCATGGCACATATGTCTCAACTGTATTGAAGCCTAAAGCTTTCAAGTTATAAAGTGAATGATGCCAATCTGAGGGATCTACACGAAAATAATGAATGGCGCCTGATAAAATTTTAAATGGTTGATCATTTAAAAGAAACTCCTCTTTAATTTCAAATCTGTCCACATTGCCACCCTTTCTAGTAAACGCTTTCAATTCCTGGATAATTGCTAAATAAAGAAAGCTCTTTATTTAGCAATTTCGACTACTTGGATGTTCATAAGATGTTTGTTCACGTTCTCTACGTCTACATGCCCAGTCATTCTTTCTTGGGCATTAGCCATTCCAGCCGCCATGCCCCATTTTAGCAGTTCGGCAGCTGGGGCATCCTTGGCTAGTCCATATGCAAGACCAGCAATGGTTGCATCTCCTGAACCAACAGGATTTTTAGCTTGAATCGTTGGAATTTTTACACGATAGAACTGATCGTGATGTTTGGCAATTGCACCATCTTTTCCTAAAGATACGACAATCCATTCAATTCCAGCAAACATTGGTTTTGTTAAAGCTGTTTGTACAGCTGCTAATGGATTTTCTGAAAAATCTTGCTCTAGCAATCCTTCTAGTTCCTCTAAATTAGGTTTAATTAAATACGGTTTCCATGGTCCTTGAAGAACTTGCCTTAAACTATCACCAGAAGTATCTAGTAGCACTTTAACCTCTTGTGCGTGAGCTTTTTGAACTAATTCTTGATAAAAATTTGATGGTAATCCTTTCGCTAAACTGCCAGAAATTGTGACAATTTCTGCTTGCTTAATTAATTGATCGAAATTTTCAAGGAAGTTACTGATTTCTTCTGGGGAAACAGTTGGTCCAGCTTCTAAAATTTCAGTTTGATTCCCCTCGTGCAAAATCGCAATCGAATCACGCGTTTCTTCTTTGATTGATGTAAATGCTTGGGGGATGTTTGCTTTCTTTAACTCGTTTGCAATAAACGCCCCATGAAAACCACCAAGAACGCCGGTAGCGATAACATCTCCACCTAAATCATGAATGACGCGAGTGACATTTAGTCCTTTGCCACCAGGGGTTTTGGTCACCTGACTGGTCCGATTAACGGTATCAAGCTTTAGATGATTTAATAGGTAGGAGATATCAATTGACGGATTCATTGTTACTGTTACTATCACAGCTATGCCTCCCAATTACCCTTCGTTTACTTGAACTTTTGCATGCCAAGAGCTGGCGGTTGCCGCGATGACTTCATTTAAACTTTCAATGTTTTCTCGGCCTTCTGTTTTTAACCAATCACAAGCCGCAGTTTCTCCTGCTTCAACGAAAGGTTTCACGCCATTTTTCCACGTAGCACGGCCACATAAAACACCATTAAATGTTGAACCAGCTTCTTTAGCGAAACGTAGTGTTTCTTGGAATAGTTCTGTTGAGACACCGGCACTTAAAAAGATAAATGGTAAATCAGTGGCTTGACTTTGTTCTAAGAAATAATTCGCCGCTTCCTCTTTTGTATACGCTGTTTCAGCTGGCGCAAAACCTTCTACAAAATTCATATTAACTGGTACTTCCACTTTCAATACATCTACTTTATATTGGGGTTTAGAAAATTCTTTCATCATTTCATTCACTTTATGCGGTTTAACTTTTGCATATTCTAACGAAGTTGCATCTGCTATTTGTGCATCGTAAGAAACTAATTCTAAGTAAAATGGTAGGTCTTCTTCTGCACATTCACTCCCTAAGCGTTCAATAAATACATGTTTTTGATGATTGATTTCTGGATCCTCATCCACATCATAGTAGAGTAAAAATTTAATCGCATCTGCGCCTTCTTCTTTCAAGCGTAAAACAGACCAATCTGCTAGTAAATCAGGCAATCGTCCCGGAGTTGTTGCATCATAGCCCGTTTTTTCATAAGCGAGTAACAATCCAGCCTCGGTATCGCGTGCTTTTGCAGCAGGCAATCCATATTCTGGATCCAATAAAATAGCGGACGCATAAGGTGTCAATTCTTTCGAGACTAATTCTTTAAACGTTTCAATTTGTGCATCAGTTGGCTCTACATCTAGCGCTTTGATCATTTTTTTCAAGGCACCTCGTTGATCAATGGCTAATGCGCTAATGATTCCTTCTTGGGTTGACAAACGATCCATTGCCGCTTTTTTTCCAGCTGTTAACGTAAGCATAGTTCCTCCTCCAAATGTTGTATTATTTATAGTCATAAATCGTTACGCCTTTAACCACACGATTCACTGTACCTGTCGGTGAAGGGGTATCCGGTTTATTTCCAACTTTAATAGATGTTAAAAGTGCGACTGTTTGGGCTACCATAATATCTGCTAATGCTAAATAGCCATCAGGTAATAGAGCAGTTTCTGCGGAATATTCAATAGTTGAACCTGAGAAATTACGTTTGCCGGGTTGAGCAATCGCAAAAACACCCGCCGCAATTTCGTCACCGTGAACTTCTTCTAAGATATCCAAGTCATAATCTCTTGTGTATGGTGTATTATTAACAAAACCAAACATTATTGTTTTTTCATTAATAAATGATTTTGGTCCATGACGGAAGCCCATAGAAGAGTCAAAAATTGTGGCAACTTTGCCGGCTGTTAGTTCTAAGATTTTTAATTGCGCTTCTCTTGTCAAACCAGCTAAACTTCCAGAACCAACATAAACAATTCGTTCAAAATCAAGGTTAACAATTTCATTTAATTCTTCTTCACGGGATAGCACTTCTTCACCTAATTTAATTAGAGCGGTTACATAATCTTGTTTTTGCTTAAAGGCTGTTTGATCAAAGAGTAGTAATGTACCCAAGGTCATGCAAGAAAAGCTACCAGTCATCGCAAAACCACCATCATTGGAACGTGTTGGCATTAAGAATAAAAAGCTGTTTTCTTCTTTTTGGCTTATTTGTGCCAGTTGTCCTTCTTCGGCACAAGTAATCGCTAAATGATGAATTGTTTCAACCACTTGATTAGCTACTTCAACTGCCGCTAAACTTTCAGGACTATTTCCACTTCTTGCAAACGAAACTAACAGTGTTGGTTCGTCTTTAATCAGATAATCTTCTGGTTTGGCCACAATATCCGTTGTTCCAATACTTTCGAATGAAAAGGCTTGTGTGTCGCCGTGTGCTCGGAGATAAGGTACAACCGTATCACCGACATATTGCGAAGTCCCTGCTCCTGTAAAAATTACTCTTGTTCGTTTTCCTTGCGCTTTGGCTTGGACTTCTTTTAAAAAGTTTTCCAAAGCTGTTTGATTTTCATGATAAAGTGTCACGGTTTCTTGCCAAAGCTCAGGTTGCTGACGAATTTCACGTGTCGTGATTTCCGCTCCTAGTTGTTCTAGTTCTTCTTTTTCTGCTGTAAACATACTTAACTCTCCTAACTATTCCGAATATGGCGTATCTGATAATGAAATTGGTCTGCTCGTGCCACACTCAACGTAAATTCAATAATTTCATTTTTCATGTTATATGTCTGGCGTGCTAAATGAAGGACTGGCGCTCCTTCTGGAATCATCAATAATTTGGCATCTTCTTTTGACGCAATGCTAGCGTATAATTCTTCATCAGCTAAACGAACGGTTTGCTTAAAATCTTCCGAAAATAGATCATATAATGGCTTGCTACGTAGTAATTGATCCGTAAGTGATAAGAAAAATTTCACAGGCAAGTATGTGTCTTCAACCATTAATGGCTCGTTATCAGCAATCCGCAACCGACTTAATTTAAAAACTGCCTCTCCTAACGACAGATTCAAATGCTGACAAATAAATTTATCCGCTTCCAATTTTTCGAAAGATAATATACGGGTATGTGGTTTTCGGCCCAGCCCTTTCATTTGTTCTGTAAAACTATATGCGCCAGCTAAATCAGCGGCCTCTTTTTTTATATCTGAAACAAATGTTCCTTTGCCATGACGACGATAGATGGAACCTCTATTTTCTAGTTCTTGTAGCGCTAACCGGACCGTCGTCCGACTCACTCCATATTGTGCAGTCAATTCACGTTCAGAGGGCAACTTGTCATGAGGAATCATGCATGTTTCGATTCGTTCCTGCAGCAAATCAACAAGTTGATGATACAAAGCTTTGTTTTTAAAGGCATTTTCCATAACTTTCTCCTTTACCCTAACTGGTTATAACCACAAACCAATAGTACGGTGGTTTTTTTTATTTTGTCAATAAAAAGTATTAATAAATATCTTCATACCGCTATAACCTTGAAATGATAACGTTTACATTTTTTTATTTTTCTTTATTGTAATATTTTTTTCCTAAAGAAATCATTTTTTTGTAAAAAACCACCCTTAAATATGATACCAGTTGATAAAAAAAGATCCTCTAAAAGAGAATCTTTTTTTGCTCATTTTTCATATACAGATAAATATCTTTTATTTTTTTAATTTCGGTGTACCGTACATTTTAGGTGTAACAGGCTTTAAGTTAGGAGCTTTTCCTTCAATTTTTGGTTCTTTTAACCATTGATATTCTCCTTCTCCATCTAATGCTTTACCACTAGCCCATGAGCCTTGACTGCTTGCATCTCCTTCAGAAAAGTTATAGAAATCATAGGCAATATCCAAACGTTCTTCTTCTCTAGGAAAAGTGCTTGGAACTAAGATAGAGCCCTCTTTTGTTTCCAGTTCCTTCACAGCGCTTGCCCATAAATTTTGATGATAGCTATCTCTAGCTAAAAGAACAGAAAGTAAATCTTTCACTCCACGGTCATCAATCATTTCATAAATTCGAGCAACTTGTAAGCGTCCTTGTGATTCTGCATTTAAATTAGCACGAAAATCAGCTAACATATTTCCACTAGCAATAATGTACCCACCACTCCAGGGATTTCCAACACTATCTGCGGGACGTGGCCCTAAACCAGCGACAATTGCATGTTGGGGATTCATCCCAGAAATAATTGCCCCAATTGTTGGATCTTTTTTCATTGCTTCTTCTTGATCTTCCACTGGTGCTCCTTCAAGTAGACGAGCGACCATTGTTGCAAGCATTTCAACGTGGCCCAACTCTTCAGTAGCGATATCCATTAACATATCTTTATACTTTTCTCCTCCACGACAGCTCCATCCTTGGAATAAATATTGCATTGCTACACTCATTTCACCATATTGTCCACCAATTAACTCTTGAAGATACTTTGCAATTAACGGATTTGGTTTGTCTGGTTTCGCCTCAAACTGTAATTCTTTTTGGTGTCTAAACATGATTCATCCTCCTATATAATAATTTTTAATGCTTGTTTATTTTGAATAATCTTTTTTGTAAAGATGATAACCAAAGGCTACTGAGATAATGAGCGCACCTAGGACGACTAATAAAAACCCGAAACCAGAACTTTTACCTGGTAGGCCGCCAGTATTCATACCCCAAACACCAGCAATCATCGCTGGAATTGAAATAATTAAGGCCGCTGAATCAAGATATTTCATTAAATGATTTAATTGGTTATCCATCATGCCGCTAAAAAGATTGCCAATACTTTCTAAAAGGTCTCTATAAATCGAAATCATTTTTTCGGTTTGTCGTTGTCTCAGTTGAACGTCATAAAGTAGTTTTTTATCTGATAATCGATGGACAAACTGGGAAGATTGCCAAAGTAATTCTAATGTGCTTTTTTGATCCTTTAACGTATGATCAATGTAAACGATTTCTCTTTCTAAATCAGCTTGTCTGTACAACTCCTTGTTTTCTGTAGTCATACGTGCTTTTTTATCTAGACGATCGATCCGTTGTTTTTTTTCCTTTAACTCTTCTACGTAATGTGAATAGATATCTAAAATCGCATACGTTATTAGTTTTTCAAACGTATCTATTTTGCAACCATATTTTTCTAATAAACGATCAAAAAAATGATTGTTTTCGTTAGTACATGTAATTAAAAGGTTTTCTGAAGAAATAAAGGAAATAGGTGCTAAACGTTCCTCAATGTTCTCGCCCTCCTTCAAAAGGTTCATAAGCACTAGCGAAATCGGTTGTTTCAACGTCGTTCCCGAAAGAGTTTCAAACCGAGAAACTTCTTCTGGATACGACGTACCCACAAAAATATCTTTAGGAAAATTATACTCTTTAATTATTCTTTCAATTACCTGAGTTTCACTAGTGTCAATCACTAACCAATTAAACTCTTTTTCTTCTGTCTCCCTCACTCGTTCCCCACCAATAAAGTAGTACTTGGGCATTATAAATCTCTCCTTCTAAAAAATATTTCGAGTAAACGCACAATGCCTAGCGCAAATTAGTCTTCTTTACGTCTCCACTTTTCTGTAGTAATTAATTGAGGTGTACCTCTATTATTCTAAATAACAAGGGTTATCAAACATGTTCAACAGCTTTACTATTTTTGGCATAAGAAAGATATTTACTAAATGTTTTTGCACAACGAAAGGCAGTCCTGTTCGCATATTGATCATAATAACGCTTGGTATACCACTGAAATTCTTTCGTCCAAGGTTTGACATGGCCAGTAAAGTGGATAATGGATGGTGCTCTTCTCGTTTCTTCATATTGTCTTTCTCCATAAATAGTCGGATGTTTTTTCGCTTTTGACAGAATATAACCTTGGGCATTCCACTTAGGATGTAACTGGGTCCAACGGTCGTGTAAAACCGCATTCAATGCATCTTGATCATGGAAACGTAATTTATCTGGATTTTCTTCAATAAATCTTAAGACTTTAGTGGTTACATCTAAATTCAACCATTTTTTAACATCGATTAGCAACAAGCCTGAGTTAAAATAACACATAGATTCTGCAGGAATCGCCATTTTTTCCAAACGTTGATGGAACCCTGCATCTTCCACAGCGGCGATGATATTTTCACCTAAATCAACTGTCCATAATTTTGCGACATCATCTAAGGCAATCATGTCACAATCCATATACAACAGCCGTTCGATCTGGCTTCCTCTAAACAACTCTGGAATAGCAATCCTGTAGTAAGCTGTTTTGGGGATTCGCTCACTGGTTACAACATTTTTGAAAAAATGGGGGTTGATTTTTAAAAATGTTAACTCTGCATTGATTTGGGTATGTTTAATCGTAAAATACAGTAGTTGCTTGCTTTCAAAATTGATATTGTCATCAATCACATAAAAATGAACAGCTGCCGCTGAAGGACTATTTTCTAAAATTGAAACAAACATAGCAGCAAGATGCGGTACAAAGTTGGTATTGCAACATGAGACAATCGCTAATTCTTTTCTATTTTCCATTTCTTGCACCTACTTTCTTTAACTTGTTTAGATAAAGAGCTGTATAAGGATGATTTTCTAACGTATTCCAGGGTTTATCGTGACCAGTAAAATGAATAATCGCTGGCTCTTGATTTCCCGCTGCATATAATTTTTGGTAAGCCTCATTAGGCGCTTCATGACGATTAAAAACTAAAGACGTCTGCATATTCCATCTTGGTTCTAAAGCTAGCCAATCTTCATAGAGAACGGCGTTTAAAGCATCTTGGTCATGATAAACTATGCGGTCCCCATTTTCTTCTAGATACTGAATTGTTTTTTGAGTGATTGCTTGCTCGTTCCATCGGTCAATATCAATCATCATGACTCCTGAATTAAAATAATAATCGGAGGAATGGATGCCCAAACGTTTCAAGGCATATGCTTGACCAGGATCAATAACCGCGCCAATCGTTTGGTTCACTAATGGCGTATCATACAACTGGACAATATCATCTAAAACAAGCGTATCTGCATCTAAATAAAGAACCTTTTTATAGCTATATTTTTGTAAAAGTGACGGTAAAGAAATGCGTAAGTAAGCGGTCGTTGTAATATGATCACTCACTAAAAAATTTTGATAAACTTCTTTGTCTGCTGTTAGAAATTCAACAGTCGCACTTTGTGAGTTACTACTAACCGTTTGTCGGAGTGCTTTTTTGCTAGATAGCGACAGCCCATCATCAATCACATAAAAATGAACAGGTCTCTCCGCATGACAATTTTCTAAAACAGTTGTCATCATTACATTCAAATAAGGAGCATAATTTTCGTCTGAAGCTGTCACAATTGGCACAATCTTCTGAGTTTTTCTCATCAAAACCACTCTCCTCTTTCATCTTTTTATAGCTAAGTTCATAACCAGAATAGGACCGAAAAAATATTTATGCAAATCATACGCTTTAATAAACATAATTAAATTATAAAAAAAATATATTTTATTGCTATTAAAAAATATTTATGAGGAAACAAAAATAAATAATAGACCTCTAATTTAGGGATATATTAAGCAAAACAAAACCTACTTAATACTGCCACTACTATTTTTTTACTTCGGATAAAAGTATTGCTTCTAGATTTTCTTATTTGTTTTAATATTAAAAAAAATATTACCAATAAAAAACTGACTACTCAGTTAAGTAGTCAGTTTTTTGTTTAATAATCTTTAAAAATATTCTCATTTTCAAGGCTTAACTTCTGATAACCGCCATCTAACATTTCCTGAATACCGTCCTGGTACAACCTTTAAAGGATCAGCTTTAAAACGAAAATAGAGATCATAATCATTTAAACTTTTAGTTACATCCTTACCTTCTACTTCTTGCTTTAGAATTAACTGTTCATCTTTGGTTAATTGAAAAAGTAATGTTTGAGTATTCTTTTCAAAAAAACAAAGAGAGACCTCTTGTCCCCAGCTTTCTAGTTGTTCAACGATAGTTGCTAGTTGTCCGCTTAATTCCCAAGAGTAACTACTTGTATTTGTAATTGTCAACGAATCATTCTCTGGTAAATTTTCTATTTTCATATAGAAATAACCATCTTCACGCTTCGTTTGAACTAATTCGTTGATTGTCAAAGTATTTCCAACAAAAGCAGTAGGAACTGTTGTTAATTCTATAATTCCTTTGAAATCAATGGCTTGAATTTTGGTTTCTGATTGATTTCCTTCAGCATCTACTGTATACATACCTACGTAATACATTTTTTCAGGTTGAAGCTGTGAAGTTTCGTATTCAATAGTTGTTTCAAAATTCTCCGTTAAATTTTCTCTCGAAAGATGTGCTTTTTCAATAAAAGTAGTCGTAGCTAATTCTTCTTCTGAAACAATAGGACTCATAAACAGTTTAGTGGACGTAGAATTTTCATCTTCAATTTGAACAGGAAGGTAGGCCTTACGTTTTTGTCTTACAATTTGAGGAGACTGAGCTGCCTCCGTTGCAGAAGAATGACCAGTTGTAATTGTCGGCCTCCATTTCCCTGTTAGCTTGTAATAATGGGCAGCTGGATCCCCGGTAGTCACTGGTTTAGAAAAAGCATTCCCGGAAAAAGTACTAGAAACAGGAACAGTTAAATCCAGCAGGCTATTTATTTGAACGAGCTTATTTTTCACTTTGAAATAAAGACCATACAACGTGCCTCTTTCAAGTGCCGGTAATGTAATGACTATTTTGTCTTTTTCTCTTGTAAAAGGGAGTGCTTGTCCACCCGTTGGTTGAGCGCCTGTCCCAATTTCTTGAGCACTCCCGAAGTAAACCTTATTCTCTAGCACTTCAAAGTTATCAGGGAGTGTCATTTGGATCCTCGTCCCGGCTTGTAAACGAAGTAAATCACTTGTTTGTAAATAATCAATCGCTGTCATATACGTGATTTCTTGACTTCTGTCAACAGAATGAACTTCGTTTTGAGGAATCCCAGTGTCTGCTAGCAATTGGTTATCCGCTGATTGTGCAACACCCGTACGTAATTGCAAATCTACCAGCCCTTCCACATTTGTAAATGAAATAGCTTTTGCTTGTGCATAGCCCCCGTTTGCTCCAGTAAATCCAAAATAAACACGTTTATTTTCATTTAAGCCTAAGTTATTTTTAAACTCCGTATCCACAGGAATCGTAATATTTAAGGCATAATCAGGAACAGAATAGGTAAATGTTCCCGCTTCTCGTTTAAATTCCACGATAAATTTATGCCACTTACTATCAGATAAATCTGTCACTCCTTTTTCATTTCGGTGATGAAGGACTTTGTCAATCTTAAAAATACCATCTTTTGTATAGGAAGTTTCTGCCCCCGGATAAGCCCAGGCAATATGATGACCTTTGGAACTTGTATCACGATCCATCATGCCATCGTTTGCAATAAGATTACTATTATTGTTATAGAAGGTATCAAATTCAATCGCCAAACTGTTAGGAATTGCCCCCTTACTTAATGGTGTAGAATCTCCTGTGTTTGCCCATACTCCAATCGTTGGACCAGCTTCTTCGGCTATTGCTGTCGGACCATTACTTTGCATAACAAATGTTAATCCATCACTATCATTTGTTACATTTTCAATATAAAAAGCCATCTCAATTTTAAAATCATTTGTAAAACTCACTGGGTTATTAAACCAAACTGCCCCACTAGAACTCGGTGTTGTATCATTAATCTGAACATAGCGGTGATTTTCAGATCCACTTGGACTTCCCGCTTTTCCTACCGTCGAAATCATCGTTTGATCAATTGGCAATGTCTCAAACGCTGGTTCAATGATTGCTGCTAACCCTTCACCGGGAAAGAAAAATAGGCCACCAAAGAAAAGTAGTAAATAGGAAAGTAAAAAAAACAAGCCGCCTAATTTGCTGGGCTTCATTCTTGATTCACCCTCTTTTTATTTTTTAATTGGTAATATTTCCAAAGTAAGCCCAGAATTGCTAGTAAAAACACAATCAGCATTCCAACTAAAATTGAAAATATAATAGATTCATCTTTCTGTTTGGTGAAAAAGACTGTTTTTTGATTAATTACTTTCGCTTGAGCAGCAGAAACAGTAAACGAGTCATCGAACACCCAGTTGCCTTTTGAGGAATGAATTGCGATATGAACATTATATGTTCCAGATTTTAAGGTTTCTTCCTTTAACTCTGTTAAAATTGGAATCAAGGAGTTAGGAGCAATTTGATAGTTGTCTGCTTTTTTCGTACCAATTATTTTTTTATTTGTTTTATCATAGACAGTTGTCTCAACGTTTACCTTACCAAATGCGGTAGGCTGGTTGTTTATCAAGGTACTTTTGATAACTACAGTATCATTTTTTATGACTGGCTCAGTTTTGTCAAAAAGTAAATTAGGCTCAGGCAGTGAACCCAAATCGGTGCGTAATCTGACACCGATTTGGGTTAGATATTTTGCCTGAATCATTGAATGCATTGCTTTTTCTTGGTTTGGGGAAGTAATTGTTTCAAAAGCAAAAGCACCTAGCACTTCACCAGTAATTTTTTGTCGTTGACTGTCTAACTGAAACGAAACTTTTTTACTTTCAGAAGGCTTCAGACTTATTATTTGTTGTTTTGGTTCAACAAATTGAGTAAATGACTGCCCCTGATACATTTCTGCAGTTTCACGGCTTTGATAAGCAATTATACCCGTAGATGTTGTATAACTGTTTAAAGCACTCGCTTTTACTTGCAATGTTTGTTCAGATGTATTTGTAACTAGAAGAGTCAACGTTTGTTTATTTTCCTGAAGATATAAATCAAAATATGTAGCTTCTGATACTTGATTTTCAGGATACTCGGGTGTCACAGTAAAAGCGGTCGTTTCCGCCTCTACAGACATTACTTTACTATTTATGCTAAAAAATATGCTACATAATGTGAAAAAAAATAACAAAAAAGTAGTGTTACTTTTAACCGTCATGCTCTCTCCTCCTAACAGCCAAAATTTCAACTCTGTTGTTGAGCCATTTAACTTACAGACAAATTACTAATTTTTTTGTCTAGGTTGCTTCATTCAGGAGTATAAGCGTTTGTTAACACCCAAGTAACCGTCCCACTGTAGCGGCCACTATTAATATTTTGTTTTGGAAAAGTTAACGTCGTGTTTGATAAATCAAATTCATTCGCTGCCAATCCAGTTGTTCCGTTTGCACTAGCGACAAGTGTTGGCTCAGTCGTGCCAGCATCAATTGTTGTCGTAGCAGTAACTGTCGCATCACCTTTTGCCCGTGTGGTTGCTAAATTCAATTTCGCAGATTGTAATTTTACGTTATTTTCATTTTTTATATCTGATAGTTTTAACGACAACATCCAGCCGGATTCGTTTGGCCCTCGATAATCA
The DNA here is from genome assembly GCF_051711985.1 of Enterococcus sp. DIV1758. NCBI lineage: Bacteria > Bacillati > Bacillota > Bacilli > Lactobacillales > Enterococcaceae > Enterococcus > Enterococcus sp. DIV1758. The sequence goes on from NZ_JBIOOA010000001.1 coordinate 1,592,949, forward strand.
GATACTTTCGTTATCTCTGGTGTTCCAGTCAATGTTTGATCAGATTCCGCAACATCTTGAATCGTTAGCTCTCCAAAATTAAAGTTAGAAACTGCATCTAAATTTAAGATTCCTGGTTGAATTGTCAAAGATGCTTCACTTGTCAATTCAGCTGTTGGGTTCGCTTCAGCGGCATACGAATTGATTGCGCCACCTCCCAAAGTCACTCCCAGTACTGCTATTGTTGATAAAATACTTTTTTTCATCCTATCCCATCCTTTTTAAAATTTTCAAAAAATGACCTTAACCATCTAAAAGATAATTAGCCTGAATTGGAGCATAACACAAGATGTTTTTCCTTTTAAAAAAAGATGTACTATAAGTCATTTTCATTAGAGAAAGACCTTTCTATGATGGTATAATAGGGAAACAGAAAGAAACTTTCAGAGACCAAGGAGGAAAACTGGCGTGTATGGTCAAACAATCAGAAAAATTCGAAAAGACAAAGGGTTAACTCAAAAAGATGTTTGCCAAGGAGTTGTGACACTGAGCTATTACAGCCGAATTGAACGAAACATTAGTACCCCTACCATCGATATATTTATGGAGATCATAAAAAATTTGAATGTTCGATTAGAAGAATTTATGTATATTCACAATGGCTATCAGAAAGCTTTAAAAGATCAGACTTGGTTTGAGATTACCGAACTTTATCATGCAGGAAATATGAAAAGTCTCGAGGACTATAAAACAGCGATTTTAACTGGAAAACTGCCACACGAAGAAGAAATTACGATTCAATTAATTAACCTGTTTATTTATCGTTTGGGCGGCAATGTCGTTGCCGAAAATATAACAAATATTGTTCAAAACTTGATGAACTTAGAAAATTGGACTAGTAGGGAAGTCACGATGTTCATTACGATTATGGACGAAATTCCTATCGAAACCTTGTTAATTATTGTCAATCGATTGCTCAAAAAAAGAAATCTTTATTCTGCTTCTGATGGCTACAATTCTCCATATAGCAAAATACTCATCAATACCATCCTTCTCTGTGTAAACAACAAGTATCTCAACGAAGGGCTAAGTTATTTGAAACAGTTTCGAGCAATGTTAGAAATTCGAGATTTATACGGAAAAACAATGGCTTTATTCTTAGAAGGCTTGCTTTGCTATGCCAAAGGAGCACAACTTGCGGGTACAAAAAAAGTTAATGAGGCCTTTCAAATTTTTCATTTATTAGAGATGGATAATTTTTCTCGCAAATATCAGCAATACTTTGAGTATATTAAAACTATCTATTAATAGGTTCATTTTTGTGACTTTTACAGTATTTACTATTGTCTCTAAAAAAACTATTATAAAAGCGAAGGACAAAAATCTAAAATGATTTTTGTCCTTCACTTCATACAAGATCCTTTTTCCCTTACAAAAGTTATCCTTCTTAAATGATCTATGGCGTAGTCGGATAATTTTGGACTGTCGTTTGATTGCCATTTTGACTAAACAAGCTAGTTGATTGTGCATTTTTTTGTTTTTCTACTTCTAAGACTTTGTTTTTTTCAAAAGCCACATCATAGTTGTAGTCCTTTGGTTGCACTTCTTGGAATCCTTGTGGTTTATAAAAACGTAAAAGGTTTTCCTGATTTAATTTGTCAGATAAACTTAACGATTTTTTCACCCAATCGTTATCTTTCGTGACTTCCGCTTTTAAATCTGCTGGAACTTGGTCTAATTTTTTTCCTTGATTATTGTAGATTTCCCCACCTAGATAAGAAAATTGAGGCGTTACAAAATCGCCATTTCTAAAAGGAACCACTTGTTTATATTGAGGAGATAAAAGGTCCGTGCCAAAATGGATATAATTTTTATCATCGACACCTAAAAGATGGTACAGTGTCGGTAAAACGTCAATTTCCCCACCATATTCGTGCATGATTTTCCCTTGCGTATAGCCTGGCATGTAAAACATCAAAGGTACTCTTTGCAATTGCGCATTGTCATAGTTTGTCCACGTTTTTGGATCGCGGTTGAAGGCTTTACATAAGTCCTTGTTGTTCGCATCTGAAATACCGAAGTGGTCACCATAAATAACAAAAATAGAATGATTGTATAAACTTGTTGTTTGCAAGTAATGGAAAAATTGTTCTAGCGATTGATCCAAATAGTGCGCTGTTCGAACATAATCATCCACAATCGAATTGCCTGTGTTCAATTTAGGAAACGGGAAGTTTTGGTCATCCGTATAATAAGGGGTATGATTGGTCACAGTTAAAAACTTCGCATAGAATGGCTGCTGTAAATGCTCAAGCTCACTAGCTGATTCACGCAACAATTGTTTATCTAAAATACCGTAACCTAGCATTTTGTCATCTTTTGAAAAATATGACCGATCAAAAAAGTATTGATATCCTAAGTTTTTATACACATGGTCTCGATTCCAAAAACTCCCCACATTTCCATGGAAAACAGCGGTTGTATAGCCTTTTTGTCCTAAAACTGCGGGAGCCGCTTCGAAAGTATTGTCTGATCCTAATTGTGTAAAAAGAGAGCCTTGCGGGAGCCCGAATGTTCCTGTTTCTAACATGTTCTCCGCATCACTCGTTTTTCCTTGCCCTACTTCATGAAAGAAATTATCAAAACTGATTGTCGCTTTGTTTTGATAGAGCTGATTTAAAAACGGTGTAACCTCTTGGCCTTGGACTTTCATATTAATCAAAAATTGTTGAAAACTTTCTAAATGAATCACAAATACATTTTTTCCTTTGGCAATCCCGGCATACTGCGGATTAAGCGGTAAATTATTTTGCTTGGTAAATTTCATGATTTCAGGTAATTCGTTTGAACTAGCTTCTGCTCTTACCTCATTTGACATGGCTGTTTTGACACCATCGATGGCTGTGAATGCATCCAAGCCAAGATATTTTACAATATAATTACGGTCAAAAATTCTTTGAAGCAATTGAGGACGATCGGTTTCGCTTAAAAATAAGTTAACCGAAAAGAGCAAGACACTTAAACAACTAATTGAGATCGCCAATCTTCTGTTGATAGGTTTAGTCATGAAGACTTGATGATTCCGTCGCTGTTTAAAAGAGTAAAATACCAAAACGAGCAGCACTAAAGTATCTAGCCAATAAAAGACATCGTGGACCCTCATTAAGGCAAGTAAATCACCAGAAATCCCTTCTGAAACTTTTGAAAAGCCAAAAACAGATTGGATGGTAATAAAGTCAGTGAATTCACGATAAAAAATAATATTCAAATATAAAATTAATGTATTTAAAACATTTAAAAGAGTTAAGCTAAGCATAAATGTTTTATGCTTTTTAAAATACAAACTAAAGCCAAATAATAACAGCGTAGTAGCAACTGGATTGAACCACAAAATTTCTCGTTGGAGACTGCCCTTAACGCCCAATGAGAAATCTAGGTAATACGCCAGAATCGTTTTTGCCCAAAAGAGTAAAACAAAAAATAAAAAGAGTCCTAATCGGTTATTTATTTTTTTCATCTAAGTTTGTCTTCCTTTCCCTTCAAAAAAATCTTGATTTGTTAAAAATAAAACCTAACTCTGCGCAATGACTTTTTCGCTAGCGGAGAATTGGATAAATAACTTAAAAAGATAATCGCAATGGCGCAACATCCAAATAAAAGCCATACGTTTGTAAAAGGTGTTCGAGTAAGGGAACTAGTAATAGGCTTTGTAATTAAAAGACTTGGTAGCGCCACCCCTAAAGAATTGCCAATTTGCTTACATGTCACCGCAATGGCTGCTGCCGTTCCTGACTGAGAAAACGGCATTCCTTCAATCGCTGTAATGGTAATCGGTGAATTTAACATCCCAAACCCAATGCCTAAAAAGATATAAATAACAAATAAAATAATCATAGGCGTTGTTTTAGTTACAAATAATTGTAAAAAGCTAACAGCCAACATTGAAATACCACAAAGCATAATAGGACGTTTCGTCCCTATTCTCCCTACCATTTCGCCGGCTCTCGGGGCAACAAGAAAACTAACAAAAGCCAAAGGAATGGTTGATAAGCCAGCTTCCAACGGGCTGAAGCCTCTCATTTCTTGCAAATATAGCGTGTTTAAAAATAAATAACCGTTATATATGATAAAGCCAAAAATAGCTAAAAAAGAAGCCGATGTAAAGGGAATAGATAAAAAGAAGCGCGGATTGATTAACGGATTGTCAATGTTATATTCATAAATAAAGAAAATAACAATAGCTAAGCAGCCGATTATCCCAGTACTTAAAATATCTGGCGCGAAAAGCCCTTTTCTAGGTAGTCCGATAATGGAATAGATAGAACTAAATAGAAAAAGAATCATCAATGCTTGACCAACAAAATCATTTTTCACCGTCTTCTCTACTTTTGACTCAGGTACAAACTTTTGTGTAAGGATGATTGCCGCAGCAATGATCGGTACATTGACAAAAAAGACATACCTCCAGCTAAAATAAGAAACAATCAGTCCGCCAATAATCGGGCCCATTCCTAAGGAAATCCCTGTAACAGAGCCCCACAAGCCAATTGCTTTCGCTCGTTCTAACTTTTCGGTAAATACCTGTGTAATAATAGACATTGCTACCGGATTTAACATAGAACCACCAATCCCTTGCAACATGCGAAACGCAATCAATTGCCCTGGGGTTTGCGAAATCCCACATAGGAAAGACGCTAAACCAAAACAGGCTAAGCCCAATTGAAGGACTCGTTTACGGCCAATTCGGTCTGCTGTAGACCCAGATAACAATAATAAGGATGCTACCATTAAAGTGTACCCATCTGTTACCCACTGTAATGTAGACAGATTCGTGTGAAAATCACTTTTAATGGATGGTAACGCCACATTGACAACCGTAACATCCATGGTCACTACAAACAAACTCATGCAACAAGTATACAAAATAACTTTTTTTCTATCGATCATAAAAACAGTCCTTTCTAGCAACTACATAAAACAGGAAAAACAACAATGACACTTAAACTTCTAACGACACGGTTATCGCAAGTACTCACGTATCAACAGTTCTTTATATTCCTTGCCATTTAGTTATTTTATACTTAAAAAAGTAAATCTTTAGATAGCCAAACTATACACCAGAACCCCTTTAAATTGAACCGTAATAGATACGATTTATCGATTCTTAAGTTATTAAATAATTGAACATTCCGTTCAGAAATATCGAACAGTCCCATAATTGAGCATTTCTTTTAAACAATGAACAACAAAAATAGCCTTATCCGCAGCAGAAATAAATCTAAGCGAATAATGCTATTTTTGGTAACTATTCCAAAGTAATTTTAATGGCTAAGTCTCTAGCAACTTTTGTAAAGTTGCCTTGATTTGACTAGGTTGGACAAAAACCGAACTGGAAACATTTCGGTATAAATAAAATTTTTGTTTTCGTTCAATCGGTAAAAAGAAGAGTTTAGAATCAATTTCCTGCAGTTGTTCTTTCCGAAGAGAGATCACCGCATAAACTCCTTTACTTTTTTCAATGAGACGAGTAAGCATCAACGTATCGTAGCAACAAACAAGCGGACTTGTTAATTGCAACATTTCTAGCACACTCTTGGTAGCTTCTAAATGATCTAAGTGATGAGGCAAAAATAGAAATGGATAGTTGGTCAAACAGATGAAGCCTTCTTCCTCAATTTCTTGTTTAATTTCTCTTGAAACACAAAGATACATTTTTAGTTCAATTAATTGTTCTTTCTTTAAAACTGGACTATTCACATCTGCAGAAGTAATCACAAAATCCAACTCATGATTCTCCAATTTATTCAATAACTCAAACGATGAACCATGGTAACATTCCCAAAAACGATTCAGTTGATCCTCATTTTCTGTCACTTTATACATCAAGGACGTATTTCCAAAACCTAAACGCATCACTGGATTCTCAATCATTTCATGCAGATTAAGTTTCATTTTCTTGGCCTCGTTTAAAATGATATATACAGATTGGACGATTTTATCACCATAGGAATTTAACGTCAAAGAATTCCCGTTACGGTCAAAAAGTAAATGGCCCAATTCACTTTCCAAATCTTTTAATGACGCACTTAAGGTTGATTTACTAACATGGAGTTCAGAGGCTGCTTTGGAAATACTATTATATTTTGCAATGGTATAAAAATATTCTAATTTTTCAATAGTCATCTTTTGTCATCCCTTTTATTCAAATTCATTTGCCCACGTAACCTGTTCAAAACACGCCTCACTCTTTATCAATAGCGTAGTTATTTTTGCTCTAATAAGCTATGTCCATCTTGTTATTTTTTTATAACTAATAGCAGATGGATATGAAAGTGCCTTTGGTAAAACTTTTTCTCGGAAATAGCATGAACATTCGCAACAAATTCAGCTTATTAAAAAAGGCGTCTAGCTTTTTCTATTTTACGCAAATTTACTTAAGAAATTCCATTTCAATTCTTTTCTAAAAAAGGTAAGATGGACACAACAAATGTTTCAGTTTCCATGCCCATTTACTTTAAGGTTCAGCGTTATCTACTAAGTATGAAGAATGTCAAAGAAAGGTTAGGTACTCCCAATGAAAATTCAATTATTTAGGCACGGGTGCAGCAGAACGGATTCCAGGAATTTTTTGTAATTGTAAATTATGTAAGTACGCTCGAGAGAAAAAAGGACGAGAAATTCGTACACAAACTCAATTAATTATTGATGATGTCCTGCTGATTGATTTTCCAGGGGATTCTTATTTACACTTGTTGCAGTATGACTTGTGTTTTGCAGAATTTGACTCTTTACTAATCTCTCATTGGCATTCCGATCATTTTTACGGCGAGGATTTGGCTTATCGAATGTCTGGTTATGCATTAGATGTTCCCAATCGTTTAACTGTTTATGGAAATGAAGCAGTTAAGACGTTTTATCAGCGCGCCTTTGATTTAGAAGGTCGTCAAGACAATACCCGATTACATTATCAGGTTATTCAGCCCTACAAGTGTTTTACTATTGCGAACTATACGATTTATCCCCTTCCTGCACAACATGGAAATTTCAGTGAAGATTGTTTTATTTTCGTTATAGACGATGGTAAAGATGCTTTTTTATCCACCCATGATACAGGTTACTTTACGTCAGAAATGTTTGAATATCTTGAAAAGAGCCACTTACTTCTTAGTATTGTTTCTTTAGATTGTACTAGTCAAACAAACGAAACTGGCAATAGTCATATGAATTGGGAAGAAAATTTAAAATTAATTGCAGAATTAAAAGAAAGAAAACTCGTCACAGATAAAACGATTTACGTTGCCAACCATTTTTCTCACAATGGCGGCTTGTCTTATGCGGAGATGGCGGCTTTATCTCAAAAGCATGAAATCATTACGAGTTATGATGGTTTAGAAATACTAACTTAATCGGATTATTTGCCTTCTTTTCAGCACTATTATATGCTTTTAACCGATAATTACAAGGTACTTATATCGTAACTTACACTATCTTAAAAAACAGAAATACTCGAAATTTCCCGTGATTCTGGAAATTCCGAGTATTTTTATGGTTCTTTACGCTGCTGGCACAGCGGATAAACGTTTATTTTCTTCTTCATTCACTCGATTGACAATAAAGTTATAATTCACTTCATTTAGTCTTTGACCATGGTTTCCTGTTTGCTTAATGCCACCATTGGAATGAACACCAACTACTTCAAACTGATCATTATAGATTGGTGAACCAGATTGACCACCAGTTGTATCGATATCATAAAATAGTAATGGATTTTCTAAGTCTGTAAAGTTAGATGTGAACAAATCATTTTCATGAGACCATTGTGTGTGGTTTTTCTCACCTGGATAGCCTGTTATTGTGACATGGGTATCTGAAGATTCAAACTTTTTCAAAACAAATGGCGTTAAAATTTCTCCCAACTCTGGGCCATCTGGACGATCGTTTTGTTTGCCGACAGTCACTACCGCAATATCCGCATTCGGGGAAAAAGCTACATCAATCACTTTGAATTTGCCAAATGGTGTCGCACTGCCATCTCGACCTGGATAAAACCAAGCATCATCTTTGGCATTCGGATTTAATACTTTGGCATTCTTAAAACTTTCAGCCACATGATTATTGGTGACAATTGTATTAGTTCCAACAACAAAGCCTGTTCCTAAAGAAATATAGCCTGGTTTACTGGCAGGGGAAATGATTCTTCCGATTGACGCAAAAGGCGCTTCGGTTGTATCTGCCACTTCTTGTCTTCTGTCTTCAGGGTCCAGTAACGATCTTTTTTGTCGTGAATGACTTTCGGCAGGAACGATATACTCTTCTGCATTTGCAGAGAGGCTAAAACCAGCTATCAAACTTACTAAAATCAGAAACAAAAAACCAGCACTAATTTTTCGTATGGAGAACTTTTTCATAAGATTATGCCACTCCTTATCCATTTTTATTTAATTGGAGAATTTTTTTCATTCATTGACCAGAACAGATTCACTTGGTTGGTTTACTTGAATATCCTCTTTAGCTCCGATTCCAGCAGAGTTAAAGGCTGCTGACACCACTGAAGCTGCTTCATCGCCATATTGAACTTTTGCAGCAGCAAGCATCGCATCACGAGCATCACTGAATTGTGCTTTAGGTGTTAAGTAATTTACTAACGAGCTGTAGAAAATAGTCTGTGCTTTTTCAATGCCTAAGTTCTGGATAATGGTGTAACCAATCCGATTAATAATTCCACTATTATAATGAACACCGCCTTGATCATAATAAGGCGTTCCTTTATACCGTGCTCGATCGTCGTATTGAGCCATGGTTTCTGGTTGTCCGTGTTTACTTGGCGTTTGTAAATTTCGAATACCTGTTTTTCGGTCAACACTCTGAGTATCCGCACCAATTTCTGGATTAGATGCACCCGAAATAATATAACCCATCAAATCAGAATAAGATTCATTCAACGCACCTGATTGTCCTAAATATTCTAAACCGGCAGTATGTTCCGTCACGCCATGTGTCATTTCATGACCAACTACATCTAAAGAGGAAGCATACGTTTTTCCTGTCGGTGTACTTGTTTCACCATAACGCATTGCTTTTCCATCCCAAAAAGCATTGTCATAAGCATCTGGATGTTGTTCATCAACAACTGACAAGATGGGCATCCCTCGATCATCAATACTGTGTCGTTGGAAATGATCTTCATAATATGTTTTCACAAATTTTCCATGCGTATAGGCGTCAACAGCATTCTGATTTAATGTCGCTAGTGATGGTGCTTGAATAATAGAATAATTATTTTTGCCATCAACTACTGCATGGTAAACCCCTGTGTTATCCGTTCCGTGTAAAGCAATTCCCGTATTGTTTTTTTCAACTGGCACATTAAACGTTACTTGAAAAGAGTTTTTTAACGTTACTTCACTACCGACATGTTCCGTTAAATCTTGTTTTTCCATAATTGTTCCATCTGTAGCGTTCACTTTATAAACCAATGATATGGGGTCACCAGTTGGCGAAGAAGTTACTCTGACTTTATAAAATAATTGCCCTTCATTATTTACACGTTTGTCAATAGCTAAAAAGACAAGATCTTTATTTTCCGGATTATCAGAAGCAATAATTTTTTTAACTCCTTCTTCACCGATTGCATCAACCGATTGAATTTTCACTACTTGATCAACTGGATTTCCTGTAACACTTGTTACTGCACCGTTTTTATCTAAATGAATAATCACATTATCTGAATCAACAGTAACGCCTTCCGTTTGCTTTTCTAACTTAAGATGCTTCATCCCCCACGCATCTTCTTTTCGATCTACAACCGTATATTGTTCAGCAGCTGCCTCAGAAATTGCCTCCTTTTCCAACTTCGATAAAACTGTTGAAACTTCACTTTCTGAATAAACTTGTTCTTCTGCTGCTACAAAAAGTGAAGAAAATAGACATGAACTTCCAACAAAGATGCCTGTACCTAAAATGTATAAAATTTTATTTCCCTTCATCAAACGATTAACTCCTTCCCCAGTTTCCTTTTATTTCTTTTCCCAACAAAAGTATTGCTTTATCCTCCCTAATCTTTCCCGTTAAACGACTGCTCCTTTCCCTGCGTAAATATTTGTTGCTATTTTCATTATAGACAACTACCTAACCGGCACTATCTAAATTCCTTAATCAGCCGACATTTTTCCCTGTATTGCCCCTCATATCTCAATACCATAGTAAAAAAGTTGTTAACAAATTCATTCGTTAACAACTTTTTTACTGTTATGATTTTTTTCAATAATTAAATGTTGAGTAACCGATCCTTCATTGAAGGACGTTTGCAAATCAAATTGATCTGAAAAATCAACAATTTCTTTTACGTATAACAATCCCCAACCGTGCTCTTCAGGGTTACTTTTAGAACTAAATTTGGTTTTCTTCATAACCCTAAAATCAAATTCGGCTTGGACACTATTTGTTATCACAAACTCTTGTGTTTCATTTTTATTGAAAATTGAGATTGCGAACATTTTCAATTCTGATTTTGCACTGTTTTCAATCGCGTTATCTAATAGAATAGCCAACAAACGAATCACAACCACTAAGTCGATTGATGTATCAAGAATAAATACTTCTGGCACATCAACAATCACTTTTAGTTTTGCTTGCTTTGCGGTATTAATTTTCATACTTATGAGTGCCTTAAGTTCCATATTTTTCAAACGATTTAACTTCATAAGTTCAAATTCTTCATTATCAATAATTTTTTTGGTTGGTGCAATCGTTTCTTCATAAATTCTTTTGATTTCCAGAATATCTTCGTATGAAATAGCAATTTGTAAACTATACAATAAATTTTTATAATCATGACGAAACATCGCTAGCTCTTCGTTAATGGATTCTATTTTTTCAGTATAAATCGTTAAATTATTCAATAATTGAGTGTTGATACGTTGTTCTTCCAAATAAGCTTCAATGACTAAGCCAATCAGAATTAAAAATAAACCTACACTTATTAATAACTCCAATTTAGAACTATTTACCGTGACAAATCCTCGCATAAAGTCAGGTGAAATCTCTGGCGAAATCAAAAACACAAAAAGTAACAACAGAATCAACAATAAAAGTAAACAACCAAAAAAAATTCGACTATTTTCTAACACACGATTTAATCTTAAAAAAACACTATTGGGAATTTTTAAAGCAATCCAGATATTTATAAGCAACAGAAGAACATTTGAGGCAATCCATAATAATTTATTTTGATAAATCTGTTGAAAAAAAACACTTAAAATCGTTTGCTCCGTGTAATTGATAAACGAAACCATAAGCAATGTAAAAACAGATAAAAATATCGCTTTAAAAATTGAGAACCTCTTTTTGTGAATGAGTAAAAATCCTGTAAAAACAACGACTGTCAGCGCATAAATCAACCAAGAGTAGCCCAACATTAATGCCGCAAACGAACAAAGATTAATGACAATAAGCAATGAAAGTAACGGTATTTTACATTCAATCTTGATCAATGTTACTCGTAAAAAGACAAAAACGATAAAGCTAGATGCCAGCAAAACGTTAGTAGCTAATAACGACAAAATCATTTTTCAATATTCTTTTTAGGTTTTTCAGTTTGTCCCATCCATTGTCCAAATATATTGGGCGAATTTTGATTTAATCTAGGCTTAGTTCCCACACCATCACTGACTTTTGCAACTCTTTTTTCAATAACATTTTTAATTATTTTTTTACCAAATTTCATAAAAACACTTCCTTCAATTAAATTTTTTGTTACAGGGAGTATCATCAGACCTTGGATGACGAGACCGTAGAGTATTACTGAAGCAATCTTTTCTTTGACAAACAGACTACATAAAATAAGTAAACACACCCTTATAAGGCTTTGCTTTTTGAGCACGTTTAAATCAGATGGCTGAACAGGTTCAATTGCTGTTCCTTGTGGCGCATACCAATAAAATAATACGACTAAGAGGCAAATCAATAGAATTTTATAAATAAACGGTAAGCTCACAGAAGAATTTTTCAATACAAATGGTATGGCAACATAGATAACAATGCTTTCTAGACGACAGAGCCATTTGGTTTTTGCATGCCAGCCACCTGCGACAGGCCGTAAAAAAATCAGTACGACGTATACAATAAAGGTTTCGCTTAACGTCCCAAATAAAACTGATAAAATCAGAATCATCAGAAAATTAAATAAGCCAGAAAAATAAACGGTTAGATAATACTTTGTCCATTGTGTTTTTCCTGATTGATCTTCCTGATCCATATCCATAATATTTTTTAGAATCCAATCGATTAGCATATCGCCCTCCTCTTCAAGTATTGCACTAAATTATAACGAATATAGCGACTAATAGATAGATAATTCCTTAATTAGTCATTATCCCTCCCTAAGTAAGAAACAGCGCCTTAACCTGAGTATAATATCTTCTTGAGACTGGTACTTCCGTTCCGTCTCTCATAGTTAAAAGATGCGTTTTATAATTTAATTTTGACGCATATTTTTTATTAATGATGATTGATTGATGGACTCTAATCAAATCTGGATGCAGTTGTTCAATTTTTGATAACGTTCCATAAAATTCTCTTTTAAAATTTTTACCAACCATTGATACACGATGATCGTATTCCGTTTGAAAGAAATAAATATCATTAATATCCATTTTTATAGAAGACGCTTTTAAGTTAATGATAATATATTCACTTTTTGTCTTTATATTTTCTTTTTGTTGAATATATGCATCGACACATGTTTCGACCTCTTTTTGGAAATCTAGAAAATCCACGTTCTTTTGAATAAATTGAAGAGCTGAAACCATATATTTGTAGGAAGTTAAAACTAATTCTGTGTGAGTAGAAATAAATACAATCAGACTTTCACTGTCTGTTTTTCTGATTTCTTTGGCAACCTCAAATCCTGCCTGGATATGATTGTTCATTTGAATATCTAGGAAAAAGATATTTAGTTGGGCGTCCTGGTGTGCCACTTGTAATAATTCATCTGAACGTGAAAATAAATGGATTGTTTCATTATAAATATTTCTTGAATGTAGGATATTTGTTACCAATGCTTCTAACGCTTTTGCTTGAATAATTTGGTCTTCTAATATATAAATAGCCATTTGTTCACTCATCCCTTTCTCAAGAAGATATAAAATTACACAACAAAAGACAAATGATTATAATGTTCAATCAATTTATACACCAATAAAAGAGATAAAAAATTGATTGTCTGTTAGTATATTCACATAAATTTAGTATAGCGATTTCAGTAGTTTCCTGCAAACAAAAACATAAAATAACAAAGCATCAAGAAAGAGTACTTTGGACTATTCATCTTTTACTAACGAATCATGAGGACTATTGTCTCTTCGTTGATGAAAAACAAAGAATCAACCGCCAAACTGTTCTTGTCATTTTATACATGACAAAATCAATTCATTGGTCGATTCTGGTTATTTTAATTTGTTAGTTCACACATGGATCATTGTGCTAATTTTTTACTTAAACATCCACACTTCTTCCTGTTGAATGAGTCGATTAAGCGCCAATGTAGGTCACGCCACTACTATAAGCAATTACATTAGGTAAGACACGATACGAAATCGTTTGATCATTGATGACATTGCTTTCAGAAATAATGATTCCATCAGAAGTGACCGCTTCAACAAAAGCAACATGTCCATATTGATTATCTGCGCCAGCAACTCCTGGTTGGAAACTAATCGCACGACCAGCTTTAGGCAATGAACTAACTTGATAGCCTAATGCACGTCCTTTTCTTCCCCAGTCACTGCCATTTCCCATAAATTCATCCACAGAAGTGCCCAACTGTTTGAAACGATTATAGACATACCACGTACATTGGCCCACGGGATAGCTACCACTTCGATTATAATTGATCCCATCATAGACTGGAAAATGCATTTGTTGCTGTTCCGCTTCTGACAGCTCATTTTTAGATTGGATAATCAAACCGTCCACTGTTTTTGGTAAATCAAATTGCGTTAAGTTATAAACCGCAATTAACGAATTTAATTTATTATCGTATTGCTTGTCTGTTGCATATTTACCTGTTAAAAAACGCGTTGCTTGAAGGTAGTTTTTGGCTTCCGAACGCCACGCTGGTTTATAAAAATCTTGATTTCCGTCAATCCCTTGTCGGAGTAATTGAACATAATCTTGCAGTGAGTCATTATAGCCACCGTAATCGCGAAACCCAGCGGAAATTGTATAAAGTTGGCCCCTCTGATCAGCCTCTTTTGTTGAAAAGCTAACACTATTTCCTTGGAACGAACCTTTCACGCCAAAGAGATTATAATAAGGTTCTTTGGCTAGTTGACTTTCGCCAGAGCCACTTTCTAAAATAGCCTGAGCTATCATCACTGATGCAAAAACATCGTATTTTTCACCAAGTTCTCTGGCTGTCTCACCAATTTTTTTAATAAACGCTGTGGTTTGTTCTGACTTCTGCATTTCAAATGACGCACCATATGTTGCTAAAACTTCTTTGCCATACTCCGTTAATGTGAACTCCTTAAAAGGATTAGTCACTACCAAGCGTATTTCCTCTTTTGAGTCTGGTTGTTGTTTGGTAGTATAGATATTCTCTAACTGACCAATTACTTCTGGTTTTTCTTTAGAATCCGCTTCCGCTGCGGCAATTAAATATTTTCCTTGGCCAAGATAAACACCATTTTGAAGCGTTTTTCCTTCAGCTGTTTGCCAAAAAATCAGATCACCAGGTTCTGCCTCCTCTATAGAACGAGCTTTACCAAATGTCATTTGTTCTTGCGGCGTACTGCCAATGTCTATTTTAAATAATTGTTGGTAAATTTTTTGGGCAAGGAAACTACTGGTCAATGCTTGCTCCGTCAAATTAAATTCTTTTTTTGTTTTCCCAACGTGTCTTAATGCTTCAGCCACCACAACTGCCCGTTTCTTTTCGCCAAAAGACGACAACAGTGGAAGTTCGTAGCCTTTTAAATTAGAAGAAGCTATTTCATCTACTTTGAGGGACGGATTTAACGATACAGCCTGATTTTCTTCAACAACGTTATTGGTGGCTTCAGGAACTTGAATAGGTTCTTCAGGTTCTTGCTTGGTCACAGGAACTTGTGGTGGTTGCGATTGTTCAACAGGCTGAGTGATTTCTGATGATACCGTCGGCTCTGTAGGTTCTTTTTTTGTTTCAGAACTAGTATTTGTGGTTGTCGTTTCTGTCGTTGAATGACTCGTTGATTCGGTAGTCGTATCGCTAGAACTACTTGATTCAGATGACGAACTACTAGTGGACGTTGTCGATGTAGCAACAGTTGTTTCGGTTGTTTCGGTTACTTTTTCTTCCGAAGTAATTGTCGTTTCCGAGGACAGAGCTGTTTGTAGCGAGCTACTTGGTAATTCTGCAGCCAACGTAACAACTGGAGCGACTTCCAAACTCAGAAGAATGAGAATACTTGTTAAAACAAGTAGTTGATTCTTGATTTTCTTTCTTTTCATTCGTAAAAATCCTCTCCTATTACTTACTTGCGCATTTGCACACTGTTTTTGTACAAATGCGCCTTGTAAGTTAATGATACGCTAATTTTGGTCTTTTTTATTTTTGAAGAATAATTTTCCTAAACCAATACTTACTATCAATAGAAAACCACTGATTGACCAGATTGGCGAAACACCTTCATTTGCTTTTGGCAAAGTACCAGAAGTGGTGGTTTTTGTTGTCGTTCCACCTGCTGCTGTGCCCTTTCCTGGACTGGTTACGCTACCAGTCCCGCTAACCGTGCCATGATTTCTATTGTTGCCTGTAGAGTTGCTACTGATTGGCTCTTCTGCCATTGCTTCAATGGCTTGTGCTAAAATACTTAAACATTTGTCCACAGCTTCTTGCGTCGCATTTGGGTCCTCAACAAGTGCTTTTGCTTGTTTAATTGCTTCAGCTAAAGCTTCTTGCGATGCTTTTGTAAATTGTTTTCCTGCTTTAGGTTTCAAGGTTTCTGCTTTTTGAAGCAGTTCTTTCAACTTTGTTTTATCCGTTTGAAGGACTTGTTCCTCTAAACTATCCAAAGCAGTTTTTACATTTTTTTCAGCAGTATCAATTTGTTCTTGCCGAGCATTTTTATCAGCTAAAATCCCTTCCGCTTGGTCAATTGCTTCAGTTAAGCGCGCTTTAGACTCGCTGGTAAATTCTTTTCCGGCAGATGGTTTGATTGCTTTTGCTTTGGCTATCATTGCCTCTAAGGCTTTTTTATCTGTAACTAACGCTTCTTCTTGTAACCCATCGATGGCACTAGTTAATTCAGCAACCGCTTCATCAATCATTTTTTGATTAGCTGCTGGGTTTTCCAATGTGTTTTTAGCTGCTAAAAGCGCTTTTTGTAAATCTTGTAACGAGGAGGCAGTAAATTGGTGCCCTTCACTTGGAGTGACTTGCTGCGCTCGTTTGACAACTTCTTGTAATTGGTCTTTATTTACAAGTGGTACTTCTTTTAATTGAGCCATTGCAGTTTCCAATGCGTTTAGAGCCGCTGAGACTTCTTCTTTTGTCGCCGTTTCTTTCGCTACGATTGCTTCAGCTGCTTGAATTGCTTCTTGCAATTGTTTTTCTGTTTCTTTTGTAAATTGGTATCCTTCTTCCGGCTTTCTTCCTCGGGCTTGAGCGATTTTCTCTTTTAAGGTTTCCTTATCAACGGCGACGGGTTGTTCTTTTAATTGTGCAATTGCTTCACGCAATGTTTTAGTCGCTTGGTCTATTTCTTCTTGGGTAACTTTTTCTTGAGCAAATACTTTTTGAGCTGCTGCTAATGACTCTTCGAGAACTTTTTTAGTTTCTTCGGTGAATTCTTGCCCATCACTTGGTTTTTTCGCCAGCCCCTCTTGAATTGCTTTTTCTAAATCAGCTTTATTCGCTACATCAGGCATTTTTTCCAACTGTTCTACAGCCTTTTCTAGATTTTCCACAGCAGCAGAAACGTCTGTCTGTGTGGCTTGTTCATTGGCTAGAACAGCTACTGCCTCATCTAAGACTGGTTTAAAAATTGCCCAAGTTTCAGGCGTATATTCTTTTTCGACACGTGCTTGATTTAGCGTAATTAGCGCTTGTAATAACTCTTTATCTACTAGCTCTGTAGGATTCACTGTTACAGAAAAATCTGAAAGTGTGGCTTGTTGGAATCCTTGGCCTACTAATAAGCCTTGACTCATATCAAATTGTAATGGCTGCTCAACAGTTGTCGCACGTTTTACGCGAGTTGTTTCTTTTACTTTAACTTTAAAGGTAACTAAGTCCATTGAACCATTTAACAATTGTTTATTTCCTTGATTACTAAGAACTAAATATAGATTCTCCACATCATTTGAATGTTTCCGATATTTAGAATAATTTTCCATGTGTTGTGTATTATTCGTGGTTGCAGGCTGACCGACAAGTTCAAATTTGCTAGAATCAAAGGACATTTTTGTGCTTAACGCATTAATGTTTTTTAAGTCTTGACCTTTAAGTGTAAAGGTTAATGTATCGCCAGGAAGATAGGTATCCTTGCCATTTTCATTAACCACAGCAAGGGATAAACCGCCCGCAATTTCTTCGACATCAGGTATTTCAATCCCACCATCTAATTGTCGTAAAACATAACTGATATCATAAGCATCAATTACCCCATTTTTATTTAAATCGCCTTTTTCAACATAGCCATTAAAATCACTGTCCACCGATTCTAAGCCTGTATAGTTTCGATAACTCATTGCATCATTTTCATCAATCGTTCCATCGTTAGTAATGTCTCCATGTAAGATTCCTTCTGTTCCTGGTTGTTTGTAAAAGAGCATCTCACGACCAGAGCCAAAATTACCCACCGATTTTAATACCTTCATTTCAACAAAACGATACGCTTGGTCCTTCGTTTCAATGGTTTTTGTCAAAGCATCTTGCTTCCAGTTAATAGGTTCTGAAAACTCTGTCCAATTAGCTCCATCTTTCGACGTCCGATACTGGAGCTGCAAAATATTTCCGTTGCCGGCATTGTCTCTTGGCAAGTATTCAATTTTATCCATTTGATACTCCGCACCAAGATCAAATTTTAAAGTCAAGAAATTCCCATCACTTGGATTAGCGATGCCGGTTGACCAGTTCGTATGCCAACCTGTACTTAAATCTTTATCTGTTAATTTCTTCAATTCTGCGCCTGGTTGTTCTGGTAAATTACTTGTTGCTTTGACTTGATTAATTGTTTCTTTATAGGGATCATCTTGTGTTTTTCCTTTAATCGGTTCACTCCATTCAGAAACCCCATTTTTTCCAACAGCTCGAACTCGAAAAGTATGTTCGCTTAGGAAGGAAAATCCATCAAATGTTGCTGTATTCGTTTGAATATTTCCGAAAACAGTCCCGTCACGCTCTACTTCATAACTTGTTGCCTCAGTTACTTGATCCCATTGAAGAGTCAAAGAAGATGGCGTTGTTTTTTCTTCATTGATTGCGACATTTGCCGGAATAGTTAACTGGTCATCGACCGTTGTATTTCCTCCGTCAATCGTTCCTTTATTAATGAAACCATTGACAGTTATTTGAACATCTTTG
This sequence comes from Enterococcus sp. DIV1758, assembly GCF_051711985.1. Classification (NCBI taxonomy): domain Bacteria; kingdom Bacillati; phylum Bacillota; class Bacilli; order Lactobacillales; family Enterococcaceae; genus Enterococcus; species Enterococcus sp. DIV1758. Next base: position 1,611,493 of record NZ_JBIOOA010000001.1, read on the forward strand.
GCGGTCACAGATTGTTTCGCTAGTTTTACTGATAACGCTGATTGGTTCAGTTTTTCTCCTGAAGCTTCAGAAAGATACTGATTCACTTGGAATTCTTTATCAAAATAATATAGATTTGTGCCAGCTAAAAATTCTTCTTTATTAGCTGCTTCTTTCAAGGTTACTTCTGTTCCCCCCACCATTGCTGTTACACTTTCGGGTGCTTCTGAAGCTAGCAAATCAAGCGTGGTGCTTCGTTCATCAACAAAGCCTTTGTAACTTCCTTTTGTCGGTTCGATAGTAACGGTCAGATCCCCTTTTTCGTTTGATTTAGGGCCTTGACTATTTATTTTAGTCGTAGCTGATTGCCCAGCTTCATAACTAGTTGAAATTCCGTCATCTTCATACATATTAAAAGAAGTGGCGCCATTTGGATAAATCAAGAAAGATCGTTGATCCCGTTGGATTTCCTTTGGATTGTTGTTTGGATTCGTCATTGGGATAATACTGCCATCTTTGACGAAAACGGGCACCTTCCAGAGCGGTGTTTTTACTCCATTTAAGACACGGCCACCTTGATATTTTTCGCCTGTAAATAAGTCAACCCAGACTTGTTTTTCATCTGGTAAATAGATTCCATCACGGATTGAATTTCCTGCCTCATCTTGATTGCCATTATAAATTGGAGCAACGAGTAAATTGGGTCCCCACATATATTGGTATTGAGAATCTTTTGTATATGCTGTTCCTTCATTAGGAAATTCTAAAGCCATAGCCCGTAACATTGGTAGTCCATCAACTGATTCCTTGGCAATACTGTAGTTATAAGGCATCATCATTGATTTTAATTTTAGATACGCTCGGTTCAAATCTGTGGCTTCTTGATCAAAAGCAAATGGCGTTTTCGGATTGGAGCCCCAGCCGTCCATATTTAGCTGTACTGGTGTAAAAGTTTTCCATTGGAAATCACGTATGTTGACCTCTTTATTTTTTCCACCAAAAATTCCATCCATATCTGAACCAACATTTGGTTGGCCAGACAATGAAGTCCCGATATATGTTGGGATATGGAAGCGAATATATTCCCATTGACCACCCGTTTGATCGCCTGTCCAAATACCAGCGTGCCGTTGGGTTCCGGCCCAACCATCTAATGAAACAATCATCGGACGAACTGCGCCGTCTGTTTCTTTTACAAAAACATTTGCAGCATCTTCTACACCATTTAAGCCAAAGGAATACCCATACCCGACCCACGCCACGTCAGTTTTGAGGGCTTTAACACCAGCGACACTAACTTCTTTCGCAATATCCCGTTCTCCTTTTTTAGGATTTTTAGGATCCGCTGGATGGAGATTAGATTGAGTCCATAGCCCCACTTCAACACCATTTGCTTGAGCATAATCAGTAAATTCTTTTAAGTTTTGTACATCGCCATCCAATGAATCTGTTTGACCATAGCCAGCACCGTAGCCGTCATTTGGCAAGAACCACCCTAATGGCATATCGTTTTTCTTATACCGATCAATAACTGCGCGTGCAGAAAATTGATAATTCTCTTTTTCTCCATTTAAAGATTCTAGCGTGCCATTTAAGTTTCCTAGATCGCCTGGTTGGTATTCTTTGTAAAAATTACCATCTTCAAACTTAACTGCTCCCGCGGTTCCTTCTGCTACTTTCACCCAATAGTCCCGATTATACGCGTTTAAATGCGCTTCATAGAACCCGTATTCTGGCATCAAAGCTGGTTTCCCGGTTAATTCATAGTAATCTTTTAAAATACCTGCTGAGGAATCATTAAAGAAATAAAAGGCATCAAAATCTGTTCCTTCGTGCGTTGTTGTGGTTGTTTGTGGATCATGACTTCCAAAATCATAGTTGCCAGGTTTCCATGTATTTCGAACAACGCCATACCCTGCAGTTGACCAATAAAATGGGTTAGGCGATGCTACTCCGCCATCTACCCAATTGTTCGTATTGACAATCTGGATAGCTGTTCCTTTGTGCGTAAATCGACCATTTTGAGTTCCTCCGCCAAAATAATTTTCTTGACTACTTTGTTTTAACGTTTGTGTAGCTTTATCATTTTTAAAGGATAGCGGAGCGGTTTCTTCTAAAATGACTTGATCCTTTTTCTTGTCTAGAACCTTCATTAAAGCGCTTTCTTTTTCGAATATAATTTTTAAACCATTATTTTCTAGAGTAAATTGGTTTCCTGAATCTGTGACGTTCGTTTGCTCAAAGGCTTGTGTGCCATAGTCGGCCATTGTTTTAGCCGTAATTTTCGCAACATGCTTTGGATCATTTGGCGTTGGATATTCTTCAAATTTACCAGTTGGATCTAGATGATAGCGAAAAAGATGGTCGTTTAAAATACTAATTTGTGCTTTTTTTCCAGAAGCATACGTAATGACAAAGTTTTTCTCCGCTTTTTCAATCGACACAATTGCTCCGACTGACGTTGCTGAATCAGCTACGTCTTCTTTTGCTGTTTGCTCTTGCGCATCAACCACTTGAGAATCCATCATAACAAGCGAATGGAACGCCAATACAGACGAACTCACTAATAAAAATGTCAACCAGTGCTTTTTACCGTAAATTTTTTTACCCTGATACTCTTTGTTCATTTTTTCCTCCTTAAAATTGCTTCCCATAGAATAGTTCCGACACAATTACTCACAAAATCCAAAACCCAACAAAGTTTTATCCAGATGAAAAGTCATAACGATTTTCTTAGTTTACTGAGACTGTTAGAAAGTCAGTTTCAGTAACCCCTTCATAAACACATCCTTTCAATAAATTATTAAATGAAAACAATCTATTTTCATCTTATATAAAAATTTTAGTACAGAATCACAATTTCCCGATGAATGCGTTTTCATTTGTTGACTACCAATTTTTCACTTTTTTAATAACATAATTATCGTATGATGGTTTTTTTGTGTTTGTCAACGGTTAATTATAGCAGCCACCATTAACAAGTATTAACCCTTGATAAACCTGTTAATTCACTTATAATGATGATTTTATTGCGAAAATATTTACATCAGAAAAAGAAAGACTTTTTCAAAAATCTAATACCTGTTACTCAACTTTAGTCTATTTAAAAATAATCAACACCCTCCTGCTCAGCAAGAGGGTGTTTAATAATTGTTTTTAGTGATTGATTTGACTTGCTGGTGTGAAAAGCAAACTAATGATGATGCCAACTATCAGTACCGCTAGCAATATAAAAATTAACTTTCCAAACCGGTGATAGGGATTGATCGAAAGCCCAATTCCATAAACTTTTGGAACCCACAAAGGAGGCGTTGGATTATCTTTTTGATCTTTATAGGCTATCTTTAAAATCTGCCACGCAAAATACAACAATGGTAAAACCATAATTACCCCAACTATACCTAGCCATTTTGCTAATGAGTCACTAGTATGCAAAAGACTGATTGTCAGAATTGGTACAAACAAAAGAATAAAGCTAATTGTGGCTCCCACTTGTGCTTGTTTAAGCAGTCGTCTCTCACGGAGAGTAAGATTCGCAAACATTCCATCCATCCTTTCATGGTTTTCAGATTAAATCAACGAATCACTAAAAAACTAAATTAACTGCGAAAATCAATGACCATTCGCCCGCGAATTTTTCCTTGTTCCATTTCTTCAAAAATAGCATTAATTTCTTCTGGTTGGCGTGTTTGACAAACAGGAACAACTTTTCCTTCTGCACCGAATTGGAAAGCTTCGCTTAAATCTTGACGGGTTCCAACTAACGATCCGACTACGTGAATGCCATCAAGAACAAGACGTGGAATAGATAAATCCATTGTCTCAACAGGCAATCCAACGGCGACAACCGTTCCTCCCGCACGGACTGCATCGACTGCGCCATTAAATGCTGATTTAGCTACCGCAGTGACTACTGCTGCATGGACACCACCAATTTCTTTTTGAAGTTGTGCAGCGAAATCAGGATCTTTAACTGGACTAATTAAAAGATCCGCACCCATTTCTTTCGCAAAAGCTAACTGATCATCATTCACATCAACAGCTACCACTTTGGCATTAAAGACATGCTTGGCATATTGTAAAGCTAGATTACCTAGCCCACCTAATCCTGAAATCATTAGCCATTGACCTGGACGAATCCCAGATTCTTTTATCGCTTTGTAGGTTGTTACCCCTGCACAAGTAATAGAGGAAGCTGGCTCTGATGCTAAATTTTCTGGCACTTTCACTGCATAACCGTCTGTGACGATGCATTCTTCGGCCATGGCACCATCAACTGTATATCCAGCATTTTTTACTGAACGACAAAGCGTTTCTCGACCAGAAGTACAATATTCGCAATGCCCGCAGCCTTCATAAAACCATGCAACAGATGCACGATCACCAATTTTTAAACTAGTAACGTCTTTTCCAACCTCCGTCACAATCCCAATTCCTTCGTGACCTAAGGTACAACCGCTAACATCGCCAAAATCTGCATTCTTAACGTGTAAATCCGTATGACAGACACCACAGACTTCCATTTTCAACCGCGCTTCATTATCTTTCAATGGACGCGATTCTTTTTCAACAATTTTTGTTGTTTTTCCTTTTGCTGCGACAATTGCTTTATACATGGTTCTTTCCTCCTTGTTTCTATTGTGAATCATTGAACAATAATAGTATAATACTACTTTCCAAAATAAGGAACACCAATGACTTGCGTAAATTAACGCTAATTTGACAGTTTATTCTTGCTAGACAGCTATTCTTCCCTTATGTCATAGATAATTCATACTGGCATGATTTTTTCTGCATAATTGTCAACTATTTTAAAGGCAGGTTTTACAACCTCATTTTTCCCTTCTTTTTTCCCAAGATATAGCAGACGGTACCTAAAATAACTAGAATTAAAAAGGCCATGAGGTACTTAAGCCAGTGAAGGTTTTTGGCTTTATGATCAACAGAACGCTTATTATACTGATCAGCTTGCTTCTTGTTTATCGTGAAATCTTTTGAGAACGTCCAGCTCCCCTCATGGTTTTTCAACTTAATGGTATAGGTATAGTCTCCAGGTTTAAACGAATCTTTCAGTAAAATAGGCAGATCAAACCTTGTGTTTGGTGCAAAACTCAGATTATTTTTCTTTTCGTGAATGATCGTTTTGTTTGTTCCTTTTTCTTTAACAAAAAAATCTCCTTCGACTTTTGATAATAACTTCCGCTGTGGATTTTTAATTTCCATCGAAACAGTATTGTGGCGGTTAATTTGCCCAATTTTAACAGAACCACTTTCTAATTTTGCAGGTATGGTCTCTGCTGTTTCATTCACCCGAATAGCAATCGTATGCATATAAACATTTTGAATCCCACCCTTGCTTTGGTCCCCAGCTATCTCTACAGGTCGAATCGTCACTCCACCTAATAAAATTCCTGAAAATAACTTTTCTGGCATCGTTATTTGAAAATCAATCGTTTGTGATTGTTTACCAGGAACACTAATGTCCTTCCTATTGGGACTAATCAAATCACTAAGTACCAAACTCATCGATGGATCTTTTTCAAAGCTACTTTTTGTATAGTCAACTATCCCATTACTATTTGTTGTTGCTGTATTTACCTGAACTTTAAATTTTTGAGGGTTCGGCGTAGTATTGGTTATCGTTAATTTGAATGTATCTTTTTGTTTCGGAGTTAATGTCATATCAAAAAAATTACTGGTTTTGTTATTTTGAGTTGCTCCGAAAACGGGTGTGACTGTATACGCATTCGCATTGTCAATTGTTGCTGAACTATTGGTATTAGACGGCTCTGCCCAGGCACGCATCGCTCCACCTGAACAGAGAATAGTCAATATAAAAAGTATCTTTAAAATTCTTTTCAATTTATCTGCCTCGTTTTCTTACATCGTTTTATGTTAAATTCTTAGGCGGGTGCTCCATCGATGGCATTCCAGACGATGGTCCCAGAGTAGGTATTTGCAGCAATACTTTTAGGTATATTTAACGTTGCATTTAAATCGGCTGTCGTGACAGTGTCTGATAAACGGATATCACTTTTATCTAGCGAAATAATGGTTGAAGCATCTGTGGTTAAATCAACGCCCGTAAAGGTACCTTTTTCAGAAGATCCGTCAGGTTTTTTAGTGTCTAAATGAAGTGTCATTCCGTCTAATCCAGTGACACCTTTTCCTTTATCTTCTAAATTCGCTGTCAGATACCAACCTGTATTCGTTGTCCCACGATTATCATTAATGATAAGTTGCGACTTGCTTTGATCTGGTTGCGTATGATCTTGGCCGTCTTTTGTCACCGTCCCAAAGTTAATTTGTGCTAATGGTGTAATGGTTAATCCGCCACCCAAAACCGACACATTCGCTGTAGTAGTGGCATTATCAGCTGCATTCACAGTTTGTTGTCCAATTAAAAAAATCCCCGTTCCTAAAGTGACAGTTAAACCAATTATTTTTTTATTCATTATTTTTCCTCTTTTCTTTATAAAGTCCAACGATTAATGTACTTCCGAGTACCACGATTCCTAAAAGCGTCTCTTGAGACGTAATCTCGTTTGTTTTTGGTAAAAAATTAGGTTGTCCTCGTGAAGTTGGCATATCGTTAGTCTGCGGTATAAGCTCATTGGGATGCGGAACAATATCCTCACTCTCTTTCACTATTACCATGACTTTTGTGTCAGCTTGTGCGTCAGTTGTCTTGTCTTCAGCTTGTGCTTGAATTGGCAAACCGAGAATAAAGGCAACAAACAATAAATCATAGATAAACCATTTCACAGCTATTCCCTCTTCCCTTACGGTGTTGCTTCTAAGTTCCAAATTAACTGAGCTTCATATTTATCAGCAGGTGTGACTTTTGAAATAGTTAATGTGGGCAATAATTGTAATTTCGTCAAAACTTTTTTATTTTTGATAGATTGGTTACTTACGCCAACTACTAATTGTTGCTCATCGTTAACCATGATATTTTGCTCAGTTGTTACATAATCGACTGACTTTGGATTTAGCGTGAGATCAAGCCCTGCGTCTTTCCACGCTTGTGTTTTCTGATCATTTAAATTATAGGCTACTTCAAGCTGCCAGCCAGTTGTCCGATTAGGGTCCCCCGTATCTTCAATGTTCATCTCACAACTTTTTAATGTCTGTGTTTGATCTTGGCCATTAAATTTTACGTTCTCAAAAGGCATTAGTTGTTCAGATAAGTGATAAAAGTCTAAACGATTAGAGTAATAGTAGGTCCAATCAACGGTAATACTTTTACTAAAACCTACTATTTTAGAGATATCATAAGTAATTCTATAGACGCCCGCTACTTCATCGTTTACCTGATCAGGCGTATAGCGAATCGTTATCTTGCTATAAGGAATAGATTGCCCATCATTATCTGTTGCACTATCAAAAAGACGCTTTGGATCGAAGGGCGTTCCCACAGAAAAGCTGCCGTTATGTGCACCAATATGAGCTGAAGAGGGAATGACTTCTAGTGTAGTCTGCGCCTCTAATCCTAGGTATTTATAATCAATTTCATATTTACCAACCACTTTTGTATCCACCGTATCTACTGGAACCTTTTGCTCTCCGTCCATTTTATATATGGTGACACTTACGTCTCGAAAATCACCTTTTTTACCGTCTGGTGTTTGTAGGCTAGTCACTTCACTTTCTGGTTGCCATTGAGTATATTGATAAATCGTATCTTGAGATTTAACTTTAATTTGCGCTTGATCAATGTGTACAGCTAAACTTTTCTCGTTTGAGTAGCTTTTAGATGTATCATCAACATCAAGAATTCTAAACGTTAATGTATAATCTCCTGAAGTTGGTAAAGCATCTGCTAAACAGTTAAAACTAACGCAATCATCTGTGACTGGTAAATTTTTTAAATCCTGCTCCCCAATTTTATGAAAATCAGTTTGAGCAGCACCTGAAATTTTTTCTTCAATCTGAACTTTTCTAGTTGTCGGAGCCTTAACGGTTAGTTCTACTGGTATCTTTTGTTGCGGGTGAAATGTGGTTTGACCTTTAACAAAAGCTGCCCTTTCTAAACTTGGCACTTGGTATGGATCTGTTGTGACGCGCATATATGTTTTATCTGTGGGCTCTGAAGAATCCGTTCCTGGCGGGTTGACTAACGGCAGCCCACAACCATCTTTGCCACTAAACAAATAAGTTGTTAACCCGTTTTGTTGTTGTGAAGTGACATTCACATTGGCCTTAGGATCAACTGTGTGAGTATGAAAATTAACTACGCGCGCAAACCGTTGAGCAACATACCCATCTGTCCAATTAAGCGGATTGTCTTGTCTTTGGTTCATCGTAAACTTTGGTGATAAAAAATCCCCTGGTAACATCGTTTTGCTTTCAGGTATTTCAGGATATTTAGAGGCATCTTGGGTATTGTAATTGGATAATGGATTGTCTTTATCGCCGCTGTCCCATGGCGAGATATAAGAAGACCAAGTAGCCACTTTTCCGGTGATTCCAGTGATAATTTGATGATTCAAATTACTTGGATCATGATTTGCTGCTGCCGCTAAACTTGTCGCACGTAACCACATATCCGGACTAAGCAATATCCAATTATGATTAACCGTATTCGTTGTATCTGATTCGTAAGTTCGACCAAAAAAATCTGCCGACAACGAAAATTGATCACTTTCAGTGCCATCCGACAAAACATTTGATACTGGTAAGCGATGTTTCGTTAAATTTTTATTGAGGGAATAATCCTTTGAATCGCCATCCTTCATTAAAGTAGCTACATCTAAATCAAAATGAAGTTCAAATTTTATGGCCGATTTGTCAGGTTCATTTTTCCAAATTTCATAAAGTTTAGTAAAAGAAAAATTAATAGTGTCCCCACGTTCACAAAACATCACCTGATGCTCAGTATCAATTCCGCTATAATCTTGATCAGGATCACCCCATCCTGGTGAACCATCTTCTGAAGAACCGTTAAACGTCCGCATTCCTTTTGTGTTAACAATTGGTATCTGTGTGTTTTTTTCTCCACTAATTGAATAAAAATTTTCTGGATTATCCGCATAAGCCTTGTCATAAGCCGCTTTAAAATTATCTGCACTTATATTTTCTGGCAAATGAAACATCAGTCCATATTGCATTCCAACAGTACCAAAAGAAAGAAACTTCAATGCTTCTGTTTGAGAAGTGTCCACTGTTCCATATAATTTTACGTGTAATTTCCCTCCAAATGATCCATCTGGACCACCACCTCCGTCATGGCTTATCTCCATTCCATAAGGTAAATCAGTTCTCAAATCAATGGCTATCCCTCCCGCTTGATAGAGCGAAGCTGCTTCGCATTCTTGAAAGTGCAAGCTCAAAAAACAAGAAATCGTTACCAATAGTAGACAAGAGTAAAAGAAATAAGCAATGCTTTTTTTTCTTTTGTAGGTTGGCATTTTAATTTTTAATTGTTCGTTGATTTTTTTCATTGCTTACTCACCTTGACCTTTTTTGGAATTAGAAACTAAATAATAATTATTCTAACTACTGCTAGCTTATCAACATTGAAATTGCTTTGCCACACACAATTAATGTATAAGGCTGTACATTAATTGTGATGGCCGCTTCTTATTGCGCTTGTGTTAACATATCAATACAAAAATTTAAAGAAAGTAGACTACAATGAACCTAAATTTTACTTTTGGAGGTCCATAACATGTTTCCATCCTACCTAACGAATGAGCTAGAAATTTTATTTTATATAGTCAAGCGAGCTCATACGTCGTTAAATGAAATTTCTTCCAATTTAAAAATTTCAAAAAGAACGGTCAAGGAAAATCTGATAAAAATAAATCAAGAATTCGAGGATACTTATCAAATCCAACATTTTATTGTCTCTAACAATAATGGCATTGTTTGTGTAAATCCAGCGTACCGAAAAAGCGCGGTCGAATACGCCTACACGTTAAAACTCAATCTTTTAAAAAACAATGTACAATTTAATTATTGCGTACAATTAGTCACACATTCTTCCATTGATAAAAACGAATTAATTAAAGTTTTATATATTTCTGAACATTATCTGGTAAAAATCACGAAACAACTGAATAACTTTTTTAAAATTTTTGATATAGTAATCGTTAGTATTAAGGGTATTTATCAATTAACTGGCAATGAATTATCGATTCGAGTGTTTTCTTTCATTTTCCTACAAGATTCCTTTCAAGAATTGGCTTGGCCTTTTTCTAAAATAAGTCTTGAAGAAATAAAAAAAAGTCTACCTGATGAACTTCTTGAACGATCCTATAAAAATGTCCGAATGAAGAAAAGAGCGTTTTATATTTTATATGCGATATTTAAAACTAGAACAAGTGCACAAAACTTCTTAAAGATGCCGCACTCTAAAAACCTGCATTCTTTTTTTATTCTGATCAATCAATACAGTCATGTGACTTTATTTTTTCTTGAACACTCCTTCGCTGACATTCAATGCGAAACAAGAAAAACTGAAATTTTATACTTTAATTTTTTATCTCGCATTTTTATCCCTTATATCTTTTCGGAAAAGCAAACGAAACAAATAGAAAAATTATTTATAGAATCTAACCATCCTTATTGTGTCTTATCAAAAAAATTATTTAAGCAAGTAGCCTACTTACTGACAAATCAGCATGATTATCAATACGTTTACTATCTTTCTATTTTTAATGCTTGGTACTTTTTAACGGAGGGCAATTATTATACTTTTTTAACACTTTATTTACCGCAGCCAGAAATTTGTACTCCGTCAGATGTGGCATACTTTAATCGAATAAAAGGAACGGTGGCAAAATTAGTTCACCAAGAAACGCATTTAGAGTTACTCAGTCAACTGCTTTACACATTGTCTGTGTCCGAAAAAAAAGTACAAGTGAGAATCTATTTACAAATTATCAAAGATTTTTATGCAAATTATTTTATTAAAACACGGTTATCCTCCTTATATAATACAAACGCAATCTCTATTACCGAAGACTTCACAAATGCGGATATCATCATCACAGATTCCTTCGAAAAAGCTACTTCTAATCAAGATATTTTCTACTTAGATTCCATTGAAAATGAAGAAAGTTGGCATGAGCTTACAGAATTTATTCAACAAAAATATATGGCTAAACTTAATGTTGGCTTATAATTGTGAGTTTTCTTAAAAAGAGCAAATTTGAAAAAAAAAATTAGAGGTGTATACTAGCAGAGGAATAATTTTTTAGCTTTTAATAAATTTTTAAAGAAGGAATGTTTTGTGAAATTATCTATCAAAAAATTTTTTGAGGTCTTCTTAGAATCGTCTTGGGCGTATAGTCGCCCTATACTAACTTTTGATACAAGACAGAACTGGTTTGCCCTTGTTCTTAGTATCATTATTGCAAATGCTGTTGGTGCTGTTCTAACAATAGTCTTTCCTTTCGCTTTTGTTTTAGTAAATGTTGGTAGCTTTTTGGGCACTGTAATTTGTGTCTTACCACGACATGGCTCTCCACAAAGAAGTGCCATAAATGGTATTTTAATGATTTTTATTGGTGCCAGTCTGGGGATACTTTTACAGTCGTCAAGTATATTCATTATTTTATTATTCGTCCTTGGTTTGTATTTTTCAGGGATTGTGAGAAACTTTAGTATTGGTCTGTATATTCGATGTCTCTTTGGGACCATTTCTTTACTAGCTGGTGCGCAATTAAAAGGCAATTTGTCTATTGGTCAATCTTTTGAAGGTCTGGGTGCAATAATTTTAGGTATGTCCATCCTTTGTTTAATCTATTGTCTTTATTCTAAGCCGCAAAATAATGAAGCACGAAAATTAGTAGCCGATTTATATGAACAATTATATTTATTAGCACAAGGAAAACCCGCACGCTATGTCCATTTCAGAATAAAAGTACGCGAATCTGTTGAAACAATGCCATGGGTCAATCATCAAAAAACACCATGGATTTATCCCTTGGTTTCACAAGCAGATGCAATTGCAGGCTCGTTAGATTCAACCAATGCAGCTGAAAATCTTCCTGCTTTAAAAGCAATTCTACTCTTTTTAAAAGGAGAACAATTAACCCTGCCTCTTCAAGAATTTGATTTAGCAAACACCGAAATAAAATCAGCAATCCTTTTGATACAAAACAAACAATCCTTTAAAAAAATCTCATTTAAATCTTTCTTACCCACAAAAGAAGGACTTGCAGAAGCCAAAGAGATTCTTCATTCTTACAAAGGCAGCTCTGCTAGATTCGCAATTCGTTTAGCTTTAACAGGTTTAGTTTGTCATTTTTGTTCGCTTATTCTTAATTACATGTACCCTTTGCCTTTAGCTAATCACGAATTCTGGGTAGTTATTTCTGGTTGTTTGATGGTTATGCCAGGGTATCATGGTACACTCGGCAAAATCACTTCAAGAACTATTGGTTCTATTTTAGGTGGTTGTTTAGGCATCTTTTTGTCTCAATTAATTGCTAACTTAACAAACCTAAATCCTTTATGGCCAATGTTATTGTCTTGTTTGCTAGTTATATTGTATGAAACCGTCCGTAAATTAAGTCAAGCATTTCTAATGCTAAGTGTGACCACTTGGTTAACTTTCACATTAGGTGGTAGTTCTGCAGGCTATACAAGAGTTTTTGATGTAATTATTGGTGCGCTTATTGCTTTTGTTATGTTTTTTATTTTCCCAACATGGCATAGTCAAGTATTACGTAAAAATATCAATAGTTGGTCAAAAACGATCAGCTCTATTTTGCTAGCGTTAATCAATGAAGAGACCACGTTGCCTAGTGATGCTTGGGTACTAGCTTATCGGGTACAACGTAGAGTAAACTATTCTATTCAAGAAATTGTTCTTGAATCTCCTATTTATAGTAACGATGCCTCTGCTGAAAGCTTAATGCAACAAAAACAACTAAATGATCAACTGTTGGAAATGCAAACTGCTATGGAAGAGCTTCTTTTAGAACTTATGAAAACACAACACTACTTAAAAAAATTAGCACCAGTTAAGCCGGACACACTAAACACTGAGTTACTTAACTATTCACAGCAAATACTTTCACTCACGAATCCCCAAAATAATCGACTAATCAACCAGTCCAAACAATCCATTTATTTTCCTCAAATTGAACAATCACTGGTAATCTTAAAAAATTCTACAGCTAATTTCTTTTTAGCAAATATCAAATGATTAAATAGACAAAAAGCCTAGGAAAAATCCAAAGGGAATTTTTCCTAGGCTTAAAAGTTGATAATCTACTGGCAGAGTAATCAATGAAAACAACCGATCTAATCGAGCAGAAAACTTGGTTTTTATAACAGAATACCCCTGTCCTGACTCCGTTACACCGACTCAATTTTATAAACTTATCTGTCTAACATTCACAAAAAACTTTTTTTTCAGTTTCTGTGAGGATATCATTCATTCGGCCAGATTTAAATCCTTCTAAGTCAAAAGTTACATAATTAAATCCTTGTTTTTTAAGATAATCTGCAATTTTTTCTCTGTTTTCTAATAACAGAGAAAGTTTGTCTTCTGGAATTTCAATCCGTGCTAAATCATGATGTGCTCTGACACGGACAATTGGAAAACCTATTTCCCGTAAATATTTTTCACTAGCAAATATTTGATCAATAGCTGAGCGTGTTAACTTAATGCCATAAGGAATTCTTGAAGCAATACTACATGAGGCAACTTTACTCCAATTGGAAATACCTGCGTCTTTAGCAAGTTGACGTATTTCAATTTTATATAATTTAGCTTGTTGTAGCGGACTGATGACCCCTTCTTGATCTCTTGCTCTTAATCCAGGACGAAAGTCAGTATTATCATCCATAATCATCCCATCGGCCAGAACATCAAATCCCTCTTTCTGAATAGCCGAACGAATAGTTTTATATAATAATTTTTTACTGTAGAACCAGCTATTAGGGTTATTTGCAACAATTCTATCATCCGCTAATTCGCTCATTTCAAGGCCTAACACATTTGCTCCCAACCCATTAGCTAAATCGACCGCTTTATCAAACTCATCATCAGAAAATAATTCTGAATTTACAACAATCGCAAGTACATTTTCAGCACCTAAAGTGTCCAAAGCTTTTTTTAGCAAGTAAGAGCTATCAATTCCACCTGAATATGCAACAGCCAACTTATCCATTTTTTGTAATTCGCGAACTAAATTTTGTTCTTTCGTTTTCATGACAGACATTTAAACCATCTCCTATTGATTTTCTTTTACATAATTAATTATAGACATCTCCACATTAGAAAAAATCACGATTCATAGTATCAATTATTGTCAATATTTGTACACTTAATACCGTTTTAAATGTTGTAACAAGTTAGCATTGGCTTCTATCTCTTCCTTTGAGTACCTTGTCACAGCCGAATCAAACAATAAAATGGAATCAGCTTCCTCGCAAATACTCAAATAGTCATGGGTGGAAAGGATAATTGTTTTACCAAGTTGATGCAGATTTTTTATTATCTTTTTAAATAATTTTTCCGATTCTTTTGTCAACCCAGCAAACGGCTCATCTAATAAATACACGTCTGGATTCATTACTAACAGACTAGCAAAAGCCACTTTTTTCTTTTCTCCTCCCGATAATTGATAAGGCACTTGATTGCTTAAATGGGTAATTTTTAATAAATTCAAACAATCATTAATTCTTTTTGCTGTTTCATGCTCGGATAGTTGGAGCTGTCTAGGGCCAAATGCCAATTCGTCATAAACTGTTGCATTAAATAATTGTGTGTCCGTCTCTTGAAATAATATACCCAAATGAGCATAATACTTCTTTTTATGAATAGGGTCTTTTTTCCAGGCCGTTAATGATTTTTCCATAAAATAAATCGTTCCCTCGGAAGGTTTTAAAAAACCTGCGAGCAAATTTAAAAAAGTGGATTTTCCACTGCCGTTATCTCCCATCAAAACCAGATATTCTCCTCTGGCTATTTCCAAATTACAAGGCGAAAAAACAGGCTTCGTTTGATAGCGATAAACCAAATGATTTACTCGATACATATTAGTTCCTCCCTAAATAAAGCAACCCCCCGAAAAATAAAAGATAGGCAATACTAACCAAAAAATCTTTCGTTTTTAATGGTTGCTTTACTCGATAATATTGACCAGTATATCCTCTTGCTTCCATCACCATGTCCAACTTTTCCCCATACGTAAAAGATTTTATAGAAATAAGACTGATTAAATTACTACCCGTACTCAACTGGATATTCCCACCAACTGCTCTAGCTTCTACAGCGGCAAGCAGTTGGTTTAAGAAATTTCCAAAGAAAAAGATATATTTAATCGTAATATCTAATTGTAAAAGTATTATATTCGGAAAATGAAAGATTTTTAATGCTGCTATAAATTGATTCATGTTGGTTGTTTCCATATATTGACTAATCGCTATGGCTAAAAAAAACAAATGAACAATAAATAATAAACTAAATTGACCTAAAAAAAAGATCGGTAAATAGATAATCAGCGGCATCAAAATGAGGATACTAGCTTTTTTGACAATGTTTCGTAGAATAGTTGGTTTTTCAACTAAAAGTAACATGCCTAGGTAGATGCCTAAGAGCCACAAAACAAGAACTTTTTGTGTAGTACTGATTAAAACAATTAGTAAAAAAGTACTGATCAGTTGAATTGCTGGGTGTATATCGCTGAGAATAGTCTTATTGCGTTTCCCACTCACCTGAAATTTATTTAATAAAAAAAGGATTCCTTTTCGATTTTTAAGCATAAAGGTTTCTTTTTTATTAGGTTCAAAGGACGTGGAAGATTCTTTCATCCATTCAGGCATCAACTTTGCCTTCTTCCATTAAATAAACGAAAAATGAGTAAAAAAACGATTATGGCTGTTACGCCACTTAAAATATACCCAAGTGCTAATGGCAGTCCTGGAATAAAGTAATCACTGAAAAGTGCATGAAATGAAAAACCATTCACCATACCTTTTGGTTGTACCGCAGGCAAATGATTCTGTTTTAAATTCTTGACTAATTCAGATAAATCCCATTCACCCCAAGCGGTGGCATGATCAATCAAACCTAATGGACATAAAATTACCATGACCAATAACAGTCTCTTTAATCGTAACAACGGAGTCCTTTTCTTCTTTTCTTCGATAAAAATTGCATCTTTTGACACACTTTTTACAAAATTATAGACACACACGGTGAAGAGACCTTCAACAATTCCTATTACTAACAGATGGACACTCATCATTGCTGGTATAGTTATAGAAAGACCATATGGGTTATAAAGTGGGGTACCATTCGCTTCATGGAATAGTAAGGGTTGGATACCTAATAATACAGAAGTAGAAAGTGCCGCAACATTTACACCAAGATACCCAGCTAAGAAAAGACCCATTGTTTCAAATTTTTTTACACGCGTAACTAGCTTATAAACTCCATATCCCACGAATGGCATCACAAACGCCATAGAAAAGGCGTTTGCACCAAAAGCCAATATACCACCATCACCAAATAAACAAGCCTGTAATAGTAAAGCCACCGAAACAGACAGCGTCGCGGCCCAAGGTCCCATCAATAATGCGATGAGAACAGCCCCAACAGCGTGCGCAGTTGTTCCACCAGGTACTGGCAAATTAAACATCATTATTAAAAATGACAAGGAGGAGGAAATCCCTAACATGGTCCCTGTATCTTTTTTTAATTTAATTTGAACGTCAACTTTTTTTACAGCGCGGTACCAGACAGGTACCATAATCGCGCCCATCACTGCGCAAGTTTGTGGGCTTAAATAATTTTCTGGAATATGCATGTTCGTCAGACTCCTATCTTATCGATCAATATAATCAGCTAAATAACTTTGATCGTAAATCACAATTTTTTGTTTTTTGATATCGATGACTTTTTCCTCTTTTAAATCATGGATAATTCGGTTTACGCTATTTCTCGTTGAAATCCCGCAAAACCCCGCAATATCCTCATTAGTTACTTGAAAATCAATTAATATTCCTTCCTCTGTCTGTACACCAAACAAATCAATTAATTGGTAAATAAAAGTACAAACAGCCCCTTTCTTACCATTCATTGTCATATTCTGTAAGGAACTAATACTCTCCGATAATTTTGCTCGGTAGTAATCCCGTACATAATCTTGAAGAACAGCATCTTCTCTAACATATTCCCAAAATACAGTCCTTGGTATCCGATAAAAGCTAGCCTCTTCCGACTCAATGCGGATATTAAAAGGAGCAGATGTATAATTTGATACTTCATCACGTAACAATGAAATAATGTCAGGAGACACAATATACGACAGATTAAATTCTCGTCCATCCTTTAAAATAATACTCGTCTTAACGACCCCTTTCTTTAATACATAGGTGTACGCTTCCTCCAATCCATGATAAGCGAGATAAGTATGGCGTTTTTTTTTGATAATCGGCGTCTTCTTTCTATCTAAGAAAGCTGTAAGATAATCTGACTCCATAATTGTCACTCCTTTGACTAAGTTTCTGTTTGATTCGTTAACTATTATAAACACTCTCACCAACCTTTTGTTAGCAAATGTTACCCACAATAAGGACTGTGTGATTTCTAAATTTCATTATACTTAGTCTCGTAAAATATTACTTAGGAGATGATTGCTATGGTAGAAATTAACCTACCTTATGACAAGAAAATGATTACTGCAAGAATTCCCGATAAAAATTTTATTGGGCTTCTCGAATCAAAAGCTGAACATTTTTCAAATCCATATACTGAGAAAGAAACAGTCGAAAAATCGCTGGACAATCCTATTGGAAGCCTTCCATTAGAAGAATTAGCTAAGGGTAAAAAAGACATTGTCCTCATTAGTTCCGATCACACACGTCCCGTTCCTTCACATATTATCACCCCAATTATTTTGCGTAGAATTCGTTCAGTGAACAAAACAGCTAGAATCCGGATTTTAGTTGCTACAGGTTTTCATCGCCCCTCTACACGAGAAGAACTGATTAGTAAATATGGTAAAGAGATCGTAGAGAATGAAGAAATCGTTATGCATATCTCTACTGATGATTCCTCAATGGTCAAAATCGGTCAACTACCTTCAGGGGGCGATTGTATCATTAATCGCATTGCAGCAGAAGCAGATTTACTGCTGGCCGAAGGATTTATTGAATCACACTTTTTTGCAGGATTTTCTGGTGGACGTAAATCTGTTTTACCTGGAATTGCTTCTTATAAAACCATCATGGCTAACCATTCTGGAGAATTTATTGATTCCTCCAACTCACGGACAGGAAATTTAACGGATAATCCGATTCATAATGACATGGTCTACGCTGCCGCTAAAGCGAATCTAGCTTTTATTGTTAATGTCGTTTTAGATGGTGACAAAAAAATTATTGGTTCCTTTGCAGGCGATATGGTTGAAGCGCATAAAGTTGGTTGTAACTTTGTAAAAGAAATTGCCCGTGTCAAAAAAATACCTTGCGACATTGCGGTTTCAACGAACGGCGGATTTCCACTTGATCAAAACATTTATCAAGCAGTTAAAGGGATGACCGCTGCAGAAGCAACCAATAAAGACGGCGGTGTCATTATTATGGTCGCTGGGTGTCGTGATGGTCACGGTGGTGAAGGTTTTTATGAAAATATTGCCAATGTTAAAAATCCAAACGAATTTTTAGAAGCAGCCATCCATACACCACGATTAGAAACCGTGCCAGATCAATGGACTTCGCAAATTTTAGCGCGAATTTTAGTTCATCATCATATAATTTTTGTTTCAGATCTTGTTGATCCTGAGCTTATCACTTCGATGCATATGGAAATAGCAAAAACGTTTGATGAAGCGTTAGAGCGAGCATTTGAAAGAGAAGGTCTAAATGCAAAAGTGACTGTGATTCGAGATGGCTTGTCTGTCATTGTAGAATAATGATCCTTGAGAAATCAGAAATAAGGAGCGTTGTATTATGCAACCGAAAGAAATTTTAGGAGCTTTTAAAGAGGGAAAATTATCTTTAGAAGAAGCAACAAACAAATTAAATGGCTTTTGCGAATTAGACTTTGCAAAAATTGATACGCAGCGTAAAGAAAGAACTGGGTATCCAGAAGTCGTTTATGGGGAAGGAAAAACAATTGAGCAACTCATCAAAATTATCAATAGCTTAAGAAAAGAAAACAATACAATCCTAGTTACTCGCGTTTCACAACAAAAAGCCCAACCTTTAGAGTCGAACTTTCCTCATGGAACCTACTATGAACTTGCACGTTGTTTCGTTATCAACCAAATGGAGACTACAACAAAAAACTATATTGCGATAGTTACTGCTGGAACGTCAGACATGTCCGTTGCTGAAGAAGCAGCAATCACTGCAGAAACTTTCGGGAATCAAATAAAACGTATCTATGATGTAGGCGTTTCTGGCATTCATCGTTTGTTCGCTCACCTAGATGAGATTCAACAGGCTTCGGTGGTTATTGTGATTGCAGGCATGGAAGGCGCACTGGTATCCGTGCTAGGCGGACTAGTTAGCGTGCCAGTGATTGCCGTCCCTACTAGCATAGGCTACGGCAGCAATTTCCAAGGACTGACTGCTCTTTTAGGAATGCTAAATAGTTGTTCCTCTGGCGTTAGTGTAGTCAACATAGATAACGGGTTTGGTGCCGCTTATAATGCAAGTATGATTAATCAAATAAAGGAGTCTTCACTATGAAAAGCTTATTTTTAGAACCATTTTCTGGTCTTAGTGGTGATATGTTAAATGGATTGTTGCTTGACTTAGGCGGGGATTTAAGCAAACTGTTAATCGAATTAAAAAAACTTCCCATCGATGGGTTCACCATTCAAGCCCAACGAATTGCTAAAAGTTGTATTTACGGAACAGATTTCGATGTTCTCCTACAACATGGAAAAAAGGATTACGGTATAAAACACAGTCTCTCTCCTCACCACGAAAATGAACATCATGAAACGAAAGAACATGCACATCATCATAGCCATTCTAGAAATTTAAAAGATATTTATACATTAATTGAAAAAAGCGACTTGTCCAATTTTGTAAAAAAACATAGTAAAAATGTTTTCTATGACATTGCAAAAGCTGAAGCTGCTGTTCATCAACAAACAATTGACACTATTCATTTTCATGAAGTTGGAGCAGTTGATTCAATTGTTGACATCGTTGGCTTTTTTATCTTATGGGAACAGTTAGAGATTGAACAAGTCTATTCAACGCCAATTACAGATGGAAGTGGCACTATCACAATTGCCCATGGAGTCATGCCAATACCAGTTCCTGCGGTGATGGAATTACGTAAAGAAACGAATTTAATCATTCAACAAGACTTTGAGATAAAAACTGAACTTGTCACACCGACTGGCTTAGCTATTTTTAAAGAACTTAGTCCTCTATTTGTCGCACCAGAACAACGATTAGTTGAAAAAATAGGTTACGGATTTGGCAAACGGGAAACAGGCAAGTTCAATGCCCTCAGAGGATCAATCTTTACTGAAACACATAGTAAAAAAAAGAGGACAGAACACCATGACCAAGTCTTAAAAATTGAAACAAATATAGACAATCAAACACCTGAACAGTTAGGTTACGTAATGGATCTATTATTGGAACATGGTGCTCTAGATGTTTTTTTCACGCCCATTCATATGAAAAAAAACCGAAGTGCCATTCTATTAACGGTTTTAACAACAACAGAGGAAAAAGAATATTTTACAGAACTACTCTTTAAACATACTTCTACAATTGGTGTGCGTTTTCAAACAATGGAACGTAGTGTGATGGACCGTTCTTTCAAAATCTTGGAAACACCTTTTGGTAAGGTCCATATTAAAAAAAATCATTATCATGGCCTATTGAAAGAGTCTATTGAATACCAAGATTGTGAACGAATTGCTAAACAATATAATTTTACAATCGAGGAAGTCTATCGGCTCGTCCAAACATTAAATAACAAAACTATTGATTAAAGGAGCTTTATCTTATGTTTCATCATATCTTATCAGAATTTATGGGAACTGCATTAATGATCGTATTTGGGGTAGGTGTTCACTGCGACGATGTCCTAAAACGAACAAAATACGCTGGTTCTGGTCACATGTTTGCAATCACTACTTGGGCTTTTGGAATCTCTGTTGTTCTGTTCGTCTTTGGCGGAGTCTGTATTAATCCAGCAATGGCCCTCGCTCAAGCTATTTTAGGAATGATTCCATGGTCTTACTTCATTCCCTATGTCATCGCTGAAATGTTAGGCGGCATTTGTGGCGCCGTCATTGTTTATATTATGTATGCTGATCATTTCAAGCTATCCGCCGATAGTGTCGATCCAATCGCTATTCGTAATATTTTTTCTACAAATCCGAACCAACGAAATTTACCAAGAAACTATTTTGTTGAAACTTTTGCAACATTCATTTTTTTAACATCTATTTTAGCGATTGCACATTCCTACGAAACACAACTACCCATTGCTGTTGGCTTGCTTGTTTGGGCAATCGGCATGGGGCTAGGTGGTACTACAGGATTTGCAATGAATCAAGCACGTGATTTAGGCCCTCGTATCGCCTATCAACTTTTACCAATCAAAAATAAAACCAATAATGATTGGCAATATGGGTTGATTGTTCCCGGAACTGCACCGTTTTTAGGAGCCATTTTTGCAACACTTTTCGTAAAATTTTTCCTAAAATTCTAATAAACCACTAAATTTCTAAAACAAAAAAATATATAAAATAGAAGCTAGTCTCTAAATTTCTTCTATTTTATATATTTTTATTTTAATCACAAGATTTTTTCTGTATCTTAGAGAACAATAATTCAATTTATCAGCTTTTCCAGTAGTCTAATTAATTTTTAGATAGGAAAGACATCTTGGACTATTTTATTATTGATCATACTAATACATCTAGCCATAGCTTATCGTGTAAGCGGAAGTTAAAATCATAATTAGTCTTGTAGCAAACTTTTGTATTACTTTAAAAATCCAAAAAGTATTTTTTTAAAGTATCGTTTCTAAATCTAGCAGATCTTGCCTAACTAGTAAAATAGAATTGGAATAGTAAAAGCATTGGAAACTAATCAGAAAATCTAAATAGCCATAATGAGCTTCTTAGTTTTTATGCACGTAACTCCTTAGCGATTTCAGGGTTTACAGGAAATTTCGGCATTTGACCATTAAAATAATCAATAATGCTGTTTGCAGCCTCTATACCTAATGATTCAATTGCCTCTATAGTAGTTCCAGCAATATGACAAGTCAATAAACTATTTTTTGCTGTAAGTAGTGGATTGTTTTTTTCAGGAGGTTCTGGCAAAAAAACATCTACTGCTGCTCCTGCAATAAGCTCTTCGTTAAGTGCATCAGCTAAATCTTGTTCATTAATAATGCCACCACGACCTGCATTAATAATAAATGTACTTTTTTTCATGTTTTGAAGTTCTTTTTTTGTTATCATATTCTTAGTTTGGCTAGTAAGAGGCATATTGATTGAAATAAAGTCTGCTGTTTTATAAATTTCTGTTAAATTAGGAATTAACGGTACTGGCGATTTTGTAAGATATGGATCATATGCAACAACTTGGACACCCATCTTTTCTGCTAAGCTAGCTAAAATAATTCCGACTTTGCCAAGACCAAGTATAGCTAGCTTCTTTCCTCGAATTTCACTCTCATTCAAATCATATCGACTGGCCAATGCTGGTAGGGATGACCCTTTCACTGATAGACGCCCTTCCGTAAATAAATGATTAGATTTATATAACTTTCTACTTAAGGTCAGCATTGAAGCCACAACATATTCAGCCACAGAATACGCATTTGCCCCGTCAACATTTGTTACTAAAATACCTTTTTTTGTTGCTTCTACAACATCAATATTATCTATACCTGTGCCATGTCGTGCAATAATTTGTAACTTTTTTCCGCTATCCATTATCTTTTTAGTTATAGGAGTAGCTCGGACTAATACCGCATCTACGTCTCTAACTTCTTTTTCCATGACCTCTTCATCAGTTGAAGGAGAAATTTTAACTAAAAATCCTGCATCTTTTAAAAGCTTAATTGCTTTTTCACTTATTTTTTCACTTAATAATAATTTTAACATACATGCCTCCATAGAACTTTTTATATACATATAAGCCAGTTTGCTCTAACAGCTAGAGTCCTTTTTGGTGATTGTTCAGTAAGTTAATCCTGGATTGAAAACACCTAATAAAACGCCAACGAGAGAAATAACAACTAAAATAAGCATGGTCCAAATAGCGGAAACATGTTTTTTCGACATCAACCACCAACAAAACAAGGTAACAAGTATCGTTAATAATCCTGGATAAATACTGTCAATTTTATCTTGCAGTTTAAGGAAAACTTTTCCGTCAGCACCTATTAATTTAAGAGAAGTAGTTACATTTACCCAAGATGCAAGGACCCCACCGACAACCATACTACCGATAACTCCGATAGCAACTCTAACGGCGGCTCCTTCTTTTCCAACTAAGAAACTTACTGCTTTATCGCCAAAATGATAGCCTCTAAAATACAAAAAGCGTTGGCCAAAATAGGAAATTAACGTCCAAACAATAATATAAAATATGGCACCAATTGGCGAACCGCCCGTAGACATTCCTAAGGAAATTCCTAACAAGATAGGAATTAAGGTACCATCAACTAATGAATCACCAATCCCTGCAATTGGCCCCATTAATCCTGCCCTCATATCATTAATGGTTTCTCCATCAATTTCATTCTTACTTGCTCTAGCCTCTTCCATACTAGCAGTCACACCAACAATGACCGTTCCAAGCATTGGATTTGTGTTAAAAAAAGCTGTATATGCTTGAATGGCTTTCACTTGGTCTTCATGTTTCGGATAAAGTTTTTTGATAATAGGAAGCATTGAAGAAAGATAGCCGAACGTTTGCATATGCTGTTGTGAAAAACAAGTTAACGCTCCCCAAAACCATAAATGAAAAGAATGCTTTAACGTTTTTTGGTCTAATTTATTGGCTTTCAACTCTTCCATCTCATATGTCCTCCTCTTCGTCATCATTCGTCAGACTTCCTGTTGAATCAACCAGTTTAGTATTGTTTTTAATTAAAGCAATTTTATAAAAAATTACAGCAAAAAGAAGCGCAATAATCGTTATTGAGACTAAATTAAGTTTTAATGAAGCAGCTAATGTGAACCCTACAAAAAAAGGGACAAAATCAATGTTCTTATTAACAATTTGACGTAACAAAATTGCAATTCCCACACACGGAAGCATGCCACCTACAGTAAAAAGCGTTTTCATTGCAAGACCATCCATAGGTAATGCATCTCTCATTGCTGTAACAGCCGTAGCCCCAAAATAGGTTAAAATCACGGTTGGCAAAAAGGAAAAAAGTAGATGAGAAATCCACGGCCAACCAAAATTAATGGCATATAAATGATCAAGCTTGCCTTTTTTTATATCTTTCCAACCAAACGATTGCCAAACTAAATTTAACGCGGCAACAGAATAAAATAATACCGTTCCGATCGTTCCAACTAATGTGCCGACCGATTTAGCCAGGTCGGCTGCAGAGCCGCCAAGTGGATCTAACCCTTTGGTCGAAATCGCCACCATCGCCAAAGGAATCCCGATATATGAAATTGCCCGCACGTCAGCAGACACTGTTCCTCCAGGTGTGACTAAAGCAATGTAAACTAATTGCATCGCTACGCCACAAGCGATTCCTAATTTTAAATCTCCTAAAATAATGCCACAAACTAATCCGCCGACTAAAGGACGCCCAATCGTATAATTTCCCACCGCTTGTCCAGCCATACAAGAATTTGAACACAGACAAGCAAATAGGCCTAAAATAGCCGCTTGTATCCAGTTGATTGTCATAATACTACTCTCCTCTTTTCAAAACTTCTAGAATCAGTAACCAAATTTAGCTTTAAAATGCGCCCAAGAACCAATTCGTTGATCAGGTAACAAGGCAAAATCCACTTTGTAACCAGCCTTTTCAATTTCTTCAAAAGCCGCTGCTTCTTCTGCTGTAAAGGATTGGTTATCCCCAATTTAATTGTCCCTTCGCGATCATTCCCTGGTCCAACATTAATCATTTTTACTTCACTTGGAACAAAATGCCAATCTACCAAAATTTTTTTCATATCCAAAGGGCTCTTTGTAATCAAAAAGTATTTTGACTTAGACGCTAATACTTTATCCTTTACATCAAAAAAATGCGCCATTGTCCAAATAAAGGTTTTTTTATCTTGTGCAGCTGCTTTATATGCTTCCTTTAAAATAGGGTTACTTGCTGCTTTGTCATTCACAGCTATAATGCCATCACAAGGCATTTCTTTAGTCCAACGTAAAGTAATTAAGCCATGAATCATTCGATCATCGATTCGAACAAAAGAAATTGACATGTTCATCTTCTCCTTTAGATATCCTCTTCAGTTACATCGTCTTCAGTTATAGTTAACTCTCTAATGCCATGACAAGCATCTGCTACTATCATTTTTTTTAAGTCAGATAATTCACTAGTTTCTTTCAATAGAAGCGCATTTAAAGCCATTGGAAAATTCACTCCTCCAACAATCAGAGAATTTTCTAGCATTTTTTGCTTATCTAATACTTTACAAATAGTAGCAAGTGGACTCCCGCCTACAATATCAGCCAAAACGATTAGCCTCGTTTCCTGCGGTAATTTTTCAACCTCATAAAGAAACCGTTTACTAAAATTATCGGTAGATTCACCAGGTTGTAAGCCAAACACTCTGACTGTCTCTATCTCATCGCTAGCAAACATCCCTAATGAATTTTTTAAACCTCTAGCAAAATCGCCATGACTGACCAGAACTAAATAAGTCATTTCCTCTCTCCTTTCTTAACATTTCCACTTCAAAATTTTTTAAATCACCTCTTTTTAAGAGTCCATAATACAACTTTTATAAAATGAAAATACTTGCTTCGTTCGACTCACACTCCTTTGATAGCATGAATGTTTAACAACAGTACCTTTCTAAAATTAAAGTCATTCACTAAAAAAGTTCTAATGAATTTGGCTGTTGTAGCTTGATGACAAGGAACAATGACTTTCTTTATCCATAAAAACATTTAGTTGATTACGCTTAAAAAAATAAATAATATAGCAATTTCCCAAAAAAGTTTCTTTTGAATTGATTCATTTTTTCAACTATTAGGTTAGCAAAGTCCCAACACACATTCCACCCACAATAGGTGTACATAGTTGTACATTATTCGGAGTTAATCAACTCATTTAACCTATGGTAAAATAACTATATATCACTCCAATTTTCTAATTATATAGGTCATTCCAGGTCATCCTCTTTTAGATATAACAAAATGAACTTATATCGAATCTATGGTTTTATGCTCTTAATAAATTAAAAAGTAAAGTAGGGATATTTATATGTCAGCAAAAGAAAAAACGATGAAATATGGATTGGTAGGCCTCTTTTTAGGGATATTGTTATTAGCTCATCTAGATTTATTAGCTGAAAATCTTAGTTATCTTCTCTTAGGACTATTACTTTTACTTGTTGCATATCTAATCTTGGTAAAAAAATTTTATTTTTTCTCAAACTTGATTCCTAAAAATACTACTGATATACATCTAAGTAAAAAATATGGCATGGCTTCTGGCATCGGCAGTTTAGTTATCGGGATTATTTTAATAATTCTGGGACTATTTTTATAGAAAAATAATTACTAAAATAAAACAAGCAGCGAAACCATAAAAAGTACACGAGTTCTTTTCTCGTGTACTTTTTATGGTTACCTGTATAGCCTTCAATTTGTTCCTTTGTTACTTCTTTTTCTTGATAATGCTCTTTACAGTGCTACGTTAAAACAGCAATAAAAATTAATGAAGGGGAATTCAACTCAAATACCAATGATTATTATTTAAGACCGCTTTTCTCAAATAACCCTCATTGATTACGTACTAATCGTGATAGACTCCTCGTTGCCATTTATCTAAAAATTCATCGAAAAAGTGCGCATCTTGTTGTTCTGGATGTTGTTTTTCAACTTGATTAATTTTTTCAATTAGTTGTTCGTTGTCTTCTGTTGGATGATAGTGTGCTTCAATAAAAGCAGCAGCGATATCACAGATCAAGAATTCTCCTGTTATTTTCCCACCGAAACCAATAACATTTGCGTTCAATTCCTCTTTCGCATACAACGCTGTAGTCATATCGCGAACTAAAGCAGAACGGATACCCGGCACTTTGTTAACCGCATTGTTAATTCCAACACCTGTTCCGCAAATACATATACCCAAATCAGCCTGATTGCTCATTACGGCTTCTCCCACTTTTTTTCCGAAAATAGGATAGTGAGTTCGAGTAAAATCATACGTGCCTACATCTAAAATTTCATATCCCTTTGCTTTCAAAAAATCAGAAACTGCTATTTTGGTATCCGTCACAATATGATCACAACCAATGGCAATTTTCATAAAAACGCTTCCTTTCTATTATTTGTTAAGCCATTTTATTTAACATATCTACACGTATTTGATGACGCCCGCCTGCATAATGACCTGTTAAGAATTCTTTTATTATGTTTTTGGCTAGTTCCGTTCCAACAATTTTTGCGCCCACCGTGATCATCCGAGCATTGTTGTGTTCTCGCGCCATATATGCAGAACGCTCATCTGACAACTCGGCGACAATCATTCCTTTAATTTTAGCAGCAGTCATAAAACTACCTGCCCCATAACCATCAAAAACGATTCCTAAACTTTCAGTATCCTTTAAAACTTCATGAGCAACAGCAAGCGTTGCTTCTATAAAGTCTTCCGAAGCACTTTCACTTTTATCGATTACCTCAACTTTTTCTTGCAATAAGTATTGTTTCATTTCTGCTTTTAATTTTATTCCATCTAAATCTGAACCAAGTATGACACGCATTTTGTTTTCCTCCTTACCTCGTGTATCTACTATTAAAATTCTGTCCCTTTCTTTAAACTCAAATCCCCTTCTCGAAAACATAATAAAACAATATCGAACTTTATTCAACATTTATTTTCTTTTTTGTTTATTATTGTTTAATATTGTGTTGACATCTTTTTGAAAGCGTTTTATATTATACTTGTAAATAAATAATAATATATTAAAGAAACGAGGGGTTCTATGGTTATTAAAACATCGATTTTTTCATTAGATACTACCTATATTTCAAACAAAAAAACACAAGAAGAAGTTTTTGAAGAAGTTTATTTAGACTTGTTAAAAAAGAAATTAGTTACACCTGATTTTCTAACTAATTTATTGGAACGAGAACATAACTATCCGACTGGTTTAAGTTTAACACCGATTGATCCTGAACTACCGAATATCGCCATTCCGCATACCGAAAGTACCTTTGTACGGACGACAAGAATTATCCCGATTAAATTGAATCAACCCTTATCATTTCATAACATGATTATCCCAAATGAAACGCTCTCTGTTTCCTTTCTTTTCATGATTTTAAATGAAAACGGTATTGAACAAACGGGTCTTTTAGCAACTATCATGGATTTTATTAACACGACAGACCGTTCATCACTATTGGCTTTTTTTCAATGTGAAGATAAAGAAGAAGTTTATCATTTTTTACAAAAAAATTTTAAAGGAGAGATTTAACATGATCAAAATTTTAGCTGCATGTGGGGCTGGGGTAAACTCTAGCCATCAAATCAAATCTGCATTAGAAACAGAATTATCTAAAAGAGGCTACCAAGTTTCTTGCGATGCCGTAATGATTAAAGATATTAATCAAGAGATGCTATCCCATTATGATATTTTCGCCCAAATCGCCAAAACAGATTTGGGTTTCCCAATCACGATTCCTGTAGTTGATGCAGGCGCAATTCTTTATCGAATTCCAGCAATGGCTGAACCTGTTTATCAACAAATGGAAAGTATCATTCACTCTTTAAACAAATGATTTCCTTTTCAGACTAATTACTTACGCTTCACTGTCAACAATAACAAAACTAAGATAAAAATTTTGTTATCTTAGCTTATGAAGGAGAAAATAAATGAATACGATTATTGACCTAGCAAATACAATTTTTAAACCTTTAATTGATTTAGGTGCTGCTCCTTTAATGACTATTGTTTTAACACTGATTGCCCTTTGTTTTAAGGTAAAACCCACTCGCGCATTAGAAGGTGGTCTTAAACTAGGAATTGCTTTAACTGGTATCAGTGCTATTATAGGAATTTTAACTACTGCTTTCTCAGATGCAATGGCCTCTTTCGTAGAACGTACAGGAATTTCTTTAAATATTACTGATGTTGGTTGGGCACCTTTAGCCACCATCACTTGGGGATCTCCTTACACGCTTTACTTTCTTTTAATTATGGTGATTGTCAATGTCATTATGTTAATTCTAAATAAAACAAACACATTAGATGTGGATATTTTCGACATTTGGCATCTATCGATTGTTGGTTTATTTGCTATTTTTTGTGGCGCAAACTTAATAATTGCAACAATCTTAGTTATTTTCATAGGTGTTTTAAAAATTATCAATTCTGACTTAATGAAACCAACGTTTAACGATTTACTTAACGCCCCAGATACCAATCCTATGACTACCACGCATATGAACTATATGATGAACCCAATCATTATGGTTTTTGATAAAATTTTTGATAAGCTTTTCCCTTGGTTAGATAAATACGATTTTGACGCTGCCAAATTGAATAGTAAAATTGGCTTTTGGGGATCAAAATTTGCCATCGGAATTTACTTAGGGATTTTTGTGGGTCTTTTAGCTGGCCAAACACCCACGCAAATTTTTTCTCTATCCTTTACGGCTGCAGTCTGTTTGGAACTATTCTCTTTAATTGGAACTTGGTTTATCGCTGCAGTTGAGCCTTTATCACAAGGTATCACTGATTTTGCTTCGAATAAATTAAAAGGGCGTACACTTAATATTGGTTTAGATTGGCCTTTCTTAGCTGGTCGTGCTGAAATCTGGGCAGCAGCTAACGTATTGGCTCCAATTATGCTATTAGAAGCCATTGTCCTACCTGGCAACAAACTTTTACCACTTGGCGGAATTATTGCAATGGGTGTAACCCCTGCTCTACTAGTAGTAACAAGAGGTAAACTCATCCGAATGATTATCATTGGAGCAATCGAATTACCTTTGTTCTTATGGTCTGGTACCCTAATTGCACCGTTCGTTACCGAAACCGCAAAAAAAGTTGGCGCTTTCCCAGCGGGTCTAAATAATAATACTTTAATTTCACATACTACCATGGAAGGGCCAATGGAAAAATTCTTAGGATACTTAGTCGGCAATGCATCACAAGGTCAACTCGAATTTATTTTATACGCATGTCTGGCGCTAGTCGCCTATCTACTGATTTTCATTTGGTATGCAAAACAAATGAAGAAGCGAAATATTATTTATGCTCAAAAAGCTCAATAAGGGAAACTAAAAAGAAGAGGTGCATCTGCACCTCTTCTTTTTAGTAAATCACCCTGACAACTTTTTCCAATACTTTAGATGTGTCAAATTTATCTTTATTTGTAACTACCGCTGTCACTTCTTCTAATTGATAAAAAGAATAAAAATCCTGTTTCTCTACTTTAGAAGTATCCATTAACAAATATTTTTCTATTGAGTTATCTAATGCAATTGCTTGTGTTTGTCCTTCTTCAATAGTCGCTGTCATAATTTTATTATCTTTTAACGCATTGCAACTAAAAAATGCTTTATGAAAATGCATTTCTTCTAATGCTTTATTAGCGATTTCACCAAAAAAAGATTTAGTTAAAAGTCGCATTTCTCCACCAATTAAATAAATGGTTAACGCATTCTTTTTTTTACTTAACGTTTCAAACACAGGCAAACAGTTTGTTACTACTCTTAAATGTTTAAATTCCATTGCCTCGGCTAAAAGTTCAATAGTTGTTCCTGGTCCTAGAAAGATAGTTTCTTCTTCGTGAATTAAACTTAATGCTTTTTGGACAATTTCTTTTTTTTCAACACTATTAATAATTTGTTTATCAGCATGAGACAGTTCATGTGGACGATATGTATTTAAACTGCTAGCTCCTCCATGTACTCGTTTTAAACGCCCCGCTGCTTCTAATTCTGTCAAATCTCTACGAACAGTCATATCTGAAACATTTAATCGTTCCATAATTTCAGTAACTTTGATTGCCCCTTTTTGATCTACTAGAGAGACTATCGCATTTAATCTTTCTTCTTTTAGCATTTTCATCGCTCCATTGTTAGTATATCTTTTATTCTACGATAAAATACTTACTATGAATACTAAAACATTTCTCCATTTATTTTAACATGAACGACGATTTGTAAAAAATTGACGATTTAGCCTATCTTTATATAAACAGATATCACTTCAACGATTGATTTAGATCTATTTGAGCCTAGTCAAACAGAGATCTAGCATAAAAATTTTCCAGAAAAACATCCCCTACCCTGAGCACCTCTATCAAAAAAAATAGCACATAGGCCAAGGCAGGTTACTTATAAAAAGGTAAGCAACCCGCCTTTGCCTATGTTTAAGTAAACGATGTATTTCCCCTATTACTGATTCAAAGTCCTTAAAACTTTATAATCACTGTTTTGCACGAGTAAAACGCTACTTGGGTTATCTGGATAAGCAGCATTGCCATCAAATGATACAACAACAGTATTCGTACCAACTTTCGTGAATTGTGTGTATGAGCCCCCAGCACCGCCCACGTTGGCAAAATGTAATGTCATAGTATCGCCTTTTGTTTCTACCTCGCGCCAATTTGCCCGCTGATAGTTATGCCAGTCAATTTGAGTTGAAATTTCGTTTGTCGTGTTTTTATACATTCCTTCGTAAAAATCAATCGCTTCCTCTTTTGAAGACCACGGATTGACTGAAATATTTGGGATTTGTTCTTTAGTAATTGACGGGGCACCTACAATTTTTTCAAAGCCAGCCCTCAACTCTGCATTATCTGTTGCTCCAAAATATAGATAGTCATAAGGATTTCCTTGATTTTGCATCGTCACTAAAACTAAGGGCTGATTGTTAACGATGGTGAATAAATACAAGCGCTTTTGCATTTCTGGTTGCGTTTCTGCATCAGAGTAAACAGCAACTAACGCATATCCATCCTTCACTTGTCCATTTTCAGACCATTCTAAATAAATGGGATGCTGACCAATCGCTGGTTGCATAGTAACATTTCCCACTAGACCATCAGGCGCTTGGACGCCATTAAAATTGATTGAATTTCCTAGTGTATATTCTTTATACGTTTGGTTCATCCGTTGCCCCCAATCAGCCATAAATTGTTGTAGCTGTGCCTTTTTTTGCGCAGACCACAACTGATTTTCAGTTTTAGTAGAAGCAGAAGAATTACTTTGAGTCGTACTAGATTTTGACTCCGTGCTCATTTGACTTGCTTGGCTGTTGTTAACGGTAGCAGGTGCTTTCATTTCTGATGTTGCTGTCGGCTTGCTTGATTTGCTTGCAGTGCTATCACCACTTTTATTGGAAGAACATCCTGATAAAATACTCAATAAAAGACCTATCAAGATTATTTTTTTCATTGGTAATCCCTTCTTTCTGACAAGAATACTGTACTACTTTTCCCCTTTTCTCACCAGTAAAACTCGACTAAAAACGGCTATGTTTATTTGTTATTTAATTGTTAATTTAAGTTGATTGTAAGCATCCCATAACCAAGGATGCACAACTTTAATATCGTGTTTCAAAATATAATCAATATAGAAATATACGGCATTTTCTAAAGAACAATTTAAAGCTTGTAATAAACCATCTAAGTATGGTGGCTTCCCTTCTTGATCCCACTTTATTTTATCAGCGACAAACAAAACTAAATCTATGTCCGAATAGTTTTTCTTCAATGTTGTATGGCATTCAATCGCTGATAAAATTTCATTGTCTTCAATACCAAAATCCATTTTCGCAATAGACTTAGAAATTTTTTGATGAATTATCATTGGAAAGGCCATTTCTGCTTCGTTTAATTCAATCCCATATTTTTGTGCGACATTAATTCTCTGATTATTTGGATAAATCGCAGAGATATCGTGTAAATATCCTGCAATACTTACTTTTTCTGGACTAGTTAAATATTTTTCACCGAGTTGATAGGCATACTCTCCAACTTCCATACAATGATAATACGTCTTCTCACAGTTTTTACTCACTAAATATTGTTTAATTTCATTTTTCAACACCTGTTGATAATCCATTTCCACAGCCCTTTCTCATTCCGATTACTCTTCTAGATAAATAAATTATACTCCTTTCATCCTCTAGCAACCTTTTATTTTTTATTAAATAAACAACTAACTAAATTGAAAAAATTGAAACTTTTTGGTCCTCAAATTCGTCTATAACTAATAGGACGTTCAATTTTGTATAACGTGGAGGTGTATTTTTTAACTTTTTCATTAACCAAAGAGGAGTGAAAGTATGCGACATAAGAAAAGAAAATTCAAAATAAACGGGTATGTATTATTTAGTGCGTTAATCCTCATTGTTCTTGTTTTCATTCAAACGTTCCTATTAACTCAACCCAAGATAACAAGTAAAAAGGATGATACTACGCAGACATCGACTAAAAATTCAACTGCAAAAAAAGATTCCCCGACCAAGTTAGAAAAGGAATCAACATACATGACTATTTCATCAAAAAAATATGCTTATTCAGCAGACAAAATCAGAAAATATATAACTGGAGAAGAACCTTACAAAGGTGAAAAATTAGTATTCTTAACCTTTGATGATGGCGTTAATAATCAAATAACCCCACAAGTCCTAGATACATTAAAAAAGTATAACGTCCACGCAACTTTTTTTCTTGTAGGAAATACCCTAACTTCCGAAAATCAACACATAGTGAAACGCGAAGTCGCAGAAGGGCATTCAATAGGCTTTCATAGTTCAACTCATGATTATGCAACGTTATATCCAAACGGGATTGTCAACACTGAAGAAATACAAGCGGAAATAGCGGACATGGAGAACTCTCTAAAAAAAATACTGGGCGAAACATTTCAAACAACTCTCTGGCGATACCCAGGAGGTCATATGTCATGGGGAGGTACAGAAAAATCTGATGAATTATTCAAACAACTTGGCATCCATTGGATTGACTGGAATGCGATGGTTGGGGATGCGGAGCCGTTAGACAGACAGCCTACTACAGTCGCAGAAATGCTCGCTTTCCATCAACATTCACTTGAGGTTTATCCGGATTATAATATTAGAGTAGTCTTAATGCATGATTCAGTAGATAAGGAATTAACAAAACAAGCATTGCCACAATTAATAGAGTTTTATCAAGCAAATGGTTATCAATTTGGTGTCTTATATTAGAGCAACTCGGAGCACTAAAGGAAGTATTTCTGGTCTTAGTCAATGTTGATTTTCTGCTTAATTACACACAAAAACACCCTCTTGCTCAGCAAGAGGGTGTTCGTTTGTCGAATAGTAAAGATTAACGACGGATTTCTTTGATACGAGCTGCTTTTCCGTGTAATGCGCGTAAGTAGTAAAGTTTTGCACGACGTACTTTACCGTAGCGAACCACTTCAATTTGAGCAACACGTGGTGTGTGTAATGGGAATGTACGTTCCACACCAACACCATTTGAAACTTTACGTACTGTGTAAGTTTCGCTGATTCCAGCACCACGGCGTTTAATTACAACACCTTCGAATAACTGGATACGTTCACGAGTACCTTCGACTACTTTCGCATGAACGCGAACAGTGTCACCAGGGCGGAACGCAGGAATATCCGTACGTAATTGTTCTTGTGTTAATTCTTGAATTAATGGATTCATTTTATCCTTCTCCTTATTCCCAAATATTCTTATGGTCACTTCTGCCACAGCGGAATATTGTAATAGTTAGAGCGCATTGCACTCACCAAATTAGTTTACCACAGACAAAATAAGCTGTAAAGAGAATTTTCTTGAAAGTTCCCTTATTTTTGCTCTTCTTGTTTAATTTCCTCTAATAACTTCAACATTTCAGGCGTCATTTCTACTGATTCCAACATGTCAGGTCGACGCAAAAAGGTCCGTCGTAATGATTCTTTTAGTTGCCATTCTGCAATTAATTTATGGTTACCATTCGTTAGCACGGCAGGGACTTCCATATCGTTGAAAATAGCAGGTCTGGTATATTGTGGATGCTCTAATAGGCCAGTGGAATGTGAATCCGTTTGTGCAGAAAGATTGTTACCTAAGACATCAGGTAATAAACGGACTGTCGCATCAATCATGACCATTGCGCCTAATTCGCCCCCTGTTAAAACGTAATCCCCCAATGAAACTTCATCTGTGACCATCGTGCGAATTCGCTCATCATAGCCTTCATAATGTCCACAAATAAAAACTAAATGTTCTTCTTGTGAAAATTCCTCGGCCATTTTTTGATTAAACGGTTTTCCTGCTGGATCTAATAAGATGACCCGTTTTGGTTGCTGGTTTGTCTCTTCTTCAATTGCTTTTAGGTTATCATAAATCGGTTGTACTTTTAAAAGCATCCCCGCGCCACCGCCATACGGATAATCATCGACCGTTTGGTGTTTGTTATCTGAAAAATCGCGAAAATTAGAGACATTCAATTCTAATAACTGCTTTTCCCGAGCTTTCCCAATAATTGATTCCCCCATTGGTCCTTCAAACATTCTAGGAAAAAGAGTTAATACATCAATTCTCATCGTCAATCAATCCTTCTGGAATGTCCACATCAATCCGTTGATTTTCGACATCGACTTTTGTAACAACGCCTTCAATATACGGTAAAAGCAAATCTTTTTTCTTTGGTCGTTGGACGACCCACACATCATTCGCACCAGGAGATAAAATTTCTTTAATTTTTCCCAGTTCACTACCGGTTTCATCATAAACAGTGGCACCAATGATTTGGTGATAATAAAATTCGTCCTCTGCCAATTCAGCGAGATTGTCTTTTGCAACTTTTAAAATACCGTCACGATATTTTTCAACATCATTGATATTTGGATGTCCTTCAAAGCTTAAAATGTCAAAATTCTTATGCTTGCGGTGGGACTTCACGACCAATTCAATTGGTGCTTTTTTCTCTTGAAATAGCAGTAACGTTGCCCCTTTTTGATAACGTTCTTCTGGAAAATCCGTTTTCGAAATGACCCGAACTTCTCCTTTGATTCCTTGTGTGTTCACAATTTTTCCTACATTTAAATAATCTGTCACGTGAAAGCCTCTCTTCCTTGTATTTCATCTTTCCTATTCTACCATTTCTTACGCGCAAATTCTATGAAAAAACAAAGGCCAACTTTTCCAGTCAGCCTTTGTTTTTATTAATTCGTTAAACCAGTTAATGTGCCATAAATTAAAAATAAATTCAATAACGTCAAGGCAATTGCAATAATCCAAGCTAAAAATTTCACCCACGCTGGATTCGCAAATTGGCCCATTAATTTTTTATCACTTGTATACATCGTTAAAGGAATAATCGACACTGGCAAAGCAATACTTAAGAAAACTTGCGTATAAAGTAACAAGTCTTCAACAGCCGTTTCGCTACCGCCATAAATAATGACACAGATAATGACTGGCACAATTGCTAACAAACGAGTTAACACTCGTCTTGCCCACAACGGCATTTTTAAATGGATAAAGCCTTCCATTACAATTTGTCCTGACAGCGTACCTGTAATCGTTGAATTTTGACCCGAAGCCAGTAAAGCAATTGCAAAAAGAATACTTAACACTGGGCTAGCAATATTACCAACAATATCTGGATTTTTCAGAGCATCAAATAAATCAACGAATTTACCTAATTCACTGTTGGTTCCATAAAATAATGCTCCCCCTAGGATTAGCAACAAACAATTTACGACGAAAGCAACAGTTAATTGAATATTTGAATCCCAAGTAGTGAAACGAATTGCTTTGGCTTTCTCAGCATCATCGTTACGATCAAATTTCCGAGCTTGCGCAATGGAAGAATGCAAATATAAGTTATGAGGCATGACTGTCGCTCCAACGATTCCCAAGGCTAAAAATAACATGGATTTATCTGTCGCTATTTTTGTGTCTGGAATAAAACCTCGTAATACTTCACCAACATTTGGATCTGCTAATGCCACTTCATAAGCAAAAACAAAAAAGATGACTGCAATTAAACAAGAAACAATTGCTTCGATTTTGCGAAAGCCTAACTTTGTCAGTAGCAAAAGTAATAAAACATCAAACGTTGTTATCAACACACCAATTAATAATGGAAAACCAAATAATAATTGCAAAGCAACGGCACCACCAATTACCTCAGCGATATCTGTAGCCATTATGGCTAACTCCGTCACCACCCACAAGGCAACGCCCGTTCGTTTACTTGTATGCTCTCTAGTCGCTTGGGCTAAATCCATTCCTGTCACGATTCCTAAGCGCGCAGCCATACTTTGTAGTAACATGGCA
Source organism: Enterococcus sp. DIV1758 (assembly GCF_051711985.1). Taxonomy (NCBI): domain Bacteria; kingdom Bacillati; phylum Bacillota; class Bacilli; order Lactobacillales; family Enterococcaceae; genus Enterococcus; species Enterococcus sp. DIV1758. The sequence continues at coordinate 1,648,891 of NZ_JBIOOA010000001.1, forward strand.
ACTAAACTAGAAAGCAAAATCACACTAAGTAACGTGTACTTATATTCCGCTCCGCCAGCAATTGACGTAATCCAATTTCCTGGATCCATATAACCAACAGCCACTAAAGCGCCAGGTCCGCTATAGGCTAACAAAGTTCGCCAAAAGCTTGCGTTTTTAGGTACCTCGACGGTATTATTTATCTCTTCTAAACTAGGCCCATTTGCATAATTAAGCATTTTTTCCGTTTTCTTTTCTTTCATCCAACATCCCTCAATCTATCTTGTTCACACATTTCACTTTTAGGTATACCTAAAACTAGTTAACATAATTATAGTCTTCTTATTCTTCGTTGTAAACTGTTACATTCTAATTTTTTTAAGCACTTTCGCTATAAATCGTTTGGTTTTTACCAAAAAATCCCTTACACTTATTTTATCATAGATCGGAGGTTATGAGGATGAAGTTAGATATGGTCGGTATTATCGTCAACGATATGACACAAGCACTCTCTTTTTACCAAACGCTAGGTTTTAACGTGCTGGGAGAAGCTTCGCCCGATTACACAGAATTACAAAACAATGGCGTCAGGATTTCTTTAAATTCACTACAAATGATTACTGGCGTCTATGGGTTTGCGCCTAGTCAGCAAGGCGATAAAATCGAACTTGCTTTTCTTTGTGAAACGGCCGCAGAAGTTGATAGCACCGTGAAAAAAATGAGCCAAGCTGGTTACATTGTTTTTAAAGAACCTTGGAATGCACCTTGGGGCCAACGATACGCAATCATTAAAGACGTAGATGCAAATTTAATTTCACTCTTTGCCCCTCTATAATATTACTAAAAGATGTGCCACTTTCGTTTCTTCAACTCTCTTTCGAAAGATCAGTGCAGAATGGGTCTTAAGTAGGATGTCTTTTCTGTCTCTTTTTTTGTATAATAAACTTATCAAATGATGCGTATCTTACAACTTTGTTCGTTTGCAGAAAGAACAAACGATGTTTTTTATTGATAAAAAGTTATATACTAAAAGTACGATGAGTATAACTAAAGGAGATGAGAAATGTGAGTGTTACCCTATCTAGAAAAATTGTTAATATTATTTCCATTTTGGGCATTGTTGCAACCATAATTGCAACCATCTATTTTATCCGATTAGGTGTCTTCAAGGACATCAATGCACTAAGAGGACTAGTAGGGCAATCTGTCATTCTCGGTCCGATTATTTTCATGTTAATTCAGATTATTCAAGTGGTTATTCCGATTATTCCTGGTGGTGTTAGCTGTGCTGCAGGGGTCTTGATTTTCGGGCCAACAATGGGCTTCGTCTATAATTACGTTGGTATTGCACTTGGCTCTATTATCATTTTCTTATTAGGTCGTAATTATGGGAAACCATTCATTATGAGCCTTGTCAGTGATAAAACATATAACAAGTATATCGGTTGGTTAGACAATGAAAAACGTTTTGAACGATTGTTTGCTTTAGCAATTTTCTTCCCGATTGCACCGGATGATGCGCTTTGTTTAATGGCCGGTTTAACAAAAATGTCTGTGAAAAAATTTACTCTGATTATTTTACTAGCAAAACCTGCTTCTATCTATTTATATAGTCTTGCGTTAATTTATGGCGGTACATTTTTAACTAGCTTACTGGGAATGTAAAATAAATAAAAAAGCGAACGGACTAAATCAAAACTCTGCCTGTGTCAGTTTGATTTAGTCCTTTTATTATGGAATTTTGGTAGAAACTGGGGGACTTTTGATGTTTAGTTATTTTAAAAATAGTATTGTGAATACGCTAGATTTTCTTAAAGGAACAACGGCGTATTTTCGCGACGTGCTCTTGATGCACGGATTTATGTTATTCGTTCTATTGCCTTTATTGACAAGTTTGTCCAAATTGGTACTCAAAGAAGGTGGGATTGATTATATTTCCTACGATAACTTAGGGGCAATTGCTACGCAACATCCCTATGTCCTTTTGACTTTTCTACTAATTGGGCTATTAATTTTACTGGCGCTCTTTTTTGAATTTACCTTTTTATTGCTTAGTGTTTATTTTATTAAGAAAAAGCAACCAATTACTCTAACGCAATTATTGCACGGCACCTTGCTTCAGATCAAAAAAGTTCGAGGAATTACCTTTCTGTTTTTCCTGGCATATTTCTTTTTGATTTTACCATTAAGTGGGTTAACCTTCCGCTCTTATTTATTAACAAGAGTTAAGATTCCAGCCTTTATCTTAGATTTTATTTTTGCAAATCGCGTCATTATTATTATTGGTTTCGTATTGTTAGAACTGATTATCTTATATTTAGCGATTCGACTTGCTTTTGCCCTTCCAGAGTTGATTTTACGTGATGTTGGTTTTCGTGAGTCTTTGAAACGTAGTTGGCAAATTACAAAGCGACGCTTTTTCCAGATTTTAGGGCAATTTATTATCATTGGAGGAACTGTTTTAGGGATTTTTACGGCTGGCTATTTCTTGATATTTTTAGGTCAAACCGCCGTTGAAACGTTTAAACCTGAGTGGTCTTTACCTAGCGCTGTCATCGCTATGACACTCCTTCAGGTTATGATGCTTTTAAACTTGGTGTTGTCTAGTGTTGCTATTTTTTACATTATTGTTGATGATATGGAGGATGAAGGGATTTTGCCTGACACGCCAGAATGGTTCACCCCGAAATCAGAGGTTCGGGTAGAATGGACCACCTTCAGAGTCGTTCTTTTTTGTTTGATTGCAATCATCTTCGGAATTGGTGTAGGCACCTATAATACGAATTACCTAAGTCATACACCTGACCGAAAACCGGTTACCATCTCCCATCGTGGTGTCAATGGTAACAATGGCGTTCAAAACACCTTAGACTCTTTAATCGAGACCAATAAGGCAAAACCTGATTATGTTGAAATGGATATTCAAGAAACCAAAGACCATCAATTTATTGTCATGCACGATTTTAATTTACGGGCGTTAACGGGCGTTAATAAACGACCGAATCAATTAACACTTAAAGAATTAACGAATATGAATGTCACAGAAAATGGTCAAACTGCTAAAATGGTTTCTTTCGATGATTATTTAGCCAAAGCCAATCAATTAAAACAACGTTTATTAATTGAAATCAAAACCACGCCTCAAGATAGCCCTGATTTAGTGCAGCGCTTTGTCAAACAATACCGTGAAAATATTTTAGAAAACGGTCATATCCTTCATACCTTAACCTATGATACGGCGATGGCCTTAAAGAAAGAAGAACCACGCTTTTATGTAGGCTACGTTATTTCTTTTAACATTGTGGGACCACCTAAAATGCCAGTTGACTTTTTTACTATGGAATACAGTACAATGAATCGTAACTTTGTAAATGCCGCTCATCATGATGGGAAAAAGGTTTATGCTTGGACAGCAAATGATGAAGATGTTATGACGCGAATGATTTTTTATGGCGTCGATGGCATCATTACCGATCAGCTCAGTCTACTGAACGAAACAATGAAAACCGATTTAGAAAATCCAACATACTCCGATAAACTGTTGAATTTCGCTATTGGAATGGGTTAAAAAAAGAGCGTGGGACAAAAATCACTTTGGATTTTTGCTCCACGCTCAAAAACTGATAAACGGCGGGAACAGAAGCAACTCCTTCGGAAATAAGCCGGAATTATCCAAAAATTAAAGAACAATTTTCGGAAATTCCTTCTTATTTCTCGGAGTTAAACGCTTCTGTCCCGACCTCTTTTACGTTCATGTTAGTTGTTTTTACCAAAAATTCTTAAGAAAGCTAAGAATAAGTTGATGAAGTCAAGGTATAATTGTAATGCGAAGAAAACGGCCATCCCAGTACCTGCTTGATCACCTGTTTGCGCATAGACTTGGCGTATACGTTGGTTATCATAAGCAGTAATCCCTGAGAAAATTAGGACCATTAAAATGGAAATAAAGAATTCTACAGCACTACTGTGTAAAAGGAACATATTTAGCAACATCGCAATGATAATTCCGATTAAGGCACTATAAGCGGCATGACCAACTGCTGATAGGTCTTTCTTCGTAAAGACACCTACTAATGACATCGCGCCAAAGGTAGCTGCTGCACTTAAAAATGCGCCGGCCACTGTTCCACCAGTATACATTAATAACGTCACGGATAAAGTGACACCATTTAATAATGCATACGCAACAAATCCTGCAATCGCAATGGTTGGATTCTTCTGTGCTTTTGCGCCTAGATATAAAACTAAGCCAATTTCAACAAGCCAAATCATCCAAAAAGCTAAGCTTGATTGGAATAAAGTAGCTAGAACAGGTAAAAAGACAGTTGTCATTGCATAAGCCATGATTGCGCTAATACCAATTCCTAACGCTAAAAATCCGTAAATTTTGGCATAAAATTTATTCAAACCTGTGCCAGTTTGGATATACTCTTGATTATTCATAAGTTAAAGTCCCTTCTTTCTCTGTTAATTCATCAATCGTCACTTGGGGTGGTTGAACCATCACCACTGCATCTAACACGCGATTTTCTTGCTCATTAACAGCCTCAACTGAAATGGTAATCACATCTTTCATTTTGTCGACTTTGATTACTTCTAATTGGAAAGTCAATGTTTCGTAATGAAAAACGGGTTCCACAAAGTTCACAGAGAAATTCACAACATGGGAACCTGGTCCTGGCAAATGTTTTGAAATCGCACTAGTGATAATTCCCATCAGCATAATTGATGGTACGATTGGTTTTTCATATTCTGTTTTTTGGGCATAATCATGTTGGATATATAAAGGATTCGCATCATTGGTCAAGCCCAAGTAAAGTAATAAGTCCTTGTCTTCAATTGACTCTGTCAAGGACAACGAATCTCCCTCTTCGATATCTTCGATGGTTTTGCCTAATTTTCTCGGTTTTCCGATATTCAAATTAGTACACCTCCGTTATTGATAAGATAATTGTACCAAAATGTACTTAAAAGGCAAGTTAAAAAGTAGTCTTTAAAGGATGTTTAAACAAAACCAACTTATCTGCCATGCTAGATTTTAAAAACAAACAACGGAACAGGAGCAGCTTCTTATTTTTTGAAGCCAGATACCCCTGTCCCGATTTTATTTATGTTCTCTTATAAAACGTTTCTAGTTGTGTTACTTAGTAATGTTTCGTAAGCTTGTTCAAATTTCTGAACGTCGCCAGCACCCATAAAGACCACCACTGCATTTTCAAAATCTAGTAAAGGCGACACATTATCTTCGGTAATTACTTGTCCACCTTTTTGAATTTTTTCGCCTAAATCTTCAATGCGTACCTCGCCTTGTGTTTCACGCGCAGAGCCAAAAATATTACATAAGAATACTTCATCTGCCAAATCCAGTGCTTCAGCAAATTCATCCATTAACGCAATTGTTCGTGTAAATGTATGTGGCTGGAAGACAGCAATAATTTCTTTGTCAGGATATTTTTGACGAGCGCCATCAATCGTTGCTTTAATTTCAGCTGGATGGTGCGCATAATCATCAACAATAATCATGTCACTGACTTTTTTCTCGCTAAAACGACGTTTTACACCTTTAAAACTTAGCATTTCTTCTGCGACTTTTTGCATATCAAGTTTTTCAAAATAAGCCACAGCAATCACACCTAGCGCATTCATGATATTGTGATGGCCAAATGCTGGTAAGACAAAATGACCTACAAAATCATCCTTGTGATAAACATCAAAAGATGAGCCTTCCGTTGTTCGTTGAATATTTCGTGCTTGGATATCATCCTCTTCACTGACGCCATAATAATAAACTGGCACTTCTGATTCTAACTGACGAAGATACTTATCATCACCATAAGCAAAAATTCCTTTTTTGACTTGATGAGCCATTGTTTGGAACGCTGAAAAAACATCCTCAATGCTCTTGTAGTAATCTGGATGATCAAAATCGATATTCGTCATAATCGCATAATCTGGTGAATAAGCCAAGAAATGACGACGATACTCACACGCTTCAAATGCAAAGAAATCAGCATCTGGTTCGCCGTGGCCAGTGCCATCCCCTATTAAATAACTAGTTGGATTGATACCACTTAATACATGTGCTAGCAAACCAGTCGTGCTTGTTTTCCCATGTGACCCTGTTACAGCAATGCTTGTATAGGGTTCGATAAAACGAGCAATGAAATCGTGGTAACGAATTACTTCTGCGCCTAATTCGATGGCACGGGCGATTTCCTCATGGGTATCTGGAAAAGCATTTCCAGCAATAACAATCATGTCTTTATCAATATTATCTGCATTAAATGGTAAAATAGGGACACCTGATTTTTCAAGATCCCGTTGTGTAAAGAAATACTCTTCTACGTCTGATCCTTGAACGTTGTAGCCTTTTTGGTGTAAGACCAACGCTAATGAGCTCATGCCAGAACCTTTAATTCCGACAAAATGGTATAATTTGTTCTCTTGATTTCCCATTATAATCCTCTTCTCTGTCACTATATAAAACATACCTTTTTTAAAAAAATTTCAATCATACGAGATTCATTATCGTATAAAACAAAAAAATAATCAACTATTAAAACAGAATAAAAAACTTACATGTTTCAAATCCACATGCAAGTTTCATCTCTTAACTAAAATATTTACTGTTTTCTAATACAGAACTTGAATCTTCTAGCATCCCACTTAATGGTTTATCCAAGATGCCCTTTTTCTTCTCTTCTGTCACAGGTGCTTCCGGCTCCACTTGAGCATTCGCTTTAGCTAATTTTTTCCCATAAGCAGTTTGACTTTTAGCATTTTTCTTTGCGGCATTCAAACGGGAACGCGAACGTAAATCTAACGCATCTTCGCCAAAACGTTCTAAGTCTGGTTTGATTTGTTGATATTGTCGTCTAGTTAAAGGAATCTCAGGTTCTGAGGTTGGAATATTAAATTTCCGCACCGTTGGATCTTCTTCCGTATCTTTCACTTGAAAAGCCGTTGGTTCATCATCAAGAATGACATATGAACGACGATCTTTTTTCATTGCTTTTAGCAACTCTTCTTCAGTAAAACTAGGTTCCTGTTCCTCAGGAATCACAGAAGCCGGGATATATTTAGGAACAAAATAAGAAGGTGTCGTTTTTTGCACTAATGGTGATGCGGCAGGTCTACTTGGTTTCGCTACGACTTCTTTTTTTTTATACGTTTGTGTCCAGCCATTTCCTTTTGGTGTCCCAAAAAGGCTATTATTTTTTTTCGTTGCTTGTTTATTTTTCGTTGCTTTACTAGCATGTTTTGTATAGTCTGGCAAATTAGAACGATGACGTGCTAATTGCTCTTGTTGTGCTGCCGTTAATTGTTGTGTTTGTTTATTTGTAGTTGATTGATTCGTTGTTGGTTGTTGGACGGATGGTGTGCTTTGTCTAGTATCTTCGGCAGATGTTGCAGTTCTTCTGCTACCAGACATTGCTTTACCAATCAGATCATCTTGAAATAAGTTACGTTCATTATCTGTTGGTAATTTTACGCCCTGTTCATCATCATAAGCTGGAAAACGGAAATGTTTTCTCTTCACTTGAGCATTATCCATTGCGGTCATTCCTTTTATTTTTCTTTCTCATTAGTTTAACACATTCTCAATGAATACTAAAGAACTTGCCTGAATTTTTAAGAGAACAAAAAAGAAACCTCTGTTTAAAAAGGTTTCTTTTTCTGTTTATTTATCTAGTTGTAATTTGGCAAAGTCCGCTTTGATTTGGATGAACGACTGAAATAATTGTAAAAACTGAAAGAGCCGCGCCCGATTTTCAAATTCATTTCTTGTTTGCGGCAATGGTTTTGTGCGATAGGTTTCATAAACGTTCTTAATTCGATTCATAATTTCTTGTCCATCATTATTCTCTGCAAATGTTTCTGCCGTATATTCCAACAATTGTTGAATATAGCGAACTTGTTGCGCATCAACAGTAATATCTTCTAATAATTCCAACATGTTTTTTAGAATATTACTTTGCATTTTTCTCATCGCAAAGTACTCTAAATAGTACGTATTGGTAGACAGCAATTGATTCTCGGCATGATTTTTGGCCCACGTCTCGCCTGTGCGAATAAAGGTTTTTAAATCTGCACAATACATGACCAAATTTCGCTCTCCTGCAGCGTTGTTTAAATGTAGCGCCATTTCCCTTAAAATTTTACGAAACATTGTTTCAATGACTTCTTGGTCTTCTCTTAAACGTTTTTCTGTATCAGGCATATAAGAATTAGCTAATAACGCTAGTCCCACACCAATACTCATTAATAAAAACTCATTTCCAATAATCGCCCAAGAAAGATTTTTTTCGACTAAATAATGAGTTACCAAAACGGAACTCACAACAATCCCATCAGATAATTGAAAATACACAGCTGCTGGAATAAATAATAACAAAAAAATACCAAAAGCAATCGCTGTAAAACCTAAAAAAGTAAAACAAATATACGCTAAAATAGTTGCTAAAGCTAAGGATAACAAACGATAAATCCCTGTCATGACAGATGTTTTTTTCGTGCTAGTAACACTTAAAACCGAAATAATCCCTGCCGAAGGGGCATAAAGTAATCCCAGTTTTTCCGCAATAATCATTGCTAATGCAGCGCTAATGGCTGTCTTGACTGTTCGTAAACCAATTTTCATGCATACTCCCCTTAAAAAATAATAATTCTTCACTTTTCTCTAGTAATTTTACCTCTATTTCGGTTATCATTAAAGAGAAAAGTTATTTAGGAGCGAATATTTATGATAGTGGGTCGATTTCGTTTAGGCATGCGAACGTTAAAAACAGCAATTGCTGTCATGCTGTGTATTCTTTTATTTCAATTTTTCCATCGTGGCTCACCTATGATTGCCTGTTTAGCAGCTGTTTTTTCGCTAAGACAAGATTTAAATACCAGTTTGTCTTTTGGAAAATCGCGCATTATTGGAAACACATTGGGTGGCTTTTTAGCTTTGCTTTATGTATTAGCACAAGATTATTTTCCTAATCAACACTTAGTAGAATTACTGCTACTACCACTTTTAGTCATTATCGTCATCGTTGTTTCTGATGGGATTAATAACAATGCTGGAATCATTTCTGCAACTGCGACACTTTTAATGATTTCTTTAAGTATTCCGCAAAGCGATTCCTTTCAATACGCAATGGAACGTGTGTTGGATACATTCATTGGGACCTTTATAGCGATTGGTTTAAACGTCTTTTTACAACCTAAGCCAGCAGAAGAAGCCCATGAAATTTCTGAAGATTTAGCTGAATTAGAAAAGAAGGAAAAAGAACTAGAAGCTCTACGCCAACAAGTTCAAGCGCGGATTGCTGCAGAAGAAAACACTGACGACAAGGTAAATAAATAAAGAAACAGCCGATTGAAGAGAACAACAATCGGCTGTTTCTTTATAGTTCCCAATTCGTTTTTGCTTGAAAGTTGGCGGCTGCGCCAATCAAGTTGGCATCATTTTGATAATGGCAGGTCACGATTTCTGGAACAAAATCTTTTAATTCAAAGGTCTGTAAATGCGTTAGCATCCGGCGATTAATCTCTGCTAATAAGCCTTCTTTAGCAGAAACACCGCCTCCAAGTACAATCATTTCAGGATCATAAGAAAACTGTAATCCGAATAATCCTTGTGTTAAATAATCATAAAAATTATTGACTTCTTCGCGAGCAACCTCATCCCCTCGTTGTGCCAGTTCAAAAACTTCTTCTCCTGTCACCGCCTGTTTTTCGACTCCAATTCGTTCACAATAACGCTGAGCCATTTTGACAGCTGTGCCAATTTCACTGAATGTTTGGCCATTACTTAAAAAGTTCAGTCCAAACTCGCCTCCATATAAATGAGCACCTTTGTACAATTCGCCATTTCGAAAAATCGCTCCGCCAATTCCTGTCCCAATAACGACAAAAAGCACTTCTTTTTTCCCTTTCGCCGCGCCTTCATATATCTCAGCTAAACCAGCACAATTCGCATCATTTTCGATAGTCACTGGTAACCCAAACAACGCTTCTAATTCTTCATAAATGTTAAAATGATGAATATATGGAATGGCGGAAATCCCTAAAATCTGTTGACTTTTTTCGTCAACTACTCCAGGTGAACTAAAAGCAACACCACTAATCGACTCATTTCTTTTGTCTGCATAAACCGAATATAAATGCGCTTTCATTTCTTCCCAAGAGCCAGGTGTTGGAAAGCTCCCTTGATTTGTTAATTCTTTGCCTGTCCAAACGCCGTATTTCACGGAAGAACCGCCAAGATCAAATGCTAAAATTGCCATATTTATCCATCCTTTTCTACTTCTGTTTTCTTATTTCTTCGATACGTATACGGTCCATGATAGGTCTCATCAGGATTTTTCGTCAAGCGAAATTTCAATGGAACATAGTCAATGCCGCCTTTAACAAAAGGATGACATCGTAAAATCCGTGCTACTCCCATCGTTGTTCCTTTGACACTTCCATGTGTATGAATTGCATCAATCATATATTGTGAACACGTTGGGTAATAGCGACAACGTGCAGGCAATCCTGGAGAAATAAATCGTTGATAAAAACGAACACCGCCGATTAACGGATTTTTCATAAAGTGCCTTCTTTCTAACTAATTCTTACTAAAGAATAGCTTGTTTTTTCATGTTTGGCAAGTCCTAGTTACGAGAAATCACACCAGGTGCACCTATTACGAATTCTTACATTTCTGTTGCTATCCAAATGAAAAAAAACGTGCTACACTATAAAAAAAGGAATGGAGGCTTAGTAAATGGGATTAAAATTTGAACGTTCCAATGACTTAGATAAACTCTTCGATTCTTTCGCCGTTGATCCATTAAAGAAAGAAGTCCCTCTTGAAGAACTGGCAAAACAACGACAAGAAGCAAAAAAAGAAGAAGCAAAAAAACAAGCAAAAGAGTAATTTTGCTTGTTTTTTTCTATAGAAACTTTTCAATTGCTGTCCAAGCTGCTTCTTTTCCTTCTTTTGTTTCAGAAGAGAAAATAATAAAGTCATCTTGTTTATCAAAATTCAAGGCTTTTTTGATGACACTCTCGTGTTTGTTCCATTTGCCCCGCGGAATTTTGTCTGCCTTAGTTGCCACAATAATAACTGGCAAATCATAGTATTTCAAAAATTCATACATTTGGATATCATCTTGGGTCGGCGGATGACGTAAATCAATTAAAGAAACGACTGCACGTAATTGCTCACGTTGCGTGATATACGTTTCAATCATTTTTCCCCACTTCGCACGTTCTGTTTTAGAAACTTTGGCATAACCATAGCCAGGAACATCCACAAAATGTAAGGCATCCTCAATTAAATAAAAGTTTAGCGTTTGCGTTTTACCAGGTTTGCCTGAAGTTCTTGCTAAATTTTTACGATTAATCAAGGTATTAATAAAAGATGATTTCCCAACGTTCGAACGTCCAGCTAAAGCAATCTCCGGTAACTGAGATTCAGGATATTGTTTAGGGGATACCGCACTAATCACGATTTCTGCATTATGTACGTTCATTGTTTTCCTCCGTTCTTCTATTCAGTCTTTCATTCAAAAGCTTAACAAAAACAGCTCTTTCGGAGATCCGCCGAAAGAGCTGTTTTCAGCTTCAATCTTATACAGCTTCTTTATCTTTTTTGTTATAAATAATTGTTGGTTTACCGGTACCTTCAGCTGCCATTTTAGTAATGATAACTTTTTCAATACTTTCATCTGAAGGAACATCAAACATTACGTCCATCATAATTTCTTCAATGATTGAACGAAGTCCGCGTGCGCCAGTATTACGTTCAATAGCTTTGGCTGCGATGGCTTTTAATGCTTCTGGTTCAAATTCTAATTTAGTGTCATCAAGAGACAATAATTTTTGATATTGTTTCACCAAGGCATTCTTCGGTTCTGTTAAAATTCGAACTAAATCATCATTCGTTAATTTATCAAGCGCAGCCATTACAGGTAAGCGTCCAATAAATTCTGGAATTAAACCAAATTTCAATAAATCTTCTGGAATAATATGTTGCATGATGCTTTCTTCTTCATTTAAAGCAGAATTAGTTTTACCAAAACCAATAGTTTTTTCGCCTAAGCGGTTTTTAACAATAGTTTCAATTCCATCAAATGCTCCACCAACGATGAAGAGAACATTCGTTGTGTCAATTTGGATAAATTCTTGATGTGGATGTTTGCGGCCCCCTTGTGGTGGTACACTTGCAACTGTTCCTTCAAGAATTTTTAGTAAGGCTTGTTGAACACCCTCACCTGAAACATCTCGAGTAATCGAAACATTTTCACTCTTACGGGCAATTTTATCAATCTCATCAATATAGATAATGCCCTTTTCCGCACGTTCAACATTATAGTCAGCAGATTGTAGCAATTTTAAAAGGATATTTTCAACATCTTCCCCTACATAACCTGCTTCTGTTAAACTGGTCGCATCAGCGATCGCAAAAGGTACATTTAATGTTTTTGCTAACGTTTGAGCCAAGAAAGTTTTACCTGAACCTGTTGGTCCAATTAAACAAATGTTACTTTTTTGCAATTCAACGTCATCTTGAGTTGCAGCTGTTTCTGATTGATTCACACGTTTATAGTGATTGTAAACAGCAACAGAAAGTGTGCGTTTTGCACGTTCTTGTCCAATAACATATTCATTTAAAACATTTAAAATTTCTTGGGGTTTTGGCACATCCGTTAATTCTCGGACTGCTTCATCATAAAATTCTTCATCAATAATCTCTTTACATAGATCAATACATTCATTACAAATATAGACACCCGGACCAGCAACAATTTTTTTTACTTCTTCTTGTGTTTTCCCACAAAATGAACAACGAACGGTCCCGTTATTATCCGTATTGTCGTACATGTTCGTCACCCCTCTAAAAATCAAAAAATGACTGTCATCACAGTCTCTCATCATAATAGCACAAACCACTTTAAAATGCGAACATCTCAGATAGAAAGTTTTATTGTTCTTAGACTTCTTATGGTATACTACATTATATAAAAGCACTTTCATAAAAAGTGATTGTGTTGAAACAAATTGGAGGAATTGTGATGTTAGAACAAATTTTACTAGGTACCTATACTCGAAGAGCCAGCCAAGGCATTTATAAAATTGCATTAGATACGACACAAGGTCGTTTAACAGAAGCGACACTTTTGTTAGAAGAAACGAGTCCTACCTATCTTGCTCTGAGTCAAAAGGGTGAACTTTTTAGCGTCACTAGTGTTGACGGTGAAGGTGGCACTGCCGCTTATCAACCAGAAATGGACCATTTTAACTTATTGAATAAAGTAACTGAGGAAGGTGCGCCACCATGTTATGTAGCTGTTGACGAAAACCGACAACTTGTCTATGCAGCAAATTATCACCAAGGTATCGTTCACGTGTATCGTATCTTAGAAGATGGTTCTTTGGAAGATGCTGACAAAGTGATTCATACAGAGCCAACTGGTCCTCATGAAAACCAAAACAATGCCCATGTTCATTACACAGATTTAACACCTGATCAACGCTTAGTCGTCTGTGATCTAGGAACCGATCGTGTGTATACGTATAATGTTAGCTTAGATGGAAAGCTTTCTGAAATCGCTCAATTCGTGACTGAGCCAGGGACTGGTCCACGTCATTTAGTGTTCCACCCAACAAAATCATTGGCTTATCTATTTGGTGAATTAGATAGCACTGTCTCAGTTCTTTCATATGATGAAACAGATGGTTCTTTCACTGAATTACAAAAAGTTTCTACTTTACCTGCTGATTATGATGCGTTTAATGGTGGTGCTGCAATTCGTATTTCTTCTGATGGCCGTTTCCTTTATGCTTCAAACCGTGGCCATAACTCGATTGCTGTCTATGCTGTTTCAGAAAACGGCGAAGCGATTGAACGAATTCAATTAATTTCAACAGAAGGCGATATTCCAAGAGATTTCGATTTAGATCCTTCTGAAGATTTCGTTGTTGTCGCTAATCAAGACTCTGATAATTTAACACTTTATCGTCGGAACCAAGAAACTGGCTTATTAGAAATGATTCAAAAAGATGTTGCCGTTCCCGAATGTGTTTGTGTTTTATTTGTATAATTAAGTTGACTATTTCCTTGGAAAATAACAGGAATCAGATGCTAAATAATTTTTGCATCTGACTCCTGTTTTCTTATTTTAAACGATGGATTGTTTCTCTAATTCTTTAACGTATAGATAAAAAGAGCCAAAGTCTAAGCGATTCATTTGTAAAGATTCATGAATTTTTGTGAACCCTTTACTTTCGAAAAATCGAATCATTCTATGGTTTGTATGATTAGTTTGAGCATACATTTTACGTCTTCCTTCCCAGACTGCCCGTTTCTCCAATTCATGGAACAATAAACTGCCATAACCCTTGGCAATATAATTAGGCGAAGTTGCAAAGCGCTTTAGCCAAACAAAGTCTTGTTCCTGCTCCATACAGAACGTTGCCATTGAAAAAATCATTTCTTCGTGCACTAACAAATACAATCGTTTTTTTGTAATGTCTTCTTGGATATCTCCTTGAGAAGGATAGTCCTTTGTCCACTGTGTAATGCCCACAACGTCCATGTATGCCTTTACTTCTGTTAAAAATTGAAGAATCATCGGTAACTCTTTCTCATCAGCCACTCTAATTTTCATTGTGTATTCTCTTAATAAGGTAACAATAGAATCGACAAGACAATCACACTAATAATGCCAATGATGGTCGGTACACTCGTCCGTTTTAAAATTCTGATGGGACTAACTCCTACTGTTGATGCGACAATCATGACAACTGCTGCTACAGGAGAAATCGTTCTAGTTAAATTCGCGATCATCTGCATTGGCAAGGAAATTAAAATACCATCAATCCCAGCTTTTTCGGCAATCCCAGGGATTAGTTCGATAACCGCATAAAACATTGCCAGTCCACCACCGCTTAAAATTCCAAAAAGGGTCGTTGCACCGCTGAAAATTAAGGTCGTAACGATTCCTGCTGAACTTGACGCTTCGACAGATGCCATAATACTATCAATAATTCCTAACGTTTGAATCGCAGACGTGAATAATGAACCGCCTACGACAAGCATCACGACTTGACTAAACCCTTGCCCCATTCCTTTAAACATCTCGACAGCCGTATCTTGAACCTTTTTAAAAGATTTCAAGCGAAGCGTCTCAACCAATACCGCAATGAAGAAAGAAATAAATGTAAGAACAAAAATATCCATCGTTATTCCTTTGACAAACATTCCTGCGATTCCCACTCCAACAATTAATAATAGCGGTAATATTGGCAATATTGCATAAAATTTAGGAACATCAAATTCTTTTTGTTTGCTTAAGCCTTCTTCATTTAATGAGACATAGGCAGCCTCACCTTCTTTTTTATCGCAGTATTTTTGCCAGAAGTACTGTGCAACCGCAATGATTAATAACGATGGCAGCGAAATTTTGGCATTCCATACAACATAATTTAACACATCATAACCAAGGGTATTTGCGGCGATTACGTTATCCGCGCCTAAAGGTGTTGGCATGATAGTTGCCGTCATTGCAATCACACCTGCAGCAGTTAATGATGAAATCCCCATGCTGGCTAGCATCGGATATAATATAGACATTAAAATAATCGCTAAGCTTGATGCACTAGGAACTACTAGTGACATTAAATTTCCAATTAAAAAGACCACAGGGACAAATAACGATTTACGTTTAATCTTCATTAATGGTTTCACCAAAAAGTTGACAGCCATCTGATTGGCCCCGATTGCATTCATATAGCCTGAATAACCAAAAAGAATCATAATTACAATTCCTGCTGAACTCACTTGTGCAATAATTGTATCTTTAAACTTCAAGAAAATATCAAATAATCCAAAACCGGTTCCTTCTCCTGCAGGATAAATAGGATGTCCTAACATCCATGCACAGGCAAGTAGAACAAGCGCACCAATAATTAAACTGAGTGCGGGATGATAATTTTTTACAATCAAATAGGCTACAGCAACTAAAACGACCAATACCAATAAACTTTCAATCATACTTATCCTCCTTCAGTTAATTAACCGCTTTCATTTTTTCGACAACCCATTTTTGAAAAGCTTCAACATTTACATCTATACAGGCAACGGCATTCGTGTTTTTATGATACTTCATTTTTAAATCTGCAACAGTAGCTCCCGCAGCTGGACCTTCCAAAGCAACTTCAATGAACGTTTCAGTTGTCTCAAATAATTCTGGTGAAGTTAAATAGGCAATCGCGCAGACATCATGCATTTTCAAACCTGTAGTTAAACTGCCGCCTCTATAATGACGGAAAAGACCATAAAACATTTCCCCCACTCTGCCAAGCGCTCTGATGGCTGTTACTTCATGATTCGTTAACACAGCTTGACTTGTAACATCTAATCCTACCATTGTTAGCGGGACACCTGATTGGAAAACAATTTGTGCAGCGTGTGGATCGACATACGTATTAAATTCGGCACTTGTATTTGTATTTCCCCTTGCTAATGAGCCACCCATCATGACGATTTCTGCAATATTTTCTTTGACTTCTGGATAGAGGGTCAGTAACAAAGCAATATTCGTTAATGCAGCAATTGGAACAATGGTCAAAGGAACATCACTAGACAAAATTTCTTTTCGCATAGCTTCCACTGCATGAATATCTAAACACGTAGAGATAGGTTGCGGAAACTCAAAGCCATCCATGCCAGTCTCCCCATGAATCTCAGCAGAATCTTCCAATTGAATAAGTAACGGACAATTACACCCCTTGGCTACAGGAACCTTTTTCCCAAAAAAATCGACAAGTTTCAAAGCATTATTTGTTGTTTTTTCTACATCTACATTCCCTGCAACCGTCGTTATTAAGCGAACTTCTAGGTTAGGATGATTCAGTGCAATCGCTAAAGCTACAGCATCATCAATTCCTGGGTCCGTATCAATAATGATCGGTCTTTTCTTTGTATCCATTTTTCTTCCTCCATTCACATTTAGGAAAAACATTTCCGGAAACGTTTTCTTAATTTGAGATTAACAGCGCTTTCATTAAAAGTCAAGCAGAATTTCTAAATAATAAATAATTAGGCTTTTTCTTGACTTTCTGCTTTTAGAATGCTTACTATAAAAAAGAGTTCAGTGAAAGGACGAAAATGATGAATATTAAAGATATTGCAAAATTGGCTGGCGTTTCCGCTTCAACTGTATCCAAAATTATAAATAATAAAGATCAAACTATTAGTAAAGAAACCCGTGAGCGTGTCTTAAAAATTGTTCGAGATTACAACTACACACCTTACTCAGCAAATCTCGTCACAAATAGTACTACAAAAACCTTCGTGTTATTATTAAATAGCCATGAAACTTTTGAGGCTTGGGTTACGAGCTTTATTGATAAAGCTCAAGAAAATGGCTATAGCTGCTTGATTTTAAATAGTCACGGTAGTTTAGAACAAGAACTGAAAAATATTACCTCGCCAACTTTAAAACAAGCCAGTGGCATTATTTGGGACCCAATCAATGAAAACAGTAAACAATACGCGAAATTTATAGAAGAATTAACGATCCCTTACTATTTCGTCAATCACTCAACTAACGAATTGCCTTCTCTAGCGGGGCTTTATGAAGAAGCTAGTTATGTTTTAACCCAAGAATTATTACAGAATAACCATAAAAAAATTAGTTATTTCGTCACTAACCCAAAATATAAAGAAGCAATTATTGCAGGCTATAAAAAAGCCTTGTTTGATGTCAATTTACCCTTTAGTAAAGAAAATATTTTAACTACTATCCCTGCTGATTTCAGTAATCAGCTTATCACAGATGGGATTACGGGTATCCTTACCGATGACTATACCCAGGCTGTTTTTTTGGAACAGCTTTTAAAGCAGAGCGGTTTACGAACCCCCGATAATTACTCTTTACTCGCAATTAAGCGAAAAATTGATCGTTCATTTTTACCTGATCATATTTCTTCCGTCTTGTTAGATACAGAGACGTTTGGCAGCCAGTTAGCCTTGTTATTGCTTAACAAACGCAAAGAAAAAACAGCCTTGATTAATGAGGCTGAAAAATTGGTGCTAGATCACAAAAATACATTAGGCGTGTCTAGTGTTAATCCACATAGCAAAATGATTGTAGTGGGTAGTTTAAACGTTGATAATTATCTGTATTCAACAAATTTACCACATAACGGCAAAACAAATTTTCTGTCTAGCTATGCTAAATTCCCCGGCGGAAAAGGATTAAATCAAGCTGTTGGCTTAACCAAACTGGGCCATCAGGCCACCCTAATTGGTTGTTTAGGCTCAGACACAGATGCGAATTACTTATATAAAGAATTAGAAAAATACCACGTTACGACAGATGGTATCACACGTATTCAAGATACTGAGACTGGTCAAGCTTATATTTATGTTGAGACAAGCGGCGACTCCATGATTTCAATCTTACCTGGCGCAAACACAGCGCTTACGCCTAAAAAAATCGCACAGCAAAAACACCTATTTATGGATGCCAGTTTTTGTCTCATTCAAACAGAAATTCCTTTGTCTGCTGTAGAGAAAGCTTGTGAAATCGCCCAACATTCAGGGGTACCGATTATTTTAAAACCAGCTGCTATTCATCATATTCCAGTGAATATACTAGAAAAGGTTGATTTTTTCATTCCCAATGAAGATGAATTATTGGAACTTCAACCAGATACTGGTACATTAGAAGAGAAAGCGGCGTACTTCTTAGAAATGGGCGTAAAAAATGTCATTGTTACTTTAGGAAAAAAAGGCGTGTTATTAAAAACACCCCAAGTGTGCCACTATTTCCCTGCAACAGAAAATATAGCTGTGGATAGTACTGGTGCCAGTGACAGCTTTATCAGCGCGCTCGCCTCCTATCTTTCGAAAGGTTATCCGACTGAAGCAGCCATTCAAATAGCAATTCAGGCTGCAGGATTTTCAGTTTCTAAAGAAGGGGTGATTGATTCTTTAGTTGATCATGTCACTTTGGAAAATTATTTGATAAAAAAAGAACCCGCTCTCTTTGCTCATCGTAACGAGGTCAGGACAGATTTCTAAAAGGCTCAACAGAGACAACTGATTCCATGAAAAAAACAAATAAGAAGGAATTTCCAAAAATTCGCATGAAACATACTAGAATTGAAAAAGCCTAGTGTTCTTTAATTTGGGCAGGCCCATTCTTTCCCCATGTAAATACATTGCTTTCAACTGTTCCTTTTTTTGCAGTGAAATAACTCAATTCTTAGTAATTTTCATGTAGAGATTGATGTGATTCGATCCTTGCCTCTCAAAGTCCTAATTGCGACGAGTAATCATAGAGCAATCTTCGTCGTAAGTACTTCTGTCCCCACCGCTTATCAGTTTTTAAGCCTGGGAAAAAAATCACTTTGGATTTTTTCCCAGGCTCGTTTTTATTTTACAAATATACAGAACCACTTTTACGGTATTAATCTCCAGTGTTATCAATTTCTATACATTAGGTTACTCATCTATTAAAAAAATTTAGTGAGCGCCTGGTTATTAAATGACAGACCTTTGTCTTAGTACTACAAGTATTAAGCATTTTTATTACTTTTTTATTTAATAACTTTTATAATAAAAGAGAAATTATTTTTAAGGAGTGAGTCCTATAAAAACCCAGGATGCTATAAAAAAATATCTACTGTCAAAAAAAACACAAAAAAAGTTGGCTGTTTTTTTATATTTGGCTAAACAAACCAATCTTAATTTGTCTAGCGTTGCAAAAACATTCGATTTGTCCAATAAAAATTTATCAATCTATCTTCATGAAATCCAAGAAGACTTAGCCGAAATTAATGAAAGTACCTTAAAAATCCAAATAAATCATGGAAAAATTTCGTTACATACGTCTGAAAATGATTTTCTTTCTCATTATTTCTTATTGTTTAACTATTATTGTTTAAATTCTACTGACTTTATTCTTTTCCAAGCAATTATCAAAAAAGAAAACAATTCTGTCTGGAAAGTCAGTCAAGAAACAAATTTTAGTTCTTCTTATATTTATAAAAGACTCAATAATATTAATAAGTTACTAGCTCTTTACGGTATTTCGGTACATTTTTCACCTTCAGCTAGCAAAGTGATAAAAGGTACTGAGTTTCAAGTTATCTATGCATTCCTAGATGTTTATTGGACTATATTCTTAAACACTTTAGCCTTACCAAAGTATACGTCTACTTATTTTGAAGATATACTGACTCAACACATTAAACCAGAAATACTTGAACGGTTAGAGTTTGCTTCCCGATTAAAATTAAATTTACTCTTACACATTGCGAAATACCGCTTCCCCTATACTTGTGAAGTAGAACTCCAAAAAGAATTTGAAAAGCACCCTTATTTATCACTTTATTCGGAACCTACTCAAACTATCTTTTGTTGTCAATCAGATTTTTCAAAAACACAAAAAGAAGTCATCAATATCATTGCACCAATCGCAATTGATAATTTTGATTCAGCAAAACAAGCTGAATATTTACTGGCTTCTTTAATTGAAATTTCTTGTCCCGAATATTACTACGTAGATGCCTTACTAACCGATTTTTGCCAAGTTTTTCAGATTTCAGAAATGCGCGAAGTTGATCGTCATTACTTTTTACTTATTTTGTTTAAAAATGTTGTTTACAATCAACTGTTTATTTCTAAACAACCAAATACAGCAATTCTAGATTTCTTAGTCAATAAAAACAGTGCTAGCCAAAAGACTTTACAGAAGGAAATTTATGATTTTTATCAAAGTTTTTCAGGTAACTTCCCTTATCAATTAGAATTTAAAGACCAAGAAAATCCTAATTGGATATGCGAATTACTACTAAGAATCTATAAACATTATAGCCCACGTACTAAAATAAAAATTGGCGTGTCGTATTCTCGCGATTTTTACATTGCGAGTTTTATCATGATGAAAATTAAACAAGCGTTTAGTGAGGACATTATTTTTGAACGAACGAATTTTTCTACTTGCGACATTGTAATTACTGATTATCCTATGTTTAATTTGCCTAAAAAAATTGAACGAATTTATATTTTAGAAGAAGAGTTAACCCGGGAAGATTGGGAATTAATTTTCAGTAAAATAAGTATCGCTATTTTCGATTTACAATAAAAAAGAACGAACCCAAAAATTAGTGTAGATTTCTGGGTTCGTTCTTTTTTTCTATTCAGTTAGTTATTCGTTTTTTCTATTAAATAGTGAATAAATAAATTACTGCAGCTAATGAAGCACCTAAGATAGGTCCCACAATTGGCACCCAAGAATAAGCCCAATCAGAATCACCTTTTGTTTTCACAGGAATAATTTGGTGCGCTAAACGAGGTCCTAAATCACGTGCAGGGTTAATTGCATAACCTGTAGGTCCGCCTAATGATAGACCTAGTCCTAAGACCAAAATCCCAACAAGCATTGGATTAATGCCAGCCGCTAAGTCGTTTTGAGAAAAGGCTAGTAAGCCAAAAACCAAGACAAATGTGCCGATAATTTCTGTTAAAACATTGGCTGGATAGTTACGGACAGCTGGACCAGTGGCGAAGGTTCCTAAAATAGCACCTTTGTCTTCTGTAATGTTCCAATGGGGTAAATAAGCTAACCAGACAACTAAACCACCAATAAAACCGCCTAGGACTTGAGCTACGATATAAGGTAAAACCATGCCCCATTCAAAGTTTCCAGTAATTGCCATCGCAACTGTTACAGCAGGATTTAAATGCGCTGGACTCATATACCCAGACATGTAAACAGCTAATGTAACAGCAGCGCCCCAACCTAAAGCAATAACGACCCAACCAGAAGCAAAGGCTTTGCTTTTCTTCAAGTTAACTGCGGCACAGACGCCATCCCCTAGTAAAACTAAAATCATCGTTCCGAAAAATTCACCGAATAATTGTGTCATCATCGAAGTTCCCATTTTTTCTTCACCCTACTTTCAAATTTTTTAAATCTGATTCTTCAATTACTTTTTCTAATGTTTCAATGTGTCGTGCTCTTTCTTCCGCTGTCCACTGATAATGCTGTGCCATTTCTTCAATGACTCCCGCTTTCACTTGGTCCAAACGATCACGCATAAACAATAAGTGGTTGGTCCGTCGCAATAAAAAGTCGACGGGTGTTAAAGCCATTTCTTCTTCCATCGCATAGTTTAAAGAGATAGTTTCTGTTAAGGTTAAACCAGGAATTACTTTGGCATCATCAATCATTTCAAAAACAGTTGGTACGTTGGAGCCATATAAATGAGCTAAGTATAGTGCATCCTTTTCACTTAACCCTTTAGATACGCCATGTTTTGCCAACGCTTCTAATTCTTCGTCTACCGTTGCAGGGTTCAATTTCCCGCCTGAAACTGGATAGTTTTTAGAATCAATTAAGGTGAATTCTTTTTGGTATTCTTCTGCTAAGATGGTTTGAATCATTTTCATCGCACCTTCTGCCATTTTACGATAATCTGTTAATTTCCCACCAGCCAAAGTGAGCAAGCCATCCGCTGATCTTTCCAATGAGCTGCCTCGAGAGACAGCTGAAGGATTGACTTTATTTTCCACCAAACTGTCTTCTAGATGGTTTAGGACTTCTTCAATTTCTCGTTTATCTGTTTGGTTTTTTTGGTATCTGTCAACGACATCAATGACTTCATCAATACTTTTATCTGAAAGTTTGCCATTGTTTCCCCCGTTATAATCTGAGCCACCGTTAGCAGAAATTAAAGGTCGTAAGCCAGCCCAGCTGGCTTCAATATCATCAATTGTTAATTGCACCTCTGGATAACGATTATTTACTACTTCCAATAGGTAATCCACATCACTTTGTTCTACTGTTGGATGTTGAAAATCTCCATGGTAATCTGTATCCGTCGTCCCAAAATATGTTTTTTCTTCTCTTGGAACAACGAAGACCATGCGGCCATCTTGTTTACCTGTATCAAAATACGTTGGTTGAGGAACATTTAAACGGCTTTTGTCGACAACTAAGTGGACCCCTTTGGTTGGACGCATTTGTGGTGTAAATGAATCGTTTTTGTCTAAGCCTCTTAATTTATCTGACCAAGGACCAGTAGTATTAATCACAACATCTGCGTGAATCTCAAACTGTTCGTCAGTTAGTAGGTCCTTTGCTTGAATGCCAGTAATTTTCCCTTCATCATTGTATAAAAAGCCCACCGCTTGAACCCGACTCACAGCATGCGCCCCGTCAGCTACTGCTTGTTTAATATTTTCAATAACTAAACGAGCATCATTATTTCGGTAATCTAAATAAACACCGCCACCTTGTAGACCTTCACTTTTTAGTTGTGGCTCACGTGCCAAAACCTCGTCTTTTGTTAACAGATAGTTGGCGTACTTGGTACCTGTTACATCAGCTAACTGATCATATAAATCCATTGCTATTTTGACAGAAAATAGATTAAATGTTGCATTTGGCTCATCATAAATCGGCAATAACATGGGGTCCGCTTTAGGGATGTGTGGCGCAATGGATTGAACGACGGCTCGTTCTTTCACTGTATCTGCCACCACCTCCACGTCAAACGTTTTCAAATAGCGGATACCACCATGAACTAATTTGGTTGATCGTGAAGAGGTGCCCTCTGCGAAATCCTGCATTTCAATTAACCCTGTCTTCATTTTAGCGGCACTGGCTTGCAGGGCAACGCCTGCGCCAGTAATGCCACCACCAATAATTAAGACATCTAAGTGTTGTGTTTTTAAAGCGTCGATTGATTGTCGGCGTGTTTCTATTGAGAAAGTCATAGAAAATTCCCCTTTTCCATTTACTTATTTTTACGTTTGAATTGTTGGGTAGCTGCTACTGCTTGTTGCCAACCTTCATATAAATCTTCTCGTTCTTCTTCCGCCATAATGGGTTCAAATTGTTGTCCTTCTTCTTGGAATGCTTTGATTTCTTCTAAGTCTTTCCAGAAGCCAACCGCTAAGCCCGCCAAGAAAGCTGCGCCTAAGGCCGTTGTTTCTAAGTTATGGGCTCTTTGAACAGCAGTGTTTAAAATATCTGCTTGGAATTGCATCAAGAAATCATTGTTTGCTGCTCCACCGTCTACTTTTAAGACGGGAATATCTATGCCTGTATCTTCTTTCATCGTGTCAATAATGTCACGAACTTGATACGCAACTGCTTGAAGTGTCGCTTTGACAAAATCTTCTCTCGTGGTACCGCGTGTCAATCCAAAGACAGCCCCACGCGCTTGTGAATCCCAATATGGTGCACCCAAACCAGTGAATGCAGGAACCACATAAACTTCATTGTGCCCTGTTGACGCTTTGGCTACTGCTTCAGATTCCGCAGCCGTTTGCAACATTTTTAAGCCATCTCGTAACCATTGAATCGCTGAACCAGCCACGAAGATACTTCCTTCCAAGGCATAATATACTTTGCCGTTAATGCCATAGCCAATAGTGGTAAGCAGATTATTTTTAGAAAGTTGAGGTTCTTCGCCAGTGTTCATGACAATAAATGAGCCTGTTCCATAGGTATTTTTAACCATCCCAGGTTCAAAGGCCATTTGACCAAATAAGGCGGCTTGTTGGTCACCAGCCATCCCAGCGATAGGAACTTCACTTCCGTAAAAATGGTAATTTTTTGTTAGTCCATACACTTCAGAGTTCGAAACGACTTTCGGTAACATCACTCGTGGGATATTTAAAAGATCCAAAATTTCTTGATCCCAATCTAAATCATGGATATTAAACAACATCGTCCGACTTGCATTTGAATAATCAGTGACATGAGTATCTCCCGTTAATTTCCAAACGAGCCAAGTATCAATTGTTCCAAACATCAATTCGCCGTTTTCTGCACGTTCTTGTGCACCTTCTACATGATCTAAGATCCAACGAACCTTCGTTGCTGAGAAATAAGCATCAATGATTAACCCAGTTTTTTCATGAATCATTTCGCTGTAGCCATCTTCTTTTAGTTGATCGGCAATAGGTGTCGTTTGGCGTGATTGCCAAACAATTGCGTTATAAATGGGTAACCCAGTTGCTTTGTCCCAAACAACGGTTGTTTCCCGTTGGTTTGTAATCCCAATTCCAGCAATATCTGTAGGTTTCACTCCTGACTCAATTAAAGAACCTGCAATAACGGATTGAACAGAATTCCAAATTTCATTGGCATTATGTTCCACCCAACCTGCATTAGGGAAATATTGAGTAAATTCCTTTTGTGAACTACCAATTTTGTTTCCTTTTTTATCAAAAATAATTGCACGAGAACTAGTCGTTCCTTGATCAATCGCCATAATGTATTTTTCTTCTGCCATGATAATTCCTCCTAAACGTTTTTGAAATCGTTTTCTTTATGTCCCTATCTTACAAACAAAAGAATAACTAAACATGTCAAAAACTTTTTTTATTTTAAAAAAATTGAAAGGATTTCTACTAAAACCAACAAAGACAACGCTTTCAATAATATTTTTATTATCTCTAATTTTTCAATAAAAAGAAACATTTTTGTTTAAAAAAGCCTAATTTTCGACTTTTAGTTGTAAAAAGGCTGGTGCGAGGATCAGACAATTTCCGTCACACCAACCTTTTGTTTATTTCTCCCGCAAGGTACGTATTTTCTTTTTTAATTGTTGCACATCATAGGTCGAACTTAATTCTGACAAAACATAGACTTCCGGTGTTCCTTGATAGCTCGTTTGCTGATAATTAGTTACAATTAAATCATATGTTTGCTCAGGCTGATACCTCTCCACCAGCGTGCCATTCATATTTTTAAGACTGAGCATTAATACTTGTGTTAACGCCGCTTGATAAAGAGCATCCATTGCTAAGTGAATCCCAATTTTTATTTCACCAATCATTTTAAATTCAATTAATGCCAACACGCTTAAATATTTGACCAGAGAAAGTTCATGCAAACTATCTCCTGGTTGATACGTTTCATCAAAACAAGCTAAAGCTTTTTCTAATAACGTTGTTGAAAAAGAAGCTAATTCCCGACTAGATAATTGCTGTTCTTTTTCCCAGATATGGGCCCTATCAAAGACTTCCAATTCTCCTTTAAAAAAATACAGTTTTCCATGAATTTGTGAAAAATAGTAAGCCATGGTTTTCTCAAGAGTAGGTTCAAATTTATGGGGCCGATAATACAAGACCACATTTTCCAAGATAAACGTATCAGCTAAAGAAACAGCGGAACGACGTCCCCGAATTAAGGAATATTCATCAAAGGCTGATTCTGGTAAGACCGACATTGTGATTAGAAAAACAAAATGAATCATGCTTTCTCCTTCATCTAATTCTAATGAATAGCGACTAGAAAAACGGAAAAACAATTGTCGAACTTGCTTAAATAACGGATCTTCTTTAAAATCACTCATTTTCTTTCTCAATTGTTGATATTTTTTTGAAGTGACCGCTAAGCGCTTTTTCGTAATACTCAACCAAAGGCTAACTTTTAACGCATTATGTTCATTAAAAGTAAAACCTAAGCCAGTCTCAATCCCTTCAATTATCCGTTTATTTAACGGCGACATCGTTTTTTTCTGGTGTGTTTCATAGGGAGTAATATACCAATACAACTGAAAGTAAAAGTAACGAATCTGCAATTCTTCTCCCTGTAGTTGTCCATTTTTTATTTGCAAATCAAAGGCGGCTAACAATTGATTGAGTTCTTTAATCTTTCGAAATAAAGAAGACTCACTAATCATAAATTTAGTCGTTAATTGAACAATAGAAAACTCTTTATTACGATATAAATAATCTAAAAGTTGAAATTTAAGAGACTCTTTTACAAATGCTTCAATTAAATGATTCAACGAAAAAAAATCCGATAAGGTGATTGATAGCTGTTGGCCATCATAAGTAAGCTGACAATCCTGTCCAAAAGGTTTCAAAAAATAATGTAAATCCTCTAAGTCTTTTTCAAAGGAGGCTTTTGTGACCGCTAAGAATGCTGTTAAATCAGAGACTGAGCAGGTGCCGCCTGCTAAGATAGTTTGTTGCACCGTTAATAATTGTCGCATTGCTTTCTTTTCCAATAACGTCTCAACTTTCATCGTTCTCTCTCCAATAAGCCGAAGCACCCATCAAATTTGTAATATCATAAATATTGGTTAAGGAAGGTTGATAAAAATAATCTTTTTGTAATAGGTCTGTCAGTGTCTGACCTGTTTGGATACTTAATGCTAAAGTATTTATTTTTTCTAAACAATTGTTTTTTGAACAAAGCTGTGCCCCAAGGACTCGTTGCGTCACTTTATCATAGATTAATTTGCCTAAAATTTCTGTCCCATGTTGTAGAGGCGGCGCTGGCTGTCTAACAATTACGGAAGCAAGTGTTTGCGGAAAAAATAAACCTTCCATTTCGGTTAGACCTGTACTAGCAAGGTAATAGTCCCCTACTTTTGTTCCCATTGTTCGCAAAGAGCCAATGAATCGGTGTGTTTTTTCTTCTAAATTGTTGGCGACTACTAAGCCAGTTCGTACCGCATTGTTCACTAACGGAGCATAAAAAGTTTCCGCGACTGGTTCATTCATAACTGAAATGCAATCTCCGATGGCAAAAACATTCGGCACTGAAGTTTGTAAATAAGGATCCACCGCGATTGTCTGATCCAGATTCCGTTGAATTTTTTTATCCAAATAGGCTAATTGAGGATGTAAGTTTAAAGCAAAAATCCCACTGTCACAAGAAATTTCCTGCTCGCTTGTTTCAAGAACAATACCATTTGCTGTTTCTTCAATTCCTAGGACCGTTTCTTCAAAATGGAAAATTACTGCTTGTTTTTCCAAAGATTTTTGAACTTCTGCAACCATTTCTTTATCAAAATATTTAGGCAATAGATTTTCTAAACTTTCAAAGACATGGACCGTTTTCTTCATTTTCACAAGAAAATCAAT
This sequence comes from Enterococcus sp. DIV1758, assembly GCF_051711985.1. Classification (NCBI taxonomy): domain Bacteria; kingdom Bacillati; phylum Bacillota; class Bacilli; order Lactobacillales; family Enterococcaceae; genus Enterococcus; species Enterococcus sp. DIV1758. The sequence continues at coordinate 1,676,756 of NZ_JBIOOA010000001.1, forward strand.
AGCTTCCATTCCAATGGGTCCTGCACCAATGACGGCTACTGTCTGGCTTTCTTCCAGTAATGGAACAGCCGCTAAAGCACCTGATAAAAATTTATATTTGAGTAGTTTTTCTGTTTGACTACCACGAATTTGCGTGGAAAACTGGCTCGCGCCTGTCGCTAAAATCAATTTATCATAAGAATACCACTGTTGCTCTTCTTTTCGTGCCCAAGCAATCAATTGGTTCTCAACATCCATTGCCACGACTTCTCTATTTAAAAGCAACTGAATCTTTTGACGACGTAATTCCTCTTCCGTTATGTAACGTGCTTCGTGTAATTCATTGATGGTATGATTAAAATACGCACTTAAGCCACCAGATAAATACCCCACTGTTGCTTGTTTGTCAATTAAAGAAATTTCTGCTTGGGGATATTTTTTCCTTGAAGCAATTGCTGCGGAAATACCTGCGAATGATGCACCAATAATCACAATTTTCATTTGTTTCCTCCTCTGTCAGGACCTACTATACTTCTCTCAGTTTATCATGATTAAAAAGAATGCTAAAGCAACAACTATAGTTTTCACTTAAAATAATTATTTTTGCTGAGCGCATTGCTTTTCAAGCACTTTCATTTTCATTTATAATAAATGTTACTACTGTTTGAGGAGGAGTTTTCATGTCTGCAACAAAAGAGCAATTGGAACTATTTTTATTTTATTTATCTGAAACCCATACAAAAAGTTTATCTTTACATGACTTAGTTACAAGTCGACCACGCCCAGAAGAAGCGCGTATTTTATTAAATATTAACGAGGTTTGCACTTACTACCATAGCGCTCGTGTTCTCTACACAAGTGTTCCTGCTCTTGAAAATAACAAGTCTGAGCCTTTTTTCCAAGCCTTCGAAAATTTTTATTTTGAATTAAAACAACATTTTTTCAATGAAGAAGATGAAACCCATCAATTGAATGAACGTCTAGAGGAAATGAAAATTGCCTTTGAGCAATTGACGGATGACTACAATGTTCTATAATAGAAGAGAACAATTCGTTGAGAAGGGGTCCTTATGAAGCAAGAAGAAGTGATTGAACGTTTAAAAGAAGAACTAAATTTGCCATTTTTTAATGGCACACTAGAAGAAAAGAACTATTCTGAAGCAGATTATCAACAAATCAAGAAAGAGTTAATTCAATACTTTGATGATTATGTGCGAAATGTTGAAAATTAACAAGCTAAAACAACCTTTGATTTTTATAAAATCAAAGGTTGTTTTATTATTAAATAAAAAAATAACAAAAAAACCACCGGCAGTTTTGCCGATGGAAAAGGAGTATTTACTCAATAAGAGTAAAATGAAAAATAAAAAGGTTGTTGTTGGTATGAATTAATAATACAATACACTTTCTCTTTTGTCCATAAAAAAGACATGAAAAAAATATTAAATTCGTTAGTTATTTTTATTAGTTTTTTATTTTTTCAAAAGAATGTTGCTCATCCGTGTAATGGCAAAGGTTAATTCATCCGTTGCTTGATCCTGCTTTTCCTCTGAAGCATTAAATAAATCTGCATCAATACCTGTTTCTGGATCTGTTGCTAAAATCATTTCATTGCATCCTGCTACATATTCTGTATAAGCATGTTGAAATTTTTTATGAATGCCAAGTACTTGTGGCGTCGGTTTTAATGTTCCGACTTTTTTGAGCATTAATTCATATTTTTCAGTACCTTCTTTAAATTTTGCTTGAATTTCTGCAATTCGTTCGGCTGTTAAATCATTCACTTTATTCTTATCAATCGCTTGACGAACTTCTTCGTAATATGGATTCATGACTTCGCCAATATCTTCTGTTGTTTTAACGATATCATTGATTGTTTGAACGTAAAATCCTAAATTTGGTCTCATAACCATCCCTCTTTTCCCTTTTCTCTTTCACTCCATTTTACACTTTTTCTATTCCATCTGACAAGTGGCACTTTTTCAGTCTTTATTCTTTTGATTTTTAACAGAGAAAACATAGTGAGGCATCGTTTTGCCACGGTATGTTTTAATGTATCGATCCCTAACAAGCATCTGGTTTCGAATAGCGACATTCATAGAGGCTAAGTTCGTATCACGAATCGTTGAAATAACTTCTGGAAAATTTAATACATCGAATGCGTATTGCTTTGTCGCTGCGGCAGCTTCAATCGCATACCCTTTGTGCCATTCTTTTCCACATAAATGATAACCAATTTCTGGATAGCTCTTGCCTTTTACTAATTGATTGGTGAGGCCACACTCGCCGATAACTTCGCCTGTTCGCTTCTTCTCTAACGCCCATAAGCCGTAGCCGCATTCTTGATAGGACTGTAAGTTCCACTTTAGCCAGTTTGCAACCTCTTCATCAGAAAAAGCGTGTTCATAGGCATACATCACATTTTCATCTTGCAAAAATTTTTTCAATTCCACTTCATCTTCCATCTGCCATTCTCTGACAATAAGTCGTTGTGTTTCGAAAATAATTTTCCGTTTCAAGCCCTTTCACTCCTTACATAAAGAAAAATTGACTGGTTTAAGTACCAGCCAATTTTCTTTACTTATTTATTAAGCACCTTTACCTGCTTTACGTTGGAAGAACTTCACAATTTCCACAATTGGGATGATAGCAAAAGAAGTACCTGCTACAATTGCCCATTGATATGCATCTAAATGTGTGACGCTGAATAAATCATTAAATCCTGGAATAACAATCGTTGCAGCTAATAGCAAGAACGAAACAAGAATCCCATAGTTAAATGATTTGTTGCGGAATAAGCCAACTTTGAAAATTGATTGATAAATCGACTTCACATTAAAGGCATGGAACAATTGAATTAATCCCAAAGTAGCGAAGGCCATGGTTAAAGCATCGCCGTGTTGTAAATCATACAACGCTTGCGCCGATAAGTTTGTGTTAGCCGCGGTATGTGCTGGGAACATAATTGACATTTTATACACAATCAAAGTCAATGCCCCTTGCGTAATCCCTTGATAAACAACACTGCTTAAAACGCCGCCAGAGAAGAAGTTCGATTTTTTACCACGAGGTTCATGGCTCATCACATCACGTTCTGCTGGTTCCACACCTAACGCAATCGCTGGGAAAGTATCCGTTACTAAGTTAATCCACAATAAGTGAACAGGTAACAAGGTATCCCAATTGAGCATTGTTGCAATAAACAAGGTTAATACTTCCCCTAAGTTAGCTGAAAGTAAATATTGAATCGTTTTTTGGATATTTGAGAAGACTTTACGTCCTTCTTCTACCGCTACAATAATTGTTGAAAAGTTATCATCGGCAAGTACCATATCTGAAGCACCTTTTGATACTTCTGTTCCGGTAATTCCCATACCAATCCCGATGTCAGCAGCTTTTAAGGCTGGGGCATCATTTACGCCATCACCAGTCATCGCAACCACTTTTCCTTCTTGTTGCCACGCTTTAACAATCCGAACCTTGTGTTCTGGTGAAACACGAGCATAGACAGAGTAGCGTCCCACGACTTGTGCGAATTTTTCATCTGACAATTCATTTAATTCAGCGCCTGTAATGACTGCATCGTCGTCGCCTTCTTTGATGATGCCTAAACGTGCCGCAATTGCTTCTGCTGTATCACGGTGGTCACCCGTAATCATAATTGGACGAATACCCGCTTCTTTCGCGACTTTTACAGCATCTGCAGCTTCTTTTCTTTCTGGGTCAATCATACCGACTAAACCAGCAAATGTTAAATCTTTTTCCACAAGTTCAGAACTCATTTCGGCTGGAATCGTCTCAACATATTTATAAGCCATTCCTAAAACACGTAAGGCTTGTTTCGCTAATGAAGTGTTGGTTTTTAAAATTTCTTGACGTTTTGTTTCATCTAATGGACTTGTTTCTCCATTTGATAAGATTTCCGTACAACGTTTCAATAATTCATCTGGTGCACCTTTGACAGAAACTAGGAAGCCACCTGTTTTTAATTCATGAACAGTAGTCATTAATTTACGATCAGAGTCAAAAGGAATCTCTGCCACACGAGGTTCAGCTGCTACTTTTTCGGTTACGTTAAACGCATGATCTAAACCAAATTGTACTAAGGCAGTTTCTGTTGGGTCACCAATTAATGAACCATCTTGAGCGATTTTTGTATCATTCGTAAAGTTCATGATTTTTAAAGCCATATTATCAGCAGGAATTTCTGTGGAAGCAGATAAAACTTGACCATCTGTATACAACGCTTCAACGGTCATTTGATTTAAGGTTAACGTACCTGTTTTATCTGAACAGATAATATCTGTACTTCCTAATGTTTCAACGGCTGGTAACTTACGGACAATCGCATTTTTCTTGGCCATTTTTTGAGTCCCTAAAGCCAAAATAATCGTGACAATCGCTGGTAATCCTTCTGGAATTGCCGCTACAGCTAACGAAATTGACGTTAATAACATGTCAATCCATGAACGACCATTCATCATTCCTACCACAAACATCACCGCTGCAATGACTAAAATGGCAATTGTTAACATTTTACCCAATTGGTTTAAGTTTTGTTTTAAAGGCGTTTCCGTTTCTTGTTCGCTTGCTAGCATGCCAGCAATTTTACCGACTTCTGTATTCATCCCTGTGCCAACCACAACGCCAAGACCACGTCCATACGTCACATTACTATTGGAATAAGCCATATTGATCCGGTCACCGATACCAATATCGGTTCCCTCTAAGATGGTTACTTCTTTTTCAACTGGAACAGATTCACCGGTTAACGCTGCTTCTTCAATTTTTAAGCTATTCGCTTCCAATAAACGTAAATCAGCTGGAACGACATCCCCTGCTTCTAATAAAACAATGTCGCCTGGTACTAATTCATCACTTTTAACAGTAATGACGTGTCCATCACGGCGAACATTCGCATTTGGTGAAGACATTTCTTTTAATGCTTCAATGGCTTGTTCCGCTTTGGCTTCTTGAATGACCCCAAAGATGGCGTTCAAGATAACAACCACTAAGATGATAATCGAGTCTACCACATCATGGGAAAAGACGGCTGAAATGACCGCTGCCGCTAATAAAACAATAATCATAAAATCTTTGAATTGCTCAAAGAATTTCACGGCAAGTGATTTTTTCTTCCCTTCATCTAGCACATTTTCCCCGTACGTTTCTAAACGCTTTTGAGCCTCCTGTGCACTTAATCCATCAGTTGTTGTGTTCATTTTCTCCAAAACAACTGTGTCGTCTTGTGCGTAAAACGCTTCAGACAATTGTGTTTTCTTTTCTTCTGACATGTTCTTCCTCCTCTATTTTTTGCAGCATCCTCCAAGTACTATTTTACATTTCATCAAAAATAAATGAAAAAAAATAGACTTGTGTATGCTACTTCGTCGAACATACATAAGTCTCACCGTTTAAGACAACACCAGAAATTGCTTTCGGAGTTGGTGATGTTGTCACAGCATAAATACTGTCAGTTACTCCCTCATGAAAAAACTATTTAACATTGATTGGAGAACCAATGTTATGAATAATTACTTAATTAGTATACCGTTTTCCACTCTTTTTTTCAAATAAAAGTTCTGCTCATTTGAAAAAAACTGAAATCCTTTCATTCGGATTCCAGTTTCTTGATTTGTATTCGTAAAATACGCTGTTGTCCCCGCTTTCTCGACCAACTAATAACCCAAGAAAGTAAGAAAAGACTAATCACGGTTCCTTCACGAACAAAAATCGGCAAATGATAACTAATGGACAATCCTAGTGCTAAACTGACACAAAAAATATCAACTAAATAACGATAAAACTGAAAACTATAGCGCGTTCTTTCAGAAATAAGTGTACAAAATTTTTCAATGGGAAATTGCAAAACACCTAGCGCAACTACCTGTCCTATCCCGATTCCTGCTATGATTGTCCCTAAAATAAATAGAACAATTTTAACCAAATAATTTTGAAAAACAAGCGAACCAAATAATTGATATAAGAAAAAATTAATGACAAAACCAAAGCCAATTAACGCCACCAAAATAATCAAATAGTCCTGAATTTTACGCTGCTGATCTAACAACCAACACGTGCCTAAAAAAGCGAAATTGATAGCTGTGGTAACAGTTCCGACTTTTAAATGAGTAAGTGTTGCGAAGGTCACATTAAATGCATTAAAACTACTAACTCCAATGCCTGCTTGAATTGTCAAACTGATGCCCAATGCACTAATTAAATAAAAAAGAAACGATAGCACAATTTTTTTCTTCCACATTATAAAAACTCCTCTACTCTTGATACGTCTATTATGTGCTACAATAGAAGAAACAAATAGGAGATATCTCCTATTATAAGGAGAAAAAAATGCTTAAAACAGCCTACCAACAATCACCGAAACAAGAATTAGCTAAAAATACGCCTTTTTTTAATGAAACTGATTTAAAACACAGTTTTATTATCGATTTTGAAAATCAAGAATTCATTCATCACCAAGCAGAGCCATTAAATTATCTTTTTTATTTAATCAAAGGAAAAGCGAAAATTTTAAAAACAGAACGCAATGGCCGCCAATCCATTGTTCAGTTTTTAACGACAGGTGATTTAATTGGCGATTTAACATTAGTTCAAGCGGAAACGATAACCAAGGACGTTATCGCCTTAGGTGAAACCTGTTGTTTGGCTGTACCTTTAGCTTACGCAGAAACTGTTTTAAAAAACAAGGTACTTTTTATGCAGCAACTCAGCCATTATCTAGGGAAAAAAATGCTCCAACGGGTGGACCACTTTACAACGAATCAGACCTATGAACTAAGTTATCGGCTAGCGGAATTGCTATTGGTTGCCGCTAATCACGAAGATGTTTATAAAGAAAAACATACTGAGATTGCCGAATACTTAGGGGTTAGTTATCGCCATCTTATTTATACCTTTAAACAATTTCGAGAGCGCGACTTTATTCAAAAACAAGGAACTGTTTATCACATCAACCGCTTAGCGTTACATTCTTTTGTAAAAAAAATGAAGAGTTAAAGTGGTGGATTGTTGACAAATAATGCGCTTCCCGCTACCCTATTCTTATTAATAAGAAAGAAGGGACAGCAATGGAGCAAGCAGCATTTACTGTATCTAGTTGGCAAGAACAACCGATTGACAATCTTAATGAAAATTTCCCAGTGAATCAAGCGAGCGCTACTTATCAATTGTCAGGCGCCTTATCTGGGACAGCTTCTGTGGAATACTTAATGACTTATCAAGGCTCTTCAATGGCAGATGGGCTTGAAGCTATGGCTCAAGTGGTCGGTTTCCTACATTTCGAAGGAACTTATTTAGGAAAAAAAGGCACCTTTACTGCTTGCGAAAAAGGGACGTTTACACAGGGTCTTTTAGACTGCCCAGGTGAACTATTTCAAGCATCAGGTGAGCTTGCCGGTTTATCCGGTCGCTACACTTATGAATTTAGTCAAGAAGAAGCGCTTCTTCATTTAGACTTTGTATAATAAAAAATTTCAAGGAAAGTTGGTGACATTATTTTACTTATTTTAAATTTGGCGGTTGTAAAAGACAATGGGTGTTTTTGATTAGATTAAACTTTTAAGGAGAAAAATCATGAAAAACACCCGAAACACCGTCCCATCATTACTAATTATTATTTTGCTTGTGGGATTTCCACAAATCAGCGAGTCGATTTTCACACCTATTTTGCCAGCGCTTAGTTCTGTTTTTAACATTCACGATAGCGTGGCACAATTAACCATGAGTATTTATTTTGTTGCCTTTGCCGTTGGCGTTTTATTCTGGGGAATTCTATCCGATACGATTGGACGTCGCCCAGCTATGTTATTAGGAATTTTATGCTATTTAATTGGAAATATTGGCCTTTTTTTGAGTCCGACATTTCCTTGGCTGTTATTCTTCCGTTTAATTCAAGCATTTGGTGCAAGCGTTGGTTCTGTTATTACCCAATCGATGATGCGGGAAAGCTTTAACGATCTTCAAAGAGGGAAAATTTTTGCTCAAACAAGCGCTGCCCTATCGCTATCTCCTGCCATCGGACCCTTAGTCGGCGGACTTGTTCAAACCTATTTTGGCTATCAGCATGTCTTTAGCACCTTAATTGTCATGGCTGTTCTATTACTTTTCTATAGTTTTTATCGTTTACCAGAAACCTTTCACTTAGGAAATACCTTAACGAAAGCGCCTTTTTGGTCTGTGGCGAAACGCCTTTCCTTCGACTCGAAAGTTTGGTGCTACGGCTTATTGATTGGTGGCATTAATGGTTTATTATTTAGCTACTATGCAGAAGCCCCGTTTATTTTCATCAATCACTTTGGCTTTAGCAGTGTCCAATATGGCTTTCTTGGTTTAGTTCTAGCTGTGTCTAGTATTCTTGCTGCGGTTCTTATCAATTGGTTGCTGGGATATTGGTCAGCGGAAAAAATTGCCTTTGCTGGTTTGCTGCTAAGTATCTTTGCGGCTTGCTGTTTATTAATAATGACACAATTTGAAACAATCATTGGTCTTATTTTGTTTATTTTTCTCTTTTTCTTAGGGATTAATATTACTTTGCCCAATGCCTTAAGTATGGCCTTAAAAGGCTATGAATCTGTAATTGGTACTGCCAGTGGGATTTTTAGTTTTGTCTATTACTTGTTTGTTAGTTTCTTTACCTATTTGATTAGTTACTTTCACAATGGTACCATTTGGGTCTTGCCGCTTTACTTTTTAAGTTTTGCTTGTCTGTTAGCTTTCAGCTATTATGTCATTGTTTATCGTAAAACTTTAAAATAAAAATCAAAAAACACACGAATGTTTCGTGTGTTTTTCTTAGCTAAAAAATTGATTTTCTAAACTATATTGCTTCCCTGAAACAATGTCATATTGAATCAGTCGGTATTCCTCATATAGTTGTTCTTGCTTTTTATTCATTTCTACTGTTTTTTTCCATTCCCCACCGAGATAATAATTCCCCTTTTCAAAAGCAGGCAATTGTTCTTGTACCTCATTTAGCATAGCGTAAAATCCCGATTGCGGTAAGCCACTTTGTTGGAAAAGTGAGGGAGCAAAATAAAATGGACTAATGGTTGCTTGATGCTGATTTTTTTCTGTTAACTGGTTCGCCGTATCATACATTAGAAATTCTGTCTGGTGAAGGGCTGCCCCTTCATTCAACGCTTGAATGTTTTCATCATAAATACTTGGTAAGTGATCTCCCCAAAAAACGACTAATGTGCGTTTGGGCATTTTTTCGATTTCTTGTAGGAAATTTTTCAAAGCTTCGCTACTGTAGGCAATATCTTGCAAGTAATTATTGAGCGCGATTTGATTGCCGTTTCCTTGAGAAAAATAATTGGACGTTGTGTATTTATTTTCATAGGGCATATGTGTTTGCATAGTAACTAAATGAATGAATTGCGGTTGCTCTTTTTCTTTAAGCAGTGTCGTCACTTCCTGATATGCTGCTTGATCTGAAATGTAAGGATTATTTTCTAGTTTATCTGTATAGTTCATTGTTTTTTCATTGATAAATTGATCAAAACCTAAAATTTTATACACATCTTTTCGTTTATACATAGATGTATTGTACGGATGAATAGCCGTTGTTTGGTACTTTTGTTCCTTAAGTAATGAAACAATGGAAGGCAATTCCGTCATCTTAGGAATCATCATTGTATAAGGTGTAGTCATTTGGGCATTCATTAATTCCATCGAAAAACTTGTTAAGGCTTCAAATTCAATATTCGCAGTTCCGCCCCCGTAGTTTTGTGAAAGCATCTGGCCGCTGTAAGTTTTATCAGCGATTTGATGATAATCAGCTAAAGGATTACCAATAATGGACAAGCCTTTCAGATGATCTGGATTTGAAAAACTTTCACTCATGACAAACACAATATTGGGTTGCTGATTGCTCGGCACTGTTTTCGCCTCGGCCAACTTTTGATACTTCTGAGTAATTTCTGAAATAGCTTCTTTTGAATAACCCTTTGGTTGGTCCATAGCCTCTACTTTTAAATTATATAGAAAACCACCAATAAATCCCGTATTGTAGTAATTCATTTTTTGGCTGTAAGGGATCCATAACGCGGTTTTATTATAGGCTTTACGTAACAAATTTTGCGGATTGTTAAAATCACCAATATATGAAAATAGACCAATCGAAAGAACAAGACTTAACACACGAATTGTTTGTTTTTTCTTCGATAAAAAGAAACTTTTATAAAAAGCTTTTCCTAAGAAAAAAAGTGCTACACAACCTAACGCAACCACAAAAATAAACGGCCATAAACCAACCATTTCTTTTAATAAACTAACTTCTGTGATCATTTTTAAGTCGTCTGGGTAAATAGGTTCGACACGATAAAACATCTTTTGATAGTCCGCAAATCCTAAAACACCTATTATGACACTATATAAAAGAGCGCCAACTCCTAATGAACCTGCCAAACTACATAAAAAAAGTAAAAAAACACTTAGCACAAAACAACCTAAGAAAAACTTTTCCGTATGCCACGAAAAAGCAAACTTGAAGGCTAAATCAACAGACAAGTTATTCTGACACCATTGCAGATATAAATTACTAAAAATAATTAATATGATGAACCCGATTCCATACAGAAGATAGCGGTAGGGCCATCGTTTAATTTTCTCAACTCTCTTTTTCACATCGATCTCCTATTCAAAAACTAGTAATGTATTTATTTTATGCTTCTTGAAAAAGAATGTAAAGAAGTAGTTAACAAAGAAGTCTAAGGAATAGTAAAGAAAAAATGTTATTTGTTGCAAAAATAATTTTCCAGTGGTATAGTAACAATGGAATTTCGTTATCAGTTATCGTCGCCTTTTTAGAGTACTTTATGAAAGGAGAATAACTATGACTTACAAAGTAAAAAACATTCAATACCGTATTCAATTAGACACAGACAAAAATATTTTCATTGTTTTTGATGCAAAAAATGAAAGTAAAACAGCAACTGGTCACACAATTGAAGAAGCAATTGCACACTTAAAACAATTAAACTAAGGAGTGACAAACATTTCCATGCAAGACCCTTTAGGTAGTTATTTAAGCTAAAAGCCGTTTAGTAAAGAAAAAATACTAGACGGTTTTTTTGTATCCTCTTCGCCTTTTATTTTTTACATAGTATACTGAAACAAACGGAGGTGTTTTTAGATGACCATCATTGCAAACTATATACGCCAGCAATCCCAACATCAAACACAGTTAACAGAAATCTACCAAGCAATTTTAGCGGTTGTTCCTCAGGAGACTACTGAAAAAATCGCTTATGGAATGCCGACCTTTTACTTAAATGGCAATTTAGTGCATTTTGCGGCGGCCAAGCAACATTTAGGTTTCTATCCTACGCCATCAGCCATCCAACGTTTCAGCAAAGAATTACGCCCTTTTAAAACCTCGAAAGGTGCCATTCAATTTCCCTACACGCAAGAGTTACCTCTTTCGTTAATACAGGAAATAGTTAAATTCCGTGTACAAGAAAACATGAAGAGCGTGGGACAAAAATCACTTTGAATTTTTGTCCCACGCTCAAAAACTGATAAACGGCGGGAACAGAAGCAACTCCTTCGGAAATAAGCCGAAATTCCTCGAAAGACGAAAAGCATCTTTCGGAAATTCCTTCTTATTGCTGAGAAACACTATTTGCAAAGCAAATAGATGTTAAACAGTACCTACTTGGTTCTCGGAGTTAAACACTTCTGTCCCGACCTCTTCATGTTCTTAAAATTTTTTCCATCGCTTTTCCCTTGGCCAATTCGTCGATTAATTTATCTAGGTAACGGATTTTTTGCATTAAAGGATCTTCAATTTCTTCCACGCGATAGCCACAAATTACGCCTTTGATCAATTGGGCGTTTTCATTAAAATTGGGTGCTTCTTCAAAAAATGTTTCCATCGTTACTTTTTGAGCCAATTGTTGCTGCAAGCCTTTTTCATCATAACCAGTTAACCAGTAAATAATTTCGTCAACCTCCGCTTGCGTTCGATTTTTACGTTCTACTTTTTGGATGTATAGCGGGTAAACACTGGCAAAGGTCATTGTATAGATTTTCGGTTTTGTCATTGGTTTTCCTACTTTCTGAAGTATTCTCTCTTCAGTCTACCACAGGCTTACTGGAAAAAGAGGCTATTTTGTCTTAGTAATCAAATTGACGATAATAACGACGAATCTCTAATGGGTGACAATTTAATTTTTCTACATGCGCATCAATTCGTTGCGTTACCGCATGCATTAGGAGAAATGAAACAACTCGACCACGATATTTTTCACTAATTCCTGGAAGTTCATACGCTTTCGAATCAATAATTGTATAATTGGCACAGATTTTCGGCAATAATTTTGCTACTCGTTCTGCCAATGGTCGCTGCTCGTCTTCTCCAATAAACAACGTTACTGGCGTAGTTTCATCTACAATTTCTAGCGTTCCATGTAAGAACTCTGCTGCATGAATTGATTTTGAACGAAGCCAACTTTGCTCTTCCCAATAGCACATTGCATAAGAATAGACCGCTCCCCATTGGTTTCCTGCGCCAATAAAATAGTGAATGCTATCATGACGATGTTTTTCCGCAAAAGCTAAGCCAAACGCATCGGCACTTTTTTCGGCTTCAGCTAAACCTGTAGGCAAATATTCTTCCAATTCTTGGTAATAATTTTCGTAATCTGTAAATTCGTTGTTTTTTTGCATTAAACGATCAGCTACCATAAAGAACTTGATTTGCTCAGTTCCTGGGGCTGGATAAGTCACCACATAATCACATAAATCTGCTAAAAGACTGTCTTTTGCATCGATAAAACCAAATAACGTTGCGCCGACCTTTTTGATTTCTTGAACGGCTTGCACCACTTCTTGTGTTGTCCCAGTAACGGAAGACAAGATGACGAATGATTTTTCTGTTAAACGTTTATTGCCTGTTGTGTAATACTCAGCAGCATGTTGAACATAGATTGGTAAATTACTTTTTCCATTCGCATAAGTAACTGCTTGCATGGCTGAAGCATAAGTACCGCCGATTCCTAAATAATAGACCGCATCAAATCCTTTCGTCCAAACTTGATCAACAACTTTTTCAACATCTGAACGCAAGGCTAAGGCACCTCGTATGTCTTTGATTTGTTGTTCTTCATTAAATTTTAACATGGCTGATTTCCCTCTTTCTTTGCTATTTTACTTTTTAGGACACAATCAAAATCATCAAAAATCCGTTGAGATAAATCAATTCCTTTACTTGTAGCTACTTGATACGCCAAATATTGAAATGGAATAACTAATAATAAAGGACTAATTTTTTCTTCGACATCACTTGCTAACTCTAACGTATTTGATGCTCTCGTTGAACGCGTTGTAATTGTGTAACATTGGCCAACATAACTGGCTAGATAGTTTTTCAAGGCTTGGCTACGTGCTTGAATAGGACTTTGATTTTCAATAAAAAACAAAAGATGTGTAGTATCCGCTTCAAGATAAGGCCCATGCATATAGGCTTCGACTTCAAATCCTTGGGAAGGTAAGCGAACTGTTTCTGTAAACTTCGTCTCAAACTCTTTTGCCGTACCAATATTAGGCCCATAACCAATTGCGATAAATCGTGTCCCCTCTGTTAATTCTTTTTTCGTTTTTTGCCAAAATTGTTCGGTTTTATAAATCACCGAATCGATTTCCTGAATTGCTTTGGCAAGTTTTGCTAATTCTTCTTCAACCTCTACTTTTGTTAATTGATACTTTTGATAGCCCAGTTTCAAACCAAATAGAAATAAATTTAAAAGTGTTGCCGTATAGCCTTTTGTGACAAAACCAACTGTTTCAAGCCCCATTTTTAAATCCAGGACTTCATCCACAACCTCCGTAATCGGGCTGGTGACATCACTTGTCAAGGCCACTGTTTTTACAGACGTTTGGTTTTTAATTTTTGCAATGGCATCAATTGTTGAAGCACTTTTACCACTTTGCGAAACCGCTACGACCAGATCAAACCGATCATCCACTTTGCCATAATGAGCAAAATTGAACGGCTCTTGGATTTCCACATAAATAGGCGCCACTTCTTCAAGGTAAACTTTAGCCGCCTGACAAGCGTTATGTGACGAGCCAGTTGCTAAAATTAGACAGTGCGTGACCTTTGAAACGTCTGTATCAGTTAATTGAAATTGGTTAAGAATCTGAGTTAGAGCTGCTTGCTCCTCATTTATATAATCCAGCATCGTTTTCATATTTTGCCTCCTAAAATAGACCAATTAATGAGCCAAGAATTCCGACAATTGCCATGCCACCTAAAATCACTAAAGGTTTTACTTCTTTTTTCAATAAATAAAAAACAAAACCAAAAGATGCAAGCGGTAATAATTTAGGCATGATATCGTCAAAGATACTTTGAACCGTGACTGCATTTTTGCCACTTCCGCTGATTGTAATCGGGATAGTTAAATCAATCATGGAGGCGGTCATAGCACCTACCACCATCAAACCAATTATTGAAGCGCCTAATGTGAGACTTTCCATCATGCCATTTGCTTGAATTTTTTTGAGAAAACCAGTTCCTAATTTATAGCCCCAACGATTCAGTAAATAACGAACAATCACATGGGGGACGTTAAAAATGAGTAAAAATAGAATTGGCCCTAACACATTCCCTTGTAAAGCTAACGAAGTTCCAACACCTGTTGCAATCAAGCGTAAGGTTCCCCAGAAAAAGGAATCACCTAAACCAGCTAAAGGTCCCATTAACGAGGTTTTAATACTATCGATTGTTCCAACTTCAAAATTTTCGTCCAGAACATTTTCTTCTTCCATTGCAGCATTAATTCCTAAAATAAACGTCACGATATGCGGCGTAGTATTAAAGAAAGCAAGATGCCGTTTTAAAGCTGCCGCCATCTCTTCTTTTTGAGGATATAATTTCTTTAAAATAGGGATCATGGCATAGACATAAGCCATATTCATCTGACGTTCATAATTCCATGAAAATTCCATTTGAAATGAACGCCAAAAGACTTGATTAAGTTCTTTTTTTGTAATTAAGTTTTCTGTCTTAGTTTTAGAAGTCTTCGTCATCATCAATTACCTCCCCACTTGTTGTTTGTATTGTCTCATTCTTTCCTTTGGCATAATTCATGATATTCACAACAATTACTGCTGTAATGGCACCCAAAATTGCTACTCCTGTTACAGGTAACTTAAAGTAGGCCATTAAGACAAAACCTAAAAAGAAATATGGCGCCACTTGTTTGTTAATCAGTAAGCGTGCAAGCATCGCAAATCCTAGCGCTGGAATAATCCCCGTTGCAACAGACAACCCATGTTGAATAAATTCAGGGATCAGATCAAGTAAGCCTTTAATGGTGTTGCTGCCCACGGCAAATGAAATAGTTACAATGAGCGCTAGCATGAACGATAAGCCAAAGCCTGCAAGTAAATGCATGCGCTCCACCCCTTTATATGCTCCTTCTTCAGCATACTGATCAGCTTTTTGACTCATGATTGGGATGAGCAAACCCAAATAAATATTTTTAAGAATCAACGTTAACGTTGCGATTGGCAAGCCTAAGACTAAGGCTGTTTCTGTTCCTGCGCCAGCAGTAATAGCAAACGCTGTACCAAGAATCCCACCAGTCACTACATCAGGTGGGATTGATGCGCCCACTGAAAAAGAACCGATGAAAGCTAACTCTAAGGTCGCGCCCATGATTACGCCCGTTTTGACATCACCTAATACAATTCCGACAAATAAACCGGTTACAATTGGTCTTGAAAGCAACGAGGTTCCTAAAGCATATTCCGACTGCGCAATAAAAGCGATGCAACCTAAAAGAATCGCTTGTCCTATCATTTTTATTTCTCCTTTCTACAAGACATTTAATGCTGCTACTTTTTTGTCATTTGGGACTTGTCGAATTTCAACTTCACAACCATTTGCGACCAATTCTTTAACCATTTTTTCTTCATCCGGTGTGATATTAATTGCTTTAGAAATGTTTCGAGTATTTTCCCTTACTTTCATTCCTCCTAAGTTAATTTCTTTTATTTCTGGATAAGCAGTAGCCAATCGATAAGCATCTTCCACACTTTCAACTACAATAAAAAGTTTGTATTTTTCTGTAACACCACTTTTTAGTGCGGCAATCGCATCTTCAATCGTTTTAATGACCAGTTTTACTCCTGCTGGTTTAGCTAGCTTAATGGTTGTTTTTCGAATATCATTTTTAGGTACGTCATCATTTGCGATTAAAATACAATCGGCGCCTAAGCCTTGGGTCCATGAAAAAGCCACTTGACCATGTAACAAGCGATGATCGACTCTTAACAATTTAATCATTTCATTTCCTCCTAAAATTCTTCTTCTAAAATTTCTTTACTAGATAACTCGTTACAATAACAAAGACTTTCTTGTCCGTTTTCAACGGCACGTTTTACTAAATCAACTAATGAATCAACAGTATTTATTTGGGTATATATTTCAATTAACGTTGCTAAATTTAATCCTGAAATTAAATGCATTGCTTGTTTCCCCACATAATTAAAGAATTCGTTATTCACGCTTCCGCCAAATAGGTCTGTAATCACAATTAATTCATTTTGTTGATTGTTCTTTAAAATGTCTTTGACCGTCTTGGCTAAATCATAAGGTTGTTCCATATAAGCGCAAAGACATTCCACATTCTTTGTTTCACCACAAATTAAAGCTAATGATGTCTGAATCCCTGCAGCGAAATTACCATGTGTTGCCAGAATAATTTTACGTTCCATTTTCTTCACCTCACTTACTTCTTTATATAGCAAAAAGAGTGCCAAAAAAGTGGCACTCCCTCCTTTTTATTTTAAAAATCGCTTTCTGCGTTGTTAAACTCCGTTTTTCCAAACAACACATCATAGACATAAAAAAGCTCCGATTCAGGTATATTGACACTATAAACTTTTTCAATGACACTAAACGCCTCTTTTAACTCT
Organism: Enterococcus sp. DIV1758; assembly: GCF_051711985.1. Lineage (NCBI taxonomy): Bacteria > Bacillati > Bacillota > Bacilli > Lactobacillales > Enterococcaceae > Enterococcus > Enterococcus sp. DIV1758. The sequence goes on from NZ_JBIOOA010000001.1 coordinate 1,693,682, forward strand.
TGCAAGACCGTTTTTTGACACTGCTTTAGTTGTTCAGCGCCATTATAATTTTCAATAGGTTCATTCCGGATTAATCGTTCAATTAAACAACTGACATGGACATATACCGCTAATTTACGATCATTTTGAATTGTTTGTTGCCACCGCTCTTCTAATTGAATTAAAAAGACTTCTACTTGTCGAATAATTTTTTCTGTATCTAAAATCGTCACTGATTGAATGACCCGATCTAATGAAAAGTTACGAATCAACTCATGATTTACATAGGACAGCATATCTTTAGTTAATTCTCTCTTTGTCCATTCTAAAAGGGTCGTAATTCCTTTTCCTGCAATCAACTCTTCTAAAGAGATATACGGGAGGTCATTTGAAGACGGGTTGTTTGTACCGATGATGCCGACAATCTCATATTCTGGAAAACTTTCTTTGATCGACTCTGCATTACGTAATTGATTATATTCACAAGGAATAATCTTTAATTGTGCTTCCGCAGGTAAACTTTTTCCAAGTAAATCTCTAATTTTAACGGCTGTGCCAATTCCGGTACTACACGTTGTTAAAATGACACGTTCCGTTTTTATTTTCAGGTAATATGATTTCCCATTCATTTGGATGAACCGTTAACGCTTTTTGGGGCAATTCTTCAAAAGAAACTTCGTCTTTAATGGCTTCTCCTATAGACAGAGCCAAGCTTGTTGTCACATTATTCATTAATAAAAAAGGACCTTCTTCTTCTGCCGGAAAATACTGATAAATTTCTTTCAATGAACCCATATCAAAAAGAATTACTAAACCATTCCTCGTTTCTTGACGTTCCATATAGTGAATTAAGTGTTCGGAAATTTTTTTGGGAGTAACATCTAACGGCATGTCAAACGATTGAAAAATTGGCACATCTAACAGCCGATTTGCAACATTCGCAATACTACTTGCTGTGGCATATCCGTGGGCAACAATCACCGCTTTCGGATAGTGACTTTCCTTTACTGAACCCGAATAGTGAAGATAAATGGTGACAATAATTCGATCCATCTGGGATAGTTCAATATCTAATGAACGTTTCACTAAAGTTAACAGTTGTTCAGCGTAGCCATAACTAGTTGCTAATTTGGTTTGAACTTCTGTTAAAAGTTCGTCAATGACTGTTGTAGGTTCTTTTTCTGGAAACCAATCAATACATCTTCGTTGAAACAGATAGGTGCTTAATGCATAGACTAAACTGCCATTAAACCGAATTTGATAAGACGATTCAATCGTTTCCAATAATTGACGGATATTTTGCGTAATAAACAATAGCATTTCGTGATTTTTCTCTCGCTTCTTTTCAAATAATAAATCATCGAATAAGCGTTCAATTTCTTTCGAGATGTCGTTATTAGCAGTGGAAAGATGATGATGGTGAGAGACATAAAGACGAAGGATTCGTTCATAACTCTGGATAATTCTTCTTTGCGCAAGCTCTGTTTCCTCTAACAAACTAACCAGATTTGTTTGCTCATCTAAACGAATAGGCAATTCATTTTCATCAGGAGCTAGTTTGATTGATTGATCCAGAAATTCTTTCGGTAGATCGTGCAAAGTGATTGGAATAACACGTTTATCAAGATTGGCGGCAAAGCTGCGTGCAGTAATAATTTTTATATTATTTCTTAATTCACCTACATTGCCTACATAATGGTGGTTTTCTAAAAGTTGGATAACTTGTGGCGTGATAGTAACTGCTTTTTGAATAGCTTGCTGTTCCTCATAAAATGCTCGCATAATTAATTGTTTTCTTTCCGCTTGAGTGCGTTCAGCAAGACTTGGGATTTTAATTTGAATAGGAATTCGTCTTAAAAATGTCGTTAAAAAGGTGCTAGAAATTTCTTCAGTTGTGGCAAAGCACAACCGACACGTAACAGGAATGGGCCGATTGGTTTCACCCATTCGATAAATAATACCCTGATCTAAAAATGTAAACAATTTTTCCTGCCCTTCAGGACTCAAACGATGAACTTCATCTAAAAATAAAACGCCCCCTTCTGCACTTTGAAAGGCCCCAATTTTATCGGAATCTGCTCCCGTAAAAGCGCCTTTAAGATGTCCAAATAATTGACTAGTTAAAAGCTCTGGATTGTTGGCATATTGCGCACAATTAACTGTTACAAAAGGTGCTGAATCGTCAAGTAGTTCTTTTGAAAGACAAAACTGATAATATAAGGATGCTAAAAAACTTTTACCCGTACCACTTTCACCTGTAATTAAGACAGGCAATCCACCGCCTGGATAAAGCGCTGCCATTTTTAATTGTTCGATGGTCTGGGCTAAACTACCGCGATAACCAATGACCGACTGAAAAAAATCACTTTTGCGATCAAAAACAGGCTGTTCATCGATCATTTCTTGGAAACTTTGATAAACAGTTCTTTTTAAAAGATAGTTTTGTTGCTGAAACGCTTCTTTATGAAAAAAGTAAACTGGTCGTGTATTGATCTTAACTAGAATTCCTTCTTCGTTTAACTGATTTAAATAGTGACTAGCTGTATTTCGTTTGATAGAAAATGTCGTTGCAATATTGCTTGCTGTGAAAATTTCACTGACTAAAGATGGTTCAAAAAAAGCTGTTTGATTGCGTAAATAATCAACAATTTGCGTTTTTAACATAAAATCACCTCTCATTTATCATAACGTACCTAAAAAAAACGTCAATATTCAAAATTTCTTTTGTTATTTTTCTTTATATAAGGAGCCCATTTTTTATGTTATTTAATCACAGGAACCTGATTCTATCATTGCAGAATAGGCTTTCATTCAGTATACTGTAAATAGAGGAACAAGAAACGAATTGGATAATTAGGCACTGAAAGAACGCACCACCGTTCTGAATGTTTCGAAACACACAACAGGTTATCGAAATGGCCATTGGAGAAAAATTCCTTTTTCTCCGAGGTTAGCGATTGTGACATGTTGCAATCGTTTTTTGTCCTTAAAATGTTGAGAAAAAGAAAAAAGGCACTTTGCATGTCAGCACCACCTGACAAACAAAGCCCTTCATAGACAGCACAACCTATCTATTCCAGTTGCCTTTTTTGCTAGTTACACTAGCTAATTTTAGTGTACCCGATTTTCAGTGAAATTACTAGCATCTTTAAAATTTTTACTGAAACGATCAGCCTGTGCACTGAACTAGTTTTCTTCAGCGGCGGCAACCGCTGAGAAGCTTTTTCTCAAATTTTAAGTGAATAATGTATCATAAACTTTTTTGGCATATCCATCCGTCATATTACATACAAAGTCCACCGCCATTTTCAAACGATAATAGTCTTTTTCTGCTTCTGTAGCGTTCTTTGCTTCTCTTCTATACAACGCTTTCGCGCTTTCCGAAATATTATTAAAGATTCGCTCCTCATACTTATTCATGGAAACTTTTTCGTATTTTAGTACGACTGGAACAAATTCATCTAGTAAACGATTGATGATATTGAAGCCCAATACCTCTTGATCCAAAATTGTTTTTGTTTGAAAAACATAGGCTCTAGAAAAGTTTTTTAATGCCTGAAAGCATTTCACTTCATCACAATCTTCAATGATAATTTCATTATGATAGATACCTCTCATAATTAAGTCATAATGATTAGCAAAATTTTTCGCTACGCTTTGACAAACAGCCCTTTGTGTCTTTCTCAAAAATTCTTGTAAGGTAGCTTCTTCTGTTTTATCTTTTTCTAACATTAAAAATTTTTTTGTTCCTGTTTGCGCATCAACAAACTGCTTTAAATCTTGATAGCTGTATAAACCATAATTATAGGCATCTTCGATATCTGAAAAAGTATAGGCGATATCATCTGAAGCTTCTAACAAAAAGACTAATGGGTGTCGCTTATTTTGTGTTCCTGTCGCAAATTTAATGGCGTTAAAGACTTGTTTTTCCGAGTAAAAATAGCCAACTTTTTTAGACAAAAGCTGTTGCTTATTTAATTGATCTGAAGATGCCGTATATTTGATAACTGTATCTAATGTCGTGGCTGTTAGTTTCATTCCTGCTTTAGAAGTCCCATTATCATGATGTAGTTTTGTTAAAAGTCGGATGGTTTGAGCGTTTCCTTCAAAGTTAAGAAAATCATTTTGTTGTTGCTCCGAAAAATCAGACCAACAAGCATACAAAGGACCATTTTTTTCAAACCAAATACGAATGGCTTCTTCCCCAAAATGTCCAAAAGGGGGATTGCCAATATCATGGATTAATGCAGCTGTTTCTAACAACCGATAGCATTCTGATAATTCCATAACCTCAATGTTTCGTTCGTTCAACTGTGAAATAACTAATCTAAGTATATCCCTGCTATGCATTGCCACTTCTAAGCTATGCGTTAAACGCGTTCTTACAAAATCATTACGTTCTAAAGGAAAAACTTGTGTTTTGTCTTGTAAACGTCTAAATGCATCACTTTTAATTACTCTACGATAGTCACTATCAAAAGATTTACGAAGTTCTGGGGCTAAATCAACTTGCTTATTTAACCAGTCATTTTGATATTGTTTGCCATTATCAGAAATACGATATGTACCAACCAACTGACGCCAATTCATTTTCATTTATTACCTCCTCCAATTACTCTACCTTCTCTAAATAAGAGACGTAAATATTTTTACATTTACCAATATCACTAAATTCCCGATTGTTATACGCCTTATCCTTTTTCAATTTAAACCGCACTTTTTCGCCTTCTTGAAAAGTTCCCCACGTAAGAAAAAAGAATAACCAATGGCTTTCATCCTCTGATAGCGTGTCTAACCCTAAGCTTTTAGGCTCAATTAAGCTAGGTAATTTGAAACAGTCATACACCCCTTTTGCTGTGCCATACACAGGACGATGAGTGCTAAGAGTCGTTTCAAAATATCCTTTTTCATCAGGTTTTAAATAACTTGCTTGCCGAATCAGTTGTGTCAGTTTATTTTGGAATGGCTGAATATTTTTCTCAACGTTTAGTTCAAAATCTGGTTCAGCTTGTACATCTGTGTCATGAGATAACTTTTTTAATAAGCAGTTTATTTCATTAGTACTTGTCTTGTCATTAAACGCAATCGCCAAACGCTCGCTGCTAATAACACCTTTCATATCTTTCATAGAAAAATTATTTAACGCAATTGGATAGTGTTTATCTGATAGCATCCAAGAAGCACCCATTTCGTTTAAACATGGAATACTCTGATAATAATGATCAGATAAAAAATACAGCATGACAGGTTGATTGGTTAGCTCCCTTTTAATCGTGTCAAAAATTAATTCTCCTGGCTGTACACCTGTTTCAATAGTGGAACTATAAAAAATATCCTGTGTTCGAAACCCAAACTTTTTCAACAATTGGATAAACGCATCCACATATTCTTGATCCTTTGAACTATGACTAATAAAAATCTTTTTCCCGTTGCTCACTACTCAACATCCTCCAAGTTAAATTTGTGTTTTCATTTTTTGTGAAATTCTATACTATTTCTTTAAGCGTACAGCGTTATCTGAAACCAGTCAATACTAAAATTATAAAATAACAATTATTTTGTTTTATCAAATTTTAATATAATGTTGTTTTGTTAATGTTTTGTTATTTTTAAACAAGTGATTATAGAACGATGTACGGTTGAAGTTATTTCTAATCTATTTTTTTCAATATTTTTATAAATATAAAAAAACACGCCTTTCTTTGCAGAAAGGCGTGTTTTTACGTCCGAGTATAAGGAGAATTGGTTCATTAACCAATTGTCCCTTTAAGCGTTATTCATTAAATGAATTATTTGTTTTTTAAGTTGTAGAAAGATTTTAAGCCTTTGTATTCAGCTACATCGCCTAATTGATCTTCAATACGTAATAATTGGTTGTATTTAGCAATACGGTCAGTACGGCTTAATGAACCAGTTTTGATTTGGCCAGCGTTTGTTGCAACAGCGATATCAGAGATTGTTGAATCTTCTGTTTCACCAGAACGGTGAGATACAACTGCAGTGTAGCCAGCTTCTTTAGCCATTTCGATTGCTTCAAATGTTTCAGTTAAAGTACCGATTTGGTTAACTTTGATTAGGATTGAGTTAGCGATACCTTTTTCGATACCTTCAGCTAATTTAGTTGTGTTTGTTACGAATAAATCGTCACCAACTAATTGAACTTTGTCGCCTAATACTTCAGTTAATTTTTTGAATCCGTCCCAGTCGTTTTCGTCTAAGCCGTCTTCGATTGAAATGATTGGGTATTTAGAAACTAATTCTTCGTAGAACGCGATCATTTCTTCAGTTGTTTTTTCGCCTTCGCCTGAGTCAGCTAAAACGTAAACGCCTTTTTCTTTATCGTAGAATTCTGAAGAAGCAGCATCCATAGCAAGAACAACGTCTTTACCAGGAACATAGCCAGCTTTTTCGATAGCTTCGATGATTACTTCGAAACCTTCTTCGTTTGAACCTAAGTTAGGAGCGAAACCACCTTCGTCACCTACTGAAGTAGCTAAGCCGCGACCTTTTAAGATTGAAGCTAATGCGTGGAATACTTCTGCACCCATACGTAAAGCTTCTTTGAATGTAGGCGCACCTACAGGCATGATCATGAATTCTTGGAAGTCAATACTGTTGTCAGCATGTGATCCACCGTTGATGATGTTCATCATTGGAGTTGGTAATACTTTTGTATTGAATCCGCCTAAGTAATGATATAAAGGCACTTCTAGGTAATCAGCAGCAGCACGAGCTACGGCGATAGACACACCAAGAATAGCGTTAGCACCTAATTTACCTTTGTTAGGAGTTCCATCTAAATCGATCATTGCTTTATCGATAGCCATTTGATCGCGTACATCGTAACCGATGATTGCTTCAGCAATGATGTTGTTTACGTTATCTACAGCTTTAGTAACACCTTTACCTAAGTAACGAGCTTTGTCGCCATCACGTAATTCAACTGCTTCGTATTCACCAGTTGAAGCTCCTGAAGGAACCATTCCACGGCCGAAAGCTCCGCTTTCAGTGTAAACTTCTACTTCGATTGTTGGGTTACCGCGTGAGTCTAAGACTTCGCGTGCGTAAATATCAGTAATAATTGACATGTTTTGTCTCTCCTTTGAGTTTGTATTTATACTAAGGGGATTCCCTCATGTATGATTGTAGTTAATTCTCGCAAACTATGCAAACATTTTTTTGCAAAAGTCATTGAGAAAACGTTACCGTTAGTGATTTCTTATTTTACAGCATCTAATAAAGCTAAGAATGAATCTGCTTCTAAGCTTGCGCCGCCGACTAAAGCACCGTCAACGTTTTCTTTTGCCATATATTCAGCGATGTTTTCTGGTTTAACAGAACCACCGTATTGAATACGAACAGCTTCAGAAACTTCTTTGCCGTATAATTTTTCAACTGTTGAACGAACAACACCACAGATTTCATCTGCAATATTAGCATCTGCAGATTTACCAGTTCCGATTGCCCAGATTGGTTCGTAAGCGATAACCATTGAAGCAACTTGTTCGTTTGATAAACCAACTAAGCCGTTAGTGATTTGACCTTCGATCCATTCCGCTGTTTTACCAGCTTCATACGTTTCTAAAGTTTCACCACAACAGAAGATTGGTGTCATACCATTTGCAAAGATTGCTTTGGCTTTTTTATTGATATCTTCATCTGTTTCGTGGAAATATTCGCGACGTTCAGAGTGTCCGATAATCACATAGTTCACACCTAAATCTGCAATTGCAGCTGGTGAGTTTTCACCAGTGAAGGCACCAGCGTTTTCCCAGTAGCAGTTTTGTGCAGCTAATTTCACTTCAGAATCTTTTAGGTTCCAAGCTAAAGGAGCTAAGAATAATGCTGGAGATCCAATCACAGCGTCAACAACGTCGTTTGATGGAACAGCATTTTTGACTGCTTCTGCAAAGCTTTGTGCTTCGCTTAAAGTTTTGTTCATTTTCCAGTTACCAGCGATAATTGGTTTGCGCATGAAAAGCACATCCTTTTCTTTTTTTAAAAATATTGTCTTTTAAACTGATTATTTATCGTTAATAGAAGCTAAACCTGGTAAAGTTTTGCCTTCTAATAATTCTAAACTTGCTCCGCCACCTGTTGAGATGTGTGAGAATTTATTTTCGTAGCCTAATTGAATTGCTGCAGCAGCAGAGTCCCCGCCACCGATGATTGTTGTTGCGTCTTCTAAATTAGCAATCGCTTCACAAACACCAATTGTTCCTTTGGCAAAGTTACTCATTTCAAATACGCCCATTGGACCATTCCAAACAACTGTTTTCGCACCTTGTAATTCGTTAGCGAATAATTCAATTGTTTTTTCACCGATATCCAAGCCTTCTTCATCATCTGGGATTTCAGTTGAAGGAACCGTGTGGAAAGGAGCGTCATTGCTGAACTCTTTAGAGACAACTGTATCAACCGGTAAAACTAATTTGTCGCCAGCTTTTTCCATTAAGCTTTTTGCTAAGTCCACTTTATCTTCTTCAAGTAAAGATAAACCAACACTATAGCCTTGTGCTTTCATGAATGTGTAAGCCATACCGCCACCGATTAAAATTTTGTCGGCTTTTTCAATTAGGTTTTCAATGACAGCGATTTTGTCAGAAACTTTTGCGCCTCCCAAGATTGCTACGAATGGACGTTTTGGATTTTCAACAGCTTCGCCGATGAATTTAATTTCTTTTTCCATTAAGAAACCAGCAACTGTTGGGATACCAGTTGAAGCAATTCCAACGTTTGAGGCATGTGCACGGTGTGCAGTACCAAAAGCATCATTGACAAATACATCGCCTAAAGAAGCCCAGTATTTACCCAATTCAGCGTCATTGCCGCTTTCTTTTTTGCCGTCAACATCTTCAAAACGAGTGTTTTCAAATACTAAAACGTCGCCGTCTTTCATATTGTTAACAGCATCTTCTAATTCTTTACCACGTGTTTCTGGAACAAAAGTAACTGGTTGACCTAGTAATTCGCTTAAACGTTCAGCCACTGGTTTTAATGATTTGCCAGCTTTGTCTTCTTCTGTTTTTACACGACCTAAATGAGAGAAAAGAATTGCTTTTCCGCCATTTTCAATCACGTATTTGATTGTTGGTAAAGCCGCTACGATACGATTATCGTTTGTGATCACGCCATCTTTTAACGGAACGTTAAAGTCAACACGGACAAGGACTTTTTTGTCTTTTAAATCTACATCTTTAATTGTCTTTTTAGCCATGAGTAGACCTCCTGTATTGTCAATTTTAGGATTTTTCTTTTTTAAAAAAAGAAAGCGGAGAAGCGCGTTGCTTCCCCGCTTATTATTTCACAATTGTTCAAATTTCACTAATGATAAGAATAAATCTTATAAGTTAGCGAAGTATTCTAAAGTACGAACTAATTGAGCAGTGTATGACATTTCGTTGTCATACCAAGCAACAGTTTTAACTAATTGTTTGTCGCCAACTGTCATAACTTTTGTTTGAGTTGCATCGAATAATGAACCGTAAGTCATACCTACGATATCAGAAGAAACGATTTCGTCTGTGTTATAACCATAAGATTCGTTAGCAGCTTTTTCCATTACTGCATTCACTTCATCAACAGTAACTTCTTTGTCTAATACAGTAACTAATTCAGTTAATGAACCAGTAGCTACAGGAACACGTTGAGCAGCGCCATCTAATTTACCGTTCAATTCTGGGATTACTAAGCCGATTGCTTTAGCAGCACCAGTTGAGTTAGGTACGATGTTTGCAGCAGCAGCGCGCGCACGACGGAAGTCGCCTTTAGGATGTGGTCCGTCTAATGTCATTTGGTCACCTGTGTAAGCGTGGATAGTTGTCATTAAACCTTCAACAACACCAAAGTTGTCATGTAAAGCTTTAGCCATTGGAGCTAAGCAGTTTGTAGTACAAGAAGCGCCTGAAATTACAGTTTCTTCTCCAGTTAATGTTTCATGGTTTGTGTTGTAAACGATTGTTGGTACATCGTTACCACCAGGAGCTGAAATAACTACACGTTTTGCACCAGCAGTTAAATGTTTTTCAGCAGCTTCTTTAGAAGTAAAGAAACCAGTACATTCTAAAACGATGTCTACGCCTAATTCGCCCCATGGTAATTCTTCAGGGTTACGGTTAGCTAAAACTTTGATTTCTTTGCCGTTAACGTTGAATGAACCTTCGTGAACTTCAACTGTACCGTTGAAACGGCCTTGAGTTGTGTCATATTTTAACAAGTGTGCTAACATTTTAGCATCTGTTAAGTCGTTGATTGCAACTACTTCGATTCCTTCTACATCTTGGATACGACGGAAAGCTAAGCGTCCGATACGTCCAAATCCATTAATACCTACTTTAACTGTCATTAAAGATTTCCTCCTTATGAAAATCAAAAATTTTTTATTTTAAAGGGTTACCCCTTTTAAAATCTCGTTTGCGGCAGCTTCATCTGTGATGAGCCACGTTTGTTTTGGTGCATTTTTCATATATGCGCGAATGGCTTTGGCTTTCGTTTTGCCGCCCGCAATTGCGACGACATAAGGAATTTCTTGTAAGTTTTTTAATTGAAGGCCAATTCGTGGAATTTTATAGACCACTTTTCCTTCTTCATCAAAGAAATAACCAAACGATTCTGCCACGGCATTTTTTTGTTTGAGCATAACCATTTCGTCATCAGACATTTTTCGGCGTGCCGCCATGTGCAACGCTCGACCAATACTGTGCACCACACAGTTGGCATGACTAATTAACGTAAGAACTTCTTGAATCGAGGGTTCTTGTAATAAGCTATTATACGTTTCACGACTCAATTGTTCTGGGACATATAACGCCCGGTAGTTACCACCCGTTTTGTTGGCCATTACAGCACTAATTGAATTGGCTTGGACAGAAACTGCTTCACCAATCCCTCCTCTGGCTGGAACAAACAAATTATGACGTTTTTCAGTTTCTAGTGATCCCATATTTTCGGCCACCATGGCCATTGTTGTCCCACCCATAACCGCAATTGTATTCTCACCATTTGGTAAGAGTAAATTCAGCGTATTGGTTAAGACATCTCCAAAGTCCGAAAGAACTTTCTTTTGGATATCACTATCTCCTGCAACAACGATACAACGTTGAATGCCAAAGTACTGTGTCATTTCTTTTTCGATTTGGTGCATACCAAGCAATTGATTCATGACTAATTCTAAGCCTTGGTAGACTTCCAAACCGCGTTCTGTTAATGTCATCCCGCTTTTTGAAGGTTCAATCAGGTTGAGCTGCTTTAAAACATCTGTTTCTGTACGCAAGACTCGCTCTGTAATTCCCATCGTTTCTGATAAACTTCTACGTCCAATAGGTTGCATCCAATAAATATTGCGAAGAATTTGGAATCTTTCTTGTAATACATCGAGCATATCTGGAGCAACTGCTTCAATCATTTTAAATTCTTTTAACATGATGCGCTCCTTTTGTGGGTCGAAATATGTCCAAGTAAGACTGAAAACGACCTATGAACTTTAAAAAAATAGAATTGATGTTCGTTTTTCCTACTATTTATTCATAACAGTATTAAAAGTACTTATCAATTACACACTTAGTGTACCAGTTTTTTTGGGTCTTTTCAATAAAAATGATTCTTTTTTCATCGTTTTCTTTCAAATCCAAACAAAGCATTCGTTTGCGAGAAACAATAGCTACTTATTTCCGAATAATTAGATTTAATTAAACCAAAAGCAAAGGAATTCACGAACGTCTTTCAATTAACTTCTTGTTTAAATGGGAATTTCAGGTCCTCACACAAAGCATTTTTTTACTTATTTTTCAAAAAAAGCAACGAAAGAATAGACACAGCCATTCTCTCGTTGCTTCATATCCTTTTATTTGTAATCTTCTTCGTAAAAACGTCCTAAAATTTTGACATTATCTGAGATGCTGACAAAGGCATTCGGATCGCTTTCTTTCATGGCTGCTTCTAAACTTGGCAACTCAAAGCGTGTCACAATAGTTAGCAAAACAGTTTGGCGGTCGTGGCGATATGCCCCTTCCGCTTCATGAATAATTGTAATACCGCGGCGCATTTTCTTTTGAATCTCATCCACGACTCGATCTGGGTTTTTAGTGACAATCATAACTTGCATTTTCTTTTGCTTAGTATAAACAGCATCTGTGACCTTTCCACTTACAAAAATTGATAACGCACTGTAGAACATGTACTGCCAGCCAAATAAATAACCTGCAACGAAGACAATTAGTGCGTTAAAATAAATTGAAATCGAGCCAACGGAACGCCCCGTTTTTTTCCGAATGGTAATGCTTAGAATATCTAAGCCCCCAGAAGAAACCCCGTTTTTTAAAACAAAACCAATTCCTGATCCAGAAATCGCCCCACCAAAAATAGCACAGATAATTGGATCTTGAGTCATCACCGTTTGCGGAACAATATGCATAAATAATGAAGTTAAAGTCACGGTAATGAAAGTAAAAATTGTAAACTTCTTACCTATTTTCTTCCACGCAATAAAGAATAACGGCACATTTAACAGATACAATGTAATGGAGACAGGCACATTAAAACCGACAATTTTTGTTGAGAGGGTTGTTAAAATTTGTGCCAAGCCTGTTAAGCCACTGGAATAAATATTTCCTGGTTGATAGAAAAAGTTCATGGCAATTGATGCAAGAATAGCATAGACAATCGACACGGAAAATTTTGTTGTATAGTCATGAACTGGCAGTCCGTCATAAATTTTTTTCATAAATAATAGCCTCGTTTCAGGTTTTCAATAAATTACATTTCTTTTCATATTATACGTGGTTTACCGAGAGAAAAAAAGAGATTCCTATAATAATTACGGAAGATTCATCAAATGTTTATAGAAATGAAAAAAGAACGAAATCTTAACGATTTCGTTCTTGGGTTGTTTCATAATGGGCTCTTGGTCCACCAATATATTTAGGACGAGAATATAATGCTGTAACATGGGCCGCACCTAACGTTCGAATGCTCAAGCGAAGAGGAACTTGCACATGTTTTACATGCATACCGATAGATGTATCGCCAATGTCAATCCCTGCTTGAGCAACAATATGCTCCACTTCCACAGGTTCATCAAATTTTTCAAAGGCAGCCACTGAACAAGAACCGCCAGCATGTAATTGCGGTACTACAGAGACAATTTCAAAGCCTTTTTCTTCAGCCACACGACGTTCAATCGCTAAAGCACGATTAATATGTTCGCATCCTTGGACAGCCAAAGAGATGCCTTTTTTGTCTAATTGTTCAATTAAGGTTGAGACAATCCATTGTCCTACTTCGGCACTGGAATTTTTACCAATGACGCCACCTACTACCTCACTGGTGGTACAACCCAAAACGAATAGGTCCCCTTTTTTTAAATTACCTGCTGTAATGACTTCTTCTGTAATTGTCACTAACTGTTCTTTTAACATTTTTTCATCGATAGTCATTTGTTCATCCTTCTTTCTTCTAAACGACCATTTTTTGGTAACACACGTTTTAATGTTTGACTAAGGGGCAATGCTACAATCACCCCAAATAAGGATTGAATGATATTCCCTGGTAAAGAGGCAATCCCCGCACCCACGCCGTAAAGCCAGCTAGTCGCTAAAGCATACCCGCTAATCATGAGGAGACTGGCTAAAAGTAATCCTAGCGTTTGCATCTTTTTACTTTTATTAAAGAAGTGACCTGCTAACCACCCTTGTCCGCCATGAATCAATAACGAAAAAACGAACCATTGTGGATAGCCTGACAATAAATCAATTAAACCACCGCTTAAAGCTCCGACTGTCAAGCCACCAATCGGACCAAAAAGTAAACTAGCAATGTAAATCCCTGCATCCGCCAATGTAACAAAGCCATTTGTTGCTGGGACGGGGATAATAAAGACCATTGACACAGCCACTGTTAAAGCGGTAATTACTGCATATAGACTAATTTTTCTTGTCATTATCCGCCACACCTCCTGCTAGTAATCCTTCATGCCACACACTTCCAAAAGCTGCATTTAGCTGGACCCCAGAAACAATGGCTTCATGAACGTATGTTTTTGCTAAATCAACTGCTTCAATTAACGGATATCCTTTAACTAAATTCGCACCAATTGCAGAGGCAAAGGAACAACCAGCGCCATCAATGGTGTGGGCCATTACTTTTTCTTTGATCAATTGAATATGTTGTTGTCCATCATAAAAAAAGTCACATGCTTCTTGGCCAAGCCAACGATTACCGCCTTTAATCACCACCGTTGCCGCTCCTAAAGAGTTTAACTCTTCCGCTGCTTGTTGGACTTCTTCGACGGTTGTTAATTTTCTGCCAATGAGTAATTCTGCTTCTTTTAAATTAGGCGTTACAATCGTTGCGAATGGAAAAAGTTTTTCAATCAATAACTGCATGTATCTTTTTTCATAAACTGAAGTCGTTTCTTTAAAAGCCAAGACAGGATCCAACACCACCGGCAGACCTGCGTGCTTTTTCAAAAAGGTTGCAATTTGTAACATACTTTCTTCACTGTGAATCAAGCCAATCTTGATGCCGTCTAAACTCCCGGCAGGTATGGAAGCGAGTTGCTCTTTCACCAAAGAAGTCTCAAGGTCATGAATCTGAAAATGATTCTTGGGGGCTGTAGCAAGGCAAGTTAAAGTTGATAAGCCAAAGACTTGATGATTTTCAAACGTTTTTAAATCTGTTTGAATCCCGCCACCTGAAAAAGGATCGGAACCGCCAATTGTTAAAATTATTTTTGTCATTTGTTTCGCTCCTTTATACACTCAGTTATCATACAAAGTTTTCTAAAAAGAAAAAACAGCCAATTGGCAGATTTTTAGCTCAGCCACTTTTTAAGTCTTTCGTTATCTTTTTCCTTTCCAAAAAAAGAGTGACCTCATCCGTCAATGAAGTCACTCTTTCTTTGGATTTAACACTTATTCGTCAATGGCTGTTACATCAATGTTTAATTCAAACAATTGTAATGGAGAAACTAAACTTGGTGCGTTGTTCATTGGGTCAATTGCTTTCCCGTTTTTAGGGAAGGCAATCACTTCACGAATATTTTCTTCCCCAGCCAATAGCATTGCTAAGCGGTCTAGCCCTAAAGCAATCCCTCCATGTGGCGGGAAGCCGTAATCTAATGCGTCTAGCAAGAAACCAAATTGGTCTTGTGCTTCTTCTTTTGTAAAACCTAACGTTTCAAACATTTTTTCTTGTAATTCTCGTGTATGGATCCGTAATGAGCCACCGCCTAATTCGTAGCCGTTTAAGACAACATCGTAAGCTTCAGCATACACAGAGGCTGGGTCTGTTGCTAAGCGGTCCACATCCTCTGCTTTTGGTTGTGTAAATGGATGATGAGCAGAAACATAGCGACCAGCTTCTTCATCATATTCAAACAACGGCCAATCCACAATCCACAAGAAATTGAATTTCGATTCATCAATTAAACCTAATTCTTTACCTAAACGTGTACGTACCGCACCTAAAGCAGCGGCTACGATTTCAGGTTTATCGGCACCAAACATTAAAATATCACCGACTTCTGCATTGGTAGCAGCAATTAATTCATCACTAACTTCTGTTAAGAATTTAGCAATCGGTCCTTTTAAGCCATCTTCTTCAACTTTTAACCAAGCTAAGCCTTTTGCGCCAAATTGACTCACATACTTCCCTAAGTTATCCATATCTTTACGAGAATACTTATCTGCGGCGCCTTTTGCATTCAAAGCTTTCACATGTCCACCATTTTCCAACGCTGCTTGGAAAACTTTGAAGTCTACGTCTTTCACTACATCTGCAACATCAATTAATTCCATAGCAAAACGAGTGTCGGGTTTATCGCTACCATAGCGTGCCATTGCTTCGTCATAGCTCATTCGTGGAAACGGAACAGAAATCTCAATTCCTTTTGTCTCTTTCATCACTTCAGCCAACATATTTTCTGTATATGTTTGAATTTCTTCTGGTGTTAAAAAGGTCGTTTCGATATCGATTTGTGTAAATTCTGGCTGACGGTCGCCTCGTAAATCTTCATCACGGAAACAACGAACGATTTGGTAATAGCGATCGAAGCCTGCCCCCATTAATAATTGTTTAAAGAGTTGTGGTGATTGTGGTAAAGCATAAAAATGACCGGCATGGACACGAGAAGGAACCAAATAATCGCGAGCGCCTTCTGGTGTTGATTTGCCTAAATAAGGAGTTTCAATGTCTAAAAAGTCATGATTATCTAAATAGTGACGGATTGTTTTCGTTACTTGGTGACGTAATTTAATGTTGTTTGTCATTGATGGACGACGCAAATCTAAATAACGATATTTCATGCGCAATTCGTCATTAACGTTATTGTCATCTTCAATGGTAAATGGCGTTGTTTTCGCAGTATTTAAAATCGTAATGTCAGTCGCCATCACTTCAAACTCGCCAGTTTTCATTTTTGGATTAATCGCTTCTTTATCACGATAAACGACTTGACCTTTAACTTCGATGACGTATTCACTACGACATTTATCAGCAATTTCCCATGCTTCTTTTGACTTTTCTGGGTTAAAGACCACTTGGACGATTCCTTCACGGTCACGTAAATCAATAAAGATAACGCCTCCTAAGTCACGACGTTTTTGAACCCATCCTTTTAATACAACTTCTTTTTCAATAAATTCGGCAGATACATTGCCGCAATAGGTTGTGCGTTTTGCCATTTCTCAATCTCTCCTTTTTATTCTTCAATCATTTTTGTCATCATTTCGTCATACACTTCATCAAATGAATCATGAATAGCACTTAACGGGAAAGATTTTTCTTCGCGTGTTGCCATTGATTTTACGTTGACAATGCCTTCATTCAATTCATTTTCACCGATTGTTAAAACTAATTTTGCTTGTAATTTATCGGCCGTTTTAAATTGCGCTTTTGGTTTGCGATTCATGTAATCACGATCAGCTGAGAAACCAAAGTTACGAATGCTTTGAACAAGTTGCAAAGCTGCGACGTTGGTTTCTGAACCAATGCCAACCACATATGCGTCTAATTCAGATAACGCTGGAATCACAACTTCTTCAGCTTCCATTGTTAGCAACACTCGTTCAATGCCCATACCAAAACCAAAACCTGGTGTGTCTGGACCGCCTAATTCTTCAACTAAACCATTGTATCGGCCTCCTGCACAAATAGTTGATTGCGCACCCATTTTAGGCGCTTCACTCATAATCTCAAAAATTGTGTGTGTGTAATAATCCAGTCCGCGAACCATATTACTATCAATTTCATAAGGAATTTCTAGTAAATCTAACATATCAGTTACTGCTTCAAAATGTGCTTTAGATGGTTCATTTAAATAATCTAAAATGGAGGGTGCTTCTGCGACAATCACCTTGTCTTTTTTATCTTTGCTGTCTAACACCCGCAATGGATTTTCGTGTAAGCGACGTTGTGAATCCTCGCTTAATTCTGCCATATGGGGCTCTAAATAATCGATTAATGCTTGACGGTACGTAGCACGTGTTTCTTTATCCCCCAAGGAATTAATAACTAATTTGATTTGTTGGATGCCTAATTGTTTGAAGAAGTCCAAAGCCATAGCCATAATTTCAACATCCAATGCTGGGTTTTCACTACCAAATGCTTCCACACCAATTTGATGGAATTGACGCAAACGACCAGCTTGTGGGCGTTCATAGCGGAACATTGGCCCCATGTAATAGGTTTTATATGGTTTCGTATATTCCGGACCATATAATTTATTTTCAACGAAGGCCCGAACAATTGGCGCTGTCCCCTCAGGACGTAGCGTCACGTGACGGTCTCCTTTATCATAAAAATCATACATTTCTTTTGAAACAATATCTGTAGTATCGCCAACACTGCGAGATATCACTTCATAATGTTCAAAAATCGGGGTTCTGATTTCTTGGTATTGATAATCTTTAAAAATCAAACGAGCTGTTTCTTCCACAAATTGCCATTTTTCAGAAGTTCCTGGCAAAATATCGTTTGTTCCTTTTGGTTTTTGATAACTCATTGTCTTTCTCTCCTTCTATCATTCCACAAAAATGTGTGCGCCATTTTCTTTTTTCTAAAAATGAAAAAAGCCCTTGTATGTTGAACATACAAGGGCGTAAAAGTCTCTTTTACACGGTACCACCTAGTTTTGAAAGATTTTACTCTTTCCTCAACGATTAACGCTCGTAACGGGACGGCTTTTCTTCCGTCCATCTCCAGAATGTCTTTCACTTTCACTGTTGAAGTTGCTCTCAGCCACGGCAACTCTCTCTTCGCAGACAGATGAAACTTACTCGTTCCTTCGTAGATTTTTAATATTATCTATAAACTACTAAAGTTCTCTTAGAAAGTCAAGGGGTTCCGACAGGAAAATCAATTATTTTTCTCGTGTATCAATCACAATGGTCACTGGACCATCATTGGTCAACGACACTTGCATATCCGCGCCAAATTCTCCTGTGGCTACCGCTATTCCTTCTGCTTCTAATTGTTGATTAAATAATTCATACAAAGGAATCGCCACATCTGGACGAGCCGCTTCAATAAAACTGGGACGATTGCCTTTTTTAGTTTTTGCATAGAGGGTAAATTGAGAGATACTCAGAATTGATCCTTCAATCTCTTGAATGCTGCGATTCATTTTTCCTTCGTCATCTTCAAAAACACGTAATTTACTGATTTTGCCAACAACATAAGCCACATCTTCTGGCGTGTCTTCTTGATGAATGCCCACCAGCACCATGAAGCCTTGTTTGATTTGTCCCACTATCTGCTCTTCTATCGCAACTTGTGCTTGACTGACTCTTTGAATAACTACTTTCATCTTTTTTGCCTCACTTTTAACACTTACCCATTGGTTCGACGAACACTATAAACATCTGGTACACTTTTAATTTTGTCAACGATGGTTTTTAAATGAGAAAGGTTTTGAATTTTCACAGTGACATGAATCTGGGCCATCTTATCTTTGGATGGACGAGCTTCAACGCCGACTAAATTTTTTGTCATCGAACTAATGACTTGTAAAACATCACTTAGTAAGCCACTACGATCATAGCCGTAAATCTCCAAATCGGCAGCGTATTCTTTGCGACTGTGCTCGGTATCTTCCCACTCAACTTCAATTAGACGTTGTGCTAGTTCTTCTTGATGTTGTACGTTAGGACAGTCCGCACGATGAATTGAAACGCCCCGTCCTTTGGTAATGTAACCAACGATTTCATCACCAGGCACTGGATTACAACAGCGGCTTAAACGAATCAATAGGTTGTCCACCCCTTGAATCACGATGCCGCCTTCATGACGAACTTTCATTTTTTCTGATTCTTTTTTAGCTGGCTGATTTAACAACTCTTCTGCTTCTTGACGTTGGCGTTCCAACTCTTGTTCGCGGCGTTCTTTTTCTGTTAAACGATTGCACACTACTTGCGCACTTACTTCGCCATAACCTACTGCCGCAAATAAATCATCTTCCGTTTGAAATTTAAATTTATCTAGCACTTCCGCCATTTTATTCTTCGTTAAAAATTCTTTCGGTGTAAAGCCGATTTCTGTCATGTATTTAATGACAGCATCATGCCCTTTAATAATGTTATCTTCACGGTCTTGTTCTTTAAAGAAACGTTTGATTTTATTTTTGGCTTTACTTGTTTTAACCATTTTCAGCCAGTCGCGACTAGGTCCGAAAGAATTCGGTGATGTTAAGACTTCAATAATATCCCCATTTTTTAGGACATAGTCTAACTGTACCATTTTGCCGTTGACCTTCGCACCGGTTGTTTTATTTCCAATTTCAGTATGAATGCTGTAGGCAAAATCTAGTGGTCCGGAGCCTTTTGGCAGTTCGGTTACATCTCCACTTGGCGTAAAGACATAGACTTTGTCACTAAAAATGTCTTCTTTAACACCTTGCATAAATTCAGAAGCATCATAGCTTTCATCTTGTAATTCAATAATTTCATGGAACCAATCGACTTGCTTCGTCAGTTCATCTGTTTCAATTTTTTCCGCTTTGCCTTCTTTATAGGCCCAGTGAGCCGCCACCCCAAATTCGGCGATTTGGTGCATCTCATGGGTCCGAATTTGGACCTCTACTGGATTCCCTTTTGGTCCAATAACTGTCGTATGGATAGATTGATACATATTCGCTTTTGGCATAGCAATATAATCTTTAAAGCGACCTGGCATTGGTGTCCAACGTGTATGAATCGCCCCTAACACGGCATAGCAATCTTTAATGGAATCGACGATAACACGAATGGCTAATAAGTCATAGATTTCATTAAACTGTTTCTTTTGGTCCTTCATTTTACGATAGATTGAATAAATATGTTTTGGTCGACCATATATTTCTGCGTAAATTTCTAAATCTTCCGTAGCTAAACGAATATCTTCGACTGCTTCTGCCACATAAGCTTCACGTTCATCGCGTTTGCTTTGCATCAAATTAACAATTCGATAGTATTGGTTGGGGTTAATATAACGTAAGGCCGTATCTTCTAATTCCCATTTAATTCGACTAATCCCTAAGCGATGTGCTAAAGGCGCATAAATTTCTAAAGTTTCTTGTGCAATCCGTCGTTGCTTATCTTCACGTAAATGTTTTAATGTGCGCATATTGTGCAAACGATCGGCTAGTTTCACCATAATAACCCGTAAATCTTGCGCCATTGCCAATAACATTTTTCGATGATTTTCAGCTAATTGTTCTTCATGAGATTTATATTTAATTTTTCCTAGTTTCGTTACGCCATCGACTAACATTGCGATGTCTTCGCCAAATTCTTCTTTTAAATCGTCCAGTGTTACGTCCGTATCTTCGACAACATCATGTAAAAATCCTGTTGCTACAGTATGGGGATCCATATGTAATTCAGCCAGAATGCCTGCCACTTGAATCGGATGGATGATGTAAGGTTCACCTGATTGTCGGACTTGACCTTCGTGTGCTTTTTCAGCATAAGTTAATGCTTTTTGAACCAACTCAACATGTTCTGGTCCCATATAGGTACTTACAATTTTGATGACCGCTGGGCCTGTCAGTATTTCTTCTTTTGGCATGGTATTCACTCCTCTATGAAGGTGACCTTTGGATAAAGAACACTTCGTTCACGTTTTATCTATTTTAATAAAAAAGAAAAGTACCACTTGAAACAGTAGCACTTTCAACAACTCTATTATACTAAATTTCCCTTAAATTTCAATCACTGTCGCTTTTTTACTCTCTGTTTATTCAAAGAGAATGCCTACAAGAATTTTACAGGCGGGCTTTCGTTTAATTTAAAAGTTCCATTTGGTAGCTAACCGCACTTAAAAGATACAACGGTGCTGTTTCTGCTCGTAAAATTCTCGGACCCAACCCGCAAAGTTTCGCCCCAGCCTGCAGAAATTGTTCAATTTCTTGCGGTGCAAAGCCACCTTCAGGTCCAAAGAGCACACACAAACGTGCGCCTGGCTGGCAAGTGGATAATACTTGTGCTAACTGACTTTTTTCTCCTTGTTTTGCTGATTCTTCATACGCAACCAAGACTGTGTCATATGAGTCAAATTGCGCAATGATTTCTTGTGTTTTTTCCACCAAAGAAACACTTGGTGTCTGCTGCCGATGCGATTGTTCCGCCGCTTCTGTGGCAATTTTTTGTAATCTTTTTTCTTTGGCTGCTCTTTTTTTGTGGTCCCATTTGACAACGGAAGTTTTCGCAGGAAAGCCGATAAACTGATTGCCACCTAGCTCCGTGCCTTTTTGAACAATCCATTCTAACTTGTCCCCTTTTGGTAACCCACACGCAATCGTCACTTCAATTGGCAATTCTTTGTCCATTTCTTCTTTACTAATTTCTTTAAAGTAAACAGACGTTGGATCAATTTCCACAATCTCAGCTAAAATGGCAGTTTTATTTTGAAATACTAAATAACAACGATCATTCGGCGTCATTCGCATAACTCGCACAATATGATGATAGTTTTCATCTGCGACTTTATACAAATCTTTTTCTTGATAATCTTCTTTCATGAAATACCGTTGCATTTTACTCTTCCTCTGGTTTCTTCAAGATAATCGCATACCAATCGCCTTGATTAAAGAGTTGGTCCACCACAAACCCGACTTTCGTTAGTGCTTCTAAAACCATTGCTTTTTTATCTTCAATAATTCCAGAAATAATGAAGGTACCGTCTTGTTTTAGCAAACGCCAAGCATCTTCAATCATTAACACAATAATATCTGCCAAAATATTTGCGACGATTACATCAGCAGAATGGTCAATCCCTTTTAGTAAATCATTGGCTGACACATGAACATCGGCCGCAATGGGATTTAAATCCATATTTTCTTTTGCCGCTGCAACTGCTACTTCATCTAAATCATATGCGTAGACGTCTTTAGCCCCTAAATAGCGACTGGCAATACTCAAAACACCAGAACCCGTTCCTACATCTAGAACTGTTTCGCCACCACGTAAAACAGTTTCTAAAGCTTGCAAGGTTAAACGAGTCGTTGGATGCGTGCCTGTGCCGAACGCCATGCCCGGATCCAATGTGATAATTTTTTCTGCTTCATCTTGTGCGTGATAGGCTTCCCAACTTGGCACAATCGTTAAGAATCGTGTGACACGGACAGGATGATAATATTTTTTCCAAGCAGTTGCCCAGTCGCTTTCTGCTACTTCACTAATTGTCATTTCGTTTTTACCAATGGATAAGCCGTACTCAGGCAAGCGTAAAATATTTTCTTTCATAAATGGTAAAATTTCTGGTAAGAAGGTTGTTTCAGGAAAATAAGCCATCACAATCGCCCCTTCTTTAATGTGGGTGAATTGCTCTTTATCTAAAATTTCCCCATACAGATCACTTTCAAAATTTTCAATGTCCAACGCATCTTCAATGGCCACACCACTTGCGCCAGCTTCCATCATAATGTTTGAAATTGCTTCAACTGCTTCGCTAGCCGTTTCTACTTTTACTTCTGTCCACTTCATGTTCTCACCTCTAAATTAATAACTTGGATACGCAATCCATTGTTCTTTTTCTGTTTCTGCCACTTTTTTAATCATCGCTTCAAAATCTGCTGGCTCCCAATGCAATTCAAAAACTTCCGCTGTTTCATCTGATAAAAAGTCTAACAAATCACTTTGCCCTTCATCTAAAACCACTTTTAAATAGTGAATGAATCCGTCTAAAACTGCTTTGCGTAGCCCTTTTTTTCCTTCATAAGGAATTGTGACTAAATACTCTTCATCATCAACGACTGACTTTTGCGGATTATAAAATAACAAGCCATCTTCAAATTCAATGAATTCTTCTTCTGAAAGCGTACCGTCAACATCATCAATCGCCACTTGTTCATTGTTTTCTGCATATAAACGAACAATGACTTCGATGGTATGGTTTTTGCGATCCCAATCAAGGCCTACTTCGTAATCTGCTAAGTGTTTTTCAAGTTGTTCCTCTAAGTATGTGAGCATTGTTGCTTTTTTCATTTTCTTCATCCTTCCAGCCAAAATCTATTTGGTCTACTGCTGTTCTTTTTTGTTTAGAAATATATGGATTGCCAGCCACGACGTATCTTAAAGGCAACTCTGTCCAACGACCTTTATTGGGAATCCCAATTCGTGGTAGTGCCTCAATTTTTTTCGGAAATTTTCGTTTTTCTGGCACGAGCCGTAACGAACTAGAAAAAATCGACTGCCCATATAATTGCTTATCAATTCCTAAGGCTGCAACTAATTTACCTGGTCCATTGGTCAATTCCACGCCTTGACGTCCTTGGCGATTTTCAATCATTTTGTCAACACCTTCAACAGGTTCAATCGCACGGATCATCACCCCTTGTGGTTTGCCTTGTTCTTGTGTCACCATATTTAAAATTAAATGCGTGTGCATAGTATATAAATAAATCGTGCCTGGTTTGTCATACATGGCTTGTAAGCGTGGCGTTTTTCTCAAGCCAAAGCTATGGGCCGCCTCATCATCAGGACCTAAATAAGCTTCTGCATCCACAATGTACCCACCTAAAACGCCTGTTGCTGTTTCGTTCTCTAAATACATCCCTAACAAATATTGTGCCACTTCTTCAGTTGTTTTTGTGTTAAAGATATTTATCGTTTCTTTCATTTCTTTCACCACTCCCTATCATACACGAAACCTTCCGCTATATCCATCTAAAACCCAAAAAACCACCAAAAAGCGAATGTACGTTCTTTATGTTATAATAAGATGATTATGAAAAAGGAGGTCCTTTTATGCAACAACCTTTAGCCTATCGAATGCGACCTCGTCACTTAGACGAAGTGGTTGGTCAACAACATTTAGTCGGCCCTGGTAAAATTATTCGTCGGATGGTCGAAGCCAAAATGCTTTCATCGATGATTCTTTATGGGCCGCCTGGCACTGGTAAAACCAGTATTGCCAGCGCAATCGCTGGTTCAACAAATTATGCCTTTCGCATGTTGAACGCGGCCACAGACACTAAAAAAGATTTACAAATCGTTGCTGAAGAAGCCAAAATGAGTGGCACAGTGATTTTACTGCTTGATGAAATTCACCGATTAGATAAAACAAAACAAGATTTTTTGCTCCCTCATTTAGAAAACGGACGAATTATTATGATTGGAGCCACTACCGAAAATCCATATATCACAATTAATCCTGCGATTCGTAGTCGCACGCAAATTTTTGAAGTAAAGCCTTTAACAGAAACAGACATTCAGCAAGCGATTCAAGAAGCCTTAACCGATAGCACACGTGGCTTAGGCGATTATCCCGTCCACTTAGAAGAAAAAGCATTACAACATTTGACACGCGCAACGAACGGTGACTTACGTAGTGCGCTAAATGGACTAGAATTAGCTGTTAAATCAACACCCAAAAATGAACAAGGCGAAATTAAGATCACCTTACCGATTATTGAAGAGTGCGTGCAACGAAAAGCCATAACCCATGATAAAGATGGCGATGCCCATTATGACGTGATTTCCGCTTTCCAAAAGTCGATCCGAGGAAGCGATGTAGATGCTGCACTTCATTATTTGGGTCGCTTAGTTGAAGCAGGTGATTTACCGATTATTTGTCGTCGTTTAATGGTCATTGCTTACGAGGATATCGGTCTTGGGAATCCTGCGGCCGCCGCTCGGACAGTCACCGCTGTTCAAGCCGCCGAAAAGCTAGGGTTTCCAGAAGCTAGGATTCCTCTAGCTAGTGTCGTCATTGATTTATGTTTATCGCCAAAATCAAATTCTGCAGTCACAGCGATTGATGCTGCTTTGGCAGATATTCGACAAGGCTCTGTGGGAGACGTTCCTGATCATTTGCGTGATGCCCACTATGCTGGAGCCAAAGAATTAAACCGTGGTATTGGTTATCAATACCCACATAATTTTGAAAACGGTTGGGTCAATCAGCAATACTTACCTGACAAATTAAAAGAGGCACGTTATTACGAGCCGATTGATATTGGTAAATATGAACAAGCCTTACATCAGCAACTCAAGCGTATCCAAGAATGGAAACAGAAAAAATAACAAAATAATACGCTTTCAAAAAAAGAAACAATCTCGTTGCCGATTTTGAGAGAGTATGCTATTATAAAGATGGTAAATCTGTGATGTACGCGTTGTCCTTTCACTGTGTTGACCGAACATTTTTATTGATATCTAGGGATCCTGCTTGTATCAAAGTTGGTAACATGCCTTTTCTTTTGGTAGTTCAATACTGCGATCGAGGAACCCACCTGCTTATCTTGCGGGTTCAATACTCTAGGACGATTACCGGCATCGACGGATTTTACCATTTTTATGAAGATTTCTAAACAATTTGCTCTGGCAAGTTGTTTTTTTTTGGAGGACAAGATGATTCGTATACTCGTACTATTACTCGCCGTTGTCACAGGCGTAGCCAGTTATTATTTGATGAAGAAAAGTGCAGCTTTTTTACCACTCTTAAAAAAAGAAACTGCAACAGAAAGTCAACAGTTTATCGAACGTTTTGGGCGTTATTACTTGATTATCGCCATTCTAGGTGTTCTAGCGGCTATTTTTAATCGCCCGTTATTGTCAATTGGTTTTATCTTTTTTGTTTTATTACTTTCAACGTTGTTTAGTTTAACTTTTGCAAAAAAAATGTCATAAAAGACGATGAATTTAAAGAGCGTGGGACAAAAATCACTTTGGATTTTTGCTCCACGCTCAAAAACTGATAAACGGCGGGAACAGAAGCAACTCCTTCGGAAATAAGCCGGAATTCTCCAAAAATTAAAGAACAATTTTCGGAAATCCCTTCTTATTTCTCGGAGTTAAACGCTTCTATCCCGACCTCTTTTTTTACAAAAAAATGCCAATATTCAGAAAAAAAGAAGCGGTTTCAGTTTCTTTTTTTCTTTATTTGTTTTACAATTATTATAGAAACAATTAATGATTTTTTTTACGCTGAAAGGAGCGGTTATTATGTTACAACAATATCAAAAAATTATGATAGCAATCGATGGTTCTGACGAAGCAGACTTAGCCTTTAAAAAAGCGGTCAACGTCGCTAAACGAAACGATGCTGAATTACTATTAGCACATGTTGTTGATACGCGCTCTTTCCAATCAGTGTCCTCTTTTGATGGTGCGCTAGCAGAAGAAGCAATGTCAATGGCAAAAGAAACCTTAGACACCTACCAACAACAAGCGGTGGATATGGGACAAACAAAAGTCTCTAGCGTTCTAGCCTATGGTTCTCCTAAGAACATTATTGCCAAAGAATTACCAAAAGAATACAACATTGATTTAATTATGTTAGGAGCAACTGGATTAAATGCCGTTGAGCGTTTATTTATTGGCTCTGTCTCTGAATCAGTTATCCGTAACGCTAGCTGCGATGTTCTCGTTGTACGGACGGATTTAGACAACAAATTACCAAAAAATGAAGAAAAATAAAAAGAAACTGAGCCAACTATCACTTTTGATAGTTGGCTCAGTTTTTTCTTATTTACCTATTAAGCACACCTTGTGAGAGCATCTCACAAGATGTGTTCGTTTAATTATTTTAGACGTTCTACGTCACGGGCAATCATTAACTCTTCATCAGTTGGTACTAACATAAGCTTGATTTTTGAATCATCAGTTGAGATAACTGCTTCTTCACCGTGTACATTATTTTTGTCATCATCGATTTCACAACCAAACCAAGTCATGCCATCAATAATATCTTTACGAACGCCAACTGCATTTTCACCGATTCCAGCAGTAAAGACAATCGCATCAACGCCATTCATAACAGTGACATAGCTACCAATGTATTTACGAATACGATCGATAAAAATGTTGTATGCTGTTTGAACTTCAGGTTTATCTAGATTTGATTGAATATCGCGCATGTCGCTTGATAAACCATTTGTTAAACCTAATAAACCAGATTTTTTGTTTAAAATATCAACCATGTCTTGTACATCAGTCAAGCCAAGTTTTGTCATTAAATAAGGCAATAGTGACGCATCAACATCCCCTGAACGAGTCCCCATTGTAACACCAGCAAGAGGAGTGAAGCCCATCGATGTATCGACTGATTTTCCACCATCAACTGCAGTGATTGAAGCACCATTTCCTAAGTGACAAGTGATAATTTTCAAGTCTTCAATTGGACGACCTAGCATTTCTGCAGCACGTTGAGAGACATAACGATGACTTGTTCCATGTGCCCCATATTTACGTGCAGCAAATTTTTCATAATATTCACGCGGTACACTATATAAATAGTTGTGTTCTGGCATTGTTGTGTGGAACGACGTATCAAAGACTGCCACGCTAATGATTTCTGGTAAGATATGTTTAAATGCTTTAATTCCCATTGCATTCGCTGGGTTGTGTAAAGGTGCTAATTCAGATAAAGCTTCAATTTTTTCTAATACTTCGTCTGTAATAACAACAGAATCTTTAAATTCTTCTCCACCAGCAACTACACGGTGACCAACACCAGTAATTTCATCATAAGAACCTAAAATGTTTAAGTCGATTAATTGGTCTAGTAACATTTTTACTGCCACTTCATGGTTATCAATATCAACAATTACTTCATATTTTTGTCCTTCACCATATTTAATTGTGAAGATAGAATCTTTTAAGCCAATACGTTCAACGATTCCTTTAGCGATCACTTCTTCATTTGGCATTTGGTATAATTGCCATTTTAAACTTGAACTACCTGCATTAATTGCAATTGTTTTAGACATAATTTTCTCCTCTTCGTTACTATTTTATTTTAAATTTGAAGCTTTCCAAGCTTCAAATTGTTTAAAGAACTCCGTTACTTTATTGATATCTTTCAAAGAGGCAAGTTTTGCTAACAAAACTTCCTTCACTTGCTCAGCATCTGCACCCTTGTTTTGAACAAGCAAGATACTTTTACGTGATTGTTCTGACTTAAACAATTCATCAGGTAACTGTATCATTCCTTGTAAATAGACATTTTTTGTCAACCAATTTTTAAAGAATTCACTTTGCTCAGTCTCTAAAATATTGGTCGGGATTAAGAATAAGCCAAACCCTGCTGGCTTCACGTATTTCATAGCTTGCTCCATTAATAAATGATGCGCATAACTATGGCCTTCCTCAGCAGCAGCAGCAAATCCCTTTGCTCGCTCATCATTTGGATAATAGCCAATCGGTAAGTCACTTAATGCTAAATCAACTGGATCCAATAACAAATCTTGCAATCCGTCTTGATGGAACAACTGAATATTAGCTTGTGACCAAGCATTGTTCACAGAAGATACTGCCAAAAGTGTTTCATCGATATCCACACCATAACCAGAAACTTTGTAACCAGCTGTTTCAAGGTTCAGCAGAACCGTTAACAGTAAATTTCCCATTCCTGAAGCAGGATCTAAAATTTTTAATGTCTCTGATTTATTTGTTAATTGTTCTACTAAATAAACAAACAAAAAGCCAATACCGTCTGGCGTCAATTGATGATTTGCTTGAAGCTGCTCTTTTCTCGTTCCTTTTAACAAAAGTAATTGGGACAAGCGTCGCACATCTTCAGGAGCTAAATCAATATTTTTAATCGTATGATACAGCGTTTCTAATTGTTTCACTGTCTCTGGATTAGGTACTCCGTCAAGTACTCGTACTTGAAAATCATCTAAAATATTTTCACCATTTTCAATATACGCATCTAAAAAAGAAGTATCCAATGACTGTTGCAATAACTGGATTGCTTGTTCCATTGGCTCGAAAGCCTCTTCAATTTTTTCTGGGAACAAATTAGCACCTCTATTCTATTCAAAATGTAACAACTTCCATACCTGTTTTATTTTAACGAAAAAAGAAAGAATAATCAATGCCTTTACTGTCTTTCTTCTAAAATCTAATAATTTGTAGAAAAACAACGCTATTCCAGCATTGTTTCCGCTTTTTTTTGATGAGAAACTTTCTCTTGATATTGGTATTTTCGACCAGATTTGTTTAATAAAACAGTTATTCTTAATTGTTCATTTTTGTATGTATAATCGAGGGTTACTTGCTCGTACATGAGCTTTTCTTCTGTTTTTAACTTTCGTCTATTTTGTTTAACATCTGCAAGAAATAAATGAAGGATACTTTTCCCTGCATAGTATTCCTGGGTAGCTTGCGTAAATTTTTGTGTTAACTGACGTTCTTCTAGTAACTGAAGGGCGAGAAAACTCATCAAATAAACAAAGGCCATGGCCGTGAACAATAAGTTTCCTGAATATTTTTGCTTCATTAAAATTCTCCCTTTATCGGAAAAAAACTATCAAATGTTTTTCCAGAAGTAAAAGTAACTTCCAAAGTAAACGATTGTCCTTCATTTTTAAACTGGCCATTTTTGATACCAATTAACAGCGGTTGATAGCCTTTACCATTGACTCGCTTAATAATTTTATCTTCTTTGATTTGAATTGAAATAGTCTTGTTTGTTTCTGAGTCGAGGAAAGAAATCTCTTGAGCAGAGCCTGTTTGGAAAACAAGCTTTTGACATTCTTTTTCTAATTGAATTAAAAATATATGCCAGGATTTCGAATCATTGTTTTTCAAATATTGATTTCCGATAAAACTTTGTTGAATCATCAACTGAAACAATTGACACATACAACTTAAAACGACTAGTGCCACTAAACACTCTAACATCGTAAAACCCGCATATTTTTTATTCACCAATCAAAATCGCTCCTCTTGAATCTGTGACTTTTAGTATCCTTCTTCCCTCGTTCTCCATCAAAGAAAATCGGTAAGTTTCTCCTTGATATATCCGCTCTTTGAAACGTAAATCACCCGTCTGCTCTAAAAATAAAATTGCTTCGTATCCTAGACGAGTACGCGTTAATTGTTGCTCCCGTTGATAATTTTGCTGAATTAATTGTGTAATAGTCAGGGAGAATATCCCTGCTACCACACATACAACACTAAAACTAACGAGACTCTCTAATAAAATAAAACCACTATAAATAGTTAATTTTCTTCGTATATTTGCCACTCCCCATCTGAAATTGTAAAATAAGTTGCTGTTTCTTTTCAGTCCAAGTAAAAATATATTTCACTAAACGGCCATTGTTCCCTGACGAATGAAGAAAACTGAGCTTGTTTGGACCACTCACTGTCATTTTTTCAGGTACAGCTAGCGAAGTCCTTCCAGCTGATTGGTTCAATTTATCAGGAAATGAAAAGCTTTGTTGTTCTTCAAAAAACCAAACTTCTTGTGTTTCCTCTAAAACAATTGCTTGCTGTTGCGCAAAACGAAGTTGTTTTTCTACCGTAGCAAGAAACTGTTCAATTTTTAACGTTTCTTGCCAGCGGTGAATAGCGAGTGTTGGGAGCATAGTCATAAAGCAAACAATCGTCAAACTAGCAAGTGTTTCCATTAATGTGAATCCTGCTGACTTGTTCATTGCTTTTCTGCTATATATTTATCTAACTGTTCTTTAGTAATGTAGCCTTCGTTGACTAATTCATTTAAGGAAGGCGTCCTATTTTTTTCTAGTGTATAGAGCTCGATTTGTGATTCCACAATTTTTACGATTGCTTCATTGCCTTTTTTATCAACTGTTTCTTTATGTTTCGCTAAGTTAGGGACAAAAAGTAAAATCAATACGGAAATAATCAATAAGACAATCAACATTTCTAATAATGTAAACCCTGCGTATTTTTGTTTCTTTTTCATTATAAAACTCCTTCCATATTGCCATAAATAGGCAGCAACATTGCCCCATAAACACCGATAATTAAACAAGCAATTATGATAAAAATAAATGGTTGAACAAGAGTAATAACTCGTTCAATTTTTTTGAAAAAACCTTGGAAACAGACATTACTATAAACCATCAACTCCTTGCCTAATTTTCCTTTTACTTCTCCTTGTTGAATCATTAAACCCAATGCTTTTGTAAAAAAAGGATAAGCAGCTAATTGTCTATGTAAGGTTTCACCAACTAGCAGACCTTCACTAATTGCTCCAGCTAATTCTTTCATTAAGGGGTAATTGGTTGTATGGCGCATCAAATCGATGACTTCTTTCATTTCTAATCCTTGTGCGAGCAACTTCCCCCATTCTAGTGCAAAAAAAGCACTGACGTATTCCCGATAAAGGCCACGGATAATTGGCAATTTCAGATAAATGAACGCTCGCTGAATAGCAGACTGATGCTTCAAATAACGGCTTAAAATAAAGAAACTAAATGAGAGGACAAAAACTAAGGTAACCAGAATGTACGGACTGTACACAATCAGAAGAATCCCAATATTTTTAGAATAACTATTGGTATCATTTTCCATTAATTGGGGCAATAAAAATTGCCGAATACCAACAATGACGAGAATCAAAAAAACAATCAGGAGCAGCGGATAACTAATTATTTTAAAGAACTGTTGCCGATATTTTTCCGTTTGAAAAAAATGTTCGGAAATCGCTTGTAGTGTCCCTACCAAATCCCCGTGTGCGGTAGCAAACGATAATTGAGCCGAGACCATTGTTGAAAATCCTAATTCTTCGACTAAAGCTTGTAAGGCAATGCCTGAGGAAAAACCTTCAACTAAAAAAGTTATACTGTGCTGAGGTAATGCGTTTGATTTTTTCATGAAGGAAAAACTTTCTTGTATATTAAAACCATTGGCAAGTAAATCCGCTAATAGTTTCAAAAAAAGCTGCTGTTGTTTTTTTGTTAGTTTATTCGATGGCTTGAAAATACGTTTTTTCTGTAATAAACCCATACGCCCACGCCTTTCTTAGATTCTTTTGCCAACTACTCTTTATAACAGCTTCCTTAAAGAAGAAATAATCATAAAGAATTCCCGCTACTTGTTCCTTATTAATCGTGGTTGTCAAAATCTGTTGGTAAATGATACCTTGCAAGCATTCAGCCAATTCATGCTCTGGGCCACCTAATTCTATCAAACGCCGTTGCACCCCCAATAAGTTACGGGCGTGAATTGTCGCAAAAATAGTATGACCCGTTAAGGCGGCTCGAATAACTGCTTGAGCCGTCTCGCCATCACGAATTTCACCAATAATCAAAATATCAGGATGATGGCGCAAGCAAACTTTGATCAAGGCTTCGTACGTTAACTGAATTTTTTCATTTGTTTGCAACTGTAAAAACTGCTTTTCCTCAATTTCAACAGGATCCTCAATTGCTATCACTTGTTGTTCGCCACTTCTTTGTTTAGCCACACGATACATGGTTGTTGTTTTCCCAGAACCAACTGGCCCACTGAATAAATAAAGTCCTCGTTTCTGACAAGATGCTTCAATTTCATTCAGCTGGTGGGGAAAGAAAAAATGTTCAGCTTGTTCACCAAATCGGTGCAAAAAACGAATCACTAAGCTCTCTCGATTCTGAAAATCTCCCACAGATGATAAACGCAAGCGTTGCTTCGTCTCGCCAATTAGATAAGTTGTCGCGCCTAATTGTGCTTTTCGTCTTTCTCCGACATCCATGCCGCCGATAAATTTAAAGTGGAAAATTAACTTTTCGCCTATTTCTGCGGAAACTTGTGTGTAAGGTGTCCGTTGCATCCCTGTCCGAAAAGAGATGGCTATTTCAGTATCATTAGGTAAAAAATAAACGTCTTGCGCTCCATGAAGAACGCCCCATTCAATTAATTGATGGGCTAATTTTTTTACATTTTCAGTCATTCATTTCCTCCTCTCACTAATAAACTACGCATTTATTTTATGATTTCAGCAAAAAAAAAGAACCTTCACCAATAAAGATGAAGGTTCTTTTTTTGAAGTTTGCGCTGTCCATCTATCTTCCCCAAAATAGTGGAACTCCTAGACACTTAATATTATACTAAAAAAATCTTGCGTTTAGTTTTCAAAAATTTCTCTGAATCACAAAATTTTTGAGAAAAACTATGATAATCCGATTGGATCGTTTACGTTTTTGGCTTCGTTTTTTGTTTATTAACTAAATAAACTGGAATTCCTAGAAGCGTAATCCCTATACCAATCAATGCAAGAATAGGCTGTGTAATACTCGTTGTAACCAAGATAAAGATACCACCTAGACTTGCGATAATTGGAATAATTGGATAGCCAGGAACTTTATACGGACGTTTTAATTCAGGTTCTCGTTTTCTTAAAATAAAAACGGCTAAGAAAATTAATAGATTAAACAGCCACATAACAAAAACTAACATATCCGTCAATAAATCGAAGGTCCCGAAAAACATCATAATAATGGCCACGGCTAACTGAAAAATTCCAGCAACGTAAGGAACAACAAAACGTTTAGACAACTTTTGAAACTGACGACTAAAAGGCATCAGATTATCTAAGGCTAAGGCATAAGGAATCCGAATCCCTGTCATTGTGTAGCCGTTTAACGCACCATATACAGAGATTAAAATCCCAATAGTTACGATTTTGCCGCCAATTGGTCCAAAAATAGCCACAGAAGCATCCGAAGCTGCATTCAAATTCCCAGCGATTTGCTCAATTGGTAATGTTTTTAGAAACACAAAATTAATTAAGGCATAAATTAAAGTAATCAATAACAAACCAAAAATAATGGCTTTAGGCAAGTCTCTTTCTGGTCGCTTCATTTCACCAGCCACGTTACCCACACCTAGCCAGCCATCATAAGCAAACATGGTGGCAACTAAGGCACCACTAAAAGCAACTAAAAAGCCAGTATTCGCTGTTGTTTCAATGGGAAAAAGCGAAACAGCTACTTGTCCTGGAGTAAATAACCCCACTAAAGAAATCAAGGCAATTGGAATCAGTTTTACTACCAATGTCGTTGATTGGACCAAAGAAGCAATTTTTGTTCCTAATAAATTAATTATCGTGATACTGGTTCCCGCAAGAATGGCAATTGGAATCAATAAATTTGCCGATAAATGAAACAAATTGATTAGTTGTGTACTAAAAATAATGGATAACGCCGAAATATTGGCAGGATAATAAATGATACTTTGTGCCCAACCTAAAAGAAAACCAGCTAATTTACCATATGTATATTCAATATACTTCACGGCGCCACCTGTTTCAGGGATTGCTGTAGCAAGTTCGGCGCTGGTTAATCCTGCACAAATGGTTAAGGCACCACCTAACACCCAAGCAAAGATAGCTAAACTAGCTGACTGTGCGTGTCCAACGACACTCGCAGCTTTAAAGAAAACACCAGCGCCAATCACCGTACCCATTACCGTGGATAACGCGCCAAACGTTGTGATCTCTCTTTTTAATTGCTTTTTCTCCATAGACTCCCTCATTTCATTTAAACTAAACAAGCGTAACAAAATTTTCACTTTCTTGAAAAGATAACGAAAATAATAGCTGTTTTCATGAAAAATTCTGTAACGATCTCTTTTCAGTATAGCTATTTCTTTTAGAATTTCAAGTTTGAAAACCACAAAAAGAAAATTTGTCATAAAAGTTTTAGAGCATTCATCTTTTGTTTATAAACAAGAACTGAGAAACCGACGATTTTTCATTAAATAAATGAAAAATCGAATCAAAAAGAAACCTTTCTGATCCGATTTTAACTACGTTATTGGTTTTTGACTTTTTCTTTTTTCATTTGTTTGCTGCGTAATTGTCCGCAAGCCGCATCAATATCTGTTCCGTGCTCTTTACGAATAACACAATTGATGCCATTCTTTTTGAGTACATCATAAAATTTTAATACCGCTTCTTTAGAGCTTCGGCTATATTGATCGTGTTCACTCACTGGGTTATACGGAATCAGATTAACATAAGAAAGTTTTTTCTTATTCCGTAGTAAATCTGCTAATTGTTGAGCATGTTCTGGTCGGTCGTTCACTTGACTCAACATAATATATTCAAATGTAACACGCCGGTTGGTTTTTTCAATGTATTCATCAATTGCTGCCATTAATTTTTCAATTGGAAAACTACGATTAATCCGCATAATTGATGTACGGACTTCATTGTTAGGAGCATGTAATGAGATTGCTAAGTTTACTTGTAGTCCACTGTCTGCAAATTCACGAATTTTTGGCACTAAACCACTTGTTGAAACTGTAATATGGCGGGCACCAATAGCCAACCCTTTATCATCATTAATCGTTCGTAAAAAGTTCATGACATTGGCATAATTATCAAATGGTTCACCAATTCCCATCACAACGACATGGCTAACACGTTCATCCAACCCACGTTCATCGAAATAATGTTGTACCCACATAATTTGGGCGACAATCTCGCCAGCAGTTAAATCTCTTTGTTTTTTTAATAGCCCGCTAGCACAAAATGTACACCCAATATTGCAGCCAACTTGAGTGGTCACACAAACAGATAATCCATATTCTTGACGCATTAAGACTGTTTCAATCATATTTTTATCTGGTAATTCAAATAAATACTTCACAGTACCATCCTGCGCTTCTTGCACAATGACTTGTTTTAATGGATTTAATGAAAAATTCTCTTCTAATAAAGTCATCAGCGATTTAGAAATGTTCGACATTTCACTAAATGAAGCAACACGTTTTGTATACAACCATTCCCACACTTGTGTTGCGCGAAATTTCTTCTCGCCATGGGCTAAAAACCAGTCCACAAGCTGTTCTCTCGTCAGTCCATAAATGGATTCTTTCTGCATTTCTTTTCCTCATTTCTGCTATTACATTCGCTTCATAACTATAACGTATTCTCACTTTGAATGCAATATCACGAAGAGCATCAAAAAAAATCGTTAAGCGTGTATACTTAACGATTTTTTATAATTAATCTTTCACTAAGTGATAAACTTTTTTGAAGTAGAACGTTCTGGCAATTAAATAGTAAACGACCTGAATCAATAAGAAAACACCTAAAACTTCCCAGCCAGCTAATTGCATTGGCTGATCTAAGACAGCATACATTGCTTTCAAAGCAACAGCTCCATGAATAAATGAAACAACAATTGGGGTAAAGAATAAAATACCTACTTGTTGGTAAATCATTTTCTTCAATTCTTTTTTCGTCAAACCAAGTTTGTAAATCATCTTGAATTTTTCAACGTCTGTATTCATATCACTGTATAAACGGAAGTATAAGAAACTACCCGCAGAGACAAAGAACACGATACCGATAAATAGTCCGACAAATAGAACTGGCGTATAATGTTGCGTAATGGCTGCCGACATTGCAGCTGTTCCTACTAACATGGGATACTTGTCACCAATGATATTTTCTGCTTTTATCAATTCTTCACGATTGGTTCCTGCTTTGGGCTGCCAAATTGTTTCTGTTTCCGCTTTGATTCCATCAGTTGAGGTACTATCTGGGATAACAACCACACCGCCAAAAGTCGGTAATACATTGGTTTCTTCTGTTTTATCAATGTTTAAAACTTGATCATTTCCCAATTGAACAGATTTGACATCTACTGATGCAGCAGAAGGAGCATCTTTTTGTGATAAATTAACTACTTTCTCACCTGTTAAAGTTGGTTCATCTATAAATTTTGCAAGTTTATTATATTCAGATGTTTTAATCAATTGGATACCGGCACTTGTTTTGTACATTGTGTAATCAATCTGATCAAACTGAATATTTTTTTCTTGGAATGTTTTTGTCGCAAATTGTTTCATTTCTTGATTTTCTGGGTTGGTCGAATCAGACAATGTCAGTTCGTACGGTACAGAACTTATTCCTTTAAAAATCATCTCGTTCACGCCGTATAACGTTCCAATGGCAGCAAAAGCGACCGTTGAAATCACCGAAACCAAGAAGAACGAACGTGCATTATCTTTCATACGGAAAGCCAAATCTGATAAAACGACCATATTGGTTTTTTTCCAAAAGATTTTTGGTTTCCGTTTTAAACGTTCAATGACAGAAACACTCAATTGGTCAAATAAGAATTTTGTCCCTAAAATAACTAAGAAAATTACTGGGAACATCACCATTAAAACTAACTGTCCCTTAGCAACTAAAGCAATTCCGTAACCGACAATTAAAAGTAACACGGCTAAGAAAGATTTAACTTTAGAGCTTTTGATTTCACCTTTACCCATTTCTCCTGCTTTTAATAGCTCTTGAAGTGTCGCTTTTGGCAAGCGGAATTGAATAAAGAAAGAAATTACTAAAAACAATACCGCAAATGAAATGACAGTAATGATAAACGGCATCACTGGCAAATAAAAACCTAAACCTAGATGCATCAATAAATTGCTAATCCATAAAATAAACTGTGAAAATCCAACACCTAAAATGCTACCAAAAATTGTAGCAAAGAAACCAATCACTAAGTTTTCAATAAAAATCATTTTCTTTAACTGTTTTGGACTCATCCCTTGAATCATCAAGGTTCCAAACTCTTTTTTTCGAGATTGGATAAAGACATCCATCGAGTATAAAACAAATAAGAAAGAGAAACCATAGATTATAATAGCCGCAGCCGTCATTCCCATTTGTGCTTTAGGATTTAAACCATTAGCTAAGGCTGGGTGAAAGACAAAACCAGTGAACGTAAAAAAGATCATCACAGAAAACATTGTACTTAGGAAATAAGCCAAGTATAAATGCTTATTTCGAATCGTGTTTCTTATAACAAACTGATTAAAATTCATTATCGACACCTTCAATCTCAGCCAGTTTCATCATGATTAAATCGTAGAACTCTTTTTGATTGCCATTTTGGACAATTTCATCAATTAATTCACCATCTTTAATAAAGACGATGCGCTTGCAATAACTTGCGGCTAGCGGATCATGGGTCACCATTAAAATAGTCGCCGCTTCTTCTTCGTTTAATTGTTGTAACAAACCCATCACATCCTTAGATGATTTCGTATCTAAGTTTCCTGTTGGTTCATCAGCCAATAATAATTGTGGATGATGAATCATTGCCCGCGCAACGGCGACCCGTTGTGCTTGTCCACCAGAAATTTCTGCAATTCGTTTTTTCAACAGATGATTGATACCTAAACGCTCACTTAATTCTGCTAATTGTCGTTTCATTACAGAGACTTTTTCTCCATCAAGCGTCAATGGCAAAACAATATTTTCTTCAACGGTTAATGTTGGCATTAAATTAAAGCTTTGAAAAACAAATCCTAATTCTGTACGACGGAATTTAGCAATTTGTTCTTGATTCAAATTGTTTGGATTTTTTCCATTTAAAAGTATTTCACCGTCTGTTGGACTATCGATTGTTGCCAATAAATTTAAAAGTGTACTTTTCCCACTTCCAGAAGGTCCCATAATACCAATAAATTCACCATCTTGGACAGTTAAATTAATCCCTTTTAAGGCTTCATATTTAATTTCGTTTCCGTAAACTTTTTTTAAATTTTGTACTTCTAACATATTTTCCACTCCTATTCTTCTCACTCATTTAGTGTATCGAAAACGAAAAAAAACGACAATAGAAAAGAATAACAATGAACTTACATTACTGTAAGTGCACTGTTATTCTTTTAAAAGTTATGCTTCATATTCAATCACATAAGGATGAATCTTCGTATTATAAATAGCTTCTGAATATTCTACGCAACGACCTGTTGGGCTTAACGAACGCCGAATTCTTTTTAAGCCCGTTGTTTCAGTTGTTTGCAACATCTTTTGCTCTGCTTCTGTCAAAGTTGCAACTTCAAAACGGTCTTCAAATTTATAAATTTCAATGGCATGGCGATCCATCAAACGATACAAGGATTCTTCCTTGTATTCAGTCAATGATACGTCTTTCATGGCAGCTGGCAAATAGTAATTAAAATAAATATAGGGTTGTTCATCGATTAGATATAACCGTGAAAGGTGAACCACTTCTTCTCCTAAAAATTGATAAGCCGTCATCTCTTTTGACAACGTCAAGTTTTCAACTTGTAAAACTTTTTTAGTTACTTTCTGACCTGATTCATTCAAAAATTCAGTGAACGTCCCTGCTTTTGATAGTTTATTATAGGGACGATTGCTTAAAACAGTTGTGCCCCGGCCACTTTTTTTCTCAACAAATTCTTCCGTTGCTAACATTTCGATTGCCCGCCGAATCGTAATTTTACTAACGTTAAACATCTCTTCCAATTCTGTTTCTGTTGGTAAAAACGTTCCTACTGGATACTTGCCACTCAAAATATCTTCTTTAATCTGATCTGCTACTTCTAAATAAAGCACGCTCTTTCTTCTCATGATACGCTCCCTCCCAACCGCACTATTCCTTTCTATTTTACCAGAAAATGATGATTATAACATGATGCTTTGCTGAAATTATAAAAAAAGAACAAAAATAGATAAATTTATCTATTTTTGTTCTTTTTGTTTATTGTTCTGGCGTTTCAGTTGCTGCCTCTTCTGATTCCGCTTGTAGAAAGACTTTTCTTGGTTTGCTACCTTCTGATGGTCCAATAACTCCGTGTGCTTCCAATTCATCCACTAAGCGAGCCGCACGATTATAGCCAATTCTAAAACGTCTTTGTAGCAATGAAATACTAGCTGTTTGCATTTCAACCACCAAGTTTTTCGCTTCTTCAAACAACTCATCTTGAGGAGCTTCGCCACCGCCTGAAGTGGTCGGTTCATCTGTTGGCATCATGCTTTCTTGATATTCAGCTTCTTGTTGGTCCGTTACAAACGCAACCACTCGTTCGACTTCTTGATCAGAGATAAAGGCCCCTTGGATACGAATTGGTTTATTTTCTCCCATTGGTAAGAAGAGCATATCGCCTCGACCTAATAGTTTCTCCGCCCCGTTGGTATCAATAATGGTACGCGAGTCTGTCCCACTTGAGACCGCAAAAGCCATTCGAGAAGGGACATTTGCTTTGATGATTCCTGTAATGACATCCACACTTGGCCGTTGTGTCGCTAAAATCATATGAATACCCGCTGCCCGTGCCATTTGGGCTAAGCGGATAATCGCATCTTCTACTTCGTTACTTGCCACCATCATTAAATCAGCTAACTCATCAACAATGACAACAATAAATGGTAGAATCGGACGATTTTCGCCATCTTCCGCATTTTTCTGTTGAATTAGTTGATTGTAACCAGTAATATTTCGGACGCCTGTTGCTGCAAATTTTTCATAACGAAATTCCATTTCTTGAACTACTTTTTGTAGGGCTTGGGCTGCTTTTCTCGGATTAGTAACCACTGGCGTTAATAAATGAGGAATCCCGTTGTACACATTCAATTCCACCATTTTCGGGTCAATCATCATTAATTTTACTTCATGGGGTTTCGCTTGCATCAAAATACCTGTGATGATGCCATTGATAGCAACCGATTTCCCACTCCCTGTCGATCCTGCAATTAATAAATGCGGCATTTTTGATAGATCCGCAGTTTGAACCATCCCTGAAATATCTCGACCTAAAGGTACTTCTAGTAGTTTATCTGGATGACTTGGTTGTGCCTCAACAATATCTCTAAAGGATACTGTACTAATTGCACTATTAGGAACTTCAATCCCGATTAGTGATTTGCCAGGGATTGGGGCCTCCATACGAACGTCTTTGGCCGCAAGCGCTAAAGCAATGTCATCCGTCAAGTTAACAATTTTGCTAACTTTTACCCCAACAGCGGGTTGAACTTCAAATTTTGTGACAGATGGTCCTAAACTAGCTTTGACTACTTTAGCATCAACACCAAAGCTCTTGAAGGTTTGTTCTAAGACGCCAATATTTTTTTCGATTTTTTCATATTCACTACTTTGATCCGTTGCTTGAATTGTATCTAACAAATCAGTTGGTGGTAGTTGATAATCACGATCTTCCGCTTCTTCAGAAATTTCAAATTCGAGAACACCAGCTTCATCTGACGCCTCTTCTTCCTGCTCTCGTTGAGGTTTTGTTGCTGCGATTGGTGGTACAGGCATCGCCTGATTTTGCTGTTGAAACGAATCAATTTGAACAGGCGTTGGTGCAGCCGGTTCTTCCACCATTGGTTGATGGGTTTCAACTGGTGTTTTTGTTAAGCGCTCGGCTGCCGCTTGTTCCATGCGTTCCCGCTCTTGTAATTTTTGTTGGGCAGCGGCTTCAATTTTTGCTTGGCGTTCTGCAGCTTTGGCTTCTTTCTTCGCTGCTCGCTTCGCCTCTTTTTCTTCTTGTCGCGCCTGTGATTTTGCCGAAACATGACTTAGGCGATCTTGAATACTTTGGAAATGATCAACAATTTGCTGAAAATCCCACATACTCATCAAGAAAATACCCGCTAACAGTAGCAATGTGGCAATTAAATAGCTGCCAAATTGTGCCACCAAAAAGTACGTTCCTTGATAAAGCAGCGCGCCAATCATACCGCCCCCTACGTTTTGCGTCACTTGGTTGGCTTTTAAATCGCTTTGCAAAAATTCCCAAGTGTTACCTAAAATATCTGGTTGACTGCCACTAACATTTCGAAACATAAAGGCATGGAAAAATAACAAAACACTAATATAAATCAGAACAGCCCCAAAAATAGGGCGCCCTCTTTTTAACGGAAAATCTTTCCCATAAATCATGACTAATAAGCCATACAGGATTAGTAAAATCGCTGCAAATGGAAAGGTATTACCTACAACTAAGCGTAAACAATTTGCTAATAACGTGCCTAAAAACCCTAAGCGAAAGAGTCCAAAGACACCGAATAAAATAAAAATCAGGCCAAGAAACATATAATTTAAACGTTCTTGTTGTTGCTGTTGTTTTTTGGTCTTTTTCTTTGTCGTACTTTTTTTCTTATTTGTTGCTCTTTTTTGTGCCATTTAACTTCCCTCTTTCCATCACTTCTCATTATACATAAAAATGGAATCGAACAAAAGTGCCCACCTCATTTTACTTGAAAAATCATGGAAATTTTTTAAAAACTTTCATTTAAGAAAAATGGAACAATGGTCTCTCAACCACTGTTCCATTATTTCTTATTTTGCTGATTCTTAATGGTATAAGTCGAAACGACCTTTAGCCATCATTTCTTTGGTACCACCTGTTTCAAAGAGCGCTTTGTTCATGATAATTTTTTTCATGAATGAAGCTGGATATCCTTTAATGTCTGTTTTACCAACGATTCCTAAGGCACGTGTATTTCCGATAGAACAAACAGAACCTTGTGATTTAAAGCTGAAAGGTTTAGTTGCTTCCCCTTTCAATTGTGCTTGAATATTTTTAGCAGCATGAGCACCCATCTTCAAGGCGATTTGCGCTGTTGTTGGGTAAGGTCGATTAGTTTCTGTATCCATAACTGCTGAGCAGTCACCAATAATATAGACGTTGCTATAATTCGCATCTGTTAAATCTGGTTGAACCATGACACGACCACGACGAGCTTCAAAGCCAGAATCGCCTACAACGTGGCTTCCACTAACACCCGTTGTCCAAATAATTGTTTTGGCAGAAAGTTCTGCCAAGTCGCCTGCTTCGTTATCTTGATAAACAACTGCGCCTGGTTTGATTTCTTTAATCGGTTTACCTAATAATAAATGAATAGCTGAATCTTTTAATAATTGCACACCATAGTTCGCAAGTTTTTCGTTAAACATCGGCAATAGGCGAGTAACTGCTTCGACACAATAAATTTGGATTTGATCTGCTGAGACACCTGCGATTTCAGCAAATTTTGGTTTGTTTTCAACAAGAGAACCTAATAATTCAATCCCTGTAAAGCCTGCTCCGCAGACAACAATTTTTAAGAATTCTTCGTTTTGAGTCGCTTTGTATTGACGCATTTGTTCTTGGATATGTTCATACACGTTTAAAGCCGTTTTCACATCTACCATTTGTAGAGCATGTTCTTGCACACCAGGGATACCAAATGATTCTGATTCAAACCCAAGAGAAACAACTAAGTAATCATAATTGATTGTTTGACCATCTTCTAAAGCAACTGTTTGTGTTGCAGCATCAATTGTTTTAACTGTTCCTTGGATAAAGGTGGTCATTTTTTCATTGACAACATCCATAATATTGTATGTGATTTTTTCAGCTGGTTGTGTTCCAGCAGCAACTTCATGCAAGTCCGTTGCTTCGTAGTGATAGTTATTACGATCCACTAAAGTAATTTCGACGTCTTTGGCGCCTTTTTGTAATTCGCGTAATGTTTTTAAGCCTGCGTAACCAGCACCTAAAATAACAACATGTTTCTTATTCATTTTGATTCCCTTCCACTCTATAAAAAATTTACAGCCACCACAAACCTATGGCAAAAAATAGCACTTGTGCAGTTGCTCCCACAGCTAAGATTTTCACAGCACAAACAAATGTTTTACTCTTCACTTGTTCCTTCAGTAAGGCTTGGGTTTGTTTCCGTACAAAAGGTAAAGTTAAAAGCATGAGTAACATTGTTGGCGGGGTTAATCCTAAACCGACAGCTAACAAAATGGCTAACATTGCTATTGTATTTAATCCGACGAATAATTTCAAAGAACTTGCTTTACCAAGGTAATGAACTAATGTATATCTCTTGTTATTTTCATCTTCCTCTAAGTCACAGATATTATTTGCTAACATTAAGTTAGCAATGTAACAAGTGTTAGGTAAGGCGACTAAGAAAATCCCCCATAAATTAGCTGCTGACCAATTGAAAACTTCAAACGTATTAATGTAGACACAAATAAGGGTAATCATGAACCCCATTGTAAATCCTGAGAAAACTTCCCCTAATGGTAGACTGGACAAAGGTTTCGGTCCTGATGAATAAAAAATACCAATTAAGTAGCAATAAAGACCCATAATTAATAACGGCCAGCCGACAATAAATGACAACCCAATCCCCATTAAAGCAGAAACGAGAATCATCCAAAAAATCATTTTGCGTATTAATGGCAAAGATAAATTTTCTCGACCGATAATATTCGTTTTTTCCTTATAATCATGAACTTCTGTGGCATGATGGTAATCATTATAATTATCTAAAATATCGACCGCCATATTAAAAATAAACATCGCAATGAAAAAAATTAAAACATAACCAACATGGAGCCGACCATATTGGTACCAACTAAAACAAATTCCTAACAAAAATGGCAAAACACTAGCTGTTTTTGCTTTTAATTCTACTAATTCAAAAAATATTTCTCGATTCAAACTATCCCTCCGCTACTTTTTTACAAACTTTGTTACTTTTAAAACTTAATTACTGTATTTCTGTCGCCAATTCGTATACAATCAAATAGTATTGAACCACTGAAAGGATCGTAGTATATTTATGAACACATTTTGGAAGTCGTTTCCTGACGTTGAACGTTCTTTAACGGAAACATGTGAATTAATTGAACAAACGTTGCATACACGCAACGAAGACATTGAAGAAGCCTTAATAACTTTGGCTCGTTCTGGTGGCAAATTATTACGCCCCGCTTTTTTCTTTCTTTTTGCTCAACTGGGTGATGAAGAAAAACAAGAGAAACAACAACTATTAAAAATAGCTGCATCTTTGGAAATCCTACATATGGCTACGTTGATTCACGATGACATTATTGACGATTCTCCATTGCGCCGAGG
Source organism: Enterococcus sp. DIV1758 (assembly GCF_051711985.1). NCBI lineage: Bacteria > Bacillati > Bacillota > Bacilli > Lactobacillales > Enterococcaceae > Enterococcus > Enterococcus sp. DIV1758. The sequence continues at coordinate 1,738,498 of NZ_JBIOOA010000001.1, forward strand.
CGCTGTGACTATTCAATCACAATATGGTAAAGACGTGGCTGTTTACACAGGTGATTTACTATTCACTGAATTCTTTACTTTGATTGCAGATGCCATGAATGGCTCTGAATTTATGAAAATCAATGCACAAGGAATGAAACGGTTATTACTTGGTGAACTCGATCAAATGAGTCATCGATTTGACCGCCGCATGTCGATTCCTGCTTATTTAAGAAGTGTCAACGGCAAAACAGCCGAACTTTTTTCACTAAGTTGTCTTGAAGGGGCCTATTTCGGTCATAGTTCAAAAGAAGTCCAACGTTTAGCTAAACGAATTGGCCGTCATATTGGCATTGCTTTTCAAGTCTATGACGATATTTTAGATTATACTGCCGACACGGAAACTTTGAAAAAGCCCGCTTTAGAAGACTTGTCACAAGGTGTTTATACGTTACCCCTTCTCTTCGCTTATCAAGCAGCACCTGACGTATTCAGCCCTTATTTGGATAAAGGACGCGCCATTACCTTAGAAGAGGCAGCTGAAGTTGCGGCGCTAGTCAATGACTATCATGGCGTTACAGAAGCACAAGCTTTTGCTAAAAAAGTAACCAACAAAGCAATCACTGATATTCAACAATTGCCTGATGGCACAGCAAAAGAAACCTTACTTTCCTTAACTGAGCTCTTATTACATCGTTCATTTTAAACGTTTTATGGAAGAATTGCCATTAATTGAAATAGAAAAACGACTGATTGTTTGCTTTAATCAACAACCAGTCGTTTTTTTATTCCTCGAAAGAACTAATGCCACGATCAATTCGGTAAAGTTTTTGATAATGCGCATTGGTTGCAAGTAATTCTTCTGGTGTACCACTCATCTCTAATTGGCCATCTTCAATAAAGATCACTTGATCCATCAAAGTTACGCCTTGCAAATGGTGGGTAATCCAGATGACGGTTTTATCTTTTAATGCCTCAAAAAAGGTTTCCAGCAATTGCTGTTCTGTAATTGGATCTAAACCAGTAGTTGGTTCGTCTAATAACACAATCGGTGTATCTTGCAAAAGAATCCGCGCTAGTGCCAAGCGATGTCGTTCGCCACCAGAAAAACGCAAACCTGCTTCATCCACCATTGTTTGTAAACCTTCTGGTAATTGGGCAACCATTTCTTTTAAGCCAACTTTTTCTAAAACCGTCCAAACTTCTGCTTCGCTCGCTTCTTCTCTACCAATCCGAATATTATTTAAAATGGTTGTTCGAAATAGGTACGGTGCTTGGTGCATAACCCCAATATATTCAGTCATCGTCTCTCCAAATGCCTCAGTTGGGATGTTTCCTAAAAGGATTTCTCCCGAAGTAGGCCGTAAATCACCACGAATGAGCGAAGCCAACGTACTCTTTCCGGAACCACTGCGCCCTAAAATCGCTAATTTTTGTTTTTCAGGAATTGTTAACGATAAGTCATTTAATACCTTTTTCTCTTGATTTTCATATGCAAAAGACAAATGTTCTATCGATAAACTGGTACCATTTGGCTGAACAGGCGCTTCTGTTGAGTCATCTTCCCCTTCAGGAAGCTCATTAAAACGACGAATGGAATCCTTATAAATCGTTGTTTCCTGTGCTGCAGCAGGTAGCGGAGCAAAGGCATCAATTAACGGAAAAACGGTTAAAACAAAGGCACCAATCCAATTGGCTGCGCCCCCATGATTACCTGGAAACCGTACACTAGTCCAAGCTAAGACAGCAATCGCAATCACGCCAAACAGAAGTTGTAAAACAAAGTCTCGGCCACGGTTAAATTGCTTCATTTTTTCATCCAATGCACGAACGTTTGCTTCATCTGTCTCATAACGAGCAACGAATTCAGAGCCTCGTTGACTAAATACCCAATCAGACACACCTAGAATATTGTCGGTTAGTGTTTGATATAACTCATTTTTGGCATATTTATGTTTTTCTTGACGCGCACCATTCACTAGAACTGAAACAAGTGGCAATAGAAAAACAACCACTCCTAACATCAGTAACATACATAAAGCAAACCACCAAGAAAAGAAACCTAATGCAATCACTAAAAAGATATACAAAATCCAAGCAATAACGGTTGGGAAAATCGTTCGTAAATACAAGTTTTGGATATGATTAATATCCTCTGAAAGCAAACCTAAGATATCCCCAGTGCGATATTTTGTCTTAAAGAAAATCGCATCTTTTTCTAGCACATTATAAAGTTTTAAGCGCAGATCAGAGGTCATTTTTAACACCCAGTTATGACTCGTTAGACGCTCCACATAACGAAAAACAGGACGGCCAATCCCAAATGCTCTTGTTAAAACAATGGGAATATAAATTAATAAAATATTCTCTGGTAAGGAAGCCGCACGACTGATTAAGTAACCAGAAGTAAACATTAATGCCCCTGCGCTAAAGAACGTCAAGAAGCCTAAAAGTAAGGCAAAATACAAGGTTTTTTTATAGCGTTTTAAGAAAGGACGAACCCATTGATCGTTTTTCCAAACGTCTTTCGTTGTCGGCTGTTTTTCCATCATTGGCGTCCTCCTCTCATTTGCTTCATTAATTGAACATAGTAGCCATCTTTTTCAATCAACTCTGCTAGCGTTCCTTGTTCCACTAATTGACCTTTTTCCATCACTAAAATGTAATCCATTTCTTCCATCCAATGCAGACGATGTGTCGCAAAGAAGACAAGATGATTGTTCATTAATGGCAACATGCGCTCTTTCATTTCAACTTCTGTTTCAATATCCAAATGCGCTGTCGGCTCATCAAACAGCAAGACGTGGCGTTTTTGATCAACAAAGGCGCGGGCCAACGCTACTCGTTGCGCTTGTCCCCCACTTAACATTCGACCGCTTTCCCCAATCAAGGTATGAATTCCTTCGGGAAGATCTTTAACCAGCTCGTCTAAGCCAACTAACTGAATCGCTTGCTGAATCGCCTCATCTGTTGCTTCAGGTGTATAAAAGCGAATATTGTTTGCCAAAGTATCCTGGAAAATATATGGCGCTTGCGGAATATAAAGGATTTGCTTTTGCCAGTCTTTTTGTAAAAAATGTGGAATCGTTTGGCCATTTATTGCCAATTGACTCGTTTCTTCTGTTGGTAATAAAAAGCCGCTTAATAAATTAATTAACGTTGACTTACCAGAACCACTCGCCCCGATAATTCCAATCTTTTTGCGACCATCAACAGAGAATTGCAACGATTGAATCGCTTCTTGCGTTGCATCTTCATAGGAAAAATTTAACGCTGTGACTGACAACTGACTTTCTTGATGCCAATCATCTAACGTGAGCACATCGGTCTGTTCTGCTTCTGGCAATGCTAATACCGCTTGGATCGCTTGAAAAGAGTTTTTTCCATCTAAGGTTGCGTGATAATCACTTGAAAAATCACGAATCGGTAAAAAGAACTCAGGTGCTAAAATTAAAGTAACCAAGGCAGGAAATAATAAAATCGTGCCGTTTAATAAACTTAATCCAAGGAAAACTGCCACAACAGCTACCGATAATGTCGTAAAAAAGTCTAACGCAAAGGTTGATAAAATAGCAATTTTCAATGTACTCATGGTCGCTTTTCTGAATCGTTCACTTGTATGGTAAATACTCCCAGCATATTTTTTGCTCAACCCAAACAGTTTCAGCGTGTCAATTCCTCGCAAGGAATCAATAAAATGATTGGAAAGCATTTGAAACGCCGCATATTGCTTGTCCGCTTTACTTTGTGCTGCATAACCTAACACAATCATAAAAATAATAATAATCGGAAAAACAATCAGCAATGTTACGCCTGAACGAATATCTTGTGTAAAAACAAAGGCCAAAATAATCCAAGGAATAATCATCATATTCATCATTTTCGTCAAAATCAATTGTAAATAATTTTCGGTTTGACTGATGCCTTCTAAAGCCATGGTAACCATATTTCCAGTTCCATTTTTTTGAACAACATTTGGCCCCAAACGAAAAATTTTGGTTAATAATTGTTCGCGTAATTCTTTCGAGCGTTCATAACTAAATGTATCGAGCATTCTCTCACGAAAATACGTAATAACATGTCGACCAAGATAAAAAATAAAAAAGAGTAAAATACTCTGTAGTTGTTGGTTAAGATGCCCGCCACTCCAAAGGCCGACAATGGCTTTTGAAAGAAAAAAAGCTTGCCCAATTATAAAGACTGCTTGCAGGAAAGAAAAACCTGCAAGCAAGACAAGAATTTTTTTGATTTTAGGCATCTGTAAGATGTCTTTATCAATCATAGATTTAATACCCCTCTGGTACGGCTGTCTGTGAAATACGTTTTCTGAAAATATAATAGGACCAAGCAGTATAAGCTAACACGAATGGTAAAATGCTTAAAGAAATCCACGTCATAATTTTTAGTGTATATGGTGTGCTTGTTGCATCTTTAATCAACAAATCAAAACCTTCACTACCAATCATAACACGTGGGAACAAGCCACTGAACAAGAGAGCAACTAGTACAACTAATGTTAAACCACTCGCTAGAAAAGCTAACATCTCTTTGCGTTTAAACACCCCAACATTGGCAATGACCGTTAAGACCACAATTGCTAACGTTAAAATTAAAGTGACCGCAAAGTTCTTTTCATAAAAGTCCGTTTTGAAGTACATCAACACTGCAAAAACAACTAAACCGACATATAAAACGCCGTATAAGATTTCTGCATAATTTCGAGCACGTTCGCGAATTGGGCCTTCTGTTTTTAAAGCAATATAGTTCATGCCGTGTAAGTAGCAAAGTAATGTTAAGGCTACTCCACCAACAATTGAAAACAGATTAAAATAATCCGTAAATTGCGCATGCATATTGCCGTTTGCATCTAAAGGCATTCCTTGGACTAAGCTGATAAACAAAATACCAAAGAAGAACGGTACAAGGAAACTACCAATTGATAGCGTCCAGTTCCACATCCGACGACGTTTACCTTCCGGCATGTTATGGCGGAATTCAAAGGAAACTCCGCGAATAATTAAGCCAAATAAAATCGTAAATAGAATTAAATAGTAGCCACTAAATAATGAAGCATACCAATATGGGAAAGAGGCAAACATTGCGCCGCCCGCTGTTAATAGCCAAACTTCATTTCCATCCCAAACAGGTCCAATTGTTGCAACGACTTGATCTTTTTCGTCGTCATTGTGTGCCAACGTTTGAACGGCCATTCCAACACCAAAGTCAAATCCTTCTAAGAAGAAGAAACCTGAGAACAAGACGCCGATAAGGACAAACCATAATAATTGTAGTGTACTCATTCGCCAAATACCCCCTTATCAAATGGATCCAACGCTGGTTCATTTTCTTTCGCTAATTTTTTCGCTTCATAGTCTGGTCCTTTACGTAATTCTAAAATAACCAAGTAAACCATGACACTACCTAAACCAGCAAATAATAAGAAATAAATGACATTTGACGTAATTAATGAAGCAACCGATACATTTGGTGAAACACTTTGTTCAATCGTAAATAATCCATAGACAGTCCACGGATAACGACCTAATTCAGTGACTAACCAACCTGTTGTATTGGCAAGGAATGGTGCGAACGTACATAAAGCAACAATCCACAGCATCCATTTCTTCTCGTACAGCGATGGTTTTTTCTTCCTTGTAAAGAATAGTCCTAAGGCAGCAACCAATAACATTAAGGCACCAAAACCAGCCATGATACGGAAGCTCCAGAATAAAGTGTTAACTGGTGGATAATAATTTTTATCATCCCCATATTTTTCTACCAAACGCTTGTTGACTGTATCCATTCCATCAACCGAACCTGATAATTTGTTATACGATAAAATACTTAGCATATATGGAATATCGATACCAAAAACTTGTTTATGTTCTCGTTCATCTGCCCAAGCAATCAATGTCCAAGCAGCAGGATCATCAGAGTCTTCATAGGCCCCCTCCATCGCCGCAAATTTCATTGGTTGTCCTTCAATTAGAGCTTTCATTTGCAAGTCGCCAGCTAATAAAACGCCGATTGAACCGAACAAAGTAACCCATAAGCCAATGCGCATAGATGCTTTGTGGAATGAAATATCCCGTTTTTTCAACAATTGGAAAGCAGCCATACCAGCTACTGCCATGCCGCCCAATGTAAAGGCGCCCATGATAACGTGTGAAAATTCATACCAAACTTTTGGATTGCTGATGACAGCTACAAAGTCCACCATTTCAGCACGGCCATTATTGATGACATAACCTACTGGATGTTGCATAAAACTATTGGCAACTAAAATCCAGAAAGCAGACATCATTGAACCGAATACGACTAACCAGATAAAGGTTACGTGAACTTTCGGATTCATTTTATCCCAAGTAAAGATCCACAAACCTAAGAATGTTGACTCTAAGAAGAAAGCTAAGAGCGCTTCTACCGCCAACGGTGCACCAAAAATATCTCCGACGAATCGAGAATAATCAGACCAGTTCATCCCAAACTGAAATTCTTGAATAATCCCGGTTACAACCCCAACAGCGAAGCTTAATAGGAATATATTTCCCCAAAACTTGGCCATTTTACGATAACGTTCCTCTTTTTTCACAACGTACATTGTTTCCATAATTGCTACAACAAGTGCTAATCCTATTGAAAACGGTACGAAGAAAAAGTGGAAAACTGTTGTCATCGCAAATTGGATTCTCGCCAATGTTACAATATCAAACATATTATTTCCTCCCTGATTTGCCTCCACACAAAGAAACAAGCTTACCTGAATTGTTCATTTCCATTAGCGATGACTCCTTTTATCTACGAAACTAAAAGAAAATTCAAGTGAACTTTTCCAAAAAGTGTGAAAATGCATGTAATATAGAATAATTCCAATCTAAGTATACAACTTTCTGATGCAGAAACCAAACAATACAGAAGCATTTCTCACAATTTTTTTAGGTGCTACCAAGATTTCTTCCCTTTCTTCTATCAATAAAAAAAGCCCTTCCTAAAAAAAGGAAGAACTAATCTCAATCTATCAACATTTTGACTTATCACTTGATTAGTTTTCGAAAATTGAAGCAGCTCGTCTTTGATGATAAAAATTCTAATCTTGTGATGAAAATTACGGATTGCTTGAGGTGATAGTTTGTTTTTTAACAACATGACTCTAAAACAGGCAGCTCATCCGCTCTGAAATCTGGCAGGTTTTGGTACCATTCTAAACAACATGACTCTAAAACCTCGGAGAATTATTTTTTCTCCATGATTCCGTAGTCGCATCTCTTATCCATAGCTAGATTTCAGTTTAGAAGGTCTGATTTTTTTTCTTCACGTTTATTATACCAAACTTTCTCCTTCTTGGCGGAAAAACCCACCATTTTTCAATGGTGGGTTTTCTTTATTTAGTAGCTGTAACAGCGAGCCAGATTTCACTGTACTTAGCTTCTGCTGGTCCTTGATATTGCGTAAACGAAATTTCTGGTGCTGCAACGACTTGGTAACCAGATGAAGGCAACCATTCAGAGAATATCCTTGCCCAGGTTTCTTGTAATGTTTGTGGGAAAGGACCTTCATTAGGAAAAACCGCCCATGTATGAGCAGGTACGCTTAGTTGCTCCAAATCTTCATAGATATTTTCTTGCAAAGTGGCAAAGCCAATCATGTGTGTCATTTCTCCACCTTCTGTTGTTCGTCCCTCTTGAAAGTCAAAAGAAGCATTTACTACTTGATGAGGATATACATCATCAAATGTATGCATTTCCGCTCGTTGTTGTGGTGTAATGCGCTGTGCTAATTCCATGATTGCTTGATTTTCCCCTTGATACTGCAAGGGAACCTTCTGACTAACTCCGACTATTTGAAACGCTGGTTTTTCAATCAATTTAACATCCATTGATTGTCCTCCTTTAATATCAATATAGAAAGAGAATTTAGGGAACGTTTTTTGGATTTATGTTTTCATTACTTCAGAAGGTGCTTGTCCTGACCAATCGCGAAAAGCTCTTGAGAATCCTTCAATACTTTGATAACCATATTTAAAAGCTACATCTGTCACTTTTTCACCAGCAAGTAATGCTAGATTTGCTTCCGCCAAACGTCTCTTTTTAATATACTCAGCCAGACTCATCCCCGCAATAAACGAAAAAGTTCGTTTAAAATGGTAAACAGAAATCCCTGTCTTTTTCGCCAATTCATCGAAGGATACTTCTTCCGTTAAATGTTCTTCAATATAATCCATTGCTTGATTTAAATTTGCGAGCATCCGTGTCCCTCTCTTTCTATTTGAAAGTTTACTAAAGACCAACAAGGATGACTTGATTATTTAGAGCCAACATTCGTCAAATCGCTACTCTTGGTTCATAGCGGCTTTTAAGGCCTGTGCTAAAGCACTTTCTTCTGGTTCGTCTGGTTGTGAATATTTTTTCATCAAACGACGTTCTTCATGTTTAGTCATTTTTTGTTTTCGTTCTTTTTTATCGGGAATTTTTTCAGTAATCGAACAGAATTTACATTTGAAAGAACGACCATTTTTTCCTTCTATGATGACCATTTTTTTATGGCATTGTGGGCAACGGTGATTGGATACTTTAGGATCTTTTCGCCGACGATAAGAACATTCTTGGTTTGTACAAACGTAAATCTTCCCATCTTTTGTATTTTTTTCCCGTAAGTTTGAGCCACAATCTGGACATTTTTTTTGCGTAATGGAAAAATCTTGATATTTTTTCTCGCTTTGTTTAATTTCACGGACTAATTTTTTCGTATCCTCTTCAATATCCTTTAAGAAAAGTTGACTCTTTTGTTGACCCGAAGCGATTGCTTCGAGCGATTTTTCCCATTTTTCCGTTAGTTCAGGTGTCACAAGTGATGGATTCACCAAGTCTAATAGTTGCTTTCCTTTGGCAGAGACACTTAAACCGCTATTGGTTCGTTCCATCAATTCTGATTTAATCAGTTTTTCAATGATTTCAGCTCGCGTTGCCGGTGTGCCTAAACTGTGTTTCTCCATTTTTCCTAACAACGTTCCTTCGGTTAATGGTTTTGGCGGCGACGTTAATTCTTTGTTAATGGTAAAGTTTGGCGCAACGGTCATGCCTTTTTGCCATTGGACAATGGACAGCGGCTGTTCGGCTGTTGTTTTCCAGCCAGCAACAACTACTTTATTTTGATGAAAGACAAATGTTTCTTTTCCAAAAGCGACTGTAACTTTTGTTTGTTTGGTTTGATTTGGCTCAGCAAACAAACCTAAGAATCGTTGAACAATCATTTGATAGATTTTTTGTTCATCATTACTTAGCTTTTCATAACGAGGACGTTGTTCAGTTGGAATCAACCCATGGTGATCTGTGACTTTTGCATTTTGGAAAACTTTTTGTTGTTTAACAACGGCCCCATTTTTAAGGTAGCCTTTCACTTCTGGTGAAAAATCAGCAATGGCTTGAAGTCGTTCTTTCATCGTTCCTTTCATATCCGTCGTTAGATATTTGCTGTCAGTTCGAGGATAGGAAACAATTTTATGGGTTTCGTATAAACTTTGTACAAGAGACAACGTTTTCTTTGAAGAAAATTGGAATCGCTGATTGGCTTCACGCTGGATTTCGGTTAAATCATATGGTAACGGCGCATTTTCTGTTTTAACTTTTTCTTGGATATCGGTAACTAAGCCCTTTTGTTTTGAGAGTTCTTTGACTAATTGTTCTGCTTCCTGCCGTTCTTTTAAAGCGTATGGATTTTTTTGGGTCATCTTTGCTTTTTCTGATTCAACAGATAACGAGATAGTAAAATAAGTTTGAGGCTTAAATTGTTCAATCGTTTTTTCTTGTTGGCGTACCATTGCTAAAGTTGGTGTTTGAACACGACCTGCGGATAAGTTATCTTGATATTTCACTGTCAAGGCCCGTGTGACGTTTAGCCCAACTAACCAGTCAGCTTTTGCGCGCGCCAAGGCAGAGTAATACAAATTATCGTAGTCTTTCGCTGGGCGAATTTTCTTAAACCCGTCTTTAATGGATTTGTCTGTTTGAGATGAAATCCATAAGCGTTTGACTGGTTTGTTAAAACGGACATATTCTAAAATCCAGCGGGCCACTAATTCACCTTCACGACCAGCATCGGTGGCAATCACGGCTTCAGAAACATCTTTACGATTGGCTAATTGTTTAATCGCTTTTAATTGATGTCCCGTTTTCGGTAACGGTTTAATCCCTAAATTCTTAGGAATCATCGGTAAAGTTTCCATTTGCCACGTTTGCCATTCTTTGTTTAAATCTTCTGGCATTTTTAGTCCTAAGAGATGGCCTAAAGCCCAGGTGACAATCACGTTGGGTCCTTCATAATAATTCTTATTTTTTTGATTTGCTCCTAAAACGCGGCTTAAATCTTTTGCTACGCTAGGTTTTTCGGCAATAATTAATTGTTTTGCAACCACTAGTTTCGCTCCTTTTTGAGTGCTATCTTTTCGTATTATACCAAATATTAGCTCGATTTTCTCTAAATTCCGAGAATAGAAAAAGAGTTTAAAGAAAATTCCCTGAGGTTTTTCTTTAAACTCATGCGTTTCAAATAACTTTCCGTTTGCAGAATTTTGTTTTGCCAAAATGATTGGATATTGTGGTAAACTCAGCTTTATTTTCAAAAGTAACTGCATGATGATTTTCTAGTAATGCTAAACCGAAGTATTGTTGTAAATCTTCATCGCATTCTTCACACCAGCGTTCTTCCCCATCATTCCAGAAAGCCGTTAAATAATTAGGCTTTGTGTTGACGTATGTATAATTCTGAGAAAGTTTTTGCCAAACTTCCACATAATATGTCTCTGCATCGGTCAAGTTATCGAAGGTTTTTTCTTGAACAATGTCCTCTTGCCAATCATCAAAAAACCACCAAGGTTCATTGTCGCCATACATTGTAATTACTTGATACATTGAACCGCTCCTTTTTTTGCTACTGTAGGTATCATAGTCACTTTCTGAAAAAGTTGCAAGGATTTGGTTTCGGACTGAGAAATTTTTGAAATTTATTTTATCCTGCCACTTCTAAAGAAGCAATAAAATCTTCAATCATGCGACGATAACTTTCTTCTGGCGTGGCTTCTTCGCGTTGAAAATAACCTAAAAAACGTAAGGTAATATAACCATGGATTAAGCTACGTAATTCTCGACTTTTATGCAGTCGTTCTTCATTATTAAATGGATAAAAAGCTAAAAGTTGTAAGATAATTTGATTGGTTTCATGGATGCCTTCAATTAATTGTTGGTTTTGCGTTTTCGGCACACTGATAAGTAATTCATAGACTGCAGAATTTTCAAAAGCAAATTGTTGGTACGTTTCAGCATATATCCGAATTGCTTCTGCGCCACTCTTACCCACTAAGGCTCGTCGCAATGCATCATTTAATTCTTGAATTAACAAGTCCACTAGAGCATTTTTTACTTCAGCAATATTTTTAAAGTGATTATAGAGTGAAGGATACTTGATGCCTAAATCAACGGCTAAATTTTGAAAGGTTAATTGTTGAACGCCCAATTCTTCCGCTAGGTTGCGGGCACTTTCAAGGATTTTGGCTTTCGTTAAATTCCGTTTTTTTGCCATCTTTCTGACGCCTCCAATTCTTAAATTTTGGACAAGTATTAGTTTATCATATCTATTGACTATTTTTAAACTATAAATTATAGTTTATAATAATAATTTGTAAACATCATTTTTGAAAGAAGGCTGTTTGGCATGCATATTACCAACCGTTCTCATTTGGCCGATCGTTATGGCAAACGAACCAGTGCAGAATTTTTATTACACGAACGTCCTATTTTATCTTTTCCTATTTCTTTAGCGGCCATTCCTAAAGAAGCCCGCTATTTATCCTGGGAATTAATTGATTATGACACGATTCCTCTAATCGGTTTCCCTTTTATTCATTGGTTAGCTGCCAATGTTCCTGTAACCAATGAGATTCCTGAAGACTTTAGTCGAACAGCACTCAAGCCTACCATTCAAGGAAAAAATAGTCTTGCTTCTCCTTTGGGGAAACAGATGATTCCTGCGCTTGCCACTGAAACGTTACCTGAGTTAACCGAACGTTATCTGGGGTTAAGTCCTCGCTCTGGTGTGCACACCTATACGTTATATGTATACGCTACAAAAAATCCACTAAATTTAAAAGAAGGCTTTTTTGCGAATGAATTGCATAAAGCATTGAATGATCAACGACTCGCCAAAGCCAAATTTGAATTTCTTTACTAGAAAGTGAGGAAATAGAATGTATGAATTAATTAAAAGTAAAATTTTCCGTCCAAGACAACCTTGGGAAAAAAATCTGCTTGTTTTATGGTTTGGCACATTTATGGCTGGTATTGGCTTTAGCTTAGTGATGCCATTCATGCCTCTTTATATCAACACATTAGGTACTTTTACCCACCAACAATTGAATTTTTGGAGCGGAATCACGTTCTCCTCCACTTTTTTAGTCACGACCATTGTTTCTCCTTGGTGGGGCCGTTTAGCCGACCGAAAAGGACGCAAGTTAATGTTATTACGCGCTTCATTAGGGATGGCTATCGTCATTAGTTTAATGGGCGCAGTCACAAGTGTTTATCAATTGATTGGCTTACGCTTATTACAAGGTGTTTTTTCTGGTTATATCAGTAATGCGACTGCGTTAGTTGCTACAGGCACACCTAAGGAAAAAAGCGGCCAAGTGCTTGGTACTTTAGCCACTGGTTCTGTTACCGGCACGTTGCTTGGTCCTCTTTTGGGCGGTGTCACTGCGTCTATTTTCGGTTATCGGCCAACCTTTTTTATTACTGGTACGATTTTATTACTCGTTTTTGTTTTGAGTCTCGTCTTTGTCCATGAAGAGTTTGTGCCAATTGAAAAAAATCAAGCCGCATCTGGGAAACAAATTTTAAAAAAACTAGAACATCCCCACGTGATTCTTGGAATGTTTATTACGACATTAATCATTCAAGCTTCCAATAATTCAATTAGTCCCATCATCAGTTTATATATTCAACAATTGTTGGGTGGTCACGGAAATGTCACCTTAATTAGCGGAGTCATTGCTTCTATTCCAGGGATTGCAACGTTAATAGCCGCCCCACGTTTCGGCCGGTTAGGCGATCGTATTGGCAGTGAACGCATCTTGACAATTGGTTTAATTTTAGCCATTTTCGTTTACCTACCAATGGCCTTTGTTCAAAATGTCTGGCAGCTTGCCATGCTTCGTTTCTTAGTTGGGATTTCCGATGCCTGTTTACTACCAGCTGTTCAAACGTTGATTACTCGTTATTCCCCAAGTGACGCTGCAGGTCGTATTTTCAGTTACAATCAATCTTTCCAAGCGACAGGAAATGTGATTGGTCCTATGATTGGTTCAAGCGTATCTGCCGCTTTCGGTTATCGTGGGGTCTTTATTTCCACTTCTTGTCTGGTTCTCATTAACCTTCTATGGGTTCGTCGAAGCACCGCCGAATTAAAAAAAGAGAAAAATGATGCCTGAGTTATACACAGAAAAGTTATCCACAATTTTAATTTTTAATTTTTCTCTTTTTTCTTATTTTAAAAAAATAGGTATATAAAATAAAAAAGAAAAGCGGATATTTACTGGTTTTATGACCAGCATATCCGCTTTTTTTTTGGTTGACTTCATCCTTTTTGTTTCACAACTCGTGAAACTTTTTAGACGTATTGTAGTTCTTTTTCATCTTGGTAGGCGCGATCAATTAAGCCGCCCCCTAAGCATTCCATCCCATCATAAAAAACAACAGCTTGACCTGGAGTGACTGCGCGCGCTGGTTCCTTAAACGTAACGGTTGCTTTTGTGCCATCTTCAGATAAGGAAACATGCACTGGAATATCTGCTTGACGATAACGGAATTTAGCCGTACAGTCAAACTCTTTTGGCATTGGCGTATCAACAGTAAAATGAACCTCACTAGCTTCTAAATGTGTTGCATATAGTTTTTCATGGTGAAATCCTTGTCCCACATATAATGTATTGGTAGTTAAATCTTTCCCAATCACAAACCATGGTTCTTGTGTTTTACCGCCGCCACCAATTCCTAAGCCTTGGCGTTGACCGATAGTATAATACATCAGACCATCATGTTGTCCTTTGATTTCGCCATCTTCTGTCACCATGTTGCCTTTTTTAGCTGGTAAATAATTACTCAAAAATTCTTTGAAATTCTTTTCACCAATAAAACAAACGCCCGTTGAGTCTTTTTTCTTGGCTGTGGCTAATCCAGCACGTTCAGCAATTGCACGAACTTCTGATTTTTCCATGCCCCCCAATGGAAACATTGTTTTTGCTAATTGGGCTTGTGATAATTGGCTTAAAAAATAGGTTTGATCTTTATTATTATCAATTCCACGTAACATATGCACTACGCCATTTTCATCCGTTTCTACTTGTGCATAGTGGCCAGTTGCAACATAGTCAGCGCCTAGTTGCATAGCATAATCTAGGAATGCTTTAAATTTAATTTCTTTATTACACATGACATCTGGATTTGGTGTCCGTCCTAACCGATATTCTGCTAAAAAATATTCAAACACACGGTCCCAATATTCTTTTTCAAAATTAACCGAATAATACGGAATCCCAATTTGATCCGCTACTTTTGCGACATCTTTATAATCCTCAGTTGCGGTACAGACACCATTTTCGTCTGTATCGTCCCAATTTTTCATAAAGATCCCAATTACATCATAGCCTTGCTCTTTTAAAAGCAACGCTGTGACAGATGAATCGACACCGCCACTCATGCCTACCACGACACGCGTTTTGCTGTTATCTGCCATTTTATCACCATCATTTCAATTAGATTCTGAAATCATCCACGATTTGAAGGTCGTAACTTTTCAGTGCTTTTCATTATACTATTTTTTTGAAATAAGTAAAGCAAGCCGGGCGTATAATGAGAAAATACTTGGAACAAAGACACAGCCAACAAGCTGTTGCTTTCAAAGAAACAGAAAACCTGAAGGAACAAGCTACTTTCACTTGTTTCTTCAGGTTTCTCTAAATTATTCTACTTTCTCTAATACACCACGACTAATTAAGCCATCCATTAAGAAAAAGTATTTTTCTTTACTCATTTCATGTTGTTCATTCTTGAAAATATTCATTGGTTTTAAACCATTTGCCGTTGTAATGGACATTTTCAACTCTTTTAGATCAGCAGTGATCGTAATTTTCAATTTGAAGCCTTCATTTCTCTGAGGCGTTGGATCTAAGGAACGAATCAATTGAAAGTTCCCTGATTTTGTTTCAGTAAAGCCGTTATCTTTTAATGTATAGCGTTTTGCACTAGGATGTACTTTGTAAAAAACTGTTGAGCCTTCAACAGCAGCCGTTGTTGTAAATGCCATGGGTTCCACCTCGTTATTTTCATTGTTATCTTCATTATAGCGAAAACCTTTAGCTGCCGCAATCAGATTATTTTTTCAATTGTTGAATCACTGCAACTAGTACTTCAGAAAAAGTCGCAATTTCTTCTGGTGTGTTCCCGTAGCCAAAACTAATCCGGATTGATTCTTTAATAGCTGAGGAATTTTCTCCATACATCGCTGTCAACACGTGCGAAGGATCCACAGTTCCCGCTGTACAAGCCGAGCCTGTTGAAATCGCAATACCTCTTAAGTCCAAATGCATTAAGAGCAAATCACTGGGAATTCCTTTTAAATGAAGATTTAAGACATGCGCTAAACGATTGGTTGGTTCACCATTAATTGAAAAATCAATATTGGCTTCTTCTAACGCTTTTAAAATAATCGTTTGAAAACTTTGATAAGCTGTTTTTCTTGCTTGCTTTTCTGTAGAAGTTAGTAATGAAACGGCAGTACCCATGCCAATAATTCCAGCTAAGTTTTCCGTGCCCGCACGTCGTTTTTCTTCTTGTTCCCCACCGTGTAAAAGAGGTGGTAATTGGATTGCATCGCTTTTAAATAAAAACCCTACGCCTTTTGGACCATTGATTTTATGAGCGGAAATACTTAATAAGTCGATCCCTAATTCATGAGGTAAAATGACTTCACTTCCATAAGCTTGGACGGCATCTGTATGAAAAATCGCCGAATGATTTTTAAGAATTGCACCAACTTCAGCAATTGGTAATCGATTTCCAATTTCATTATTGCCATACATCATTGAAACCAAGATCGTTTCTTCGCGTAAAGACTTTTTGAATTGATCCATTGAAATCTGACCATTTTCATTCACAGGCAAGTAAGTCACTTCAAAGCCTAACGTTTCTAAGTATTCCATCGTTCGTAATACAGCGGGATGTTCAATTGCCGTAGTAATAATATGTTTTCCTTCCTTTTGACGAGAAAAAGCAACTGCCAAGATGGCTGTGTTATCCCCTTCTGTGCCACCACTATTAAAAATAATTTCGTGGGGTTTGGCTTGTAAGCTCTCGGCAATCGTTTGACGCACTTCTTCCAGAAGACCGTGTGCCTTTCGTCCAAACTGATGAATACTTGATGGATTGCCAAAAGTCGTTTGCATATTTTCAGTCATCGCTTGAATGACCGTTGGATGAAGCGGTGTTGTTGCCGCATGATCTAAATAAATGGGTTCCAAATGACTCGTCCCTTTCCTTATGTTCTGGCGTTATTCTAGCATAAAAAGCTTAAAACACAAAATCAGAATACTTTCTCTTCTATTTATAAAAGAGATAAGAAAAATAGGTCCAACACTGTTAAAGTTGTTAGACCTATTTCTAGTTTAAGGAATCACTTATTCTCCTTTTGGTTCTAAACGGAATAATGGACTCATTGGTTTATTTTCATGAATACGAAGTAACGCTTCCCCCATTAACTCAGCGCAAGAAATAATATTCAAGGTTGCTGGTTGGCGGTCTGCTGTCGTATAAACAGAGTCAGTAATACTAATTTCCTTAATTGGCGCATTTTCTAAGGTTGCTTTTGCGCCTTCTGATAACAAACCATGCGAGGCGCAAGCATACACTTCTTGCGCACCATTTTTCATTAAAACTTCCGCCGCTGTGGCTAACGTTTGACCAGTATTCAAAATGTCATCAACAAGAATACATTTTTTCCCAGCGACATTCCCAATAACGTAACCTTCTTGACGCACCCCATCAATCTCTTCATGGTCGACAATTGCTAAGGTCGCATCTAAGTACTCCGATAAACTACGTGCGCGTTGAACACCACTGTTTTTAGGCGAAACAATCACAATTTCTTCCCCTACTAATGCTTGTTGACGATAATAATGAGCAAACAAAGGCATTGTAAATAAATTATCTACTGGGATATCAAAAAATCCT
The DNA here is from genome assembly GCF_051711985.1 of Enterococcus sp. DIV1758. Lineage (NCBI taxonomy): Bacteria > Bacillati > Bacillota > Bacilli > Lactobacillales > Enterococcaceae > Enterococcus > Enterococcus sp. DIV1758. The sequence continues at coordinate 1,755,750 of NZ_JBIOOA010000001.1, forward strand.
TGGACTTGAACAGTATGCAAGTCTAATGTCAACAAACGTGTTGCGCCTGCCTCTACCAACATATTAGCAACTAATTTCGCAGTAATGGGTTCTCTTGGTTTCGCTGTGCGGTCTTGGCGAGCATAACCATAGTAAGGCAAAATAACATTAATTGTTTTTGCGCTAGCACGTTTTAATGCATCAATTAAAATAAGCAGTTCCATCAAATGATCATTTACAGGGGCATTCGTTGCTTGGATGATGTAGACATGATCGCCACGAATACTTTCTTCAATATTAATTTGAATTTCGCCATCACTAAATTGGCGCACGGTGCTTTTTCCTAATTCTGTTCCTACTGATGCTGCGATTTTTTCAGCAAGTGGTCGATTTGCATTTAAACTGAAGATGCGTAAGGTGTCATCTTGATAGTTTTCGGTCATGATATCCTCCGTCAATATAAAATAATAGTCGTTTTCATTCATATTCTACCATTTTTTGTCATAAAAATCATGGGATCCTCCTTAATTTATTGAAAGAAACGGTTTTCTTTGTGAAAAAAGCGCTTGTATTTAGGTGCACCTAAAAATTATTTGCATTTTCTTAAACTATCCCTTATACTGATTTTAAGGCAAACCTAAAAAGGAGGAATTTCATGAGAAAAAGCTTTAACTTAGCTGTTCAAGCGTTAACCGTTCAATATCAAGGACGGACCGCTTTAAATAATATCCACGTTACTATTCCCTCCGGTAAAATTACTGGAATTATCGGACCAAATGGTGCTGGAAAGTCAACATTTATTAAAGGGTTATTAGGCTTGATTAAAACAAAGGAACGTGATGTTTTGTTAAATAATCAAGCGATTGACCAACAAAAAACAACCATTGCCTATGTAGAACAACGTAGCGCCTTGGATCTTAGTTTCCCAATTAGCGTTTTTGAAACGGTCTTGCTAGGAACCTATCCAAACTTGGGACTATTAAAACGCCCAGGAAAGAAAGAAAAGCAAGCAGCCATGGCTGCATTAAAAATGGTGCAATTAGAAGACTATGCGCAACGCCAGATTGGCGAACTTTCTGGTGGCCAATTACAACGTGTGTTTATCGCCCGTGTTTTGGCCCAAGGTGCTGAGGTGATTTTTTTAGATGAACCTTTCGTCGGCATTGATATGTCTAGTGAAAAAGTGATTATGGATATTCTCAAATCATTAAAAAGTCAAGGTAAAATGATTATCATTGTTCACCATGATTTGCACAAAGTATCCCACTATTTTGATGAATTAATCGTTTTGAAAAACCGGCTAATTGCTGCGGGTCCTGTTGAACAAACGTTTACTGCAGAAACGCTCCAAGAAGCATACGGTGATTTGTTAGGTGATTTATTAATACAGGGGGTTGCAAAATGATTGCTGCATTTATTGATGGTTTATTCCGTTATCAATTTTTACAAAATGCCCTTTTGACGTCTGTAATTGTCGGACTCATTTCAGGGGTAATTGGTTCATTCATTATTTTACGTGGGATGTCTTTGATGGGTGATGCGATTTCCCATGCTGTTTTACCAGGGGTCGCTGTTTCTTATATGTTTGGTTTCAATTATATTTTTGGCGCTTCTATTTTTGGCTTACTAGCTGCATTATCGATCGGCTTTATTACCCAAAAAAGTCCACTAAAAAATGATACTGCCATTGGTGTTGTCTTTAGTTCTTTTTTTGCTTTAGGGATTATTTTTATCTCTTTTGCAAAAAGTTCCACCGATTTATATCATATTCTGTTTGGAAATGTATTAGCGGTCGCAGATACCGATATTTTAATTACTTGTGTCGTCGGCGTGATTGTTTTGATTTTTGTGGCATTGTTTTATAAAGAGTTGCAACTCACTTCTTTTGATCCCACAATGGCTCAGGCCTATGGTTTAAATATTCAATTTTTCCACTATGCATTGATGTTTTTACTAACATTAGTCGCTGTTTCTTCTTTGCAAACCGTCGGAACTATTTTAGTCATTGCCATGCTGATTACGCCAGCGGCAACAGCTTATCTATTAACAAATCACTTACCGACAATGATTGGCTTAGCCTCTACTTTTGGGATTTTAAGTTCAGTGATTGGCCTATTCTTTAGTTATTCTTATAACTTAGCTTCTGGTGCGACGATTGTTTTAACCGCCGCCTTATTCTTTTTATTGGCTTTCTTTTTCTCACCAAAGAAAGGCCTAGTATTTGTAAACCGTCAGAAAGAAATGGAGGAATCAACGAATGAAAAAATTTAGTTTATTTTTTTTAACACTTTTAGCAGGGTTAACGTTAGCTGCTTGCGGGAATCAAGCCGCTGAAAAGAAAGAAAAATTAGCAATTGTGACAACGAACTCGATCTTATCCGATTTAGTGAAAAATGTTGGGCAAGACAAAATTGAGCTGCATAGTATTGTGCCAATCGGGACAGACCCTCACGAATATGAACCGTTACCAGAAGACATTGCGAAAGCTTCTGAAGCGGACATTTTATTCTTTAACGGCTTGAACTTAGAAACAGGCGGAAATGGCTGGTTTAACAAATTAATGAAAACGGCCAAAAAAGTTGAGAATAAAGATTACTTTTCTACAAGCAAAAATGTTACGCCACAATATTTAACAAGTGCCGGTCAAGAACAAACAGAAGATCCACATGCTTGGTTAGACATTGAAAATGGCATTAAATATGTAGAAAACATTCGTGACGTGTTAGTAGAAAAAGATCCAAAAAATAAAGGTTTCTATACAGAAAACGCGAAAAATTATACCGAAAAACTTAGCAAATTACATGAGGAAGCCAAAGCTAAATTTGCTGATATTCCTGATGATAAAAAATTATTAGTTACAAGTGAAGGTGCCTTTAAATATTTCTCCAAAGCTTATGATTTAAATGCCGCTTATATTTGGGAAATTAACACAGAAAGTCAAGGAACACCTGAACAAATGACCACGATTATTGATACCATTAAGAAATCAAAAGCACCTGTGTTATTTGTTGAAACCAGTGTCGATAAACGTAGTATGGAACGGGTCTCAAAAGAAGTGAAACGACCAATTTACGATACACTTTTCACAGACTCTCTTGCCAAAGAAGGAACAGAAGGCGATACGTACTACAGCATGATGAACTGGAATTTAACAAAAATCCATGATGGCTTAATGAGTAAATAAATAATAAAGAAGAAAGAACCAAGTTGACTCCCCCTCAACTTGGTTCTTTCTTCTTTATTTAACTAATTCCTCAATATCAATTACTCGATCCACAATTTCCTCATAAAAATCTGCTTCATGGGAAACCAGAAAAACCGTTCCTGGGTAAACGTGAATTGCTTCTTGTAAACTTTTTTTGGCCGCTTCATCAATATGATTGGTTGGCTCATCTAAAAATAACAAATTACTTGTTTGCATCATTAGTTCCGCTAGTTTTACTTTTGTTTGCTCACCACCACTTAACAGGGCTAACGACTGCATTGCTAACTTATCTGGTAAACCTGCTCTAGCCAAATGACTTCTTCGCTCTTTAATCGTTGTATCTGGAAAACGATCTGATAAATAGTCTAGCGGCGTTAACTGCTCATTAGGCCACGCCAAGTCTTGGGTAAAATAAGCAATTTTTGTATTCAGCGGATAATGAAATTCTCCATCTAATGAAGGAATCACTTTGGTTAACGTTTTAATTAATGTTGATTTGCCAATCCCATTAAAGCCTTTCAATGCGACTTTTTCACCGACATGAACCATTAAATCTAACGGTTCTAACAAAGGTTCCCGATAGCCGACAACTAACTTCTGGGTCGTTAGTGCTTGCGTTGCAACTAACCCTTGATAAGGAAATTCAATCGCTGGCTTAGTCAAGGAACCTGGCGGAGTCAATCGTTCCAACCGGTCCAATTGTTTTTGTCGACTTTTAGCCATCGTTGCTCGATTTCCAGCTTTGTATTTACGAATATAGGCTTCCATTTTTTCAATTTTTTCTTGTTGGGCCTGATACTGTTTCAAATAGGTTTGTTTATTCTGCTCTTTTTGTGCAAAAGATTTTTCTACATTTCCAGTATATTTGGTTAATTTGCCAAACTCAATGTCTGCGATGCAATTCGTCACTTCATTTAAAAATTGATAATCATGGGAGACTAATAGAAAGCTTCCTTCAAAATTATTCAGATAGCGAATAAGCCATTGAATATGTGTATCATCTAAATAGTTGGTGGGTTCATCTAAAAGTAACACATCAGGGGCCTCTAACAATAATTTTGCTAAAATCACTTTTGAACGTTGACCACCGCTTAGCTCCCCTAACTTTTTATCCAAACCAATTGCTTGTAGTCCTAACCCATTGGCTAAATCCTGAATAATCGTGTCGATTTGATAAAAATTACTTTCATCTAAATCTGTTTGTAATTTGCCTGCTTGTTCTAAAAGTTTTTCCGAAGCCGTTTGACTGTATTCTTCATAAAGTTTTGCCAGTTTCGCCTCTTTATCAAAAAGTTCTTGAAAGGCTTGTTTCAAAAAATCAACCATCGTTAGTGATTGTTCTACAGAAACGTGCTGATCCAAGTACCCAATCTTACAATTTTTTTGCCACTGAATCGTTCCTTCGTCTGGCAATACTTCCCCCGTTAAAATTTTAATTAAGGTGGATTTGCCGACCCCATTTTGGCCAGTTAAGCCTAAATGATCCCCTTTATTCACTTGCAATGAAGCCTCTTCATACAAGACCTTTTCGCCAAATCGATGCGTTAAATGTTCAATAGTTAAAATACTCATTTTCGTCACTTCTTTCTTGTTAACTGATTATTTTGGGACAACAAAAAAAGAACCACGTCTGCACGTCGTCCATCCTGACAGAAATCCCGACAACCGCTTGTACGTACACTCAAATAAGACTAGCTTTTCTAGTCAAAAAATGTGCTATCAAGCGATGAAGAAATTAATTGCTCGGCTCCACAACAGTGCTTCATCTGTTCTTAAACTATCGGGAGCTACTTTTCTTGTTAATTTATCAGTTAAAACAAAAAACATGTGAATCACCTTTCTTATGCTTGTATTCTACCATAGAATGACAAGAAAGCAAGCCACGTTGGTTTATAACGAAAGGAGCCCACAAACCATCATTTTGTCGGCTCCCTATCCCTGTTATTCTGATAAATAGTTTAATGCATAGCGTACGTGGTACTCTGCTGCTAAAAGTAAGGCACGTTCATCAATATCAAATTGTTCATGATGGTGTCCAAAATGAGTAGCAGGATTTTCAGGGTTTCGTGAACCGACCCGTCCATAGATACCAGGAATTACCGCTAAGTAATCAGCAAAATCATCCGCCCCTAAACTTTTAGGATGATCGGTCACAACATTTTCAAAACCAACAATCTCACTGGCTACCTGCTGTGCACGGTTGGTTGCTTGTTCTTCATTAATTAATGGATTCGCTGCCGCATAAACAGAAAAATCAGCAATTTCTGTGCGATGAGACTGGGCAATTTCATGGGCAATTTCTTCGACTCGTTGTAAAACAAATTGGCGCGTTTCCTGACTAAATGTTCGAACAGTGCCTTCAATGGTTGCATGGTTTGCTACAATATTATAGCGTGTTCCTGCTTGTAAAACGCCAATTCCTACTACGACAGAATCTAAAGGATCAATCTCGCGCGCTACAATTTTTTGTAATTCCACAACGATACTGGCCGCTGCTAAAACAGCATCCCGGCCATTCTGTGGTTGGGCGACGTGACTACTTTGACCACTGACTTCAATTTTAAAAATATCACAAGAGGCGTTGGTGGCGCCTTTGGTAGCAACTAATTTTCCGACTGGCACACTGGAATCTAAATGAATCCCAAACACTTGGTCGATTGCTTCTAAATAATTTCCTTCCACAAATTGTCGAGCGCCTGCACCAATTTCTTCAGCTGGCTGGAAGGCCAGTTTAACCGTTCCTGAAAAGGTATCCTGATGTTTTTTGAGCACTTTAGCTGCCCCTAGCAATGCTGCCGCATGACCATCGTGTCCACAAGCATGATTGAGTCCTGGATTTTTAGAAGCATAGGCAGCGCCTGTTGCATCTGGCAATTCCAACGCATCAATATCTGCACGTAACAAAATCGTTTTGCCAGCGCCAAGACCTCCTTCAATGGTTGCTAAAACACCCGTTTCCCCTACTTCTACAAAAGGAATAGCTAAGGCTAGTAGTTCTTCTTTAATGCGCTTAATCGTTTCATATTCTTTTAAACTTGCTTCAGGGTATTGATGAAAATGACGTCTTAAATGGATTATCCATTCCTTTTCCGTAGCAATAGCTTCTTGGATTGTTTGAATCGTTGTTGTACTCATTATAAATGCCTCCTTTATTTTTTACCAAATGTTTCCCAGGCTGGAACATTGGCGCCTTTTGATGTTTCTGCAATGACCTTTTTCGTTTCTTCTTGTTGATATTCTTCTACAACTTTTTGATAAAGTTTATTCTCTTGATCTTCTTCTCGAGCCACGACAATGTTCACATAAGGTTTCGCTTTTTCGTTTACCGGTTCTAAGAAAATAGCATCTTTATCTGGTGTATACCCAGCATCGACAGCCATGCCGCTATTAATCACTGAAGCATCGACATCTTGTAAAGCACGCGCTGTTTGCGTAGCATCTAATTCAGTTATTTTCAATTGGCGTTTATTTTCAGTAATATCACTGACAGTCGGTAGTTGCTGTTTCGCAGGATCAACTTTTATCAGTCCCGCAGTTTGTAATAAAATTAACGCCCGCCCGCCATTCGTTGGGTCATTAGGAATAGCAATTTCTCCGCCGTCTTTAATTTTCGTGATATCTTTCAATTTATTAGCGTAAATTCCCAATGGTGCATTGACTGTATTGCCAATTGATACTAATTTCGTCCCATGCTCTTTATTGTAATTGTCTAAAAAGATTTGATGCTGAAAGGCATTTAAATCAATTTCTTTTTCTGCTAATGCTGCATTTGGTTGCGTATAGTCTGTAAATTCTACCAATTGTAGATCAATATTTTTCTTTTTCAAACGGTCTTTGACCGATTCCCATTCATCATTTTTTGTTCCTACAACCCCTAGTTTAACGGTTTCTGTCTTAGTATCCTTCGCAGACCCCGATGCACAACCTGCAATCGTAAAAGCTAATACCCCAATAAGTCCAATTAATTTACTCAATTTTTTCATTTGTCATTTCTCCTTTTTCTAATGTGATGTTTTTTTGATTAATTGATTACTAATGGCTTGACTGATAAATACCATAATTAAAATAATTAACGTGGCCATAAATGTCACATCGGTTTGAAACCGATTGTAGCCTCGAGTAATCGCTAAGTTGCCCAGACCACCTGCCCCAATAGCTCCTGCCATGGCTGTTAATCCAATTAAATTAATAATTGTCACTGCTGAAACACGAATAATACTTGGTAACCCTTCAATTAGATAAACCCGAAAAATAATCCCTAAGGGACTCGTCCCCATAGCTTCTGCCGCTTCGATAACGCCAGGATCCACTTCTAATAACGCATTTTCAATTTGGCGCGCGAAGAACGGGATTACGCCAATAACTAATGGGACTAACGCTGCGGTTGTACCAATTGTTGTTCCTGCCAAAATTCGTGTTAATGGTTGAATCAGTGCGAGCATAATGATGAAAGGAATAGAACGGCAAACATTAATAATTTTTTCTAAGATACTATACAGGGGTGGATTTTTCAAAACACCACTGGGGCCAGTACTGACAAGCACGACACCCAATAAGACTCCTAACACGCCAGCAATCAAGGCTGTCCAAAAAACCATGTATACTGTTTCCCATGTACTTTGAAGAAACTCTTGTTTTAATTGGACAACATTCGGAAAATATTTCTCAAATAATTGATACATTCTCAGTTCACTCCTTTTTTAAATCACCTGTAAATTCTGCTTTTGCTTCGTTTGCTGATAGGTTTTCAAAACATTGGTTCGCACGCCTTGTTTCGCTAAATAAGTAAGGGCTTGTTGACGCTGGGCCTCATCACCAGAAAGCACCACAATTAAATGGCCAATAGGAACGTTTTGAACAATTTCGACATTGCCATATAGGATATTCGTATACACCTGATATTGGCTATACAATTGTGCAATTAATGGCTCGTTCGTTTGATCTCCCACATAAGAAAATTCAATTAATTCTTGATTTTTATCTAAATTAGCTAATTTAGGATGTTCAAGAATCGTGGTTAATGCTTGATCAATATGAGTTGCTGTCCGAATAAAATCTTTGGTTAAAGGTTGTTGGGGTTGACTAAAAATCGAAACAATATCGTTTGATTCGACAACGCAGCCATTTTCCATCACCGCAACTTTATTACAAATTTCTTTAACCACTTGCATTTCATGGGTGATTAAGACAATCGTCAAGTTCAGTTCTTGATTTAACTTTTTTAACAAAGCTAAAATCTGTCCTGTTGTTTTTGGATCTAACGCACTCGTCGCTTCATCACAAAGTAAAATTTCAGGATCATTTGCTAAAGCGCGGGCAATCGCAACCCGCTGTTTTTGCCCTCCTGATAGTTGACTGGGGTAAGCGTCCCGTTTTTCACTTAGTCCAACTAGCTCTAATAAGTGGCTGATTTTTTGACGCCGCTCAGTTTTACTTAGCCCAGAATATTTTAATGAAAAATCGATATTACTAAATATGGTCCGCTCTTTCATCAAATTAAAATGTTGAAAAATCATTCCAATCTTTTTTCGTTGTTGTCGTAATTCCTTTTTAGAAAAAGTTAAAATATTTTCTTTGTTAATAATAACGGTGCCCGCTGTTGGTCGTTGCAATAAATTAATTACCCGTACTAACGTACTTTTTCCAGCACCGGAATACCCAACGATTCCGTAGATATCCCCTTTATCAATTGTCAAAGAAACATCTTGGACAGCCTGAATTTCTTGTTTTTTTTGTTGAAATGTCACACTGATATTTTTTAGTTCAATCATTCTTTATCCCCCTTCATTCTTACCAACCTGCATTTTTTCACAAAAAAGAAAAAAGCATCCTCAACGACACAACTCAAGTTGTATCGTTGAGGACGCTTTTTTGCGTGTTACCACCTCATGTTCAGAATTTGCTCACACAAATTCCCTTTTCAAGTACGGAACAATATGTTCGATACCCTAGCTCGATAACGGGAGCCCCCGTCGCCGCCTTGTGTTTAACACTCGGAGCGCTTGCTCAATAGCCATTTTCCAAAACGTCTTTGTCACCTATTCTCAGCTACCTAGGCTCTCTGTTAGACAAATAAAGTCTTGTACTTACTATATCACTGCTTTTTTATTTCTATTCATTCTAAACTGATTTTCGTTTATTTTCAAAATCAAACAGACTAGTGTTAATGTTCTCTTCGAACATCTTGTACTGTTCATCACTTACAAAGGCCATACTGCGTCGAGTAACCGCAGACATCATCTACTCTGTCGCTTCGCGCCAGTCGTAGTGCTCAACAGGATTTGACTGTGACGAGAATCACAGCCTTGGCGAGAATCGTAGGAACACTTTCGTGCAAATGACACAACTTGCCCTTCGGTCACCTTGTACTGTTCATCATCTACTCTGTCGCTTCGCGCCAGTCGTAGTGATTCACAGCAAAAAGCCCTTCACTAGCATTTTGCTAGTAAAGGGCGAATGATTCGCGGTACCACCTTTTTTCGAAATATAACTGATTCTTTATATCTCATCTCTTATCCAAGTCTTTATTAACTTGGTGCACATGGTAACGGGTGCTTAGCCGAAATTGCTTACTTATCAGCAATTTATTCTCAGAGGCCATCTTCAACTTTTCTGAACCTTGTCCCTTTTCACCAATCAGGACTCTCTTTTGAAGGTCATCAAAATTTACTCTTCTCTTCAACGAATGAATAGTTATCTGTGATGTTGATTTACACTTTACTAGAGAAAAAAGAGATTGTCAACAGTTTTTCTTAGAAAAAATCATTTTTCTTTTTTTACGAAAGAGCAATTGACAAACTTTCATCTATACGTTATTCTATTTCTTGTGCACGAGATTTGTACGATTTTTCAAAAGGAACTTTGACGATTACTCGTCGCAGTTTAGCCTTTGAAAGTGCCGCCTTAGCTCAGTTGGTAGAGCACCACCATGGTAAGGTGGGGGTCGCCGGTTCAAGCCCGGCAGGTGGCTTTTTGGTAAAATCCCAACTCTTTAATAAAGAGTTGGGATTTTTTTGTTTTGCCTATCCTTAGTGTTCTGTCAGGATGAGAAAATAACAAAAGCAATTTCTTCATTCCACTCGTTATGGTATATTTTAATTGTTAAATAATTATTGGAGTGGAGTACAATGATGAAACAATTACCTACAGAATCAAAAAAAATTGATTTAAAGAACTGGTGTATTGAAAATAAAACCTATCTTCTATTGATCATTTTAATTTATCAAGTGGCAGTTTTATCCATCGGCATTATCAATTTCCCTTATTTAGATGATAATGCTCGCCAAGTCGCTGGAATGACAGATTTTGGTACGACTTACGCACGTTGGGGCAGTGAATTTCTCTCATGGTTTGTTCAAGGAAATCGTCATTTGACAGATCTGGGCTTGACCACACCGTTTCTGACAGGTCTTATCTTATCTCTCACAAGCATACTAGCTATTTATATCATCAATGACCAAAAAATTAGTTGGGGTTCCTCTTTAGTAGCTACTTTAATTGGCCTCAATCCTTGGTTCCTCCAATGTCTTAGTTTCAGGTTTGATAGTCCCTATATGGCATTGAGTATTTTTTGTTCGTTTCTTCCTTTTTATTGGTGGCAGTGTAATTCTTTTACGTTTTTCTTGGTTTCTTTCTTTTCACTGTTTGTTATGTTTAATACATACCAAGCCTCGTCAGGAATTTATATAGTTATGGTCTTATTCCTTACTTTCAAGCAGTTACTTGCTGGAGAAAATTTCATTGCTCTTTGTAAAAAAGTCGCACTTGCTGCTATCGCTTATCTACTTTCTATAGTCAGCTACCTTATCGAGTTAAAATTTGTACCTTCCGCAACAAACAACATTGGGGGCAGTCAGGCCTTACCAAGTTTGCATGATATTCCCAGTGTGGCTTATCAAAATAGTTACCATTATTTTTCAGAGCTGTTGAACCAGAGTAATCGTTTATGGCTCTTATTACTGCTCCTACTGCTTGTTTTATTTTTTATTAGTCATCTATCAAATAGCAAAATCAACTTAGGCCTAAGTTTCCTTTATTGTATCTTGTATTTAGGACTTGCTTCTCTCTTAAGTTTTGGTATTTTTATTGTCTATTCAAGAAATATCGCAGGTGATGCGCCTCGCTATATTTACGGATTTGCTGTTTTTGTTACAATCAGCATGTTAAGTTTATTTAACAATCGACAAGTGAAAGCAATTTATCTAACTTCGTTACTTGTGGCCAGCTTGTTATCTTATTATATTTTATCGTTTGTTTTGGTGTATTCTTCCACATTAAACTATCAAAAAGAAGCATTCAATCGCCAAGCAGCTGTTTTAACAGATGATTTAAAAAATGTTGTAACAAACGAACGAAAAAAAGTTTATTTAAATACGTTTTTCAAAAATTCAACTGTTTATGCTAATACAAGTCGAAACTACCCAATTCTTTCAAAAATTGTGCCACCAAATGACGGTCTATACTTCCCTAATTACGTTTGGTTCAATACTTCATCGAATTTAGGAGTAGAGATGGCACCACTGACCGATACGGATATGTCTAAAAATCAAAAAGTAGTAAGTAATCACTTTTATGACATTTATACAAACAACAAAGAAATATTTGTGTTTATGAAATAATTTGTTCCATCCAAAAACACTTCTTTTGCAATAAACGTGACTGTATGGTTTGATTAAGATGGATTAAGTATTCTTTTCGGGTACATTTATTACTTCCTGAAACTTGTTTATTTCCCATTTTTCTTATGAAGTAACAAAATTTTTGAGAAAAAACAGCTCGTTTTCTATGTTATGATAGAGAAGTGAAAATCACCAGAAAGGTTGTTGCGGACTATGAGAACTCGTCAGAAAAAATTATTTTTATTTTCAATGATTTTATGGTTAGTTGAATTTTTAATTACACGGATTTCTGATTCTTTTCCAGGAGCAACGCCATTGTTCGTTGTGATTTGCTTGATTCAAGGAATTCTTTTTACTTATTTCTGCCTTGCTTTTTTCTATTATCCGCAATAATCAGTCAAGAAAAGCAATTAGAGCAGATTCAGCAAATTTCTGAAACCGAAAAAATGGCACGTCCTCGCTTTTAGGACGTGCCATTTTTTAAAGCATTATTTGTGTAAATGCCGTTCGTATCACCTGTTGAACATTTTGAACAGCATCGATTTGATGGCCTTTTGCTTCAGTCAATTCTTTTTCAATATATTCAGGATAATAGGTTGCCAAATAACCCAAGACCCAGATAGTTGGATTTGAAATAACAGTCTCTGCTAATGGATACAAATAGGCAAGATGCAATCGAATTTCTTCTTCCAAATGCTGTAGCATAATTGGATCATCATTTTCTAAACGATTCCTAAGTTCAGTACAAATTTCGGAATAGATCGGCGTATTTAACGGTCCAGTTTTTCCTTCTAGTAAGACTGTCTGAGGCTGATTGTCATACCAAAGAAAGGTCAGTTGTTCTGAAAATTGCAACAGTGCTAATTCTTCAATGAACCATTCCCGAGCAAAATAACTAAGTGCTTGGTTCATAACTAAATCTTTTGCGACTTCCACAAATACTGGTTTAGGCAAATATAAACTGGTTTTAATGTTCGCTAATTGTTGATAAACGGGCAATTGATCGCTTACTAACAAGTTCCTTTTAATTGCTTGAATTTGCTGCGTTTCTAATTGTTGATACGCCTCTTCCACTTGCATTAATTGCTGTTCTAACGTTTTTTGTTGTGCTAGCGTTATTTTTTTAGTTTGAAGTAATTGCTTCAATAAAATATACCCTTCAATAAAGCGACGACTTTGACTATAAATTTGCATATAAATTGCCGCTGTTTCAAGGTTCTCAAAATAAGACTCTTGGAACGCTTCTGCCAATGCTAGTGCTTCGTCAGCTTCACCCATTTCCAACAATAATTGGACAATTTTTTGGTTTACTGGCGGCGTTTGTTGTAGCTGATAGGCTTGTTGAAAATTTTCTAAAGCGGCGATCTGATTATGTTCTACAAGTGCTTCTTCTCCTTGCGCAATAAAACGTTCATAGTTTTTGGGAAATTCATGAATGGTACTCATATCTAACCTCCTTTATTTCTTATTTAAAGCAGATGAGCCTGGGACAAAAATCACTTTAGATTTTTGCTCCAGGCTCAAAACCTGATAACCGGCGGGAACAGAACCAACACTACGCGTTGCTCGGAGCTATACACTTCTGTCCCGACCTCGATTTTAACTATTCAAACGGACTTTTTTAGTAAAGATTACGAATAATAATTGCCGTTTCTAGGTCGCCTTCAGCGTTCATCTTCTCCGCCTTTTCTTCTAAACTATACCCAGCAAAACTTTCGTTTGTTAAAACATCTGCTACTGTAAATTTAGCAACTTTTTCAATACTGACTGCATCTGGGGCTACTTCTTGCACGCTATCCCAGCCTGTATCAATAAAGACTTTTGTATCTTCTGTAATCGCTTCGTTTGCTTCTAACACCTGCATAATTTCTTTTAACTGTGCATACGTCATAACCTCGACTTGATTTTCCATTTAAACGCCTCACTTTGCCATTCCTTTTTAAGGATTGGGTTTTAATTTTAGACTTTTTCTTTAATTGTTTTTAATGCGTGATATAAGGCATATTTCATTGGTTTGGCTTTCCATTGGAAATTACCCATTAATTCTTCGACATGACCACCAAAGGATTGTTTGAATTTAAGAACCCCATCACTTCCATCAAAGACACCGTCAACGCCATAAAAATTATATTTGGGAATGTTATTTTCTACTGTGTAAGTTAACATTTTATGTTGAATTAAATACGGTGCATAGTATTGTTTATATTTTTCATACGTACCACTAAACAAGTAAACAACTTCTTGTGGATGAACAATGAATAAGGCACCTGCTAAAATTTCAGGTTCATCTGATGTTTTCATTTCTTTAGCCTCGTCAATCCGTTTGCGCACGGTACGAACTTCATCTTCAAATTCACGTTTCTGGTTATTTTTTTTACGGCTTTTAGGATTGGCAATTAACGCTTCATTGACTTCGTTGAGCGTCTCTTGTAATTTGCGTAATTTCTCATGAAGATTTTCTAAATAAGTAGCAAAGTTTAGTTCCGCCACCATAAATTTTGCTCGTTCGCCAAACTCTTCATAAACAGCTTGGTAATAAGCTAAATCCTTATCTTCAAAATTACGTCGTGCACTTGTTTCTTCCGTTAATTTCTTAAAGAGAGGTAGCTCTTCGTAACGAAGTTCTCGGGTTGTTACTCCATATTCCCATGTTTTCTTGATGTCATATTTAGCATCTTTTCCATAAGATTTCCAAAGATCTTCTTCTGTTAATCCAGCCATATCTTTGACAAACAGCCAACGTGGCGCGCCATCAAAATTGTGCACATCAAACCCTTGGTGTTCAAAACCAATTGATGTGAAATAGTCAAATGTTTCTTGATTGACCTTTTCAACTTCACTGCCATTAAAATCACGTAAACAAATTTGTTTATTTGGAGTAAAGGTTAAATAAAGGCCATCATTTTTTTTCACATATTTTTTTAAGCCTGTGAAAAAGGCTTCTACACATTTTTTATCTGTATAATCCATCAAAATTCCGCCGTCAATGTCGAAAGCATAACCAATTTTGACTTTTTTCTTGCTTAGGATACACGCAGCAATTAGTTGGCCTTCTCGTTTGACGCCAACGTATTCACAATGCCAGCCACGTCGTTCCAATAAATGTTTCATTTCGGGTGTTTCTAAAAAGTTACCTGCAGGATGTGTCATTGCAAAGGTAGTAAATTCTTGTTCAGTTAATGTACTAAACTGATCCATATCAAACAACTCACAATCTTTTTTTGTTAAATAAATTAGCACTTTTCAGCTTAACCTACTTTTTGCTTTCTTTCAAACAAAGTTACCTCACTGGCTAATTCTTATTTTTCGGTTCTTATTAATTATATCTAATTTTGCTAAAATGCAAACAGTTTTCAACGGAAAAAAAGAATTTCTTTGGAATCTTTCATTTTTGACTGAATATCTTTCTTTTATAAAAAATATTTGAGCGTGGGACAAAAATCACTCTGGATTTTTGCTCCACGCTCAAAAACTTATAAACGGCGGGAACAGAAGCAACACTACGCGTTTCTCGGAGTTAATCGCTTCTGTCCCGACCTCAGATATTAAAACTTATGAGAACCCGTTAAACATCTCTCTCAGGTTCTTGATTTACTCAACAGTTACACTTTTGGCTAAGTTCCTTGGTTTATCAACATCGTAGCCTCTTTGTAAGGTTGCATAGTACGCTAATAATTGGCCTGGAACAATGCTAACTAAGGCAGAAAGTAACGGATGAACATCTGGAATAATCAGTTGGTCCTGTGGTTTTGCCAAGGATTCCAAGGCAATCACAATATTTCTTGCTCCACGACTTTCGACTTCCTTTAAATTGCCTCTTGTATGGGCTGCGACTTTGGCATCTGTCACAATCCCAATCACAGGTGTTCCTTCTTCAATTAAGGCAATCGTTCCATGCTTCAATTCACCTGCCGCAAAGCCTTCTGCTTGAATGTAGGAAATTTCTTTCAACTTCAAGGCCGCTTCCATCGACACATAATAGTCGACTCCTCGCCCGATATAGAAGGCATTTCGAGTATACGTCAGATAATCTTCCACTAAGGCTTTCATTTGTTGTTTTTCATCAATCAAGGTTTCCATGACAGCTGCTATCACGCTCAATTCGTGAGCCACATCAAATGAGACGGCTGCTAATGTTTGGCGTTCTTCGCCAATTGCTTTTGCTAAAATAGCTAAGACAGCGATTTGAGCAGTATAAGCTTTGGTGGAAGCGACAGCAATTTCTGGTCCTGCGTGTAATAACAAGGTATCGTCCGCTTCACGTGATAATGTTGAGCCAGCAACATTTGTTAATGTAAGTGATGGATGCCCTAATTCATTAACCTGTACCAGTACTTGGCGACTATCTGCCGTTTCACCACTTTGACTTAAGAAAATGAAGAACGGTTTTTCAGATAAAATAGGCATATTGTAGCCAAATTCGCTTGATAAATGAACTTCCACAGGAATACTGGCAATCGTTTCAATTAAAGATTTTCCGACCCAACCTGCATTATAACTTGTCCCACAAGCAATAATGTAAATTCGGTCACATTGATTAATTTTTTCAAGTAACGCCTCATCTAAAGTCACTTTTTCACCTTGAGTATACGCTTGAACAATTTTGCGCATCACTGCAGGTTGTTCATCAATTTCTTTGAGCATATAAAACGGATATGTTCCTTTTTCAATGTCATTTAAATCTAATTGCGCTTCAAAAGGTTCTCGGTTGATTACTTGTCCTTCTGGCGTTTCGATTACTACTTTGTCCGCTGTAACAGTTACAATTTCACCATCAACAATCTCAACAAATTGATTGGTTTCTTTAATCATCGCCATCGCGTCACTACAAATAACATTAAAGCCTTCACCTAGACCGATAAGTAACGGGCTTTTATTTTTCGCTACGTAGATAGTATTGGGGTCCATTTTATCCATTAATGCAAAAGCGTATGAACCTTTAATTTCGGCTAAAGCCGCTTTAAAAGCATCTTTTGTTGAAAAACCATTTTCAGCAAAATGAGCAATTAATTGAACGACGATTTCAGTATCTGTATCACCAATTAAGTGAGCACCACTTAAAAATTGTTCTTTTAATTCTTCAAAGTTTTCAATGACACCATTATGCACTAATGCAAAGCGTTGATCGCTTGAAACATGGGGATGTGCATTGGCGACAGTTGGTTCGCCATGAGTGGCCCAACGAGTATGACCAATACCAACTGTTCCATCGATTTCTGGCGTTAATTTTGCTGCTAAATCGGCAATGCCCCCAACTGCCTTAACTACATGGGGCTGTTGGCTTTGATCATTCACACAAATCCCAGCAGAATCATAACCTCTATATTCCAATTTTGTTAATCCTTGAATCAAACTTTCCGTGACATTTTCTTTTCCAATCATTCCGACAATTCCACACATAATGCTAATTCCTACTTTCCAATTGAAATTCTGTATTTACTAGGTCCTGTTTAACTAGCAAATCCCATTATATGTTTCTACCTGCGTGATAACCGCTTTGTTCTAACTTCACAATTAGTTTTTCTTTGTTATCTGTAGAGTGCAGTCCCTAGAGCCACCCGCCGAATCTTCGATAAGCTCTCTCCTCGTCACCTGAACGTTCAGGTCTGGCGCTATCCAATATTGGTCTATATACCTCCTTTTTAAATATATTCCGTAGAAACATAAACAATCATACAATTAAAAGTAGGCGATTGTCAACAAAAATCTAAAAAACGAAAATTGGTCTAGTTCTTTAAAGTTGTAAAAAAAGAATCTAGTACACTCATAGTAAGAGAAAGTACTAGATTCTTAATAATAAAAAAATATCCGTTCTATTTATAGAACCTTATCAATTTGTTATTTATTGGAATGGATTATAAAACCGTCCACCATTCACATGGAACAACCAGAAACTGATTCCTAATAAGCATAAGGCAAGTATCATTACCGAAAAATCACGCAGATGAAAAGGTTGTTGCGCATACCACGTTCGATTTTTCTTTTGACCAAAACGCCTTAATTCCATAGCGGTACTCACAGTTTCAATTCGATCTAAACTAGATAGGATTAAGGGTAAAACGATTTGTGCTACGCCTTTGATTCGTTGGCCTAACCGTCCCTTTTTAGACATCTCATAGCCTCGCGCTTGTTGTGCTAAAGAAATATTAAAAAAATCTTCTTGGATATCGGGAATATAACGAATAGCCAGCGCTACTGCATAACTAATCCGATAACTCACACCAATTCGATTCAAGCTGGAGGCAAATTCACTAGGATTTGTTGTTAATAAAAAGATTAATGCCAACGGAATCGTACAGAAATATTTTAAAACTAAATTAAATTCATAAAATAATTCTTCTTGTGTCAAAGTAAACCGTCCGATTCCTTCCCAAATCACGGTACGTGATTGATATAAATCAACCCCATATTCAGGTGCAAAAAGGTAAACCGTTAAGATATTTAACAAAGAAAAAATAGCAATAAATTTAATAACAAAAGATATTTGATGCCATTTAATATTTGATAATTTTAACAAAACAAGCGAAACCACAGACATTCCTAACAGATAACGAGTATCATACGTGGTCATACAAGCCACAGAGACAACGATTAAAAAGACTAATTTGCTTGTGCCGTTTAAGCGATGAATCCAGGTTGAATCAGGATGATAGCCTAACATTTGTCGTTCACTCATCCAAAACGCACCTCACGATCGTAAGCAACAAATTTTTCCGTAAATAGCAAGGGATTTTCCAAGCCTAACGCTTTAGCAAAGGTAAACAAGCTCGTTTCTTTTAAAGAAGCCGCTTGAATTAATTTTTCATCTGTTAAAACAGCAACTGGAGTCGCATCTGCTAGTAAACGTCCATCACAAACTACTAACGCACGTGTTGTATATTCCAACATTAAGTGCATATCGTGAGTGATCATTAAAATAGTCACACCTAAGCGGTTCAATTCTTCTAAAAATGTCATCATTTCTGTATAATGTTTAAAATCTTGCCCAGCTGTTGGTTCATCTAAAATTAATAATTCAGGTTCTAAAACTAAGATTGATGCAATAGTTACCCGTTTTTTCTGCCCAAAACTCAATGCAGAAATCGGCCAGTTCCGGAAGGGATACAGCCCACAAATATGTAAAATATTCGTCACACGTTCCTCAATTTCTGCTTGTGGCACATCTCGTAAAACTAATCCTAAAGCCACTTCTTCAAAAATCATTTTTTTAGAAATCATTTGATTGGGATTTTGCATCACATAACCAATTTTATCTGCACGTTCTTTGATTGAATAATTGGAAAAATCCTGTCCTTCCCATAAAATCTTGCCAGATTGAGGCGTGATGAACCCGCAAATTATTTTAGAAAGTGTAGACTTCCCGGCACCATTTTTTCCTACAACGCTGATCATTTCTCCATGATGAATAGTTACTGAGAAGTCATCTAACACTTTTTCACCGTGACGATCATATTGATAGGACACTTGTTCCAAACGTAATAGTTCAGCTCCTTTGACTGCACTAACTGAACTAGGTTGGACAGACCACTGTGTCATTTTAGGCAAAACCGTTTCGCCTGATACTTCGGCTAATTTGTCTAAATGACTAACTTGTGTTAAATCAATCCCAGCATATTTCATGGCTGTAACGTACAAAGGTTCACGAATCCCTTGTTGGGTCAACGTATCTTGACGTAACAATTCATCTGGCGTTGTATCAGAAATAATTGCGCCCTCATTCATGACAATAATTCGATCAACTGATTCGCAAAGAACGTCCTCTAAGCGATGTTCTATTATTAAAACAGTCGCTTTTGTTTCTTGTTGAATGGTGTCAATCAAAGTCATTGTTTCTTGTCCCGCTCGTGGGTCAAGATTAGCCAAAGGTTCATCAAAAAGTAAAATTTTTGATTGGTTAATTAGAACGCCCGCCATAGATACACGTTGTTTTTGACCACCTGACAAATCTTGTGGACGGTGTTGCAATAACTGATTCAGCTCAACAATCTCGGACCATTTGTGGACCGCTTTTTTCATTTCTGCTTGTTCAACTGCATCGTTTTCTAAAGCAAAAGCAATATCCTCAGCAACCGTTAAGCCGATAAACTGCCCATCGGTATCTTGCAAAACAGTTCCTACATCAAAAGACAAATCAAAGAGACTTGTTTCTTGGATATTTTTACCAGCAACCGTAGCTGTTCCTTGAATTTCACCTTCATAAATATTGGGAATTAACCCATTGATACATTGCGCCAATGTTGATTTACCACTACCACTAGGCCCAACGATTAAAACCTTTTCTCCTTCATAGATGGTTAATTGAATCCCCTTTAATGTCGGTTCAGATTGGCTATGATATTGAAAGGAAAAATTATTAAAAGTAATGATTGGTTTTTTCATTCGGCCTCACCTCAGTTTCTCCATAAAAGAAAGGGTCTGAGCATTAGCAAAGTAATTACTAGGGCAGACCCTTAACCATTTAAATTATTTCGACAGTTTCTTAATCTTTTGATAAACTGCCTTTCTTTGTTCTTGTTGATGCATAAGCTTTCATCAACAATGTTCCAATAATACCCACAGCGACAATATTTGAAACAGTCGCGAATACTCCTTGTGTAAACACTTTACTTGCGGGTTCACTATAAATCAAAATATCCAAACTAGGCGCGATTAAGCCCCAAACGACGATATTACCAAAGGCTTGGAAAATATTGAAACGCACCATGTCATTTGTTGTAAATTCACCATGTTGAAGATCCATTTTACGACCAGCGAAGCCAAAAATAATGCCAATAATTCCTGAACAAATAATCCAGCTCCACCAAGCGCTACCATACGTGGTAAAATCTTTTAATGTGTGACCAATCAAACCAATTAGCCCTCCAGCTACTGGTCCAAAAACAACTGACATTAAAGCAAGAAATGGATACGACGTTTCTAAGTTCGTATTAGGAATCCCAGTTGGAATCACAACGAATCGACCTAAAATAACAAAAACTGCAGAGCCAATTCCAATTGCTACAATTGTCTTGACGGACATTTTTTCTTTCATTTCGCTCCTCCATTCTATAACTCCATTGATTTACATCCGCTCCCTTCTTGATTTTATCGAATAAAAAAAGAAGATACGCGGTGCATCTTACTTCTAAAATAGTACCCTTTTAACCGCTCTATGTCAATGATAGACGGAGCTTATTAGCTATTTTCTTTTTTTGATTTCCAACAAAGAAACCAGACACTTAACGCAAGCTAGCATTAAG
The DNA here is from genome assembly GCF_051711985.1 of Enterococcus sp. DIV1758. NCBI lineage: Bacteria > Bacillati > Bacillota > Bacilli > Lactobacillales > Enterococcaceae > Enterococcus > Enterococcus sp. DIV1758. Next base: position 1,776,791 of record NZ_JBIOOA010000001.1, read on the forward strand.
TGTCTGGTTTCTAATTGGTTCTTATTCAACGCCGATTTCTGCACGTACTACTTCGGCAATTTTATCAACGTAATAATCAACTTTTTCTTGTGTTGGCGCTTCGGCCATCACACGTAACAATGGTTCTGTTCCAGAAGGACGAACTAAAATACGACCTTCGCCATTCATTTCTGCTTCTGCTTGTTCGACAACTGCTTTGATTGCTGGAACTTCCATTGCACCATTTTTATCTGTGACACGAATATTGACTAATTTTTGTGGATAAATCGTCACTTCATCCGCTAATTCAGATAATTTTTTGCCCGTTTGCTTCATAACATTCAACAATTGAATCCCTGAAAGCATGCCATCACCTGTTGTATTGTAGTCTAAAAAGATCATGTGACCAGATTGTTCGCCACCAAAATTGTAATCATTTTTACGCATTTCTTCTACAACATAACGATCACCCACTTGCGTTACCACATCTTTTAAGCCAATTTCTTCTACAGCTTTATGGAAACCTAGATTACTCATCACTGTTGTAACGATTGTATCTTTTTTCAAACGTTTTTTCTCAGCTAAATACTTGGCACAAATATACATGATTTTATCACCATCGATAATTCGTCCTAATTCATCGACCGCAATAATTCTATCGCCGTCGCCATCGAAAGCCAAACCAGCATCTGCGCCTTTTTCAACAACCATTTCTGCCAAAGCTTCAGGATGAGTGGAACCCACACCATCATTGATATTCAATCCATTAGGACTTGTTCCCATTGTATAGAAATCTGTCTCTAAATCTGCGAAGACACGATTGACTGCTGTTGCGGTTGCTCCGTTGGCAGCATCTAAACAAACAGTCATATCTGCTAAATCGCCAGGAATACTTTGAACTAAAAATTGCGAATATTTTAGTAAACCTTCTGGAAATTCATCTAACGAGCCTAAGCCTTCTGCAGAAGGTCTTGGTAAGGTGTCTTCTTCTGCGTCTAACAATGCTTCAATTTCTGCTTCTTGATCGTCTACTAATTTGAAGCCATCTGCCCCAAAAAACTTAATCCCATTGTCTTCCGCAGGATTATGTGAAGCTGAAATCATTACGCCAGCGGATGCTTTTTGTAAACGAGTAAGATATGCTACACCAGGTGTTGAAATCACCCCTAATTGGAAAACTTCAATCCCGACTGATAATAACCCAGCAATCAATGCTTGTTCCAACATCTCACCTGAAATACGTGTATCGCGGCCTACGAGAACACGAGGTTTTCTTGAACTATCTTCATGTTGACTCAACACATAACCACCGTAACGCCCTAATTTAAAAGCTAATTCAGGTGTTAACTCCTTATTTGCAATTCCTCTTACACCATCTGTTCCAAAATATTTACCCATTTTGATTCTCCTTAGTCACTTGATTCTCTGTATTTTCAGTTGAACCAGCAGTTGTACTTTCTACTGTTGATCCCTCACTTGTTGTTTCAGAAGTATTTGATTCTACTTGACTGGATGTACTTGGTTGTACTGCTTGGCTACCTGAGCCAACCGTTGTTGAACTTGCAGGTTCCCCTGAAGTTTCATTTGTATTTGATGACTGTTGTTGATTGTACACGGGGCTCAAAGAAACGTCAACCTCATCTGGTGTAACTACGTATTCTCCATTAACGGGAATAGTCACTGATTGTTTTGTTTCTTTGCGAATATCAGAAATATCTACCGGTACCTCAATTGATTCTAGCGTATCTAAAATTGATTGCGGGCCACTGACCCTAACTTGGTACGTTGATAAACTATAATTGTAATGAGCGATCCCAGCTGGTGGCGTACCTGTCATACTAACATTCAGTGGTACATCTTTTGTTGGCGCAGTTAAGCCTACTGTTACTTTGACTTGTGGTGCTGGATTTTCGATACTTAGGACTTGACCTTTGGCATCCAGCGCTTGAACATTTACCGTTTGTTTAATCGTATCAATTGTTTGTTTGGCACTTGAGACTGGCGCAATCACTTTGTCAATTGCTTTCGCTGTTTCTTCTCCAGTTGTTACTTCTACGGTTTTTGGATCTACAGAAATATTTTTTACTTTGTACCCTTCTTTTTCAATGTTATCAGAAAGTTGTGCTTCTACATCGAATTTTTTTGTTACTCTCTTTTCAATCGTTACAGTCACTGTTTTCGGTTCAATTTCAGCTGTAACAGCTGAACTTAGTCCCCGCACTGTCAAAGGCACTTCCGAAGTCCCTAATGGCAATTTGGTTAAGTCTGCGACCACTTGGAAATTTCGTGTGTCAGCATTTGATTCCATGTTTAATTGAATGCGGTTCGCACTACGTAAATGAACATTTACACTCTCTTCAAATCCAGAGACATAATATTTGTCTTTATCGTATTGGACTTGGACCGGAATATTATTCAGTGTTTCACTATACGTTTGGCTTGAACCTGAATTGGAGGGATTATTGCCTGTTGCATTGGCATTAAAAAATAACAACAATGCAAACAGCAATGAAAGCAAACCATTAAACCAGCTTTTTTGGGAGGCTTTTCTCATTTGCGTTTAACCCCCTTTGTTACATCATCGATAAAATGCTGTAAAGCACTTTTTTTATCTTCCGATGATTCCGAAATTAACTCCTTACGCAAAATTGTTAAATACTCTTCTTGCGTTAGGCCAGGAATTAATTCGTTGTTCAACGTCAAACTAACGTCACCAGTTTCTTCAGAAACAACAATCGTAATGGCGTCACTGACTTCACTGATACCGACTGCGGCTCTATGGCGCGTTCCAAATTCTTTTGGAATTAAATTGCTTTCTGATAGCGGTAAATACGCACTAGCAACAGCAATTTTTTCATTTTTGATAATCACTGCACCATCATGTAGTGGTGTATTTGGAATGAAAATATTAATCAGTAATTCACCAGTAATATCGGCATCCAAATCAATACCTGTCTCAATGTATTCATCTAAACCAGTATTGCGTTCAATGGTTATCAAAGCACCAATTTTCCGTTTTGACATGTACTGAATGGCTTTGTCAAAGGCCTGAATAATACGCTCATCTTCTTGTTGCGCACCTTTATTCGGGCGAAAAAACGAACTTCTCCCTAGATGTTCCAGCCCTCTTCGCACTTCTGGTTGAAAAATAACAACCGCGGCGATTACACCATACATGATAACTTGATTCATTAACCAAGATAATGTATGTAGACCAATTATCTCACTTAGAATGCGGATAATGATAAAAACAGCGACACCTTTTAATAGTTGAACTGCTTTTGTTCCACGAACAAGCATGATTAATTTGTAAACGAGGTACCATACGACTAGGATATCTATGATATTGATAACAAAATCCTTAGATAAGAAATCCGTTGAGATGACTTGCTGCCAATAATTCAAATCTAATAATTGATTCAATTGAAACGACATCATACCCCTCACTTCTCTCTCAAGATTTCCTAACAAGTATACCACATTATTTTCTTTCATCACAGAACGCAAGCGGAAACATCAAAAAAATTTAGGAACTTTTTCAAATAACCTGAAATTTTTCATCAAAAAATCGCATTTCTAACTAAAAAACGTGTCTAAGCAAAAAGCTCAGACACGTTTTTTTGACTTCTATTTAATCTTGCTCACGTTGTTTTCTCTTGGCTGCTCGTTCTGCGCGGCGGGCAGCCCTTCTTGCTTCCGCTTCCGGATCAACTACGCGTTCTTTTTTCACTCGTGGCTTCTCGTTCTCTGGCGCAGTTATTTCTGGTTCACTTTGTTTTTCTAGTTTTGCTCGAATTTTTTCTTCTTGACCAGCTAAACGAGCATAATTATAGAAACGTCTCTTAGCATCATTAATTGTTTTATTAAATAACAATTCCGCTGTATCTGGTTGACTAGATTCTAAGGATGCAAAGCGAACTTGTTGGCGCATAAACTCTTTCATTAATGAAAAATCTGGTTTTTTGAAATCCAATGTCATTGGTTCTTTGCCCTTTTCTCGCAATAATGGATTATAGCGATATAAAGACCAGTAACCTGAATGAACTGCATCTTTCGCTTCTTTCAACGTTTGACTCATCCCACCTGCTAAACCATGTGTAATACATGGTGTATAAGCAATAATAATCGATGGTCCAGGGAATTTTTCTGCTTCTTCAAAAGCTTTAATCGTCTGCATTTGGTTTGCACCTGAGGCAATTTGAGCGACATAGACATTTTCATAAGTCATTGCCATCATCCCTAAATCTTTTTTAGAAGCATATTTCCCACTGGCAGCAAATTTCGCAATCGCTGATGCAGGAGTTGCTTTGGAAGTTTGGCCACCTGTGTTGGAATAGACTTCATTATCTAGAACTAACATATTTACATCCGCGCCACTGGCTAACACGTGGTCAATCCCGCCGTAGCCAATATCGTAGGCCCAGCCGTCCCCACCAATCATCCACTGACTTGGTTTGACAAAAAGATCTTGATCGTCATAAATTGCTTCCAATAAAGGTTGATTCGTTTTTTCTTCAAGCAAAGCTGCACGTAATTTAGCTGCACGTTGTTGCGTACCTTCACTTTCGGACAGATGTGCTATCCAATCTTCCATCAATAGACGCAATGAGTCACTGGCTACAGAAAAAGCTTTGGTCATTTTACTAGCTAAACGTTCGCGACGCGCTTGCGTTGCTAACAACATGCCGTAACCAAACTCGGCATTATCCTCTAAAAGAGAATTTGACCAGGCTGGACCTTGTCCTTGTTCATTCGTAGTGTAAGGTGTCACACCCGCTGCAGCACCCCAAATCGATGAGCAACCTGTGGCATTAGCAATCAGCATTCGGTCACCAAACATTTGCGTCAATAATTTAACATAAGGCGTTTCGCCGCAACCAGAACAAGCACCAGAAAACTCTAATAAAGGTTTATTAAATTGCGAACCTAAAACAGTATTAGGTTTTGCTGGATTTTCCTTTTGACGTAACGTCATAGCAAACGCCCAGTTCATAGCCTGCTCTTTTTCTTCTTCATAAGGTTTCATTACTAAAGCTTTGCCTTTAGCTGGACAGGCTTCAACACAAAGACCACAGCCAGTACAATCTTTGACTGAGACTTGGATACGATATTTCAAGCCGTCGGCACCACGTAGATCACGCACAATGAATCCTTCTGGAGCTTCAGTCATTTCTTCTTCATCGGCTAAGAATGGTCGTATCGCCGCATGGGGACATACAAAGGCACACTCATTACACATGGTACACCGATCGCTAATCCATTCAGGTACTTCTAATGCCACCCCACGTTTTTCAACTGCCGCAGTTCCCAAAGGCATCCGCCCATCTGTCATCCCATTTTTCGCTAGTGTCGCAACAGATAACGCATTGCCTTCTTGACGATTAATCGGTTCAACAATTTCATGAACAAAATCACTAACATTTTCTGAACGTTTTCGCGGTTGAACTTCAAGCGTTCTCCACTCTTCTGGAACAGGTACCTGATGCAACAATTCAACGGTCTTATCGATTGCTTGAATATTTTTTTCGACAACTTTCATGGACTTATGACCATAACTTTTCAGTGCTTCTTCTTTTAAAATTGGTAACACTTGCTCAAAAGGCATGATTTCCGCTAATTTGAAGAAAGCTGTTTCCATTGCGGTATTAATTCGCCCGCCTAGTCCGACTTCACTAGCTAATTTTACTGCATTGATTGTATAAAACTGAATCTCATTTTCAGCTAGATACCGTTTTAATTGATTTGGTAAAAATCGTGCTAGTTGTTCATCATTCCAAATGGTATTTAAGAGGAAAGTACCGCCTTTTTTTAACCCTTTTACTAAATCATAGGTATGCAAATAAGCGGCTGTATGACAGGCTACAAAATCAGAATGTTCAATGAGGTACGTTGAACGAATAGGCGTCTCGCCAAAACGTAAATGAGAAACGGTCAACCCGCCTGATTTTTTTGAATCATAATAGAAAAAGCCTTGCGCAAACTTGTCTGTATGATCACCGATAATCTTAATTGCTGACTTGTTCGCCCCTACTGTGCCATCAGAACCAAAGCCCCAAAATTTAGCTTGATAGGTTTTCGGATTCGTCAAATCAAGTGGTTTGCCAACTTCTAATGAAGTATAAGTTAAATCATCATCAATCCCAATTGTAAAACGCTTCTTCATGGCAGAACGTTCTTTCATTAATTCATCAAAAACCGCAACAATTTGATTTGGCAGTACATCTTTAGAACCTAAACCATAGCGCCCACCAATAATTGTTGGGCGAATGTCCGCTTCATACATCGCACTTTGGACATCCAATAATAACGGTTCGCCACCAGAACCGGGCTCTTTCGTCCGATCCAAAACAGCAATTGCTTTAACTGATTGTGGTATTTTTTCGAGAAATGTTTCAACTGGAAATGGTCGATAAAGATGGACATTAAGGAAGCCAACTTTTCTTCCCTTTTCTTGTAAATAATCAACAGTCTGTTCAATTGTTTGCGCAACTGAACCCATTGTAACGATCACTTCTTCTGCATCTTCTGCGCCATAATACGTCACCAAATCATAATTGGTTCCCCGTAACCGGTTTATTTCTGTCATATATTTTTGAACAATACCAGGTAATTTTTCATAATAAGGATTTATTGTTTCTCGTTGTTGAAAGTGAATATCTGGATTTTGGTTCATTCCACTAACGGAAGGGTGATTCGGGTTCATGCTTCGTCGACGAAATTCGGCTAATTTCTCTTGATTTACTAAGGGTGCTAATTCTTCATAGTCAAGAACTGCCACTTTTTGAATTTCATGACTTGTTCTAAAGCCATCAAAAAAGTTCATAAATGGAACACTCGCTTCAATCGAAGCCAAGTGAGCCACTGGTGCCAAATCCATCACTTCTTGTACACTGCTTTCTGACAACATAGCAAAGCCTGTTTGGCGTGCGGCCATTACGTCTCCTTGATCACCAAAAATATTTAAAGCATTCGTAGTTAAAGCTCGGCTCGCCACATGAAAAACAGATGGTAATAGTTCTCCAGCTATTTTGTACATATTAGGAATCATTAAAAGTAACCCTTGTGAAGCCGTATAGGTCGTGGTAAGCGCGCCTGTTTTTAAAGAGCCATGGACCACCCCGGCAGCACCAGCTTCCGATTGCATTTCGACTACTTTCACAGGTTGACCAAAGATATTTTTCTTACCTTCGGCCGACCACTGATCAACAAGCTCAGCCATTGTTGAACTTGGTGTTATTGGATAAATGGCTGCTAATTCTGTAAAGGCGTAGGAAATATAAGCTGCTGCAGCATTCCCATCCATTGTTTTCATTTTCCGCATGTTTTTCTCATCCTTTATATCTAAAAAATAGAATAGTTGCACGCATATTCTTGTTTATTATAGCGGAATTTCACAAATTATGAAAGATTTTGTCAATTTTTTTGCTTAAAAATAAAAGAGAAATTGAGAAAAAACCACTTTATCCCCTATAAACAAACTATTTCACTGAATTAAAATTACTTTATTTTGTGAAATAGAAATTATCTATTCGTTCACAAACTAAAGAATGAAAGAGGGAGATAAGCGTTTCGACTTATCTCCCTCTTTCTAAACATTAAGATTATTAAAAGTAACGGCTTTTAGTACAACTCCAAATATTGTTCTCTTTCCCATTCAGAAACGGTTTGACGGAAGGCTGCCCATTCCATTCGTTTTGCTTCTACAAAATTGGCAAAAATGTGACGACCTAATGCATCAATCATTACTTGATCTTTACGTAATTCTTTGATGGCATTGTGTAAGGTTGATGGCAAATCTTCAATTTGTGCATGTTGACGTTCTTCCTCATTCATCACATAAATGTTACGATCAACTGCTGGCGGTGGCGTAAGTTCATTACGAATACCATCCAAACCTGCTTGTAATAAGACAGCCATTGTTAAATACGGATTCGCTGAAGGATCGACAGAACGTAACTCTAAACGAGTCGATAAACCACGAGACTCAGGAACTCGAATGAGTGGTGAACGATTTCTGCCGCTCCAAGCTACATAAACAGGTGCTTCATAACCTGGTACCAAGCGTTTATAAGAGTTCACTGTTGGGTTACATACCGCAGTATAGGCACGGGCATGTTTTAATAAACCACCTAAGAAATGATACGCAGTTTGGCTTAAGCCCATCTCTCCTGACTCGTCATAAAAAACATTACCTTCTTCATTAAATAATGACATATTGCAGTGCATACCAGAACCATTAATTCCAAACAAAGGTTTTGGCATAAATGTTGCATGCAAGCCATGTTTGCGCGCAATAGTTTTCACAACTAATTTGAACGTTTGAATATTGTCGCAAGCATCAACTACATCAGCATATTTAAAGTCAATTTCATGTTGACCAGGTGCTACTTCATGATGCGAAGCTTCCACTTCAAAGCCTAAACTTTCTAACTCTAAAACAATATCACGGCGACAATTTTCACCTAAATCGGTTGGCGCAAAATCAAAATAGCCACCTTTATCATTCAAATCAGTGGTAATTTCACCATTCTCATCTAATTTAAATAGAAAAAATTCTGGTTCTGGTCCTAAGTTAAAAGAAGTAAAGCCTAATTCTTTCATATCTGCTAAGGCGCGTTTTAAATTACCGCGGGGATCTCCAGCAAAAGGGGTACCATCAGGATTGTAAATATCGCAAATTAAGCGCGCAACTTTTCCATGGTCGCTTTCCCACGGAAAAATCATCCATGTAGATAGATCAGGGTATAAATACATGTCACTTTCTTCGATACGAACGAATCCTTCAATGGATGACCCATCAAACATCATTTTATTATCTAATACTTTATCTAGCTGACTCACAGGAACTTCAACATTTTTAATTGTTCCCATAATGTCGGTAAACATTAGTCGTAAAAAACGTACGTTTTCTTCTTCTGCAATATGTTTAATCTCTTCTGCCGTTTTGGCTTTTCTTGTCATCGGTCTGATCCCCATCCTTCATTTTTATTGGCTGCTGAAACGTTAAAGCCTTGGTACATTCGATTGGAACGGATTTTGCTGAGTAAGTCCTCCTTGCGAAAGAATTTCGTCGTATAAAATCTGACGAACATCTGCATCGGTTAACGGACGAGTTGCCTCGGCGGTGTTTTTTTGTTCTTCTAATTTCATTTCATACACACGCTTAATCCCTGCCATGTTCAATCCATCAGATAAATAATCTTTAATTTCTAACAAAACATCAATATCATTTAAAGAATACATGCGTCGGTTGCCCTCACTACGTTCTGGATGAATCAATCCCTGTTCTTCATAGTAGCGAATTTGTCGAGCGGTCAAATCCGTTAGTTTCATAACTGTACCAATTGGAAAAACTGACATGGAACGGCGTAACTCTTTTTCTCTCATCTCCATCCTCCTCTCTTAGTTATTTCTTAGAATAACAATAGAATGACAAATTGTCAAGAACTTATGTTAGATTTTCTAACATAAAACAAAAAACCTGATAAATATGGACTTTTCCATCTTTTCACGGCTGATTTTCTACTACTAATCAAAAAAATAGAAATGATTTGTTTTTACAAATCATTTCTAATCAACTTACCATTTTTTATTCTTTTTCGGATTCAGCCAACCATTTAGACTCTTTTTTCGCAAATCCTTTCACGATATACCGATTTTCATTTTCAGCATATTCTTCTGAAACCATTAGTGTCATCCGGCGAAGTTCACTTAATAGTTGTCCATCAGTTGGGCTAATTTCTAATTGATAAGGCTCGAGTAATTCCATCATTTGGGCACGGATAGCTTGAACCAGTCGTTCTTTATCTTCAGAAATTTTAGTTGAGATCAATACATTGGGAAATAAGGTTGGGACAAATTCTTTACTGTCCACTTGATCTCTTTTATTATAAACCGTCAAGCACGGAATATTTTCCAACGCTAATTCTTTCATCAATGTTTGAACTGTGCGTTCATGTTGTAACCGATCTGGCGCACTTGCATCCACTACATGGAGCAGTAAATCCATCGTCCGACTTTCTTCCAATGTCGACTGAAAGGCTTCAATCAGTTGTGTTGGTAAATCTTGAATGAAGCCGACCGTATCTGTCAGAGTAACTTCCATGCCTTGAGGCAATTGCCATTTTTTGGTTAAAGGATCTAACGTTGCAAACAATTGATCCTCTGAATAAGTTCCTGCTGTTGTCAACATGTTGAGAATGGTTGATTTGCCAGCATTGGTATAACCAATCAAGCCAATTTGAAATAGTTCTGAATTTTGTCTTTTTTGGCGGCTTCGTTCACGATGAGCAGTGACTTCTTTTAACTCACGACGGATGCCTAAGATTTTATTCCGAATGTGTCGGCGGTCCGACTCTAATTTTGTTTCACCAGGCCCGCGTGTCCCAATACCTCCTCCAAGTCGGGACAACTGTTTTCCTTGACCAGCCAAGCGAGGCAATAAATAATCCAATTGTGCTAATTCAACTTGTAACTTTCCTTCTTTGGAGCGCGCACGCAAAGCAAAGATATCCAAAATTAATTGTACACGATCAATTACTCGTACAGCTAACGCTTCAGATAACAGTTGATTTTGACGCGGTGTGAGCTCGTGATTAAAAATCACAAGATCCGCTTCATAGGCATCTGTTAATTGAATTAATTCTTCCAATTTCCCTTTACCGATTACGGTTTGTCGATCAACTTGTGGTCGTTTTTGCGTTAAAACAAACACCACTTCTCCATTAGCAGTTTCCGTTAAATTCGCCAGTTCCTCCATTGATGCAGAAAATGTCTGATAATTTTTTTCCGTCTCAACTCCTACTAAAATAACTTTTTCATGAGTGGTCATCGCCTACTCACTCTCCTTCTGTTGTAGCCATTCCGCTACTTCTTTTTCCAACTTGGGCAAATCTGTTGGCTGTTGAACCAAATCCCACCAATGCGCAGCCATTCGATTTCTAAACCAAGTCAATTGACGTTTGGCATATCGCCGTGATTGCTGTTTGACTGTTTCAACCGCCATCTCTAATGATTGTTCACCGGAAAAATACGGAAAAAATTCTTTATAGCCAATGCCTTGAGCTGCTTGTGCATGTGGTTGCTGAAACATCTGTTTTGCTTCTTCCAACAGTCCTTTTGTCATCATTTGATCCACCCGCTGATTAATACGCTCATACAATAAAGCGCGATCTGTTTCCAAACCTAATAAATAATAATCATAGAGACGAGCTGGTTTTTCCTTCGGGGTCAAAATACTATAACCGGTTTTATCAAAGACCTCTAACGCACGAATCACTTTTTTGCGATTATTAAAATGGATGCTGTTAGCCGCTAGAGGATCCTTTTGTTTTAATAACTGCCATAAGGCTTGATTCCCTTTTTCTTCCGCAAATAAATTGTACGTTTCTCTAATTTCAGGCGAGTCATCTATCTCACGACTTCCTAGTTGAAAATCATAAAGAAGTGATTGAATATACAAACCTGTTCCTCCAACGATAATTGGTAGTTTCCCTTTTTCAGTAATTTCTTTGATTTTTTGACGACCCTCTCTCTGAAAATCAGCAGCAGAATAAGTCTCGCTGACTTCACGGCAATCAATTAAATAGTGAGGAATCCCTTCTTTTTCTGTTTCTGTGACTTTAGCGGTGCCAATGTCTAACGAGCGATAAACTTGCATGGAGTCACCGCTAATAATTTCACCATTAAAATTTTTTGCTAAAGCAATACTTAATGCTGTTTTCCCCACCGCGGTGGGTCCTACAATAACTAATACTTTCTCCAATTATGTTTCTCCTTCTTCTTGCCAATTTTGACGAGCAAATTTTGCTTCTTCAGGAAAATCTGTATGAACACCTGCCAATTTTAGCTGAAAACAATTTTCCATTTCTTCCATCCGATTAACAGTCCACGGCCGCAGCGGTTTGCCAATTGTGATAAGTTCTTTTTCATGAGCCAACACCCAAGACATTTTTGGATGTAAACTATCGACAAGCGCGAATGCCGGTCCCGCTTGACTTAAATCCTCTGCAGATTCATAAATAAAGGCAATTTCTGTCTTAGGATCAGCTTTTTTTAATTTAACTAAACTTGGAAAATAAAAACTGGAATATAAATAACGAAACGGCCAGTTTTTTTGATTCATTTGTTGGACGACTTTTTTCTCAATTCCTTCATAATGGATAATATCCGTTTTAAGTTCAATATTCAAAAAACCATTGAATTGTTCTTCTACAAGACAATTTAAAACATCTTCCAATGTTGGAACACATTGAACAGAAGGATTTTTCTGAAACCAGCTTCCAGCGTCTAGTTGTTTTAATTCGTTTAATGTTAACTGTTGGATTTCACCATGACCATCTGTCGTACGATCCACCGTTTCATCATGCATAACGATTAAATAACCATCTTTAGATAGGTGAACGTCTAATTCAATTCCTTCAGCACCAATACGAACAGCCTCTCTGAAAGCAATACACGTATTTTCAGGATGGGTGCCTTTACTTCCTCGATGTGCAATAATATCTGTCATGCTCTCACTCCAATCTTGTTTATTGTACCATTGGAGTGAGGTGGGTTCAAATATGGGAAAAACTAAAAGAAAGAGTAGGACATCAATCAAAGCGACTGATATCCTACTCTTTAAGTCTTATAAACAATTTAGTCTCAAATCCGTCTTTTTATTCTCTTAATCTTTTAATTCATAATTAACGTATTTATCTAAACCAGATTGGATACTATATTTTGGTTCATATCCAATGGCACGTAATTTAGATATATCCGCTAAAGAATCTTTGATGTCCCCAGCTCGCGCTTCTTTGTATTCAACTGGCAAAGTGACTTTCATAATATCATTTAGAGAAGAAATTAACTCATTTAAATCGGTTGCTTTCCCTGTTCCGACATTATATACTTCCCCAAGTGATTGGTCAGAATGAGCGACAAGATTCAACGCTTGAACCACGTCCTCAACAAAGACAAAATCACGAGATTGTTTTCCATCACCAAAGATATTGAATGTCACTTCTTGATTGGCTAATAAGCGTTTGTAAGAGTCCATCACAATCGAAATAACGCCAGAATAAGGGGAATTAGGATTTTGGTTTGGCCCATAAACGTTAAAGAACCGAACAGCGCTTGTCGGAACATCATATAAATGACAATAGTTTAACACATATTTTTCAGAAGCAAATTTATCCACCGCATAAGGCGTTAATGGACGAATTACTGATTCTTCCTGTTTTGGTAAAGTTGGCTCATCGCCGTAAACTGCTGCAGAAGAAGCAAACACCAAACGTTTTAAATCTTTCTGGTATTTCCGAATTAATTCCAGTAATTGTAACACACTCTCAAAATTCACTTGGTGTGTTTCCACTGGACGTGCTACTGAGTCTGCTACACTAGCAATCGCTGCTAAGTGAAAAATGTAATCGAACTGATACTCTTGTAGTACTTTTTCCATTAATTGTTGATCAGTCACGCTACCTTCAATGAACGTGATGTTTTCAGATGCGTTTAAATTTTCAGTTTGGCCCATTGATAAATCATCAATGACCACAACTTGATTGTCTTTACTATAATAATTTGCTAAGGTTGAGCCGATAAAGCCGGCGCCGCCTGTGATTAAAAAGTTCCTCAAGTTTCCCACTCCAATTAAAATAATACATTAATTTTACCATTTTTAGGTGTCAAAGACTACAGTTTGTTTTTTTCAATAAAAAAGGAGAGAAAATAACTTTCTCAACCTTTTACTAAATATTTTAAATTCTTTGCGTTATTCACAAAACTCTTATGAATGAATAAGAAATAGATAATGTACACAATTCCATAAGAAATGAAACTATAAATACTACCGCCAAACCAAAGATTACTAAAGATAAACAATAATGTAACCAACGTTTCCAATACAGTACTATTACCTATTTTAACGTTCATATCTTTGCATAGAAAAATTTCCGCTAAATTACAACGAAATGCTAAACTTACTAATATCAACCCAACAGTTAAATTCAAGTTCCCAACAACGAAAATCACAAACAGCGACAGGATTAACGACAAGGCAAGTGTCAATACGTTAACAAATAAAATTGTTTTTTCTTTTCTCAACGTTTTTAAATACGTATTAATTAGTAAAGACATCCGACCTTCATAAATAACTATAGGAAATAGAATTCCCATAAATTTCAAACTCTCGCTATATTCGGGTAACCACATACCTAAAACAAATTTGACGGGTACATATAACAGCAGAATTGCATACGTCAACGGAACAAAAACACCTCTTAATGTGACAAATAAAGACGGCAATCGCTCTTTATTTGTCCGTCTTAACAACGGAAACATTACAATTCCAACAGCATTAATAAAAGTTAAAAACATATTTGATAAACTTAAAGTAAAGGACAATTTACCAAAGGTTTCGATAGTCCAACGCTGTTGAACAAAAAAGCGAATGGTTCCCATTATTAGCATACTTGCTATACTACTGAGCATTAGTTTACTACCTATGTTAATATTATCAACTATTTCAGGAGTAACTTCCTTCAAACTCATCATGTTCACACGCAACATGTCTTTAACTCTAAACATTCCCCAAACCGTAATAATCAGTTTAGAAAGTATATCCATAATGATTAGCCAATAAAAATCTCGTCCTCCTAATGCAAAGTAAATTGCAATGAACAGGACATATAAATAGCGATCATTTCTGGATAATTGAGCATATTCCTTAATACGATTTGTTGACTGAAAAACATACAGAATAAACGTTTTTGCAATTGTAATTACTGAAACAATGGCCGTCAATATCAAAATAATCCCTTGATATTCTTTCGGCATGAAAAAGTAAGCCCAAAGAATGACAAAAGCAGAAATACAACATTCAAAAATCGCTAAATACCAGAATTGAGAACCGAGATTTCTTTTATCTAAATTTTCGTATTCTTCTCCCCCGATTTTTAAATAGATACCATCAATCCAGCCTAAGTGGAGAAATCCAACATATGAAGAATAAAAAACATAAAGTTGCCAATAACTGTATTCTGTAACGCCTAGCAACTTAGGAACAAATAAATTTAAGAGAACCGAAATACCCAACGTTGCAAAATTTGCAGCCACAGTATAATAAAGGTTTTTAGCCACCATTTTTGCTTTTGAATTCATAGCATTATGCTCACTTTCTAATTTTATATTTCATGATATGGTACATATCTGTGCTAAAATAAAACTTATGATGATACTTAAAAAAGGCACATAGAATCGGAATAATTTTTTTTCGTTCTAATAAAGATACTCGCATATTCAACTCTTTAATCAAGTTTGAAAGAACTTTGTCTTTATATTCAAATTCTTCAACATGTGGTTGATTATTTAAATAATTCTTTGCAGCCTTTGTACGCTGTAATCTCCGGCGTAAAGTATTCAATCTTTCTTCAAAGTGGTTTTGTCTCTTAGCTAAATCAATTTCTTTTTTAAAGGAACTTTGTCCATGTTTACGCCATCTAATTAATTCTTCCCTAACGATATAGAGCCCATCACTTAGTAAAGAACTTCCCCACATCGCCATATCATGTACAGGATTTTCCATTTCAGATGCGTATAGATTAACGTTTGCAATAAAACTCTTTCTAATTGCATATACACAACCTGGTCGACGTAAAAATAAATTGTTTTCATTAAATACAACCTGTTCTTCTTTTTGATTAGGCAGTTTAACTGAATCAATTTTTTTTAATTCCTCTGCTAATCCTCCCGGTTCTACTAATTCAGTATAATCGCTTACTAAAACTTTGACATCAGTGTTTACAAAAGCGTTACACATCACTTCAATTTTAGATACATCCCAAATATCGTCTTGATCACAAGTAAAAACAATTTCTTTTGTAGCAGCATTCAATAGATTAAAGAAATTTTTGCGCCAACCTAAATTTTCCTTATTGATTTTCAAATGCCACGTTTCACCTAATTTATTTTCAGAGATAAATTTTTCAATTATTTTAACTGTAGAATCTGTAGAACAATCATCCCAAATCAATACTTCATCAATTTTTTTCGATTGATTTTTTAAAGAATCCAACTGTTCTAAGATGTTTTTTTCTCCATTATAGGTAGCCATAACAACAGTTGCTGTATATTGTTGGTCCATTTAAGTACGCCCTCTTTCTAAAAAGCCTATAAATAATCTTTATTTTTGGTAAAAATCATAGGGATGATGAGTGATTCTTTCTTCTACCGGAGGCATTTTCATATAATCTCCATAGCGTAAAGTCAAAAATTGTTTTCGCTTTTTAATGGCCATAAATTGATGTCCTTCAAACTCTACATCTTCATATTCCAAAAACCACTCATTAGGAAACACACCCCAATCTATATGAATCCATTCGAGATAACCACAATGATTTGTTGTTCCAAATGGGATTTTTTTTGCCTCCGTTTGATATAAATCACGCCAATATTGATCGTTTCCTGTTTTTTTTGTTTTAAAATGATGAGGATAACGTGTTATTAATTTTATTAAAGCCTTACTAAGATAAAAACTTCGCGCATAGCTTAAGCCTAAAGTATCCATTAAGTTTAACCGATACTGTTCCGTTTTATTTCTCAGTTCGTTTCTCTCCTTTTGACTATCAGGGATGCCATCAATTGGAAAAATATCTACAAAAACTCCTAAGTCCTTATCTTCTCCACCAAAATATTGTTTTGAATGAGCTACAGTATTAGGATCAACTAACTTTGCAAAAGGATAACGAAAATGTTTCCTTGTTTCAAAAGAAAGTAATTGATAGTTAGAGTCGTTTTCAAGGATTTTAATTAACACTTCATAATCTGGTCTCGGCATAACTATATCAATATCATCATCCCAAGGAATAAAACCTTTATGACGTTCTACACCAATCAAGGTTCCATAAAATAATGTATAATGCAAGTTGTTAGATCGACAAATATTATCGATATACACTAATATTTCAACAGCCTTCGCCTGAACTTCGTTTAACGTAAGTTTTTGCATGATATTACTCTCCCACTTATATAATAATCAATTGTATAGTAGAAAAAATGAGCATCATTGCTCATTTCCTCTAATCAAATCATTTTCCATGTCAGTACGATACTGAATTTTACCTAAGTATAACCAAAAGATAACTGTTGCAAAACGTCTTGTTAAAATGACTTCAGTTATCAGTAATCCAGAAATTAAAATGACTAACACAATTTGGTTATCTAACACAAAATCCATATAATTTTTAATTCGAACGCTAAACAGCAATTTAGCAGAGTTAAACATTTTAGATAGCAAGAAAATTAGAAATACAATTGTACCTGAAATCCCTGTAGCTGCTAATAAATAGAAGAAAAAACTATGCGGTGTTTGAGCTGTCTTAGCAATATGAGATTGAGGCAATTTATCTTTAGCTATATCTGCAAAACCTTTTGGAGAAGTGCCAAATATAGGATTTAATTTCATTAAATCTATCGCACTTTGCCAAAGAGCAAATCGACTATTTGAAATATCGTCTTTCCCCTCAACATCTGGTCTCTTAGTAGTAATTTTCTTATTTCCTAGAATTTCATTTTCTTTATTATCTAAAACTTTTGGTACTTCAATATTCACTGAATTTGCAGCAGCAATATACCCTTTTTCTATTAACTGTAAGCCCCCGAAAACAATAGCACCACAGAAAAAAGAAACTAATACTGCTTGCACAACTTTTTTTATAACTGCTTTGGATGTATTTTTTTGAAAGAACCAAATTGTAAAGAACATCCCGAAAATTACCATTGAAATCAACTGAATAACTCCTGATCTTGATCCAGACAATGCTACATAACTAAATTGTAGAAAAATCACCATTGCACAAACCACTTTTAACCATTTGCTATTGGTATTAATAAAATTCCGCACGCCAACCAAAATACAAACTAATGAGATGGTACATGCATAGTTAGGCTCCACAAAAACACCATATAATCGATTTTCAAAAAAACCGATTCTCATTCCGTAATACAAAGACTCTACTGGTTTTGAAAAGCTGATTCGCGCAAAAAATAAGTATAACCCAACGATGACTAATGCGGTCCAAACAATTAAAAGTACATACTCAAAAGCTTTAAAAACAGATTTATCATTCGAACGCCCTACTTCGTAAACGGAAAAGAAAAAGATACATTGCCAAATGATCAACTTAATGTTCTCTGAAAAAGCATACGTATGATTAATAAATGTTGTTAAAAATAAAATTCCTATAAAAGCAATTAGCCAGTATTCTATTCTTCTTTGTTTTTTTTCTATAAAAATTGGCAAGAAGTGACATATGAAGTAAACACCTGACAATAGCATAATTATCAAGGTAAATAATGAATCTATTTTTGTTGGTAAAGTCGAATAAATGCTAACCATTCGACAAATTAGAACTAACTCAAAAAAAACAATATATGGTATAGCTATCCTTTTTTCTATTTTTTGCATCTGCTGTGATAAATTAATAATCATCATATCCTCCAATTATTTAAAACAACTTTTAGATTACAACTTGTTAATCTATTGTTTTTTCTATATATTTTCTTTTCAATTTAATTGGTATTTTATAAAAAGGAAGACCAAACATAAGTAAAATCATTGATAGTTTACGACTTTTTGTAAAAACTTTATTTTTCATAATAAAAATAAAGTTTTTCCGAAGATAGCGAACAATTTGTTTCGTTTCTTTTTCCTTCGAAGCATTACTAATCAAAATTTTATCTAATACTAAAAAATTCGCAAAACAAACTCTTTGATGGGCAGCTTCTTCTATAACTGCTCCCTTACCTTTCAATTTAAGTTCATTCTTCTCCCAAGCTTCTATAAACTCAAATTGTTTATCTGAAAATGTTTCTGTATTAATGCTGCCCATTCGATGATAATAGTAATATTTTTGTGTTGAATCAATAGAAACTTTCTGACATTCAGACAACAAATCTACTATAATAAATGAATCTTCATGATACTTTCCTTTAGGATATCTTAGATCCGCAAAGAGTTTTCGTTTATATAACTTATTTACAGCATGTACGGAGATAATATTTCCTTGTAAAATTAACAATAATGCTTCTTCTCTGGAAAAAGTTCCCTGTATTAAACTTTTTACAATTGGCTCTTTCCCCTCATAGACATCATAAATACCACAGATTGATAAATCGGCATCTTCTTTTACGATATTTGTATATAATAGTTCATACATATCATCTGCAATGTAATCATCACTATCTACGAAACCTAAATACTCACCTGTTGCTATTTCAATTCCAGCATTACGAGCATCGCTGAGCCCTCCATTTTCTTTATGGATAACTTTTACTCGTTGATCTTGTTCAGCAAACTGATCACACATTGCTCCGGAACTATCTGGAGAGCCATCGTCTACAAGAATCAATTCAAAGTCAGTAAACGTTTGAGCTAAAATAGAGCGTACGCATTTTTCTAAATATTTTTCTACATTGTATACAGGAACAATAATACTAATTTTGGGCATATCAATTTCCGCTACCTTCTAAAATTTTAATTGTATGTTTTAATGGTTCTTCCATACTGTCAAACAGTGGCCGCCAACCTAATGCGTAGATTTTTTGATTGTCTAGTAGTGCTTTTGTTGCTTTAGAAAATCCTTGTTTTTCTTGGGCGGTGGCTTCCCCATGAATCACTTTTGTTCCAGCCACATTGGCTAATGTTTCCGCAAAAGTGCGTAACGTAATATCGCAATGTTCGTTTGAAACATTGTAAGCTTCCCCTGTTTGCCCTTTAACTAATAAAAACAGAAGAGCAGATGCAATATCTGCAACGTATGCATAAGAGTATAGTTGGGTCCCTGCACTTTTTAACACAATGTTTTCTTTATGGACTGCATTCATAATAAATTGAGAAGAAGCTTTACTATCCGAAAGTAACATAGTAGGCCCAAACGTACGACTAATTCTTGGAATAACAACATCAATACCATATTTTTGAATATAAGCTTGACATAATGATTCACTTGCTCGTTTCCCTTCAGGATAACCAGCCCGTAGCGTGTTACAGTCAATATAACCGCAATAGTCTTCTGTAAATTTATCAACATCTCCACGATTTTCTCCATAGATTTCAACAGTTGATAAAAATAACACTTTTTCACTATTCGCTTTAACCGCATAATCTAAAATATGCTGCGTACCAGCAATATTGGTCATAATCGTTCCAATTGGATCACTGGCATATGATTTAGGATGTGTATTACTAGCACAATGCAACACATAGTCACAAGCTTCTGCTACCTGAATTTCTTCTGTCACATCTCCAATAACTATATGGAATAACGGATCTTCTAAATAACTAGTAAATCGCTCTTCCAAACGCGACAATGTTCGTCCCATCGCCCAGATTGAAATATTCGCATTTCTCGTTTTGTTTTGGTACATAAGTACATCAATTAAAAAGGTCCCAATCATGCCTGAAGCACCAGTTATAAAAACAGATTTATTTGTTACTTTCGTCCAATCTGGTGTCTTCTCTAAAACTCGTTCAACGTCTGATAAATAATTATCATCTGTAAATAACATGGTATCCCCTCCACTACTCTTCTTTCATTTTCAAGAAGCCTTTAAATAACTGTAAGTCATCTTGTGTGGTTAACTTAATGTTTTTATCTGAGCCTAAAGCAAAATACAATGTTTCGCCTAAATCCACCATCATAGTATTCGTATATGACGATTCAGAAATACCAATATTCTCACGGAATGCTTTTTCGTAAGCCCAAGTTAATTTTTCAAATTTATAGGCTTGTGGCGTTGACACGCGACGTAATGTTTCACGATTAATATATTGTCGAGTTGTTTCCTCAGTTTCTTTTACAAAAATTTGTTCATTATATGGCAACGAAGTCACTGCATTGCCGTATTCTTGACACTTAACAATTACATCAGATAAAACTAATTCATCAACTAATGGACGAATTCCGTCATGGATAACAATAGTATCTTCTGGGTTTGAATGTTCTTTTAAGAAATTAACCCCATTGTTAATTGATTCTTGACCAGAATTTCCCCCTGGGATAATCCATTGTAATTTGTCAATATGGTACTCTTTTGCATAGGCATCTAGTGTTTGTTCCCAACCTTTTTTACACACAACTAAGATTCGATCAATGAGTGGATGCTTTTGAAAAGATTCCAATGTGTAGATAATTATCGGTTTTTCCTCTACCATAATAAATTGTTTAGGAATCTCCTGCCCCATTCGTTTACCGACCCCACCGGCAATAATTAAAGCTGTAATCATTTGATACAAAATCCTTTCCCTAACTAGTCAACAACTAGTTTTATTTCAATTTTGTTTAACTTATATATTCATCAATACAGCCAAAACTGCATTCAATCTTTTACATTTTCTCATAACTATCAGTAAGTTTCAATAATTTATCTTAGACCTTAATCGAACTGTAAATATTGGCGGTATTTTATTTTATATATTTTAATAGTCTTAGGTTTTATCTTATTACTTTTTTTATTTCGATATTGATTGAATAAAAAATGATTGTTATGCTTTTCATCAATTTCAACAACACTTTTAGCCCCTTTATAAATAGCGAAATTTTTTGACCAATAAAATCTTTTTCTCTTTAAAAAAACACCTTTGTCGAACTCGTACAAAAATAAGTTCAACAAAGATGTCAATATATATTTAACCTTTCAAATATTCTCTTTACTTTAATCAATAAGGCTGTTTATTGGCGGATAGCTTAATCAACTTTTGCTACATACCACTTATTAGCAGTTAAATACCCATGTTTCGTCTTTAACCTTGGTATGCCATTATTTGTATATTCGATTGCTTCAACTTCAACAATCGTATTCTTCTTAACGGCCTGTCCTTTTTTAGTAAATTCAACATTATTGTAGAAGCAATCATCAATTAAGAGCTTAACTTTTTTTGGATTAGTGACAAAGTAATTGTTATTGGTATTTCCAGCAGCTGTCACATAGTTTTTATTTGCAGTAAGATATCCTTCTTCTGTCTTCAAGCGAGGAACACCTTTAGAGGAATACTCAATGCCCTTAACTGGAACGACAGTCCCAGATGATAAGGTTCTGCTAGCATTACGAAACTCTACATCAGTATATAGTTTATCTGACACTCGCATAATAATTTGGTGCGGATTTTCAGTGAAGTAATTATCTGAATTTGATACCAATTTTGTAACATATGATTTGTTAGCAGTTATATAACCTTTGGCAGTCTTTAATCTAGGCAATCCGTTTTCGGTATAATCAACACTTAAAACTTTGATTAATGTATCTTTGGAAACAAACTCACCTTTTTTACTGAAATTTACATCTTGATAATAATAATCATTTGTTTTCATAACTACATACTCTGGATAATCATATAGATAATCTTTGATGTTTGGCACAACTTTTTGGGCATAACTTTTATTAGCCGTTAAATAACCATTTGGGGTAATCAAACGAGGAACTTGATTTTCACGGTACTCGATTCCCACGACAGGAACTAAACTTCCCTTGGAAACAGCTGCTCCTTTATATAAGAAGTCTGGATCCCCATAAAAATTATCATTATTTTTCATAATAATTTGCCCCGGATTAACCGTATGATAGTTGGCAATCCAAGATCCAGTAGCTACTACATAGTTCTTGTTAGCCGTGAAATAATACCCATTCGCCGTCTTCAATCTAGGAATTCCTGATTTTGTTTTCTCAATAGCAGTTACGGTTAAAACACTGCCTGCAGTTACTTTATTTGCTTTTGTCTTAAATTCTACATCTTTGTAATAGGTATCTTCATTTCTAGTAATTACTTGTCCAGGATTAGATGTGTAGTAAATATCTTCTAATCCTTTATATTGTTCAACTATATTTTTATTTGCAGTCAAATATCCTTTCGCTGTTTTCAATCGAAATATACCACTTTGAGTATAAGCTAAATCTTCAACTTCTACTATTGTTCCCTTCGAAACCTTAGACAATCTTTGCTTAAATTCTGGGTCAGCATAGAAATAATCATCGCTTTTCAAACGAACTTTTTTAGGATTTGTCGTAAAATACAAATCAATATTGCTTTGTGCTGCCAATACATAATCTTTATTTGCTGTTAAATAACCTTGGTCTGTGACCAATCGAGGAATTCCTGCTGAACTATATTCAATTCCCTTAATGGTAACTAGTGTATTTTTTTTAACTCGCCAACCAGGAATTCTAAACGCCACATCTTGGTAAAAAGTATCGTCATTTTTCATGATTACTCGACCTGGATTAGTTGTGTAATACTTACTTAAGTCAGGGCCACTACTATTACCCATATTTAAAAAATTACTATAGGTCATGGAAATATCAAATGGACGCCCTTCATAGTTAGCTAAGCCAGGGAAATACATTTGCGAAGACCATTGCCAAGCACCATGGTCATTATTCCACTGCATGGAACTATCAGGAGTATATGGATATTGCGCTACCCATACTCTGTCTCTTCCGAAGGCGGAGGTATCGATATAACCAGCTGTTAACCACCATTTGCCGACATACAACGCATCATTTTTATACCCCAGTGCCTTTAATTGCTGGTTAAATGCAATAGAATTAGCATGGGCGTTTCGTCCATTGTTTGTAAGCGTTGGATCTTCCGCATCATTAAACATTATGGTATTTTTATCTAAGCCAGAGTTAGCCGCCGCCTGAGCAAAATATCTTGCTTCATCTTGTGCTGTCGCAGCAGAGACATACATACTATAGTGATATGCTGAAACTTTTAAGCCAGCAGCTTTGGCATTTCTAATTTGGCCAGCAGCATATGGGTTAACATACCAAGTTCCTTCTGTCAATTTAACCGAGACGCCTGTTACACCATAACTTTTAATTTTTTGATATTCAGCTACTGAAATGTCGCCATTCCAACTAGAAACGTCAATAAAATTCTTGCCAGGCAAATTAGGATCATTCGCATAGACGTTCGCAACTGTTGCTCGCGCTACCCTAGAAGAAATGCCGTTTTTCATAGCATATGTTCCTTTTTTATGGTTCGTTCCTTCACGTGCTGCTTCTTGATAATCCGCTTCATCTTGGTCAATGTTCTTTTTTTCTACTTCAGAGCTTTGTGATGCTTCTGTTTTACCATCTGTTGTGCTTGTTTCTGAAACAGAAGAATGTTCTTCGGTTGTACTATTTGTTGAAGAATCAAGAGGCTCTTCTTTTGTGCTTGAAGCAGAACTATCGCTTTCAGAGGTATTTTCTTCTGTAACAGAAGATGTATCCTCCGTTGAATTAGTCGTTTTTTCTGACGTAGCTTGAGTGACCAAGCCAGTCTCCCCCGTTGTTTCTGTTTTTACAAGCTCTTCTCCTGATGCAATCACACTAAAACTATTTAATAATACGGTACAAATTAACATACCTGAAATGATTTTTTTCATGAAACTCTCCTTATATATTTAATAATATGTATCTTTCTTAAATACTCGCCATTAATCCTTAAAAAAATGTGCATCCTATAACCTTCAACTAATTGTTTTCACATTTTAAAACTAACACCAATTATTATCTCATACCTTTATTTCAAATTCAATTACGCTTTTTTAACATTCCTATATCAATTTTTTACTTTTAAATGGTAAAAAGATGAAAACAGATCTTTAATCGATTGTTTTCATCTTTTATTTATTTTTTAAGATATTCTGTGTATGATTTTTTAGTATCAACAATTAGCGCTTCATGATGGGGTTGGCGATCTTCCTCTGGTGGCAATTGCATATAATCCCCAAAAACCTCTGTTAAGTAGCGCTTGTAGCCCACTGGTATTGGCATTTTTGTATCTTCAAACGGAACAAAAATAGCAGATTTAAAATCTTCCAAATGATAAATATTACCCATGTAGCGTGGTCCGACACATAATTCTGTGACATAAGGAGTTGAGCCAAAGGAATATTTGGTCATTCTTTTTTCAGCAAAGCGCCAAATATGATAGCGAACCTTTTTCGATGGAAAAATATTCAATAATACTCGACTCCCCGTTGCTAAAATGCCACCATGTTTTTCTGGTACCACTTGTGAACAGAATAAAGCATAAATTAATGCCCAAATTTTTTGTTTCTTCCTTTGAAAATTTCCTTTTGGCGCACCATCTAAAGGAAAAATATCGATAGGAATACCATGAGGAATTGCCAATCCATCTTGATAGGTTTTAATAAACGTTGTCTGTGCATCCCTAATTGTCATAAATGAATTATGATCATTATACGTTTTTGAAGCAACTAACAATGGATACCGCTCTGCATCTGCATATTTAGGCCAAAGCACTTTTAATTTTTCATAATCTGGTCTTGGCATAAAGAAATCTAAGTCATCATCCCATGGAATAAAGCCTTGACTGCGGATTGCTCCAATACAACCGCCTCCACAAAAATAACAGGTTAGATTATGTTCTTCACAAAAAGCTACAAAATATTTTGACATGCGTAAAACAACTTGTTGAATTTCTACTAATTGCGTCTGTGTTGTTTGTTCCACTTCTCCTTTTCCTCCCTATTCATTCTTTGCATATTTAAATGTTGTATAGAATAAAAAACGCATTAAGTAGAATGAACTCTTAATAACTGAAAACTGTTCATTTTGACGCAAAATTTTCCAAACCCAACTGATTGTATTCCATTTGTTAGAAGATGTAGAGGTGGTTAGCTTACGATAAATGGCTAATTTTTCGTTAATAAAATAAACCGTATTTATTTCTTTCAAAATGTTTAACCAAGTAGCATAGTCTTCATGTTTTAAATCCGGCATTAAATGGCGTTTAAGCAGCTTAGACTCAACCACGACCGTTAAACAGCCGATAGTATTTGTTTTTAAAAGATCTTGATAGCTTTGTGGTCCCTCACTAAAATTACGCTCATGAGTAATTTTGCCCCCTTCATTACATACAAAATAAGAACTACATGTAAATAAAAGTTTTTTTTCTTCCATCCACTTGATTTGAACTTCTAATTTATTAGGAAGCCATAGATCATCACTATCTAAAAAGGCAATATATTGTCCCTTTGAAGCTTCAATTCCTTTATTTCTGGTCTTTGCAATGCCCATGTTCTGTTCATTTTTCAGTAAAAAGATTCTTGAATCTTTTTCCATAAAGGCAAGTGCAATATCAATAGAATCATCTTTACTTCCATCATCAATGAGTAATAATTCCCAATTCTGATAGGTTTGTTCCAGAACGCTTTCAATAGATTTTGATAAAAATTTGCCTGCATTGTACATAGGCATAATAATTGAAACAAGTGCTGTTTCCATTTGTTCACTCCTCGTTGCATTTTATGTAAGAATGTAACAGTTTATATTATCGCATAGCTCTTTTATTATTTCAACGTTCCTTGTTTCCAAAAAAAGTTTGAGACATAAGCTTAAATAACTTATGTCTCAAACTTTTAACGGTAAATTCTAATAGCATTCTCTTTACAATAATCCATCGTCAATTCTTCACGTTCTTCAGACTCATCCAATCCTCTTGATGATACTTTATCAAAGAGAATTTTGATGGTTTGAAGCAGAATTTTCATATCCAATAGTAATGAATAATTCTTGATGTACAGTAAATCAAAGTTCAATTTACTATTGTAGTCAGAAGCATACTTCCCATAAACTTGGGCATAGCCGGTAATCCCCGCACGTACATTGTGACGTAAATAGTAATTCGGGTTTTCCTGATTAAATTGATTAACAAAGAATGGTCGTTCAGGACGTGGTCCGACAATAGACATATCTCCGCGAATAACGTTGATTAGTTGTGGCAACTCATCAATACGTAAAGCGCGCAAGTATTTACCAACTGTAGTGACGCGACTGTCGTTACTTGTAGATAAGACTGGACCTGATTTTGCTTCCGCTGTTGCCGACATCGTTCTAAATTTTAAAATCGAGAACTCACGTTGATCTAATGTAATCCGAGTTTGTTTGTAAATCACTGGTCCCGGTGAGGTTGCTTTGACTAAAATTGCTGCAATAAGCATTAAGGGGGAGGTAATCACAAATAGGCAAACAGAGACTAAAATATCGAATAAACGTTTAATAAAATTCTCTTCTGGTTGGATTTCAAAATTTGAGACTTCGATAATACTTTCATCTTCAAAGTTCATCATGTTTGGTTTTAGCATAATTAGATTTTCAAAACTTGTATCTAAAAAGATTTTTTTCTTGTGTTTAACAATTAATTGATACAATTTTACTTTTTCGTTCTCATCAACATTACTTGAAATATAAACAATATCGATTTCATCGATAATTTTTTTTAAGTTTTCATAGTAATTGCTGACAACAACGCTCGTTACTTTATGCTTGTTATTTTTATCAGACATAAAGTTTTGAATTGACCGCATAACTTGATTTTCTTTACCTAGTAAAACAACTTTTCGCTCATTGCTGACCTTTAAGTAAAGATAATAAACAAGAATTCGCCAAAGACTTAGAACAATAATTCCGATTATAAAGGAATATCCTAAAACAGAACGCGGGAACGTAAACCAACGTCCGGCAAATGTCACAATCATAATCGTTAAAGTCATTAAAATTTGACCAATCACCGTGACAAAAATGATGTCACTAATTTTGCGATTATAAAAAATATACGCACCTAACAACAAATTCAAAAAGATAAAAAAGATTGAAATGTAAATTGCAGATTTTTCATAAGCCACAAAGTTAAATGAAGGAATTTCTCGGCCAAATTTCACCATAAACCCTAAGATGATTGATAAATTATAGAGCAAAACGTCTGCTAAAATAATTACAATTCGTCTTGCATTACTCCATTCACTTTTTGATGTCATTAAAAACTTCCTCTCTTCACTTCCAGTAATTACATTATTTGTAATAACATGCAATCCCTATATTACCATAATGTCAGCAGACAAGAAAGTTCTATAGGATGAAAATTATCTGCGATGTCTTTGGACACGACTTAATTCTTCAGGTTGATCCCAGCCCTCTTCGTCAACAGGTGTTATTGGACGCTCTTCATTGCTAACAGGACTTGTTTGTTTCATTCGTTTTCTTCTTTTAGGCGTCGTTGGTCTTTCATGTCTTCCTCGTTTTTTCTCTGGCCGGAAGTAGAAGGCTAGCCCAAGGAAACTATAAACAATCGGCATCCAATGAGGCGCTAATAAAATATCTTCCATAAATGAATGAATCCAGATTAAAAGGAAGCCTAAAAGTAAACTAACTTGCAAACGATCCAATGTTTTTTTGCGGAAACCAATCAATAAAATCATACTGACTAAAAAACCAAATAAAATCAGATAGCCAATGACACCAAAATTACTTAACGTAAATAGAAAAGCATTATGTGTCCCTAGCGGTTTCCATGAGGCCACAAAAGGCTCCATACCGACTTTAATATGTTGAGGATTAGATAACCATTTAGCAAAAAACTCATGCCAAATTCGTTCTCTTCCTGTAAATAAATCCACAGTATCCGATTCCGCACATAAGTAAAATAACAATGGTCCCAATGCAGCTACTCCGACAAAACCAAACAGCCAAACTTTCGAACGTTGCAAGAAACGTTTTGGTAAAAGATTATCCACCAGAATAAAACCAACTAAAATGGCAAAAGAGGTTTTTGATTGACTGACCCATGTACCTAAAACACCACCAATGTATACAGGTAAAAGCAGCAGGTTAAAAACCTTATTTCTATATGCTTTGATCAAACTACTGGCCATCATTGTTGAAAACATCAACGTGGCACCAATCGTATTGGTATTAATCCAAATACTTTCTAGTTTATTTGATTCTTTAAAAATTTCGTCTGCTGGAATCAACTGAGGCAACTCCACGGACATCCGATACAAAGTCGCACTCAAAGCAACTAAAGAGACAATTAATAAAAGTGTTTGATCCAAACGATCAAAGACACAAACTTTAAAACAAAGTACCAACAAAATAATTAAAGGAATCATTGTATCTGTTTGCATTGTGCTATGACGGATTGATTCCGTAAAGTGAAACAAGAGCCAGGTGGCTAGTGCCAACGCTACGGTCAGCCAGTCAATAAATTTTAATTTCGTACAATTTAATAGCAATACAAGTATTACTGCTGTTAATAATAAAATTGAACTATTGGCATACATATATTTTGTGACTGGCGCATCAATTCCTACGACCCACATCGTATACGAGCCGATCATTGTAACTAATAAAATAAGTCGACCGATTCTATTCAATACTTTTCCCATATTCAAACCTCATTCCATGAATGAATCACTAGTCGTTTATTCGATAAATATATGCCCCGTTCTGATCAGGTCCATATAATTTTTCAAAATGAATCGTTGGTGTGTCTAACGGTTCTAATGGTTTATAAACGACCGCATATTTAATCCCATATTCTTTTAATTTTTCTGGAGATAAACGAGCAATAATCGCGTCTTTTTGCATCAACTCTAAAACAGGGGTCTGATTCCCTACTTCGACATTGATATGCGCATAGCGATTATAAATAAATGTGTCTTTTCCTTTTGGATCTAATGGTTTCCAAGCCTCTAAGTCAGGTGTAAAAGCGACACCGTTAAAGGTATGCACACCTAACATTGGCAAATAGCCATACATCAAGCGTTCGCCCACCCACAATTGGTTGGGGTCTTTTTTGTTAATTTCTTCCACTTCTACCGCTAATTTTTTTCCATAGACAGCAGAAACGCCTCGAGAAATTGGATTGACAAAGGCACCAGAAACCAGAATGATTCCTAATAAGACAAGGACAAATAACGTGCGCCAACGTTTAAATAAAGCAACAATTAAAACGGTAGCGACAACCAAGACACCAATGATATCCATTCGTGTAACGTATAACCGTAAATTGCCCGTATATAAAACAAAGAAATACAGAACAACATTTAATCCTAGCGCCCCTAACCAGGCCATCATTGGAATTTTTGCTTGGCGATTCCATAAATAATCGATGAACCATAAACTCAACAACACAGCGGCAAACCCAAAGGATAACATCGCCCGTTGTTCTGGCACATAAGACCACAATGTCAACTTAGCAAAAATTGTTGGAAATTGAACGCTCATCCAAACTAAGTTAAATAAACAATACACGAATAAGACAAAACCGTAAATGTTTTCTTTTATTTTTTTATAAAAAATAAATGGTGAGAGCGGCAAAATAACAAAAAATAAATGATAAAAACTACTGATTTCCGAATTATTGGAATATGGAACGTCTTGAAACGGTAATTTCCAGTTTGTTAAAAATAACAAAATATCTCGTTTGGGTATATCGCCACCTAAACTTACCCGTTTTCCTGGATAAGCGGTATCCATTACTGCTTTTAAGGAATCCAATGAGCCATATAGCGATCCGCCAACAATAATCGCCGTCATCAAGAGTGCCCCACCTATCAGGACCCCATCCCACTTATCCAACTTAATTTTTTTACGAAACTCTAAAAAGAATAAAATTAAAAATAATAAAATCAAATAACCAAGTGGTACTTGTAACGCAGGATAAATAACTAAAACAAATCCTGAGGCCATAATAACAGCCGTTATCGCACAAATGACACGACGTCGAACACTACTATGATAATAGAAATAATTATAAATTCCCACTAAAAAACCTAAGCCAAAAAATACTAAATCTCCAACTGGCGAGACAAACCACCATTGAAGGGCCGAAGAAAACGGAATCCAAACACTTGCTAACAAAGCTAAATATTTATTCCGCCGCGTGACGATCAAACCAATTTCAAAAGAGAATAAAATCAAACCAATTAATTTAAGATTCCAATACCAAGATAATCCATATTCTTTACCCAGCAGCACGTAGCCCCACGTAAAAGGTTTCGCTAACGTGGCCAAATTCCACGCTGGCGAATTATAGCCTACCACCATGTCTTGCCCATTTAACGTAATCACATCATTATGTGTTTTCAAACCCGTTTGTGTTTGAGAGAGACTAAATGGGGTTTGAACGAGCCATTCATCCGAACGAACACCTCTTGGTTCACCAGCAATTAATGAACTTTTTTGTCCATCCGCATATTCAGAAACATACGCATCCCACATGTTTAATGAACTCCCATGGACTTTAAAGGCGACCAGTAAAATAAAAATGACTGCCGCTAGCAGATAGCGCCAGCGTAACAAATGATCAACCAAGCGAGCGCTCTGCTCAGCTTGGTTGCTTAATGGTTGTTTTTCTTTTCTTGTAGTTAGTTGTTGTTCCATCTTTTCGCTCCATTTCGTCATCCGCAATTGCATCTAGTCAATTCGTAATGAAAAGTTGGGAATATCCCTTGTCAGATTAGGATTATAAAATGGATCATTTTCAATTAAAGGTCCCCATTTTTCTTCCATCATCACTTTTTCTTGTTCAAAACGTTTTTTCTTTTTGCCTTTATCATCATATCCACGAGTTTGAGATTCAAAATGATAAAGCTCTGCTTCATGAAGCCAAACATTGTCACGTCCTAAAGCTTGGACTTTCAGGCATAAATCAACATCATTGAAAGCTACGGTAAACGCTTCTTCAAAACCACCAACTGCATCAAAATCTGCTTTTTTCATAAGTAAGCATGCGGCAGTTACTGCTGAATAATTGACATTAATAGCTAACCGGCCAAAATAGCCTAAGTCACCATGGGGATACCCATAATGGCCATGCCCAGCGACACCACCTAATCCTAAAATAACACCTGCATGTTGAACCGTATTATTTGGATACAATAATTTCGCACCTACACAGCCAATCCGTTCTTGCTGAGCAAATGAAACCATCAAAGTTAACCAATTCTCTGTAATCACTTCGGTATCATTATTTAAAAATAACAAATACTCTCCGTGCGCTTTTTTCGCTGCACGATTGTTAATAGTTGAGAAATTGAATGGAATATCGATTGATTCAACGAAAAAGCGGCCAGGCAATTGTTTTTCAAATTCTGCATATAATTCGTGCATTTTTGGATCTGTACTTCCATTGTCAGCCATAATAATCTCGTAATTTTGGTAGGTTGTTTTTTCAATAATCGATGAAACACAACGTTGTACGTCTTTATAGCCATTTTTAGTTGGAATAATAATTGAGACTAACTTTTCAGATTCAATGTCATAATAAACATCGTATAAGCCATTCGCCGCCCCATGCGTTGCATGGCCATTAATTTCTCGACGAACAAGCGCATCTTGCACGGCTCTTAGTCCCGCTTCAAAAGCATAACCTTTGGAACCCTGGTCCACTGCTGTTGAGGTCGGTAGCATCCGCCAATAGTAAAGAACTTTTGGAATATGTTTGATGCGTTCTTTTGTCGTTTTTTCAGTAAATCTTAAGACTAAATCGTAGTCTTGAGAACCTTCGTAACCTTTTCGAAAGCCACCAATTTCTTCTAGAATACTCCGACGATACACGCCTAAATGCGAAATGTAATTGGTTCCTAAAAGTAAATCAGGTGACCAATCTGGTTTAAAGGCTGGATCAGAACGATTTCCATCCATGTCAATCTTATCTTCATCACTATAAATTAAATCCAGTTCTGGGTTTTCATTAAGCACTTTAACCACTTCATAAAAAGCATTGATCGCTAATTCATCATCGTTGTCTAGTAAGGCGACAAATTCTCCGGTAGCAATCGCTAAAGCAGAGTTGGTTGCTTCGGAAATATGACCATTTTGTTCACGAAAGACGACCCGAATTCGCTCATCCAATTGCTGGTACTCTGTTAAAATCTTTTTGACATTGGAATCTGTTGAGGCGTCATCGGCCATACATAATTCCCAATTAGTATAGACTTGATTCAAAATAGAATCAATGCACAACCGAAGCCATTTTTCTTCAACATTATACACTGGCATCGCAATGGAAATTTTAGGTTGATAATGAAATGTTGCGATTTCTTGCGTCATCGCTTCTATGTCTAGTACTTCATTTCTAGCTAACCAGTTAGGATACGAAGCTTGATTTCTTAGTTTCTCAATTTTCGCTCGTTGAATGGTATGAGAAATACCATTTTTAGCCATATACTTAAATCCTTTTTTGGCTTTTATCCAAAGACGAGTTACTTTATCTTCTGTCCCTGGAATCACTGGATATTTTTTATTCAAGGGAAAATCCACCGTTACAACATGTGCTGATGATTGAAAATGAAAAGGGAGTACTTTTTTTTGTTTAATTCCTTCAAGTGTAACAACAAAGCCAGCTTCAATCGCAGGCTCTGTTTGATAAATTTGATTAACATCTTCACGTAAAACGCGCTGAATGTTATAAGCGGACACTTGGTTTTCATTATTAATTGTGAAAGTTGGGCTTTCTTTAGTGATTGTATCTAACGCCCAACCTGTAATGGTTAAATTATTTGTTGTTTTGTCGCGATAGATACTATCAAAGATCACCTTAATGTCTTCATTCATGTGCATTCTCCTTATAGATGTTTCGGATTTCGGTAGGGATCAACTAAAGCTTCCGCGGTCCATTTTTCCGCAAGTTCTTTATAAGATCCTTTTTTATCATGGTTTTGCATTTTTTCGTCTGCTTTCAAAATTGCATAGGACACATATACATTTCGTTTACCAGCGCTAGCAAATTGTAACGATAAATCGACACCCATCCACTCTTTTCCTAAGCTTTCGTTAATTCCTTCTAAATTTAGGTAAAGTTGTTTGTTGAATAGTAAGCAGTCTTCAGTTGTTGCTTGAATATTTCTTGGTAAAGCAATTCTGTAATAGTAACCTAAGCTTTTACCAGGGGTGCCTTTTTCGGGATAAAGTAATCGACCTTTGTCTGTATCAACTGATACTCCTACTGTTTCCACGCGATAGCGTGCGTCAACTACGCGGCCAGTCACTAAACCAGAGGTCTCTTGTTGACCAATGTTCATTAACTCTTTTAACCAATCATTTTTCGTTGGTACCAATCCAGCATTTAATAAAGCCACATATTCTCCCTTAGCAGCTTGAATCATGCCATGACGAGTTTCTGTCGAAACATAACGAAGACGGTCATTTTGGATATTTATTTGATTCTCGAAGCGTGCAGGCAATAGAATTTCATAATTTGTATAGGCAGTTTTTTCTAATAATTGACGTAAGTAACTATTCATATTCTCTGTATCATTCGTAATTATCAATGATACCATCGGCACATGATCATAAAGATAGTTAATTTTATAGGAACCATAAAATTCGGCAATCTCTACTTGTGCTTTTAAGCCACGGCGTTCCGTTGCCGCTTGGACCGCTTTTTGACCAGCTACATAGGCGTAACCTTTGCTTTCAGGGTTTAGAGCAGTCGATGATTCAATGGCACGCCAATGATACATCATACCAGGAATATGCTTGATTTTCGTTGCTTGTTCCGTTGCTCGTAATACGAAATCATAGTCTTGAGCGCCGTTATATGCTGAGTTCAATCCGCCTACTTTTTCTAATAAATCACGTTTCACAACAACAAAGTGTGTAATGTAATTATGGTTTAAAATCAGTTCTGGATTCCAGTCCGATTTGTAAAACGCGTTGAAGCGACGACCATTTTCTGTAATTTTATCTTCATCAGTATAAAGAAAATCAATCGTTGGGTCTGTATTTAAAGCTTTGACCACTTCATATAATGCTTGTGGCGCTAATTCATCATCGTTATCCATGAAACCAACAAAATCGCCAGTAGCAATCGACAAAGCTGAGTTAGTTGCTTCTGAAATATGTCCGTTTTCTTCGCGATAAATAACTTTGATTCGTTGATCTAGTTCTTTATATTTTTCTAGCATGGGCTTAATATGTTCGCTTGGCGATGCATCATCTGCTAAACATAACTCCCAATTTTCATAGTACTGATTTTGTAAAGAAGAAACGCACGCTGCAAGCCATTTTTCTTCGACATTATAAACAGGCACAGCGACAGAAATTTTAGGCTGAAATTGGAACGTTTTAATTTCCGCTAAAACTGCCTCCACGTCAACAGGGGATTCTGCTTTTTCTTGTCGTTTAAAGTACCACTTCACTGAGCCCATCAAACCACGTGTCTGAATCGAACGCCATGCTCGATCAAATTTCGTGCCCGGTTGAACCATGTTTGGACGCTCCACCACGTATTGAACCTTCTGGCCTGATTTGGTGTCAATGTTTAACGTGTAGGCTGGTAAATCTTCTGGATCTTTAATCGTAATGACAAAACCATAATCTTGATCGCCTTCTAATTCAAACATATCAATAACATCCCGACGATATTCTGTTTCCACCGTATAAGTGACTGATTCACTAGCTTCTGCAATACTGAATCTTAGCGGATAATTTGTTTGTTTGTCATACGCCCACCCTCTGATAACAGAAACGTTATTTTCTACATCGCGAGCAATATCATCGATGGTTAAGTTAATCATTTTATCAAATTTAGTTAATGTGATTCGTTTATATTTTCCAGTAGGCATAGGGGCTGTCTCCGTCTGTTTATTCATTTCTTCTAAAAATTGATTTCTTTCATCTAACAATGCATGAATAAAGGTATTTTCACGTTCTGAATAGTTGCCTTCAAAGAAATAATCAATGTCTACTGTCAGGTCTTTGCCTGCCATTTGTGCATCGGTTACTTCGATTACAGGTACTTGCGTATCTAAGAAATAATAGACATTCTCTTGTACCAGAAAAGCATTCGTGGCTGCGACTGGGACTGTCTGGCCGTCTATCGTCATGGATAATTTGACAATTGCCCCCGTTAAACTTGGGAATAATTTTATCAGTTGGACGTCTTCTGGTATCTTCAGTTGGAACTGTTTTGTTTCAGGTTTTTGTAAATCAACTGGTTGATCCAACTCAGTCTCTTTTTCTTCGCCGCAATTAATTAAAATATGAACGTTTTTTTCATTGTATGAATTTACAGGTGTCACTCGCTCTGGCTGTTCTACAGGTTCAGCAGTCAAGGCAAAAAAGTACTGATACACTTCGCCAAAGGGACGCGCTTTAAAAGCTGCTTGTACTTCTACAGGTAACGCTTCATACGTCGTAGGAATTTCGTTGTAGCCAACTTGATTAAATGTAAAATCTTCTTTGGCAATGTATAAACCAACTTCTGCAAAAACTTTTTCAAATCCTTCTTGTAAATAGAATGATTTATGCGTAGCATCTAACAGCCCAGTTTCATTCCATGTTAAACGATTATTAAATAAATCAATTAAGACCGAATTATGCGCCAAATTAGGGAAAGTGATTAAGATTTGACCGCCTGGTTTTAAAAACGGTTTGACTTTTGCTAAGGCGCTTTGAGGATTCATTAAATGTTCCAACACATCCGCAAAAACGATATAATCAAACGTCTTACCAGCAAAGTATTCGACCCAATCATTTTCATCAATATTGCCATAAAAGGCATCTGTTGAAAATTGACTGACATGATCATAAAGTTCTTTGTCTAATTCAACAATTGAGACCCGGCACTTTTTTTCTTCCATCAAATAGCTAGTCATCCGCCCATTACCTGGACCAAATTCCAAGACATCACTATTTTCTTTGATTTGTGCTACGATTTTCCCAACACTGGTACTCTCGTCTGTTTC
The DNA here is from genome assembly GCF_051711985.1 of Enterococcus sp. DIV1758. Lineage (NCBI taxonomy): Bacteria > Bacillati > Bacillota > Bacilli > Lactobacillales > Enterococcaceae > Enterococcus > Enterococcus sp. DIV1758. Next base: position 1,813,291 of record NZ_JBIOOA010000001.1, read on the forward strand.
CATTTCAAAATCATACTTCATCTTTTGTCGTATCCTTCCATTTATGATCTAAGATGACAATTCCTTCTCCGGCATAACGACCGGTAATAAACATCGTCACGTATTTTGTTTTGTAGACTAATGGGACTGTTGCATGTTCCTCAAAGAAAGCAATATCAAAATAATATTCACCTGTTAATAATGACATTTTTTCATATTCTAAATAAAAAACATTCCGTCCTTTTTTCCAAGGAATTTGCACGCCATCTAACAACGTATTTAAGCCACAGACATAATGATTGTCCACTGTTCGAATAGCGACCCCACAAACAGGCTTCTTAATTTGGTCGTTTTTGACAGTATATTCAATTTTTACAATCACTTTTTCATCTTGCGTTACCATTTCTAATGGTTCATAATCCGCGTTTAAAAGTTCCGCATGATCCACTTCAATAATATCTGGCGTTGGGGTTTCATCTTTCATGGTCGCTTCGCGGTCAACTGTTTTAATTGATTTCTTTTTCAAAAAGTTTTCGTAGTTGGTAGTCACGTCCATCGTATCTCCATATTCAACGACTTTCCCGTGTTGCAACCAAAAAGTTCTGTCACAAAAACGACGGATGGAGTTTACATCGTGAGAAACAAATAAAATTGTTTTACCAGAATTTTTAATTTCCGTAAATTTTTCCATACATTTTAATTGAAACTCTAAATCCCCGACAGCCAACGCTTCATCGACAATTAAAATATCGGGATCCACGTTAATAGCTACCGCAAAAGCCAAGCGGACAAACATACCACTAGAGTACGTTTTAACTGGTTGATACAAATGATCACCGATGTCAGCAAAATCAATGACATCTTGGACACGCTCTTCCATCTCTTCTCGGGAAAAACCTAGGACCATTCCATTTAAGAAAATATTTTCATATCCTGAATATTCTGGGTTAAAACCTGAACCTAATTCAAGCAACGCTGAAATTTTCCCATTAATCACCATGGACCCGGAGGTTGGTGTTAGTACTCCTGTAATAATTTTTAACATGGTTGATTTCCCAGAGCCATTTTCGCCGACAAAACCAATCATCTCGCCTTTTTTAATTTGCATCGTGACATCGTCTAACGCATAAAACAAATCGTGGTAAGATTTTTTTGTTGGACTAAGCGCTTCTTTAAACCGATCGGACGGCTTTTTATACATGTTGTATGTTTTGGTAATATGTTGGATATCGATTGCATATTCTGACATGTCGTTCTCTCCTTATAGTACATCTGAAAAATGTGGTTTTAAGCGTCTAAACACGGTTGAGCCAATTAATAGTAAAACAATAGTAACTCCCCAGAAATATAAGCTATATTGCCAATGTTCCCAGAACCATGCACCGCCTAAATAAGATTCGCGGTATCCTTGAACAATATAATATAATGGATTGATTTTTAAGATTGTCGCAATCATTCCAGTTGGTTGCCATAAAATTGGCAATGTCCACATAACTGTTTGCATAATGATATTGATAAATTGCATAATATCAGGTAAAAATGGTTGTGTTGAAGCAGTAATCCACGTAATTGCTGTTAAAAAGACTAATAAACAAGCTAAGTAGTAAATTAATTGCAAACTGTACAAACTTGGATAATAACCGTTAGCTGTAGTAATTACAAAACCAATTAGAATGAAAAACAAGTGGGTGTACAAGTTCGATAAAATTTTAGACGTTGGTAAAATTTGTACATTAAACACGACTTTTTTAACTAAATAACTATATTCACGAAACACATTCGTGGCTGATAATAACGAATCTGAAAAGAAGAACCAAGGTACCATCCCTGTTACTAAATAGACAATGAACGGCATATTGTCGCCAGCTCTAGAACGAAGGCCTACAGAAAAGACAAACCAATACGTCAAAACAGTTACTAATGGCGTTAAAAACGCCCAGACAATTCCTAGTGCTGAACCAGCATACTTGGCCTTAAAATCATTAAATGAAAATTGTAATAACAATTTTTTGTTCTGAAAAATATTCTTGAAAATTGAAAATGTTTCTTTAAACATATACTTATTCCTTCCGTAATAAACTATTTTTATCTAAAATTTTTGGATACAAAAATGCCATTTTAAACAACATTTCTATTTTATCGATAAACGCCTAGCTTTTCAATAGTAGACCCCTTTTTATAAAGAAAAATTTAACTGATTTCGCTATATTAAAAAAACTTGTCCAATTTTTAGGAGATTATGCTACAATAATGGAGGTCTTGCATTTTTTGCACGGAAACTATTTTTGAGAGAAGGGAAATTATGGTTCTTTTTATTATTTACGTATTTCTGTCTTCTGCTGGTCTGGTCTTATTTAAACTAGGTTCTAGCAGTTTGAACATCCAACTCCAACAAACAATCTTTTCAATGAATATCTCACTTATATCTTTATTAGGTTTATTTTGTTATTTAATTAGTTTTATTTTATGGATGTTAATTATTAGTCGTTCCGATGTTTCTTACATTGTTCCTTTAGGCGTTGCCTGTACAAACATCGCTATTTTAATCGCTTCAAATCTTATTCTAAAAGAAACGATTACAACGAATGCCCTTATTGGTGCTGTGGTTATTATTGTCGGCATTGTGATTATGAATCTTAAATAAAAAAGATCGCTATTCATTGAGCTGACCCTTAAAAATTAGACTTTCAGGTCCAACTTTTAAGGGTCACTACACATTAGCGATCTTTTTTATTTTCTTCAGATTTCATGATAGATAATTCCTGCAATAATGTTTTAATGCGATTTTCGTGTTTTGAAATCAACACAGAATTTTTAATTTCCATAATTAAAAGGACAATCACTGCAGCTGATAATAAGAAGTTTGACGTTGTTTCAAACCCAAAGGCCATTGCTAACCATTCTGCCACATGCGGGAAAATAGCAAAAATAATTAAAACAATTGAGATTAATAACCAAATCAAGGCATTTTTTAGGAGAAAAATATTTTTATTAATCCCTCGAATAATGTATAAGAAAAAGCCAATTGCAAATAAAGATAAAACAAACCACAACACGGTTGGTAACATCAATCTCCCTCCTTCATAAAGGCCGCAATCAGAATTGCTGAGCCGACTTCCAGCATATACTTCACAGAAGCCAATGCACGAATCGAAGAAACACCACCAAGCCGTTCCATCATATTGACAGGTCTTTCAACAATCACAAAGCGTTTTTTGATTAAGTGAACAATCGATTCTGGTTCGGGATAGTTTGTCGGATAGCGCTTTGCAAAAAAAGCAATCACTTTCCGATTTCCCGCTCGATACCCCGAAGTCACATCATAAATTGTTTTACCAGAAGCCATTCGAATGCAAAAAGATAACAAACGAATACCAAAACGGCGCATTTTCGTACTTTGAAAAGCCGCTTCGTTTCCAGGAAGGAAACGAGAGCCAATCGAAAAATCGCATTTACCCTCTGCTAATGGTGCCAGTAAGACAGGTAAACTATTGATATCATGTTGACCATCACCATCAAACTGAACCGCCACATCATACTCATTTTCTAAGGCATATTTATAGCCTGTCTGTACTGCCCCGCCAATACCTAAATTCAACACTAAATGAATGGCATTAATTTGGTTGGCTTCTAAAATTTGTTTGGTTCTATCTGTCGAGCCATCATTGATTACCACATAATCCAATTCATGTTGAAAATGCGTAACTTCCTGTTTAAATGTTTCAATGGAAGCAATCGTCCGCAAAATGTTTTCTTCCTCATTGTAAGCAGGAATGATTAAAAGAACTTTCATAGAAGAACACCTTTCCACTTTCTCTCCACCAAAAAACTCTTTAGTTAAGTTTTTATTGTTGAACATTTTCTAGCATTTGCGCTAAGGCTTCTTGCCAAGTAGGAATTTTAAAGCCTAACGCTTCTGTTTTACTTAAATCCATGACAGAATATTGTGGTCTTTGCGCCTTTTGTGGAAATTGAGTTGAATCCACTGGCAGTACTTCCACTTCAGTATCTTTTAAAATTTCTTTAGCAAATTGATACCAGCTACAGCTGTTTTCATTAGACAAATGATAAACACCAAATGGCGCTTTTTCTGCAATAACAAATGCCATAAATTCCGCTAACGTTCTTGTCCAAGTTGGGCGGCCAAATTGATCGTCCACTACCGTTAGTTGGTCTCTTGTTTCCGCTAATTTTTGCATGGTAAAGACAAAGTTATGACCGTATTGACCAAATACCCATGATGTTCGAATAATATAATAGTCGTCCAGGATTTCTTGTACCGCTTGTTCACCTAATAACTTCGTCCGACCATACTCATTTAAAGGATTCGGTTGATCATCAATTGCATAGACACCTTCTTTTTTAGTTCCATCAAAAATATAATCTGTACTTACGTAAACAAGTGTCGCCCCCACTGCTTTAGCAGCTTCTGCAATATGACGTGTGCCATCTACATTCACTTTTTCATCTAATTCCTTGCCTTCGTCTTCTGCTTTATCAACAGCTGTATAAGCAGCACAATGATAAATGACGCTTGGTTGAATTTCTTTCACTTTTGCCAACGTACTATCCGCATCAGTAATATCTAATTCTGTTGAATCCGTTGAAACATACTCAATTCCTTGTTCATCTAATAGGTGACGTAATTCTGTGCCCAATTGGCCATTTCCACCAGTAATTAAAATCATTTTTTTCACTCCTTCTTGAAAAAAAGGCAGGGCAAAGTAGCTTTTGTACTTTGCCATCGCCTTTCGACTGTTATCTCACATGTCAGAAAAAATTACTGACCATTTTGTGCATATTTTGCTTCAACAGCTTCTTTATCTGCACGCCACCAGTCTTCATTTTCTGTATACCACTTGATTGTTTCTGCCAAGCCTTCACGGAAATTCGTGAATTCTGGTTCCCAACCTAATTCTTCGCGTAATCTGGTTGAATCAATCGCATAACGTAAGTCATGTCCTGCACGATCGTTGACATGCTCATAGGCATCAACAGGTTGTCCCATTAATTCTAAAATTAATTCCATCACTGTTTTATTGTCTTCTTCACCATCGGCTCCGATTAAATATGTTTCGCCAATTTGCCCTTTTGTTAAAATTGCCCAAACAGCCGAAGAATGGTCGTTTGTATGAATCCAGTCACGAACATTTTTACCAGCACCATAAAGTTTTGGTGTAATGCCACTTAAGACATTGGTAATTTGACGGGGAATAAATTTTTCAATATGTTGATATGGACCATAGTTATTTGAACAATTTGAAATTGTTGCTTGTAAGTTGAAAGAACGAACCCACGCTTTGACTAACAAGTCAGATCCTGCTTTTGTTGAAGAATAAGGACTTGAAGGATTGTAAGGCGTTTCGGCAGTGAATTTTTCCCCTTCGCCTTCTCCATGTCCTGGTAAATCTTCTCTTAAAGGTAAATCGCCATAAACTTCATCAGTCGATACATGGTGGTAACGAACATTATTTTTACGGCAAGCTTCGATCAATGTGTACGTCCCAATCAGATTGGTTTGTACAAATGGGAATGGGTCGTTTAATGAGTTGTCGTTATGCGATTCAGCAGCATAGTGAACGACCGCATCTGTTTCAGCGACTAAACGATTAACTAATTCAGCATCAGCGATATCTCCTACGACTAATTCCACGCGATCACTTGGTAGACCTTCAAGATTTTTTTCATTTCCTGCATACGTTAATTTATCTAATACAGTTACATGAACTTCTGGATGATTCTTTACAACATAATGAACAAAATTTGAGCCGATAAAACCAGCTCCACCTGTTACGATGATTTTTTTCATAATTGAAACTCTCCTACTTTTTTCTTAAATTTCGCCATAGATAAACGGATTTTCCGCTTCAAATTCTTTTAAGGTTGGATGTTTTTGATCCTTTTCTGACGTAATCGCTTTTTCTGGCGCAATTGGCCAATCAATAGCTAACGCTGGATCGTTAAAAGCAATACCGCCGTCTGCTGCCGCATTGTAGTAATTGTCACACTTGTACATAAAGTTCACGTTCGGTGTCAAAGTGACAAAACCATGGGCAAAACCTTTTGGTACTAAAAGCTGACGGTGATTATGTTCTGATAAAATGTAGCCTTCCCATTGACCATAGGTTGGACTCCCTTTACGAATATCAACAATCACATCTAATACCGCACCTGTTACAACACGAATTAGTTTTGTTTGCGCAGCTTCGCCTTTTTGAAAATGCAATCCACGCAAGACACCTGCTTCTGTTGATAATGAATGATTATCTTGGACAAAATCAAAGTCTAATCCATGTTCTGCAAATTTAGCTTTGGAATAACTTTCTGTAAAAAAGCCACGATGATCACCGAAAACATCCATTTCGATAATTTTGACATCTTGTAATTTTGTATCAATAACTTTCACGTTTCTTCGCTCCTATTCTGCTGCTAAACGTAGCAAGTATTGGCCGTAGCCATTTTTCTTCAATGGTTGTGCCAATTCTACCAATTGTTCTTTTGTAATATAGCCCATTCGATAAGCAATTTCTTCCAAACAAGCGACTTTTAAATTTTGACGTTTTTCAATTGTTTCAATAAATGTTGACGCTTCTAATAAGGATTCGTGTGTGCCTGTATCTAACCAAGCAAAGCCACGGCCCATTACCTCAACAGAAAGTTTATTTTTTTCAAGGTAGACTTTATTAACGTCTGTTATTTCTAATTCCCCACGTTCTGACGGTTTGATCCCTTTCGCAATTTCAACCACTTCATTGTCGTAAAAATACAAACCTGTCACTGCGTAATTTGACTTCGGTTGTGCTGGTTTTTCTTCAATAGAAAGCGCCCGCATCTCTTCATCAAATTCTACCACGCCGAAACGCTCTGGATCATTTACATGGTAACCAAAGACTGTTGCCCCTGACTCTTTAGAAGCCGCTCGTTGCAACATTTTTGATAAGCCACCACCATAATAAATATTGTCCCCTAAAACTAAGCAGACACTATCATCACCAATAAATTCTTCACCAATAATAAATGCTTGCGCCAAACCATCTGGGCTTTCTTGCACCGCGTATTCGATATGAATGCCTAAATCATGGCCATCGCCGAATAAGCTTTCAAAACGTGGTGTATCTTCTGGTGTAGAGATAATCAAAATTTCATTAATTCCCGCCAACATTAACGTTGACATTGGGTAATAAATCATTGGTTTGTCGTAAATTGGCATTAATTGTTTTGATGTTGCTTTTGTTAACGGATATAAGCGTGTCCCGCTTCCGCCTGCTAAAATAATTCCTTTCATGAACAATCTCCTTAAATAACTTCTATTTTTAGTTTCTATAAAACCAAATATCCTTCCCTATTATCGCATTAAGCATAGGGTTTGTCATGTTTTTTACGTAAATTTTACAAATCTGTAAAAGTTTAGCGCTGTTCCTTTAAACGCTGATGTAAAGCTTTTAATAAATTCACACGCCAATTTAATTTTTGTTGGAAACTTGTTTTGGTAATAATGGGGCTGACATTCGCTCCATGTCTTCGGTAAAGCACTAATGGTTCTTTAATGAGACCCGTTTGCTTCTTCCGTGCAGCTAATAAGCCAATCCACATATCATGCATAGGAACTTCTGGCGGAATGGGTAAAATGACGTTTTTCATTTCTTGACGAAAGGCCATACCTGCCCCAATATAGCCACTTTTTATCGCATTTCGCCAAAACCCTGGTTTGACTTTTCGAAACTTAAAATAAGAGGGATTGGTAACTTGTAAATCCGCATCAACAATTTTCAAGTCACTAATAACCACTTGGATGTCAGGGTGCGCTTCAAAATATTCTGTCACCGTCGTTACTTTATTTGGCAACCAAACATCATCTTGATCTGCTAAAAATATTACTTCGCCATTCGTATGCGTAAGCGCAAATGCAAAATTAGCAATCACTCCTTGCCCTGGACCTTGTAACAATTGAATTTGGGGATAATTCGCTGCATACGTCCTCAAAATTTCCAACGTATGATCAGTAGAACCATCATCTGAAATAATTAGTTCATCTTCTTCACTGACTTGTAAAAGAATACTATCTAATTGTTCCGCGAGATATTTTTCTCCATTATATGTCGCAATACAAACTGAGATCATAGATTATCCTTTCATTAACTTGAGAAATTCTGCCAATGTTTGCCGCCAAATTTGGCGATTTTTGACAGTTAAAAATTGCTTACTACTGCGTAAAAATAAATGGCGTCGATGATGGGAAAACTTTTCTTGATCATATCGACGATAAAATAACGTTTCTGCTTCAATAATAGAGCGATAACGTTGAGGACTCATTGTACGATAATCTAAAACAGACAATTCTTGTTTTAGGTGGATTGGTAAGACTTCAATCTTTTTATTGGCTTGATTTAATTGATAAAAGAACCAATGGTCTAAATAGTCCAAAGGAAATTCTTCCGAAAATCCTTCCAACCAGCGTAGCGTTTCTGCCGTAATAACTGTACCAGAATTGATAGCCATCAACGGTTGGTTGGCTATCCCTGCTGTTGGCTTTGCTCCTTTAAGTCCAACATATTGATCACTATATATTGGCGAAATTTGTTGTCCATTTGCTTCTACAATTGGAACATAGACTGCCACAGTCGGATCTAATGGCATGATGATCAACGTATCAAAATAAGAGGCTGGCACTTCTGTGTCTTGGTCAAGGAGCAACAATAATTCACATTGATTCGCTTGACTAAAAGCAATCGCTTCATTATAAGCGGTCGCAAGTCCTGGATTATCAGGATTATGTCGATAAGTAACATTTTGTTGTAAAAATAATGCATCTTCTTGAGGAAGTGGACTGTTGTCATAAATAAATAAGTGCAATTGGGGGTGATCTACCACTTCTTTTAATAACAAATAATTCGGCGTATCAACCATTTTCATTTGATATAAGACGATGACTACCGCTAATCTTTGACTCATTAAAAGAACCTCCAGCCCCATTTGTTAAAAAATTTCCCCATTGATTGCATAAAGATTTTAAACAATTTTCGACTTTTATGGGCGCCCTTTTCATACATGTGAACAACCGTTTCAAAAGGCGTATAGAGAATCCGATAGCCTGCTTTGCCAAAGCGTAAACATAAATCGTTGTCTTCAAAGTACATGAAGAAACGTTCATCGAACCCACCAATTTCAACGAATTTTTCACGATCAATCAACATAAAACAGCCTGAGCCCATTTTAATATCCGTTGTTTCTGTATCCGACAAATCGCGACATTCATAAATACTCAAACGTTTATCAAAAATTTTCTTTACAAATTGAAAGGGAATAAAACGTAACATATAATCGAAGACATCTAATTTTTGACGAACTAAATATTGCGTCGTGCCATCTTCATTTAACACTTTAGGGCTAACGACTGCAATGTTCTTATCTATTTTGATACGGTCTAATAGACGATCAAGCACGTCTTTAGTAACCAAAACATCGGGATTAAAAATAATTGCATACTTTGTCGAAGCATTGAATAACACTTGATTATGACCATGACCAAACCCTTGATTTTCTTCAGCGCGATGGATAGTAATAAATGGTTCATATGTTGTTAATTTTTCAAGATACGCTGTTTCAGAATGATTGTCATAGATATGAATATCATAGATACTATTAGTACCTAGTTCGGCTTTTAATTGGTCTAATACATTAAAAATGTAACGACTATTATAAGTGACAATCGAGATTGTTACCATTTCTTGCATGCTCATTTCTCCTTACTACTGAAACATCGTCTTAAAAAAAAAGCATATGTTTCACACATATACTTTTTTAAGTTTAATGGAATTATATCATAGGTTTACGCTCTCGCAAAGCAACCTAAAGATTTCTTTACTTTCTCTTAGAATGCTTGCCAAGTCGCTTTTTCATTTGCTCCTGACGATATTCACGATTCCCTAAAATCCGTAACAAATACATCAACGGTTGATGTCCTTCGCCAACTAGACCGATTAATTCAATAAATAATTCTAAGCCAATTAAACAAAAGACAATTAATAAAATTGATGCTACTGTACTTGAATAGCTGAACAATAAAGAAACAAAGGAAAAAACTAACGCTAACGCATAAATAGTCATGACCGCCCCTTTATGGGTAAAACCTAAAGATAACAAGCGGTGATGCAAATGCATTTTATCTGCTGAGGAAATGGGCTTCTTGTTCAATAGCCGTCGAATAATTGCATAAACCGTATCCGTAATAGGCACACCTAAAATCACCATTGGCGTAATTACCGTGATAAACGTGGCATTTTTTAAGCCCTGTAACGACATTACTGCAATCATAAACCCGAGGAATAACGCCCCGGTATCTCCTAGAAATATTTTAGCCGGATAAAAATTGTATGGGAAAAATCCCGCAATGCTCGCAACTAAAATAAAAATAACAATTGGAATATAGACCGTTTTAGCATGTAGGAAAAAATACCCTGTAATACCAATCGTGGTTAATCCAATAATGGATACGCCTGATGCTAAACCATCCAAACCATCAATTAAATTTACTGCATTCGTAATCGCTAAAATCCACAATAAAGTTAGTGGTAAACTAAACCAGCGCAAATCAATCATTCCAACGACTGGCAACGTCACAAAATCTATCCGAATTCCAGCAACAAAATAAATAACTAATGCTGCTAACAAAATACCGATTGTTTTTTTCATTGGAGTAATCTCTTTAATATCATCAATGAGGCCTGTCAAAACAACCATTCCACCAGCCAAAATAATCGGCCAAATATAATCTTGTGGGATAATCGAACGAAAAATCAATAAACATGAACTAGCAAAAGCAATATAGATTGCAAGTCCTCCTGCTGTAGGCATATTTTTGGTATTGATTCGTCGCTCTCCTGGTGCATCATAGGCGCCAATCCGAAACGCTAGAAGCTTAACAAGTGGTGTTAATAGCAAAGATAAGATAAATGTCATAAATAAACGTATCAAAACTTCATAAATAAATAGTGACATAGTCGAACCCACTTTCTTCTCGTTCAGGGTATATTATACCGTAAACTGAAGCATTTACAAGCTGAAACATGTGTTCTGGCAACGGTTTAGACTTTTTTAAAGAAATCCATTTATTTTTTCTTTTTAAACCATCTAAACAAGCGTTGTTCAAAACTTGGTTGTTTTTTTTCTTTATCTCCAGATAAGTATTCATCAACGACAGCGTTGACAATTGCTCCTAAAATAATAATCGTGGCAGCAAAATTCAGCCATAACATCAAGATGATAAAACTCCCGATGATTTGATAACTTGCGATTCTAGAACTAAAATATTTTACGTACAAACCAAAAATTTGTGATAATAGCATCCAACCGACTGTCGAAAAAATAGCCCCTGGCAAAATAGAACGTAACGATAATTTCCGATTAGGAACGACCGCATAAATCAAACACATAATCACTAATAAAACAACGGTCGTTAACGGCCATTTTAACGCTTGGAAAGTATCGATCACAGATGTTGAGTAGTGGAAAATTGGTTGCAGTAATTCAATAATGTACTGACCCAAACCTAAAATTACTACTACACCAACAATCGCTACCATAAATAACAAAATAACTAAAAATGAGACCACTCTTACGAGAATAAAATTTTTCCTTTGTTCGACACCAAAAGCTTTATTCATCGCATTTTGTAGTGCATTAATGCTTTGACTGGCACTCCAAAATGCTGCTAAAGCGGAAACAGAAAGCAACCCGCCTGAACGTTGAGTCAATAGTGAACGAATCGCTGGTTCTAAGTTCATATAAACATCTTTCGGAATGGCCTCTGCAATATAAGGCAACACAGAATTAGGGTCGATTCTTAAATAAGGTAAGACATTACCTACCGCAATCAGTAATGGAAACAGCGAGAGTAATAAATAATAGGCAACAACCACTGAGCTGTTGCCTATTTCGGCTGTGACCATGTGACTTTGCGTTGTCTCAATAAAACGCATCAAAGATTGATTCTTTTTGATGTTGTCGAGAAACTTCATCACACACTCTCCTTATTAATAAGTCAATTCTTCGCCTTGTGACGTTAAGATTCTTGGACCTTCTTTCGTAATCGCTAATGAATGTTCATATTGACAACTTAGACCGCCATCTTCAGTATAAGCAGTCCAACCATTTGGGTCCATTTTCATGCGCCAAGTTCCTGTGTTAACCATTGGCTCAATGGTAATAACCATTCCCTCTTTTAAACGTAGTCCTTTACCTGCTTCACCATAGTGAGGAATCATTGGACTTTCATGGATAGTTGGGCCAATACCGTGACCTACAAAGTCGCGAACTACCCCGTAGCCTTCTCCTTCTACATACGTTTGAATTGCATGACCAATGTCGCCAATTCTATTTCCTACTTGTGCTTGTTCAATCCCAAGATATAGCGCTTTTTTGGTTACTTCCATCAAGCGATCAATTTCAGGTGTTGATTCACCCACGACATAAGACCAGCATGAATCAGAGATTGCGCCCTTTAAGTCGACACACATATCTACTTTGATTAGGTCGCCATCTTTTAATACTTTTTTACGAGGAAATCCGTGGCAGATTTCGTCGTTGATACTACAACAGGTAGCATATTTGTAGCCTTCATAGCCAATTTGAGCCGCCACGCCACCATGACTTTCAATAAAGTCTCTCACAAATACTTCAATATCCCAGCTTGTAATGCCAGGTTTAATAAACGTCCGTAAATGACGGTGAACATCCGCTAATAATTCCCCTGATTCATCCATCATTTCAATTTCTCGTGGTGATTTTAATGTAATCATACTATCTCTCCTAAACTTGTTTCATTCAAATTATTTTATCACATTTTTTGCAAAAAAGATTGTTCAAACACCAATTTTCAAAAAGTCCCTTAATAAAAGCACTCGCTAGTCTTTTATAAGAAATGCGCATCTGCTATAATAAGTGACAGAATTGTATGAGGGGGAAGAAAGTTTATGACGTTAGCTAAAATTGTGTATGCAAGCATGACTGGGAATACAGAAGAAATTGCCGACATTGTTGCAGAAGCATTTGAAGATTTAGAATTAGAGGTCGAAATTGATGAGTGTACGCAAGTCGATGCCGCTGATTTTGAAGAGGCCGATATCTGTGTAGTAGCTACATATACGTATGGCGATGGCGATTTACCTGATGAAATTGTCGACTTTTATGAAGACTTACAAGAGATTGATTTATCAGGAAAAATCTTCGGCGTTTGTGGTTCAGGAGACACGTTTTATGATGATTTTTGTAAATCGGTGGACGACTTCGAAGCAGTCTTTACTCAAATTGGGGCAAAAAAAGGCGCCGACAGTGTTAAAGTTGATCTAGCCGCTGAAGAAGACGACATCCAACGTTTAGAAGAATTTGCGAAAAAATTAGCAACTGCCGCAGAATAACTACGTTAAAATAAACAAAAAAAACACCAGAGAAAATGGCGATTTTCCATTTTTCTCTGGTGTTTTGATATTCCTAATTTAAAAATAAAATACTGTAATTTAAAGCTGCCGCAAAAGTAACCCAAAGAATATAAGGAATCATCAACCAGCCACGCGTTATTAATTTATAACGCAAGTAGTCCCACTGTTGAACTATTAATAATAGCCATAACAAAGAGATATCAATCACAGATACTAAATTATTTTGTAAAGAAAAAAAGAAAAATGTCCAGAAAAAGTTCGCAATAAATTGTAAAATAAATAGCGTAATCATCCGTTTTTTCTGTTGTTTATTTGGATGAACTAAGATGAAATAAAAAGTAATGCCCATAAAAATATACAACACCAACCATACCGGTCCAAATAACCAGCCTGGCGGAGCAAAACTTGGTAATCTCAACGCTTGATAATATTCTCTCGCATTTACTGAAAATAAGCCCGACAAGAGCCCTAGTCCGGTAATTCCTACAATACTTAGCCATAAACGCTTATCTTTCACTCGGTTCATGTTTTTTGCCCCTTTCTATTTCTCTTCTTTACTGTAGCATGGTTGCGAATAATCTACCATTAATACACTTAACAAAAAAAGACCGTTCTTTTAAGAAACAGTCTTTTGCTGTAACCTCACAGAAGTTATCAGCATGAGGTTACACTTTTTTTAATTTTTATAGGTCAATATCAATTGGTTCATCTCGTTCAAGAATTGCTTCAATACTATCTTTCATTAAATGAATGATTTGTTCTTCTGAAGGATGGATAATTCCAGAAGTCATCAATGCAGCCACACCAGTAGCGACCACCCATGTTCCCATGTGTAAAGAGTCAATTTGAACATCGTTTAAATTAGCATACTCAGGATCAGCTTTTACCGCTTCAGTAAAATAGTGATAAGAGAATTCTTGCATTTTTTTGCCGCCACCATATTCTTCTAAATAAAGCGCACGATATAACTTACTTTCACTTGTCGCAAAATGAATATAGTTTAAAGCCAAATCAACAATTGTATTCCCGGTATGTTTTACTGGAAATACTTCTTTCGCTAAGTATTTATGAATTTTTTGGAATAAAGCATCGCGTAAATCATCCATGTTTTTAAATTCCAAATAAATCGGTTGGGTGGAACATTTCATTTTATTAGCAATATTACGTGCAGTGAACTTCGAAAATCCTTCAGTGGCGACTACTTCATAGGCAGCTGTTAAAATCTGCTCTTTCGTAATGGTTTTTTTTCTTGCCATAATTCCCTATCCCCTTTATTCATTCATATACAACGCTTCCAAATAAATGCTTATGGTTATTGTAACACGATTTTTCTATTATGCAAAATTAGAACAACTCTTTGTACAAAAGTTCACTGAGCGGGAGCACGACAACTTTTACCCCGACTTAAAATAACAGTTGATAAAGGCTTTATTTCGTTGAGTTCCCTGCTCTTCCGTGTTATGATATGAGCAGTCATTACCCATCAAAATGAAGGAGGAATCACGAATGACCTTAGAGAATTTTAATGAAAATCTAAAGAAATATGCACGTTTAATTGCTGAAACGGGTGTCAATGTTCAGGACAATCATACGGTTGTTTTACAAATCAGTGTCGATCAAGCGCCCCTTGCCCGCTTAATTACGGAAGAAGCTTATCGCTTAGGCGCGGCCGAAGTAATTGTTCAATGGAGCGACGAAACCATTCAACGTGAATTTTTAGCTCATGCTGCAACTGATCGTATTGAAAATGTTCCTCAATATAAAATTGATCAAACCGATGATTGGATTGTCAAAGGCGCAAGCCGAATTAGCGTGGTTTCTTCTAATCCTGATGCATTAGCTGGCGTGGATGCACAACGTGTAGCAGCTTTCCAAGCGGCTAATGGGAAAGCATTGGTCAACCTACGAAAAGCAACGCAAGCCAACAAAGTAAGTTGGACTGTTGTAGCTGCTGCTAGTGAAGGCTGGGCAGCTAAAGTCTTTCCAGAATTAGCAACAAGTGAAGAACAAGTTGATGCACTTTGGAATGAAATTTTTAAAACAACACGAATTTATGAAGAAAACCCAGTCATTGCTTGGGATATCCATGATAAAAAATTACAAGAAAAAGCGGCTGAATTAAACGAACAACAATTTACTGCTTTACACTACACAGCTCCTGGGACAGATTTAACGATTGGTTTGCCTAAAAACCATTTATGGGAAGGCGCTGGTAGTTATAACGCGCGTGGAGAAGAATTCATGGCTAATATGCCAACAGAAGAAGTTTTCACCGCTCCAGATAGTCGCCGCGTTGATGGTTATGTCTCTAGTACAAAACCACTAAGTTATGCTGGCACAATCATTTCGGGCATGAAATTTACATTTAAAGATGGAAAAGTTGTTGACTTCTCAGCTGAACAAGGTGAAGAAGCATTGAAAAATCTCTTAGCTATTGATGAAGGTGCCAAACACTTAGGAGAAGTTGCTTTAGTACCCGACCCTTCACCAATTTCACAATCCGGTTTGATTTTTTATAATACATTGTTCGATGAAAACGCCTCTAATCATTTAGCCTTTGGTTCGGCCTATGCCTTCAACTTACAAGGCGGCACGGAGATGAGCGAAGAAGAATTAGCTGCAGCTGGTTTAAATCGTAGCCAAACACATGTGGACTTTATGGTAGGATCTGACAAAATGAATATTGACGGCATTAAAGAAGACGGGACGATTGTTCCTGTTTTTAGAAATGGTGATTGGGCATAAATTTAAAAAGAAGCAAGCCGTTATTATTGGCTCTATAATTTATGAAACTGACAAATCAGAATTGATTCTGCACAGCTCATCATTCCTTATTGACAAGTAGCTAAATAAAGAGCCTGGGACAAAAATCACTTTGGATTTTTGTCCCAGGCTTAAAAATTGATAAACGACGGGAACAGAAGCAACACTACGCGTTGCTCCGATCTCAACAACTTCTAAGGTGTTTTCTCGACATGCGTCTCGTCACAGTACAGCCTTCAAAAGAGCTACAGCTCTAAGAGTTGCGATGTTTCACTGTGAAGCATGAACAGATGAAATCATCGTACCTACTTGGTGAAGGTCCTTCGGAACTTACAAGGATAAAACTGTGACGAGCCTTTGGCGAGAAAACAATAAGTCGAAATTGTTGAGAATCACGAAGAACGTAGTGTTTCGATGATGAACAATACCTACTTGGTCTCCAAAAATTAAAGAACACCAGGTAGGTATCATGCAACATCAACTCGTTCCTCGTTGTGTTTTATGGCAATTTTCGGAAATTACTTCTTATTGCTGAGAAACACTATTTGCAAAGCAAATAGATGTTAAACAGTACCTACTTGGTTCTCGGAGTTAAACACTTCTGTTTCGATCTCTTTATTATTTTATCTGTTTATCACCGTTAATATGAAGGTACTAATACCTAACATGGTCAAATTAAATGACAATAAATCTTTCTTTTGTGGACTTATATTTTTCATTATTTCTTTAATGGCTGTTAGGACTATTATAGCGACAACAATGAAAAGTATATAATATGTTCGCATGCCTGAAGCCCAAACCGTAGGAGAAAAACCCATGATTACCCTTGAGCAAAAACCCATTATCATCAATATCGCTAAAAAGATAGCGGTTTTTTTATCATCAAAACTTAAATAAATTCCAATAATTAAACATAATAATAATCCTAAAATTATAAAAGTAACTATCCAAGTTCCAGGGTAAAAAATTGATAGTTTCGTTCCTAGTTTTGTAAAATGGTTGTCCAGATTACTGCTAGCCCAAATCATCGATCGTTTATTTCCATTGACATAAGTAAAGTTTTGTTTCATTGTATTACCGAAAAAAATAACCAGATTTAGAAAAAAAGGCAATGAAGTTAGTATACGTACATAATAGTTCTGACATTTCTTATAAGATAGAAGGAATATTATAAAAAAAAGTACTAAAAATAAAATATTCGTGTCTAGAAAAAATGGCTTTCCAAATGATGAAATACCAAGATCCAACTTGTTCAAAAAGTTAAAATTTTTATATTCAGGAAACCATTTATTGATTTCATTTGCAGCCCTTAATGTGTTTCCTGGGGCTGTCAAAGAAAAAATTAATTCCACTAAACTTATTACCGAAAGCGCTGATAACTTATAATCATACTTTCTTCTAAATAATAAATATAGACTTACAAGGCTTGTTAAAACAAAAAAGCATACATTAACTTGTTCTTGATTAGCTGAGAATATTAATAAAGGAATGCTTACCCAATATATTCTTTTATCTATTTCTTTGCCACTTAATAGCTGAAAAAAAGGATAAAAAGCTAGTAAACCGAATGCTACTGGCCAGTGATAATTTAAAGTAGTAGCTATCCAACCAGTTTCCCCCATTATTGTTAACGGAATTAGACAATATATAGAAAAAACTAATAACAAATTTTTGAAATATAAATTCTTGAAAACATATTTGCATAGCAATACTATATTTCCCGTCATTATTGTCGAATTTAGTAACTTCCATAACATAAAATGTTTAGAGAAGAACATCAAAAATAGTTCAATAATAACTCTTGAACTCCATGTTTTGTAATGCTCTATAGAAGCCCCAAAATAACCTAATTTATCTAATCTATTTACATAAACTAAGTCATCAGCTCTCACAGTCGGCATATACATATTAAAAAAGAAAAAGGCACTCCAAACCCCTATAAGAAGCAAAATCAATTCTTTATTATTTGTTGTTTTCCTCGCACGTTTATTCAATTTTTTAACTCCTTCCCGTATTACCCAACAAAGTATATCATAATTTTAAGATTTACTTAAGACAAGTTTGGGATTTTTTCATGCTTATATGCATTCCAAAATTAAGGGAATACTTTTAATGCTGCAATGCTTGGAATTAGGATTTGCTAATCCATTTAATTAAATTAAGTATTTATAATCTGCACTACATTAATATGCAATATCGGATAATTTTACGCCGTATTCAACCAAAAACATTGCTTCTAATTGTTTGTCTAGGTGGTTATTACGTCTGACAACAATTCAACGTCACTTTTACCAATCTATGATAAGGTACCTTCAAGCAATACTCCGTGCCTCTTGTTACTTTTTGTTACTTCTTGTACCTCGTAACTATTCTCTTTTATCTACTCTGGAATAAATTTACCAGTAACCTATACATCAATATTAAATTTCATTTTGATTATATCACCAACTTTTATATAGGAATTCGATGTTTTTTCGGTTTCTGTATCTGTCAATACTTTATTAGATTCTAGTTTATCAGTATCTGTATAACTATTACAAATAAAACTGTTAAGTCTACTTTGCCATCTAGTGGATGTGGATTGACAAATTGAGATACCACCTACAATCATCCAATAATTCTAATGTTACATCATACTGGTTTAGCTAGGCGCATAGCGTTCAAAATTGTTTCTATATTTGTTCCATTTTCGAAACCTGAACTTATAACCATCTGAAACATTTGCTAAAACTCCATATTCAAAGTCTAATGCAACAACATAATTTTTAGATATTTGAATGCGCAGCAAAAAATAATCCATTGTCATTTTAACAATATCCATACTCCCGAATTTATCTTACCAAATGTAGCTGAGCGCATGCTTCCCTTAGAGAGTAGAACATATTACTTATGTTTTTTTATGTATACTGCTCCACAAATACCATAATGCTAGTGGTATTTACGGAGCAGTCGAAATAATCGAAGAGTTAATTTTAGAAAAAGAAATAAAATTCAAAGAGCCAACAAATTATCTATTTGTTGGCAAAACGGGCAAACCAATTCAAGTGAATTCATTTAATGCCTCTCTAAAGAAAGCTAATGAAAGGCTAGGTAAAAATAAACAAAACTATATCAAGCCATATTTTTAGATATTCACATATTTCATTACTTGCAGAATTAAATGTACCCGCTAAAACAATAATGGAACGTGTAGGCCACGTTGACACGGACACAACTTTAAAAATTTATACTCATGTAACAAAAAAAGTTAAAACAAATCTGATAGAAGTTCTAAATAAATATGGCAAGTAACATTGCCCCTTTTTAATTCAAAACAAATAAAAAAAGGCTTAAAGCCTTTGGTATCAACTATAATTCAGACACATGGCGGCACTTGCTTAGTGCTGCTTCCTTCCGGATCTGACACAATTCACTAGCCCGCCATTGTCCTAGCCTTTCGGCAAAACCTAGTATAACGTATTTTTATTCTTTTGACTAGTCTTTCTTTTGATTTTTTAAAAGTTTCTCTTCTTTTTTCTTTGCCCGTAACTTTTTAAAGAACTGAACTAGCAATAAGCGACACTCTTCTTCTAAAACGCCTGCTTCGACATAGGCCACATGATTGAAGCGTTCATCTTCTAATAAATTCATCAAAGTCCCAGCAGTGCCTGCTTTAGGATCAGTTGCGCCATAATAAACTTCTGGAATTCGTGCTAAAAGCATCGCCCCACTACACATTGGACAAGGCTCTAAAGTTACAAATAATTGGGTTTCTTCTAGACGCCAATTTTCTATCCCGCAACACGCTTCTTGGATTGCATACATTTCTGCATGCGCCGTTGCTTCTTGCCGTGCTTCTCTCAGATTATGCCCGCGGCCAATAATTTCCCCTTGCCGAACAATTACAGCTCCAATAGGCACCTCAGCCAAACCTTCTGCTTTTTTCGCTTCTGCAATGGCTTCTCGCATAAAAAATTCTTTTTCTTCTTGTGTTAACGTTGTTTCTTTTTTTCCCAATTAATTTCCACCTTTCGGCTTTTTCCCACTAAACTTCTGTCTTGCTTCATGGTACAATAAATCAGTGAGGTGTGTCTATGATTATTGAAAATTTATCTCAGCTTTATCCCAAAGGCTATTTATCAAAAACAATTGGTTCCGAAGCCACCTATTCAATTCCTGTTGACGACCAATTTTTCATTGTGAATAAAGCTTTCTTAAGTATTAAAGAACAGCATTTGTTGGAAGCGCTTTTCCCGATTTCTGAAAACCCAACCATTACTGGTAACCATCCTTGGTTCAGTTACTTATTTCAACAGGCAAAATTACCTGCCGAAGGGACCTTTCGTATGTTGCAAATTCAGACGAATGTCACAAAAGAATTACAAGCTGAATGGCAATTTAATTTAACAAAGATGTTTCCAGATACAGTTGATTGTTTCAGTCCAAGTAATAATATGTATATTTTAGTTGAAGAACAGTCAAAAAATACCTTTCAACAAGAAGAAATTCAAGGGATCTTTTTAACATTAGATACAGACTTTGATTGCACTAGCGCTGTATTTGTTGGCAATTTTTATTCCTCTGAAGACATTCTCCGGCGTTGTTTCCATGAAGAACAACGTATTTTTTCAGAAGAACTTAATTCCTCTAGTCGGACGACTGTTTTTAGTTTAACCGATGTCGCCCTCCACTATTTTACCAAAGAAGCCATGAGCCAAAATGTACTTGTTGAGTATTATCGTCGTTTATTAAATAAAGACACCGATATTCAGCCAATCATCAGCGCTTTGTGGAAAAATCAAGGCAATATTAGCTCCACTGCAAAAGATTTATTTATGCATCGAAATACTTTACACTATCGTTTGGAAAAGTTTTTTGAACAAACTGGCTTATCTTTAAAAAAAATGGATGATTTAATCTTTTGTTATTTGTTATTAAGAAAGTAGTACATCCGTTTTTTACTCGTATGTTTTTTATTCCCAATTAGAAAGTAGGCGTTCCAATGAAAATTACCGCATATGTCGCTAGTGCGTTTAGTAAAAACCACGAAGGTGGCAACAAAGCAGGCGTTGTTTTTATGACACAGCCCTTAACGAGAACCCAAAAAATGGCCATCGCTAAAGAACTAGGATTTGCAGAAACTGCTTTTATTTCAGACTCAAAGGTTGCTGATTTCCGACTTGAATATTTTACACCAAAAGAAGAAGTCGACTTATGTGGCCACGCGACAATTGGCGCTTTCACCATCATGAAGCACTTAAATAAATTATTGCAAACAGCATATACAATCGAAACGAACAGCGGTTTGCTCGCAATCACGGCGAACGATGAACAACTATTTATGGAACAAACTGTCCCAACTTTTTATGATACGCTCACTTTAGAAGAATTGAGCGGCTGCTTTGATTTAAACGCAGTGGCAACTGCTTTTCCTATCCAGATTGTGTCAACGGGTCTAAAAGATATTTTGGTTCCCATTAAAAATGCGCAATTATTACAGGATTTACAACCAAACTTTGAAAAAATTAAGTTACTTAGTCAAAAGTACGGAGTTATCGGGATGCATCTTTTTGCTTTGTCTGAAGAAAATATCATTTGTAGGAATTTTGCGCCCCTTTATGACATCGATGAAGAAGCCGCTACTGGTACATCAAACGGTGCGTTAGCTTGTTATCTGTACCATCACCAAATTTTACAAAAAACCAATTACACCTTTGCCCAAGGTTATACCTTAAACGCTCCTTCAGAAGTCTTAGTGCGTTTGAACACTACATCCCAAAAGAAAATTGATCAAGTTCTAGTTGGTGGCAGAGGCTATTATGTTGAAACAAAAGAATTATTTTTATAAAAAAAGATGGCCTAGGCCATCTTTTTTACTTCATTGCATCTTCAATAAATGTGAAAAAGCGTTCTTTTAAAGAATCTGTATTGTCTTTAACTTTTTCGCCATATTCAGCTAATTTTGAACCGCCATCTTTCACACGATCAACAACATTTAAAACAGAATCTAATTCATCATCGGATAAATCATCGACAATCGATAATAATTTTTGGTTTCCATCAAATTTATCGTCTACAAACTTTTTAACTTTATAACGATTGGAAACATGAGATACCTTCTTAATAATTTTTTCAGAAGCGATGACTGCAACAGAGACACTTGCAACTGCAGCAATGCTTAAACCGATACCAATTTTTGTTGATGCTTTCATTTCCTTCAGCTCCTCTGTTATTTTCTACTTTAATCATAACATATTATTACTTTTATGCGTAATAGAAAGACCTTTACTAGCACTTAGTCTCGTCGGTTATTGCCACCAAATAAAATAACCAAACGTAAAAGTTGTAAAAAGGTCGAAAGCGCCGCTGCTACGTAGGTAAGTGCAGCTGCAAAAAGAACTTTTCTGGCCATAGGGACTTCTTCTTCTGTTAATAACCCACCTTCAGAAAGAATACTTAATGCACGTCTAGACGCATTAAACTCCACCGGTAAGGTCACCAATTGAAAAATCAAGGCTAATGAAAAAGCCAAAATTCCAATGTTGATTAACGTTTGATTCCAACTAAATAATACACCAATCAAAATTAGTGGAAAGGAGATGGTTGAGCCAATGTTGGCAACTGGAACAATGGCTGCACGAAGACGTAAAGGCACATAGTTCGTATGATCTTGTACCGCATGTCCGCATTCATGAGCCGCCACGCCAATAGCCGCGACCGATGTCGATTGAGCAGTGGCTTCGGATAAGCTCAACATTTTGTTTCCAGAATTATAATTGTCGGTTAAATCACCCGCAATTTGCTGAACTCCAACATCATTAATTTGTTCTTTTTGTAAAATATATTGTGCTGCCTGCGTGCCTGTAACATGTTTACTGCTTCGTACTTGATCATATTTACGAAAGGTACTGTTAACATATGCGGAGGCCGCACCAGAAATCGCAATTCCAATAATTACCAATATATAGGTTGGATCGATTCCAAAATAAAAGGGCATCATTGTCCTCTACCTCCATCTTTTTTTCTTTATTGTAGCATGATAGTGAAAAAAAGGGAGCGACAAACGTTGTCTTTTGTTTAAAAAAATGATGAATTTTTCAAGAAAGTACCAAAACTAACAAAATTGTCACTCAATTAACGGAAAAAAATATGGCGAATTTCCTAAAAAAAAGGCATACTATTCCTTGAGGTGAGGAAAATGAAAACATTACTAAAAATATTAATTCCCATAGTCATTTTAGCCGGTGGTAGCTGGGGCGTTTATAATTACTATTACGGTGGAGAAGCCTATTATACACAAATCACAACATCTGGTGAAAAGAAAGATGAAAAAACAAATTCTGGTGAAGCAATGACCATTTATTACTATCAACAATCTGCGTTTAATAAAAACGGTGAAGAAAAAACCGTGGAATTAAACGAATCCCGTGATCAACCTTTGCGTATGAAAGCCTATCTAAAATTGAAAGTTAATCCCCGTAAAGGCGTGATCAGCTGGAATGAAGTGACAGAAAAAGAAGTCCCTGAAAAAGCTTTAGAAAAATTAAAATAAAGAAAAAACCGTTGGCAAGCGACCAACGGTTTTTTCTTTATAATTGATTACTAATTTTTTCGATATTTTTTAGCATGATGGACACTGTACCATCTGGATTATTAACAAATTCAATTAAATCGCCATTGCGGTAAACATCTAACGGAACAATTAATTCAATACCGTTATCCATTTTTAACTTTTGTTTGCCAAATTTCTTTTCAGAAATTTCGCGAGATTCTCTGACTGGCGGTGTTTTATCGACAAACTTCGACTCATTCACTTCTTCTTGGTAAGCTAATTTAGCTGATACATTTTCTTTAAACACTTGCTCAGCAATCTGCTCATTGTCAATCGTTCCCGTTTCCTCAATGCTATCATATACCGCTTCTTTTACAGAAGCCATTAGTTCAAACTCATCTTCGTTAAATTTCTTTCCAATGCGTTTGACTGCTTTTTTAATTTCTTTGATATTTTCTTCCATGGAAGGTGCCGCTTGCGTCTCAATCACTTTTTCAGAGAAATACCAGATTTTTTCTCCTGAAAATTCATATCTTTTCTCTAGTAATTCAAACGCTAATGTATCTAAGTCAACCGTAATCCCTTCATCTGGTTTTTGTGATTTTGAAGACAAAATTGCTCGGTTGATAATCAGTTTGTTATAAACGGATTCTTCTTCATAGTCGACGTAATGCGTGTAACTTTCTTTATAGTTTAATTTAATCATTGCGACATGTAACACCGTATCTAATTCATATAAAATGAACAAAATATCAGCACTAGGCGCATCTTCGCTTCCTGAATAAACATCATACCAATGTTGGGTAACTTCTTGGCTTTTCTTCACAAAATCACTAGGAATCCCACGTAAGGAGTCAACAAAGGAACTATTTTCCGCCAATGTTCCAGTCTTTGTTTGTGCAGTCGAAAGTTTTGAAATTTTTGCAGTTAAATACGTTCGAATATACTCAGTGGTTAAATCTAGTTCCTTTTCAGAGAAAACCGGCGTCCCAGTTTCTCGATCAATAATGTGTAAAATTGCTTTTTTTAAATAAATATCCATTTTTACGCTCTCCTTTTCTCAACCTTTTTAGTCTAACTGAAAGAGAGAAAAAAGCCAATAGTTTCTATAAAAAGAAGAAGAATTCGTAGACAAATGTCTACGAATTCTTCTTAACTTCAAAAAGCGATTACCCTTCTTCGCTGTATAACATCCCTGTTGCTTCATCAATTGGATCGACTTTATTAAAGATGCCTTTCTTTCTGAAAATATAAGTTAAGCCCATTGGTACGATAATCGCAATCACCATTGCGACTAAAAACGGCAAGTAATATTGTGGCACAATAGATAAAATTCCTGGCAAGCCACCGACGCCGATACTTGTCGCACGAACGCCCATTAAAGTGGCAAACATTCCGGCCATTGCCGAACCAATCATGCCCGCAACAAATGGATAAACATATTTTAAGTTGATCCCAAACATCGCTGGTTCAGTCACACCTAGGTAACAAGAAATCATCGCTGGAATCGAAACTTGTTCTTCTTTTTTGTTTCCACGATGCATAAAGATAACTGCTAAAACCGCTGAACCTTGTGCAATATTTGATAGAGCAATCATTGGCCATAAGTTGGTTGACTGAAAGTCAGCAATCAACTGTAAATCAATCGCATTACTCATATGATGCAACCCAGTGATGACTAATGGTGCGTACATAAAGCCAAAGACGGCGCCAAATAACCAATTAAATGTTGACGTTAATCCTGCATTTACGATATCAGAAACCCAACTACCAATCGTCCAACCGATTGGTCCTAAAATGACATGTGCAGCCAATACTGTTGGTACTAAAGCAAACAATGGGACAAAAATCATTGAAATTGCTTGAGGAATCACTTTTCTAAAGAAAATTTCAAGATAGGCAAGCAAGAAGCCGGCTAACATAGCTGGGATAACTTGCGCTTGATAACCAATCATGTTAACTTGAGCAAACCCAAAATCCCAGAAAGGAATTTCTGCTGCTTTAGTCGTCGCAACTGAATAAGCATTCAGAAGTTGTGGTGAGACTAATGTAATCCCTAGGACAATCCCCAAAATTTGTGTGGTTCCCATTTTCTTCGTAATACTCCACGTAATCCCAACTGGCAAGAAGTGGAAAATTGCTTCGCCGATTAACCATAAGAATGAATTGACTCCATTCCAAAATTGAGAAACTTCCACGATTGTTTGACCATCAAGAAAGCCAAATGGAACCCCTTCCAAAATATTGCGGAATCCTAAAATCAATCCCCCGATAACAAGTGCAGGAATCAATGGTGTAAAAATCTCAGCTAAAACAGAAACAACTCGTTGAACAGGACTCAAATTACTTTTGGCAGCTGCTTTCCCTTCTTCTTTTGAAACCCCTTCTAAACCGGAAATTGCAGAAAAATCATTATAAAATTGTGGGACTTCATTCCCAATAATTACTTGAAACTGTCCAGCATTTGTAAAGGTTCCTTTTACAGAAGGAATATCTTCAATCACAGGTACATCCGCTTTTTTTGGATCTTTTAATACAAAACGCATTCGAGTTGCACAATGAGAAACAGCTGAAATATTTTCTTTGCCTCCTACTGCTTTCAACAACTGTTGTGCATCGCTTTGAAACTTACCCATTTTACATTCTCCTCTCAAACTTGTATATACAATTAAGTTGTATATACATCATACTCGATTATTCTTTTTTTGGCAAGCGCTTTCTTTCGAAAAAATAATTTTATTTTTTTACAAATCCCTTATCTTTTCTTAAAGAGTCAAACAGAACGCTTTTTTAGCTGCTTCTTTATTGCTATACTACAGAGGGAAAAAACGAAAAGGAGTATGAAAAATGTTTTTTAAAGAAATTCATCATGTGGCAATCAATGCCTCAAATTATCAAGCAACTAAAAATTTTTATGTCGAAAAGTTGGGCTTTGAAGTTCTTCGCGAAAATCATCGTCCCGAAAAAAACGATATTAAATTAGATTTAAAATTAGGCAGCCAAGAATTGGAAATTTTCATTTCTGATCAATTTCCCGCTCGCCCCTCTTATCCTGAAGCTTTAGGATTACGTCATTTAGCTTTTAAAGTTGAACATATTGAAGAAGTGATTGCTTTTTTAAATGAGCAAGGAATTGAAACAGAACCGCTACGAGTAGATGATTTTACGGGTGAAAAAATGACCTTCTTTTTTGATCCAGATGGACTACCTTTAGAACTTCATGAATAATAAATAAAGGAGAGAAACAAAATGAAAGATACCTTTCGCTTAGAAAACCAGACGATTTATTTTGGTACAGAACGGGCAATTTCAGCCAGCCCTCAAACGATTTGGCGCTACCTCACTGAGACAGACAAGCTAAAACAATGGTTTCCAGAATTAGAGATTGGTGAATTAGGTGTTAACGGGTTTTGGCGGTTTATTCTGCCCGATTTTGAAGAAACAATGCCTTTCACTGATTATGCAGAGGAAAAATATCTGGGCGTGACTTGGGATACTGGTATCATCTATTTTGACTTAAAAGAACAAGCACCTCATCAGACCCTGTTAGTCTTTTCAGAATCTCTCCCAGAAAATTTTACAACACCTCGCCATAAAGATATCGCTGGTTGGTCAATTGTTCTCAACCGCTTGAAGCAAGTAGTTGAAACCCCTGATGCAGCACCAGAAAAAATAGATTTTCCGCAAATAGAAAATCATTACTTGGAAAAATTAACGAATTTAGAAAATTAAAAAGTGTGGCACAACGGGTAAATAACCCTCTGTGCCACACTTTTTAAAAACGCAAGATACGCTGATAAACAAATAAACCTAAATCAATTAAGCAAACAACAAAAATTGCCAATAATACAAAAGAGACCCGCAACTCTGCGGCATACATCCCTCGTAAACTAATTGTTGCCAAACATAACCCAAAAATCGTTGCCATTGTCACTTGTAACACGGTTCCTGGTTTTAGGGCATAAACAAAAATGCCAATCAAACTAGAAACAACGAGGTGTGTCAGTGGCAATTGAAGCCAATTGACAACAAACAGACTAAGGAAACATCCTAAAAGAGTCCCCCAAAAACGTGTCTTAATACGCGTGTTCATTTCTGCTTTCACTGGATGCAAGAGTAGAAAAACATTCATCGGAATCCAAATTATTTTAATGCCTCCTACACTCCACATTAAAATAAAACTCAGCGTAATGGTGAAACTCATACGAATAGCTAAACGAAATCGTTGCACCCTTTCGTCAGGACTTTCTAAAAATTGTTTGAAACTTGTGATCCCAAAAAAAGTCTGTTGTAAGTCGTGCCAGAAATTAATAACCGCCAATTTTTGTTGTTTCATATTTAATTGAATGCTTTTAAAAAAGCGAACATGGCCTCTACTCTTTAAGCTGGTTAGCTGACTTAATCCTGTTTGCCACCAAGCGTTTAATGTTAAAGCCAATAAAAAAAGACCAATTAAAAAGGCCACAACTTGAGATTGCATCAAAAATGTATTTCCTTTAACCTGGATTAACTGACAAAACGTAAACATCATCAAATAACTATGATACCGCATCGGTGTCACAGATGAATAAAATAAATAAACAATTAAAAATGTCACACTACTATTTAAAATAATAGACCAGCTAAAGGAACTACTGGCTATAAATGCTAAAAAACTGATCACAAATTGCCTGATACTCATTTTGAGCAGCGCTACAAACGAATAATCTTTTTTATAGTTAATTTTAAACATAATAGTAAATACAGGCACCATAATTAAATAGCTTGGGGAAAATAAAAAATCCAATGTATAAAAACTAACCAAAATAAAGGCGATGACTGGGAAAATGGCCCAAACATACGCAAAAAATTGCTGACTTTTTGTACTAAAAAAATAAATAACAATCACTCCAATATCGATTCCTTATCCATTGTAACACGCTTGTCAATTCCCTCTTCAAATTGAATATACCAATTCGTTAAAAATAAATAAAAAAGCAAATAAATACGCTTTCATTTCTCGTTTTTTGTGCTATAATCAGCCTATATGATATATCATTTAAAACAAAGGAGCTACTTTCATGAATATTCAAGCGATTGATACGCGACACGGAACTGCCAACCAACATAGTTTTTCAAATGGGAATTGTCTACCCTATACTGGCGTGCCATTTGGGATGAATTTTTACGCCCCGCAAACAACTGACCAAAAAGGCAGCTGGTGGTTTCATCCAGAAGATCGAACATTTCAAGGCTATCGAGTAACGCATCAACCAAGTCCTTGGATGGGTGATTTTAGCCATTTATTAATGACCCCTGTCAGTGGTTCATTGTCGGAACTTTCTTTATTCCATGCCCAAAGTTCTTATCGTCCAGAAGAAAGCCTTTTTTCTCCTGTCGAAATTAACTTAACTCAATTACGCTATCAAATAACTTCTCAATTAATCCCAAGCATGTATGGTGGTATCTTAACCATTGATTATCAACAAAAAGATAATCACTTACTGCTAACTCTGCCTGGACGTTATCAAGTAAAACAATTAGATGACCATCAAGTGGCTGTAAAAGTCATCAACTATTCTGGTTGTGAAGATCCAGATTTTAGTTTTTATTTTGTGCTTCATTTTGAACAGCCTTTAACCAAATGGTTTGCCCCTTCTTCAGGTGAAGATGGCAAAATCCTTCTTTCTTTTGGAAATATTGCTCAACAAGTTGTTCATTTTAGTAGTTCATTTATTTCTGAAAAACAAGCGCAGTTAAATTTAGCACGAGAAATCTCTTTACGTTCTACTGAGATGCTGCAACAAGGAATCGCAGATTGGCATAATTATTTCGATCGCCTTAAAGTAACGCATGAAAATCCTGAACATACTAAAACGTTTTATCATACACTGTATCGAACATTCCTATTTCCGCAAACCTTTTATGAATTGGACGAAAATCAGCAGCCGATTCATTATGATACGTTCTCGCAAACGGTTCGTCCTGGTGTACTATATACCAATAATGGCTTTTGGGATACTTATAAAACGGTCTACCCATTGTTCTCACTAATTGCTCAAGAAAAATACGAAGAGATGCTAGAAGGCTTTTTAAATAGTTACAACGAAACAGGTTTCTTGCCAAAATGGTTATCTCCAGATGAGCGTGGTTTAATGCCCGGCACCTTGATTGACGCTGTCATTGCTGATGCCGCCGTGAAAAAGATTCGTCCTGACTTGATGTCTCAGTTCCTAGAAGCGATGAAAAAAGGCGCCACACAACAAAGCGAACGAGAAAATTATGGACGTCAAGGAACTCTGGATTATCTAAAATATGGCTATGTTCCTTCAACCTATCATGAATCTGTCAATCATACCTTAGACTATGCGTACAGCGATTTCTGTATTTCGCAAGTTGCAAAAACACTGAATGATTCAGAGACCGCAACGTTTTATCGTCAACAAGCCTTGAATTATCAACAACTTTTTAATCCTGAAACTGGCTTTATGCAAGCCAAGGATACTGAAGGTAATTTCCGTCCTGACTTTTTAGATATTCGTTGGGGCAAAGATTACGCCGAAGGAAGTGCTTGGCAATCAAGTTTTGCGGTTTATCAAGATTTTGCAGGTTTGATTAAACTATATGGTAGCGAGTTAGCTTTCGAAAAAAAATTAATTCAGCTCTGCAATCAAGCGCCTAACTTTAACGTTGAAGGCTATGGTTTTGAAATTCATGAAATGAGTGAAATGGCGGCAATTGATTTTGGTCAATTAGCCATCTCAAATCAACCAAGTTTCCATTATCCGTTTCTATTCAGCTACATCGGCAAACCAGAGATGGCTCAACCACTTTTAAAACAACTAATGCAAACATTTGATGCTTCACCAACTGGCTATCCAGGTGATGAAGACAATGGTAGCATGTCTGCTTGGTATATTTTTAATAGCTTAGGCTTTTATCCCGTCACACCAGGAACTGGTGAATATGTAATTGGGATGCCTTTAGTCCAGACGGCGGAAGTAAAACTGTCAAATGGTAAACAATTAACCATTCAGACATCACCAAACAAAGTCCAACAACAATTTATTCATGAAATTCAGTTAAACCAAGAAAAACATACTGCGCCTTATTTTACTCATCAAGAACTATTAAACGGCGGGACTTTAGATTATCAATTAGGGATTGTCCCGAATCCACAAAACACAGCAGAACGACCGTTTTCATTAAGTACAGAAAAATAATAAAAAGAAAGATGTTCATAAAAATTGAACATCTTTCTTTTTATTCTTCGACACCTGCGTAATTTGATTGGTATTGCTCTCGAAATTCTTTTGGGGTAATTCCATTTAATTTTTTAAACATTTTTGAAAAATAGTTGGTATTGTTAAATCCTACTTTTTCTGAAATTTCGTTGATTGTATCATCCGTGTACAATAATAATTTCTGGGCATGCTTGGTACGCACTTGATTCAAATATTGAGAAAAACTCCGCTTGGTTTCTTTTTTGAAAATTTGGCCTAAATAACTAGGATTCAAATGAAGCTCATCCGCCACCGTTTTTAAGTTTAATTCTTCTAAATAGCCTTGTTCAATTCTTTCTACAGCTTGGCTAACACTTTCTGAATATTTTTTTATTTTAGGTTTATTTTTCACTTCTGCCAAGACTTGCTGCATTAACGCATACAGTGTATTAAGATTGTTGCTGGCTCGAATTTCTTCCACGATTTTTTCATAGTTTTCTTCTAACACAGTTGGATACTGACGGGAAATATCTGAAAAAAGTAAAAAGACTACATAGCGTACATATTCTGGCGTAGCGTGTTGTTGACTTAACTGATTGAAAATGGCATCTAATTCCCGTTGAATGGTCTGCATATCCCCAATCATCAAGGCTTGGTTAAACGCTAGAAAAGTAAAATCTTCTGCCGAACGATTCATTTGTTCTTTTTGATTATTTGGCAGAAATTCTTGATAGAACGTTTCAATTGCTTGCAACTGTTTTACTTTCTCATAACTTTCATAAACCGTTTCCCATTCATTGACAGATTCCCCTACAAAAATCTGACCTTGACCAGCTAGAATCGCTTCAATTTCACGAATAAATAAGAACGCTTCTTGTCTAGCCCCTTTATAGATAAGTAACAATTGGTGGTACGTACTCATCCAACTTTCAATGAATAACAGTTGACCTTTTTTCATAAATAGTTCCTTGATTGTTTCTAAAAATGGCATCTCAGCTTCAACCAATAAAACGGTAAAATCACCTGGTTTTATAGTCGTAAATTGCTGCATTAACTCTTCGTATTCCCCTTCGCTGATTTCATCATTAAGCCAACGCATCAAGCCATTTTCTAGATATAGACGCACGCGGGCATGGGATTTTTTTTGTTGGTCCAATTCTGTTTTAATTCTCTGGATATTGGCTAATAGTTCTTGCTTATTGACTGGTTTCAAAAGATAATCTTGGACCTGCAAAGCCATGCCTTTTTTGACATAATCAAACTCTTGATAACCTGATAAAATTAAACTAATAAATTGATGTCCTTTTTTCTTTGCTTGCTCAATTAATTCGATCCCACTCATTTCCGGCATCGTAATATCTGTTAATAAAACATCAATGGATTCTGTTTCTAAAAAAGCCAATGCTTCTTGCGCACTACGCGCTGTTTTAACAATTTCAAAGCCTAACTCTTGCCAAGGAATAATCCATTTTAAGCCTTCTAAAATCATATATTCATCATCAACAAACATCACTCGATACATCTTTTCACCCCTTATGCTACAAACGAAAGACGAATTGTCGTCCCTTCTCCTTCTTTCCCTTCAATGGTTAAACCATAACTCTCCCCAAAAAAGCGTTGTAAACGTTCATGAACATTTCTTAATCCAATGGATTGTTCCGTTTCTATTTCTGTTTGATTTAAACGTTCGCGAATTTCCTCTAACCGATTGGCGGTAATTCCTTTTCCATTATCCACAACAGCCACAATAATTTTTTCATCTTCTCGGTAGGCGTGGACCTTGATAGCATTGTCTTGTCGTTGATAGTCAATACCATGCACAAAATAATTTTCGACAAGCGGCTGAATGATGAACTTAGGAATTTCAACATCAGCAATTGTTTCTTCTATTTCAAACTTATAGGCAAATTGATCGGGATAACGCATTTGATATAAATACACATATTTTTCGCAAAATGAGATTTCCTCTGCCAAAGTCGTGGTTTTTTCTTGGTTAATATTATTCCTAAGTAATGTTGAAAAAGCATAGACAACATCAGCTAGTTCTTCTTGTTGCCGACTCAAGGCATACATGCGAATATATTCCAACGTATTATAAAGAAAATGAGGATTAATTTGCGACTGTAACGCTCTCATGTGGGCATCGCGTTGCTTAATTTCTAAAGTATAAATATCGTGAATGTATTGATCTAAACTGTCTACCATAAAATTAATCGCGGAAGCAATATCATTCAACTCTTCCTGAACTTGATTTGTGTCAATTCGTTCTTTTAAATTGCCATCGCCAATGGCTCGTGTCGCTTCTAAAATTAATTGAACTTGTTGAGAATAGCGTTTAAACAGGCGGTTTAAGCCCACTAATAAAATAACAATCAAAAGTAACCCAATCCCTAAAATGGCCGCATAATTCATAAACAATTGTTGAAATAAGACTCGGCGGCTTGTTAATAAGAGAATGGTACTCCGGCCACTGCTTTCTATTTCCGTAATATCGTAGCGATTATGAAAAACCTGTTGAATGTCACTATCGGTGTGCATTCTTTTATCTAGTTGCCGCTCTTCTTCTTTGGTAAATTGTGCTTTTTCAGAAAAAATTTGATTCCCAGCACTATCATAGATAAACGCATTAATACCTGATTTTTTCAATAAGTCTGCTTGGTTGCCTAGCAACTCTTGACTTGAAAACACAGTGTACAACTCTCCCAGCGGTTGTCCTGTATAAGGATCGGAGATAATTCGCATTAGTTGAAAGCCATGTTTTTTAATTGATGACATATCCATTTTTTTCCCATTTGTAGCTGTGCGATTGGCGAACAAAACCTGATCAAATTCATCTAAGCGAATAATCACTTCTTCTAAGTCAGGAAAGGTGCTAAATAATGTACTTAAATTATTTCCAAAGTGGGTACTGACCCGATCTTCCGACCATTGGCTGTACGTATAGTCAAAATACTCAGGAGGAGAAAGTTCCATATATTTTCGCATGTTTTCAATTTTACTTGCAGAGCCAGCTAATTCATTAATCATATTGGTCGCCGCATTATTTTTATTCGTTACATAGCTGTCAATTTGGGAAACGGCGTTATTTTTTTGTGAATCAATTGATAAGTTAATTGTATAAGTAACATAAACGCACAAAGCAGCCACCGTTAACAAAATAATACTTGTTAACAGTAGACTGTATTTTTGTACTAATCGATTTAATAAATATTTTTTTTTAAACAGTTTTTTGAAGATTCGCTTCATTTTGTTCCAACTTTCCATCAATAAACTGGCGATTTTTACGCGTGACATAGGCACACCACATCATAATTAAGGCAAACGAAGCAAATAGTAGCAGTCCTTTCATTTTCCAAGTTAAAGCAACGATACTAATTACACCGAATAAGACTTTAAAAAATACACCGAGGTTTAAAAAGATACTGATAAATGAAAGCTTCATTAAATCAATAGTTGAGATAAAATAGCTTCCTTCATATAGTAGCATATAAATGTAAAAAATAACGAGTATTAGGGAAACAAAAAATAAAATAAATGTAATAATTAACCACATTATTCCGGTAAATTGAACGGCTAAATAAATATTATAAAAAACAAATCCTAAAGTGAAGAGAAAAAGTAAAAAATAACAGTTACTTCTTTTAAAATGTGCTTTCCATGATTCAAATGCTCGTTTAACGGTGATTGCTTGATAATTCATGCCCTCTTCCAAAATGAAATCAGTCATCATTTGGAGTGCTGGACCAACACCAAAAATAATCCCTCCAGCTAAACTAAATAAAACAAACAGTAAATTTAGTTTGATTACTGTCCAGGAAAGGTAAAACAACCGCTGAATCCCTGTACTTTCCATCTTCCTCTTCCTTTCTATTATGTAAAAGGCTGAGCCAAAAGCGCTCAACTAATGCCTCAGCCTCCTGTGATTATTTTTGAGATTGGATATATTCGTCTAATTGTGTTTGCATTTCTTTTTGAACTTTATCCCAGCCAGCTGTTTTTAGGTCATCCATTAATTTTGGAAGTGTTTCTTCTGGATCAACAGTTCCTGTATTTAAGCTTGCTGCGTAACGGTTCATAACTGTAGCAACGTTAGTGATTTCAGTTTTCACTTTATCATTTACAAAAGTAAAACCAAGAATTGGTGAATCTTTTGCTTCTTCGATGCTCTTATCACGTTCTTTAACCATGTCTTCAGTGACAGATTCTTCTGGCCAAATGATTAAGTTGTTTCCTGTGTTCCAAGCACTCAAATGAGTTGTTGGTGTGTAATCTTTCAATAATTTCACACGATCATCGCCAACTTTTTCATATTGTTTGCCTTCTTCACCATAAACAAGTCCGTTTAGCAATTCTGGATTGCTGTTTAATAAACCTAGCAATTCAACAGCTTTTTCTTTGTTTTTAGACGTATTTGCAACAACATAGTTAGCCATTTGCGCTTGTGCTGTTGTTTTTAATGGTTCTGTTAGTGGACGAGAAACAAGTGGTTTGCCAGCAGCTTGTGTTAAGATTGTATCACCATAATCCATAGGACCTTGTGTTTCTTGACGCATGAACCAAGTATTGGTATTTAAGTCATATGGTGTTGTACTTGTAGCAGCATCTGTTGGAATCAAGCCATCTTTATACCATTGATGTAAGACTTTTAAGTTATTAATCATGTCTTTGTCGGCATATTGGTTAATAATTTTTGGTGAACCAGTATCAGTTGTTTTTACTGCAAATGGATATTGGTTACCAATAGGGAAGTCATAATTACCTGTTGCAAAAAATGTTTGGCCGATAGCAAAAGCAGCAATATTTGGTTCTTTTTTATGGAATTCTTTTAGAACTTCCGTTGCACTTTCATAACTACCATCGACTTTACTAATATCTAAATTGTATTTATCGACATATTCTTTATTAAAAGTTAAAACTTGTTGACCGTAAGAGTTACCTAAAATTGGGAACGCATACAGTTTTCCATTGATCGTATTTCCTTTAATATAGTTATCTGGCAATTGATCATAGGCTTCTTTTGCATATTTAGGTGCTAAATCAGTTAAATCAGCATAGGCGCCTTTTTGTGCATTCGTTGCATAATTTTGTGCTAATGAAATATCATAGCTTTCACCAGAAGCAACAATTGTTGACATTTTTTGGTCCCAATCGCCCCAACCAACAAATTCCATTTTTAATTTTGCCCCAATTTTTTTCTCGATAATTTTATTCGCATTATCGATTAATTGGTCATAATTATCTGGTTTGTCCCCAACACGATACATTAATAACGTTGGTGTACTATCATCACCTTTTGACGCTGCATCTTTTGAAGATTTACCGCACGCGCTTAGTCCTACAGCTAAAGCTGCTGCGCCAGCTACGGCTAATCCTTTTTGCCATTTTTTCATTCCTTATTTCCTCCTGTACAATTTTATTCTTTCACGCCGCCGATTGTTAAACCACCCACGAAATATTTTTGGAAGAATGGGTAAGTTAACGCAATTGGTAACGTAGATAAGACAACAATCGCCATTCGAGCCGATTCACTTGGTAGAACGCCTAACCCTTCTTGTGCTGCTGCACCCATATCCGTACTTCTTGATAAGAACTCTAAGTTGTTTTGAATTTTCATCAATAAATACTGTAATGGTACCAAGGTATCTTTTTGAATGTAAAGTAATGCATTGAACCAATCGTTCCAATAACCCAAAGCCGCAAACAAACTAATTGTGGCAATCCCTGGAACGGCTAGTGGTAACACAATGCTGACAAAAATGCGCATTTCACTTGCGCCATCAATACGTGCCGATTCAATAATACTGTCAGGCACGGTTTTCTTGAAAAACGTTCGCATCACTAAAATATTAAATGGTCCTAAAGCTAAAGGCAAAATTAACGCCCAAATTGTATCTTTCAATTGCAATAAGTTTGTCATTACTAAATAGTTCGCAACCATCCCTGGTGAAAATAACATTGTAATTAAAGCAAACAATGTAAAGAATTTTTTAAATGGAAAGTTGGAACGAGAAATGACATAGGCATATAATGACGTCATTGTTGCATTGACAATCGTCCCTGTCACCGTAATGAAGACCGTTACCCCTAAGGCATGAATAATACGTTGACTCATTGCCCCTTGGAAAATGTAACGATAGGCCTCCAATGAAAATTCTTTTGGCCAAAACCGGTAGCCGTTTGCTGCTAATGATCCTTCACTTGTCAATGAAATCATAATAACAAAGAAAAACGGAACCACACAGGAAATAGCAAAAATAGCAATGACAATATTGAAAATCAAATTCGCTGTCGGGTTGAAGGATCGAACGTTAACGCTAGTGACTTTTTTCTTTTTCATAATCCTTCCTCCTAAAATAGTGCTGAATCTGGTTCAATTCGACGAACAACTAAATTCGCAATTAATAATAAACATGCCCCAACGACAGATTGATATAACGCTGCAGCTGCCGTCATGCCTACATCACCAGTAGCCGTTAAGCCATTGTAAATATAGGTATCTAACACACTTGTCACGTTGTAAAGCGCACCTGAATTTCTTGGTACGATGTAGAACAAACCAAAGTCTGCTCTGAAGATACCGCCGATGTTTAAAATTAATAAAACAGACATCATTGGTAAAATTTGTGGAATCGTAACATTTTTTATTTGTTGCCATTTGTTGGCACCATCTACCATCGCTGCTTCATAGTATGTCGGATCAATCCCCATCACAGAAGCATAGTAGATAATACTGTTGTAGCCTAGACTCTTCCAAACATTTAGGAAGACAAAAATTACTGGCCACCAACGTGGATCTGCATACCAGTTAATCATTGTACCGCCATTACCAGTAATCCATTGATTCAAAATCCCTTTATCTGGACTTAAAAAGGCATAAACAAAATAGTTAATAACCATCCAAGATAAGAAATATGGTAGCAATGACATCGTGTGATAAACTTTAACCAAGCGACGATTTCTTAATTCACTCATAATAATAGCAAAAGCAATCGCGAAGAATAAGTTAAAGGCTAAAAAGACGACATTGTACAAAATGGTATTTCTAGTAATTAACCAAGCATCTTTTGACGCAAATAAAAATTTAAAGTTTTCAAAACCAACCCAAGGACTTTCTCTTAGACTAGCTAAGAAACCATCTGGTGAAATATGAAAATCTTTAAATGCGACCACATTGGCTAAGACTGGTATATAGAAGAAAAATATAAACCAGATAAATCCTGGTAACGCCATAAGAATTAAGGCCTTATAACGCCATACATTTTGAAAAAACCCGTTTTTCTTCTTCATTCATTTCGCTCCTTTCATAAATATAATAGCGTTTTCATAATATCTTTTTAAGGAACAAATTATAGGATTTGAGAAACAAATTATAGATTTTGTATCATTTTAAGGTAAAAATTTACCGAATTGACTTTTTTTGTGAAAACGTTTATCTGATATTTTTTTAATAACTATTTAAGAACTTAAAAAATAATTGGATAAATCTCACTCATAAAGCGGTTTCGCTAGTGCGTATTTGTTGTATAAAAGCTGAGAACTTGTTATTTTCACAAAGGATATTATCTAATTATTTTTGAGGAGGACTATTTTTGAATTTTATCCGTAAAAACACTAGAGCAATTAGTTTAATTGTGGTATATTTTTTCACAGTTTTAATGCAAGCTGGTTCTTTATTATTATTAGCTATTTCACTGTTATTTGATAATAATTTAGTAGAATCATCTTTTGCAAATCTCGTAACAGGTTTAACTATTACTGCTATTGTGGGAATAGTTTTATTTTGGAAAGAAATCGTTGCTGGGTTCGACTATTTTAAAGAAGAGACTCTTTGGCGTATTTTTAGCATTTTCTTATGGGTGGGGCTGATTTTTTTAGTCGATGTTATTATTCAAAAAATCATGAGTAATAATCCAATTGCTAATCAACAAGATGTTCTCTCATTTGGTGCACAAGTCCCATTGCTTGTTACTCTATTTTTCTTAGCAATCGTGGGGCCAATTGCTGAAGAACTAGTTTTTCGGCAAGTATTAATGAATTGTTTATCGGAAACAATTGGTATAGCCAGTGCGACTATAATTTCAATTTTTTTATTCACCTTTATGCACACACAACAGCCCCTTGATTTTCTCATTTATCTGCCAGGAGCTATTTTATTATCTGCAGCTTACTTAAAATCAAATCGTTCGCTTGTATTTGTTATGGCTATTCATATTGTTAATAATATGTTGGGTTTCTTGTTATAAATCAAAAAGAGTTGGCGACATAGGTCATTTTGACTTATGTTGCCAACTCTTAAATTTTCAGCTAATTAGTCGTTCTAAAACAATCGATTTTGTTTACTCTTCTTTTTCTTTGTTTCTCTTTATAACATAGAGAATTAATACAATTAAGATCAGTCCTACACCCAGATATGCAAATATTTTTTGGACTTTTTCTCCTGTTTTTGGTAAATAGGATGATTTAGACGTTTCTTTCTTGTTTATGGTAATTTCATTTTTACTATTTTTTGTAGGTTTGTTCTGGTCTGTAACAACTTTTTTTGTTTCCTTTTTATTTTTCGCTGGTTCTTCGGGTGTAATAGGCACCTCTGGTTCTTCGGGCGGATTAACTGTGTCATCTACTTTGGCTTTGTTGAGAATTGTTTCGCCTGCTTTGGCTTCTTCGTTAACGATCACTTTGAAACGAATACTCCGCTCTTTCGTATCGGTGATACTTGGGTATTCCGCTGTGATTGTGCCGTTGGCTTCTTTCAAGCTGGTTGGCTTGGGTTCATCACCGACACTTGTTAGGCTATCTTTGACATACGTTAGTCCTTTTGGTAGTTGGTCTGTGATAACCACTTTGTTTAAGACGCCATTTTCGACAGTGTTGCGGAAGCTAATGGTGTATTCGATTGCTTCCCCTAGTTTTGGTTTGGCGTTATTAACGGTTTTTGTTGCGGTTAGTTTGCCTTCTTTTATTCGAGGTGTGATTGGTTCTTCGGGTGTAATGGGTACCTCTGGTTCTTCGGGCGGATTAACTGTGTCATCTACTTTGGCTTTGTTGAGAATTGTTTCGCCCGCTTTGGCTTCTTCATTAACAATCACTTTGAAGCGAATACTCCGCTCTTTTGTATCAGTGATACTTGGGTATTCCGCTGTGATTGTGCCGTTGGCTTCTTTCAAGCTGGTTGGTTTTGGTTCATCGCCGACACTTGTTAGGCTATCTTTGACATATGTCAGTCCTTTTGGCAGTTGGTCTGTGATAACTACTTTGTTTAGGACGCCGTTTTCGATGGTATTGCGGAAACTGATGGTGTATTCGATTGCTTCTCCTAGTTTTGGTTTAGCGTTATTAACGGTTTTTGTTGCGGTTAGTTTGCCTGCGTTCGTTTCTGGTACCACAGGCACCTCTGGTTCTTCGGGTGGATTAACTGTGTCATCTACTTTGGCTTTGTTGAGAATTGTTTCGCCTGCTTTGGCTTCTTCGTTAACGATCACTTTGAAACGAATACTCCGCTCTTTCGTATCGGTGATACTTGGGTATTCCGCTGTGATTGTGCCGTTGGCTTCTTTCAAGCTGGTTGGTTTTGGTTCATCGCCGACACTTGTTAGGCTATCTTTGACATACGTCAGTCCTTTTGGTAGTTGGTCTGTGATAACTACTTTGTTTAAGACGCCATTTTCGACAGTGTTGCGGAAGCTAATGGTGTATTCGATTGCTTCCCCTAGTTTTGGTTTGGCGTTATTAACGGTTTTTGTTGCGGTTAGTTTGCCTTCTTTTATTCGAGGTGTGATTGGTTCTTCGGGTGTAATGGGTACCTCTGGTTCTTCGGGCGGATTAACTGTGTCATCTACTTTGGCTTTGTTGAGAATTGTTTCGCCCGCTTTGGCTTCTTCATTAACAATCACTTTGAAGCGAATACTCCGCTCTTTTGTATCAGTGATACTTGGGTATTCCGCCGTGATTATGCCGTTGGTTTCTTTCAAGCTGGTTGGCTTTGGTTCATCGCCGACACTTGTTAGGCTATCTTTGACATATGTCAGTCCTTTTGGTAGTTGGTCTGTGATAACCACTTTGTTTAGGACGCCATTTTCGACAGTGTTGCGGAAGCTAATGGTGTACTCGATAGTTTCGCCTAGTTTTGGTTTAGCGTTATTAACGGTTTTTGTAGCGGTTAGTTTGCCTTCTTTCGCTTCTGGTACCACCGGCACCTCTGGTTCTTCGGGCGGATTAACTGTGTCATCTACTTTGGCTTTGTTGAGAATTGTTTCGCCTGCCTTCGCTTCTTCGTTAACGATCACTTTGAAGCGAATACTCCGTTCTTTCGTATCGGTGAGACTTGGGTATTCCGCTGTGATTGTGCCGTTGGCTTCTTTCAAGCTGGTTGGTTTTGGTTCATCACCGACACTTGTTAGGCTATCTTTGACATACGTTAGTCCTTTTGGTAGTTGGTCTGTGATAACCACTTTGTTTAGGACGCCGTTTTCGATGGTATTGCGGAAACTGATGGTGTATTCGATTGCTTCTCCTAGTTTTGGTTTAGCGTTATTAACGGTTTTTGTAGCGGCTAGTTTGCCTGCTTTCGCTTCTGGTACCACAGGCACCTCTGGTTCTTCGGGCGGATTAACTGTGTCATCTACTTTGGCTTTGTTAAGAATTGTTTCGCCCGCTTTGGCTTCTTCGTTAACAATCACTTTGAAACGAATACTCCGCTCTTTCGTATCGGTGATACTTGGGTATTCCGCTGTGATTGTGCCGTTGGCTTCTTTCAAGCTGATCGGTTTTGGTTCATCGCCGACACTTGTTAGGCTATCTTTGACATATGTCAGTCCTTTGGGTAGTTGGTCTGTGATAACTACTTTGTTTAGGACGCCATTTTCGATGGTGTTGCGGAAGCTGATTGTGTACTCGATTTCTTCCCCTAGTTTTGGTTTAGCGTTATTAACGGTTTTTGTAGCGGCTAGTTTGCCTGCTTTCGCTTCTGGTACCACAGGCACCTCTGGTTCTTCGGGCGGATTAACTGTGTCATCTACTTTGGCTTTGTTAAGAATTGTTTCGCCCGCTTTGGCTTCTTCGTTAACAATCACTTTGAAACGAATACTCCGCTCTTTCGTATCGGTGATACTTGGGTATTCCGCTGTGATTGTGCCGTTGGCTTCTTTCAAGCTGATCGGTTTTGGTTCATCGCCGACACTTGTTAGACTATCTTTGACATACGTCAGTCCTTTGGGTAGTTGGTCTGTGATAACTACTTTGTTTAGGACGCCATTTTCGATGGTGTTGCGGAAGCTGATGGTGTATTCGATTGCTTCCCCTAGTTTTGGTTTAGCGTTATTAACGGTTTTTGTAGCGGCTAGTTTGCCTGCTTTCGCTTCTGGTACCACAGGCACCTCTGGTTCTTCGGGCGGATTAACTGTGTCATCTACTTTGGCTTTGTTAAGAATTGTTTCGCCCGCTTTGGCTTCTTCATTAACAATCACTTTGAAGCGAATACTCCGCTCTTTTGTATCAGTGATACTTGGGTATTCCGCCGTGATTATGCCGTTGGCTTCTTTCAAGCTGGTTGGCTTGGGTTCATCACCGACACTTGTTAGGCTATCTTTGACATACGTTAGTCCTTTTGGTAGTTGGTCTGTGATAACCACTTTGTTTAAGACGCCATTTTCGACAGTGTTGCGGAAGCTAATGGTGTATTCGATTGCTTCCCCTAGTTTGGGTTTGTCGTTATTAACGGTTTTTGTTGCGGTTAATTTGCCAGTTACTTGTTCGTCCGCAATTTTTGCTTCTACTATATTAGAAGTTTCGTTGACTTTTGCAGATGTTAAAATATCTACTGCCTCAACGGTTGCGCTATTAGGCACTAATTCATTTGCTTTTGCTCGTTCATTTATCTGCGCTTTAAATTCGTAAATTGTTTCAGCTGTATCAGCTTTGTAGCTACCTCCTTGTGTAGCAGTTGCACCATTGCCAACACGGACTATAATTTGTTTATTGGTTGCATCATATTCTGCTTGATCATCGCCTGAAGCATCCGTTTTTTCACCAGAATTTGGTCCACTAATAATTTTTAAAGAGCCTGGCAAATAATTTAAGCGACCATCTAGTGCATCCTTCGAAACTGAATTTATCGCTTCTGAATCAGCTTTTGTATTTTTTAGTGAGACACGATACGTGATTGTTTCACCAACTTTGTAAGTTTCTTTTGGTTCCACAATTTCTTTCTTAATTTCAAATTCAGGTGTTTCTGCGTTTACAGCAAAACCAATCGCATTCGTAGAATAATCGTCACCACTACTTGTTGTTCTAAAATTAATTTGGTTTTGTCCAGCATTTAAAACACCTTCGGGAATTGCCATACGATCGATATCAATATCTAAAAAATTAGGATGATCCGGCGCAAATTTCCCTGGATACTTGTCTACCATATGTTCATCGTTATCTGTCACAGTTGCGTTCATAGCATTGTTAACTGGATTGAGCGTGTTCGAAATATTTACCCAAGTTCCTGCGCTATTTTTAATTTGTGCGTTGTCTCCAGTCCAGTATTTATCTCCTTGAACAGTAAACCAGGTCACAATTGGATCAAGCTTTCCTTGTTTTGCTGTTAAAAAGTTGCTCATAGTAAATTCATTATTAGTTCCAGCAGCATTGCCACGTGCTCCATAGTAAATACTAAAAGCTCTTGACTTACTTGCCTGATCCTTTGTAACAACAAACAAACTCCAACCACTAAAGTTATAATATT
The DNA here is from genome assembly GCF_051711985.1 of Enterococcus sp. DIV1758. Taxonomy (NCBI): domain Bacteria; kingdom Bacillati; phylum Bacillota; class Bacilli; order Lactobacillales; family Enterococcaceae; genus Enterococcus; species Enterococcus sp. DIV1758. The sequence goes on from NZ_JBIOOA010000001.1 coordinate 1,856,929, forward strand.
GATATTGACCATTTAAACTACTTGTCATAGGAATATCTGCTAACGTATAACTTCCTGTCGCACTTTTATCCCCTTGTAAAATTGAAGTTACATCTGCATAATTAGAAAATCCAGTATTATTGTATCCGAAACGTTGTCCTGGGTTTGTTGCATCTTGATCGATACGATGGTACCTTTGGGGCGAAACACGCTGTACGGTTCCATTTGGTGTTGTAAATTGAACTGGTGCACTAATTTCTTCATCAGAAAGATTTGTTCCGTAAGCAGGGCCTTTATATCTAGAGGCACTCCAAAATAAGCCCGCCCAAGCAATCTCTTTTGCACCATTTAAATCAATATAAGCCCGACTAGAGTTATACGTATTTGGATCATTGTCAACATCTGCAAATTCTAAAGGAAAATTGTTAATTGCATAACCACTACTTGCTCCTCGTGTGTTTAAAAATGTTTGCGCAGCCCCCGTATTTTCATTCGCAATTTTTAAGTTGGTATTTCCCGTTGAAAAAAGTTCTCCTCTATGAACGCTTTGATAAATCGGTGTATTAAACCCCCGACCAGGTGTTGGTGGCACTAACGGACCAGTAGGTTGCGCCTTTAATGGAGGTTGCTCAGGACTTTCGGTAGCCTGCGTTAGTGCTGTCTCTTGAATACTTTCTGTCGCCTTTCCTGCTTCAGGCTTTGTTTCGTTACTAGTAGTTGCGGTCATTTCATTTGTAGAAGAGGCTGTTTCGCTTGCCTGATTTTCTACTTTTGTTTCTGAAGTTTCCTGTTTTTCCTTCGAAACAAACTCTTTATCTGCTAGCATATCTTTACTAGGTAAATCAATTACTAGTGTCCCTTTTTCATTATCTTCTATTAGTACGCTGACCAATAACTTGCTCGACGCTTTTGTAGTTATTTGCCCATTTATGGTAATCTTTCTTGTCGAATTTGGTTGAAGGTTAAGCAGTTTAATATCGGTTGTTTGATCTTTCTCATTTGTTTCAACCTTTGCTTGTTCTTCTAAAGACGTAGGTCCTCGCTCTTCGCTTAAAGTATCTAATACAAATTTGATTGGACTATCATTGTTATTTTTTTGTTTTAAAATGAGATTTTTGATTGGTACATCTCGTGTATTTGTTATTTCGTAAGTGACCGTTTTAATATCTTCTTGAGACGATGTATCTTCTATTTTCCCTATTACTTTGAGCCCGTCTTTTTCAACAGTATTCTCAGCATCACTCGTTACTTCTTGAGCAAATGCGTTCATCATTGGTAACAAATTTAAAATAAACAGCATGGTAATCATAAGGTAACTCACAAAATTTTTAACCGCTTTATTCATTTACATTCTCCTTCGTTCTTTTCATTTACTTAAACAAATCATCTTCAAACAACTTTTACAATTACTCATTGTTTCTCAATATCCACCTCCATAAAATACTTTTCAACCTTCAATTCTTTCTTTATTTAGCTACAACAACTTTTTTTAACGTACGATTTTCCGTTTCTCCTTATAATCAAAAAGTAACACATTATATTGGCTAAAAAAAGAAAAAAACCCGATATTTCAACAAAAAATTACGAATTAAATAACACGTTTTATATGAAGCAAATATATTGACTTTCCCTAAAAAAATACAAATATAGGTAAGTTCTAGCTTTAAGAGTAATTTTTTTATTGTTTTCCCTTTAATAACATTCGTTCTAAATTGTTTTAAAAACTAAAAATTTTTTCATGTAATTTTCATTACATTTACCAAAAAAAGAAACTAGCTTAGCTACATTTGCTATTACTAGTTTCTTTTTTTTAAATTGTTTTACTTTTCCCCTAAAATTTCAATCCAACCATAATAATATTCAATATATTGATTTTCCTCTTCTAGTTGTGTCAAGATATGCTCTCCGACAACGATGCCTGTTTCAAATCCTTGTTTTGCTAAACGCTTTTTTACTTCTTCGATATTATTCAAACGGGTATCTTGTGTATTGACTTTTAAAATAAAGCCTTTGTATTGGCTACTTGGTTCTTTGAGCCAAATCACTTTGTCTAAACTTTTTTTATTCACATGATTTGCCAAACAAATCCCATACGTCAGTTCATTGGATTCACTTAAATCCCCGTAAATACCTAAAGTTGAAATGTGTTCCATGTAAACTTTCATCTCTTCTGGATCCTCAATATCAACAACAACAATTTTATCAAAAGGAATTGGTTCATCTGAAAAAACCAATGTTTCTAAATCAATTAACGCATGTAAATGTAATTTTCTTTTCTTGATTTCTTTGTATTTATGCTGAAGCCTTTTTATTTCTTGCCCCAGTTGTTCTTCTGTTGCTTCCATGGTGGCATAGAGATCGGTAGGAGTCTTTTTATACAAATTCAACATATCTTTGATAGGAATCCCCATTTTTCGATAAAAATCAATATCATATATTTTGAACAAATCTTCTAAATCAAAGGTTCGATATCCGTTTTCTTCATTGCGTGTTGTACTAATCAACCCTTGCTCGTCCCAATAACGAATCGTGGACTTAGGGATATTTAACAACTCAGAAACATCTTTTATTGTGTAATTTTTTTCCATACTGTTCCCTCCATCAAAAAGTTTAGCATTTCTACTGTTGACATTCAAGTTACTTGAACGTGTACAATGACTCTTTGTAACAGCTAAAACGGTATTGTTTAAGGAGGAAATTTCATGAAATTAATGAAAGAGTTTATTAAAGAAAATAAATGGATTGTTCTTGCGACAACTTTAACCATCTGTTTGCAAATCGCAGGAACCCTTGGCGTCCCTAAATTAGTTGGCAAGTTGATTGATGTGGGCATCGTTAGCGGTGACCAACAAGTAATTAAAACGATTGGCATACAAATGTTTCTTATGGCATTCATTGGAACAATTGCCGCAATTATTTCTAGCTATTTGTCTGCTTTAGTAGCTGCTAAATTTGGTTTTCAAGTTAGAGGATTGTTCTTTAAAAAATTTCAACAATTCTCGATGAAAAATGTTGATAAATTTGGTTCAAATTCTTTGCTAACTAGAATGACCAACGATGTAGATAATGTTCAAACAATGATTGTGCTGTTTTGCCAATTAATCTTTCCAGCGCCTATTATTAGTTTATTTGCCTTAGTGATGACATTTTCTTATTCAGTTTCACTCGCTTGGGTAACATTGGCTTCCATCGTATTTTACTTAGTCGTTGTTTATTTTTTAATGAAAAAAGGCACCCCTTTATCTTTAAAAATTCAACCAAAAATGGATCGAATTACTACGACTTTACGAGAGTTCTTTACTGGAATTAATATGATTCGTGCGTTCAATAATCAAGACTTTGAAGAGCAGCGAACCAATCAAACATTTAAAAATTATGCTGAACGCATGAGTAAAGTGAATCGAATCTTTGCTTGGATTACTCCTGTTGCCTTTTTATTAATGGGCGTTGTGTATGCCTCTATTTTGTGGTTTGGCGGTAATTTAGTGGCGGTAGGCACCCTACAAATTGGCACCGTTACAGCTGTGATTGAATATACGCTTCTAACTTTGGCCTACTTAATGATCGCGGCTATGGTATTAGTTGTCATTCCACGGTCCGTTGCTTCCTTGAATCGCTTGCAAGAAGTTTTGTCAGAAGAAATTGAAATTAGCGATCCTCATACTGAAGCAACCATTGCTTATCATCCTGAGAAAGCCTTGATTTGCTTCGATCACGTCACGTTTCAATACACAGAAACAGCTGATCCTGTTTTAGAAAATGTTAGTTTTGTCATCCCTAAAGGAAAAACAACGGCGATTGTTGGGGCAACTGGCGCTGGTAAAAGTACTTTAGTTAAGTTACTTTTACGAATAAATGAGGTCACAGCCGGCACGATTAGCTATTCTGGCACAGATATCCGCTCATTATCTCAGCAAACGATTCGCCAAATCATCAGTTATGTGCCACAAAAAGCCTTTCTTTTCAGTGGGACAATCTTATCAAACTTATTAATGGGAAATGCCAAAGCAACTACAGAAGAAATAAGAACGGCACTAGAAATTTCACAATCTTCTGAATTTATCGATTCCTTACCACAAGGGATTGTAAGTTTCGTAGCACAAGGCGGGGCCAACTATTCTGGTGGTCAAAAACAAAGAATGTGTATTGCGCGAGCCTTAATCAAACCGGCAGACGTTTATATTTTCGATGATAGCTTTTCTGCATTAGATTACAAAACTGATGCCGCTCTACGTGCCGCTTTACATGCACAAATGGCGGACAAAACTTTACTCATTGTTGCTCAACGGTTAAGTACAATCATGAACGCTGACAATATTATCGTCCTAGATGAAGGAAGGATTGTTGGTCAAGGCACCCACGCTGATTTACTTACCACTAATAGCTATTACCAAGACTTTGCTAAATCGCAAGGTATCTTACCCAAGTAATTAAAGAAAGGATGTGACTGCTTGAAAGAAAGTTTTCTTTTCAAGCCATACAATGAAAAAAACAATGAATCTTCAAAGCTTTAAACGTTTCTGGAAAATGATTAAACCTGAGCATCCAATCTTTTATGGTCTAATGATCTGCAGTTTAATTGGAAACTTATTAATTGTTGCCATGACCTATATTATGGCAATCGGGATTGATAACCTCTTAGAAGCGATCAAGCGTGTCGGGCTCAAAGGCATGACACTTCCTTTAGTTGAAGAAGCACTCTTAGGTCCCGTCTTACTTTTAATTCTCTTTTCAATCATTAGTAGTATCACTTCTTTTATCCAGGAACGAGCAATGGCTTCTTTAAGCGAACGGGTTACTTTAAGAATTAGAAAAGAAGTGACAAAAAAGTTTAAAACTTTACCAATGGCCTTCTTTGACAATCACCAAGTGGGCGATATCATTAGTCGTTCAACAACTGGCTTAAACCAATTGTCACAAGTTCTTTTAACAGGCATCAACCAATTTTTCACTTCCGTCGTGACTATCCTTTTTGCAGGAATTATGTTGTTCTATATTGATGCAAAATTAACTATTTTAGTGTTGCTACTAATTGGCGGTAGTACTTTCATGACGACAAAAATTGCGAATAAAAACAAGGTGTTTGCTGATCAAAGTCAAGCTGAATTAGGTCAATTAAATAATAAAATGGAAGAATATTTAGCAGGAAATTTGGTCACAAAAACCTTTAATCAACAGCAAAATGCTGAAAAAACAATTGCTGCTGTTAATCAACAACATTATCGTGCCTTTAAAAAAGCACAGTTTCTAAATTTTGCGATTTATCCAGCTATTCGTTTTATTAATCAGTTGGCTTTTATTATTAGTGCTATCTTAGGCGCAATGCTCGTTTTATCTGGTGGTATTACGATTGGTTTCTTGCAAGCGTATTTGCAATATATCAACCAAATTTCTGAGCCGATTTCTACCGCTTCTTATGTCATTAACTCAATTCAAGCAGCGATGGCTTCCATTGATCGGATTTTTGTTATCTTAGATGAAGCTGATGAACAGCCAGAAGCAACTCATTTAGAAACTATTTCTTCTCCTAAAGGAGCCATTGAATTTAAAAATGTTCAATTTGGCTACACACCAGAAAAAATTTTAATGAAGAATGTTGATTTTTCTGTTCAACCGAAAAAAACAGTGGCCATTGTGGGACCCACCGGCGCTGGTAAAACAACATTAGTCAACTTATTGATGCGTTTCTATGAAATAAATCAAGGCGCCATTACTTTTGATGGGATTGATATTACGAAACTTTCTCGACAAAATCTAAGAAATTTATTTGGCATGGTATTACAAAACACTTGGCTATTTGAAGGAACCGTAGCAGATAATATTGCCTATGGAAAAAAAGACGCTTCTCGTGAAGAAATAATTGAAGCGGCTAAAATTGCTCAATGTGATTATTTTATTCGGACCCTTCCTCAAGGATATGACACAATTATTTCTAGCGAAAATGGTGCATTATCACAAGGGCAACAACAGTTATTAACCATCGCCCGAATCATTTTAGCAAATCCGCCCGTTGTTATTCTCGATGAAGCAACTTCGAGTGTGGACACACGAACAGAAGCCCATATTCAAAAAGCGATGGAAACTGTCACAGAAAATCGAACAAGCTTCGTTATCGCTCATCGATTATCCACGATTGAAAATGCTGATTTAATTTTAGTGATGAAAAATGGCGATATTATTGAAAAAGGAACGCATCAGGAACTATTACAAGCTCCGACTCTTTACGCCAGCTTATATAATAGTCAATTTCAAACCACTTAAAAAGAACTGGAACAAGTCATTCTTCTTTTGACTTGTTCCAGTTCTTTTATTGCTTAGAAGTATTGAATTCCCATTGCTTTTTTGACTTCTGTTAAGGTTTGTGCTGCCACTTTTTCAGCAGCAAGACTTCCTTTATGCAACATTTCCATAATCGCTTCTGGATTTTTAGCCAGCTCTTCACGACGTCGACGAATCGGTGCGAGTTCTTCTTCTAGGACATCAATTAAGTAACGTTTAATTTTCACATCTCCTAAACCGCCATGACGATAGTGCTCTTTTAATTCTTCAATATATTCTTTCTCTTTCCCAAAGACATCCAAGTAAGTAAAGACCATATTTCCTTCAACTTGTCCTGGGTCCTCTATACGAATATGATTTGGATCGGTATACATACTCATTACTTTTTTCTGAACCACTTCAGCTGGATCTGAAAGATAAATACCATTACCTAAAGACTTACTCATTTTTCCGTTGCCATCAATTCCTGGCAAGCGTCCCATGCCTTTTGGTGGTAACACAGCTTCCGGTCTAACTAAAACTTCACCGTACGTCTGATTAAAACTATGCACAATTTCTTGCGCTTGTTCCAACATTGGTTTTTGGTCTTCCCCAACTGGGACTAAGTTCGCTTGAAAGGCAGTAATATCAGCAGCTTGTGAAACGGGATAAATAAAGAATCCTGTCGGAACACCCTCGCCAAATTTTTTTTGCTCAATTTCTGCTTTGACCGTTGGATTCCGACGAACACGTGACGTGGTCACTAAATTTAGATAGTACATTGTTAATTCAGCTAACTGTGGAATTTGCGATTGAATAAAAATTGTTGTTTTCGTAGGGTCTAAACCAACTGCTAAATAGTCCAAAGCAACTTCTAAAACATTGGCTGAAACTTTTTCGGGATTTTTTGCATTATCTGTCAATGCTTGTAAATCTGCAATCATGACAAATAATTGATTTGTAGGGTCTGCTTGCATTTCTACTCGTTTTTTTAAGGAACCTACGTAATGTCCTAGGTGTAATTTACCAGTTGGACGATCACCTGTTAAGATAGTATTCATTGTCTACACACCTTTATCGTTTTTAAGTAGTTTAGAAAAGAGGTCGGGACAGAACCGTTTAGCTCCGAGAAATAAGAAGAAATTTCCGAAAATTGCTCTTTAATTTTTGGAGACCAAGTAGGTATTGTGCATCATCGAATCACTACGTTCTTCGTGATTCTCAACACTTGGAAGGATTAAGATACGCCGAACACTTGTGTGAGAAAGTCAATTTCGGCTTATTTCCGAAGGACCTTCACCAAGTAGGTACGATGATTTCATCTGTTCATGCTTCACAGTGAAACATCGCAACTCTTAGAGCTGTAGCTCTTTTGAAGGCTGTACTGTGACGAGACGCATGTCGAGAAAACACCTTAGAAGTTGTTGAGATCGGAGCAACGCGTAGTGTTGGTTCTGTTCCTGCCGTTTATCAGGTTTTTAGCCTGGAGCAAAAATCCAAAGTGATTTTTGTCCCAGGCTCTTTTCTGTTTATTTTTTCTGATCATCTTCATCCATTTTCAGAACCGCCATAAAGGCTTCTTGAGGAACTTCCACGGATCCAATTTGTTTCATCCGTTTCTTCCCTTCTTTTTGTTTCTCTAACAATTTACGTTTACGAGAAACATCGCCACCATAGCATTTAGCCAGTACGTTTTTGCGTAAGGCTTTAATATCTGAACGAGCCACAATTTTTTGACCAATCGCCGCTTGAACTGGGACTTCAAACTGTTGACGTGGAATTAGTTTTTTCAGTTTCTCAACAATCGCTTTACCACGCTCAAATGCGAAATCTCGGTGAACAATAAAGCTTAACGCATCCACTTTTTCAGCATTTAATAGAATATCCATTTTCACTAGGCGGCTGGTACGATAGCCAGCCATTTCGTAATCTAAGGATGCATAGCCTTTTGTACTTGATTTCAATTTATCGAAAAAGTCAAACACGATTTCAGATAACGGAATTTCATAAACTACGTTTACACGATAATCGTCTAAGTAATCCATTGTAATGAATTCGCCACGTTTACGTTGTGATAATTCCATTACTGCTCCTACATAATCGTTTGGCACCATGATTTGCGCTTTAACATAAGGTTCTTCCACAGATTCAATCGTTACTGGTTCTGGAAATTCAGCTGGGTTATCAACAACAACGGTTGTTCCGTCTGTTTTATTAACATGATAAATTACGGACGGTGCTGTTGTAATTAACTCTAAATTAAATTCTCGTTCCAAACGTTCCTGAACAACATCCATGTGCAGCAAACCTAAAAAACCACAACGGAAACCAAACCCTAAAGCTTGCGATGTTTCCGGTTCAAATTGTAACGCCGCATCATTTAATTGTAATTTTTCTAATGCTTCCCGTAAATCGTTGTAGCGCGACGTATCAATTGGATATAAGCCACAATAAACCATTGGATTCATTTTGCGGTAGCCTGGTAGTGCTTCTGCTGCTGGATTGTCGGCCAAAGTCACTGTATCCCCGACCCGTGTATCTTGAACCGTTTTAATGCTAGCGGTGATATAGCCCACATCACCAACCATTAAATAATCACGAGCAATTGGTTTCGGTGAAAAAACGCCGACTTCTGTTACATCAAACGTTTTACCGTTACTCATCATTTGGATTTTATCCCCAGGACGAACGACACCGTCAATTACACGGATGTTTAAAACGACCCCCCGATAACTATCGTAAATAGAGTCAAAAATCAAAGCCTTTAAAGGAGCCTCAATATCGCCTGATGGAGCTGGTACATACTCCACCACTTGTTCTAAAATATCTTCAATCCCAATCCCTGCTTTTGCACTTGCTAAAACAGCTTCCGATGCATCAATTCCAATTACGTCTTCAATCTCTGTCCGAACACGCTCTGGATCAGCGGCGGGTAAATCAATTTTATTAATAACAGGTAAAATTTCTAAGTCATTATCCAATGCCAAATAGACATTTGCTAGCGTTTGCGCTTCAATTCCTTGCGCCGCATCAACAACTAGAACAGCCCCTTCACAAGCTGCCAAGCTACGAGAAACTTCGTAGGTGAAATCGACGTGCCCTGGTGTGTCAATCAAATGGAAAGTATAGGTTTCACCATCTTTGGCTGTATAGTTTAATTCAATTGCGTTTAATTTGATGGTAATGCCGCGTTCTCTCTCTAAATCCATTGAATCAAGTAATTGATCTTGCATTTCTCGACTGCTAACTGTATTTGTTTTTTCCAAAATCCGGTCGGCTAAAGTTGACTTCCCATGGTCAATGTGGGCAATGATCGAGAAATTACGAATTTTCTCTTGTCTTGCTTTCATTTCTTTATTGTTCATTTTTTGCCTCATTTCTTTTAAGAAAAGCTAGCTCCCTGCTAGCTTCATCAATCAATTGTTATATTTTAGTTGCCTTTTTTATCAAATTATCATGTTTAAAGGTCTAGGATAATCAGCACTTTTCATTATACCAATTTTTGAAGAAGATTTAAAGCACTTCCCTTTTATTCTTTTGGTTTCGAAAGGCTAACAGAGTTTCGAAAAATTTGGTATACTAAAAACAGTAAATTTATTGGAGATGGAAAAATGGATGAACAAGAATTTCGAAAGCAACTGACCTTAAAGCCTGTTGAGGAAGAACACATTGATCAATTTAATGAACTTCTTTCCTATGTTTTTCAAGTGACTGAAGCAGATATTGAAGAAAGTGGTTTTGAAAACAAACGCGCATTTATCAAATCAAAACAACCGATTTTAGAACTTTCAAAAGTATTTGGCTGGTTTCACGAAAATCAATTAATTTCACAAATTGCTATCTATCCATGCGAAGTCAATATCCATGGTGCTTTGTATAAAATGGGCGGCGTTACTGGTGTCGGTACCTATCCTGAATATGCCAACCACGGTTTAATGAAAGACTTGATTCAAACAGCATTAGAAGAAATGCGCCAAGATAAACAGTGGATTTCTTATCTTTTCCCTTACAACATTCCTTATTATCGACGTAAAGGTTGGGAAATCATGTCCGACAAGTTATCTTTTAAAATTCGGGATACGCAATTACCAAAAACTGTTCCCGTTCCAGGAATGATTGAACGGTTAGCTGTCGATCACCCAGATGTCTTTGATGTCTATGCGCGATTCGCTCGTCAAAATCACGGCGCGCTCATTCGTAGTGCCTTCAACTGGGAAGAATATTGGCGTTTCGAAAACGAGGAAGAACGGACTGCTGCTGTCTATTATGGTGCCAATCAAGAACCTTTAGGAGTACTTTTCTATTGGGTGGCCGATGAGGTATTTCATATTAAGGAAATGTTTTACTTGAACCAAGAAGCCCGAAATGGCTTGTGGAATTTTATTACTGCGCATTTTTCGATGGTTTATTGGGTCAAGGGCGATATCTATAAAAACGAACCATTAGCTTTTCTTTTAGAAGATAGCCAAATTAAAGAAAGCATTGAGCCCTATTATATGGCTCGAATTGTCGATGTCAAAGCCTTTTTAGAAAACTTTCCTTTTGAAAGTACGGCTAAGCCCTTCCATTTTGTCGTTAAAGATCCTGTCGCTGAGTGGAACAATGGTATTTTTGGCTTAATTTGGGATGAAAATGATCAAGTAACCATTACGGATGAACCTTTAGGCACCGCCGTTCACTTAGATATTCAAACACTAACTTGTTTAGTCATGAATTACCGACGCCCTTCGTACTTACATCGAATTGAGCGCATTGATACAGATAAAGAAACTTTAAATTCTTTGGAACGGATTTTTCCTGACCAAGAAGCTTATTTCAGTGATTATTTCTAAAACCTTGGATTGGAGACAGACAAATGACAAAAATTTATTTTGCAGGACCTTTATTTTCGCAAGCTGACTTACGTTATAATGCCTATTTAGTCGAACAAATTCGACAATTGGATAAAACAATCGATCTTTATTTACCACAAGAAAATGCGGCGATTAACGACAAATCTGCTTATGCCGATAGTAAAATGATTGCCTTAGCAGATACAGAAAAGGTCCTTGCTAGCGATTTATTTGTTGCTTTATTAGACGGTCCAACCATTGATGCGGGCGTAGCTTCCGAAATTGGTGTTGCTTATGCCAAAGGAATCCCAGTGGTTGCCCTTTACACAGACAGCCGCCAACAAGGTGCTGATAATCACCAAAAGCTTGATGCTTTGAACGAAATCGCTGAAAATCAATTCCATTATTTAAACCTTTACACAGTTGGTTTGATTAAATTGAATGGTCGGGTAGTTTCTTCAGAAGAGGATTTGTTGGAAGAAATTAAGCAACGATTGTAAAAGTAGATATAGGGAGAAAGAAAAAACACAGAAGTTAGCATAATAGTCTAACTTTTGCGTTTTTTCTTTCTAATCCTTACTTTTTTATTGCTTACTTTCAAAAATTAAATTAAGAGACAAATATATTATTTTAAATTAATTGTCTATGTATAAAGGATATTTTAAGCTATAATAGTTATGATTTTACATTTTACATTTGGGGGTTTATACATGTTTCGTTTTATTATTGGCATAACTGCTTTTATTTTAAGCTTTGTCGGTTACGGCATATATCTAAGAAAAAAAGAAGTGCCACGTGACTTTATTCCTATTATTATTTTCTCTTCAATAATTGTAGCTATGTTTTTAGGCGGCCTTCTTAATATTCTAAAAGTCATGATACTTATTATTATTTTCAGTGGTATATTCTTATTGTTGTTTGATTTTTGGAAAAATAAAAGTATTCGGCAATCTTTAAAAGATCTATTATCGCCAGGTATACTTTTTTTCCTGTTATTTAGTTTTATTTTCTTTCTTGTTAGTCGAAACAGACTATTCATGCATTACGATAATTTTTCACATTGGGCTTTAATTGTTAAATCAATGTCTCTGACAAATAGCTTTCCTAGTTTTAAAACGGATGTCATAATGTTTACTTCTTATCCAACAGGATCGGCTGTTTTTATTTATTATTTTATTAAATTAGTAGGCGTCACAGAAAGTAATGCTATTTTTGCACAAATATTATTAATTTTAGCTTCCATAACGACCATCTTTAATTGGAAAAATATTTTTTCTACCAACTTTTCGCAAAAACAAAATAAAAATGTAAAAAAACTACTCGTATTCTTTTTGGCTGTTTTTTCATTTTACTTGTTTAAAGGCCCAACTTCTCTAATGGATCTTTTGGTAGACAATCTATTGCTGCTTTTGGGAACGGCAACCATGAATATTATTTTTTATTATTATCATGATTTCAAACGCGGCTTAATCCTGTCAAGTCCGTTAATGATTAGCCTTTTACTAGTGAAAAATAGCGGAGTTATTTTCATTGGATTAAATACTATATTTTTATTTATAAGTTTTTGGAATTGCTATGTCTTAGGGAAAGAACGTTGTACAAAAAAAGAACTGTTCCAATTTTTATTAGTCTTACTAACGCCATGGATTTCTTTTTTTCTTTGGCTACGCCATACAAAATATGTATATCCAGATGGAATGTCTGGGAAGCATGATATGAGTATTGCTTACTATAAAAAAATATTTTCAGAAAAAAGTTTCTCAGATATTGTTGAAATAAGTAAACGATTTTTACTTAGAATGTTCTCCTTTACAAGTTCAAATTTTCTATACGAATTGTTACTTTTTATTATAATCGCACTAGGGATTGCCTTCTATCTTAATAAAAAAACTGCTATTCCGATTAAAACATTAAAGCTACAAATTATCAGTAGTTTGGTTTTATTTTTAGGTTATATGTGTATTTTATGGGCGATGTATCTTCTTTCTATGCCGACTCCAGAAGCTTTAAACTTAGGGAGTTTTGATCGTTATGCTGGAAGTATTTTTAACTTCCTGATTGCTTTTATTATTGTGCAACTGCTGTGTTATATTGCTAAAACAGACAATTATAAAATCATCATGACTTCCTTGTTGTCATTAACGCTATTGTTCTCCTGTGTTATATTTGTTCGAATATCTGATTACTCATCAATCTTTTTAAGTAATCGTTATCCAAATAGCTTACGCGAACACATAGAGCAAGCCTTACCTAATTCAAAAAATACTTTAAAAGACAGAGACACTTCACATTCATATGCTGTCTATTCACCAGCTAGCAAAAATGATGCTGGTTACTCAGGTTTCTTCTTACGATATAAATTATTTAATAAAAAATCTTCTGTGATTTACGATTTAAACGATTCTTCTACTTTTAATGAAAAGATTAAGGGTAAGGATTACTTAGTTGTAGTGAAAGATGATCCTAAAATCTTGGAATACATTAAACGTAATAATTTAACTAAAGTAGAAAATAACACGTATAAACTTCACTAGAAAAAAAGAACGAGCGAATTCGCTCGTTCTTTTTTTATACTTCTTCTATTGGTTCATTTTCAAAAACTAATTGATTGTCTAATAGACTAATCGTGACTTTTGTTTTTGGCATTACTCGTCCAGAAACAATTTCTTTTGCTAATGGTGTTTCGACTTCACGAGTAATGAAACGTTTTAACGGACGAGCTCCATAAGCTGGCTCATACCCATTTTCAGCAATCCATGTTTTAGCTTCATCAGTGATTTCCAACACAATTTCTTGTTGCTCTAAACGATGAGCAAGTTGTGCGGTCATTTTACCAATGATTCCTTTCACATTATCCAAGCTTAATGGTGTGAATAAAATGGTATCATCAATTCTGTTTAAGAACTCTGGTTTAAAGTGTCCTTTTAGAATATTCATGACTTGACTTTCAACTTCTTCTGGAATTGTTCCTTCAGGTGTCACACCTTCCAGTAAAAGCTGAGAACCGATGTTGCTTGTCATAATTAAAACTGTATTTTTAAAATCAACGACCCGACCTTTAGAATCTGTCAAACGACCATCATCTAAAACTTGTAATAAGATATTAAAGACATCTGGGTGCGCTTTTTCAATTTCGTCTAATAAGACAATTGTATATGGATTTCGACGAACAGCTTCTGTTAACTGGCCACCTTCTTCATAACCAATATAGCCTGGAGGGGCACCAACCAAACGAGACACGGCATGTTTTTCCATGTATTCACTCATGTCAATCCGTACCATATGATCTTCAGAATCAAACAAATCTTCAGCTAAAGCTTTAGCAAGTTCTGTTTTACCAACACCAGTTGGTCCTAAGAAAAGGAACGAACCAAGTGGGCGATTTGGATCTTGTAAGCCTGCTCTTGAACGAATCACCGCATCACTAACAGCATCCACGGCTTCATCTTGACCAATCACACGTTTGTGTAATGTTTCATTCAGTTTCATTAATTTTTCTCGTTCGCCTTCAACTAATTTTGTCACAGGAATGCCGGTTAAACGACCGACCACTTGCGCAATTTCGTTTTCAGTAACCGATTCTTGTACCATTTTGACGTTATCTTTAGCGTTCTTTTCTTCCAATTCTTTCAATTCATGTTCTAATTGTGGAATTGTTCCATGACGCAAAACAGCCGCTCGTTCTAAATCATAATTATTTTCAGCATCTTCTAATTCGTGTTTTGCTTTATCAATCTCTGCACGTTTGTTGGAAACCGCATTAACTTCTTCTTTTTCCGTTTCCCATTGCATTTTCATTGAGTTGGCTTCTTCACGCAAATCTGCTAATTCTTCTTGCAAGTTGGCTAACCGTTTTTTACTTGCATCATCTGATTCTTTTTTCAAGGCCGCTTCTTCAATTTCTAGTTGCATTAACCGACGTGTTACTTGATCGAGCTCTGTTGGCATCGAATTCATTTCTACTCGAATCGTTGCACTTGCTTCATCGACTAAGTCAATCGCTTTATCTGGTAAGAAACGATCAGTAATATAGCGATCGGATAAAGTAGCGGCAGCAACTAAAGCATTGTCATGAATATTCACGCCGTGGTGAATTTCAAATCGTTCTTTTAAGCCACGCAAAATAGAAATTGTATCTTCTACTGTTGGTTCTTTGACTAATACTTTTTGGAAACGACGTTCTAAGGCTTTATCTTTTTCCATATATTGGCGATATTCATCAAGCGTTGTGGCACCGATTAAATGCAATTCACCACGTGCTAGCATCGGTTTTAATAAATTCCCGGCGTCCATACTGCCTTCTGTTTTACCAGCTCCGACGATATTATGAATTTCATCAATGAATAAAATGATTTTGCCATCACTTTTTTTCACTTCTTTTAAAACAGCTTTTAACCGTTCTTCAAATTCGCCACGGAATTTTGCTCCCGCAATTAAGGCGCCCATGTCTAAAGAAAAAATAGTTTTATCTTTTAAGTTTTCGGGAACATCTTTACGAACGATTCGTTGTGCTAATCCTTCAACAATCGCTGTTTTACCAACACCTGGTTCACCAATTAAGACTGGATTATTTTTAGTTTTTCTTGATAAAATCCGAATAACGTCACGAATTTCTTCGTCACGACCAATGATTGGATCTTGTTTTCCTGCTTTTACTTGTTGTACTAAGTCAACACCGTATTTTTCTAGTGCTTTATATTGTTCTTCCTGGTTTTGAGAAGTCACACGATCTCCTCCTCTCACCTCTTCAATATTTTTTCTTAACTCTTTTTCTGTAATGCCTTGTTGCATTAAATATTTTGTTAAACGATAATTTTTCAATTTCATTAAAGCTAAAAGTACAATTTCGGTTGATAAAAATTCATCTTGGAATTCTTCTCGAAGTGAATCAGCTTCTTGCAATAAATGGAACAAATTTTGACTTAAATTTTGACCATATTGCACATTACCGCCTGCCACACTTGGATATTCATCTAACGCGTTATCTACTTCTCGTTCAAATGCGTCAACATCTAAACCCGCATCTGTGTAAAAATTACGCCCAAAATGGTTTGGTTGAAGAAAAATTTTCCATAAATGTGCGATATCAATTTCTTGATGTTGCCGTGTCACCGCAACTTTTTGAGCTTCAGCAATCGCCTCTTGTAGCGTTGTTGTCATTTTTTCAATATTCATAAACGATCCCTCCCGTTTATTGTTTTGTCTTTTTTTATTTTAACATTCTTTACAATTATTATTATCCGACTTTTGATGGATTTCTTCAAAAGTTAAGGTATTTGTAAACCTTATAAATTTATTATACCCTATTGGTCAGTAAAGGTCAATAATAAAATTGACCTTTTTTGACCTTCCGGATAAAAAAAACCTAAAACAGCTAACTATCACTGTTTTAGGGCTTTTTTCGCAATCACAACTAGTTTGACCAACTCTTTATTGCTTTGATTTATTAAAAATAGAGTTTTAACGTAAGATACTTTTTATCGGCATGGCTAATCAAAATAGCCAAACTGGTTATTGCTAAAAATAATTCGTACTCATAACCACTAAAACCACTTGCCAAACCAAAAGAAAAAATAGCTCCGACTAAAACTGCTATGAATCCTACTGATACCAATGGAATTAAAAAGCCAATAATCATAAATAATCCGCCAATTAATTCAATTGCTGCTACACCATAAACAAAAAGACTTGGCAAACCAATACTAGCAAAAAACGCTAAAGTATCTTCCAATGACGTTACTTTCATCACTCCATGAATTAGCATCGTCACCCCTAGCCAAATTCTAATCACTTGAATGCCTCGTTGTTGTTTATCCATACTTCTCCTCCTTTGTTTGCATTTAATAGTTAATGTAACTATCGAAGTTACATTATAAAGGATAAATCGAAAAAAGTATATAAAAAAACAAACGTATTTAACAATACGTTTGTTTTTTTATATTCCTGTAAAACTTAGAAGCGTTTTTTCTTAATACAATTAACTTTCCTTCTAAGTAAATCATACTAAGATTAGACTACATCGTCCAATGACCAAGTTACTGTCGATTGATATACTTTTGATATTTCTCCTACATTTGCAGGCACAGTTAATTTTATCTCTTCAAAAGGAAAATATAGTTGCCAAGTTCCACTTCCTTGTGCTCCAGTTGCTGTGATTATTGATTGAGCTGTAGCACCCGATCGAAAAGCTTGAGACCCTAACGTCGGTCCATTGGTAAAACCAGTCGTTACTGATTCCTCAGCTGTATTAGCATATTGAACTTTTTGAAGTTGAGTGTCCGCAAAGTTCAAGGCAATTCCTTCTCCTTGTGGTAAAGATTTACCAGTTTTATCTTTAAATTCAGATAAACTAACGTTTAATTTCCAACCTGTACTAGTTGGTCGATTATCTTCTAGACGTAACATAAAACCAGCTTGTTGTAATTCGGGACTTCCGACATAGCTTGCTGAATTTAGTCCATAACTTTTTGCCATTGGCGAAATCGTTTGTTTGCCAAAATCAAACGTACTTGGCGTTCCCATCAATACAGGTCGTTGGCCACTCCATTTCGCATACAAAGTTACAGTCCCATTGTTAGTAGCAGTTAATGTCGAAATTATTTGTTTATCCGTATAGACAACTGCACTTGTCCGTGTCTTCGACCAACCAAGGAACGTATTACTCTCTTTTGTAAAGGTGTTGGCTGGTAATGGCTTGCCTGTTCCATAAATAAAACTAGCGTTAGGCATGGTACCAGTTCCCCCGTTCGCATCAAACTTTACGGTATAAGCGTTCCCCTTCCAAACAGCATAATAGGTCTTAGCTGAAGCATAATTAACGAGAGGGTTTGTTGTAATATCTGGTGTTGTGGCACTGGCTGTTGTCGCCCAACCTTGGAAAGTGTAACCGGTTCTGGTTGGCTTCACAACCGTGGTTAAATTAACTACTGTTCCAAAAGTATAGGCTTTAGCAGCCGTACCACCCGAGCCCCCATTGGCATTAAAAGTCACATTCACTGAGATTGGTTTCCAAATAGCTTGCAGAGTTATTTTTGTGGTAGTTGACGTAGACGTAAAGCTAATCGTTGCACCCGGTTGATATTTTTTGGTTGGTGTTGCAACATCTTGCCATTCCACAAAAGTATAACCACTAAGCGTTGGTTTGGCTGTTGGAATGACAATTTTGCCGGCATCATTTACATCTAACTGGATCGTTTGCGGAGAAGGTAAGTCTTTCACTCCACTTCCAGGAACTATAATACTCGGTAAATTTTGTTCATACGCTACTTGAGCAAACTCTGTACTAAAGGTAATTTTATCACTGACTGCCGCTAAAGTTGCTCCTGCTTTAGCTTCTTTAGCAGAATATTGAAATTGGTTAATGGCTTTTTGATTATCTGCATCTGGCACTAAAAAATTCATAATCGCATCTAAGGTCCCACCTGGTTTGATTGTCGTTGCGCCAAAATCGACATAGATTGCTGTGATTAATGCTGAATTAGCGGGTTTAGTTGTAGTGAAACCTAAACTGGTTAGTTTAGTGGCATTCCACGCTTGTAAATCGTTGTTAGTATAACTAGGCAATTGTGAGATAGGCTTAGTTGTATAGTAAATTTTGGCTGTCCCATTATTACTGGTCAAGTTTGTAAACCCGATGCTGCCTGTTGAACCACGACCATCACTAGAAGAAGGCAAAATATTATACAAGCGAACGCTAGTGAAGTTTGTATTACCAGAATTTTTAATGACCGTTTGCATTTGCGGGGTGCCTTTGCGGTCTACCGCAAAGATATTCGTATTTGACCAAGCTTGCGTTGCGGAACCACGAGCATTAGTAGCACTGTCTAACTTAGAAGAATCCACGACAGAAAAGCCGATATTAAAAGGAGATGAGTTGATCTCGTAGCTATTTTCTTTCGTGTTGTCTACACCGATTTTTTTAGCCTCTGCAGCAGATAATTGAGTAAGTACACCATGAAAGAAATCAGTTGGCTTAGGGCTACTATAGGCGATATAAGGAATTTGATAGCTTCCAGAAGCAGCTGAACTATCCACTACAAATTCTAAAGGAATCCGAAAAAAACTAGCCTTTCCCGTTACTTTAGATTTATAAGCCGTGCTGGACGTCTTAAACCGATAATAATTGTAAGTTGTGTCATTTATAGCTAAGGTTTCAACGGTCACCGAAGCTGGATAGGTAACTTGGTTACTCTCATCAATATAATCTTTTTTCGTGGTCGCTTTTAAACGTAACTGTTTGGGAACTTTAATTGTAATAATAGGATTCTCCCAATCCCCAGAAGAAGTATCTGTATAGTAGCCACTATTTCTCCCGCTTATTTCATAGTTAATCGTGTCCCCAGGCAGTTTATTCTCACTATTAACACTGGTAAGGTAAACAGAAGCACGTAAGGCTACCCCTTTATTATAATAGACTACATTATTGTTTAATTTAAGCTCTGTAGGAGTCCCTGTTGCATCTTGATACTGCATCGTGGCTCCAAAGGTGATTGGATTAGTCATCTTAGAAAGCACTGTCCCATCTGGCCACTTCCCAGTAGGCCAACTTTTGATCCGGTATCGGAGTGACATCCCATTTCCAGGAGGCAACGAATTGGCAGTTGTGCCATCGGTTCCCATAGGAATAATATCAATGGTTGAAATATACTCATTGGTTGCTAAAGTCGGTAAAGCTGGACTAAAGCTACCAGTCTTAGCCGGTGTACTGCTCCAAACAGAACGACTCGTTCCGGTTATGGCATTTTTAATATGATACAAAGGCCGATAATAGGCGGGGGCACTCACTCCATCAGTAACACCATAAATATATAAATCAGTGAAGTTTCCTTTAGCTGAGCCTGCAGTTAATTCTTGTAATTTGTATGTCACTCCTTGAATTGGTTTAGCGCCAGTATTCTTAATAGCAGCAGAGTCGCTAAATGAACCATAACCAAAAGCGTAAAAATTACCAGCTGTCGCTAAATCGTCTAAGTTATTAACTGTGTTAGTAGAAGTGTTAACAACCGAATGATTGCCTGTTCCTGACAATTGAAAATCTGGCCGAGAACGTTTTGTATAACTTTTCGTAGTGGTAAGCGTATTTATTTTTCCATTCAGAAATTTTACTTTCATTCCAAAATTAACAGAAAAAGTACTCCCTTCTGCATACGTTTTATTCAAAGTAACCCTTGTGTTAAGATAGGATAAATCAACTCGAGTTGCTGGGTTTTCTAAAATGTTTGGTGAGAGAGTTACTAATTTCTGATAGTACCGAGTAAAACCTGCTGGCACACTAGGATCTTGTGCATTTGTGACCCCTGTTTTTAATAATGCATTAGCTAAGCTTCCCTTAAATGTAGCTCCCGTGGGAATCTCAACATACACTTGATGATTATAACTAGGGTCTAAATTCGCTCTAGCTAAATAATTAAACCGATAAGCGTTTGTCACAATAATATCACCGTCAAAATAACTGTCGTTACTAGGAACTGCGTAACCAGAAAGTACATATGAAGCACTAGAACCAGCCACATCAGTTTTTACGGTTTTATTTGCCGCTGAACTTGCTATTTGTGTCCCTGTATTATCAAATACCTTTGCTTGGAGATTATTCCATACGATTTGTTCAGGTGGGATTTTAGCATCATAGACATTATTAAATTTAAAACGTAAATTAATCGTCTCTAAAGTTGTCTTGGTTTCTTTCAAGCGAATAATTAATTTTTTATTGGTTGTATCATTTACATACGAAGCCACAATCGAGTTGGCGCTAGGTGCACTAGGTGTCACCAACGAAAAAATCGGTGTCGTATTATCAAAGTCTTTAAAAACTGGGTCGCTTTTACTTGGATAAAAGCCATAAGGAAGCTCAATCGAAGTACCAGTAAGGCCTGCTTGGTCGATGGAAACTGGTAAAGAAACAGTTAAGTAATCTGGTGCTGTTCCTGTCGCGGGATCAGTATATGTGCGATAAGTGGTTGGAGCAGTCAAACCGACCGTAATCCCATTCGCTTTGGCGGCAATGTTTTTAGACTTAGCGACAGGGTTGCTTTTTTCATTTTCCTTCGTTTGCTTCTGCTCACTACTCTTCTGGGTCTCTTTTGGCACTACTACTTGCTCTTTCGCAATCGTCACGTCTAAATTATTAGCCAACGTTTCTTGGTTTTTATCTTTGACTGACAAGGTAAAGGTTCCTGCTTTTGTTGTCGTTAACAGCAAGTAACTTTCCCCCAACTGGGCAAAGTCTCTTAAAATCAAGCTATGTTGTTCTTGATTATAAGAACCGTGCTCCTGCAATTGTTGGTTTTTTTGCGGATTGTATTGAATTTCCTGAGGCAATTGGATTTCCGCCCAGGTTGCATTGCTAATTATTTTTAGATAAAAATCTGATCCGGCAGTTACTTGCCGTTCTGCTTCTTGTTGTGACCAAGTAAAGGAAGCAGTTTCTACATCTTTCGTTGCTTCAGTTGCTTGAGTTTTTTCAGTTGAAGAATCGGTTGTTTCAGTTGTCTCTATCGTTTGCTTGGACGGTTCTGATAGCTTAGGTAATGAATCTTCAATAATTTGTTGCATTTCACTCGTTACTGTTGTTGACTCAGTCCCCTCAGCTAAGCCATTAATTGGTAAAATCATCGTTCCTAATAATATGACACAGATTAGATGAGTCATTTTCTTGTTCATAACCAACACCTGCTTTTCCTTTTTATTTCTTTACTATTTAGTTCTACTCTTTTTAAGATAAAAATAAATGCTAATTACAACGAGGACTATTGCACTACTCCCCACTAACAAAAACGGTTGCCTTTTTGCTGAAGGTGTACTCGTCGACCATTGTTTTATTTGCGTTTGTGTAATTGTAAAATCTTTTCGCCACTGCCATTCGCGATTACCAGCGCTTACTTGGCTGTGAATAGTATAAGTTCCCGCTGGCAGGACAACTTCATTCAATGGCAGATCCATAGCCAATAGCGAATTAGGTGCCACTGTTACATCTGCTTGTACTTTTTTTAGTAATTCTTTTGTCTGACCTTTTTTGGTTAACCAGTTGGTAATGGTTGCTCCTTTCATAACTTTTGGTTGCTGGTTTCGGTATGTTACTTGAACCACAAGTTGACCAGCACTGATCGTTGTACCAACTTTTTTTAGTTGTAATTCTGCTCCTTCATCAAATGGTTGTTTATCTTCTGTCAGCATGACGGAAATAGTATAAGCATAAGTTGATGTAAACTGATTACTTGTTAATGATTCATCCTCTAATTGTTTAACAAACCGTAATGCGCCTAATTTAACTCCAGAGAATGGCTCTTTGGGTGTTTTGATTTCATAATTCACTATTTTTTCTTCAAAGTTTTTTACAGTGACCGTAGTTTCCTTATTTTGCAAATGAACAATTTGTGTGATGGAATTCGTCAAACTAGAATCTAGTTTGGGGCTCGTCTGCGTATAATCAATCTGTCCATCCGTTCCGTTCACTGCATCATGAATACTTAAAGCGACAGTTACGGGCTCTTTTTGCAAACTTCTGATTTTCACTTGAATAATCTGCTGACTACTTGGCTGAACGCCTAAATAAAAATAAGTTTGGTTCTTATCTAGCTGATTATCTGGTATCACACTTTCAACTGTGAAACCCGCCAGTGGCTGTGGCTCTGGTTGTTGGGCTAAAGCAACTTCGAAGCGTAAAAAGATTAGATAACAGCTAACTACAAAACAGAGATAACCGAATATTTTTATTCCATTCCCTGTCGTTTTATTTGGGACTTGTGACAATTTCATTACAATCAACTTTCCCCCATTCTTTTAATACTTATCGTTAATAGACTAATTATAGCTGAAGACACACAAAAAAAAATTTTGAATTTTTAAACCCATAATTAAAAAATGGCATCTTCTTATCCCATAAGGGTTTGATGACGCTTTCCACCTATGAAAATGCCTAAATTTCATCTTTTTTTGAAAATATCTCCTTTAGAATCTAAGGAACAACCAAACAAATAGCGAGCAAACGTCAAAAGGTATGAGTCACTCATTTACCTTTTGACGTTTGCTCGCTAAAATTTAATATCTTTTCTTCCAATTGTTACTAAACAATTTCCAATGTTTTTTCTGAAAAAGAAGAAAGCACTCAGGAAGAAACTGGTGTTTTTTCCTGAACGCTCTTTTTTATCCTAAACCAACACGTTCAAAAATCGTGTCAACATTTTTTAAATGATAATGGTAATCAAAAGCATCATCTAGCTCTTCTTTTGATAAGACAGAAGTAATTTTTTCATCCGCATCTAACAACGGACGGAACGCCGTTTGATGATCCCATGCGTAAGCTGTTTTTGGTTGGACCAAATCATACGCTTCTTCACGTGTCATGCCATGGTCAATCAATTTTAACAAGACACGTTGGCTGTAAATTAGTCCATAGGTCGCATCCATGTTACGTTTCATATTTTCTGGGAAGACCGTTAAGTTTTTGACAATATTACCAAAACGATTCAACATGTAATTTAGCAAAATCGTCGTATCGGGAATAATAATCCGTTCAGCAGACGAGTGAGAAATATCTCGTTCATGCCATAAACTCACATTTTCAAAGGCAGTAATGACATGACCACGAATCACACGTGCCAAACCAGTCATATTTTCAGAACCAATTGGATTCCGTTTATGCGGCATTGCCGAAGATCCTTTTTGTCCTTTTGCAAAAAATTCTTCTACTTCACGTGTTTCTGATTTTTGTAAACCACGAATTTCTGTCGCAAATTTTTCAATACTTGTCGCAATTAATGCCATGGTAGAAACATATTCTGCATGTAAATCACGTGGTAAAACTTGTGTCGAAATCTCTTGAGCACGGATTCCCAAATGTTCGCAAACATATTCTTCAACAAATGGTGAAATATTGGCAAAGGTACCCACGGCTCCACTGATTTTACCTGCTTCGACACCTTTGGCTGCATGTTCAAAACGTTCAATATTGCGTTTCATTTCAGAATACCACAACGCTAATTTCAAACCAAATGTAGTCGGTTCTGCATGAACGCCATGCGTTCTGCCCATCATGACCGTATGTTTATACTCTTTGGCTTTGGCTCCGACAATCTCCGTAAATGTTTGTAAATCTTTCCGTAAAATATCATTCGCCTGTTTCAATAGATAACCATAGGCAGTATCCACAACATCTGTGCTGGTTAAGCCATAGTGCACCCATTTTCGCTCTTCACCAAGCGTTTCTGAAACGGCACGAGTAAAAGCGACAACATCATGACGAGTTTCTGCTTCAATTTCTAAAATACGTGCAACATCAAATGATGCATTTTCTCGGATTTTTTGTACATCTTCTTTAGGAATTTCGCCAAGTTCTGCCCAAGCTTCATCCGCCAAAATTTCAACTTCTAGCCATGCCTTGTAGCGGTTCTCATCTGTCCAAATTGCGCCCATTTCGGGTCTTGTATAACGATCAATCATTGTGCCTTATCCCCTCTTTACTCCTCAATTTTTGAAAAATAATTACGACCAAATCTTTGTTTCTTTAATTTCTTCCAGTGTTTCATCGATTTCTTTGGTTAATATAGTAATATGCCCCATCGCTCGTTGCTCTTTTGCTTCACTGTGCCCATAATAGTGGAAATGCCAATCTGGATGTTCATTAATAATGTCCATCGTTTCATAGGCTTCATTCCCAAGCACATTGACCGTAACCGCTTCTGACAACAGTTGAATCGTTGGCATTGGCCAATTACATAAACCACGAATATGCGTATCATATTGGCTAAAAGAACAAGCATCTATAGAAAAATTCCCAGCATCTTCTGGACGAGGTAAAATTTTATTTACATAAATCCCGCCTGTTTCTGTATAAAACATTTCAATTGAAAGGGTGCCGACTAAACCAACAGCTTTAGCAATCACCTTAGCAATTCGTTGCAACTCGCCACTGACTTCGTCATCAATTCGGGCTGGCGCAATCGTTTCATGTAGCTTACGCTCTTTTTTAATTGTTTCCACAACTGGAAATGTCGCAAATTCGCCACGACCATTACCAGAAATCAGAACAGATAATTCTTTTTCGTAAGGAATCCAAGCTTCCAAGACACAGGTTCCTTCTCTCAGAAGATTCATGGATGGCGCTAAGTCTGAAGTACTATGTAGTACATAACGACCTTCCCCTCGCGTATTCTTCAAGATACACGGATAACCAATGCCATCAATTGCTTCTTGAATATCAGTCGGACTAACAATCGTTGCATAAGGTGCAATCACAATATTATTATCTTCCAAGAAACTTTTTTCCATTAAACGATCTTGCGTAATTGCTAAAATGTCTGTTCCTTGCGGTATATTCGCCAAATGTTGAATCGCTGTTAACGCATCAACATCTGCATGTTCAAATTCATACGTAATCACTTGGGCACGTTTTGCCAATTTCTCTAACGCTTCAGGATCATTATATGCTCCTAATAATTGCCAATCGGCAACTTGTGCAGCAGGACAATCAATTTGTGGATCTAGCACACCCACTCGAAACCCCATTTCTCTTGCACTAAGGGCCATCATTTTTGCTAAATGTCCGCCACCAATGATACCAATCACTTGACCAGGTAATAGTGGTTTATCCAAGTTCATCACAACTTTCCATCACAGTTTTATCCTTAAAATCCTTCTGCGGTTTCTCGTCGCAGTCTAGCCTTTAAGAGTGCTCTTTTTACATGATACAAGGAAAAAGGCTCAACTTCAAGTGCCAGCAGTGTTTCCCTTAGGTTTTCTCATCAGAATTTATTAACATATTTTAGGATAAAACAGCGGTAACTTACTATTCGTCTCTTTGTAACCAAGCATTTTTCTCTTATTCTCTTCAAATTGATGAAAACATTAAATTTTTCTAAACGATGATTAGGTCAAAAAAGTATGAAAGAAAAGCCACCTGACCTTATCTATCATACTTTTTTGAAACTATTCGTTACTTTCTGAGGTTTCTTTTAAACCATTGAATAAAAGATTTAAAATAATTGCGGTAATGCTGCTCATGACAATTCCATTACCAGTAAACATGCTAACAGTTTCTGGTACTTTATTAAAGAGCGTTGGCATAATATTAAAGCCTAAACCAAAGCCAATCGAAATGGCAATAATTAATAAATTTTTGTCATTTGAGTAGTCAACTTTTGACAACATGCGCATTCCTTGGACAGCCACCATTCCAAACATAACCAGCATTCCGCCGCCTAAAACTGGCTCTGGGATAATTTGGGCCATCGCACCAATTTTTGGTAATAAGCCTAAAATAATTAAGAAAAAAGCAGAAAAATAGATTGGCCGACGTGTTTTGATCCCAGATAATTGAACTAACCCGACATTTTGCGAGAAACCTGTATAAGGAAACGTATTAAAAATCCCTCCTAAAATGACGGCTAAGCCTTCTGCATGATACCCACGACGTAAATCATCTTCGCCAATTTTTTTCCCTGTAATGTCTCCTAAGGCAAAATAAACACCTGTTGATTCAACCATACTAACAATTGAAATAATAATCATCAACACAATAGAAGAAAGATCAAACGTTGGTTTGCCAAAATAAAATGGCTGTGGAAAGTGAAACCACGTAGCTTGACCAACAGGAGACAAATCAACTAATCCCAGAAATGCAGCTAAAATTGTGCCGCCGACTAGGCCGATTAACACGGCAATTGACTTGATAAAGCCACGTCCCCAAACTTGCACAACAATGATTAAGGCAATTGTTACAAATGCGAGAAGCAAGTTTTTAGGATCACCAAAACTTTTGTCCGTTGCTAAGCCGCCACCCATTTTTTCAACAGCAACAGGAATTAAGGTCAAACCAATAACTGTAATGACTGTGCCGGTGACTAAAGGCGGAAATAGACGTTTAATTTTTGAGAAAAATCCTGCAATAAGAACGACAAAAATGCCCGAAGCAATAATTGAACCGTAAATTGCCCCAACCCCTTTGTTCGTACCAATCATGATTAAAGGCGCAACTGCTTGAATGGCACAACCTAAAACGACTGGCAAGCCAATCCCAAAAAACTTATTCACCGTCAATTGTAAAAGTGTCGCAACGCCGCACATAAAAATATCGATTGAAATCAAATACGTCATTTGTTGCGAATCAAAATTCAAGCCGGTTCCGATTAATAAAGGTACGGCAACTGCTCCAGCATACATCGCTAATAAATGTTGCAATCCTAAAACGGCGGCTTTCCCATTTGGTGTTTCCGTCTGTTGTTGTGTATTCAATTGTTTTGTATCCAAGATTATGCATCCTCCTCTAAAAACGTCACCGTTCCTTCACTTAATGAAGCGATACGTGCTAAAGAGACTACATTTAAGCCCATGTCTTCTAATAACTGACGACCATCTTGGAATGATTTTTCAATTACGATACCAATTCCTTCAACCTTTGCACCAGCCTGTTGGCATAATTCTACCAATCCTTTAGCAGCTTGTCCGTTAGCTAAAAAGTCATCAATAATCAACACTTTATCAGCATCAGATAAAAATTTTCTTGAAATGGAAATTTGACTTGTCACTTGTTTTGTAAATGAATAAACTGAAGCTGTTAAAAGCTCTTCATCCATGGTTAAACTTTTTGCCTTACGCGCGAAGATCATTGGCACGCCTAATTTTTGCGCTGCGTATAAGGCAGGAGCGATTCCTGATGCTTCAATTGTAATTACTTTGGTAATGCCTGCTTCTGCGAAAACCTCAGCAAAACGATTACCCATAGCCTCCATCAATTCTGGATCCACTTGGTGCGTAATAAAACTATCTACTTTTAAAACACCTTCACCTAATACACGGCCATCATTTTTAATACGTTCGACTAATTCCTTCACAATATGAACTCCTTTACTTATTTTTCGATAGATGCTTTGTTCTCATCCTGAGGAAAGGACGGTTCGTTAAAAACGAACGAAATAAAACAAAGTGCTATTTATATTCGTGTTCTAACAAAAGAAAAAAGCCCATTTTGCCAAAGCAAAAAAGGGCTATCCGCTCTTCTTCACTTATAGACCAGCATTTACGGTGCTGGGTAGAGACGGTCAACCGTATTTTGACCTTATACAAGCTTCTATGTTTCTCTAGGATAGTACAAAAATCTCTAACTTTCAATGGTTTAACAACTTTTTTTCATTAGAATTTTCAAATAATTGGTTCATTCTTCCATTGTTCCGTAAAAGCGAACATTAAATAGCCAAAAACGCTTTGGCAGGATCGGCTGCCAAAGCGTTTTTTATTCTTCATCGGTTGCTTTTTCTTGTTCACGATATTTTTTCATTTTTTTGCTGAATAATTCACCGTTACTAGGGGGCGTATATGTAATAGCATTCGCTCCAGCGATAATGGTTTCATGAATACTCGATTCAGTTGGTCCTCCTGTTGCAATAATCGGTAATTCTGGATACTTGCCACGGAAATAGCGTACGGTGGCTGCAGTGTCTTTTCCTGCACTGATATTAATCATATCCACGCCAGCCGCAAGTTTTTCCTCAATTGGCGTATGAATAGAAGTTACTGTGCTGATAATAGGAATATCGATTGCTTCATCCACCATTTTAATTGTTTCAATTGGTGTAGGACCATTCAAAACAACACCCATTGAGCCTTGTGCTTCTGCAAATAAACTCATATAAGCAGAACGCATGCCTTGCGTTAAACCGCCGCCGACTCCTGAAAAGACAGGAATATCCGCTGCTTCAATAATGCCTTTTGTAATCGCTGGATGCGGTGTAAAAGGATATACAGCAATCACTGCCTGTGCATCCGTATTGCGGATAATCGCAATATCTGTCGTAAAAATAATTGATTTTATTTTACGGCCAAAAATTTTAATGCCACTGGCTTGCCGAATAATCTCTGGCATTTTTACAATATCTTGTTTCAGCGGCGTCATAATTTCTGGAATCCACTTTTCGCTCATTGTCATCGTTCCTCCATGCTTAACGGTCGTATTTATTTAAATTGTATTCTTCAATTACATGAATGATCTTATCAGCGTATGTAGGATCCGTTGCGTATCCAGCATCTTGAAGCGCTTGTGCGGCCTCTTTATAATTTTTGGCTAACAAGACTTTTTCATATAAATTTGGATCCCAATCGACCCCATCAACAAATAACTTGGTATGATCTCGCATGGATTCTTCCCAATTGTCATAAACTCGAAAATCACCCTGAATCGTAATCCAGACCTCATTGACATACTCTTTTGTTTCTAAATTGACTTTTGGTTGATTGCCATATGCTTTAATCCCAAAAAGATTGTTATATTTCGATGCTAATTGACTTTGTCCAAAATTTGATTCTAAAACTGCTTGCCCCATAATAATACTTGGTAACACCCCGTAAGATTCTTGTAATTCACGTGCATACGGTGTGATTTCAGCAACAAATTCTTCTTTTGAGATGTTTTCATTTTGGCGATTGACTGACTCGCTTTGTCCCTTATCTGAATCAGAAAGGACAGATAACGAAAAGACAAAGGCCAAACCGACGACAACTACGCCTAAGAATAACTTTGGCAAATTCAGCTGCTTTTTTCTTTTTTTCTGATAGTTGCTCACTTCATTAATTCCCCACTTCATCTTTTATTTTCCGATAAAATGTTTCACTATCTTTCACTTTCGTGATTGATTTCATTTGTTACTATAACCGAATAATTGTATCATTTTCACAGAAAATTATCAACTTTCATCACTGCTTACGCTCGTGATTTCAGTACTTGATTCAGTGGTAGCAGTTGAAGAAACTGTACTACTTTCAGAAATTTTAGTGGACGATTTCACTGTTGTTTCAGTTGATGTGTGAACAGATTCTTCAACTGGCTTTTTGCCAAAAAAGACAAAAATTACCGCACCAAACATAATAATCACAGATAAAATCCCAGCAATTGTGTATTTCAAAAGACCATCCTTCCTATTCGTTATTCACCTACGTAAGTATCCATCAGATTTTCATTGACCCAATCTAATAATTCAACTTTTGAACCTTCCAATTGTCGTTGAATCGTAGCTGGTAACCGGAATGTAATAATATCATCAAAACCCCATTCACCATAGGCCAGCGTCACTTTCAAATCGATATAACCAGCAGCAATTTCTTGTTCCTGTTTATTGTTGGGAATCAATTCTACAACGCCCAAATCAGATTGTAACCATTTTTTGGCAATTGTTGTTTTTAACCGTTTATATTCCGAAACAGCTAGGTTACGTTTTTCCGGAAATAAGATGGTTTGGCGGAGTATTTTTTGAGTCAGCATCCACTCATAATCCGTAAACAAATTCTTAATTTTTTGCATGACTTCATTGTCCAAACCAAATTGGCCTTCTTTCCAAGCTTGCCAATCGGCTGCTTGAATTTGATAAGCGGAGTAAAAATTTTCTTCTGTTTGGTACTGTTCAATAATTGCGTCAACAATAATATCTACATAAACTTGATGCATAATCATTCGCCTCCATTTTCTATTTTACTGAAATTCTCTAAAAAAAGCATCTTTTTATCTCTGGATTTTATCATATTTACAAAATTGTCCTTGTTTTCTAATTTCTCTTGTTTACAGTATAATAAATAATGAAGAAGATTTGAAGAAATTGCATAGATTAGGAGGACTTCTTTTGACAAAAAAATTATATCAATGGGGCATCGTCGGATTAGGTGGGATTGCCCACGAATTTGCTTCAACGTTTAAACAAGAAACTAGCCAACTTGCAGCTGTTGCTTCGCGGACATTGACTAAAGCAGAACAATTTGCCGCTGATTATTCAATCCCTAAAGCCTATGGTTCTTATGAAGAATTGCTAGCAGATGAAACAATCGATGTTGTCTATATAGCAGTACCAAATAAACAACATGCTGAACACATTTTAAAAGCGCTCCAGGCCGGAAAACATGTGTTGTGTGAAAAAGCTATTACGATGAACGCGGCAGAATTAAAACAAGCCTTGGCAGTTGCAGAAAAAAATGACCTTATTTTAGCAGAAGCCATGACTATTTTTAACATGCCACTATACGACGAATTACGTCGCTTGATGGATGCTGGCAAATTTGGTCAGTTAAAAATGATTCAAGCACCATTTGGAAGTTACAAAGAACCCGATCCTAAAAATCGCTTTTTTAATCCTGACTTAGCAGGCGGCGCATTGTTAGATATTGGTACTTATGCGGTTTCGTTTGCTCGTTGGTTTCTCAGCTCACAGCCAGACGTTTTAGCTTCTAGCATGGTTCCCTTCTCTACTGGTGTTGATGAACAATCGGTGACATTGCTTCGGAATAAAGAAAATGAGTTGGCGACTATTTCATTAACATTCCAAGCAAAAATGCCAAAGCAAGGAATTGTTGCTTTTGAAGATGCCTATATTACCATTACAGATTATCCACGTGCAGATGAAGCGATTGTTCACTACAATGACGGTACGGTTGAGACCATCGTTTCTGGGTACTCAGCTGAAGCCATGAATTATGAAATCTACAATATGGTTGAAGCAATCAAAGGTACTCAACCCAACCGCTCCTTATTTTTCACGACAGAAGTCATTGATATTTTGGACCAGATGCAAAAATTATGGCAGAATTAAAAAAAAGAACTTCGGCTTTTGCTGAAGTTCTTTTTTTTATTGTTCTCTATGGATAAATACGGTTTAACATACGTGGGAACGGAATCGCTTCACGAATGTGTTCATTACCAGTAATGAACGTAACAGCACGTTCTAAACCTAATCCGAAGCCAGAATGTGGCACAGAACCGTATTTACGTAAATCTAAATACCAGCTGTATTCTTCTTCAGATAAGCCAAACTCAGCTACTTTTTCTTTCAAATAATCATAATCAGTTGCACGCTCTGAACCACCGATAATTTCACCATAACCTTCTGGTGCAATTAAATCGGCACAAATTACAACATCTTCACGTGTTGGATGTGGTTTCATATAGAAGGCTTTAATTGCTTTTGGATAATTTAAAATGAATGTTGGAACGCCATAGTAATTTGAAATAAAAGTTTCATGTGGGCTACCAAAGTCTTCGCCCCATTCAATGTGATCATAATCATTGTTTGCTTCTTCTTTTTGTAATAACTCAATCGCATCATCGTAAGTAATACGTTTGAATGGTTCCGAAACATATTTTTCCAGTAAAGCTGTATCACGTTCTAAAACATCCAATGGATATTGTTGATTTTTCAATACTGATTTAATTAAATGTTTTACGTAGGCTTCTTGAATATCTAGTGATTCTTCATGAGTTGTGTATGCCATTTCTGGTTCAATCATCCAGAATTCCGTTAAGTGACGACGAGTTTTGGATTTTTCCGCGCGGAAGGTTGGTCCAAAAGTAAAGACTTTTCCAAATGCCATCGCACCAGCTTCTGCATATAATTGACCTGTTTGTGATAAGAATGCTGGTTGTCCGAAGTAATCTGTTTCAAATAATTCTGTTGTGCCTTCTGGTGCTGAGCCAGTTAAAATTGGGCTATCAATTTTAATGAATCCTTGTTCGTTAAAGAACTCGTAAGTAGCACGAATAATTTCGTTACGAACTAACATGATCGCATGTTGTTTGCTTGAACGTAACCATAAATGACGATGATCCATTAAGAAATCTGTGCCGTGTTCTTTCGGCGTAATTGGGTAATCTTCTGAAGCGCCAACGACTTCTAAATCAGTGATATCCATTTCATAGCCGAATTTAGAACGGCTATCTTCTTTGATAACACCAGTAACCATGACTGCTGTTTCTTGTGATAAGTGTTTAATTTCTTGGAATTTTTCTGTACCAACTTCTTCACCAAAGGCTTCAATGAAGTTTGGTTTGAACACGACACCTTGAAAAAAGGCTGTCCCGTCACGTAATTGTAAAAAGGCAATTTTTCCGCTTGAGCGTTTGTTAGCAATCCAAGCGCCAATTTTTACTGTTTCTCCAACATGTTTGTTTGAATCAATAATTTGAATTTGTTCCACGTTTGTCTCTCCGTTCATTTCTTAGTTTATTCTTTTAGGCGTTGTGCTGAATTCGTTTCTTTTCTATAAAGTCATTCATTCGCTCAATCGCTTTTTCTAACGTCATTAAATCTGTCGCATAGCTCATCCGCACATGTTCTGGTGCACCAAAGCCCTCTCCCGTTACCAGAGCAACATGCGCTTCTTGTAATAAATCTTCCACCCAGTTAGTCACGTTATCATACCCACAAATTTCTAACGTTTTTTTGACATTCGGGAATAGATAAAAGGCGCCTTCAGGTTTTATTAGCGAAACGCCTGGCAAAGCTGCTACTTTTGGATAGATATGATTTAGGCGTTTTTCAAAGGCCTGACGCATGTCTTCAACTGTCGACTGTTCACCTGTTAAAGCCTCAATTGCCGCATATTGGCTAACTGCGACTGGATTACTGGTGGATTGTGAAGCGAGTTGTGTCATTGCTTGAATAATTTTTTCATCCCCGACTGCAAAACCAATGCGCCAGCCTGTCATTGCATATGTTTTGGAAACGCCATTAATAATGATTGTCTGTTGGCGAATTGCTTCTGAGATGGTTGCAATTGGTGTGAACCGATGTCCATTGTACACCAAACGACCATAAATATCATCTGCAATAATGAGGATATCATGAGCAACTGCCCATTCACCAATTTGGCGTAATTCTTCTTCCGTATAAATAACACCAGTTGGGTTAGATGGTGAATTTAAAATGATTGCTTTTGTTTTGTCCGTTCGTACAGTTTCTAATTGTGCGACTGACACTTTAAATGATTGCTCTTGCGTGCTTGATACAAACACTGGCTTGCCTTCTGCTAACTTGACTTGTTCACCATAACTTACCCAATAAGGGACAGGGATAATCACTTCGTCCCCAACGTTCAAAATGGCTTGAAATAATAGATACAGCGCATATTTGGCACCATCTGTCACAATAACTTGCTTGGGTTGATAACGAAGTTGATATTCTCGTTCCACATAAGAGACAATTGCTTGCTTTAATTCAGGAATGCCGCCAGAAGGTGTGTAATAACTTGCTCTTCCATCCTCAATTGAAGCAATTGCTGCTTTTTGAATATTTTTCGGGGTTACAAAATCTGGTTCCCCAACCGTTAAGCTTAAAACATCTACACCTTTTGCTTTTAATGCTTTCGCTTTGGCGGCAGCTGCTAATGTAACAGAAGGAGTCAATTGCTGTGCTCGATTCGATACGTTCATACACCTTTCACTCCCACTTTCATCAAAACCTATCTAAATTAAATATCTTTGACAACGTTGATCTCTTCGCCTTTATCAAAGCTCATAAGATAATATGTTAGTACTCCTTGATCATTTTCGGTGACCACTTCCCATGCAGGGCGCTTATCATAAAGCCCTAACGTAGCTTTCATCACCGATTCATCGGGATGGGCTTTAGCAACAATGTCTGTTATTTGTTGTTCAGTTTGACCATCTTTTTGATTTAAGACCGTGACTTTTTCTCCCGATTTAGGGACAATCACGACAATCTCTGTGCCTTTATCATTTTTGCCGGTTAAAGTAAAATACGTATTTTTGCGTGTAAACCAGTAAAATTTATCAACTGTTTCTAAATTAGCAGAAGTTTTGGCAATTGCGGTTGCTTCTTTTTTGGCTTGAGCCATTGGTTGATTGGTTCGTACAAAAAAGATAATTATTGTTACAAGAATTGCTAAAAGGATTGCCAATAGGGTTAAAAGGACAGTAATCCGTTTCTTCTCTTTCTTTTCTTCTAATTCCTCCAAAAATCCTTCCATCCTCTCTAAACTTACTGGGTCTTATTATAGCAGAAAAATAGCGGCCTTTCACAAATATGACCTAAAAATAATCGATTATTTGTTTAAAAATTCCTTTAATTCTTCTAAAATTTCAGGCATGGGCGCTTCTTTTACTGAGAGTCCTTTGGGAAACGCTTTGATTAATCGTTTGCCATATTTTGCAGTGACTAAACGACGATCCAGAATCAGCAATGCCCCTCTGTCTTCTTCAGAACGGATTAGACGGCCCAGTGCTTGTCGCAAACGTAAGGCTGCTTTCGGTACCGCTTCTTGAGCAAATGGTTGTATCCCTTCTGCTTCTAAATACGCATATTTTGCTTGCACAAGTGGTCGTTTCGGGTTTTCAAAAGGCAAACGCGTGACTATCAATAACTGTAAAGCTGTTCCTGGTAAGTCCACACCTTCCCAAAAGCTATCGGCTCCTAGCAAGACATTCGGTTTTCCATTAGAGAACCGTTTAAGAATTTTTTCACGACTGCCGCTAATCCCTTGGGCGAGGACCTCTTGTCCTTTTTCCAATAATCTCGGCTGGACTTGATGATACACGGTGGACAATAATTCATGCGAAGTAAAAAGAACCAACAGCGAACGTTCCTCTTGCGCCATCAATTTTTCAATGGTATCTGAAATGTATTGACCCATTTCATAGGAAGAGGCATTTTGAATGGCTACTGCTTCTTCCGGTACATAGACTCGCGCATTTTCTGCATAGTTATATGGCGTTGGCAGGGTTTTGAACGTCACCTCTGTTAAACCTAACCGTTGCGGTAAATACTTTTTATTGTTGCCAAACTTCAATGTGCCGCTTGTATAAATAATTCGTTCATACCGCGGATACCACTTTGTTTCAGGAAGCAAACTAGCTTCTAAGTCATGAATTTCAATCAAGCCATGGTCTTCATTTTGTGGTAAATATTCTTTTACCCAACGTGGACGCCAATCATCAAGATAAATGGTAAAACAGTGATGAATACGTTCAATTTCATCAAAAAATTGAAACAAGCGAACAAAAACGATGCGATCAGCCAAACTAAAGGTTTCCAACTGACTCATAATTGTTTGCTGTAACTTACTTTGAATAGTTAACAACTCCTGCAGTAAAAGCTGGAGCGTTTGACTATGTTTTTCTCCCGCAGCAGATAAATAATCAATACGTTCTTTGGTTAAAAGCAACTCCTGATGGTCTATCCGCTTCTGCGTTTTACTAAATAAACGATGCAATTCAAAAAGAAAATCTTGCCATTCATCCACAAAATCCAGTAAACCTTGCTGATAAATTTTTACAAACCGCTGCTCTTCAGAAAACTGTTGAAAAATTTGCTGTAAAGCAACAAAAAGTTGTTCTTTTTCAATAAAATGTGTGACTTGTTTTTTTAGTATCACACTGTTCACTCGTTCGCTCGCCATCCGACTAGCGATGTCTGGTAAATGATGTGCTTCATCAATAATTAGCCACGGACTTTCAGGTAATAACGGTTGTTTCCTTAGCGACTCTTGCGCCAAAAATGCATGATTAACAATCAACACGTTACTTTGAGCGACTTTTTTATACAGATGTCTTAAAAAGTCAACTTCATAAAGTTCATCTTTTTTTGAAAGAAAATCCAATCCGCGATGTGTAACTTCTTTCCAGAATAAATGATTTAAATTCGTCAATTGTAGTTCATCTAAATCGCCCGTTTCTGTTTCTAGCAACCAGACGAGAACGCCCATTTGATAAAGAGCGTATTGTTTTTGCGGAGTTGGCTGATTCAACGTTGCCTTAAAGCGTTGTAAATCAAGATAGTGTCGATGGCTTTTAATAACAATGCCTCGTAATTTCCCTTGGCAGATATGATTGGCTAATGGTAAATCTTTTTCCACTAATTGATTTTGTAAAACAATCGAAACTGTTGAAATAATGACTGGTTTTTCTGGCGTTGCTAAATAGCTCATTGGCAACAGATAGCCTAATGTTTTTCCCGTTCCAGTCGCCGCTTCAATAAATAAATCTTTTGTCGTTCCTTCTGTAAAATGATCATAGACTAAATTCATCATCCGACTCTGTTCCGCACGATAAGCGAAACGTTCCCCAAACAGTTTTTCTTTGGCTTTTTTAGTTTTGGGATACGTACTAGTCTGATAGAACGTTTCTTCAAAAAGAGGAACTTCTTTTTTGCGTAAAGCAATGCCACTGACCACTTGATAAGCTGGATTTAATGGTGTGACTTGTTTTTTCATTTGTTCATACGTTTGTTGAATAAAGGCACTGGTTTCCCGCGCTGTCTGTTGACTTAATTCCGCAATTTTTTCCATAGTGACTAATGGTAAAGATTTCATTTTTTCTTGAATTAATAACAAAAGTTCGGCTGTAACCTGCGCATCACTATCTGCTTGATGGGGATTCTCATGAGACAAACCTAAACTTTCCGACAAATCACTTAAACGGAAACTTTTTTCTGTCGGTAAAAAAATCTGTGCCAATTCCACTGTATCAATGGCTGGAATGGTAAGTGGCGGCGTGCCACACCGTACCAGTTCACGAGCTAAAAAATTATAATCAAAGTGGACGTTATGCGCCACAAAAATAGTATCTTCCAGATAATGATAAATTGTATGTGCTACATCTTCAAAATAAGGCGCTTTTTGAACTTGCGTATTACTAATCCCCGTTAAACTTTGAATTTGTTTTGGTACTACTTGATTGGGATTCACATCTGTCGCAAAGTTCGCAATAATCTTTCCATCTTGAACGAGAACGCATCCAAACTGAATGATCCGATCACTTGTAGGATCTGTTCCAGTCGTCTCAAGGTCAACTACTGCATACACTTGTTTGTCTTTCAATGACTTCACGCCTTTCATTCATCTTTGAAAATTATACTACAATTTATAGGATTTTCACTAGTATTTCAAAAATTCTCTTGAAATCTTTTCCAGAGATAATAAGAAAGAGCCTGAAACAAAAATCCAAAGTGATTTTTGTTTCAGGCTTAAAAGCTGATAAACTGAACGGTTTTGTCTTACCTTCTCCTAAATAAACGATTAATAACAGTCAAGGATTTTCTGCATATACTGGTTTAATTGCCCATAGCCTTCCAATTCTCTGATTACTGGGAGCGGACAACGAACCTTTTTATTAAATAGGGTCCGCTTTTCAACATATTCTGTAACTTCGTCTAAAAATTTATCTAATCCTTTTTCTAATTTCATACAACTTAACTGATTGCAAATTTGCACGTCTCCTGCCTTTTTCTTTTGAACTTGTTTAAATGATTGTGAGAATGCTTTTGCTTCAAGCATTTGTGCTTCTAACTGTCTTTTTTCAATCGTTATTTTCGGAACTGCTTGATTTCCATCAGTATCCTCTAACTGGCGACTCATAAAGCGACGATAAATTTCATCTTCTAATTCGTCCAATTGTCGTTGAAAGTCCGCAGGAATTGTCCGACTTGATGAACTTTCTTCTTCTCTTTCCATAGAGACAGCTTCTTTTTCTGGCTTCTGCTCCTCTTCTTTTTCGGCAGACTCATTCACTGAATTTAGCGAGCTTTTTTCTGTTTCTTGTAGAAAAGTAAATAAAGGTTTTGCCGCGGTGCTCTGCTGGTTTTCTTGAGGTTCTTCTGGCAGCGCTTCTTTAAATGGCGCTGGTTCAGATAACACTGGTTCTTTCGCTCGTTCTTCAAGCGCTGGTTTGTTAACAGGAAGCACTGCTTCACTTGGTGCTACAGTAGTTTCAACTTCTTGCTTTTCCAGATTATCAGGCGAGAGATTGACGTCTGGTTGTTCCGGATTAGTATCCTCTGATATTTTCAGAGATGCCTGTTCTGCGGCTATCACAGGAGAAGCTCTTTTCAAATGGATCGTTTTTATTTGTCTAGAAATGACGGGATTTCTCGTTTGATTAACGGCTTCATTCAAGGAGGCTAAATTTTCTTTTAAAAGTGTCAACATTTCACGTAAGACAGCAATTTCACCAGCTAATTCCGTTAATTGATTTTCTTGCGGCACTACTTGCACATTGGTTTCATTCGTACGGACTGTTTTTTTATTTTTAGTTGTCGGTATTTCATACATCCATTGTTTTAGTGCGAATCGTAAGTCACGAGTGGTCGGCTCAAAGCTTCCAAAATAAACAGTGTAGTACATTAACTCCGTTTCAACATAGACATAAATCTTTTTAACAATTAACTCTTCAAACTGTTCTGATTCATCCCAACTTTCACATAAAGCCTCAAAAAATTGTTCCCCTTCTGCTAAATTTTGGTACTCTTTCGCTAAATAAAGCTTGCGAATTAAGTAAAAATTATACGGTGTTTCAACATTATCCGCATAAATTTCTCGTCCTAAAAAATCTGGATTCGTTTCTTTACAAAGAAAGACCGTTTTCTCTTCTGGTTGTGTTTCAAGTGTTTTAGTCATGAGGTTCACTTCCTTTTTCTCCGTTAATAACCATTTTTTAATGATAGATACCTTTAGTATACAGGAGAAATTCTTCTGATTTTCTCATATTTTTAAGAGACAATAGAAATTTTAGAGAAAAATCGACAGAAAAAAACGTGAGACAAACAGTCCTATTGACCATTTATCTCACGCAAAATACTTAAACTGACTATTTTATCCTTGAAACATGTAACCAATTATTCTGCTGAATCAATTGGCAAAATCGTGTCTTTTTTCTCGCGACGTGCAATTGCTGGTAAAATCATTCCTAATAGAATTAAGACGATTGGTGTCACAATGTTAGAAGCTAATTGGAACAACCAGCCTTGAGGGTCTGAGGCATACTCAAATTTAGGCACCATTCCTAGGATACAAGCAAAGGCTGTAAATAGGAAACACCAAAGACCAAACACAAAACCAATTTTAGGATTTTTAACAAATTTATATTCTGAATTAAATTGTTTGTATGCTTTGTTTAGAAGCATATAGGCAAAGAAGACCCACAAGTAACGCATTGGCATAACTACAGAATTTAAGTTAGTTAGCCATTTAACCACTTCGTTCATGTCCTTCAACCCAAACATCGGTAAAGCGATAATAATACTTACTAAAATACCTGTTAATAGGTAACCATTAATTAACGTACCTTTTTTCGTACGTTTGCGTAACCAACTTGGAACAAATTCTGGATCTGCTTCAGCTAAAAGAATTTTCAGTGGAGCATCAATTGAAAAGGCTAACGCAGCCACTTGACCCACTGTATTCGTCAAAGCATAAACAATCATTAAGAGATTACCGACACCATAATATGCGCCTAATTTTTGGAAGGCACTGTAGGCACCATTTGCCATTAAATCTTTAGGAATATTGTCACTTGAGAATAACATTCCCATTGCAAATGAACCTAAAACAGCCGATAAACCAACCATTGCTGCTAGGAAAATCATTCCTTTAGGGAACTCTTTGGCTGGATTTTTAGTTGCATTTACGTAAGGAGAAATTTTTTCAGCGCCACCTACCGCAAAAACTAACATCGATACGGTTGTAAAATAACTAAAGTCAAATTTAGGAATGTAAGTGCTGACTTGTGACATGTTTGGCGTCGCAAATTCAACCGTTGAATTAATAAATGGTGCGCCTACCGCTAATAAAATAAATAAAATAGACATCACAAACATGGCGGTTCCAGCTAAACCACCAATAACTTTTAAAGTGGTTAACCCTTTTGTTGATAATAACAAGAAAACCAAGAAAATTATTAATGAAATAAATGATACCGTTACGATTGGCATCGTATTGACTAAGTTTCCATTCCCTTGAACTGCCCAACCTAAGGCAATTAAAATTGCTTGTGGTTTTTGTGCCAAGTAAGGAATGTGCACTACCCAATAAGTCCATGCTGCATAATAGGCTAGACGTTTAGTACTGGTATTTTGCACCCACGAACTAACCCCACCATTACTGTCTTTAAATGTTGAACCTAACTGTCCTACGATTAACGCATAGGGAATAAAATATAAAACTAAAATCAAAAGCCATGAAGTGACCACTGAAATCCCTTGTTGTGCATAATTATTCACAACATTTCCAAGACCCCAGACCATGTTAAAGGCAATTAACCCGACGGTAAACCATCGTAATTGCTTTTTGTCCATATAACCAATTCCTTTCTTAATAAAAAAATAAAGCTCTTCATTTATCATAAGCATTTTACTTTTTATGCACAAGCTCAACATAATTAAATAAAGATGGCTTTTTAATAAGTAATTAAAACGCTTCTAGCAATGATTTTCTAATTTATTTGATGACTAAAAAAAGCCGGTGAATAAGTTGCTTCACCGGCCTTCTTCTAAAAGATTTTTCTTTTATAACATATCAAATAATGATAATTGGTTTTCATCTGGCAAGTCTTTTAAGACACCATTTTCATTCATGTATTCAATCAACGTTTTAGAAACTTTGCCTCGTGTTGCCAAATCTTCTTTCGATAAGAACGGTTGCTCTTCTCGCGCAGCGACAATAGCTTTCGCTACGTTGAGTCCTAAACTTGGCACTGCTCGGAAAGGTGCAATCAAGGTATCCCCTTCAATCACAAAATTTTCAGCATCTGATTTGTACAAATCAATCATGCCAAATTTATAGCCCCGTTCCAACATTTCATTACATAATTCTAAAACCGTTAATAAGTTTTTCTCTTTAGTGGAGGCGTCCATCCCCTTGTCCGTAATTTCTTTCATTCGTGCTTTCACAGCTTCTTTTCCTTGTGACATTGCCACTAAGTCAAAGTCATCCGCCCGAACGGAGAAAAATGCACAGTAATATAAGATTGGGAAATAAACTTTAAAGTAAGCGACCCGCAATGCCATTAATACGTATGCTGCCGCATGGGCTTTCGGGAACATATATTTAATTTTAGAACAAGAATCAATATACCAGTCAGGGACGTTGTTTTCCTTCATCGCATTTAAATACGTATCCCGTAGTTCATCAGGAATCTTATTCCATTGTCCTTTACGTACCGTTTCCATAATCTTAAAGGCCATCCCACTGTCCAAACCAGCATGAATTAAATAAACCATGATATCATCCCGACAACCAATTACTTCAGCAAGATTGGCTTCGCCACGGCGAATCAACTCTTCTGCATTCCCTAGCCACACATCGGTTCCGTGAGACAGTCCAGAAATTTGAAGTAATTCTGCAAAAGTTGATGGATGGGTCTGTTCTAACATACCTCGAACGAAACGTGTCCCAAATTCAGGAATTCCTAACGTTCCTGTTTTAGAATAAATTTGCTCTGCATCCACACCTAGAACCTCAGGTCCTTCAAAAATACGCATCACTTCTGGATCGTCTGTTGGGATGGTTTTTGGCTCAATCCCGGATAAATCTTGTAACATCCGAATCACGGTTGGATCATCATGTCCCAGAATATCAAGTTTTAAAATATTATCGTGAATGGAATGGAAATCAAAGTGCGTCGTTTTCCATTCTGCCTCTTGATCATCAGCAGGGTATTGAATTGGCGTAAAGTCATAAACATCCATGTAATCAGGAATTACAATAATACCGCCGGGATGCTGCCCAGTCGTCCGTTTAACCCCTGTTGAACCTTTGGCTAAGCGATCAATTTCAGCGCCGCGCAAATGTAAATTATGATCTCTTTCATATCCTTTAACAAAGCCATACGCTGTTTTGTCGGCTACTGTACCAATGGTTCCTGCCCGGTAAACATATTCTTCACCAAAAAGAACTTTCGTGTAGTTATGGGCTTCGGCTTGATAATCGCCAGAAAAGTTCAAATCGATATCGGGAACTTTGTCGCCATGGAACCCTAAGAACGTTTCAAAAGGAATATCGTGACCATCTTTAAACAATCGAGCGCCACATTTTGGACAGGCTTTTTCAGGCATATCAAACCCTGAACCATAGGAACCATCTTCATAGAACTCAGAATATTGACACTCAGGACAATAATAATGTGGCGCTAAAGGATTTACTTCAGTAATCCCTGTCATTGTCGCAACAAAACTCGAACCGACAGAGCCCCGTGAA
The DNA here is from genome assembly GCF_051711985.1 of Enterococcus sp. DIV1758. Lineage (NCBI taxonomy): Bacteria > Bacillati > Bacillota > Bacilli > Lactobacillales > Enterococcaceae > Enterococcus > Enterococcus sp. DIV1758. The sequence continues at coordinate 1,899,729 of NZ_JBIOOA010000001.1, forward strand.
CCAACTAAATAGCCATCTTCATTACTTTTATGCACCAGTTTTTGAGAAATTAAATAAATGACCGAGAAACCATTTCCGTTAATCGAATTCAGTTCCTTTTCTAACCTTTTTTCGACAATTTCTGGTAAAGGATCGCCATACAATTCGCGCGCACGATTGTAGCTTAAATCAGTGATTTCTTGTTCAGACCCAGGAATTTTCGGCGTATACAAATCGTCTTTTACTGGAATAACTTCTTCACATAAATCAGCGACTTTGTTGGGATTTTCTACTACAATTCGCTTAGCGACGTCTTGTCCTAAAAATTGAAATTCCGTTAACATTTCATCGGTGGTTCTGAAATGAACCTTTGGTAAACTATGGCGATTTAACGGATTAGCGCCACCCATAGACCCGACTAAAATTTTCCGATAGATGGCATCTTCTTCATTTAAATAATGAACATTTCCAGTGGCGACAACCAGCTTGCCAAGTTCGTCACCGATTTTCACTAGATTACTAATAATTTCTTCCAAATCTGCTTCATTTTTCACCAATTCTTGTTCAATTAATGGCGCGTAAACTGGTTTGGGCATAACTTCAATATAATCGTAGAATTTGGCACGATTTTTTGCTTCTTCGACACCTTTTTGCATCATTGCTTCAAAAATTTCGCCGTTTGAACATGCGGAACCGATTAAAAGCCCTTCTCTTAACTTCGATAATTGCGAACGAGGAATCCGTGGTACTCGGAAAAAATAATCTACATTGGACATCGAAATCAATTTAAAAAGATTTTTTAATCCTGCTTGAGTTGTTGCTAAAATCGTTGCATGGAAAGGCCGAGCTCGTTTGTATGAGTCTCCTTCGCCAATATGACGATTCAAATCATCATGGAAATGCATATCATGATTCTCTTTCGCTTCTTTTAAGAAAATCCAGCACAAATGACCCGTTGATTCCGAGTCATAGATGGCGCGGTGATGTTGTTCTAAGTTGACGCCAAATTTTTTCGATAAGGTATTTAGACGATGGCTTTTGAAATGTGGATACAAGAATCTGGATAATTCTAATGTATCGATGACGGGATTAGCCGCTTCAGGTATTCCATGTTTGCCATAACTTGTATTTAAGAACCCCATATCAAAAGAAGCGTTGTGGGCCACTAAAATAGTTCCTTCTGAAAACTCTTTAAACATGCGTAAAACTTCTTCTTCGGATTTTGAACCGCGCACCATTTCATCTGTAATCCCAGTTAAATTGATCGTTGTTTGAGATAATGGATGGCCAGGATCAATAAATTGCTCAAATGTCTCAATGACATTTCCTTTGTGCATTTTGACAGCGGCCAATTCAATAATGGTATCATAAACAGCGGAAAGCCCCGTTGTTTCCACGTCAAAGACCACATAGGTAGCATCTGTTAATTCAATATGTTCTTCGTTGTAAGCAATGGGTACACCATCATCAACAATATTAGCTTCCACGCCGTATAAAATTTTAACGCCTGCTTTTTTACCTGCAGCATGGGCATCAGGAAACGCTTGGGCGCCGCCATGATCCGTAATTGCGATGGCCTTGTGACCCCATTTCCCCGCTTGCGCCACCAAGTCACCGACTTTATTGGTCGCATCCATTGTACTCATGTTACTATGCATGTGTAATTCTACACGTTTTTCACCTTCTGGCGCGTAGTCTTTTCTTGGCGCATGGGCGACTTCCATCAAATCTTGAGCATTCATGACTAAATCACGCATGAAGGTATCTTCTTGTACACTACCACGAACACGAATCCAACTTTGTGGTTGAATCGCATCAAAAACTTGTTCATCTTTTTCCCCATTCGAAAATTTCTTCACCACGAAAGAGGAAGTATAATCAGTAATTTTCAAAATTAAAATTTTTCGTTTAGAACGCAATTCACGCACTTCTTTATCAAAAATAAAGCCTTCAATCGTTATCCGACGTTCTTCTTCCAGTATGTTTCCCATTGGCATAATGGGTTCATCATTGGGAATATTCCGACCTAAACGAATTGGACCATCAAACGCAGGCGCTTGTTGTTGTTTTTCTTTTTTCATTTGTTCATGTTTAACAAGCGATTCAGCAGCTTGTTGTTGAAAGGCTGCGGCTTGTTCTAATTTTTGCTCTTCAAACTTTTTCAACACTTCTGCAGCTTGCTGTTGATCCATTTTTGGTTCAATATGAAATTTAGGAAACCCGTAAGAGAAATAAAGTTCCTCAATAATTGGTAAATATTGTTGCTTCAAATAAGGAATAACTGCTTCATTATCAACAGGTAAGATAATTTTCCGATCTTCAAATTGTGGTGTCTGTGTTTTTAAGACTTTCTGAACTAACGGCGTATTGCATTGACTATTTAACAAGGCCAACTGCCAATAATCCGTTAATTGTTCCTCAGTAAATGTTGTCTGATTTGTGGTTATTTGAACGGAAACCTGTGCAATTTGTTGAAAAGCTAGTTCCAATTGTTGCATAAATGTTTGATATAGCATCACTGGCATCAATTCATCAAAACTTAAATGAAATTCCCATAAGCGACTTTGTTGGTGAACAATGACCTTGTCAATCCGGCCATTTTGAATTAAGGGATGTTCTTTCGCTGTGTCATCTAACTGAATTTGCGTCATCAGTTTATCAAATAAATCGCGTGCTTTTTCTGTCACAAAATGAACCTCCTTCTATCATTGAAAAAAGGCCCTCAGACAAATCTGTCAAGTGCCTTTTTTCGGTTTCTCTGCATTCGCTTCTCTATTAAGTATACTCGTTTTTTGTAAAAAAACAATCTTGTTTCTTTTCTAAAAAGAGCTAAGAAGAGCTTGAAACAAAAATCACTTTAGATTTTTGCTTCAAGCTTAAACGCTGATAAGTGGCGGAAACAGTTTATCCTAATCATTCTGTCCGCCCTTTTCATTATTATTCCGCTTCTGATGTTGTGTTCATCAAAATAGAAAGTGTGCTTTCTAATTCTTCTTTGCGTACTTCCAACATTTCACCAGTACGTTTGATTTTGACTTCTACCACACCATCGACTGCTTTTTTACCGACTGTGATACGGATTGGACAACCAATTAAATCAGCATCAGCAAATTTTACACCTGCGCGCTCATTGCGGTCATCAACTAATACTTCGTAGCCCGCTTCAGTCATCATTGCTTCAACTTCTTGTGATAGTTTTGTTTGGTACTCATCTTTCACATTCATTTGGACCACGTGTAAATCAAATGGCGCAATTCCTGTTGGCCAATTAATACCACGCTCGTCTGCATTTTGTTCAACGATTGCTGAAAGTAAACGACTAACACCGATACCATAGCAACCCATGATCACTGATTTTTCACGACCGTTTTCATCTAAAACTGTTGCGCCCATAGCATCACTGTAACGCGTTCCTAATTTAAAGATATGACCAATTTCGATTCCTTTAGTAAAGGCTAAGACACCATTGCCATCAGGAGAAGGATCGCCTTCTTGAACAAAGCGTAAATCTTCGTAACTAATTGGTTGGAAGTCACGATCTGGATTTACATTTGTCAAATGATAGCCATCTTCATTAGCCCCAACAATGGCGTTGGCTAAATCTTGAACAGCTAAATCTGCATAAATTTTAACATCTTCGGCAACATTTACTGGACCAATTGAACCAAAGCCCGCTCCTAAGACACGGCGAGCATCTTCTTCTGTTGCTTCATCTAGGAAATCAGCGCCTAAGAAGTTTTTCAATTTGACATCATTGACATCATGATCGCCACGAACCAAGACCATTACTGGCTCTTCATCGGCAATAAATAGTACTGATTTAATAATACGTTGTGGCTCAACTTCAAAGAAGTTTGCCACTTCGGCAATTGTACCCACTTCTGGTGTTGCAATTTTTTCTAAATCTAATTGTGTTTCATGTGATTTTTTCGGCGTATAAAGACTTGTTGCCATTTCTAAATTGGCAGCATAATCACTTTCTGTTGAATAGCAAATAGTATCTTCCCCAATTTCAGAAATCGCCATAAATTCTTTAGAATCTTTACCACCCATGGCACCACCGTCCCCAATGATGGCACGGAATTCTAGTCCACAGCGTTCAAAAATGCGTGAGTAAGCTTTTTCGTAATCACGGTATGATTGATCTAAACTAGCTTCATCGGCATGGAAAGAATAGCCATCTTTCATGATAAATTCACGGCCTCTTAATAAGCCAGAACGCGGGCGTTTTTCATCACGATATTTTGTTTGAATTTGGTATAAATTCAAAGGTAATCGTTTGTAAGAATTGATTTCATCACGAATTAATTCTGTGAAGGTTTCTTCATGCGTTGGGCCTAAGATATAGTCACGGTCATTGCGATCTTTTAAGCGATACAAGTTAGGTCCATAAGTTTCATAACGGCCTGATTCTTTCCAAAGTTCTGCGGGTAATAACGCAGGCATTAACATTTCAACTGCATCAATTTTCTCAAATTCTTCTCGCATAATCGTTTTTAATTTTTCTAAAACACGATTGGCTAAAGGTAAATAAGAATAGATCCCTGCAGCGACTTGACGAATATAGCCTGCGCGCAACAGAATTTGATGACTTAAGACTTCTGCATCATTTGGTACTTCTCTTAACGTTGGAATTAACATTTTTGACTGTTTCATTAAAACTCTCCTCTATTTTAAAATCAACTATTTTTGATTTCTTTACACACTTTTTTACTTAAGCTTTCTCCTTAAAAGAAAAAGCGTTGAATATCGTTCCAAGTAACTAACACCATTAACACCATGACAAACCCAAAGCCAATTAACGTAATGATGCCTTCTTTTTCAGGACTAATTGGTTTTCCACGTACACCTTCAATAATGTTTAAGACAATTTTCCCGCCATCTAAAGCTGGGATCGGCAACAAATTAATAATCCCTAAGTTCATTGACAACATGGCCATTAAGAATACAACTGTACTTACTCCAGCATTGGATGCTTCTTCCGATAATTTAAACATCATGACTGGCCCACCTAGTTTGTTTAAACTAAAGCCTGTGAATAGTGAGCCGAGTGCTTTAAAAATCTGTGTCGTACTATTTAAAGTATCCTGAATACCGCCCATCAATTTTGACGGTAAATCGGTTTTCATATAAGGATAAACGCCGACTTTACCAATCGTTTGTTTTTCCACTTTTTGTTTTTCTGGTGTCACTGTTAGTTGCTCTTCTTTGCCGTTACGCTCAACTACGAACGTCAACGGCTTTTCGGGGTTCTTCTGCACAATTGTTGTAAAATCTTCGTATTTTTTGATTTTTTGATTATTAATCGATAAGACTTTATCGTTTTCTTTCAACCCAGCTTCTGCGGCTGGGCCATTAGGAATCACTTCTCCAATTTGGTTCGTGTTTAAATCAGTGACGCCTCCTTGTAGAAAAACCGCTAACGTAAACAGAATAAACCCTAAGATAAAGTTATTCATGGGTCCCGCAAAGTTCGTCAAAATGCGTTGCGCTAATTTCGCTGATTGAAATTGAACGTCAAGTGGCGCAATCCGCACCTCGGTTCCATCACTTTCAATAATCGTTGCATCATGGTCAACTTTATAAACGGTTTCTTCTTCCTCGTTTCCATTGACATAGCCCTTGATGAATAATTCTTTTTCAAGATCAAAATCAACGACTTCCATCGGAATACTATGAGGTAATTGTACTTTTTTACTTGTATTAATTTTAACCACATTACCCACGGCATTTAACTCAACAGATAGAGGCATACCTGGTGTGATTTCTGTCATGTCTTCGCCCATCCCAGCCATTCGCACATAGCCACCAATCGGCAATAAGCGAATCGTATAAGTGGTGCCATCTTTTCCACGATGCGCAAAAATCTTTGGTCCCATTCCGATTGCAAACTCACGAACTAAAATACCCGCTCGTTTTGCAAAATAAAAGTGGCCAAATTCATGTACGAGAACAAGAATACCGAAGACAATAATGAATGTGATAATTGTTTTCATAGATGTCCTTCTTCCTTCATTCACTGACGTTCAGTGCTTTTTATTATTACATGGGAAAGTCTCGTAAAACTTGCTCTGTTCCCTTCCCGATAAACCAGCGCAACTGTTTACTGAGAACAGTCGCCACTGTTAGTGAACAAATCTTTCCTTATGTAAGACAAGTTTTATTTTAGCATATTCACTCATAAATAACCATTGGACTTGACCACTTCGCCTAGATATTTTGTGTTTTTTTAGAAAACTGTATAAATGAGAGGAATTGATTACTACGACCAGTATTTATTTTAAAGACCTTCAACAATAGTAGCTAACTTTAGAGCCTAAACTTTTCCGACAGTTTGTCGTATTTTATCAACACGCTGATTGACATGTGCTACCATGAAAGTATTAATAGTAATTTTAGGGGGAATGAATCAATGCATGGAGAATTACATGGTAAAGTGGCCGTTGTCACTGGTGCAGCTACGGGTTTAGGATTATTTATTACTCTGCGTTATATCTTAGAGGGCATGAATGTTGTTGCTGACTATGTCGGTGAGCTGCCTAAAGAATTTGAAGATGTCCAAGCCAAGCACGCAGACCGCGTAAAATTCGTGAAGGCTGATGTCTCTAATGAAGAAGATATTAAAGCGTTAGCTGAAACCGCTTTAAAAGAGTTTGGTCATGTTGACATTTGGGTAAATAACGCCGGTGTGGAGGCTTCTTTTCCGACAATTGATATGCCATTAAAAGAATGGCAACGTGTCATTGATGTCAATTTAAACGGTGTCTTTTTGGGTTCTAGAGAAGCACTCCGAATATTTAGAGATCAAAAAATCAAAGGGTCAATCATTAATATGTCCTCCGTTCACCAAAGAATTCCTTGGCCAACGTTCGCTCACTTCACTATGCGGCAAGTAAAGGCGCAACCGAAATGTTCACGAAAACAATCGCTTTGGAATATGCGGAATATGGTATTCGTGCCAACTGTATTGCGCCTGGAGCGATTAACACACCTATTAATGCTGAAAAATTTTCCGATCCCGAACAGTTAAAACAAACAACGAACATGGTTCCTATGGGCATTATTGGTAAACCAAATCAAGTAGCTGCTGCGGCCGCTTGGTTAGCTTCTGATGAATCCTCATACGTAACCGGAACAACACTCTTTGTAGATGGCGGGATGTCTCTATATCCTTCGTTCCAACACGGAGCTGGTTAAAAAGTAGTCTGCAACAAAATTCTCTATGAATTTTTGTTGCAGACTTTGTACTATCACACACAAAATCTATTCAGGAGGCTTACCATGAAACTAGTCAAAAATGTTCTTTTAATTTTAATTGGTTTAGTTATTATCGGGATTGGCGCATCCACTTTAAGAGTGGCAGGTTTAGGAGTTGATCCTTTCACTGCTATGAATATCGGACTTTCTTCGATGTTTGGTATGCAATTAGGCATTTTTCAAATTATTGTCAATGCGTTTATTTTATTCTATGTCTATTTAAAAAACAAAAAAGCCATTGGTCTAGGAACTATTTTAAATATGCTTTTAGTAGGAATTTTGATTCAACAGATTTCTACTTGGCTTCAACCTTACGCCAATAGTTTAGGAGGCTCAACAATTGGCAAACTACTTTCTTTATTCGTCGGAGTCCTGATTTTTACATTTGGCTGCGCCTTATACATGGCTACAGATCAAGGCGAATCCCCCTATGATGCGATTGCGCCAACCATCTGTCAACAAATCAACAAACCTTACGCTTCTGTTCGAAAAGCACAAGATTTGTTGGTCCTATTAATTGGCTTTATTGCTGGTGGTCCAATTGGGATTGGTACAATTATTTGTGCATTTGGTGCTGGCCCACTTATTAGTTTTTGGAACAAGTTACTTCAACCTTTAGTAAAATAATTTTTTAACTAAAATATAAGAAAAAGCGATGACTCCATAGAGATTTTCTTCTCGAGTCATCGCTTTTTTATTTGTACTTTCTTTGAAGAAGCATGATTAGTATGTTTCTTGTTTGGCTTTCCGTTGTTGTTTTAGTTGATTATTTGTTGGTAGAGTGAAAAACTAGCCGACAGAGCCTTCATATTGGAATCGGCTTCTCAACCAGTGTCATTAACTATCAAACCAAGTTATTAAGAGTTCTTATAGTAGTTTAAAGAATCAATATTTATCATTGACTGTCAAATTAGGATGGTCAAAATCTGGTCAATTTATAATATGTTATTGGGAGCAACATACATTAAAGATAAAGAGCTTTCTCTACTTGAGATAAGCTCTTTTCTGACTAAAAATCTACAATTGTTTTTTATAATATAAATAGGCCTTGCTTACAAATGCACTCAAATCATTCTTATATGAGCACTTTTTCTCTATTTTTTTTGAAATTGTCTTTATTACTGACTCATCTAATTCTTTAGATGATATATTTTCAAAATTTAAAATTGCCTCATTTAACAAAGAAATAAATTTAGATAGAGTTATTCTCTCTGATAAGTTTTTTTGTAAGGATAACATTTGGTCAATGGATAAATTGTATTTTTTTTCCGACTTAATAACATCTGGTCTTATATTTGAATATTCGTTAGACTGTTTCGTCATTTTACAGTAAAATGTTGGACTCAAATCATTTTTTAAAACGAAAATTTCTTTAGTATACGTTTTTGATTTTATGAGATATTTATCGATAATTTTCAATTCATTAAATGATCCCAACTTAAACATCTTATTTTTATCACTGTTAACTTCGATTTCTTTATAAAATTTTTCTGAATCTGATAAACTCCACATATCTTTTCGATCAGGTATATTTGAATCTGGAACTGTCTCAGCCAAAAGACTTATATAACCTGTATCTTGAACATTATACCATTCTTCTTTAATCCATGATGTCCCATAAATAGCTCCTAACAAACCACCTGTAGCAGCAGCATTCGTATCAGTATCACTACCTTCAAAGAATGCTATTTCTAACAACCCATTTTGAGGATCAACAGAATATTTAGATGCGATATAAATAGAAGTCAAACAAGTAACTACTCCAGAACCTTTGATTTTAGGATTATTACAATCAAGCTGAGACAAAGTTTGAGCTGTATTGTCAAGCAATCCATTAGATAAAGCCTTTTTTATTAACAGTAAACCTTCAAGTATTTCTTCACTTGTTTTTACCCATAATCTTTTATAATCAATCCCTAACTCAAATGATGCATTTATCCAATCTTTTATATTATTTGGCTCTGGCATTTTTACCCAATCTTCTTTAGTATCGATCAGATATTCCACCAACTCACCATATTGTAACTGTTCATTTTTATTTATAAGGTATTTTACAGCTCTACAATATACTAAAGAACTCAATAATGCTCTTGGATGTCCGTGAGTCGAAATTCCATTTAAAAATGCTTTTTGATACATTTCTTCATTAGTAATGTTTTTAGCATATGCATGTGGCAATATTCGCATTACTACTCCATTCCCACCTGCATTAAAATAATCTTTTATATTTTTCTTATTCTGCTTCCATGGTGGAACCCCTTTAGACCATGAAATTGCTGCACGTTTAGTTGCACCACCTCCACCACGTTCATAAACAAGCCATGATGGTAATTCAATTCTTCCAAAATATGACAAAAAATTAGTATAGTTCAGTGCTCTTGCTGTTGCTAAAGTAAGTTGGGTATCATCACTGTAGCTACCTGCTTGTATAATCTCTTCAGTGTAAGTTTTTCCATATCCAGAGGCTTTATACCATTCACGAAAGCTTGTATCCATATTTTTTTTACTACTTCTTTTATTTCTTTCTTGTGGCCAGCCTAAAGCATCACCAATCGCAATACCCAAAAGCGAGCCTAAATATTTTTCTTCTATTAACTTCATCATCTCACTCACCTTCGATATAGATATTTTCATCAGGAATAATAGCATTTCGCAATTGATATGCTAAAGTTCTTTCATACATTTCCGAACAAATAAAGATATCAATATTAGTAATATCACATTGAGCTAATCTAAGATTTATTAATTCTCTTCTAGCTTGTTCTTCACTGCCAAATACAACACCCTTAATATTTTCTTTCAGTATAGAATGTCTAATTAATACTTCAGCCTGATTATCAGTTGGTAAATTCATTAACATGTTCTTGCTTCTGGAAACTTCTCTTTTGCCTACTACTTTTTCAGAATAGAGCTTTCTAAAACCATCAATTCCTTTTTCTATTAGTATACCACCTTTAGTTGCTGCATTACACGGACAAAACAAAGTTTCATCATTTATTACGCTCGTTGATATTAACAAAATAGACCAATCTTTAAATATATTCCTTTTGTTACTAGTGATTACTTTATCAAAATAAAAGAGGTTAGGGTACTGTATAGAGCAACAAATATAATCTTCTTTGCCATCTAATCTCGATACATCATTTTTTTCTAAGTCCTCATCTTTAATAAAGTTATTTGCTAATAATTTCCCCTCAGTTCCTAATATATATGGCAAATTTTTAGACTTAGTAAAATGACATAATCTAGTAATTCCCCTCTCCTGAACATAGCGATCAAATTCTGTCATTTCCTATCCTCCAATCATACAAATTTTCATCTGTAGGTAGTAATTCAGTCAATTCTTCAAAGTAAGTTATAATTACCCCCGCTTTTGCTCTAGTTACACTGACATAAATCAACTTGACTTCTTCGGACAGAGCATCGTCTTTACTCCCATATTTTTCAATTTCTTCTTCAGTGGGCATAAATTTATCACTCATGAATGGTAGTATTACAATATCAAACTCTAGGCCTTTTGCTGAATGATAAGTTCCAATGTAGATAGAGTCGTTACCATTCCACTTATTCATATCTTTTTTTAGTGTTGTATACTTTATACCTTTACTCGTAAAGGTATCTTCTATAATTCTCACATCTTCTCTTGTTTTTAAAAGCACTGCAACAGTTCGCGATGAATCAGATCCACTAACAAGGTTGGCCACAAAATCTATTTCTTCTTCTATATTTTTCACTTTCATAACAATTGGTTTTGGACCTTCAGCAATAGGAACTATTGAATCAACCTTATCGTTATCATCCATTTCAAAAAAAGGCAACTCCGAAATCGCTTTTGCCAATTTACCAACTCCTGATTTATTACGATAGTTTTTTCTTAGTTTATAAATTTTCACATTATCTAATCCTGCTGACCGCCAAGAAATTCTGCTACCATAAATCTGTTGAGCAGCATCTCCAAAAAAATTTATACTACCATCATCGGGTACCAATAAACTCAAAGATTTTAACATCATCGGAGAAAAATCTTGACCTTCATCTATGAGGATATATTTATAGTATCTTTCCATATCATCATATTTAGCCTCTTCACAAATAGCTAAAGCTAAGCTATCCCAATCATATAAGTATCCATTTTCATTTCTAAGATCAAGGTATTTCTCAAAAACCTCATAAAAAAAGGATCTGTTCTTCCTGAGAATCCTAGTATCGCTTCGTCCAGTTCTTTCTACTTTAATATACGCATTTTTATTTGAAATTCCCATTTTTTGAATCCATTCTATTTCATCAATAAATATATCTATATGACGATCCAAAGTTGTTTCATTAGGATATATTTTTTTTACAGCATTTACCGCTTCTTGAATTAATTCATTTTTAGAATTTAGAATGCAATTATGTTTCATTTTCCCTCTAGAATTTAAATATCCACGTGCAAACTTATGGTAATTTTCAATCACTAAGTTTTTAGGTTTATTCGATAAAATAAATTCCATATAATTTATAAGCGTTCTATTATATGTTAGCAAAAGTACTTTATCGTCTGGATAAGTTTCTGCCATTTTCATAGCTCTTAACAATGCTATTGTCGTTTTTCCACTTCCTGCAGTTCCCAACACTACAATATTATCTACCTCAGAAAGGTATAGAATATCACTTTGTTTTCCTTCTGGTTTTGGTAAAACCATAAAATCACTCCTATTCATAAACTATCTCTATCATTTTTTATTTTTAAAGCATTTACTAATCAGCAAAAGATCCCGCCATTTTATTGGATATTTTCTTCATAAAACTACTATCTTTTCGTTTTAAAATTTACGATAAGAACATTACTATGCTAAAAAAAAGATTTGTAATTAATGTAGCTCATAATTATTAATAAACCACCATATGATATATCATCTAATATGCTTTTAAATTTCAAAGTTAAACTTTTTGTATAGGTACAGTTCTTAAATCCTTAACCCTACAATAAATAATTTAATTAGAAACATTGTATAACAACTTACTTAAGTTCATATAAAAGTGCTTGCTCGTTATTTTTTCACCAAAAAATACGAAACCTTACTTTAATAAGTATTTTCAATTATTTATTTGTACATTTTTAAAGTATAAATGTTTCTTTTTCTTCTCTACTGGAACATCAAATTTAGTTCTTATATAACGCAATGTATTCTTATAATGTTCCAAATTTCTTTCTTTTTCTATAGATTGTATCGCTGCGATGCATCCTTGAAGTCTATTACAAGTATCAATAAACTCATCTTGAGTATATTTAGTCGGATCCTTGTCCATATCAAGCAGTAATCTATAATAATCATACATCTTCTTATGAAGCTTTTTAGGAGCCTTTTTAGTATCACCATGAATAATCACTCCTGTAACTCTTGTATGATTACATATTGTTAATCTTGTTTTTTTCTTATTGACCTGTAAACCATATTTTTCTATTATTGCAATTGCTTCTCTCCGCTTACTAGTATGGATAAACTTATCGGATGAAAATGTAAAGTCATCATAGTAAGCTGAAAAAGTAAAATTATTTCTTTTCGAAAAAACATCTAACTCTTCGTACATTTGATGATAAGATAGAAAACTTAGCATAGGACTTGTTGAAAAACCTTGTGGTAAAAAACGCTTTTCATCTTTCTTTATAGTCGTCAAATTAGTTAAAATTTTTGCTATATCCGCTGGCTGAGACATCGTATTATGAAAAAAATCATAAACATATGAATCTTTAGTACTAGGAAAAAAATTTGTGATATCTAGCAATAGCAAATATTCTTTCTCCAAATGTCTACTTGCATTGTCCACATATCCCACAAGAGGAATCCCCCCATATATGTAATGTGGAAAACCAATATAGCTCAGTCTCTTAACAATATTTTTAAGTGCTCTTTTGTGAGCATCTGATGGGTTATATAATTCTCTAATTTTTCCATTAACTTCTTTAAAAAATGGTTCCACTTCGTAATTACTATCAACATCTTTTAAAGTTTTTAATTCCAACTGCAGTAGTTCTGACAAATATTTTTTATTTGATACCCCGTAAAGCCTAGATTTAGCAAAATCCATAAAAAAAATCCCCTTCTTTTATAAGAAAGAGATGAAGCCAAGTTTTCTAATAATTGGACAACTTCTATTAGAAAAGGCAAGACTTTATACAGATTACTCAATACGATTACAATTAACTTACAGAATAATTTAAATACGCCTACATAACCCATTATTTCTGCAAAAAAAATAAAAAGTAATCTAATACTGATTTTTCCATTTTTATATGTCTTTTGTTTGAGCCACTGTTTAACTAGAACAATTTTTGACATTATCATGACATTTACCTCCTATAATTATTTAGGTCATTAAGACCCTCCCCTGCGTTATAATTATAGATTTAGAAGTTAAACAGTCTTGTTAACGCTTCACTCTTAACTTAGCTAACAACTTTTATTAGCTTGATTAAATCCCCTGCTTCTCACTGAGTGATACAACACAAAGTCGTGACATCATAGACTCATACTCTAGTCCAGATATGCATAATCATGATATCAAAACAAATTTTGACGTCAATAGAACATGCAGGGGCTTTTTCATACCGCTATTATTTTGTATAATAGCAAATTCATTTGCAGGGAACTCTAGGTAATTGTTCTAAAATAATGATATCACAATGGTAAAAAACAATCAATATAGCGTTTTCTTTTATACTATATGAAATATTTGTAGGTCTGTTTCATCTGCAATAACTCCCACAACTATGTAGCACTTTTTAAGGATTTTCAGCCAAAAATTATTTTTCGTTTCATTTACATATGAAATACAGAAACCCTAGTATATCAATGTTTATAAAGCCGTGTTTCATTTCGTTTCATGTCTCAAAACTTATTAACCTTTTACAAAAGTCAAAAAAGAATACCCCCTGTGAGCCATGTAGCTCATTTAAAGCGTATCCTTAGTACGGTCAAATAACAACGGGGTGGGGTTCTCTATCCTATTCATTCAATTACTTGTATCATTCTACCGAAGATATGATTAGCTTGAGTTGGTTGTCCATCAATTAGAGTAAGAGTGTACTCCGTTTCCAGTGGCTCTTTTAAGCTTGCTGTAATCCCTTCTCCCACCTTCTTCTGAATAGATAGATTAATTCTTTCAGACGTTCAATTGCTTCTGATATAGCTTGCTTATCATTTGGAATAGACTCATCAACATAAATAGAAAAGTAACGTAATCTATCTATACGGATATTGCAAACAGCGCCCCTAAGAAAACTGGTCAAGAGTTTGCTGATATGATGGCTCATCAGTAAAAAGCTGGTCATTTCTACTATCAAGGCAAAATAAAAAAGCTAGAGCCCTTATATATCAAGGGTTCTAGCTCCTATAACAGGTTTAACCTACACTACCTTCCATCTCATAACTAATCAAGCGATTCAACTCAACCGCATATTCCATCGGTAATTCTTTCGTAAATGGTTCAACAAAGCCCATAACAATCATTTCTGTCGCTTCGGCTTCAGATAAGCCGCGACTCATTAAATAATATAATTGTTCTTCAGAAATTTTTGAAACTTTGGCTTCGTGTTCTAAGGACACTTGGCTGTTATGGATTTCATTAAATGGAATCGTATCTGATTTTGATTTTTCGTCCATGATAATCGTGTCGCATTCGATGTGGGAAATCGAGCCTGCGCTGTCTTTTCCAAAAGTCACTTGGCCACGGTAGTTAACTTCGCCGCCGTCTTTAGCAATTGATTTTGAAACAATTGAGCTAGAGGTATTCGGCGCATTGTGAATCATTTTGGCCCCAGTATCTTGGATTTGGTTAGCGCCAGCAAAGGCAATCGATAACATCGTGCCACGGGCACCTTTGCCATCTAAGTAAACGCTTGGGTATTTCATGGTTGTTTTAGCTCCTAGGTTACCATCAATCCATTCGACAGTGGCACCTTCGTAAGCTTTAGCACGTTTGGTTACTAAGTTGTAGACGTTATCTGACCAGTTTTGAATAGTGGTATAACGACAATAAGCATCTTTTCTTGTAAAAATTTCTACGATGGCCGCATGCAAGCTGTTACTTGAATACGTTGGTGCCGTACAACCTTCAACATAGTGAACGCTAGCCCCTTCATCGACAATAATCAAGGTCCGTTCAAATTGGCCGGTATTTTCAGCGTTGATTCGGAAATATGTTTGTAATGGTACATCAACTCGAACGCCTTTTGGTACATAAATAAAGGTTCCACCTGACCAAACAGCTGAGTTTAAAGCGGCCAGTTTATTATCTGTTGGCGGCACAAGTTTTGAAAAATACTCTTTGAATAGGTCAGGATATTCTTTTAAAGCAGAGTCAGTATCTGTAAAAATGATGCCTAATTTTTCAAATTCTTCTTTCATATTGTGGTAAACAACTTCTGATTCATATTGAGCAGAAGCCCCAGCTAGATAAGCACGCTCAGCTTCGGGAATCCCAATTTTTTCAAAGGTTTCTTTGATTTTATCAGGTACATCATCCCAATCGCGTGCGGGTTTGTCACTCGGTTTTTGGTAATATTTAATTTTACTAAAGTCAATATCTGACAGGTCTGGACCCCATTCTTGCATGGGCATTTTATTGAATTGTTCTAACGATTTTAAACGGAAGTCAAGCATCCATTCTGGTTCGCCTTTCACGCGAGAAATTTCGCGAACGACGTCTTCGGTTAGGCCGTCTCCGGTACTAAAGACTGGTTCCACATCGTCGTGAAAGCCAAATTTATATTCTTCTAATTCAGGTACTGTACTCAATTCGTCGTCACCCTTTCTTTATTTTTCACAATGTAAATGACCGGCTTCGCCTTGGCCGTTATTAGCAACAGCCTGCTCTAAGGCTTTCCAAGCCAGGGTTGCACATTTAATCCGAGCTGGAAATTTAGCTACGCCGCTTAACATTGCTGCATCGCCTAATTTTTCATCTTCGGCCACTTCATTTCCTTGAACAAGTTGAGAGAAATCCTCTGCTAAGGCCGTTGCTTCGGCGATTGTTTTTCCTAATACCGCATCAGTCATCATACTAGCACTTGCGGTACTGATGGAACAGCCACTTCCTTGAAAGGCGATATCTTTAATCACACCGTCTTCAATGGCCACATCCAGTTCAATCACATCTCCACAAGTAGGATTATTCAGTTCAATTGTTTGGCTAGACGCATCTAGCGTTCCGTGGTGATGTGGGTGGCTAGAATGGTCCAAAATGACTTGGCGATATAAGTTATCTAATTTAGAAAGTGCCATGCTGGAAAAACTCCTTTGTCGCTTTAATCGCTTCAACTAAGCGATCTGCGTCTTCTTTGGTATTGTATAAATAAAAACTTGCCCGTGCAGTTGCTGGCACGCTCAGATAGTTTAATAACGGTTGCGCGCAATGGTGACCCGCTCTGACAGCAACCCCTTCCATATCTAACGCCGTAGCCACATCATGTGGATGTAAACCTTCAATATTAAAAGCAATCACACCTGTGTGGTCTTTTGGATCCTGTGGACCATAAATCGTCAAGCCCTCGATAGCTTGCAACTTCGGCAAAACATAGTGAACAAGGGCTGCTTCATGTTGATGAATGGCCTCTAAACCAATTTCAGTTAAATAATCAATGGCGGCACCTAAGGCAATTGCCCCAGCAATATTAGGTGTGCCAGCTTCAAATTTCCATGGAAGCTCTTTCCAAGTACTTTCTTGAAGATGAACAAAGTCAATCATTTCGCCACCAAATTCCACAGGTTCCATTTGTTCCAATAAATGACGTTTGCCATAAAGGACACCAATTCCAGTTGGTCCACACATTTTGTGACCACTAAATGCATAAAAATCAGCATCGATGGCTTGAACGTCCACAGGCATATGAGGAACTGCTTGCGCGCCGTCTACCACCATCACAGCGCCATTTTGATGAGCTAATTGTGTTAATTCTTCGATTGGATTAATGACCCCTAACACATTTGAAACATGAGCAATCGAAACAATTTTCGTTTTTTCTGTAATTTGTTGACGTGCACTTGCCATGTCTAAAAAGCCGTCTTCAGTGACGTCTATATACTTCAAAATGGCCCCTGTACGTTGAGCTAATTGTTGCCAGGGAATAATGTTTGAATGATGTTCCATGTAAGATATGACGATTTCATCCCCGGCTGTAACTGCCAAGTCACCATAACTTTTGGCAATCCAATTCAAACTGGTTGTTGTTCCTCGTGTAAATAAAACTTCCGCTGTTTCTTTAGCATGTATAAATTGGCGAACCTTTTCGCGGGAGGCTTCATAGTCCTTCGTTGCTCGTTCGGCTAACGTGTGCACCCCACGATGAACATTGGCATTATCGGTTTCATAATAATGTCGTAAAACATCTAACACTGCCGTTGGTTTTTGGGTTGTTGCAGCATTGTCTAAATAAACTAGCGGTTCATCATTAACTTCTTGAAATAAAATAGGAAACGATTGACGAATGGTTGCTGCATCCATCATGCGTTTAACTTCCCTTCAATTACTTCTACAAATTCATTTTGTACTTCTTTAACTGGAATTGCTGTAATGACAGAACCTAGGAAGCCACGAATCACCAAACGTTCCGCTTCTTCTTTACGCAAGCCGCGGCTCATTAAATAATACATTTCTTCTGGATCTACTCGACCAACGCTGGCTGCGTGTCCGGCAGTCACTTCATTTTCATCAATTAAAAGAATTGGATTGGCATCACCACGAGCTTTATCAGACAGCATTAAAACACGACTTTCTTGCTGTGCGTCGGCTCCTTTTGCTCCTTTTAAAATGTGGCCAATTCCATTAAACGTTAAAGTACCACGTTCACGAATGACTCCATGTTGTAAAATATGACCAATCGAATGTGGCGCTTTGTTTGTCACTCGTGTGTCGATGCCTTGTGTTTGTTTACCTGCACTAATTGCAACAACTTTAACTTCTGAATGAGCGCCTTCGCCAACTAAATCAGAATCAAAATCAGCCACAACATCGCCATCATTCATGACGCCTAGAGCCCAATCGACAGAGGCATCCCGCATAATATAGCCACGACGATTCATATAAGTCGTTACAGTTTGCCCTAATTGATCCACAGCTGAGTATTTAACTTTTGCGCCATCTTTCGCAATCACTTCCACAACGATATTTCCAGAAGCTTTCTCTGCGTGATGACCAGTTGATTGAAAACGTTCTAAATAACTGAATTCACTATGATTATCTGCAACGATTAAAACATGTTTAAAGAAAGGTTGGTTGCTATCTGAATCCTGAATAAACAAAGATTCAATGGGCTCTTCAATCACTACGTTTTTAGGAACGTATAAGAAAACGCCACTATTCATGAAAGCTGCATGAGCTGCTGTCAGCTTGTCTTCTTCTGGTAATACGGCTTTAGTCATATAGTATTCTTTAACTAATTCTGGGTGCTCTTGTAAAGCAGTAAAAATGTCTGTAAAAATTACCCCTTGTTCCGCTAATGAGGCTGGCAATTGCTCAAAAGCATGAAAAGATCCTTGTTGAACAATTAAAGGATTGTCTTTCATTTGATCAAAACTTGCGACATTTCCTTCAGAAGGCACATAACTTTCCATGTGAACATTTAATAAAGGCCAACGATGAAATTTCACACGATCAATATGTGGTAACTCACTTTCGTCAGCGTTTTTTAAAGCCGTTGTTCGCAATTCAGTCATCCAAGCTGGTTCTTCATGTTCTAGTGAAAAAGCGGTGACTTCGTCAAGATAATCCATTAGATTTACTTTTTTCATTTATCTTGTCCTCCTTACGCTTCTTCTTTGTAATCAATACCTAATTCTTGGCTGATACCAGCATAGCCTTCTGTTTCTAAACGTTTTGCCAAATCAGCCCCACCGGTTTTCACAACGCGGCCTTCCATCATGATATGAACAACATCCGGCGTGATATAGTTCAATAAGCGTTGGTAATGGGTAATAATTAACGCACCAAAGTTCTCGCCGCGCATTTCATTAACCCCTTTAGAAACTACTTTTAACGCATCGATATCTAAGCCTGAATCAATTTCATCTAAAATGGCAAACGTAGGCTCTAACATCAATAATTGTAAAATTTCATTTCGTTTTTTCTCGCCGCCAGAAAACCCTTCGTTTAAGTAACGCTCAGCCATTTCTTCAGGCATATTTAATAATTCCATTTTGCTATCTAATTTTTTTAAGAACTGCATGACTGACATTTTGTTGTCTTCGTCACGTTTTGCATTGATTGCTGCACGCATGAATTCAGCATTGGTAATCCCTGGAATTTCACTTGGGTATTGCATTGCTAAGAATAAGCCTAGGCGAGCGCGTTCGTCTACTTCTAAATCTAAAACGTTGACGCCGTCAAATAGAATTTCTCCTTCTGTGACTTCATAGTTAGGATTTCCCATAATTGCTGCTGATAAAGTAGATTTACCAGTTCCATTAGGCCCCATAATTGCATGGATTTCTCCAGTATTAATTGTTAAATCGACTCCTTTTAGAATCTTTTTATCTTCAATTGATACGTGTAAATTTTTGATTTCTAACACAGACATGTACAATTCCCTCCAACTTGTTTTAATCGTTTTTCCGTTCTCACTCATTTTAGCCTAATTGAGAATGAATCGCAAATTACAATTGCTAAAAATAACAACTCTTATCATCAAATTTTAGGATTCAATTTGTGAAGGAAAATTTTAAAAGGCTGATATTTCAAAGTTTCTCTATATTTTTAAGTGATCCTCCCTACACAAAGAAAAAAATTCTGGTAGAATAAAAAAATTTATTAAAGAAAGCGTTTTCTGAAATAATTACTTTAGAATGACTTTCGCAAAGAGAGCGTTGAGATACGCCTTCCTCATCTATACAAAAAAATCCAGAGCATTTGCTTCTCTGGATTCAATAATTTTTATTAGTGATTGGTTTTATACTTCTAAAAGTTCTTGTTCTTTTTCAGCAGTAATCGCATCGATATTTTTGATGCTATCGTCTGTTAATTTTTGAACATCTTTTTCAAATGAACGTAATTCATCTTCAGTGATGTCGCCATTTTTTTGAGCTTTTTTCAACTCATCCATTGCATCACGACGAACGTTACGGACAGCAACTTTTGAGTTTTCCGCTTCTTTTTTCACGTCTTTGGCTAATTCTTTCCGACGTTCTTCCGTTAATTGTGGAATCACTAAACGGATGACATTTCCATCATTGGTTGGACTAATGCCGATATCACTCATTTGAATAGCTTTTTCAATGTCAGCGATAGAATTTTTGTCAAACGGTGTAATCATTAATACACGTGCTTCTGGGATATTGATACTTGCTAATTGGTTAACTGGTGTTGGTGCACCATAATATTCTACTTGAATACGATCTAATAGACTTGCGTTCGCACGACCAGCACGAATTTGACCTAATTCACGGCGTAAGCTCTCTTCCGCTTTTGTCATTTTTTCTTTGGCTGTTGCTAAAACTTCTTTAGACATTCTTTATTTCCCCCTTACAGTTGTTCCGATATTTTCACCAAGGATGGCACGACGGATATTTCCTGCTTCATTTAGGTTAAAGACAACTAAAGGAATATCGTTATCCATACTTAATGAGCTTGCTGTTGAATCCATTACTTGCAGCCCTTTAGAAATAACATCTAAATGTGTTAGTTCTTCAAATTTTGTCGCTGTTTCATCCACACGTGGATCCGCAGAATAAACACCATCAACATTGTTCTTCGCCATTAAGATGACGTCCGCATCTACTTCTGCAGCTCGTAACGCAGCCGTTGTATCTGTCGAGAAGTAAGGATTTCCTGTTCCTCCGGCAAAAATAACAACGCGGCCTTTTTCTAAATGACGTTCTGCACGACGACGAATGTATGGTTCTGCAATTTGACGCATTTCAATTGATGTTTGAACACGTGTAGGCACACCAAGATTTTCTAATGTATCTTGCAATGCTAAGGCATTCATCACAGTAGCTAACATGCCCATATAATCTGCTTGTGCACGTTCCATGCCCATTTGAGCACCAATTTGTCCACGCCAGATGTTTCCGCCGCCAACCACGATGGCCATTTCGATACCTAATTCATGGACCTCTTTAATTTCTTGGACGATTTCTTTAATGACTGGTGGTTTAATGCCAAAACCGTCTTCTCCGGCTAGCGCTTCTCCACTTAACTTTAATACGACACGTTGATACTTAGGTTTAACCATCATAATTCCCTCCAAGATTCTCTAAAAATCATTCAATTCCTCATTTAGATGACTTTTCACCAAAATGATTTTTTAGACCAAGCAGTGCGATCCACTGGTTTTGCCTAAAAAAAGGGAGCGCATATCAAAGTTATGCGTTCCCAAATGGCTGAAAGACTGCCTTGAATCAAGCAGTAATCAATTTATGCAGCTTCCTTTGGGGATCGCTGTCTGTTTAGATACTTATGATTCACGGCTTTTCAACCGAGCGTTTGATGCTCTTAGTTTTTCATTTGGCTCATTACTTCATCCGCAAAGTTATCTTCACGTTTTTCGATACCTTCGCCAACTTCAAAACGTACGAATGATTTCACTTCGCCGCCTTTAGAAGCAACAAATTTTTCGACAGTCATATCTGGATCTTTAACAAATGGTTGGTCAACCAAAGCGATTTCTGCTTTGAATTTTTGTAGACGACCAACAACCATTTTTTCAACGATATTTGCTGGTTTACCTTCGTTTAATGCTTGTTCAGTTAACACAGCTTTTTCGTGTTCTAATTCTTCTTGAGGAATTTGAGATTCATTGACATAGCGAGGGTTGATTGCCGCGATGTGCATAGCAACATCTTTCGCTACTTCTTCGTCAGTTGTGCCATCGATAACTGTTAATACAGCAATACGGCCACCCATGTGTAAGTAAGCGCCAAATGCAGCATTGTCAGCTTTTTCGACAACTTCAAAACGACGGAAGCTGATTTTTTCACCGATAACAGTTGTTGCTTCGATTAAATCAGATTCGATTGTGCCTTTTTCAGTTTTAATAGCCATTGCTTCTTCCATCGTAGCTGGTTTGTTTTCAGCAACTTTAGTCGCAATATCTTTAACTAAATCTTGGAACATTTCGTTTTTAGAAACGAAGTCAGTTTCTGAGTTTACTTCAACGATTGCTGCAACGTTACCTACAGTTGCTACGTTTGCTAAACCTTCAGCCGCAATGCGGTCATTTTTCTTCGCTGCTTTAGCCATACCATTTTCACGTAAAAAGTCTACGGCTTTTTCCATGTCGCCTTCTACTTTTACTAATGCTTTTTTAGCGTCCATCATTCCAACGCCAGTCATATCGCGTAATTCTTTTACCATTTTAGCTGTAACGTCTGCCATTATTTGTGTCCTCCTCGGATATTATCAATTCTTTTTAAAAAAGCTATCTCAAAGGAGAATCAGGCTTTTTGTCGCCTAGCCTTTGAGACAGCTCCGTAATCATTATTATTCAGCTGATTCGTTGTTTCCTTCAACAACATCAACGATTTCTTCGATTGAAGTTGCTTCTGGTGTTTCTTCAACGAATAACTCTTCAGTTGCTTGGTCTTCCCCTTGGTTACCTTCGATGAAAGCATCAGCCATTTTAGCAGTGATTAATTTCACGGCGCGGATTGCATCATCATTTGAAGGGATTACAACATCGATCTCATCAGGATCACAGTTTGTATCAACCATTGCAACGATTGGAATGTTTAATTTGTGTGCTTCTTGAACAGCAATGCGTTCTTTACGTGGGTCAACGATGTACATTACATCTGGAATTCTTGGCATATCAGCGATACCACCTAAGAATTTTTCTAAACGTTCACGTTCTTTGTTTAAGCCAGCAACTTCTTTCTTAGGTAAAACTTCGAAAGTGCCGTCTTCTTCCATTGCATTGATTTTTTTCAAGCGAGCAATACGTTTTTGGATTGTATCCCAGTTAGTTAACGTACCACCTAACCAACGATGGTTTACATAGTATTGACCAGCGCGGATTGCTTCATCTTTGATTGCTTCTTGTGCTTGTTTTTTAGTTCCTACGAATAAAGCAACGCCGCCTTCTTCTGCAACGTTTTTCATGTAATCGTAAGCTGCATCTACTAATTTCACTGTTTTTTGTAAGTCAATGATGTAGATACCGTTTCTTTCTGTGAAGATATATTTCTTCATTTTTGGGTTCCAGCGACGAGTTTGGTGACCAAAGTGTACGCCGGCTTCTAGTAATTGTTTCATAGAAATTACTGCCATGTTGTGTTTCCTCCAGTTTGGTTTTTATTTTCCTCTTCTTTTCGTCAACTCCTTGAAGAACTACCGTAGTAGCACCACTTCGCAGATGGAAAAGAATGTGGATTTCGTGTGTGAAAATCACACCTTTAACAGTATAAGATATTTTCAGAAAAATAGCAAGCCTTAAAACTAGAAATGTCGCTCCTACTGCGCTTGCCAAACAAGATGACATTCTTCGTTTCCCGTTTCATCGATGGTTCGCTTTTGTTGGACAAAGCCTTGTTTTTGATAAAAGGCATAAGCTGCTTGATTTTCCCTGTAAACAGCCAAAGATAAGACATCCTGTTCTTCTTTTGCTACTTGCAGTAATTTCTGACCGATGCCCTTCCCTTGAAACGCTTTTTTTATAAAAATTCCTGCGATATAGTTATCCATTAATCCTAAAAACCCAATTATCTGATCCTCTTCTTCTGCTAAAATCAGTGTTGCTTTTGGTAACGCAGCGCGGACAAATGCTTTATTTTCTTGCCAATAAGTTGGCGCGACAAATGGATGAGCTTCTAGATTCGTTTGCAGCCAAATAGCCATAATGGTTTCTAATTCTTTTTCTGTTAACTGGGTTGTCTTTTTGATAGTCAGCATTTTTTGACACTCATTTCTGTTATTGATTATTTTCAAAATAAAACATTAACACGCCCGCTGCGATAGCGACATTCAATGATTCTGCTTGACCTTTCATTGGAATATAAAGATTTTTCGTGGTTTCTGCTAACAATTCTGGCGAAACCCCGCTACCTTCATTGCCTAAAATCAACGCATAATTTTCCACTGCCTCTTGTTCATAATAAGCAATCGCAGCTTCATTTAGTTCTGTACCGAAAACTGGTAGACCTTGCTTCTTGAATGCCTGAACCACTTCGGTCAATTCTCGTTGGAGAACCGGCAAATGATAGTGACTTCCCTGCATTGAGCGCAACACTTTTGTATTGTAAATATCTGCTGTGCCCTTACCTAAAATCACACCTGCTAAACCTGCTGCATCAGCTGTGCGAATCATCGTACCAACATTACCAGGGTCTTGGATATTATCTAAAAGTAACCAACCACCTTTAAAAGAAAGCGACTGCTCTTGTTGCGTTTCCAAGGTGACAATTGCCAAAATTCCTTGTGAAGTTGGCAGCTCCGACAAGCTATTTAAAACCTCATCACTAACAAAAATTAATTTTTCTGTTTCTTGTTCAGCTAACCAAGTTCCCCATTCTTGTTGACCTCTTTGGTTAAACAAAATCCACTGAACATCGGCGTTGGCCTTCACAGCTTCTTCAACTAAATGAAATCCTTCTATTATATATTGGTTCAGTTCTTCTCGGTACTTCTTTTTGTGTAATTTTTTCCATTCTTTTAATTGGTTATTTTTCGTTGATGTAATTTCTTTCATAAGTCACCTCGCCTTTGTATTATAGCATGCTTCTAGCTTGCTTGGATACTTGCTAGAACCAAGAAAAATCGCTATCATAAAGAAAAAAGCAAAGGAAGTGTCTCTCATGGAAAAACTAAGAATGAATGTACAAGGGCGTGTCCAAGGTGTTGGCTTCCGCTACATGACCAAAATGGTGGCAGATCAATTAGGTGTCACTGGTTCAGTGAGAAACGAAGACGACGGGTCCGTTTCAATCACAGCAATTGCACCTGAAGACATAATGGAAAC
This sequence comes from Enterococcus sp. DIV1758, assembly GCF_051711985.1. NCBI lineage: Bacteria > Bacillati > Bacillota > Bacilli > Lactobacillales > Enterococcaceae > Enterococcus > Enterococcus sp. DIV1758. Next base: position 1,924,894 of record NZ_JBIOOA010000001.1, read on the forward strand.
ATTTATCAAAAAAATCAAAGATTCCCCCAGTCCAGCGGGACGTGTAACGTATGTTGATATTCAAGAAGACCCTTTGTTAGAAGAAACGGAACAATTTAAAGTAATCCAATAAACTTACTTTCTAACGATTGATTTCTTCGGGAAGAAGCCTTGAACAGCAAGTAGTTCCTGCTTTTTATTGATTTTTGTAAGAGCTTCTTTTCGATTTTGATTGAAAAAGAGCGCTGTTTCAAGTATAGTTAACCATGTAAAAATTTTTTAGAAAAGGACCGAATTACATGCGTAAATTAAACCGATGGCTTTACGGCTCTGGCTTACTATTTTTAGTAATGTTTTTATCAGGCTGTGTGAAAACAGGAGCAGATGGACAACCAACTGGTGAAGGTTTTGTCTATAACTTCCTTGTTTTACCGATGAGTAATGCAATTACTTATCTTGTCGATAACTTTAATTGGAACTATGGTTGGGCGATTATTTTTATCACCATTATTGTACGGATCATTATTTTACCGTTAGGCTTACATCAATCGAAAAAAAGCTTTATCCAAACGGAAAAAATGCAAGCAATCAAACCTCAAGTGGATGTTGCACAAGCAAAAATGAAACAAGCAAGTACGCGTGAAGAACAAATGGCCGCACAAGCAGAACTACAAAGGATTTATAAAGAAAACAATGTGAGTATGGTTGGCGGAATTGGTTGTTTGCCTTTATTAATTCAAATGCCTATTTTCTCTTCTCTGTTCTTTGCTGCTCGTTATACAAAAGGTATTGCCACGGCAAGCTTCTTAGGAATGAATTTAGGGCAACCAAATATGATTTTAGTGGCATTAGCTGGTTTAGCCTATTTAGCTCAAGGTTATATTTCAATGATTGGTATTCCTGAAGAACAAAAGAAAACAATGAAATCAATGCTGATTGTTTCACCATTAATGATTGTTTTCATGTCCTTTAGCTCACCTGCAGGCGTAGCGCTTTACTGGGTAGTTGGTGGTATTTTCACATGTATTCAATCTGCCATCACAAATATCCTCTTACGTCCAAGAATTAAAAAACAAGTACAAGAAGAATTGAAAAATAACCCACCAAAACAAGTGGTTACTCCTATTAAGGATGTGACACCAAAAGAAACAAACAAAGTAACACAAAAAACGAACCAACCAAAAGCAAACGGCAATAAAGGTCGCAATGCTGGAAAACAAAAACGTAAATAAAAAAAGGATCGCCTCTAAACGGCGATCCTTTTTTTACTTCAATTCTTTCCCAGTCATCTCTTCAATAGTTCGAATAGACTTTGGACCAAAGCCATGCAACGAAAGTAACGCTTTTCGGCCTCGTGCGTAGAGTTCATCCACACTGTCGATTTTTTCATTCGTTAGCGCACGAACAGCTGGCTTTGATAATTGTGTTAAAATTTGTTCAAACGTTGTTTCAGACATGCTGTCGGTTCCTCCTTAGCGGTCGAAAAACAGCGCTTTTTATTTTACAATTAATAAATCTAAGCTAGCAATTGATAACGCCATTTTAGCAATTTGCATTAATTGTTTTAATCGGTTTTGTTTGACTTTTTCATCCTCAACCATAACCATCGTTTCATTGAAGTACGCATCAATTAACGGACGTAGATTTACTAGTGCTTCATAGTTTTCTGCAATCGTGCGTGTCGCAAATGCTTCAGATAAATCGTTAACTGCTTGATACAGTTCTTTTTCTGCCTTATTTTCAAACAGACTTGGATCAATCCCTTCTTCAGTATCACCTAAAAGTTCTTGACCTTTTTTCGCTAAATTAATAACACGCGTTAAGGCTTCCATTGATGGTTTAAAATCTTGATCTTCAAAACGGCTTTTTAAAATATTCGCTGAAGCAAATAATTTCGATAAATCGGCTTGCTCAGCAGACACCACTGCATCGATAATGTCATGGCGAACATTTTTCGTCATTAATAATTGACGTAAGCGAGCTTTCACAAATTCAACGACTTCTGCTTGTCCTTCGTTTAGTAAAACGCCATATTTCTCAACATCTTGATTCACTGCTTCATCAACTTCTGTTTGTAATTGGACTAATGGGAAGGTCCAGCCTTTATCTTCAATAATTCGGATAACGCCATAGGTTTGACGACGAAGTGCATAAGGATCGTTAGAACCTGTTGGAATCATACCAACTGAGAAGAATGAAAAGACGCTGTCAAGCTTATCGGCTAAGGCTAAAACAGCCCCGATTGCTGTTTCTGGCAATTCACCTTCACTGGAAGTTGGTAGATAATGTTCTCGAATAGCCGTTGCTACAGCTGGTTTTTCGCCTTGTAATAAGGCATATTTTTCTCCCATAATTCCTTGTAATTCTGGGAATTCACCAACCATATTTGTTACTAAGTCAAATTTATAAATTTCAGAGGCACGTTTTAAATCTTCCAATTCCTCCTCAGATAAGCCAACTTTTCGACCAATGATTTGTGCAATTAGAGCAACCCGTTGCATTTTTTCATAAATTGAGCCAATCTTTTCATGGAAAGTCACATTTTTTAGTTTTTCAACACATGCTTCAATCGTTAATTTTTTATCTTCATTGTAAAAGAATTCTGCATCTTCTAAACGAGCAATTAACACTTTTTCATTTCCTTTAATCACGTTTTCAAGGTGAACATTATCCCCATTACGAACAGCGATAAAATGCGGCATTAATAAGCCTTGGTCGTTACGAACTTCAAAGTAACGTTGGTGTTCTTTCATAGAAGTCACTAATACTTCATCTGGAACAGATAAATATTTTTCATCAAAACTGCCTACAAATGCAGTTGGATATTCCACTAAATTTGTAACTTCTTCCAGTAACTCTTCATCTAAAGCTAACTGCCAATTTTTTTCTGCAGCGAGTGCGTTCGCTTGATCAACAATCATTTGTTTCCGTTCATTCGGTTGAACCACTACAAATTGTTCTTTTAATTTTGCTTCATATTCATTAGTATGTTGGAACGTCACATCGTCTCCCAAGAAACGGTGGCCACGAGAAGTTTGCCCTGTCGTCACGTCTAACACTTTGAAAGGAATTACTTCATCATCAAGTAGTGCCACAATCCAGTGAATTGGACGAATATATTCGAAATCATAGTTTGCCCAGTGCATTGTTACCGGGAAAGTTAGACTTGTAATCACGTCATTTAATTTTGTTAATACTTCTTTGGCACTTTGGCCTTTGGTAAACTTCGTCACATAGACATATTCGACACCATTTAATTCTTTGAAAACAATGTCCTCAGTTGTGACTCCTTGGCCGCGTACAAAACCTTGTGCAGCTTTTGACCAATTTCCTTCAGCATCTAAAGCAATCTTTTTCGCTGGACCTTTTACTTCTTCTTCAACATCCGCTTGTTTTTCAGGAATCGCAGTTACTTTCACGGCTAAACGACGAGGTGTGGCAAAGGATTGCACTGTTTCATAGTCTAAGTGATGTTCATCTAAAAATTTGATTACTTTTTCTTCAAGTTGGATACGGCTTGGTGTGACAACATGTGCGGGCATTTCTTCTAAGCCAATTTCTAATAATAAATCTTTTGCCATGTTATTCTGCCTCCTTGGATACACTTTGATCTTTATTTAATAATGGGAACCCTAATTTTTCACGTTCAGCCACAAAAATTTTCGCTACGGAACGAGCCATATTCCGAATGCGGGCTAAATATCCTGCACGTTCCGTTACAGAGACAGCGCCGCGAGCATCTAATAAATTGAATGTATGGCTACATTTTAAAATATAATCATAGGCTGGGTGAACTAAGCTTTCTTCAATACAGCGTTTAGCTTCTTTTTCAAATTTGTCAAAGTTTTCTAAAAGCATTTCTTGGTTACTAATTTCAAAGGAATATTTTGAATGTTCATATTCAGGTTGGACAAAAATTTCACCATATTTAACGCCTTGTGTCCATTCTAGATCATAGACACTTTCGACTTCTTGGATATATGATGCCAAGCGTTCTAACCCATAAGTAATTTCAGAAGTGACAGGATGACATTGTAAGCCCCCGACTTGTTGGAAATACGTAAATTGGGTAATTTCCATGCCATCTAACCAAACTTCCCAACCTAAACCAGCACAGCCCATTGAAGGATTTTCCCAGTTATCTTCTACAAAACGAATGTCATGTTCTAATGGATCAATTCCTAATAATTTCAAACTTTCTAGATAAAGTTCTTGGATATTTTCAGGAGAAGGCTTCATTACAACTTGGAATTGATGATGTTGGTATAGACGGTTTGGATTTTCACCATAGCGTCCATCAGCTGGACGACGAGAAGGTTCTACGTAGGCAGCATTCCATGGTTCAGGTCCAATGGCACGTAAAAACGTGTAAGGACTCATGGTACCGGCTCCCTTTTCTGTATCATAGGCTTGCATTAACATACAGCCATTAGATGACCAAAATTTTTGCAAGGTTAAAATCATTTCTTGTACGGTTAACTTGTTTTTCATTGTTTTCCTCCTTGGAATATTTTTTATAGACATAGGGATTGGCTTTGCTTCGGGAATGTAAATTTAAAAAGGGCTACAGAGAAACAATTTTGTAGAATGGGATAATTTTTATTCTGTTATAACGTTCCACATCTGCTCCATGTTTTTGGCTAAACAGTTTGTTTTAGCACAGAGGAGACAACGTTCCCTTTGGTCACCTTGTACTGTTCATCATCTACTCCATGTTTTTGGCTAAGCAGTTTGTTTTAACATAGAGGAGACAACGTTCCCTTTGGTCACCTTGTGCTGTTCCACATCTGCTCTGACACTTTTGCGCCAATTGAGCTTTTTTGAATAAACGTTACTATTTTTCTTTTGGTGTTAACTGTTTGCTTTTTTTATTCGGTTACAACGTTCCCTTTGGTCACCTTGTACTGTTCATCATCTACTCTGTCGCATTTGCGCCAATCGTAGTGATTCACAGCAAAAAGTCCCCATGCCTATTAATAGACATAGGGACGAATAATTATCGCGGTTCCACCCTACTTCCGATGTGTTCATCGGCAGCTTCGTTTGTCGTACTCCAAAGTGCCTTTCAAAAGTTCCGTGTTTCTGGCTCCCACTCTCCCAGATTCGCTTAACAGAGGGTTCTTTTTACTTCTCTTTTTCTTCGTACGTATTTAACTTCTCTATCATAATACGGTGTCTGAGGGAAGTTGTCAAATTTTTTTTAGAAAAACGACTGCTTGTTTATGTTTCTTTTTCTTCCTTCTTTCGTGGTGGAATTTTTAACGTATTTTCCCACGTTTTCATTTGATCAATAAATTTTTTGCTTTTTAAATGCAACCCGACATATTCATCGTATAACATATCAATCGTTTCTCGAATACTTTTCTTAGTTTCTTCTTTTACTTGAATGTTTTGGACTTTTTCATAGGAGACTTGCGAAAATAAGCGAATAAAATGAATTGCTCTAGGATCTGCATGGTAGCGCTGTTCATCTAAATGCCAATGTTTTTCACAAAGCACACCGCTATATTTTGAGGAATAATCAAATTTCCCTTGTGTTTCGCCACAAGCCACACAATGATGCCATTCTGGTCGTACACCAAACCGTTCTAACAATTGAATTTCAAAAATATTTGTAATGATTTCCGGATCTTTTTGCTCATTTAAAGCGGATAATGCCATGTGGGTAAATTGAAATAAGTTTGGATCATAGTGCTGATCTTCAATTGCTGCATCGACTAAGTTTAAAATATATGTTCCATATGCGTTAATAAATATGTCTTGTTGAATGTTTCGAAAAGGTTGAACTTCTTTGCTGCTATTGAGAAAAGATAAGCCTTCTTCTCTAAAATTTCCGATGTAGACGGCTTCTGTAAATGGCAGAATCGCTGGCAAAAGAGGATTATTTTTTCGATGCGCGCCTTTCACAAAAAACATCAATTTTCCATAGGATTCTGTAAAAATTTTGACGAGTTTATCCTTCTCTTTAAAATCCTTCGTAAATAAAATAATGCCTTTGGTCTCCCCTAATGCCATTCAATTCACTTCCATTTCTTATGTAAATTAGTGTAGTGTTTGGAAAGTTCGTTTATACACTCGCTTCCCAAACACTACTTTCTTAATATTCTTCTTTGCGATAACCAAAATCTTGTAAATAGATTTTTTTGTCACGCCAGTCTTTTTGGACTTTTACCCAAAGCTCCAAATACACTTTGTCATCTAATAAATATTCAATATCTTGACGCGCCTTGGTACCAATTTGTTTCAGCATTTTTCCGCCTTTGCCAATAATGATACCTTTTTGACTGTCCCGTTCCACAATAATGGTTGCTTGGACATGGACTTTATCGTTTTCATCCCGTTTCATTGAGTCCACAACGACAGCGACAGAATGAGGAATCTCATCTCTTGTTAAAAGTAACACTTTTTCACGAATTAATTCGGAAACGATAAAATATTCTGGATGATCCGTAATTTGGTCATCAGGGAAATATTGTGGTCCTTCTGGCATTTGCTCAACGAGAACATCCATCAAATGCTCAAAATTATTTCCTTCAGTGGCAGAAATGGGAATAATTTCTTTAAAGTCCATTTGTTTCGAATAGTCTTCAATAATACTCAATAAATCATCTGGATGGACTTTGTCAATTTTATTAATAATCAAGTAGACTGGACTATTATTATTTTTCAATCGTTCAATAATAAAGTCGTCACCTTTCCCGCGTTTTTGATCAGCACTTACCATAAATAAAGTAGCATCTACTTCACGCATCGCATTGTAGGCACTTTCCACCATGAAATCGCCTAAGCGGTGTTTAGGTTTGTGAATCCCTGGAGTATCGATAAAAACAATTTGTGCTTCAGGAATTGTATAAATTCCTTGAATCTTATTACGAGTTGTTTGTGCTTTGTCACTCATAATTGCAATTTTTTGGCCGACAATTCGATTTAACAATGTTGATTTTCCAACATTTGGTCTGCCGACAATGGCTACGAAACCAGATTTATGTTCAGTTGTCATTGTATTTCTCCTCTTATTTCCACATTTGAATGATTTGTAAAATTTTTGGTACAAATAGAATTAGTCCTACTAGCACTGCGAAACCGGCTGTTAATAAAACAGCTCCTGCGGCCATGTCTTTGACTTTTTTTCCGATTGGATGAAAGTGAAAATCCGTAAACATATCTACGACATTTTCAAAAATTGTGTTGATAATTTCTGCCAACCAGACAAGAAAAACGGCCAATAACAACCACAGCCATTCAGCAAGTGTTAAGGAAAACAAGAAACCAAACACAATGGCCGTGACGCCAAACGCCACATGTTTGCGCATATTACGTTCTTCTCGAAAAACTGTTTTGATTCCTTGCCAGGCAAATTCTAATGAATTAATAAAATGTTTATTTTTTCCTGTTTGCTCATCTTTTAAGGCCATACGCATCTAAAATCTCTTTCTGTAAACCAAACATTTCTTTTTCATCTTCAGGTTCCATATGATCGTACCCATTCAAATGTAAAAAGCCATGTACTGCCAAAAAGCCCATTTCTCGCTCCAATGTGTGCCCATATTCAACTGCTTGTTCTGCTGCTCGCTCTGTTGAAATAATTAAATCACCTAGATTACGTGGTAGCTCTGCCAACTCTTCATCATCAAAAATAATTGGCAATTCGTCTTCCCCTTCATCCTCTAAAGCAAAACTGATGACATCTGTAGGCATATCTTTGCCCCGATAGTCACGATTAATCACTTGGATACCTGCGTTATCTGTAAAAGTCACCGACATCTCCGTATCTTCGGCAATTTCTAGAAAACCCGCTGCAAATTGCAGCAAATTTTCGATTTCTTTGATTTCTTCTGTTGGTACTTTCTCGGTTTCATCAATGAAAGTAATATCCATTAGTCATCTCTCTTTTCTTGTTCATCTTTCATTTCTTCTGCTTCAGCTTTCATTTTTGGATACTTAATCCGTGAATGGAAGGTACTGCATAATCCATTAATTAATGATTTTTCAATGATGCGAATCTCTTTCATCGTTAACCCGCATTCATCTAATTGGCCATCTGAAATTCTATCTTGAATCACATTATGCACAAAGGCTTGAATTTTTTCGTTGGTCGGATGATCCATCGCCCGCACAGCAGCCTCACAAGTATCAGCAATACTCACAATCCCTGCTTCTCGTGTTTGTGGACGTGGCCCAGGATAACGGAAGTCTGATTCTTTAATTTCAGGATTGCGTTCTTTTGCTTTCACATAGAAAAATTTCATCAATGTTGTGCCATGATGTTGACGACAAATGTCAATCACCATTTGCGGCATATTGTACTCTTCTAAAATTTTGGCGCCATCAATTACGTGGCCAAAAATAATTTGTTTACTATCTTCTGGCAATAAAAAGTTATGTGGATTTTCTGCGCCAGCAGGTAAGTTTTCCACAAAGAAATTGGCGTGTTTAATTTTGCCAATGTCATGGTAATAACAAGCAACTCGTGTTAATAGCGACCGTCCACCAATCTCAGCAACAGCGTTAGCGCTCAAACTAGCCACCATCATGCTATGATGATAGGTACCTGGCGCTTCTTCTAACAGTTGTTTTAACAACGGATGGTTCGGATTACTTAATTCATTCAAGACAATCATACTATCATCAGTCACTAATAATTCGATATATGGATGCAAGCCCATTGTTGCTAAAAATGAAAGTACCGTTCCTGCACCTGCACAAATTAAAGCTGTCCACGTTTTACCATCTGTTAAACTCATTCCTTGATAAATCATTAAGACAACCGCCATGAAAACAGGAAAGACCACTACCCACATTAAAGCTGGGAAAACTTGCTCACTCATCCGTTTCCGTTTAACAACTGTTGCTAGAAATCCTGAGAATAAGTACATAATCAGAATAACCGTCAACGAGTTTGTGCCAATAGAATTATAAAAGATAAATAACGCAAAAACGACTTGGAAAATGGCAGCGATTATCCCTGAACGACGATTTACAAAATGATTTAGAATCAGCGGCGCAAAGGCTGCCGGATAGAACAAGGGAATATACATCAACTGCTCTGTTTGGAAAATCTGGAAGAATTTCATTAAAATAACACTGATTAGCATAGCACCCGTGTAAAAGATAATAAACGAGCGTTGTCGCGAAGGCTCAGTCACTTGTTTTGTAAAGAAAATTAACACTTCAACTTGAAGTAAAATAGCTAATGCTAATGCCACCATCGGAAAAATAGAGGTATTTTGACTAGTCATTCCTAGTAACTCAAGTTTTTCGACCGCTTTTGCATCAATTTGAGTACCTTCACGAACAATAATTTCGCCTTGATAAATCATTGCGGGTTGAACAGCATTCATCGCTTTTTGACGCAGCTCTTCTGTTCGTTTTTCATTGGCAATATCGTTTACCACAATCCCTTGGTTAACAATGTAACGAATGACTTGTTGCATGGTACTCGTAATATCTAAGTATTGAATTTTACCGTTAGCTTCTTGGCGAATTTTATCCAAATCAGATTCTCGAACGTGATTTTGCATTGCGTCATCCACCAACATCAAACTTTCTGAACGAACCTTATCCAATTGCTCAGAGGTTAATGTAAAGATTGTTTGATAAAAAACATTAGGAAAACTTTGATAAAACGTAACTTCATCTTGCGGTAAAGATTCAAACAATGACTTTAAGCTAGCTACTCGTTCTTCCACGGTCGGCGCAGGAATCGTTTCTTCCTTTTTGGCCTTCGCTTGCTTATTGCTGTACTCTTTGTCTACTTTTTCATTCGCAGAATCAATCAATTTAAATAATTTATCAATACGATTATGTTGGACAGATGCCGTATCTTCTTGATAAATATATTCGGGGGTGACAGCTTCTGCTGCCAATTTTTTTCTTTGTTCTGTTTCGTAGGTATTCTCGATATTTTTATTTGCACGAATGGTTTTCTCGGCCAGTTGACCTTCTTTAATTTCTACTCTTTTCTGATGGACACTGCCAAACATAATCATAAATAAAAGAAGAGAAAAAACGGCTAATAAAATAGGTAAGTAGGCCTTACCTAAACGATCCCCTAACTTTGTAAGTACTTTTTTCAAAAGGTACTTTCACTCCTTCCCTAACTGCTTAGGAATGCTTTTGTTGTTCTTTTTCATAGGCTTGAATAATTTGTGCTACAACCGGATGACGCACAACGTCACTGGCTTCAAAATTTACAAAGGCAATTTTTTCAATGTCTTTTAACGTACGCTCGGCGTTAACTAAACCACTTGTTACACCACGTGGCAAGTCAATTTGACTAGTATCTCCATTAACAATCATTTTTGAACTAAACCCTAAACGAGTTAAAAACATTTTCATTTGGGCAACCGTGGTATTTTGTGCTTCATCTAGAATGACAAAAGCATCATCCAATGTACGACCACGCATATAAGCAAGCGGGGCAATTTCAATAACGCCGCGTTCCATTAAGCGATTTGTATGATCCATACCAAAAATTTGATATAAGGCATCGTAAACTGGACGTAAATAAGGATCGACTTTTTCTTTTAAGTCACCTGGTAAAAAGCCCAAGCTTTCGCCAGCTTCCACCGCTGGACGAGTTAAAATAATTTTTTGTACTTCGCCTTTTTTCAAAGCTGCTACCGCCATCACCACGGCTAAAAAGGTTTTTCCTGTCCCCGCAGGCCCCACCCCGAAAATGACGTCATGAGTTTTAACTGCATCGATATATTTTTTTTGACCAACATTCTTAATTCGGATGGCCCGACCATGATGGTCCTTCATAATTTCTTCTTCATACATGGCAATAAACGCCTCTAAATTTCCAGCTTTGGCCATTTTTAAAGCAGAAACGACATCTGGCGTATGCACTTTGATGCCTCGTTGAATTAATGTTTGCAGCGCTCTTAACACGGAAGCGACTAACTCTACCTCTGATGATTCGCCAATTAACTGAATAACTTCGCCACGACTATTAATCGTTACGTGGGTATTCTCTTCTAAAAATTTGATATGTTTATCATGTGTTCCTAAAAGCATGTGTGCATCATCAGAATCAGTAAGTATTAATTCCAAAGATTTTGACTGATTATCTGTCAAAAAACGTCCATCTCCTTTATTATATAGTCCTTTACAATGATACCACATTCTTATCTGTTTAAAAAGAAGTCGTACCTGATTTGACTTTGAAAGTCAAAAAAGAGAAAACCGTAAAAAGCTACCGGTTTTCTCTTTACATAAAAAAACTAGGACAGTATCCTGTCCTAGTTTCGATAACGCTCTTAGTTTTCTTGTAATAATTCTTTCACAATTGCGTTAACTTGGTTGCCATCGGCTTTGCCTTTGACTTTCGGCATCATAGCGCCCATCACTTTACCAAAATCTTTTGGTGAAGTGGCGCCAGTTTGCGTCATTACCTCTTGAACTAGTTGACGAATTTCTTCCTCTGTTAGTTGTTGAGGCATATATTTTTCAACAATTGCTATTTCAACTTTTACTTTTTCAACAAGATCGTCGCGTCCCGCCTTTTCAAACTCTGATAAAGAATCTTTTCTCTGTTTCATCTCACGAGACAATACAGTGAGTTCTTCTTCTCCGTTCAATTCACGGCCCGCTTTAATCTGATCATTTTGAATGGCAGTCTTTAACATACGAAGTACGGCTAAAGTTTCTTTGTCTTTAGCTTTCATCGCTGTTTTAATGTCGTCATTCAATGTGGTTAGCAATGACATACCACCAACTCCAATTCATTCAAAACTAGAATTTTTTACGTTTTCTAGCTGCTTCAGATTTTTTCTTACGCTTTACACTTGGTTTTTCGTAGAATTCACGTTTACGTGATTCTTGTAAAGTACCCGCTTTTGAAACGGAACGTTTGAAGCGACGAAGAGCATCATCAAGAGATTCGTTTTTACGAACGACTGTTTTTGACATGTTATTCCCTCCCTCCGAGCTTAAAAAGTAACCGTTTTTCTTATTTGTGGGAAAAACCCACAAATTAAAATACTGTCCTTGTTATATTATAGCTAAAGCATAAATAACCGTCAACCACTCTACTGATAAAATACGAAATTTTTGTTTGATTTTTCGTCTTATTCGCTATTTTTCGCAACAATCGGCACAACGACCAAGTATTTCAAAGCGATGTCCTTCAATTGAACAACCTTTTAACTGTTCTTCAAAAAAATTCATCGGACACATGTGAATTTCTTCCGTTTTGCCACAAACCGTACAAATAAAGTGATGATGATGTTCCACCTCTTGGCAACAACGGAAGCGAAACTTTTGCTCGCCATTTAATTCTGTTTTTTCTAGCAATTCTAAGCGCTCAAAGTCATGCAAGTTACGATAAACCGTATCATAACTGACTCCTTTAAAGGTTTCATTCATAAATTCATACACTTCACGTGCAGAAACATACCGATTTCGCTTAATCAAATAGCTCATCAGTAATTCTCGTTTTTTAGTATATTTTAATCCACTGGCTTTCATGGTTTCTAAGGCTTGTTCAATATTGGTTTTTACTGGTGCCATCGCCATTTCCTCCCTCACCAACCTAAATCAGAATCATTACGAAATAGATTCTGGACTTATGGTATAATAAAATTATTAAAAATGCAAGAAAGGACTTACCCTCTATGACTATTTCTGAAGAAAAAAAATGTGTGACGATTTTTGTCATCTCAGATTCTGCTGGCGAGACCGCTTCAAAATTGGCGGCTGCTTCAATGGCCCAGTACCCCACTGTTGATTTTACTTTGATTAGACGAACATTCGTTAAAGACGAAGATAAACTGGTGCAAGCGTTAGAAGATGCCAAAAAAGCAGAGGCCATGGTACTGCATACTATCATTAATGATCATCTCGTGGCGATTGCTAATCAATTTTTCAATGAGCATCAATTGTTCCATTTTGACATTTTGACACCACCTGTTGCGGAAATCGAACGATTAACAGGTGTCGCACCTATGCGGGAACCAGGTGCCTTACATCATCTGAATGAAAATTATTTTAAACGAATTGAAGCAATGGAATTTGCTGTCAAATATGACGATGGCAAGGACCCACGAGGCTTTTTAGAAGCGGATGTGTTACTTCTTGGTGTTTCCCGAACTTCTAAAACACCGCTAAGTCTCTTTTTAGCCAACAAGAACTTAAAAGTTGCTAATTTGCCACTAATTCCTGAAGCACATTTACCGAAACAATTATTCGAAATGGACCCTAAAAAAATTGTTGGCTTAACCAACGATCCCAATGTTTTAAACGGGATTCGTAAAGAACGAATGCGCGCATATGGATTGCCTGAAAATACTTCTTATTCAGATATTGAAAAAATTCGGCGAGAACTGGCTTTTGCTAATGATCTTTATCAAAAATTAGGTTGTATCGTTATTGATGTCGCTTCTCTTTCAATTGAAGAAACTGCCTCAATGATTCTTAATGCTTTGAACTTAGAAGATCATAGTTATTATTCCACGGAAACCTCCGAGGATTAAAAAAAACGAGAAAAAATCACTAGTGATTTTTTCTCGTTTTTTTAAAAGACTTGAACGCCTTCTTGATCAATATTGAAAATTTGGATGCTCGATTTGGTAGATAATTTCTCCAAGCTTTGAACAATTTCGTTGGTTCGTTCTTCTGGCGATAAGATTAGAACAGTAGGACCAGCACCGCTTAAGAAAGAGCCATAAGCACCTTTTTGCTGAGTTAAACGACGAATTTCTTTTAAGTGAGGAACCAATGAACGACGATACGTTTCATGCCATTTATCTTGTTCCATCATTTTGCCTGCTAAAGGTAAATCCCCGTTTAAAATTGCGGCAATCATTACATTGGCAATTGAGCTGGCCGCGACTGCTTCTTTATAAGCCAATTTTTCGGGCAAAACAGCACGACTTTTTTCGGTAAATAATGGTTCCTCTGGAATAAATGCAATGACATCACACATTGGAAAGTGATGTTTGACATGGTAGACTTGGTTTTCTACATGGCTAGCCACCACGAAATCTCCTAAAATAGCTGGGGCCACATTATCCGGATGTCCTTCCATCTCTGTGGCCAAACGGACCTTTTCTTTAGGGGACAAATTTAAATGTGCTAGTCGGTTAGCTAATTCAATTCCTGCTACAATCACACTTGAGCTACTGCCTAGTCCTCTTGCAAGGGGAATGTCAGAAACCATCCGAATAACTTTTGGTGTTAATTCTGGTGCAATTTTCAATGCCGTTTGAATTAATAAATTCTCTTCATTAGTAGGAATCTCTTCTCCCAAAGTATGTTGAATTTCCCAAAATTCACTTTCACCTAAAACGTTGATTGTTAAATAAGCGGATAATGCAATGCCACATGAATCAAAGCCAGGTCCTAAGTTGGCACTAGTGGCAGGTACTCTTATTTTCATAGTGTTGCGACTCCTTTTCGTAAGTGCAGACGCATTTCTTCCACGTCACTCATTTTTGAAATAGTTACTTCTGTCTCCATTGCTGTATCAGGATCTTTCAGTCCGTTACCAGTAAAGACTGCCACGACGGTTTCACCTGCTTTGATTTTACCGCTTTTAACATGTTGAATAACTCCAGCTAATGAGGCAGCCGAACCAGGTTCAATGAAAACCCCATCTTGAGCAGCAATTTTTCGGTAAGCCGTTAAAATTTCTTGATCTGTCACGGCATCAATGAAACCACCCGATTCATCGCGTGCCTGTTCTGCTAATTGCCAACTAGCAGGATTTCCAATCCGGATCGCTGTCGCCACGGTTTCAGGTTGCTCAATCACTTGTCCTTTCACGATTGCTGCGGCACCTTCTGCTTCAAAACCATGCATTCTTGGTAAAGTTGTTCCTTGTTTTTCATGCCATTCTTTAAAGCCTTTCCAGTAAGCGGAAATATTGCCGGCATTTCCAACTGGAATCGCTAAGACATCGGGCGCTTGACCTAATTGTTCACAAACTTCAAAAGCTGCTGTCTTTTGCCCTTCTAAGCGATAAGGATTCACTGAATTAACTAGCGCAACTGCCTCAGTTTTCGCAATCTCTCGCACCGCTTTTAATGCTTCATCAAAGTTACCTGGAATCGAAATAATGTCCGCCCCATACATAATAGCTTGCGCCAATTTTCCCAGTGCGATTTTTCCTTCTGGAATCACTACATACGCTTTAATGCCTGCTCTTGTGGCATACGCAGCAGCGGCGGCACTAGTATTTCCTGTAGAAGCACAAACAATCGCTTTGGCACCTTCTTCTACCGCTTTTGCTACAGCCATCACCATCCCGCGATCTTTGAATGAGCCAGTGGGATTTAAGCCTTCGTATTTTCCATATAATTGAATACCTAATTCTTTGGATAAATTAGGTAAAGGAATCAGTGGCGTATTTCCTTCGGCTAAAGAAATCATTGGTGTTTTTTCTGTTACGGGCAAATACGCTTGATACTGTTTTAACAAACCTTCATACATGTTTACTCATCTCCTATAACCTTCATTACATTCAATAACTGAAAGGCTTCCGTATTTTGAATAGCTGTCACAACTTGTTGCATTTGTGCTTTTGATATCTGGTGTGTAATGGCAACAATTCTTGCTCGCTGTCCATCTGATCTCTGTTGAACTAATTGATCAAAGCTGACTTCTGCTTTAGTCATTAATTGTGTCAACTGCAAAAATTGTCCTGGTGTATCTGGAACATCTAACGAAAAATAGTACTGCCCAAATACATTTTCGGAACGCGTCAATTGGGTTTTATGTTGATACGAATTGAACATATGGCCAGTCGTTGTCAAGCGAATGTTTTTAGCAATCGTAATTAAATCACTGACAACACTGGTTGCTGTCGGTTTAGCGCCAGCTCCTGGACCGTAATACATTGATTCGCCCACGCCTGCACTTTTTATAAATACTGCATTGTACTCATTACGAACAGATGCAATAGGATGCTTTTGATTGACTAGCATAGGCGCTACTTCCACCGAGATACTATTCTCATTTTGTTCAGCAGAGCCAATCAATTTGATTTCATACCCCAGTTGTTTAGCCATAGCGACATCATCTAAAGACAATCCGCGAATTCCACGAATATCAACTTGTGGTAATGAAACATTCATCCCAAAAGCAAATTGACTTAAAATAACCATTTTATAGGCTGCATCGATTCCATCGACATCATTTGTCGGATCCGCTTCAGCAAATCCCAACGCTTGCGCTTCTGCTAAAGCTTCTTCATAACTTTTATCAGCAGAAACCATTTGCGTAAGCATATAATTCGTCGTACCGTTCACAATTCCTAAAACTTGTTGAATATTGTCTGCCGCTAAGCTATTAGCAATTGTTCTTAAAATAGGAATCCCGCCAGCAACACTTGCTTCGTAATATAAATCACAATGATGTTTTTGGGCTAACGCTACTAATTCACTCCCATGTTGCGCCAGTAAATCTTTATTGGCAGTCACAATATGTTTGCCCTTTTCTAAAGCTTTCATGATATACGTTTTGGCTGGTTCAATGGTTCCCATTAATTCCACAACGATTTGAATCTCTTTATCTTCTAAAATATCATCAATTGAAGTTGTTAAAGACAGACCGTATTCTTCCGCTTGCGCTTGTTTCGTTTCAAGATTTCGGACAAATGCTTTTTCAATGACTACATTCATTCCTGTCACTTGTGAAATTTTCTCTTGATGTTCTTTCAAGAGAGTTAAAACGCCAGTGCCTACAGTCCCTAATCCTAGTAACCCGATCTTTAAGGTATCCTTCATTTTTACCTCCATCAACAGCGCTATTCTAGTTACGCTATTTTTTCCTACTTTTTATCGATGTTCAATATGCTCAAAGGTCTGATTTAAAATATCTATTACATGATGATCATCTAATGTATAAAAAATCGTTTTTCCTTCGCGACGTGCCTTGACAACCCGGCTATCTCTTAATAATTTTAGTTGATGAGAAACGGCGGACTGTTCCATTTCCAATTGTTCACTAATCGCCGTTACGTTATGCTCGCCTTCTTTTAAAAGTAGCAAAATTCTTAAACGTGTTGGATCACTTAATACTTTATATAATTGACTTACTTGTTTGATTTCTTCCATTTGTTTCATTATAGTCGCCTCACTTTCCACTCATTATAACACAGAGTTTTTTAAAATAAGAACTGCGATTGTTCTTTCCTACGAAAAATATGGCACAAAGAAAGTCGGAAAAATGACAAACTTGTCGATTTTCCAACTTTCTTCATCTATTCGTGGTTGGCTTGCTGAACTGCATCCATCACGGCATAACGGAAGCCATTTTTTTCTAGAGCTACGACACCGCGAATCGTACTTCCTCCTGGAGAAGTCACTTCATCTTTCAATGCTCCTGGGTGTTTTTTCGTGTCTAAGGCTAAGGTCGCCGTTCCTTTTATCATTTGAGCGACAATTTCATAAGATAAGTCCCTTGGTAACCCTTCTAAGACTGCTGCATCTCCCAATGCTTCCATAAAGATATCAACAAAAGCTGGACTGCAACCAGCCACAGTGCCAAAAGTTTCCAGTTGTGCTTCACGAATTTCTTTGACTAACCCTAAAGTAGCAAGAAGTTCCATTACCAGGTCCTTCGTTTGGCCTTCAATTGTTGGTGCCAAGGCTACGCCAATCACGCCTTGATTCACGCTAACTGGTGTATTAGGAATGGCATGAACAACTTTAGCTTCTTTATTGCCAAGGGCCATTTGTGCTTCTTGTATGGTATGACCTGTTGCAACAGAAATCAATAGACTTTCGTTGGAAAAATGAGGGGCTAATTCCTGAAGGACAGGTAACACGACCTTTGCTCCTGTCGCAATAAAAATAACCTTACATTCTTGGAAAAGTGCATAATCTGTGACAAGTTGAAAGCCCCACTCTTTTTGAAGTGCTTCTGCTGTTCCACTTGAGCCGCCTTTCACATATAAATGTTCCTTCTTGACTGCCTCAGCTTTTAGTAACCCTTTAATCATGGCACCGCCCATACTGCCAGCACCGATAAAGCCAATTTTCATAGCATTCCCTCCTTAGTTAAATAAAGTGTTTGTGTCAAAAGTCAATTAGCTTTTGACACAAACACTAACATTCGTACTTTTTTCCGTACAGCCTGTTTCGTTTATTTTATTTTGTTAATTCATTAACGACTGCTTCAAACGCAGCAATTTTTTCAGAAGCTTCTGAACTACTTGTTGCTTTTGTCGCTAGATAGAATTTAATTTTTGGTTCTGTTCCTGATGGTCGGATAGCAATCCAACTGCCATCTTCTAAATGATATTTCAGCACATCAGAAGGAGGCGTTTGTAATTGTTCTGTTTGACCATCTGCAAAAATGCGTGTTAATTCTTTAAAATCTTCCGTTTGAGTAACTTGAATCCCGGCAAACTCAGTTGGCGCTTGTTCACGACATTTTGCCATTAAAGCTTTGATTTTACCGCTTCCTTCAATTCCGCTCATTGTTACGGAAATAGTTTTTTCTTCAAAGTAACCAAATTCTTCAAAGATATCTTGTAAGCCATCGTATAATGTTTTTCCTTGTTTTTTATAGAAAGCCGCTACTTCTGCTAATAAAACTAACGCTTGAATTGCATCTTTATCACGAACAAAAGGTTTCACTAAGTAACCATAACTTTCTTCAAAACCAAACATAAACGTTTGACTGTGGTCTTCTTCGTATTGTTGAATTTTTTCAGCAATAAATTTGAAACCTGTTAAAACATTAAACATCTTCGTATTATATTTCTCAGCAATCGCTGTAGCAAGTTCACTAGAAACGATTGATTTTAGAACCGCAGCATTTTGAGGCAACGTGCCTGCTTGTTGATGGGCTTCTAAAATATAATGAATCATAATTGAACCTAATTGATTTCCTGTTAATACTTGGTAGTCTCCGTTTGGCATCCGCACAGCAGCACCTAAACGATCAGCATCTGGATCTGTTGCAATCAATAAATCAGCGCCTTCTTTTTCCCCTAAACGAATCGCATATTCGAATGCCGAATGTTCTTCAGGGTTTGGTGACTTAACTGTAGTAAAGTCAGGATCAGCAACGGCTTGCTCAGGTACTAAAACAAATTTTTCAAAACCGGCTTGTTTTAATGCCTTTTCTCCTAACATTTTCCCAGTTCCATGTAAGGGAGTGTAAACTAATTTTAATTCTTTACCCATTTCGTTAATTAATTCTTGATTAATCGTAACTGTTTTAATTTCTTTCAAATACGCATTATCGACTTCTTCACCAATAATGTTAATTAAACCGCTGTGGGCAACTTCTTCATCTGATAAGACATCAATTTTCAAAGGATTTTCGATACTACGAACATATTTAGTTAATGCATCTGCATCAGCTGGCGGCATTTGACCACCGTCTTCACCATAGACTTTGTAGCCATTATAGGCAGCTGGATTGTGAGAAGCCGTAATCATGATTCCCGCAAAAGCTTTAAAGTAGCGGACCGCAAAAGATAATTCTGGTGTTGGTCGTAAGCTTTCAAACACAAAAGAAGGAATATCATGTTTAGCTAATGTTTTAGCTGCTTCCATTGCAAATTCTGGAGACATATGACGTGAATCATAGGCAATGGCTACACCGCGACGTTTTGTTTCAGGATCTTGCGTATCCATAAAACGTGCAAGTCCTTCTGTTGCTTGACGAACCGTAAAGATATTCATCCGATTAATACCGGCGCCTAAAATCCCGCGCATCCCGGCAGTCCCAAATTCTAATGGTGCGTAAAATGCATCTTCACATTTTTCAGGGTCTGTATTTAAGTCCTTTAATTCATTTTTTAAATTTTCTGGAATATTTTCTTCATTTAACCATTGTTGGTAAACTTGTTCCCAAGACATGGAAAACACCTCATTTGTTTTTTTGTTTTTACTTTTTAAGTATAGCATTGGATATTCGTTTAGAAAAGGGAAGTTGTAGCGTTTTCTCTCAGCAAATGATTTTTATAAGAAAAATCTTACTTAGTGTTCTATTTTTGTTTGTCTATTTTCAGAAAGCTGTCGTGTAATCCGTACCATTCGCTCACAAAAAAGAGGCATTTCTTCTGGTGAAATTCGGGAACAGTTCAAGCGAATACTTCCACGTTTTTCACTAAAAGCGACACTTGGTGCTACCAAAACACCTTCTCGTAAAAACACTTGCCACTCTTCTAGCTTAAGTGCCCCTTGACGCCAATGTGCCCATAAATAAAAGCCGCCTTTTACTGGCGAAACTTCCCATTCTGGCAACGATTTAAATACTTGATATACAGCTGTTGCTCGTTGTTCCACTTGTTTATTTAATAACGTAATTTTTTCAGAAAAAGAAGGATCTTCAATCGCCATTTTAGCGAGCATCTGCGGAAAAATACTCAACGAAACATCCATCATTTTTCTGGCTTCTGCAATTTGTTTCGTCACGGAGGCGGGCGCACTTAACCAACCAATTTTCGTGGTCGAACCTAAAATTTTTGACAACGAACCGATATACAAGACATTGTCTGGATCTAATTTTTTTAAAGGAGGAATTTCTGTTTTCGGGATAAAACTTAGCTGCCCAAAAACATCATCTTCTAAAATAGGAACTTGATACGTTTGACAGACTTTCACGAGCTGTTCTCTTTTTCTTAAAGGCATCACTGTCCCAGTCGGATTTTGAAAGGAAGGATTAACCATAACCATTTTGATGCGATGTTGTCGGATTGTTTGTTCTAGCGCTTCAAGATCAATCCCTTCCTCTGTCATGGGCACACCAAATAAGCGCACACCAGCAGCTTGGAAAATTGGTAAGGCATAGAAGAAAGATGGATCTTCTACGGCAACACTATCTCCTTGTCTCAATAAAACTTGTAAAACTAAAAAAAGTGCTTGTTGCGCACCTGAAGTAAGCAATAAACTTTCACTTGGTAAATGAAGCTGATATTCCGTTGCTGTAATGGCTTGGATTTCTTTTCTTAACGGCAAATAACCTAATTCATCTTGTGCTTCCTCTTTTAAAAATTGTTTCCAATTTAATGCTGGAAAATCGAAACTGGGAATTAAGTCTAACGGTAACTCACCTGTATACATATCTAAGTCAGTCGGCAAATTTTGTTTAGCACGTAACTCAATCTCTGCCACCAAGGGATGAGCTTGTTTGAACACATTTTGTTCTAAATAACGATGCCAATCCGTTCGTGGCGTCATCATTACCCCCCATTTTCCTTCGTTGACGATCGTTCCACTCCCTCTTTTTCGCACAATCCAGCCTAAGTCCACCAGTTCATCTAATGCATGAACAACGGTTGAACGATTGACAGACAAGTATTCTGCCAGTTTACGTTCCGAAGGGATTTTTTCACCTGGTAATAATTCGCCTGTTTGAATCTTTTGAACAATCATTTCCATAATACTGCGATAAATGGGAACACTTTGTTCTTTTTTAAGTTGCCACATAGCCATCACCTCAACAATTGGATGAGTTAAAAGTAATCCAGTTTAATGCTTTTGTCAATCGAAAATACAAGAAAAGTGGAACAGCCGTTTTGACGAATGTCCCACTTTTCTGTTTTACTATTAACAGGTTTGTCTCAATGTTTGTGTAAAAATGCTTGGATGGTGTTATAAAAGATTCCTGCGAACATAAAGATTAACCAACTAAACCGCCAATCCCCTAAAACAAAACTAATAAATAAATAGAGTGCAACAACTAAGGGCCAATAAACGGATGCAATAATTGCACCGACAGGATTTCCCACAGGTCCTTCCTCTGTTTTTGTTTGCTGAGGGGCAAAATCAGGATGACCAACATGTTCTGAATAAAAATAAGTTTCATTCAACAATTTATTAAAACTTCCTTTAATTACTCCACCAAATATAAACAAGAAGACGCCAACCGATACTAAAAAGAAGAGCCAACTAATCCCCATCGTTCCATTATAATACTGTCCGCCCATCATTTGATGCATGGAACGGCGCATCATCAGATGAAGGCCACTACTAAAGACAACAACTGGGATTAAACCCAAAATACAAAAAACGACGCCCGCTGCCATACAAAAAATAAATGATCGTTGAAAACTTTGTTCTCTTTGTGCAACTTCTTTTTTTAACTTAGTCGGAATCAATCGTTGCCCCAGTTGTTTATCCATTGCAACAAACCGATTACCAGCAACAATAAATAATGGAACGCCAATTGCCACACCTATGAAAAGACAAACTAAACCGAGACCGTTAGAAAGAACACCACGCATACCAACCAGCAAGCCAACACCCACCATGATTGCAACAACACCAAGACCAATTTGAATAGCACCTTTACGTTGGACAGCTAAATAGTCAAGTCCTTCCTCCACTGAAATTTCTGGCAAACCGTTCATTGAATCGTTTGTTTCATCCACTTGTTTATTTTCTAAATTCAATTCTTCCATTAATTCATCAATAGTACCAAATTCAGAAATAATTGTACCAATTGCTTCATTTTCCGATTTTCCTTGGCTGAGCAAATCTTCATAACGATCCTCAGCATTTGCTAATAAGTCCGCCTTTAATTGTTTTGTTTCAGATGTTTCAACAACGCCTGAAAATAAGCTATCAATAAATTCTTCTATAATTTTCATTTTCCCATCTCCTTTACAAATGCTTCGACGACGTCTTTTGTTACTTCCCATTCTAGTAACTTTTCCTCTAAATAACGCTCTCCTGCACGGGTTATTTGATAATAGGTCCGCTTTTTGCCATGCGTTACTTCTCCTGGAAATGATTCAATGTAGCCATTTTTCTCTAAACGTGTAAAAGCAGAATAAAGTGTCGTTTCTTTAATCGAATATTGTTCTTTAGAAATTTCACGAATGCGTTTAGAAATCGCATAACCATATGAAGCGCCGGATTGTAAGATTGAGAGAATAAAGGTATCGTTGTATCCTCGAATTGCATCACTACCAATCACATAAATTCCTCCCTCAAGTACTTCAACTATCGTACTACGTCTGTCGTTGTAATTATCTTAACACGATTACTACGATAGGTAAAGTAAAAAAAGCACGTAATGCAGAAATCATTTTAATTTCTGCACTACGTGCTGTCTTCTTTTCAGTCTATAGTTGAATCTTAAATGGTATCACCATTAAAAATAGAATTTTTTACAATCACATAATCAACTTTACGAATCGCTTCTAAATCGCGACCTCCCGCGTATGAAATGGAAGATTGTAAATCTTGTTGCATTTCGACTAAAGTATCTGCCAACTTCCCTTTATGGCGTAACCAGATTTTTTTCCCTTCAACGTTTTTCTTTTCGCCTTTTTGGAATTCAGAGGCGCTACCAAAGTATTCTTTGTAAACAACGCCATCTTCCACTTTTGTTTCACCTGGTGATTCTTCATGTCCAGCAAATAGTGAACCAATCATGACCATAGTTGCCCCAAAACGCACAGATTTTGCAATGTCTCCATGGGTCCGAATCCCACCATCTGCAATAATTGGTTTCCGAGCAGCTTTGGCACACCAACGTAAAGCCGCTAACTGCCAGCCACCTGTCCCAAAGCCAGTCTTAATTTTAGTAATACAAACTTTTCCTGGTCCAATCCCCACTTTGGTGGCATCGGCTCCAGCGTTTTCTAATTCGCGAACGGCTTCTGGTGTTCCAACATTGCCCGCAATAACGAACGTTTCTGGTAAAAATTTTTTTAAGTGTTGAATCATATTAATCACCGCATTTGAATGACCATGGGCGATATCAATTGTCACGTAGTCAGGAACTAAACCTTCTCGGGCTAACGTTTCAACAAAAGCGTATTCCCCTTCTTTCACGCCCACACTAATTGACGTGATCAAGCCCTTTTGTTGCATTTTTTTAATAAATGGCACTCGCGCCTCTTCATCAAACCGATGCATGATATAAAAATAACCATTTTCAGCAAGGGTTTCCGCAATCGTTTCATCAATAATTGTTTGCATGTTCGCTGGAACGACAGGCATTTTAAACGAATGTTTTCCTAAAGTTACTGTAGTATCACATTCAGAACGACTATTCACGATACATTTATTGGGAATTAATTGGACATCTTCATAATCAAAAACTTTCATACTTACTGCCTCCTAGTTATTTACAAGAATAACGTAAAAACCGAACATTCGGTCGTTTAACGTTCGTGTTTACAAACACCATTGTTAATTTACACTATTTACCGCCACTTGTCAAAGGCGTTTTAACGAAAATTAATCTTTTTACCCTTCTTGAACGTTTGGTAAAATGGCCTGCAATAAAATAGCAACAATTGAGGCAGTTGCCACGGGTGAACTAAATAAATATTGTAAAAATTGTGGTAGAGTTTCCAAAAACTCTTTTGGTAACAATGTCAACGCTAATGTCATAATAATCGGAACGGCAATTACATACATCTCTTTTTCATGAATTGTTACATCACTCATGACTTTCATTCCACTTACAGAAATGATGCCACAAACAACCACAAAAACGCCGCCGATAACTGGTGCCGGAATGGCCGAAATCAAGGTGGAAAGTTTTCCAGATAAGCCAAATAAGACAAACCACGCCCCTGCAGCCACAAAAACCTTGCGACTAGCAACTCCAGTGATTGAAATAATCCCAGCATTTGTAGAGTAACTAGTTACTGGCGTGCCGCCAATGAATGAAGAAACTAAGCAACCTAAGCCTTCACCAATTACGCCGCGATTAATTTTTTCTTCGGTCAAAGGTTCAGCGACAACATGACTCACAGCAAACCAAGTGCCTGTTGTTTCCGCCATTAAAACCAGATAAATAACTAACATCGTGGCAATAGCTGACCAATCAAATTGGAAAGAAAAGTTAACTAATGGTAACTGAGGCAAACTAAACCAAGCCGCTTCACTAACGGCTGATAAATCAAGTACCCCTAATAATTGTGCCGCGATGCTCCCAAATAATAATGCCAAAATAACAGAAGAAACGCGGAAAATCCGCCCTTTTTTCAAAGCAGAACCTAAGAGTGCAAAGAAAATCAACGTCCCCGCTGCTATAAATGCTAATAAAATATTTTGTCCTAATTCCCCTTTTGCATGGTAAATATTATCCGATAAAGCGACTGGCATTAACGAAAGCCCCACCACAAAAATAATTGTTCCTCCCACAATTGGTGGAACAAATTTAGTGATTAAACGATTAAAGATACCAGTAAATCCTAATATAATAACAACAATTGCTCCCACTAAACTAGCACCTAAAACTGCGCCCCAGCCATTTCCTTGTTGGTTATTGGCAAAATAAATTCCTGCAATTGCCCCGATTGGAATAAATGAAGGGCCTTGCGCAACTGGTAATCTCATACAAAAATGAGATTGAATAATCGTGGCAAGTCCTGCTGCTATGAATGTCGCTTGGATTAAAGAAGACGTTTGTGCTGTGCTAATCCCAATAATTGAAGCAATGATCACAGGTACGACGTACACGTCCATTGCTAAGACATGCTGAATCCCTAACATAGTGGCCTGCCCAAAAGATACTGAATCTTCTGGCCCCACTGTTAAATGAAGATTATTTTGTTTCTTTTCACTCATTTTTTATACTCCTTTAGTTGCTGACATTAAATTTTTATCATGTACTTTTTCACCTTGTACCCAGACTTCTCGAATATTCTCTGGTCGTGCTAAATATAAGATTTTTTGGAAAATATCAAGCAATGATTCCCCTGGATTTTTAGGGATTCGTGCTTGTGACAAGCTTGTATTAATAATTTGAACATCCCAAGCATACCCTTTTTCTAATTTTCCAATTGGCAAACTTAGTGCTTGACCACCACCAGCAGTAGCTAAATAAAACGCTTCATTTACTGTAATCCGTGCTGTTTTAACACCTCGTACTTCTGGTTTTTTTGTAGCATCGACGCCATCTTCTAACATTCTAGAAGAAATAACCGCTTGCTTTAAATTGTCAAAAAGACTTGGTGAAAAACCACCTGAAAGATCACTGCCTAAACCAACTTCTACTTGATGTTGATGTACTAATTTTGCAATCGGTGTTACTGCATTACCAAAATAAGCATTAGAGATTGGGCAGTGCGCCACAGCCGTCCCTGTTTCATGGAATAAATTCATATCTGCTTCTTCTAAAAAGCCTGCATGTGCCATCACTGCTTTTTCTGTCAATAAACCAAAATCATTCAATGCTTGAGCATCATTTTTTCCAAAACGTTCTTGAACAAATTGATGTTCCCAATCACTCTCACTACAATGACTTTGAACATGGACTTGATATTTCGCTGCTAATTCTCCTAATCCTTTAAGTGCTTCTTCTGTACAACTAGGAATGAAACGCGGAGTTACAACGGGATATACGCCTTGTTTTGTTTGCTGCGCTAATGTTTGAATTTCTTGAATAAACCGTTCCGTTTCTTCTAATGCTTGTTCCGTTGTTTGATCACGATAGTACTCTGGATTCTCATTAAGATCATCCATTACAACTTTACCAATTAAGCCACGCTGCCCTTTTTCCGCACAAATCTCTGCCAAACAACGGCTAGCTTCATAATGAATGGTTGCAAAATAAAGGGCTGTTGTTGTCCCATTAGCTAACAATTGGGTTACCAATTCATCATAGACTTGTTGGGCAAATGCTAAATCTGCAAACTTGGACTCCAAAGGAAACGTGTACGTATTCAGCCATTCATACAATGGAATATCCAAAGCGGTCCCTGATTGTGCCCACTGAGGTGCATGGACATGTAAATCAACAAAGCCGGGTAAAAGATAAGAATCTTGGGGCAATTCTTGAAAACGTTGTGCTTCTTTTTGTTCTGCTAGCACAGTTTCATACGCTTCAGCATCTGGTTCAATTATTTCCTGAATTACTCCGGCCTCATCTATACAAAAAAGTGTCTCTTCATAGACTTTAATCTCTTGCAAATTTTTACTAGAAAAACCTGTTCCTTTTATTACAAAATGAAACATTTAATACTCCTCCTTACTATCACATGAAGATTATACATAAACTTTCGCTTAATAACTATAAAAATGTGATTTTTTTAAAAAAAATCCATGTTCAAACAAGCAAAAACCGAACATTCTAAGAATGATTTATTTTTTCTTTGGATAAACAAGAAAACTTTCTATTCTTAAGATTCTTCGGTATACTTGAAGAGAATCGTTAGAACTTTAGGAGGTCCTGAGATGATACAGATCGAACAAATTAGAACAGGTGTTATTCAAGAGAACTGTTATCTTGTTTATAATGAAGAAGCATTATTAATTATTGATCCAGGTGCAGAAGGAGCAAAACTAATTCAAGAAATTACCCGTTTAGGGAAGAAACCAGCCGCTATTTTATTAACACATACTCACTATGATCATATTGGTGCGGTAGAAGAATTGCGCCATCATTATCAAATCCCTGTTTATGTTAGTCCATTAGAACAAGCGTGGCTTTCCAATCCTATTTTGAATCTTTCAGGATTAGGCAGACATGATGATATAGCAAATATTATTGTTCAACCCGCCGAACATGAATTTAAACTAACCGATTATGAAATTGGTGGCATGAAATTTTCCGTAGTCCCAACACCTGGTCATTCAATTGGTAGCGTCAGCTTTGTCTTTGATGATTTTGTTGTTGTTGGGGATGCATTGTTTAAAGGTAGTATTGGTCGTACCGATTTACACACTGGTGACATGCAACAATTATTACACAGCATTACGACCTATCTATTCACTTTACCGGAAGAATTTCCTGTTTATCCAGGTCACGGTGATGCCACAACCATTCAACATGAAAAAGCCACAAACCCATTTTTTAATTAGAGATTTATTCACTATTTAAAGAAACTTAGGAGGAGTAGCAATGACTGAAGCAACGACACTTTATATTATTCGTCACGGAAAAACGATGTTTAATACGATTGGCCGTACCCAAGGCTGGTCAGATACCCCCTTAACCAAACAAGGAGAAGAAGGCATTTATCATTTAGGCTTAGGTCTTAGAGACATAGACTTTAAGGAAGCCTATAGTAGTGATAGTGGTCGTGCCATGCAAACCGCTCAGATTATTTTACAAGAACATCAAAACCACCAAAAGATTCCTTACCTAACCGATAAACGGATTCGTGAGTGGTGTTTTGGTTCTTTAGATGGCGGCTATGATGGTGAACTTTGGGGTGTGGTGCCACGCATTTTAGCTTTTAAAAGTTATGAAGACATGATGACCACGAAGATTACCTATCGCGAGTTAGCAAATGCTATTATTGAAGCCGATACGGCTGACTGGGCGGAGCCTTATGAAGTTATCCGTGATCGTGTTTGGTCTGGTTTCGAAGATATCGCTCATCATCGAGAAAAAAATGGTGGCGGCAAAGTCATGGTGGTTTCCCATGGACTAACAATTTCCTTTTTACTTTCCTTAATTGATGCAAGTTTGCCTATGCAGATGGCACTGGAGAATGGTAGCGTGACGACCTTAACTTACGAAAAAGGAACATTTACCATTCAAGGAATTAATGATATTTCTTATATTGAAAAGGGAAAAAAGATCGCTGAAAAGCGCCGTTTATTGTAAAAAAAGAGAAGGTTATCTGTCAAAATGACAGATAACCTTCTCTTTTTGTTTATTCTTTTAAACGTTCTACATTTTTTCTTGAGATTTGAATTTTTTCTAAGGTTTCCTTATAGTTTTTTGCTGCATAAGCAAAAAATAAAACATCGACTACATACAATTGTGCCACCAAGGAAACAGTAGCCGCACTTCTCAATGGCACGTCTTCCCCACTAGAGGTTTGGAGGACGATATCACTTTTTTCACCAATCACTGATTTTTCATCTTGTGTGATACTAATAATAGGAATCCCTTGCTGCTTCGCTAAATCAGCTAAAGTACTTGCTTCTTTATTCGTTCCAGAATTAGAAATAACAATAAAAACACTAGGCTTTTCTGTTGAGCCTAACATAGAAGCAAATAAATGATGGTCCAATGTTGTAAATACCGTTCGGCCTAATCGCGTAAATTTTTGATAAATATCTTGAGCAACCAACGAAGAGGCACCCAACCCATAGACAAAAATTACTTCTGTTTCTTCCAACAAATCAACGGCTTCATTCACTGCGACATCCTCTAATGTCTGACCGCTTCGCTCAACCACATGAACAAAGCGCGCTTGTAACTTTTGTTTAATATCAGCTGTTGATTCCCCTTTAGTAACTTCAGTGTACATTTGCTGCTTCATTTGGCCAAGATTTGCAGATAATAAAAGTTTCAATTCTGTGAAGCCATTCACATCCATAGAATGACAAAAGCGAATAATTGCCGCTGGACTTGATCCTGCTTGTTTCGCTAGCTCTTGCGCATTCATTGAAATAACTGTTTCTGTATTTTTTAAAATATATTCTGCGATTTTTCGTTCTGATTTTGGTAATTGTTGTAGACGATCTTGGATAGATAAGACAATATTTTGTTGCATAAACACCCCTCCTGATACACCATTTCCTACGCAATTAAATTTTAACAAAGAAAAAGGGAGAAGCCAAGTTCTCCTTTTTCTATTTATTATTTAGTTGTTTGCATATCTTTAGGAATCCCAAAGAATAACGTTGCTACAAAACCACCTGCGTAAGCAGCCAATAAACCTAATACGTAAGCAAGCCATTGGTTGTTGGCAATTAATGGAATTAAAGCCACCCCACTTGGTCCAATAGCAATCGCACCAACATTACCGAAGGCCCCAATCACCGCACCACCAATACCACCGCCGATACAAGCAGTAATGAATGGACGTCCTAATGGTAAAGTAACTCCGTAGATTAATGGTTCACCAATACCTAAAATCCCAACTGGCAAGGCACCTTTAATCATTTCAACTAATTTTTTATCTGATTTACAACGAATCCATAATGCTAAAGCTGCACCGACTTGTCCCGCACCAGCCATGGCCAAGATTGGTAATAACAAAGTCATCCCTGTTTGATTAATCATTTCAATGTGGATTGGCGTCAAAATTTGATGTAAACCAAACATTACCATTGGCAAGAAGGTTAAACCAAGAGTAAAGCCAGCAACCATGCCACCTTTTTCTAAGACAACATTGATAATACCAACTAAGCCATTAGAAATAGCTCCGGCTACAGGCATGATTAAGAAAATAGTTGCTAAGCCAATCACTAAAAGTGAAATGGTTGGCGTTACGATAATATCAATTGATTCTGGGACAATTTTATGCAATTGTTTTTCTAACAATGATAATAACCATACGGCAAAAATAACACCGATAATTCCGCCTTGACCTGCAGATAATGTTCCCCCAGTGAAAATATTACTGATTGGTGCATCTGGATTCATTCCTGTCAACATTGTGACTGCCCCAATAACACCACCCAACGCTGGCGTTGCACCAAAAACGCTGGCACTGTTAATCCCAGTGTAAAGAGCTAAATAAGCAAAAATCCCATTTTTAATGATATTTAAGACATCAATATATTGTTGCCATGAAGCTGAAATATCACCAGCAACAACTAAGTTAGACATAACAGCTGCAATCCCGCCAATAATACCAGCCCCAACAAAGGCAGGAATCATCGGAACAAAGATACTAGAAATGGCTTTTAACACTTTTTTAAATGGTGAAGTGTTATTTTGTTTCGCTTTTTGTTGTGCTTTCATTTGAGCGGCTTTTTCTTCTACTAAATCTTTTCCAGATTTGCCTGCTGAATCATCAGTTGCGGTGCCATGATTAAATGGTTCTCCCAATTTGACACCTGCTTGATCTACCATTTCTTGTGCAACCTTGTTAACAGTCCCTGGACCAACAACTACTTGCAACGTATCGTCTTCTACGACGCCCATAACGCCATCAATTTTTTTCAATCCTTCAATATCCACTTTGTCATAATCGCGGATATCCATACGAACACGAGTCATACAATGAATGACTTTGTCCACGTTTTCTTGACCACCAACTTCTTTATAAATCCCATCAGCAATGCGTTTAATTCTTTCTTCTGCCATGTTAAAACACCCTCCTAATTCCTTAATTTAATGTATTCTTGATAAATTGATTCCCGTCAATTAATTTTTGTGTTGCTTCTTCTTTAGTACTATCAGTTAAAATCATTACAATTGCTAACTTCACATTTTCTTCTGCTTCTACAAATTTTAGTTCGGCAACTTCATAACTACAACCCGTTGCTTCCATAATAATCCGTTTGGAACGCTCCACTAATTTTTCATTGGTTGGTTTTACATCAACCATTAAGTTATTGTAGACTTTCCCAATACCAATCATGGAAATAGTTGATAACATATTTAAAATTAATTTTTGAGCTGTCCCAGATTTCAAGCGAGTCGAACCTGTTAAAAATTCAGGTCCTGCATCTACTTCA
Organism: Enterococcus sp. DIV1758; assembly: GCF_051711985.1. Classification (NCBI taxonomy): domain Bacteria; kingdom Bacillati; phylum Bacillota; class Bacilli; order Lactobacillales; family Enterococcaceae; genus Enterococcus; species Enterococcus sp. DIV1758. The sequence goes on from NZ_JBIOOA010000001.1 coordinate 1,956,165, forward strand.
ATCGGCATTTGCGCATATTTACTAATTTCGGCATTTTTATTACATGCCACAGTTGCGGTAGCTGCTCCCACCGTTGTAGCATATTCTAAACCGCCAATTACGTAAGGCGTCCGACCACTGGCTGCAATCCCAACAACAATGTCATTTGCTGATAATTTTAGATCAACTAAATCTTGACGACCTAGTTCTTTTGAATCTTCGGCACCCTCTACTGCGACAGTCATTGCTTTTTGACCACCAGCGATGAGGCCTTGAACCATCTCTGGCTCGACGCCAAAAGTTGGTACGCATTCGGCTGCATCTAAGACACCTAACCGACCACTCGTACCAGCGCCCATGTAGATCAAGCGGCCGCCTTGATTGAAGCTTTTGATGATGGCTTCTACCACTGGTTCAATGGCTGCTAATTCTTGACCCACTGCAATTGCAACTTTTTGGTCTTCTTGATTCATTTTTTGTAAAGCTTCTTTGACACTCATCTCATCTAAGCCCATTGTATTTTCATTTCTACGTTCAGTTGTTAAGTTTTCTAAATTCATTCTCTATCGTTCCTTCCGTGACTAGCGTAAATTGATTGCCTGCCTTGATTAACGGCAATATCGTTTGATCTTTTTCAATAATTTGTGTAATCGTATTGACTTTTTCATCTTTCGGCAAGTCCACCAGTGTGACTTGAATTTCTCCCATATAGCGACCATATTTTTCATTATCAATCGTTACGGTTCCCACTGGACGGGCTTCAGTCTGCTCTGACTCAATCGTTGCAATTTCATCTTTTCTGAACATTTCACTCGTTCTTGATAATTCACTTCGCAAAACATCTCTTGCAGCATCTAAACGATTGGTATGAGTCCCAAGTATTCGCTTCAAATAGCGGCTCTTGCTAGGTGCTACTTCTAACAGAAATTGATTGGTTTGGTGATAATAACCAAATTGAGCCATGGTTCGCTCACTAATTTTGGGATCACCAATATAAACAGCATCGACATAAGGATCAGCCATCAAACCAACGGCAGCGGCGAAAGGATTTTGCCCACGATGTTTTTCTAATGTTGGTAAACCAGCAAAAATTGGGCCTCTTGTTTGCCCATCTCCTGGCACAAAAGTAAAAACTTGTAAGCCTAATTCTTTAAGCCAGCGGTTCTTTTCATTAAAAAATGTTGTTCCAATGCCTGTTTCAGGTCTTGGATAATAATTATGCCAAGCTTCTAAGCGAGAAAAGTCCGCTTGGTGAGCCTTTAACTCAGCCACTTCTTCCAGTGTAATGGTACTAGCATTCAATCCTATATCAATCTTATGTGAAGCATGAGCCATTTGTTCTATCGTAATGCCATAGTCCATCCGGAGGCCAGTTACGCCCAACTCAATTAAAGGCTCTAATTCATCGAAAGAAAAACCCGCTCTTTTTAACGCTTCACCTGAAATATCTACCATAATTTTCATTTTTTCTGCCTTAGCAATTGCCCCTAAATCAGTCAAGCGTTGGCGGTAAAGGGAAGTATCATCTTCTGGAATGTGTAAAGAAGTGAAAATACCATCAAATCCAAGCGCTTTCATCTTTTTGATATAAATAATTGTATCGTTTGTAATCTCTTCACCAAGAAAAACTGAAATACCATACATCTTTTTAGCTCCTCTCTAATACGCTTTCATTATAACTTGTTTGAAATAAAATTTCAACTATTTTTCTAAATATTTTTTAATTCCAAAATAAAATTTTATTTCTGTTCAAAAAAAACGAGCGTGGAACAAAAATCAATTTGGATTTTTGCTCCACGCTCAAAAACTGATAAACGGCGGGAACAGAACCAACTCCTTCGGAAATAAGCCGAAATTCTCCAAAAATCAAAGATCAATTTTCGGAAATTTCTTCTTATTTCTCGGAGCTAAACGGTTCTGTCCCGACCTCGTCTAATGCATTAATTGGCTGTGGCAGAGCCAACTGGTGTACCAGCTGTAACCACGCCAGTTTTCTCTAACGAAAATTGTGCTACTTTATCCATGTTGGTAATGATGACAACCATTTCAGTTCCTTTACCAGCTGCTTTAATTGCCTCTAAATCAGCAATTGCGACCACCGTATCTGCAGTCACTTGGTCGCCTTCTTTCACTTTAATAGTGAACGGTGCCCCGTTTAACTCCACCGTATCGATACCCATGTGTAATAAAATTTCAAGACCGTTTGTCATTTTTAAACCAATGGCATGTTTTGTTTGGAAAACGCTTAAAACTTCTCCTTCAATAGGTGCATAAATTTCACCATTTTCTGGAACTACTGCGTAGCCATCTCCCATCATTTTTTGTGAAAAAACAGGATCATTCACTTCACTAATTGGGATAACGGTTCCATTGGCAACGGCATACATTGTATTATTTTCGACAACTTCATTCTTTTTCTTCAAAAATCCAAACATTTCTCTTCCCCCATTTTTTAAAGTATCACTAGTATAGAAAAAAGTTTCATGAATTACAAGTGGCACCTTTGTATAATTCTAAAATTTATTTTAAAATAAGAATTTGCATTGGCATTTACTTTGTCAGCGGGTATACTTATACTTGATGTATTTTGCATTTATTTCAGAAAGGAATGGTGACATGCTTTTTGCTAACCTATGGAAAGCAATTATTCTTGGTATTATCGAAGGAATTACCGAGTGGCTTCCAATTAGTAGTACCGGACATTTAATTTTAGTGGATGAGTTTATTAAACTCGATCTAAGTAAAGATTTTATGGAAATGTTCAACGTCGTTATCCAATTGGGAGCAATTATGGCGGTTGTTATTTTATACTTCCACAAATTGAATCCTTTCTCACCAAAGAAAAATGGCGAAGAGAAAAAAGATACTTGGATTCTTTGGTCTAAAGTCTTAGTCGCTTGTTTACCAGCGGCAGTTATTGGTCTAAAATTTGATGATTATTTAGATGCACATTTTTATAACTTTTTAACAGTATCGATTATGTTAATTGTTTATGGGATTGCTTTTATTATCATTGAAAAACGAAATAAAAATGTTGCACCGAAGTGTACTAATCTAAAAGACTTCACTTATAAAGCCGCTTTAATCGTTGGTGCTTTCCAAGTACTGGCATTAATTCCAGGAACTTCACGTTCAGGAGCGACCATTTTAGGGGCAATCTTAATTGGGGCTTCACGTTTTGTTGCAACAGAGTTTTCATTTTTCTTAGGAATTCCAGTAATGTTTGGAGCAAGTTTTTTAAAAATCTTTAAATTCTTGGCCAAAGGAAATACGTTTGGATCAGAAGAAATCATTATTTTATTAACTGGCTCTATTGTTGCCTTCGTTGTTTCCATCATTGCGATTAAATTCTTATTGAATTACTTGAAGAAAAACGATTTTACAGTTTTCGGTTGGTATCGTGTAATTTTAGGTGCGATTTTAATTGGCTACTGGTTATTCTCATAAAAAATAAAACCGTTGCTTTCAACAGTGAAAGCAACGGTTTTATTTTTTTAAATCGCCAAACGTTATTCGCTCAATCTCCTGTTCTTCAAACCACTGACGAACACGAGGATCACAAATCGTTGCTAATTCTTACAGCGTAAAGTGGTATAAGAAGAATTGTCTAACACAAATTGATCCAAATATCCAACATCAAAATGCATCTCAGCAATTGCCGATTCCGGCATCCGTAATAAACCAAAGTCATCTTCTAAAAAATTCTCCACTGATACGCCTTCGTGAATATAAGATAACGCGCCAGACTCTAACAAATGTGTCACCTGGAAATAACCTTGTTGCGGTGGATATTCTTTTTCCCCACTATATTTCAGGGTTGTATGAAGTCCGTACTCTTCTGCTAATTCTAAAAATACTTGATCAACCACTTCATCCCCAATCGAGTGGCAATCAAAATGTTCAGGATAATGTCCAGTTAGTTCCTTAAAGCGCGTCAATTGTGCAATCGTTTCAAGTCGTACTTCTTCATATACGAAGGTTACTTGCTTTTGTTGACGATAATAAGAAGAGCGATGAAAATTGCCTTGTTCATCTACCAGTGAAGGAATCATACATGGGTCCGCACAAGGTTTCCCTAATAAAAAATTCGTATGCTGACCTACAAATAAGCCTGGATAATTTTTTGCTAAAGCAACGGCGTGTTCTGCTGTTGGTAAATTGGGCATCAAAAGTGTCGACGTCGTTAAACCATCGACATAACTTTTGATAATGCCATGATTAATCGCTTCTGACATCCCAAAATCATCAGCATCAATAATTACTTTAACCAACAGCTCCCCCTCTTTTCTTTACGTATTTTTGATGACAATTCCGACAATAATATTAACAGCTGATTCACAATCATTAATCGTGCGCTCAAGCTGATCGTAAACATCTTTCCACTTGATAACTTTTAATAAATCTTTTTCGTTAGTCATCAAATCTTTCATGGCGCTACTGTATAATTTATCGCCTTGAGATTCAATCGTATTCACTTCATCAATCAATGAAACTAACGTTTTAGAATTCTTAAATTTTGCAAATTCCTTCGTTGCTGATTTAACGCCTTCTGTCGCTTTAACAATATAAGCAGTTAATTCTAGCGCGGGCGTAATCATTTCTTCGACAACTAAATGATTAAGTAAATAAGACAAACTATTAATGCTATCGATAATGTTATCTAAGTGATCCGTAATATCGACAATATCTTCTCGATCAATTGGCGTAATAAAGGAAATATAGAGTTCATTTAAAATTTTGCGAACAATTTCATCATTCTCTTTTTCCAATTGATGAATCACTTCTGATTTTTTTACTAAGTTTTCTAATGAATAATTGTCTACAATTTCTTGCAAAACCTTTGCTGCTTCATAAGCATTTGTTGCTAACTGGTTTAATTCTCCAAAATAATCAAATTGTTTTTTACGTGCCATGTTTTTCTCTCCTTAAAAAATTGCAATAAATAATTTTGACATCACATAAGCGATCAGCCCACATCCTGGGAAAGTTAAAATCCATGCTATCAGCATTTCTTTCACGATACGCCAGTCAACACTTGAGATTCGCTTAGAAGCACCTACTCCCATAATCGCTGTTGTTTTTGTATGAGTAGTTGAAACTGGAATCCCAAAAGCCGATGCTAAAAATAAACAAATAGCCGTGCTTAAATCTGCAGTGAAGCCTTGATAGCGTTCGAGTTTTACCATATCCATCCCGACTGATTTAATGATTCTCATGCCGCCCACAGAAGTTCCAATGCCCATTGTAATGGAACACAGAACCATAACCCATAACGGAATCACAAAACCGCCACCTGTTTTTTCGACTAAATTATTATAAAAAAGCACTAACATGAACACGCCCATAAATTTTTGCCCATCTTGCGCACCATGTAAAAAAGCATTAGCTCCTGCACCAAAGGCTTGCCCAACTGTAAAAAATTTGTTGGCTTTTCTTCTAGGCACAGCCGAGAAAGCTTTCACAACAAGTTTGGCAATCAAATAACCGCCGCCAAAGCCCATAACGGTAGAAACAACTAGGCCAACAAGCACTTTGATCCATTCCGAGCCATTGACTGCACCCAAACCACCTAATGCCATTGCCGAACCAGTCAAGCCGGCAATTAACGCATGGCTTTCACTTGTGGGAATACCAAAATACCACGCAGCAACTGCCCAAACCACAATTGAAAAAAGCGAAGCAGCCAAAGCCACCTGTGAAGCGTTTCCATTTGCGTCAAAACTAACAATGTTGCTAATCGTTTCAGCTACTTGGGCATTAAAAAAGGTCATGACTAATGCACCTAAAAAGTTCATCACAACAGCCATCCAAATTGCGACATTCGGCTTTAACACCCGAGTCGAGACAGCGGTTGCAATTGCGTTCGGCGCATCCGTCCAACCGTTAACAAAAATTACACCCATTACCAAAGTAATCGTTACCAATAATGCAATACTCACAAAGACACCACCATTTTTCATTTATCTATTTTATCATAGCATGTTTTAAAAAAAATGTATGCTTTTTTCTTAAGGCTCTGGCAAATTTTCTTATTTTTTTCTTGAAATTGTCTGTTAAGGAAAAAAACTTGTCGTCTTTTATTGCAATGGAACAATGGATTAGGTATAATGATTACTGTTGAATTACATTGGCTGACCAGTGTAAAACCTAAATCATCGGAGGTGAAACAAATGCCAAATATCGAATCTGCAATCAAACGCGTACGTACAAGTGCTAACGCGAATGCGAAAAATTCATCTCAAACAAACGCAATGCGTACAGCAATCAAGAAATTTGAAGAAGCTGTAGCTGCTGGAGCTGATAACGTCGATGCTTTATACAACGAAGCTGTTAAAGCTGTTGATATGGCTGCAACTAAAGGTTTAATCCATAAAAACAAAGCTAACCGCGATAAAATTCGTTTAAGCAAATTAGCTAAATAATGTGAGATAGAAGTTAGCATTCATGTTAGCTTCTTTTTTCATCAAAAAATGTCCAAGTCTGTTTTCACAAAGACTCGGACATTTTTTTATAAAGGTGAATCAATCCACGGTAAATCTGTTGTGAGATGTTGACTAAATAATTTAGTCTCTTCTCGCAAAGCTAAACGTTGTTGTCTTCTCGTTTCATAATTGGAACAAATCAACTTTTCTTCTGCAGTTTCTGGGACGACTGCCGCTAATTGGAAGTCACTTTCGGGATTCATATGAGACGGAATGGCTACAAAAGTTGTAAAACAAGTCGCCGCTAAATAACGCTCTCCAGTTGTTAAATCTTCTCCTACAACTTTAACAAATACTTCCATCGATTTATGATGCACGCCAGAAACAAACGTTTCAACACACACTGAGTGATTTTCTTTTAAAGGTTTTAAAAAATTCAAGTTATCTAAAGATGCTGTAACTGCCCCTCTCCGACAATGTCGTGAAACGGAAATGGATGCGGCGTCATCAATTAAAGACATTAATTTCCCACCAAATAGTGCACCAAAGGGATTTAAATCAAAGGGAAATACACGATGTGTTTGAATCACTCGTGATTCTCGACAAAATTTTTCTTTCGTCATTAACGATTCCTCTACTTTCATTTATAAACTTTTCCACGCTTTACTTTAGCTTACTTTACCATTTGATGCAATCCTTACTTTTTAGGAAACATTTAAAAAATAACAAATTTGCAAGTCCCATTTATTCATTTTTAGGAAATTTGCTGTATAATAATAACGGTTAAAGAACTTTTAAGGAGATGGATATACATGAAAATTGCAATTGCTGGTGCCGGCGCTATGGGCAGCCGTTTAGGAATTATGTTGCATCAAGGCGGAAATGATGTAACTTTAATCGATCAATGGCCCGCGCACATTGAAGCCATTCGTAAAAATGGTTTAATCGCTGATTTTAATGGAGAAGAAGTTGTCGCAAAACTACCAATCTTCTCACCAGAAGAAATTGACCATCAAAATGAACAAGTAGATTTAATTATTGCTTTAACCAAAGCACAACAATTAGATGCAATGTTTAAAGCGATTCAACCAATGATTACTGAAAAAACGTATGTACTATGTTTATTAAATGGCTTAGGTCATGAAGATGTACTAGAAAAATATGTGCCAAAAGAAAACATCTTGGTTGGCATTACCATGTGGACAGCTGGTTTAGAAGGACCGGGACGTGTTAAACTTTTAGGTGATGGCGAAATTGAATTAGAAAATATTGATCCTTCTGGTAAAGAATTTGCTTTAGAAGTCGTCGATGTCTTCCAACAAGCTGGTTTAAATCCAAGCTATAGTAGCAATGTTCGCTACTCTATTTGGCGGAAAGCCTGTGTCAATGGCACGCTAAATGGTTTGTGTACAATCCTTGATTGTAATATTGCCGAATTTGGTGCACTACCTGTTAGTGAATCCCTTGTTAAAACATTAATCAGTGAATTTGCAGCAGTCGCAGAAAAAGAAGCCATTCATTTAGATCAAGCAGAAGTCTATACACATATTGCTCAAACTTATGATCCAAACGGTATTGGCTTGCACTATCCGTCTATGTATCAAGATTTAATTAAAAATCATCGTCTCACAGAAATTGATTACATCAATGGTGCCGTTTGGCGCAAAGGACAAAAATACAACGTAGCAACACCTTTCTGTGCCATGTTGACACAGCTTGTTCACGGAAAAGAAGAACTATTAGGAGCTAAATAAAAAGAAAGTGCCAGAGACAATCGTCATACAACGATTGCCTCTGGCACTTTCTTATTTTGCTTGTGCAGTCAATTTTAAAATAAATAATTGGAATAGTAATTCTTTATCCATTTGGCCCGTTTTCATGCGGTAATCATTTTCAACTAATTCATCATAAAGTCTTTCTAATCGAGACAATTCAAATCGTCGGACTTGTTGTAACGCTAACTTGACTCGATAAGGATGAACCTTTAATGTATCAGCGATATTCGCTTGTTGATAGCCCATCTTAGCCAAAATTTTTGTTTGTAGAAAAAGGCGAATCTGATTCAATAAGATTGCATTTAACTTAATGGTTTCTTCTCCTTGTAAAAGTAAATCTTCATACAATTGAACAGCTTTTTCACTGTTTCCAGAAAGTACTTCATTGGTTAAGTCAAAAACATTATGTTCCAAAGACTTAGGGACTAATTCTTGAACCGCACCTCGTGTAATTGTCTTCGTTTCAAGGGCATATAAATACAGCTTCTGTAATTCTCCCATAATTTTTGATAAGTTCAAGTCTGTCAATTGAAGTAATAAATCAAAAGCATCGGAGCGAATAGTGTACCCTTCGCTCTCAATCGTTTGAGAAATGTACTGACGAATAGCCTTTTCATCCATTGGATTGACGTCAACTACTGTGGCATTTTTTTTCAATGCTTTGGTAATTTTTTTGCGTTCATCTAATTTTTCATATGAGGCCATAAAAACAAGAACAGTTGTTGGTGATGGACTTTCCAAATAATTCAATAAAAGATTGACATCATGTTCCACACCGTTTGTTTTTCTTTCGGCAGTTAAAAAGTAAGGATTTTCCACAAAGACAAGGCGATAATCACCAAAAAACGGAATTGTTTCCGCTTCAGCAATCGCTGCACTTAAAGGTGTTTCCTCCATATCAAATGAGAAAAAGTTAAATTGATCATCCTCTTCCGTCAACAATTCTTTCATCAATGTTGTTTTAAATAATTCAGTTAAATAAAGTTCTGTTCCTATTAATAAATACACTGGAGCGATTTTTTGCTCTCGCACTTCTTTCAAAGCTTTTTGTAACTCCATTGGCTCGCTCCTTTTCTCGTTTCTCTTGTTTATCCTATCATGTTACTTCTGGAAATACTAGTCTTGTTCTTTAACAAATTTGGCTTTAGAAAGCCCTTGCCAAGGTAACCATTGATAATAAATCATTCCTTGAAGATCGGTCCGATAATAATTTATTTTTTGCTCCTTCAGCGTCGCTAATGTCTCCTGATGAGGATGTTTAAAACGATTATTCAGTCCAGCTGAAATCAATGCTTCTCGCGGATTAAGCTGTTTGATAAATCTTTTAGTAGACGACGTTTTACTACCATGATGACCGACTTTCAAGATGTCGATTTTCAACTGGGGATAGCGAGCCAACACTTGTTCTTCTCCTTCGGCTTCCAAGTCACCAGTAAATAAAAAATGCCGTCCACCTAATTGTGTGGAAAACACTATCGAGTCATTATTGCCCCCAATACTGCTCTTATTTGGCGATAAAATTTGAAAAGAAACGGGCCCATTAATTCGCTTGGGCGCTAAAATTGGCCGACAGTCTGTCCCGCTTTTTTGGAGTTGTTTCAAGACTTGGTGAAACGAAAAATTGGCTTCAGCTGCTCCTTTAGGGAAATAAAGAACAGAAATTGGAACCTTCTGCGCAATGGCTAATAAATCGCCAAAATGGTCTTCATGTGCGTGTGTGATGATCACTTCATCTAAACGTTTGACTCCTTGACTTTTGAGAAAAGGAATCACTGAATATTCCGCTCCTGATCGACTATTTTTCCGTTGCCGCCAAGCTTCTTTGTCAAAAGACAACCGACCACCTGTATCGATCAGTGTATTTTTTCTGTGAAAAGGCGCTTGGATAAACAAACTATCCCCTTGGCCTACATCAATCATTGCAACAATGCCAATTGGCGAAAGGTATTTACTATTTATCAAAATAATTAGTAGTCCGATTGAGAAAAAAATTTTTTTAGACTTATCTGCTAAATAAATCATTGAAAGTCCGATTAGTAATAACAAACTAATTTGTATCCAAGCATTTAAATAGCCGATGGTCAGCTTCGGATTTAAGTGAACTAGCACCCACTCAAATAAGCCATTCATTGTTAAAAATAGTGGTTCGAGCAAGACTGCTAAATAGCGTGCTGGCATAATAATCACTAGAAAAAAGCTCAACGTCAAAAGCGGTAACAAGAACCGTTCAAAAATTGGTAACAAGAGAAAGGTTAAGAAACTCCCTAACAAGGGCCATTCATAAAATGATTGGACTAAAATAGGTAAGGAAGCCACAGCCAATAGGAAAGAGCCTACACAATTTTTAATGAAAGGCGAAGAATAACCGACTAATGTTTGCTCTAAAAACAGCAGAACAAAGGAAAGTAAGTAACTAAATTGTCCACCGACTGATAAAAAGAGGGTTGGCTGAACAATCAAGTGCACTAAGAGAGTTAAACTCCAACAATCGAGGGCCGGAATCTGCCAATTAAACCGTCGATTGAACGTATTGAGGTTTGTTTGTAAAAGCGCCCGCATGACACTGACTGAGAATCCTGTTAAACCAGCATATATCAGAGAAAAACCGCATTGCCACAAAAAATAACTTTCTTGCGTTCGACGAGCGATTCTTAGCATCAGCAAGCGAAATAAACGAAGGAAAAAAGAAACATGCATCCCTGACAAACTAAAAAGATGCAAAATGCCTAATGCTGAAAATTTATCACTTATTTCAGCAAATTCTTCATTACGAAAACCTAAAAGCAACGCATTCATGTACATTGCACTAGTATCAGCAAAATTTTTCTGAATATGTACCATCGCCCATTTCCGCCAGCCGCTAATGATTTCTTTAAACCGCCAAGAAAAAAAGGAACGCGGTTGTCCTATCTCCTCAATGAATAAAATAGCTTCGATTCCTTGATTCTTTAAAAATAGTTGATAATTGAAGCCATTTTTGTTGGTTTGACCTTGGGGGGATTCTAAAATACCTACAGCGGTTGCCTGAATGGTTGTGGCTAGTTGTTGCCATTGCTGTTTTTCTTTCACACTTTTTAATTGATAAAATGCCATCACTTTCTGCCTTTTGCCTTTTACGATCCAATTGGCAGGAAATTTTACTTGATCGCCATCTACTTGTATTTCATCTGGCAATATCGTTAGCTGTCCTGACAAGCGGACTTCTTTAGGCAACAAAGAGACTGGCTTTAACCACTGGAAAATCAATATGCCCCCTACTATTAAAAAACTGCACAAAAAACCTCCCAATATAACAGGAAAACTTTTTGTACAGACAATACGGATAACAGTGATAGAAAGAAGAAGAGCTCCTAATAGACTAGGTGCGAAAAGACACCACAGCCCACAACTCGTCAGTAGAGCTACGAAGAACCAATTATTCCTCAGCTGAGGAAGGATTGTCCTCAAGTGTGGCAAATTCTTCTCCCCATTGTAATTCGGCAAAATATTTTGGTACTAAAGTCACTTTTTCAACCGTGGCACCTACTTGTTCAATTAAATTTAGGGCGTACGCATCATTACGGTAATCCTTTAAATAATAAATCTTTTTAATCCCTGCTTGTAAAATCATCTTTGTACATTGCAGGCACGGGAAATGTGTCACATAAATTTCTGCCCCTTCTGTAGGGACGCCAAACTTCGCACATTGTAAAATTGCATTCATTTCTGCGTGGATTGTTCGAACGCAATGATTATCAACAACATAACATCCCTCATCAATACAATGCGTTCCCCCACTGACTGAACCATTGTAACCTCCTGCAATAATTCGTTTGTCGCGAACAATGGTTGCTCCGACAGTTAAACGTGTGCAAGTACTTCTTAATGATAATAAGACGCTTTGTCCCATAAAATATTGGTCCCATGGAATTCGTTCCATAATAAACCTCCTTTATTTTTAATGACTCCTGTGTTCGATTTGCCAAATCATTTAATCTTATTACAAATAGTATGTTATCCGCATCCCATAGTCAAGAATTCTCAGGAATTTTCTGTTAAAAGTTAGCCAGTCACTGTCAACATGTCTTTTAAACGTTCTACTGTTTTCTCTCCAATACCTGGAACATTTTTCAGTTCCTCGACGGTTTTAAACGGTCCTTGTTCGTCACGAAAGCGAATAATCTCTTGTGCTTTTTTCGCACCGATTCCTGAAATCGTTTGTAGCTCTGCTTCTGTTGCCGTATTAAGGTTGATCTTTTCCTCCTGATTTTGCTGAGCAGATGCTGATTCCTGCAGCGTTTCTAATGACTGTGCCACTGATTCTCCTTTTTTGGGCACGTAAATAATCATTTGATCTTTTACTTTTTGAGCGTAATTGACCTGGGCAGTATCAGCTTCCTCGCTCACGCCTCCAGCTAAAGCTAAAGCATCCCAAATCCGCTGCTGATTTTTTAGTTGATAGATTCCTGGTACTTTCACTGCGCCTTTAATATCAACATAGATTATTGTTTCTGCCCTTTCTTTTGTGGCATCTGTGGCGGCCTCTGCCGTAGTGGTCAGACTTGTCTCTTCCCACATTGTGGTGTCTACTTGTGCCTTCTTATTAACCATCAAATAAATGCCCACTAATAGAGTTATCAAAATGACCATAGACGCGCCACTACCTAGCAATAGCCACTTTTTGGGTAACTGTTTCAACCAATCCATCGTTTGTCCTCCCTTCAAAATATAATTACGCATTTTTTAACAAAAAAATGCGCCTGGACCAAAAATCACTAGTAATTTTTGGTCCAGGCGTACTTTTATTTTAATTTCTCTAGATAGTTCAAGGCATCTTGAACCGTTTTTACTGGGACAATTTTCATTTTTGTCCCAATTTTTTTCGCAGCTTCTTGTGCTTCTTGATAATTCGATTTGATTTTTGGCTCAACTTTTTTCATTTCTGGAGTTATTTCATCATCAGGTGCAAAGAAAATTTCTGCGCCGTTCTCACTGGCAGTTACAACTTTTTTGTCAATGCCACCGATTCTACCAACGATTCCTTGACTGTTCATCGTACCCGTTCCAGCAATTTCATGACCTTTTCGTAAATCTTTATGACTTAATTGTTCATAGGTCTGCAAAGTAAACATTAACCCAGCCGATGGCCCACCAATATCACCCGCTTCAATAGATACTGGGATAGAAGAATCAATTTCTGTATGATCGGTCAAACCAATACCAATCCCCGCTTTTTTATCTGTTGGCAATTCAATTAATTTGCCGGTCGCTTCTTTTGCTTTGCCATCTTGAATAAATTGAACAGTGACTTTTTGATTTACTTTTTGTGCTTTAATGTAATTCATTAATTCTTCACTGCTTTTAAAAGATTTGCCATCCACGCCTGTCACGGTATCGCCAACTTCAATTTTTCCTTTAAAACTTGAGTTGTCTTCCATCGCTAACACATAGACACCTTTAAATTTCATCTCATATGGAACCTTCGCTAATTTTAAGGCTTGCTCAATTGCGGCGTTTTTTGAGGAATCCATATAATATTGTTGAATTCGATTGTATTCGCTATTACTACTATCCCCCATTAATTCTTTTTTAGACATAACTTCTTGAAAATCCGAAAAGTTTGCTTTTATGGCAGAAAAAATAGTGGCCGAACGAATGCCCACCGTTGTTAAATAAAAAGCACCAGACTGCGTATCTTTTTTTCCATCAACAGTTACAAACTCCTTTAAATTTTCAGTCGTTCCTGGTCCTTCAATATAATAAGGAATGGGGACGATAAACAAACCAATTAGCAGCAATGCCAATACCATTGGAATGAGTGATTTAAACGAAAATTTCTCTGTTTTTTTATTCATTATTTTAGCTCCAGTCATTCTTCTTTTGTTTTAACGCGTGATAAATATTGGGAGGAAGATAGTCAGACACATCGCCCCCAAAACGTAAAACTTCTTTTAGTAAACTGGAGCTTACATGTGCATATGGTTCTTCTGCTAATAGAAAAACCGTTTCAATTTCTGGCGCCAGATGTTGATTCATTTTAGCAATGTCTTTCTCGTACTCGTAGTCTTTGACGTTTCTAATGCCACGAATCAAAAAATTAGCCCCTAATGATTTTGCACTTTCCACAGTTAACTGGGTTTCTTGCATAATAACACGCACATTTGGCATTTCTTTAGTTGCTTCTTCAATTAAATATTTTTTCTCTTCTGGCGTAAATAATGTTTGCTTACTTGTATTTATAAAAACGCCAATAATGACTTCGTCAAATAACTTCGCACTGCGTTCAATCAAATTTAAATGACCATTTGTCATCGGATCAAAACTTCCGGGAAATAGAGCAATTTTACGCATCCTACGCCTCCTGACGATAAATCGTTACTTGAGTGATTCCGTAAACGGTTTCTCTTGTTTTTTCTAGTGTGCCAATCGTTTCCGGTAATTTGACAGTTTTATCTGTTTCACAAACGATAACGGCTTCGTTTGTTAATAACTGCCGTTCTAACATCTTTTCTAATTGTGAAACAATTTCTTGTTTGGCATAGGGCGGATCCAATAAGACCAAATCAAATTGTAGCTTCTCTTCATAAAACTGTTCTAAGGCACGATTAGCATCCATTTTTCTAACTTCAAATTTTTCTGGTTCTTTTGTAATCGCAATATTTTCTTTAATTACTTTTAGTGCAGCAAAATTCTTTTCAATACAAATACTTTTGTCCATTCCACGAGAAACGGCTTCAATCGCTAACCCGCCACTTCCTGAATATAAATCCAGCGCCATTCCACCGTCGAAATATGGACCAATCATATTAAAAATAGATTCTTTTACTTTATCTGTTGTGGGCCTAGTATTGTCGCCATCTAACGCTTTCAAGCGTCGGCCACCATATTCTCCAGAAATAACACGCATTGTTTCGACTCCTTTATCAATCATTCTTTTATAATTCATTATAACAAAAAGAGTGAAAAATGTTTGAAATTTCTCATAACATTTCTCACTCTTTTGCATTAGACATTCTCTGCTAAGCGAATCTCTGTAGATAATTCCTCTACTACATAGCCATCGTCTTCTTGTTCTTGATAAGCCGCTTTGGTACCAATTTTTTCAGCAAAATTCATTTCGACATCTGGTCGATACGATTTATCGACACTACGAACAAAATGTAACTGATTAATTTTTTCCATGTTACTTTCAATATTTTCTTCATTCATGTAAATCACCACATATTTCATTTTTCGTGAAACATAGTGAATCAGTCCATATCGGCGTAACTGTTTTAACGGTTTTAATGTGTATACCCAAACAATTAGGCAACGACGCTCTTGAAGCGTAAATTCTTTTTCTTCTTTAGCTTGCATGGCAGCTTCCTCCACAACCTGAATGTTTCTTTCCTCGTTCAAAGAAAGGATTTCCAGCATCTACTTTAATATCTTCAGAAATTAGTTGCGCGATCTTTAAACCAATTGTATCTAGCAACGTTTGAACGTTTGTCTCAGCAAAACGATAATTTGCAACGATTTCATTTAAATCAAGCGCCCGCTTTGCTTTACGTAGGGCTCGTTGTTTCTCCCGAAAATCGGGCGCATGAATTCCATAAGCTTCTACTCGTTCAAAAGCTGACTTAGCTTCTAAAAATGCTTTTTGTAACTGAGCAACTTCCGCCGAAGCATACATAGCCTTTTTTGTTTCTTTATAGTTTTGAACAGCATCACTTTCTAAAAGTGCTGAAATTAAGCATTCTGTTTGATCTTCAATTGCAAATAAATGTTCTGTCACAATCATAACTTTTCACTACTCTCCGTGATTTGCCTATTTTCTGGTCGTTTCTCTAATAAGACTAACACACCTTCATTGGAAAAGGCAACGCCCAATTCTGTCGTTTCTGACTCAGCAAAATAGCTATCATATTGCGGGTCCGAAAACCACGACAAAATAGTAAAGGTACTATCATAAACAGGTTCTTGGAAAATACCTGCTGGTTCTCTCAACGAAAGTTTGCTCGTTTTAACTAATAAAGAAAATTCGTCCTTAGTCAACTGAAAGGGATGAATAGCCGTATGTTCCTCTCTTGTTTGTAACAATTCCGCTTGTCGATTTGCTGACAAAACTGTTGGTGTATGGTTGGCCATCGTTTGATACAATGTTTGGGCATCTTTTTGACTTTGTGTGGAAACTGAAAAAGCAGCTTGATTTTCTTGCTGTTTAACCAGATTCATGACATAAATCGCTTGGTTACTTTGAACAGGATCGAAGGTCATTGACTGCGTTATATCAACTGGCAAAGGAGAACCTTCATTTAATTGATACGGCATTTCCGTGAGCAACGTTTCTTTATTGACATAATTAACTGCCATTAAACCGCCTGTCCGCTGATTAAAAAATAACACTGCAAAACTGCCATTATCAAAAGCAACCAGTGGTCGATAGTTCATATCTTCTTCCATCAGCTCGACATCGTAAGCTTCATGATGAAAATTAAATGCAAAATTCGAATAAATCGTCATTAAATCAGACAAGTCAGCAAGCTTCATATCTATCTTAAACGGTTCTATCATTTTGTCATTGTTAAAGGCCTTAATTGCGATGACTTTATTTTCTCGAACGTTGACTTCTAAGTAATCATTCATCGTCAAACCGAACGTCCATAATTCATACGTACGACCTGTTTTAATTTTTTCTTTAGGATTGCCAAACTGGCGGATAAAGGTTTCCACATCTTTCCCTATGTATGCTGCGTAGCCAGAAGTTGGCAATTCTTCATGAGGAACAGCGGTGTGAGCGCTGGATAAGCGCCCACTTTGAGCTGTTTCGGTTGGTTTTTCAGCAGGGAAAAAAACTGGCTCTAAATATCCGATGAGTAGAACTGTTAAAAAAACAGCAGTAAAGGCCCAAAATCGCTTCATTTTTTCCCCTCTCATCTTATTTTTCTTTCACTTCTAATAACAAATCACCTGAGCTGATTGCTTCGCCTTCTTCAACATAAATGTGATCTACCGTGCCCGCAAAACGTGCTTCGATAGTCGTTTCCATTTTCATGGCTTCTGTAATCAGCAACGGCTGACCTTTTTCTACTTTATCGCCACGTTTGACCAATACTTGTAGAACAGAACCAGACATCGTTGCGCCGATTTGTTCTTTATTAGTTGGTTCCGCCTTTTGTTTAACTTGAACAGCTGACTTAATAGAGGCATCTTTAACTAAAACCTCACGACGTTGCCCATTCAAATTGAAGAACAAGACACGGTTTCCGTCAATATCAGGTTCGCCAATTTCATCTAAACGAATAATTAACGTTTTTCCTCGTTCAATTTGAACTTCCAATGTCTCTCCTTGACGAATACCATTAAAGAATGTTGGCGTATCTAATAAGGTTATATCTCCAAAGGTTTCGTATTTTTGTCGATACTCTAAAAATACTTGTGGATACATTAAATAACTTAAAACTTCTTCCAATTTAGGTTGATACCCAATTTTTTCGGCTAATTCTTCTTGTACTTTCGCAAAATCAACAGGTGCTGCTAAGTCACCTGGTCGCTCTGTGAAGGCTGGTCGACCTTTTAGAATAATTCGTTGGAGCTCTTTCGGGAACCCACCAACTGGTTGACCTAAATCACCTTGGAAAAAAGTCACAACGGATTCAGGAAAACTTAGTTCTTCACCACGCGCATAAACATCTTGTTCTGTCAGATTATTTTGAACCATGAAGAGTGCCATGTCTCCCACGACTTTTGAAGATGGCGTCACTTTTACAATATCGCCAAACATCAAATTCACTGTGTGATACACTTTTTTGATTTCATCCCAACGGTGCCCTAAGCCTACCGCTTTTGCTTGCTGCTGTAGATTAGAGTATTGACCACCAGGCATTTCATGCATATAGACTTCTGTTTGCGGGGCATTTAACCCATTTTCAAATGGTTGATAATACATGCGCACATCTTCCCAATAATGATTGATTTTCTGTGCATTATCAATGTTAATAGTTGGCGTCCGTTCACCATTGACTAAAGCATAATATAGACTGTTCATACTTGGCTGGCTAGTTGCGCCACTCATCGCACTCATTGCGACGTCAACAATATCAACGCCTGCTTTAGTGGCTGCTGAATAAGTGATGATCCCATTGCCACTAGTATCGTGGGTATGGAGATGGATTGGTAAATCCGTGGCTGCCTTTAATTCACTAATTAAACGATAAGCAGCTTGTGGTTTCAATAAGCCAGCCATATCTTTAATCGCAATGATTTGTGCGCCTAAATTTTCCAATTCTTTAGCCATATCAAGGTAATATTGAACATTATATTTTGCTCGGGCTGGATCATTGATGTCCCCAGTATAACAAATTGCTGCTTCCGCAATTTTTCCGGTATCCCGAACGACTTGAATACTTTTTTCCATTTGAGGAATCCAGTTTAAGCTATCAAAAATTCGGAAGACATCGACTCCTTGGCGAGCGGATTCTTTAATGAATTCTTCAATAACATTATCAGGGTAATTTTGATAGCCTACCGCATTAGATCCTCTGAACAGCATTTGTAAAAGTGTGTTTGGCATCAACTGACGAATTTTTCTTAAACGTTGCCATGGGTCTTCGGTTAAGAAGCGATAGGCAACATCAAACGTAGCGCCACCCCACATTTCACTAGAAAACAGCTCAGGCAGGGCTGCATCAGTTAGACCAGCAATTGCTTTAAAATCTTGTGTTCTCACACGAGTAGCTAATAAACTTTGGTGCGCATCACGGAACGTGGTATCTGTCATTAACACACTTTCTTGATTCTTAACCCAATCGATGACGGCGGTTGCTCCTTGAGCGTCTAGAATATTTTTAGCTGTGATCACTTTTTCTGGAACTTCAATATCTGTCGGCACGCGCGGGGCTTCAAAATATTTTTTCTCCGTTCGTTCAATACCAGGGAACCCATTGACCGTTACTTCTCCAATGTATTTCATCGTTTTATTGCCACGATCGCGCATACGAGGAAATTCAAATAATTCAGGTGTATTATCAATAAAGGTTGTTTTGGCTTCGCCAGATTGAAACGCTGGATAGCTCACAACATTTTGTAAAAACGGAATATTTGTTTTCACGCCACGAATCCGAAATTCTTTTAAGCAGCGTTGCATTTTACTGATTGCCTGTTCAAAAGAGAAACCATGCGTACAGACTTTAACCAATAAAGAATCAAAGTAGGGTGTCACAGCGTAGCCAGAATAAGCATTCCCTACATCTAAACGCACACCAAAACCACCTGGTGAACGATACGTATCGATTTTCCCTGTGTCTGGCATAAACTGGTTCAGTGGATCTTCAGTCGTAATCCGACATTGAATAGCCGCGCCTTTTAATGTCAATTCGTTTTGTTTTGGCAAATGCATATCTTTATGCAAATCAAGCCCTTGCGCAATTTGTAATTGAGAGATCACAATATCAATATCTGTAATCATTTCTGTGATAGTATGTTCTACCTGAACACGAGGATTCACTTCAATAAAATAAAACTGATCCCCTTCTACTAAAAACTCAACCGTTCCCGCATTCACGTAGCCGACATGCGCCATTAACTGCACAGCAGCCGAACAAATGGCTGCTCGTTGTTCTTCATTCATTGATACACATGGTGCGACTTCTACCACTTTTTGGTGGCGCCGTTGAACAGAACAATCACGTTCAAATAAATGCAAGACATTCCCATGATGATCGCCTAAAATTTGTACTTCGATATGTTTAGGATTAGAAATATACTTTTCAACATAAACCTCGTCAGAACCAAAGGCTGCTTTCGCTTCACTTTTTGCTCTTTCGTAACCTTCTCGTGCTTCCTTGGCATCGTGGGCAACCCGCATCCCGCGACCGCCGCCACCTAAAGCAGCTTTAATCATGATAGGAAAGCCATGCGTTTCACCAAAGGCTACGACCTCTTCCACCGTTGCTACTGGCCCATCTGAGCCTGGAATCGAAGCAATCCCCGCAGCTACAGCTGCTTCTTTCGCTTTAATTTTATCGCCAAAAATATCTAAATGGTGTGTTTTAGGTCCAACAAAAATGATTCCTTCTTCTTCACAACGTTCGGCGAAGCGCAAGTTCTCAGATAAAAAGCCATAACCAGGATGAATGGCATCTGCTCCCGATTTTTTGGCAATTTGGATAATATTTTCAATGTCTAAATAGGCTTCAATTGGTTTTTTCCCTTTACCAACTAAATACGCTTCATCTGCTTTGAAACGATGTACAGAATATTCATCTTCTGCAGCATAAATCGCTACTGTACGGATATCTAATTCTGTACAAGCTCTAAAAATTCGAATCGCAATTTCGCCACGATTGGCAACTAATACCTTTTTCATAACGTCACTCCTACCATCAATTTCCTTCAAATTTATCGGTTCTGTTCTAAAGATAAATAGTACTCATTTTCTAATTTCTGACGTGTTTCATCTGCACTGATATTCAGGACAAAGGCCACAGCAATCGAAATAATCAGCAAACTATTCCCACCTTGACTCAAGAACGGGAAAGTAATTCCTGTTAATGGAATAATCCCAGTAATCCCACCAACATTAATAAAGACTTGAATTAATAACATTGTACCAATTCCAATACACATTAGTGAATTAAAAGGTTTCTTCGAGCGTACACCAACTAAAATAATTCGCGCAATCATAAACATCAACAATCCTAAAATCGCTAGACCGCCGATAATGCCTAACTCTTCTAAAGTAATCGCAAAGATAAAGTCCGTATGTGCTTCTGGTAAAAAGCCTTTTTTCTGAACACTATTCCCTAGACCTTTGCCAAACCAGCCGCCATTACTGATTGCATAATAAGAATTAGCTAACTGATGGCCTAAGTTCCGTTCATCTAAAAATGGATTTTTAAAAACAGCAAAACGATTATAAATATATTGATAACGCGCTGGGAAAATTTTTCCTTTAGACATAATTAATAACTGAATAGCCGTGATACTACCTAAAATGCCCAAGCCACCGACCAAGTAGGTATACATATAATTAATCCCACTTGCTAAAACCATCACGATGGTAATTAATGTTAGAATGGCCGCATTCCCGAAGTCAGGCTGGATTGCAACTAGAGCAATTAATACAAAAACGAGCATCAACGGGCGCCCGGCAGCTTGTTTAAATTGATCTATGCCTCCATTAATTGTCTTTTGTCGCCGTGCTAAAATATAAGACAAGTACCAGACAACCATGATTTTTAAATACTCAGCCGGTTGCATCGAAAATCCACCAATCTCAATCCAACCACGTGCGCCATTAATTTCTTTCCCGATACCAGGAATCCGAACGGCTAAAACCATAACCGTAATTACTGCAATGGCAAACATGATAAAACTTCGATTCTGGAAAACGGATGTTTTCATCTTATAAATAAAAAACATTGCAACTAACCCTACCACCCAAAAGGCAACCTGGTTAATAACGAATGACGTAGGTGAAAAACCTTTCATTACTTGTAATGCGGATGTGGAACTATATACCATAATCAATCCCACGATACTTAAAATTAAATATGGAATAAAAATACTATAGTCTAGCAAATGCCGTTTCTTTACTTTGTTTGGCAAAGCTTAACCCTCCTTGCCAATCTCGTTTTTTTCTTGTGTTTCTTCATAAACATCTGTATATAATTGATTTAATTCGCGTTCTAAATCACTTAGTAAGCGATGTCCTTCATCATTAGTTAAAATCCCCAAACGGGTCGCATAAGTCACTTGTCTTGAAAAACCATACATTTGTGTATCCACCACTTCTTCAAATGCTTTACATTGAGAAATGCACAAACTGTTTTTTTGATTACGAATAAGCATTTTAATGCGTTCTGCATCGTCTTCTAATAATTGAATGGCAAATTTCTTTGAAATTCCTTCGTCCATTTGTACAGAACCTCCCTATCTTAATTAAATAATTATAACATAATTCTCAGTTAGATACATGATGATTTCAGAAAATTTCCTTTAAGAAATTTTCTAAAACCAAGCGATATATTAAGTAAGAAATCTCTTTATATAACAAGCTTATTTTATCAATACAACAACAAATACATTAAAAGACTTTTTTCTTATTTTCTGCTTTTAATTTTAAATAAAATAACAAACTATATCATTTTTTTGTCTCTTGATATTCTTTAATTACTTCTAAAAAGGCGGTGCCATATTTATCTAATTTATTTTGGCCGACCCCTTTTATTTGCAATAATTGAATCGTTGTTTGCGGTAATTTTTCACACATTTCTTTAAGTGTACTATCGGAAAAGACTACATATGGCGGCACGCCTGCCTCTTGAGCCATGTCCATACGTAATTCGCGCAATCGTTCAAACAAGGCATCATCCACTGCTACTTTTCGAACTTTTTGGTCTTCTTTTCGGAAGACCTTCCGTTCCCCTAAGAGCACCTGAACACCTTCTGTCGAGACTGATAACAACGGAAATTGCCCATCAGAAGAAATTAAATAACGTTCTGCTGTTAAATAATCAATCAGCTGTGTGACTTCTTTTTGCGTGCGACCTTTCATTAGTCCGTATGTTGGCAAACGATCAAAATGCCATTGATCAATTTTTTGATCTTTTGAACCAGTCAAGACTTTACCAACTAAGCCCTTACCGAAACGTTCTCCCATACGTTTTACACAAGACAAGACTTTTTGGGCATCGACCGTAATATCGACTAATTCTCGATTATCCAGACAATTCGAGCAGCGACCGCAGTCCGTCCCTTCTTCACCAAAATAGCGTAAAATATATTTTTGTAAACACATTTGTGCATTCGCATATTGTGACATTTCCCGTAATTTCAAGTACTCTTTCTGCTTATAATCAATGGTCATTTCAGATTGTTCAATAAAGTATTGTTGAATTTGCAAGTCTTGTGGAGCAAACATTAACACAGCATCACTAGGCAGACCGTCACGACCAGCTCGTCCGGCTTCTTGATAATAAGATTCAATATTTCCTGGTACTTGTGCATGAATGACAAAACGAACATTACTCTTATTAATCCCCATACCAAAGGCATTTGTTGCTACCATCACTTGCACTTGATCATACAAGAACGCTTCTTGATTTTCACTACGTAGCTGTTCACTCATACCCCCATGATACATCCCAGCCGCAATTTTTTTATTCTCTAATAAATGATAAATTCGTTCAACTTCCTTCCGCGTGCTTGCATAAATAATACCTGATTGCCCAGTATTCATCTTTAAATATTCCAAAAGAAAAACGTCTCTATTTTGATCTTTCACGACTTGAAAAGATAAATTTTCTCGAGCGAATCCTGTTTTGATTTCATTTTCTGATGGAATTCTTAATTGCTTGACAATATCCTCCGCTACTTGTGGCGTTGCTGTAGCTGTTAGTGCAATCACGGTTGGTTGTTGTTGAAATTGATCGATAATCTCTGCTAAACGCAAATAGCTTGGACGAAAATCATGCCCCCATTGTGAAATACAGTGTGCCTCATCTACTGCCAATAAATCAATCGGTACATGTGTCAGCATCTGTTGAAAATCATAAGATTCTAATCGCTCTGGCGCAACATACAATAGCTTGACTTCTTTGTTAACCGCTAATTGAATACGATGATTCATTTCTTGATAGGAAATGGTACTATTAATATATGTAGCTGGAATTCCCATTAAATTCAGGGCGTCTACTTGATCTTTCATTAAAGAAATTAATGGTGAAATCACCAATGTTAAATTATCCAGAAGTAAGGCTGGCAACTGATAACAAATTGATTTGCCTCCACCTGTTGGCATAATGCCTAAGACATTTTCTTGTCGCAATACATGACGAATAATCGTTTCTTGTCCTGGCCGAAAATCATCATAGCCAAATGTATCTTTTAATAATTCTTGTAATGCACTCATTTATTGCGCTCCAATCTTTGTTCTACAAGTCATTTTAACACGCTAATCTAACAGGAACAAGGTGTGTTAAAACAAGACACAATCGTGAAACACCAGTTAACGTGAAACATCAAAAAGAATGAAAAATTGTGAAAGCTTGCTATCAAAAGCTTTCAAAAATAGCGACATTTGCTTGTTGTGGATAACGAGTAGTTATCCACACATAAAAAAATAACCTTATCTTAAAATACGCATTAATTCGTTTTTGCCATCAAAAAAACCAACTATTTTCGTAGTAAAACGAGCATAGTTGGTTTAAATGTTTATTTGTCGAAAAATTATTCAGCTTTATCTGGTACAACTTTATCTGTTTCAATTAAAGGCACTTTCATTTTTTTCAATTCTTGATATCGCTCTGAAGTTTGAACACCGTATACTTGATAACGAATTCCAGAAACATTGAGTTTCTCAATGACCGCTTCATCCGCAATATCATTAGCAACAGATAATAATGCGTTTTTATATGATTTAATTTTTTTTATCTCTTTAGGAATATCTTCTTTTTTGTCACATAGCCATGAGACAGTAGCATCTGGATACTTTTGAATCACAAAATTTCGACTTGGTTCATCACTAATCACAAAAAAGCTACGATCATAAATTTCATATTTTTTTAAGATGTCCATGACATTTTTAACAAAATGTTCATCTAACCAGTTTCCTTTGGATCCATCAACATTAACCATCAATCCATTATTTGCAGCTGCTTCAATTGCTTCTTCAAACGTCGGAATTTTTATTGATGTGTTTTCATATTTAGGATAACTAGCCGTTTTTATACTTACTTTTTTTAATTGTTTCATGGTAAATTTTTCTGATTTTCCCTGTCCATTCGTTGTTCTATCCAATGTATTGTCATGCATTAAATATAATTGACCATCTTTATTGCTACGAACATCAAATTCTACACCATTATAATTCTGGTTAGCTGCTTCATTAATTGCTTCAACAGTGTTTTCTGGAGCTTTATTATGATCTCCACGATGAGCTATAATTTGTGTCTGGTTTTTTAGGTAATAAACGTTCAACAGAACTATTAGCACAACCAGTTAATAGAAATACCCCTACTATCAGAGATTTGGCGATTTTATTCACTTATCCACACAACTCCCTTACTTATTAAAAGAAAAAGTACAATAGCCATCGGCATTTTGTACTTTTCAAAAAAATTATTCAGCTTTTTTCTTTTTCTTGTTTGCTTTTTCGCGTTCGTTTTTGTTAAGAATTTGTTTTCTTAAACGGATGCTTTCTGGTGTTACTTCACAGTATTCATCTTCATTCAAGAATTCTAATGATTCTTCTAACGTTAATTTTTTCGGTTTTTTGATGACTGATGTTTGGTCTTTCGTTGCCGAACGAACGTTAGTCATTTGTTTAGCTTTTGTGATGTTCACAGTTAAATCGTTGTCGCGGTTGTTTTCCCCAACAATCATTCCTTCGTAAACTTCTGTCGTTGGTTCAACGAAAACTGTACCACGTTCTTCAATACTCATAATTGAGTAAGTCGTTGCCTTACCAGTATCGATTGAAACTAGCGCGCCTTGATGACGGCCACCAATCGTTCCTTGAATCATTGGTAAGTATTGATCGAAGGTGTGGTTCATAATACCATAACCACGAGTCATTGATAAGAATTCTGTTGAATAACCAATTAAGCCACGAGCTGGTGCTAAGAAGATTAAACGCATTTGTCCGTTACCGGCATTAATCATATCTTGCATTTCGCCTTTACGTAAACTTAGTGATTCAATCACGCTACCCATGTATTCTTCAGGTGTGTCAATTTGAACACGTTCAAATGGTTCACATTTAACTCCATCAATTTCACGTTCAATAACTTCTGGACGAGAAACTTGTAATTCATAGCCTTCACGACGCATGTTTTCAATTAAAATTGATAAATGCAATTCGCCACGACCTGATACAGTCCAAGAATCTGGGCCAATTGGATCAACACGTAAAGATACGTCTGTTTGTAACTCAGCCATTAAACGTTCTTCGATTTTACGAGCGGTAATGTATTTTCCTTCACGTCCCGCAAATGGAGAATTGTTAACTAAGAAAGTCATTTGTAAGGTTGGCTCATCAATGTGTAGAATTGGTAATGCTTCTTGATTGTGAACATCTACAACTGTTTCCCCAACGAAAATGTCTTCCATTCCAGAAACGGCAATTAAATCGCCCGCTTTTGCTTCATCAATTTCCACACGTTGTAGGCCAAAGAAACCTAAAATTTTCGTTACACGGAAATTTTTCACGCTGCCATCTAATTTCATCAACGCAACTTGGTCGCCGACTTTCATTGTGCCACGGAACACACGGCCAATCCCAATACGTCCAACGTAATCGTTGTAGTCTAGTAATGAGACTTGGAATTGAAGTGGTTCGTCTGAATTATCAACTGGAGCTGGCACATGTTCAATAATTTTATCAAAAATTGGGGCCATTGTTGGCTCTTGATCTGCTGGATCATCTGATTCACTTGAAGTTCCGTTTAAAGCAGAAGCATAAACAACTGGGAAATCTAATTGATCGTCGTCTGCACCTAATTCGATGAATAACTCTAAAACTTCATCTACTACGTGTTCAGGACGAGCAGAAGGTTTGTCAATTTTGTTAACAACCACGATTGGTGTTACTTTTTGTTCTAATGCTTTTTTCAATACGAAACGTGTTTGAGGCATTGTTCCTTCATACGCATCGACAACTAAAACAACACCGTCTACCATTTTCATGATACGTTCTACTTCACCACCGAAGTCCGCGTGTCCTGGTGTATCAAGAATGTTGATACGTGTACCGTTATAATCTACGGCTGTATTTTTTGCTAAGATAGTAATTCCACGTTCACTTTCAAGTGCATTGGAATCCATTGCACGTTCTTGTAATTGTGTGTGTCCATCTAAAGTGTCAGATTGTTTTAAAAGTTCATCTACTAAGGTTGTTTTACCATGGTCAACGTGGGCGATAATTGCCACGTTACGAATATCATCTCTGTATTTCAATTTAATTGCTCCTTATCTATATACGCTTATGTTACTTAAGTCCATAAAAGCCGACTGCTTATTATAGCAAACTTTTTTCATTAAAAAAAGGCTTTCGCCTGCAAAAATAATGAAAGTTTTAGAAATTATTCGGCTTTTTCTGAAAACAAGGACATTTTTTTACAAATTTTTCTCTTTTAAAAGAGGAAGAGCCTTACCTTTCAGCAACGCTCTTCTTTGATTATTCCGATTCATTTAAATACCGGGTAAATACTTCATCATAGGTTTCAGGAGTTGCTGCAATAAAGTATTCACGACCCGCAAAAGTTAATGGTTTTCCTGTAATACCAGAGTATTTAAACCCGAATTCTTCCAAAAGTACTAAGCCTGCTGCATAATCCCAAGGACTTAGATTAGATAAATAGCCATGATGGTTGCCTTTTAACATAGCAATAATTTCCAAACCTGCACAACCGCTAATACGCACGCCCATGCTTGCTTGTCCGATTTCCGTTGCGTGATGAATATTTTTTCCATGCATGTAAGCATTCATGCCCCATAATCCATCTGCCAAGGCTTTCATAGTAGGCGCTTTTAATAATTGATTATTCCGATAAACGCCAAGCCCTTTGCCACCCCAATAAAGTTCTTCTCGCATCACATCATAGATAAAACCTAATTTACCAATGCCCTCTTCATAAACAGCTAACATAATACAAAAATTTTCTCTTTCCATCACGAAATTCATTGTGCCATCAATCGGATCGATGATCCACACGCGACCAGCAAAACTTTTTAAAGTATTGTAGCCTTTTTCTTCCCCTAAAATTTGATCTTCGGGAAAATTTGTTTGAATTTTATTCATTAAAAATTCTTGGGTTTGTTCATCCATATTTGTCACTAAATCAGTGCGGCCATTTTTCTGTTGAACGGTTAACTCTGATTCCAAGTTCATTCGAATCACATCGGCTGCTTCAAAAAGCCAACTTTGAATTGTTTGAACAAATTTTTGCGTTTCAGTCATCTAATCATCCCCCAGCTTTAATTTACCGCTTCCCTGTTTTTTAGCTTGTTGAAGCGTACGATATAACGAATATCCTGAAGCATTTTCAAATTCACGACCTAAGCGTTTTTCTTCGCCGATACTTTTAACGACCGTTTTAAATTGTTGATAAGTTGTTAAGAATTTGTCAACAGGTAAGCCTGTTTCGTTGGCTTGCTCAACTGCTGTCCACATATTTGTGACAATCACCATTTCCTCCGTCGTCCAATCTAAATCTAATGGATATTGATAGTCTTTCATGTCTTCACCTCATCTTCTCTAGTTTAGCATATTTTCATAAAAAAATATCTTATTTACGTCGATTTTTTAATGCATTAAAGAGAGGATATTCTGCTGTTCCTTTGCGATACAAACTTTGTTGTGAAGCATAAATACCGCTATTTCCTGAACACATAAAACTAATTAAGCAGACCATGAAAAAATAGACCGCCGCTTCACTACCAAATAGTTCAATGCCCATAATGAAACAAGCAATCGGCGTATTCGTGGCGCCAGAAAAAACACCAATAAATCCTAAACCTGCTAAAAAAGGAATTGACAGATGTAACAAAGGGGCCAAAGAACTACCTAACGTAGCCCCAATTTCAAACAATGGCGTCACTTCTCCTCCTTGGAATCCGGCACCCAAGGATAACACCGTAAAGAATAATTTCCCAACAAAATCAAAAGGCTGCGCATTGCCTGCAAATGCATCTTCTAATAAAGGTAAACTCAAGCCTAAATAACGTTGGTTGTTTAAGACGAGCACAAACAGAACGACAATGGACGCCCCAAGAAACGCACGAAGGTAGACATTAGCAAACCAATTTGCGTAGGTCTTTTTTAAAAAGACAATGGAACGACTAAAAACCCAACCTGCCAAGCCAAAACAAATCGATGCCAAAAATAATTTTACGAATAGCTCAACCGACCAAGTCGGAATTTTACCCATCGGATAATGCGTATGTGTTACACCAAAACTTTCAGTCACAAAATTAGCAAATAAGCCTGCAAAAAAACTTGGGAAAAGTGCCTCTGCACGAACTTTTCCAATCGCCAAAACTTCTAATCCGAAAACCGTTCCCGCTAATGGTGTGCCAAAAACAGAACTAAAACCTGCACTAATTCCGCTAATAATAATTACTTGTCGTTCCAAAGCGGACAGTTTAAAGACTTTTCCTACAGCATTTGCGATTGCGCCCCCCATTTGCACCGCCGTCCCTTCACGACCAACAGAACCACCAAATAAGTGCGTAGTAATCGTGCCAAACAACGTTAACGGAATTAAGCGCAAGGGAATATCTTCTTCCCCGCCATTGCCTTGTTCAATCACTAAGTTATTTCCTCGGCTAGCATTTTTCCCAAAACGCGTATAGAAATACGTAAAAACGACACCGCTAATGGGGAGGATAAAGAGTAACCAAGGATTTGCTAAACGAACATCTGTTACATAAGTGAGACTCTTTAAGAAAAAGGCGGATAACGCCCCCATAAATAAACCAATAATTGCGGTAATGAGCAACCATTTTGTCATATACCCGCCAATTGATAGTAGTTGCTTTGTTTCTTTTTTCACTTTACATGCTCCTTTACAATTTTCTTATCGCCGATCCTAGCGTACAGAAAAAGCCTACCAAAGGGTACACTTCTCCCGTTTGGTAGGCGTCATTAATTTATTCGTCCAATAAATAGTTCGTGGTGAACACCATCACCATATTGCTATTAAACTATTAAAAATAATACCACGCAACTCTGGAAAGTGCAATAAAAAATCAATTGCGTTCCGTTTTTATCCACGTAGTATTACCTTTAATAAACCGATAATAAGCCATTACTACACTAACAAATAAAATTAAGTACATGTAGGAAATAGTAAAAGGTAAACTAATTAGCCCCAATTTTGCCGGTACTGCTAATTGAAAACTTTTCAACTCGCGATAATAGTTGATTGTAAAAAAAATGCCGAAAACGAGCGAAATACTGACAGCCAAAGCAAAACTAATACCTAGAGATAACGAAAAACCTAACCTATACAAGTGTTGCAGTTGAAGCCCAGTTAAAACAAAAACGAGAATTCCTGCGACGAGATTAATAAAGGGTTGAGCTAAAAAATAATAGATTCCGCACTTCTGTCTTAGCGTTAATGACTTTGATTTGATCACCCTGGGTAAATACGCTAGACAATCTAAATTCCCTTGGACCCAACGGCTTCGTTGCCGAATAAACCGCTTCACATCCTTTAGCGCTTCTTGAGCCATAAAGGCCTCATCAATATAAGCAATCGATAACTCTTTCAGCATTAATTTAATGGTTAACTCATAGTCATCCAACAAAGCATTTCCCCAAGGCTGATAGCCTAAGTGTTCGGTAATCATGGATAACCGAAAAAACTGACCATTGCCACCAAGTCCGATGGTTTTTGTTGCTCGACGCGCCTTTTGAATAAAATTATTAATCGTAAAAAACTCAACATCTTGTGCAATAAACATAAAATTTGTGACATCTTTCATTTTGATTCTTGTTTGTGCAGCACAGATTGTCGTATCTGCAAAAACATCAGTTAGTTCATTGACAATATTCTCACTAAAAAAACCATCTGCATCCACTACTCCCACCAATATTTGATTTCTTGAGTAGTCTTTTTTTTCTGCATCGGCTAATACAATTTGGAAAGCGTGGTTCAATGCGGCGCCTTTGCCTTGTTGTGCATTGGGAAATTGACGAGACAGAACTTGGATTGGACCAGCAATACTGTCCATCATTGCTTTGGTTTGGTCCGTTGATCCATCATCAATCGCAATTATTTTTTTCTGAATTGGTAAAGCAACCAGTTTTTTTAATGTTCCTCCGATGACTTTCTCCTCGTTTACACACGGTACAAGAAAGTAGCAGAAAAATTCTTCTGCTACTTCGACTTCTCTTCTTGTTTTTTTTCTTGTTCGAAAACTGAGAAATAAACTTGTAAATAAATAGGTTAAAAAGATGAACATAATTACTTTGTATAACTGATATAAATAACTCATGTAATTTGACCTCTTTTAAAAAAATAACGGTATAGAATGTAGGAAGTGACGATTGAAAGAAGAATAACACCAATTAAATCAGTCACAAAAAGGGCGCCCGTTGAAATCACCCCAAGTTTAGGTAAAGCGGATTGACTCATTAAATACTCCTTTCTCTCTATTTGTTTTTTACCAACACACCACCACAATGACCATGACACATCCCCCATAATAATATCTTGGCGGATTATAGTACACAGGTGGATTATAGTTAGTGATTGGCGGCACATAGGGCCAATATGTTGGTGGCGGTGGATTATAAACTGGTATTCTGCGATTTTCTCGAACAATTGCTATTGTTTGACCCGCATGATTTTGCATCAGACTGACGCGTGTTGGCGTAGTATTTCGTGAATAACCAGCTGGCGCTTGAACTTCTCTAATTTCATACACTCGGTTTACGGATAGTCCACTGATAGTAACTGTACCATCCCTCCCAGTTGTCACTCTTTGTGTATAGCCATTAGTTGTATCTTTCCATTCAAAAACAGCGCCCGCTAAACGTGTTTTTGTTTCAACATCTTGTTTAATAATTTTGATAGCACCATAGTTTGCTTTATTGTTTAACACTAACGTATACGTTTTTGTGCCTTGACCTCGTAAATCAATCCGATGGACCTTCCTATCCAACGCATACCCAGTTGGCGCTTGAATCTCGGTGATTTCATAAATACGATCCGATGATAATCCTGGAATCAGTACTTCACCATTTCCATTTGCTGTAAATGTTGCAGTATAATTATTGGTGGTATCGCGAAATCTGAATTTCGCTCCTGCTAAACGTTTTCTTGTATCCGTATCTTGCTTAATAATTTTGATGGCACCTTTTTGTGCTTGATTATTTAAGACTAATGTATAGGTTTTACCACCTTGTCCACGTAAATCAACTTTATGAACACGTCTATCTATGATATAGCCATTCGGCGCTTTGATTTCTGTGATCTCATAGATACGATCACCGGCTAATCCAGGAATCAGTACTTCACCGTTTCTATCCGCTGTAAACGTTGCAGTATAATTATTGGTTGTGTCTCGGAATTTAAATTGTGCGCCTGCTAAACGTTGTTTCGTATATCCATCTTGCTTAATAATTTTGATGGCGCTTTTTTGTGCTTGATTATTTAAAACTAATGTATAGGTTTTACCACCTTGTCCACGTAAATCAACTTTATGAACACGTCTATCTATGATATAGCCATTCGGCGCTTTGATTTCTGTGATCTCATAGATACGATCACCGGCTAATCCAGGAATCAGTACTTCACCGTTTCTATCCGCTGTAAACGTTGCAGTATAATTATTGGTTGTGTCTCGGAATTTAAATTGTGCGCCTGCTAAACGTTGTTTCGTATATCCATCTTGCTTAACAATTTTGATGGCGCCTTTTTGTGCTTGATTATTTTTGGTAAACGTGTAGGTTTTGCCAGCATAATTCGAAGGTAAAAGAACTCTATGCACCGTTTTGTCAAGTATATAACCATTTGGTGCTTTTATTTCTGTAATTTCATAAATCCGGTTGACGGAAAAATTATACAAAGTTGCTTCACCATTAGTATTAGCAGTTACTACGCCTGTATTCCCATTCACTGTGTCACGCCATCTAAATTGTGCACCTGCTAAACGTTGTTTTGAATAACCATCTTGTTTTACTAATTTTAAATTGCCACGTAACGCAACATTATCAATGGTGACTGTCACTACTTTATTAGCTTGTGCAGTTGTTAAAGTGACTTTATGCACGGTTTTATCTAGTACATAGCCTGCGGGTGCTTTTGTTTCCGTAAGTTCATACGTACGATTGACGGATAGATTGGGAATCGTGACTGTTCCATCGGTTCCAACTGTCACTGTTCCTGTCTTTCCTGTCACCGTATCTTTCCACTGAAATTCTGCGCCTGCTAAACGTTTTTTGCTGTCTTTATCTTGTTTGACAATTTTGATGGAACCTTTTTGCGCTACATTATCAATGGTTACTGTCACTATTTTATTAGCTTGTGCAGTTGTTAACGTGACTTTATGCACAGTTTTATCTAATACATAACCTGTTGGTGCTTTTGTTTCCGTGAGTTCATACGTACGATTGACGGATAAATTGGGAATTGTGACTGTTCCGTCGGTTCCAACTGTCACTGTTCCTGTCTTTCCTGTCACCGTATCTTTCCACTGAAATTCTGCGCCTGCTAAACGTTTTTTGCTGTCTTTATCTTGTTTGACAATTTTAATAGAGCCAGTTTGTACTTGCTGCGTATTCTTCACCCGATATGTTAAAGTGTAGTCGGCTTTTCCAGCAAATGAAATAGGATGTTTAGTTTCGTCTAATTCATAGCCATTAGGCGCCTTCGTTTCAACTAAATAATATTCTCCATCAGGTGATAAGTTTGAAAATAACAGTTCGCCATTTTCATTCGTGACACCTTTTTCTATTAAATTATCTTTTTGGTCGTACAACGAAAACTCAGCACCCGCTAAACGCTTCGCCTCATTATTTTCATCTACTTTTTCTACTTTTAATTGATTTTCTAAACGTGTATTTTCTTTTTTCAGACGAATCGTCTGAGTTTGGCCTGATTTAATTTCAAATGATACTGGCGTTGCATCTAATTTATAGCCGGGTGGTGCTTTAACCTCAATTAATTCATATTGATCAGGTTCTAAACCAGCTAAACGGATTTGTCCAGATTGATTGGTCCTTAAATTCTCTTGAATAACTTGTTGTGTTTTTTTATTCACAAGTTTGAAAATAGCGCCTTGCAGCACTTCAGCTGTCTCTGCGTCTATTTTTTCTAAAATAACACCACCTTGACCTGTTCCTCCACTATTTTCATCAGCAGTGATATAAGCGATGTCTTCATCTTCCCAAGCATCGAATCCCTCATTAGAAATACGCATATAGGTGTAATTTGATAGTAAGGCATCACTTGGAATATTTTCATTTGGAATTGTTTCTAAATAAATATAATAGGCGTTTTTGTTAGAAAGATAACTGCCCGTAGCCGTTGGTATTCCTTCAAATTTCTCCGCTTCATAATTAAGTCCGCTTTTAGAAGCATGTTTTTGGAAAAATTGACTAGCATCGTAACTGTATTCATCATGCTCTAAATTCCGAATCATTTCACCATTTACTTCTAAAATAGGCTGCTTGGTGAGATACGCGGCAATACTGTCAACAGCTAATGTTTGGTTTGGACCTACATTATCTAAAAATTTAAAGGTTGTTTTTTCTGAACCTGAAAGTCCTGCTTGGTTATAGTTAAAATAGATGACCCAAGCAACTCTTCCTTCTGGCGTAAAACCTAAAGGAACTTTCCGAACGAGCTCAGTTTCTGGAACTTTCTCAACATATTGCCCAATGTTAATCATTGCAACTTTTTGTGAATCACCAAAAGTAAAAACGACTTGATCTTCAAAATCTTCTGATAAATTTTGATTATATCGCAATTTCAGTTGTAAGTTAGCAGAGTAATCTGTGATTGTTTGTAAGGCTTTAATCGTCCAAGTACCATCATCATTTGGAATCACTTGGAGTGCATCTCCAATTTCAAAAGGCGTCATTGAATAGGAATATTTTTCACTAGCCATTTTTAACGTAAGGACCTCGCCCTTTGTTAATTCGGAAATTGATAATGCCAAGGAAACAGTTGCCCAATCTTTTGTTGCAACTATTTCCGTCTTATTTTCTGGATACTCCACAGATATAGACCGAATTTGCTGTCCACTTTCATTATCCATCGCATAAGAAATAATACTTGTATTAGATCCTAAAATAATAAAGATAATTAAACAAAGTGAAAATAACTTATTAATAATTTTTTTCATTCATCACAATCCTTTCAATATCAACATGTGTCTTTTTAGACACCAATTCACTAAAAAAAATAGTCATAATTTCTTCATTCTTCAAATCCAACAACTGTGAAATCAATTTAATATCCGCTGCTTTGAAAACAACTTCTCCTTTTAATTTTTTGTAAATCGTTGAAGCGGATATTGGTTGTCCGTATGCAGTCATTTCATTTGCCAACCACTCAACATTTTTTCCTTTCATTCTCAATTTTGAGTGTATTAAATTTGATTCCATTTTACTCTCCCCCTTTTTCACTCTTAGTGTCTAATAAGACACAGGAATTATATCATTTTGTGAAAAAAACGTCAATATCATTAAAATCAAATAACTTTTTTGTTATATTTGTTATATCTACTTTCAAAAAAACATGTTTCTTTTGCGACACTTTTTGTGCTAGAATGTTTTTACGGAGGTGATTTTTTTGAAAGAGAATTTTTTAAAGCAAAAACGGATGGAGAAAAATCTTACATTAGAACAAGTTGGAAATTTTGTTGGTGTTGGAAAAAGTACCGTCAGGAAATGGGAAACTGGAATGATTGAAAATATGGGGAGGGATAAAATTGTCGCCTTATCTAAAGTTTTAGATGTATCACCTCTTGAAATCTTAGGTATTCCTGAAACGGAAGAAACGCCATTTGTTGTCCCGACCAATATTATGAATGTTTACAAACAATTGACAACTGAAAATCAAGAAGCAGTCTATCGATATGCTCAAAAGAAATTAACAGAACAAAATTACTTTTAATATTTATTTTAAATAGATGAATGTTAGACTTTTTAGTCAACGTTAAACAAAAAAAGCGTGGGACAAAAATCACTTTGGATTTTTGCTCCACGCTCAAAAACTAATAAACGGCGGGAACAGAAGCAACTCCTTCGGAAATAAGCCGAAATTCTCCAAAAATTAAAGAACAATTTTCGGAAATTCCTTCTTATTTCTCGGAGTTAAACACTTCTGTCCCGACCTCTTTTTAGATTGACTGTTGGCCAAAATACTGACGCCATTTGGTTTTCATGGCTGTCGTCATCGGCAACGCCGCTTCTTTCACAGCACAATATTTGTCAACAAAGGTTACAATGTAACTTTCTTTGTATTTTGGTGGTGCAATAGTTGCGCCCCACATATGTTTAATAATAATGTCTCGCTCTAAATCAGACAACTCTGTAATTTTTTCAGCATTTTTGGCTGCAATTCGTGGATGAACATAGGCATGAGAGCCTTCGTCAAACTTTGTTGTGCGCCAATCATAGTAAAACAAATCATGTAATAATCCAGCACGAGCTGTTGCACGAGCATTGCCGTTCCAACGCTTTGCTAATTTATAGCTATGATAGGAAACACTAATTGAATGTTCTAAACGAGTTGAATGCATATGTTGTGTGTATTCTGCTAATTTTTGGACTTCTTCGGTTGCTAATAAATCTTCTACATAAGAAAGATATTCTTCGTCTTCACGCCATTTTTCTGTCATATAATTGGGTGCCACCTTTTCTAATCCTTTTATAACTTGACTCGAGTATAGCACCCCAGCTATTTAATTACTATGAATTTCTCAATCTGTAACTTAACTTTAATATTTGCTTAATAAGTTTAGCGTTCAACGCAGTAAAATTTTCACAAAAACTTCTACATTTCTTCTGGTGCATGTAATCCTAGTAAACGTAAATCTTCTTTTAAAACAGTAGCTACTGCATAAACTAACGCTAAGCGTGCCTCTTTTTGATCATCTTCATCCAAAATCCGAACATGGGCATAATATTTATTGAACGCTTGTGCTAAATGAATGCTATGTTTCGCAATAACAGATGGTTCATATTTTTCAGCAGCTTGCATCACAGTTTCAGGGAATTTTTGTAACAACTTCACGACTTCCCAGCTATCCTTGTCATTTAGTGCATAACGTTGTGTAGCGTCTGGTGTAAAGTTTGCTTTCCGTAAAATACTCATCGCACGAGCATGCGTATATTGAACATATGGCCCAGTTTCGCCTTCAAAACGAACAACTTCATCTAATACAAAATCGAAATTATTTAGACGATCATTTTTAAGGTCATGGAAAATAACTGCACCTACACCTACTTGTTTCGCCACTTCTTCACGATTTGCTAAGTCTGGATTTTTCTCGTTAATTTGATTTCCTGCTAAAGTAACGGCTTCATTCAATACTTCTTCTAATAAAACAATTTTCCCTTTACGTGTGGATAATTTTTTACCGCCTTGAGTAATTAAACCAAACGGAATGTGTTCCATATCATCTGACCAGTCAAACCCTAGTTCTTTCAAGACTGCTTTTAATTGTTTGAAGTGATTGCTTTGTTCGTTGCCGACTACATAAAGTGATTTGGCAAAATCATACGTCCGTTTACGGTAAAGCGCAGCAGCTAAATCCCGTGTGATATATAAGGTCGCACCATCTGATTTACGAATAAGTGCTGGATTTAAATTATATTCTGTCAAATCAACAATTTCTGCGCCTTGATTTTCTGTTAATAAATGTTTTTCTTCTAATAAAGTAACAATTTCATCCATTTTATCATTATAAAAGGCTTCGCCATTATAAGAATCAAATTCAACTTCTAACATGGAATAGATTTTATCAAATTCTTTTAGAGACTCGCTACGGAACCATTTCCATAATTCATTGGCTTCTTGATCTCCTTCTTCTAATTTTTTAAACCAGGCACGTGCTTCGTCTTCTAATTCTGGTTTTTCTTCTGCTTCTTCATGAAATTGCACATATAAGCGCAATAATTCATTAATTGGTTGTTGGCGAACTGCTTCTTCAGAACCCCATTTTTTATAAGCTACAATTAACTTACCAAACTGTGTACCCCAGTCACCTAAGTGGTTAATCCGAATTGGCTGATACCCAATTTTTTCTAAAATAAAGGCAATTGAATTCCCGATTACCGTAGAACGTAAGTGCCCCATAGAAATTGGTTTAGCAATGTTTGGTGAAGACATATCAATAGGAACATTGCCATTATTGCCAAAGGTACTGTTTCCGTAGTTATTTTTTTCTTTGACTACTGCGCCAATGACAGCTTGACTGACTGCTTCTTTATTCATGAAAAAGTTTAAATAAGGTCCTACCACTTCAATTTTTTCAAAATTTGTGCCATCAATTTTTTCTGCTAATTCTGCTGCAATTTGTTGTGGTGCTTTACGATAAATTTTAGCTAATGAAAAGGCTGGAAAAGCCACATCTCCATGATCAACAGATTTAGGATTTTCCAATAATTGTTCGATTTGATCCATCGTTAATTCTTCATTTAAAACATCATGTAACGCTTTTGCTACGATTTCTTTGTTGTTCATAAGAACCCTCCTGATTAATTTGTAAGTATAAAAAAACAAAAACGTCTCTGACAAAACAAAATATTTTGTTTTGTCAGAGACGAGAATTTACCCGCGGTACCACTCTAATTGTCTATACTACTTGGATAGACCTGCTTCATCGATAACGGTGATTGCCGTCTGCTTTCAGCAGAATTCTAAAAGTGCGCTTCCTCATTCCGATCACTCTTGGCTCCCACCTTCCCAAGATCGCTAAGCTGATGTTGAAATAAGTACTCTCTTTATCATCGAATGTCATTGTTAAACTGGCTTCATTATAGCAAATTTTTGTCTAGCTGGCTAGCCTTCTTCACTAATTGTCATAAAACTAACGCCAGGTTCTGCATTTAAGTTATACGAAGCAAAATGATTCTTTTCAGCTTCGATAAAAGCGGCAGCGCCAATCATCGCCGCGTTATCCCCACAAAGTTTTAATGGCGGAATAAGTAATGTTACTGTTGGCAATTGTTCACTGATTGCATGTCTCATTGCTTCTCGTAATCCTTGATTCGCAGCAACGCCCCCAGCGATTAGCAATTGCTTAACAGGATATTCTTGACAAGCACGAATGGTTTTAGTCACTAATACTTCCACCACACTCGCCTGAAAACTTGCGGCTAAATCCTTTGTAGACAGTGCTTCACCACGTTGCTCTGCATTATGAACCGTGTTAATAAACGCACTTTTTAAGCCACTAAAACTAAAGTCATAGTTATCCTCTTTTAGCATCGCCCGTGGAAATTGATAGGTATCTGTGCCTTCATGGGCCAAAGCATCAATCTCTTTGCCACTAGGATAAGGCAACCCTAACACACGTCCGACTTTATCATACGCTTCACCAGCTGCATCATCACGTGTTTCACCAACAATTTCGAAAGAACCATCTTCTTTCATGTAGACCAATTCCGTATGTCCCCCACTAACAAGTAAGGCCATCAATGGAAATTCGAGCGGTGCCACAAAACGGGCAGCATAAATGTGCCCAGCCATATGATTGACTGGAATAAGTGGTAATTGGTGCGCCCAAGCAAATGCTTTTGCTGCAGAAAGTCCTATTAATAAAGCACCGACTAACCCAGGCCCATAGGTCACAGCAACGCCACTGAGTTCTTCTGGTGTGACTTTTGCTTCTGTTAATGCTTCTTCAATACAGATCGTCACTTGTTCAACATGATGACGACTCGCAACTTCCGGAACGACTCCACCAAAACGTTGATGGCTCTTAATTTGCGAAGCTACGATATTGGAAAGAATTTTGTCGCCATCTTCAATGACAGCCACACTTGTTTCATCACAGCTACTTTCCACAGCTAATAATAATTTACGTTCTTTTGTAAAAATTGTCATTGGGCTTCCTTCCTTAATTTCGCACACATTACAAAGGCATTTTCTTGCGGTTCTTTATAATAATTTTTTCGAACAGCTACTTTCCGAAATCCTGTTTTCTCATAAAGTTTTTGAGCTAATGTATTCGATTCTCTGACCTCTAAGAAAATTTGTGTAATGTCACGACTTTTAACATATTCTTTAAAAGCTTTCATTAATTGACAACCAATTCCTTGGTGTTGTTTCTGACTATTCACAACAACGTGACTAATTTCTGCTTCATCTAAAATAAAATGATAGGCAATATAGCCTAACCACTGGCCATTTTCAACTAAAAAAAGATATTCGCTATTTTCCTGAGCAAAATCTTCCGCGAATTGTGTTTCTGTCCAAGGGGAGCCAGTTGTATAAGAAGAATTACTAAAACGCCATAATTCTTCACCAATATTTGCTACAGATATTTCTTTTTTTGTTACTAACATTTTTTCTTCACTCTTCTTTTAAATCAATTATCATTTCTAGTGCGTCTTCATTATTTTCGTCATAATAGCCTTTTTTCACCGTTTGTGAGGCAAAGCCAATTTTTCGATATAAACGTTGGGCTTTAACATTACTCATTCGTACTTCTAGCGATAAGGTTTCACAACGATTTTTCTTGGCAAAAATTCGCGTTTCTTCTATTAAAGAACGACCTAAACCTAAGCCTTGGTATTCTGTGTGAACAGCAACATTCGTAATGTGTGCATCCGTTCCTTGAATCCGACAACCAATAAAGCCAACTGTTTTTCCGTTAATTGCCGCTAACAAATAGAGATGCGGCGCTTTTGAGCCAAGTTCTGCCATGAAAGCAGACATCGTCCAAGGAAGTTCCCCAGCATAAACTTCACGTTCAATTGCTAGTAAATCCTTAATATCTTGGTAGGTGATTTCACGCAATTGAAATTCTTGCTGGTTCATTGCAATGGTTTTAGTTATATACCGTTGCCGTCTTTTTGTAAAGTATTTTGTCACAAAATTAAAGTTTTTCCACATAGCTTTCTCCATTAGGCGTGTGTGTCTTCAACCAATTTTCTTCCGCTTCTACTTTTTTCAAATATGCAGGTAAGAACCCATGAACATTTTCAACAGGTTCAGCCACACTACCTAACGCAGCCAAAACTGCAGCATTAGGAATTTGCCATTGCGGGACATCACAAATTTCCCCATGAGGAATGATTTGAGCTATTTCTTCAGTGAATTTTTCAACATCTTCACCAACAAAAAAAAGATTTGGTTCATTTTTTAGTTGTTCTAATAACTCCCGCAATGAAATATGTTGGTCCGGTAACTCATTTTGCCACACGCCATCGACAAACCGATAAGCACCAGCATAGACGTTTTTACGACGCGCATCAAAAAGAGGCACAACTAAACCGGTTTGCCCAACACAATTGGCAGCTAACGTTTGTAGACTGGAAATGCCTACTAGCTCTTTCTTCAAAGTATAGGCCAATGTTTTGGCAGTCGTCACGCCTAAACGTAAGCCGGTGTATGATCCAGGTCCTTCTGCTACGACAAAACGATCAATTGCCGTTGGCGCCAAGTTCAATTGACTCATCAAATAGTCAATTGCCGGCATTAATGTTAAGCTATGATTTCTTTTAACCGTTGCTGTATAACTTCCCAGAATTTTTTGATTTTCACACACAGCAATACTCAATGTTTGGTTAGATGTATCTATTGCTAAAATTCGCACACGAATCCCTTTCCTTCTACAATTTAGTCGCTTCATTGTAGCACACTTTCCTTTTTCTAAAAAGGGAAAACGAAGTTTCTTTTTACAGAAACCTCGTTTCGTTCATTTTCTCTTTTTATTTAATGGTTGCTTCTAAGTAATCAATTAATGGTTTACTGATATCTGTTGCAGAACCATTTTCTCCTGAATTTTCAACCATAATCATTGTTAAGAATTTATTGTTACTACGATCTAACGTTAGGAGGAAACTGTTTTCTTTGCCATCTGTATCTTGTTTATCTTTTATTTCAGCTGTTCCTGTTTTAGCAGCCAATGAGAAGTTCGGATTGTACATATTATAAACATAACCTGAAGGATCTTCCACACTACCTAAAAGATCTGTGGCAATTGTATTCGCTGCGTTGGCGCTGATTACATTGTCTTTTTTCTTCGTTTCTTTGTCTAAAACTAATTTTGGATAGACTAATGTTCCATTATTTTGGAAAACACTATACATGGTAGCTTGCTGGATTGGCGAAATTAACAATTGGCCTTGGCCGTAGCCCGTATCTGCTAAAAGAATTTCAGAATTAAATTTATCTTCATTTGAAATTTGAGCAGGCGTCATGGCAATTGGTAAATCTAGTTCCTCACCGAAAATGAATTTATTAAGACCTGCTCTAAATTTGTCTTCCCCCATCCGTAATGTTTGTTGGGCAAAATAAATATTATCTGAATTAACTAAAGCGGTACGCAGATTGACTGGACTTGCTTCTTTTACACGTGTTGCAAAATAGCCGCCCCAAGATTTATCTTTTTGCCATTTCAAGCCATTAATTTCTAGCTCTTCATCTGGCTTCAATGTCCCTGCATCTAAACCAATGGCACCGGTAATTGTTTTAAAGGTAGAGCCTGGTGCATAGCCTGTCGCAAAACGTGCTGTGAATGGTAAATCTTTGTTGTTATTGTAAGCATCATATTCTTTTTGAGAAATACCATTGGCCATTTTATTAGGATCATACGAAGGTGAACTAACCGTTGCTAATAAATCGCCTTTTTGAGGATCGGTAATGACCGCACTACCAGGACGTTTGTCAAATATAGCGAAGGCTTGTTGTTGTACGCCACTGTCAATCGTTAATTTAATCGTTTGACCATCTTTTTTCTCTTTGGTTTGTAAAGCTTTTTTGACATTCTCTTTGTCATCTAAAATAACTAGTGAGCCACCATCTTGCCCTCTTAACTCTTTATCAAACGCTCGTTCTAAGCCAGTTTTACCAATTACACCCGTACTACTTAACTCTGGATTTTTTTCAATATCTTCTGCAGTAATGGTGCCCGTATACCCGATTAATTGCGCAGCTGCTTCCCCCAGTGGATAATAACGTGACTCTGTATCTTTTGTCGCAGCCCCTGTTGGTAATTCTGTCACTGGTTCAGAAGCAACTGTGATTGGTACAAAGGAGTCTGCTTGGACCCACCCTTGGCTTAACTTTTGATTGATTTCATCAACAGAAACGCCGAACTTATCACTAAAAGCTTTGATATTGGCTGTTTTTTCTGCGCCAGAACCGAGTTTGCCAGGCACTACGCCCACTTCGTCAAACACTTTGTTAATTGCTAGCCCACTACCATTACGATCGACAATTTCTCCACGTTTGGCATTATCTACTTGAATCGAAATTTTATCATTTCCTGACATATCTGGAAAAATTAAAGACGGCTTCCAAGCGATTTGGTAGGTATCGCCTTTCTTGGCGATACTTGATTGATAAGACAAATCTTTCATTTCGCCTAAAGGCGTGCTCATAGATAATTTATAGGTAAATGTGTATTGATTGTCTTTCGCCTTTTTGACTTGGACATCACTAGCTTTGACTCCTTCTGCTTGAATCCCTGAATAAATTGCTTGGTATTTTTCAACAACAGATTTAGTATCATAGCCATTTTTCTTTAAGCTAGCTTCTTGAACAACAGACGGTAACTTATCAAATTCCTGTTTTGACAATACGTTTAAAAATTTAGTAGCTGTTTTCTTCGCTTCGGCTAATTCTTGTTTGGCTTGCCATTGACTATAAGCATAATACCCGCCACCGGCAGCAGCGATTAGAACCAAGGCAGAAACACCAAGAATAAGT
This sequence comes from Enterococcus sp. DIV1758, assembly GCF_051711985.1. Classification (NCBI taxonomy): domain Bacteria; kingdom Bacillati; phylum Bacillota; class Bacilli; order Lactobacillales; family Enterococcaceae; genus Enterococcus; species Enterococcus sp. DIV1758. The sequence goes on from NZ_JBIOOA010000001.1 coordinate 1,999,698, forward strand.
AGTTTTTTTGAAGATTTTTTATTACGATTGCTTCGTTCCATTCAATAATCCCCTAACTATATAATATGTCTTTTCTTCTATTATACGTAACTTTTTTTAAAATGCTTGTGTTTCACCTATACTTTTTTTAATTTCTTAATAAAGTTTGATCAATTTTTTCCATTTCATCAGGCTTTCGTTGGATTTCTCTGCATTCATTGTGTGGTATACTAGCTGTAACAATTAGTTTTTTATTAGGAGGAATGAACATGGGACTTATTAAAGCAGCAACAAGTTCAGTTGGCGGTGGCTTGGCCGATCAATGGCTAGAGGTTATTGAACCTGATAATATGGGGGACACAACCGTCATGACAAAAGGTGTTTTTGTGCGTAAAGATGATAAACGTGGTTCTAATCGTAAAGGAACGGACGATGTTTTAACAGATGGTTCTGTTGTACATGTCTATCCCAACATGATGATGCTTCTTGTCGATGGGGGCAAAATCATCGATTACACTGCTGAAGAAGGCTATTATACAGTCAAAAATGATTCTGCGCCTTCAATGTTTAACGGTTCTTTAAAAGATGCGATTGCAGAGACCTTCAGTCGTTTCAAATTTGGTGGTGTAACTCCACAAAAACAACAAGTTTTTTATATTAACTTGCAAGAAATTAAAGGCATTAAATTTGGAACACCTGCGCCATTAAACTATTTTGATAATTTTTATAATGCCGAACTTTTCTTACGTGCACACGGAAATTACTCAATTAAAATTACAGATCCTTTACTATTTTATACTAATGCGATTCCTAAAAATCAAACGCAAGTAGATATTAATGATATTAATGAACAATATTTGGCAGAGTTCATTACAGCATTGCAAGCAGCAATCAATCAAATGTCTGCTGATGGGCAACGTATTTCTTATGTTCCCTCAAAAAGTGTTGAATTAAGCAAATATATGCAAACTGCACTTGATGAGGATTGGCGCACCAATCGCGGCATGGAAATTGTTTCTGTAGCAGTTGCGAGCATTTCTTATACAGATGATTCAACAAAATTAATCAACATGCGAAATGAAGGAGCTATGCTCAGCGATCCAAGTGTTCGCGAAGGCTATGTTCAAGGTTCCTTGGCTCGTGGTATGGAGGCTGCTGGTAAAAATGAAGGTGGCGCTATGAGCGGCTTTATGGGCGTTGGTATGGGCATGAATGCGAATGGCAACTACTTTGCGCAAGCGTCTCAAACAAACCAACAACAAATGCAAGAAAAACAAAACCAGCAAAACGCACAAGGGTCTACAGACACTTGGACTTGCCCACAATGTGGGACTGAAAACACTGGGAAGTTTTGTTCAAACTGTGGTACACCAAAACCAACAAACGAGAAGCCAAAATTAGAAATGAAATGTAGTGAATGTAGCGAAATTGTTGACTTAAGTAATGGTATTCCTAAGTTCTGTCCACATTGTGGTAAACCATTCCAAGGGGTTCCTTTATAAGCAAGTAGTGAACAATTAAAGAAAAGGGTCAGGCACAAGTCTACCCTTTTTCTTTGAATCAGATTCCTGTTATTTACTCACTCTATTAGAAAGGACGGTTGCAATGGAAACAACATTTACCCATAAATGCCCCAACTGTGGCGGCCCGCTCTTATTTAATCCCAAAGATCAAAAATTTCATTGTGAATATTGTTTAAATATTTACACGGAAGAAGAAGTGACTCGTTATGAGCAACAGCAACATGAGGCACATTTAGAGAATCCCTCAACAACGACCGCCGAGGAAAATTTGACTTTCACAGCGGAAGAAGAATCCTCCGCCACGCAACAAACAGAGACCACTGAGAATGAAACAACTGCCGATGCAGGCACAATGGAAATTTTTAATTGTCCAAGCTGTGGCGCTCAAATTGTCACCGATGCAACAACAGCAGCCACATACTGTTATTATTGCCATAATCCAGTTGTCTTGGCTGGTCGATTAAGTGGCGAATTTTTACCAGAAAATGTCTTACCCTTTACAATTGAAAAAGACGAAGCGATTGAAAAATTTCTCGCTTGGACCAAGAAAAAATGGTTCATTCCCCGAGATTTTTTCAGCAAAAATCAAATTGATAAATTAACTGGGGTTTACTTCCCCTATTGGGTCGTTGATGCAGAAGTCGATGGACAACTCCAAGCTACTGGCACAAGTATTCGCATTTGGCGCGTAGGTGATATTGAATACACCGAAACAAAACGTTTCAATGTGGGACGTTCAGGAAAATTATCGTTTAAAGAATTAGTTAAAAATGCCTTGTCAAAAAACGTCCAACAAAAAATGGTGGAAGGCGTTCAACCATTTTTAATTGATCAAGCAGTGCCTTTCAAAAGCCAATACCTAGCAGGTTTTCAAGCAGAAAAACGCGATATTGAATATGAAGCAATCAAAAAACACGTCCAACAAGAATTACAAGATTATTCGGAATCATTGTTACGGGACTCTGCTTCTGGTTATACTACGTTGACAAATGTTCGCACGGATATTTCTCTAGACCAAGAAAATAATCACTATATGCTTTTACCAATTTGGTTAGTCACCTATCGCAGTCAGGAACAATCAAAAAAGGTTTATTATTACGCCATGAATGGACAAACAGGTAAAGTAAGCGGTGTACTTCCAATTAGTTACACTCGTTTAGGGCTAGCAACGTTAGGCATTTTTGCTGGACTCTTAGCACTCTTTTTATTAGGAGGTTATTTCCTATGAAAAAACGACTTTTACCTATTTTTTTCCTAATACTTCTTGCCTTTGGCCTTGCCCTACCCGTTTCGGCGGCTGAAAATTCAATTGATGATGGTGCACAATTACTGACACCTGATCAAATCAACCAACTAAAACAAGAGATACAACCTTTAGAAGAAAAAACAAAAGCCTCTGTCTTTATTGTGACCACAAATAATAATACCTATGGCGATGAACAAGAATATGCAGATCATTATCTCTTAAATAAAGTTGGCAAGGATCAAAATGCGATTCTTTTTCTCATTGATATGGACTTACGGAAAGTCTACATCTCTACTTCTGGAAACATGATTGATTATATGACGGATGCACGAATTGATGATACCTTAGATAAAGTAATGGATGGGATGAGTCAAGGAAATTATTTTGCGGCTGCTCAAACCTTTGTTCAGGAAACTCAAGCATTTGTTGATAAAGGGGTTCCTGGGGGTCACTATCGTGTGGACAGCGAAACAGGTAAAATCACTCGTTATAAAGTCATTACCCCGCTGGAAATGGTAATTGCTTTTGCTGCTGCGCTGATACTCAGCTTGGTCTTCTTAGGCATCAATATTTCTAAATATCAATTAAAATTTTCAAGTTATCAATATCCTTTTAGGGAAAAAACAACGTTAAAATTAACCTCCCGCACAGATCAGTTAACCAACTCTTTCATCACTACTCGTCGTATTCCTAAAAACAATGGCGGCAGTGGCGGAATGGGCGGTGGTGGCAGCACCACCCACTCAACTGGCGGCGGCACATTCGGTGGCGGCGGTCGAAGTTTTTAGATTTTTTATCTTTTTTCATTATTCCATAAAAATAATGGTGTTATTTTTATGGAATAATGATAAAATAAGTATACTGTGGTGTGTTATTTTTACACAGGACGGTATACTTATTTTCATTTAAACTAAGTGATTTGTAGTCCAAAGTTATTTAATTGGGGATTGTTTTCAACTATTTAGTAAGCGCTACAAATCATTAACTAAACTATGGGAGGTAAAGTGAAAATGAAAAAATTTTCTATGTTAGGATTAGTTTTAATTAGTACTCTGATTTTAGGTGCATGTGGTTCTGGAACAAACAACACTAATAAAACTAAAAAAACTTCAAGTACTGCTACCGCAACAACTGAAACAAAAGCTAAAGAAGATAAAGGGACTTATAAAGATCGAACATTGACTGTTCCTGATGGTGTATTAAAAATCACCGAATTCCAAAAAGGTACAAGTTTCGATGGTAAACCAATCTTTTATGTACTATTTGATTTGACTAATAACACTAAGGAAGCACAAGATGTACAAATGTTATACTCTAGCTTTGTTAGCGTATCACAAAATACCGGCGATACAACAGAAGATTTAACTTATGGAATTGTTAATGATTCTCCGATTAAAGATAGAATTGACATGTTAAATAAAAAAGTTAATCCTGGCGCAACTGTCCAAGCAGCATACCCTTATGAATTTGCTGATGAAACAAAACCTGTAACTTTTACTTTCAGAGACAGTATGTTCAGCATGGGAGATCCTATCGCTGTTGAAGAAATTACAATTAAATAGTCTGTAAGCAAGTAGGCACTTAGTTCTACTTGCTTTTTCGGTTTGTTCTTCATAGAGTTGAATGGTAAAATTAATTTATCTTAACCAAAAGGAGTCATCCCATGAAAAGTATGTGCGAACTGTGTGATCTAAATCCTGGTAAAATCATCACCTTTGATAATCACGGTATCTGTAAACATTGTGCAGAACATTTAGAGTTAAAACCAAAAGAAATTAAAGATCGAACAATGGAAAGTATTATAAAACGTCAAGAAGAAATTATAAAAAAGGATCAAGCAATGCAAGCAAAGGGAAATTTATGTTATCTTTGCGAAGAGGAAACTGGCAAGTACTTTACGAGTGATTTTTATCGCGTAGGAAAAAGCTGTTTAAAAAAACTTAAAGTATCCACTTGGTCCGTTGATAAAAAAAGTTTAGCTGATTTACAACAAATACAAGAGTTAATAAACAAGCAGTCTGAAATCGCAAAAGCAAATGAAAAAAATGCTGAAGTTTATGGAAATCTATGTGCTCTTTGTCAGGATAATAAAGGAAAATATTTAACTTCAGATAATTACCAAATCTGTAAGAAATGTGCAGGTCAACTCGGTGTCCAAGGACAAGGATATACCCAAACTTGGACATTGACGGATTTAAGAAATGTCCAAGAAGACAACCGGCTATTCAATCCTACAACAACTATTGCTGGCTCGATTGAATTCGATGAACCTGAAAAAAAATTTCGACTGGTTGGTTCATCAAAAATTTTGCCAGTAAGCATTATCGCTGATTACAAAATTTTAGAGAAAAAAAATACCCATTTCACCGAAGAAAACGTACCTTATGATCGCGTCAGTAGTGTCTATATTTTGATTAATCTAGATGATTTGCAACGCCCAACCATCACTATTTCCTTTTTAAAGACACTTAGTGAGCAAACCACTGAATTTGATCGTCAATTAGCGATCGATAGAGCCCGTTTCAACGCCGAACGAGCCCTTTCATCATTAGACACTATTGTTCGTCGAATAAAAGAAAAAGAAATACCAACTCCTATAAAGAGTGATGAAAACCAACCGATTGAACCAAAGCTATCTGATTCACAAAAAAACTCACCTAGCGCTATTGAAGACGTAATGGCTGAGTTAAGAAATTTAAAACTGTTAGTTGATGAAGGAATTCTAACAGAAGAAGAATTTCAACAAAAGAAACGGCAATTGCTTCAATTAGATTAATAAAAAAATCCTGAAAAGACTCGTCATCTTTTCAGGATTTTTTTATTCTTGGTATTTTCCCATAATTCTTGATAAGGTATTTCATGGATATCACGAAAATAGGCTACTTCAAACTTTTCAAAATCAGTTGACTGGCAGTTACCTGTTAAAACACCAATTCCCGCTTTACCATGACAAGTTCCCATGAAAACATCCACGAGCGAATCACCTACCATAATTACTTCTGTCGGCTTCAATTGACATGACTGACAAAAGGCTTGGAGCATGGCCGCATCTGGTTTCGGTAAGTAACGATCTCCTGTCGCAATAAAATCAAACATTTCTGTTAAACCAAGATATTCCATAATCAACATAGTCGCTGGCAAAGTATCTGAAGTTGCTAATCCAATTTTATAGTTCTTCCGTTTCAGCTCAAGAAATAACTGTTTTAAATCACCAATTGGTTCAATCTTTTTCAGATTTTTTCGTAAATAATCATAAAAAAATTGCTCCAGCCATCGACTGCTGATTCCCTGTTCGACTAATTCCTCAAATTGCGCCAATTCCTGATAAAGTTCCTGATAAAGGACTTCATCAAGTAAATGTTTTTGCAAAAAACGTTGCTCCTGAATAGCTAATATCTTTTTTATTTCTGCTGAATGATGAGGGGCTAACATACTTAGTGTTTCAAAACAAGCTTTCAAACCTGCTTGCCAAAGAGTATCAAAACGAATACACGTACCATCTTTATCAAATAAAATTCCTCGATTTTCCATGAAAGAACACCTCAAAACGTTTGCTTTGCTTCCTATTTGTTTCTTCAAGTATACTAATCATTTATTTGATTTTGATATTCTTTTTGTATCATTTGTGTAAAAAAATATAAAAAAGCAACGAATTGTAGTGAGACCCAAAAGTTAGACCAAAAAATCTAACTTTGGGGGCGCACTACGAATTTAGAAAAATTAGTTGCTTTTTTATTAATCAATCACTTTTTTCACTTTGAATTCTTTTGTTTCAGCAGACGGTTCTGTTTGATCAGCTAATTCAAATAAAATATGGGTACCATTTTCTTCATCTTCAACGATAATCAGTTTTCCTGGAATCTTTCGAGTATCTTTCGCAATTTGGGCTTCTTTAATTAATTCTTTTTGATCTCTTTTTGAAGCAAGGGCATTTCCTAAATTAAAAAAGACAGTTTCTTCCATAATTAACCACTCACTTTCTCTACTTTTCTTAAGTCAATTATAGCATATCGCTAGAAAAAGTGGCAGCTTGTGTCCTTTTACTTTCATTTAAGCATCAATAATCAAAGAATAAGCATAAGGACTTTCATAAATTCCTGAAGTATAATAATTGAGCCTCTTTTTAAATAGCGGGCCGTCAATTACCAACGTATGGTACTCCCCGTTTTCTCCGCAAATATCTAATTGATGTTCTTTAAGGTACGTGATAAATGTTTCATCTAACGGTTCTCCTAAAAATTTTATTGGAATGCCTGCCTCTTTGCTGACCGTTTTGATAATTGCTGTGTACCCTTTTGCCAAGAATTCTTTCACAAGTGCTTCGCGATTTTCCTGCCAAAGAGGTAATTGTGGTTCAAGTCCAGCACTTAATGCAACTTGGCGATCCCAAGCACCATTTTGTTCAATATCTATATCGCCAAAACAAACCGTTTCTGCACCTAATTTTTGGGTTTCCTGCAGTGCCTCAACCACTTTTTCTGTGTAATTTGTTTCATTGTTATGTGAGATAACAAGTGGTAAATCTAACGCTTCAGCCGCTGCTTCTAAGACGGAGATTGGTATCCCGTGAAACCAAGAACGATTAATTTCATCACTTAGTGTTGTCACTAACGCTACTGGCTGATTTCCTGCTTGTATCAATCGATCCATCGCCAATAAACAATCTTTACCAGAGCTATAACTTAAACAAAATTTTTTCATAAACGTTCCCTCTTTTCTCTATGACTATACCTCAAAATAATATATCCGTATACATATTTATTATTTAAGTATAACTAATACTGAATAGTTATTTGAATCAAAACATGGTATAAAATAGAGGTAAAGCAAGCTTTATTCACTTCTTTATATCTCTTTTCAACGGATGATCAGCTGGCGGAAACCAGCTGATCTTTTTTTCAAAAAACACAGCTATCTTTTGCAGTTTTCTTTTCCTCATGTTATAAAGAGATAGTAGGAAGCATTTATTCACTTCTTTACAAATCTATCTTAATCTTAGACAGTCGGCGGAAAACGGCTGTCTATTTATCTGGAAAAATTATGAACTCGTCAGCTAGTGGTCAGTTGACGAGTTTTATGTTATAATAATTAGAACACGAAAAATATTTTTAAACGAACCATTCAATTGTTTTGATGATTTTATTCAAAACTGGCGTGTCTAGAGAGATACAAGGATGTATTAGAGGTAGGGAATACATCGCTTAAATGAAAAATACTTGAATACTAGAAATAGTCTGATCCAACTTTAAAATAATAATATTGATTCGTTAGATAGCCTTCTCTTTAAAGAGAAGGCTATTGTCAATTAAAGAGTAAAACCACCGTATTCTTGTCAGTATACGGTGGTTTTACTTCTTCATATATTACATATAATCAACAAATTTGCTTCTGAACTTAACATGTAAATGAGCTCCTACGATAAATATTACTAATGTTGTTAGCCAAAAAACAACAAGCTGGGGCTTATCTTCAAAAAACCATCTTTTATAGAAAAATGTATCTCGAAATCCATTAATAATATATGCGTAAGGATTCAACATAAGAATTTTTGATAACCAAGACGGTAAGTTCTTTGTACTCAAATCCCAAAAGACCCCTGACATATACATTAATACTTGGATAATAGAATTCAAGAAAATTTGATAATCCCTAATTAATGCAGCAATCGTTGAATTAATTAGACTAAAACTATATAAAAAGATAATCATCGCTACAATATAGTAAGGTAGCTGAATCCAATAAATAGAAATCTTTTCGCCTGTCGAGATTGACACAATTGCTGCTAACGTAGTGAATGCAAAATAACTTGGTAACTCAGAAAATATTTTAACCATTGGCAAAATACTTATTGGAAACTTCATTCTAGAGACCATGCCAACTTGCATATAAACAGAACTAGAAGCTTGTTTCGTTACTGTACTTAAAAAAATCCATGTACTTAATCCTACCATCAACCAAGCGATATAGGATACTCCTCCTTTTACGGTTCGAGCACCACCAAGGGCAATCCCAAAAGCAAAATAATAGACACCTAACTGAATTAAAGGACTTAAAATTTGCCATAAATTTCCTAAGATGTGGCTTTGGTATAATGCTTTATTACTGTATTTAGCAATTCGTTGTGCAACGCCTAAGTATGAAAACTGTTCCGCTAAAATTAATTTTACCTCGCGCATTATTCAGTCACCTCTTTCAATTTCAACACTTGTCCAGGATAAATAGGTACCTCAATGATTTCTGGATTCAAAGTTTGAAGTTGTTCTATAGTGAGTCCGTGATTTTCAGCAATCAAACTGACTGAATCTCCAACTTCCACAGTATACGTTGACACAGCTTGTTCGCTATTATTATTTTCTGGTACGTTCGTTGAGCTAGGCTGAACTTCCTCCTGCTGCCTAGATTCTTTTGTTGAAGCTGGTTTAGTTTTAGTAGTTTTCACAGCGTTTGTATCCTTCCCTGCTACTTTCTCAGGAACAAATATACGTTGAATTGTTTCCGCTGGATGAATGAAAGCTGTTGTTAATGAAATACCCTTTACAAAGGTAAGACTTACATAAAAAATCATACAAAGTAGCAAAATTAACAAGCTCTTCGTACCAAGAGTCATTTTATCCCCAATCTTATTTTTAGTAGTAAATTTTATGACTTCTTTAGTCGTCCGGCGACTGCCTACTTGTTGATTGGCTTTTTCAAGAATTGTTTCTTGAAGTTGTTCCAAAGAAAAATTTCTCTGTTTGGCCTTGCCATCTCTCTGATACGATTCTTTTTGCGGTTCAGTGAAATGATTATAACGGTGCAAGAAAGCACGATATTCTTTTAAAATATGCTTAGTTTCACCAAATGCACGTAAGTCCCCATAATGCATCCAAGCGACACGATCACAAATTTGCTCTACTTGTTGAATAGAATGAGAGACAAAAAAGATAGTTTTGCCTTGCTCTTTAAATGCAAGCATTTTTTTTAAGCCTTTATTATAGAAGGTTTGATCTCCTACAGATAACGCTTCATCGATCACTAAAATATCTGGATTTTGATGAACCGCAATTGAAAAACCAAGCTTAGCACGCATACCGCTAGAATAAGTTTTAACAGGCTGATCGATAAAAACACCCAATTCTGAGAATTCAATAATATCATCGATTTTGGCATCAATTTCTTTATTTTTTTCTCCCAACATTAAACATTTCATTCGAATGTTTTCTCGTCCTGTCAAATTATTATTTAGTCCTGCACCAATCGAAATAATTGACACTTCACCATTTATTTCAAGTTCTCCTGATGTTTGAGGGGTGATGCCTGAAATAATATTTGATAAAGTGGATTTGCCTGAACCATTTAAACCAATAATACCAATTGTTTCTCCAGAATATACGTCGAGGCTAACACCTTTTAACGCCCAAAATGTGGGAACTTTGTTTTGAAAAATACTAAAAAGTGTCTTCAATTTGTCAATACGTGTTTGCGCTAAACTGTATTCTTTGGTAAGTAATTTTGTTCTAACTTTCAGTTCTTTTTCCATTTGTTCCTCCGAGTCTAACCGTTCACTAGTTGGCCATTTCACCAAATTCTTTAGCGACTGCCTTCAAAGCTGCTCCGAAAACTTGGTCCATATCATAGTATTGGTAATTGGCTAAACGTCCACCAAAAATAACTTTTTCTTGAGCGTTTGCTTTTTCTTTGTATTTTCTAAACAAAAGCGAATTTTTCTCATCATTAACAGGATAATACGCTTCTTTTGAACGATCCCAATCTTGTGGGTATTCTTTCGTCAAAATTGTTTTGTTTTCATCGGCCTTTTGATCAAAATGTCGCCATTCCATTATCCGTGTATAGGGAGTTTCCGCATCTGTATAATTAATTACGGCATTACCTTGTGCATTGTTTGAATCTACTGTTTCATTTTCAAAACGTACTGAACGATATTCTAGTTCGCCATAAGAATAATCAAAGAATGCATCAATCATCCCTGTATAAACAATTTTTGGAAACTCTGATAAGTAAGTTTCTTTCTCTGCCAAAAAGTCTTTATTCAATTGAATATCAATTAATTCACTCTCTAACAATTTATCAAACATAGCTGTATAACCGTCGACAGGTACGCCTTGATAGCGATGGTTAAAGTAATTATTATCAAAAGTAAAACGAGTTGGCAAACGACGAATAATAAAACTTGGTAATTCCGTAGCCTTACGTCCCCACTGTTTTTCTGTATAGCCTTTAATTAATTTTTCATAGATGTCCGTTCCTATCAAACGAATCGCTTGTTCTTCTAAATTTTTTGGAGCTCCTTTAATCCCAGCTGCCTCCCGTTGCTCTGAAATTTTTGCTTGTGCTTCAGCTGGCGTTTTTACCCCCCACATTTGGTAGAACGTGTTCATATTGAATGGTAGGTTGTAGAGCTCTCCTTTGTAATTAGCAACTACTTGATTGATGTAGCCATTGAATTCCGTCAATTCATTGACATAAGACCATACTTCTTTATTGTCAGTATGAAAAATATGAGCACCATAGTCATGGACATTAATGCCATTTTCTTTATGTGTATACATATTGCCACCAATATGAGCACGTTTCTCAATAACTAATACTTTTTTTCCTCGTTTAGCTGCTTCACATGCAAACGTTGCCCCAAAAGGTCCTGAACCAACAATTAAATAGTCATAATTTTTCGTATTGTATTTCATTAACTAACTTCTCCTAACAAAGTTACTTTCAATTTATTTCAAACACTAAATGCATTATTTATTTTTTCACTAAAGTAGCCAGTACCTTTTTACCAACGCCTTCTTTTGTGTAAGAATATAAGTTGATTTTTTCGTTATCTTTTTCTATTTTATAAACTACAAGTGATTTCAAATTTTTTCCCTTTAAAATCACAATATTATCATTTGTAGTGGAAACATCATAAATACGTTTGCCATCCAGTGTCCACACATTATCTTTAACAACTAATGTTTTCCAATCCCAATTAGCTGTTACTTGATACTCTCCATTTGCAATCAAAGGTTGTTCTGAGTTAGTACTTTTAGAAATAGTTGTCTCTTGGTTTTCTGAATATTTTTTACTGATGTAATATCCTGACCAAAAACCACAACCGATACCAATTGCTAAAGACACAATTATCGTGATTATTTTTTTCATGTCACACACTCCTCCGTTTATTTAAAAGTTAAACTTGCTTCCCACATATTTGCACCTAAAATTCTCACTTCTGGTTTTAATAAAAATCCAGAAAATTCATAAACTTTTGCAATAATTAAATAAATTAATGCTTCATAGTCTTGAGCAGAGGCTTGTTCAACATTGATAAAGAAACCTGGATGTTTTTCAGATACTTTTACTCCGCCAATTCTAGTACCAACTAAGCCAGCTTGTTGAATTAATCGAGGCGCCCGTCCCCAAGTAAAAGTTGACCCATGATTTGGATGTGTTAGTGGGTGCATCCTTTCTCTAATTTCGACAGTTCCTACCATGTCATTTACCATGTTTTCTAAATTACCTTCTGAAATCTGTAATTTAGTTTCTAGAATAATCCACTCAGGATGATCCATAAATGAACTATAGCGATGACTAAATTGAACATCTTCTTTATTTAAAACTTTAATTTCTCCATTTTCATCTACGATCGTAGCTTCAAGAAACATACTATTAATATCCTTAACTGTCCCAGCATTCATATAAACTGCGCCACCAATGGTTCCTGGAATATTATCTGCCCATTCTAAACCGCATTTCAAGTGTTCTAGTAGATAATAAGATGTTTCAATTAAACTTGCACCTGCCGAAACTGTTAAAACATTCCCCGTAATTTTACGATAATTCAAGGCAGTCATATTTAAAGTAATCCCGCGGATACCACCATCACGGACTAAAATATTTGAACCTTTACCGATAACAGTTAAAGGAATTTGATTATTTTTAGCATATTTTACAATTAAAGCAACTTCTTCTATCGTTTTTGGAAAAATTAAAAGGTCTGCTGGACCACCAACAAAATTCGAAGCATATTCTTTTAATTCACGACCTACAAATAATTCCAAATCTGGTAATTCTTCTAAAAGATCTTGTTTCCACGAACGAATTCTCTTATTTTGTACAATTTTCATAATTAATTGTTTTCTTGTTAAAAGATTCTCTGGAATTGCTAATGCTTTTTTTTCTGTGCCTTGTTTCGGTTTAGGCTTAGGTTTTTGTATCGGATGCAAATACATAACATGTTCGATTTTTTCATCTTTCACATATTTGCCGACGATTCTAAAAGGACTGAACGTTTCTTTTCCCTTAAATTTTTCACGATTAAATCTTGTGGTGACTTCACGATGATTATTCATAAAAATTAATTCTTTATCTGTTAGCTTCCAAAAGCTTTCATTAGGGTTGGAATTTTTTATCGTACCATTTGGCGATAAAATAATTGCTGCGGAAATCGGAACAGTTGTTTTAGCTCGATAAAAATCCAAAGGTTTATTGATAATATATCGTCTAAATTCATCATATACTTCGTCTTCATCTGGGCTAAATTTACTTGTCAACGCATCAGTTAACCACTTATCTGAAATCTCTTTTTCTCTAGCAATCTTTCCAGCGGTCTTTTGATAGTCAAGTGCTAAACTAATATTTTTATTTTCTTCAATTTCTTGTTTTGTGTTTTGCTCATAGACACGTCTAGTTTCGCCAAGCTCAAACAGGTTCATCAAGCTATTAAAGCGGTCAATTCCACGTTGTTCATTATAAAAAATTGAAAACGGTTTTTGGAAAATAGTCGCAAAAACAGTGCCATGAAACGAATCAGTAATAATATATTTTGCTTCTCGATAAACAGCTAAGAAATTTTCTGGTGTATCTTCAGAAACATATTCTACTGTATTAGGAAACGTTTTTTTCGCTAGTTCACGTCCTTTTAAGGGATTAGGCAAGACCACTAATTTCAGTCCCAATTTTTCTGCGATCGCTAGTGCTACACGAACTTTTTCCTTGTTAATATCCAAGAAAAAGACAGCCATATAATCTCCTGATTCTTGTCGTTTAAACGTAGCTTGATCAGCTAAAGAATCATATTCACTTCTTTCAACAAGATAGGTTGGATCCAAAGCCTGAATAACTTCTTCTTGAAAAATATCTTTCATAATTTGTACAGAAAAATCTTCTCTCATAGAAACATGATTAAACTGTGTAATATCTTTTTTGCGGTTTGCAACCCATTTGGGATCATATTTACTTGTATCTGCTTTTCCTAATGAAACAGAATAAGCAATTGTTTTATTACGAGGATAAACAAAATCTAAGAAATCATCGTCGTCTACCCAACCATTCCACGGATTCCACATTTGATCAGAGCCTAAAATAAAGGTATCTAGATTTTCTAAATCATTCAATGTCGGTAACGTTTCTTTTGTTAATTGTTCAGTATAGGGCATATTATTTTTCTTAAAAAAATTATACGCTAAAGGCATCCATGCTCGAAAGTTACTTCTGTTTTTATAACCTAGTGGTCCATCAATCATAACCGTCTCGTACCCTTTATTCTGTACATATTTGTTTAGAGCATAGTATGTTAAGATTGATCCATAATTTTGGTTATACCACCAGCCCATAATTGCTGCTTTTTTCATTCTTCCGCTCCTACTTTCTCTGTTACTTAATCAAATAAATAATTATTTATTAATGCTAACTGTAAATGAATACTTTCCATTATCGTAAGGCCGTGTATACCAATTGTATTTTCAGAATCAATCATTAATTCTAATTTTTTTAAGGTAAAACCATTAGATAAGGGGTAAATTTTCTCATACATTTTTTTATTTGCTTCAGAAGCAATCACCGTGATATTTTCTAATTCATAGTTTGACTGTTCCATCTTGTTTTTTATTCGGTTTGAAAAATCCATTTCTATGAAATCAAACATTAACTGACGATCTATTCTACCATCCGCGCTGTTTACCCAAGGCTCTCGATCAATTACAGGATCTACACTAACTGTTTTGTAATTACCTGTAATACCTAATAATAACGCTCCCGTTCCGCCTCTAGAGTTTCCATAGAAGATTATATCTTGATGCTTCAGTCCAAATTCTGTTTTCTTTGCTTCAATTAAATCCAAAATTTCTTGCTCAAATAATGTGTAATAGGATCCTGACACAAAGCCAACATCAGCTATTCTAAGAATGATGGTATTTTTTCGAACAGATTGAGACAGGGTATTCCATTGTCTCAATCCAAAATATCTTTCTTTGGCGCCAGAGTGTCCCACTCCATCCGCAGGAACAAAAAGTACTACCATCTTCTTACTTAGTAATTCATTAAATTCTGGGATTTGGATACTATAATGAATATTTCCAAATTTTTCCAGACCAATAGACAGAGTATCTAGAGCAACAAAATTAAGTTGATCATTTAAAATTCCATCAACTGTATAACCTTGTAATGCTTTTACCTTTATCAATTCTTTCTCTTCAGGATGATTATCTAAAAAATTCCATAAATCGTTCATTTTTAATCTCCTTTAAAATCTTTCTATTTCAACAACCCTTTTGCTTTTTTAAGACTTTTTGATACAGCTTTTTTAATTGTTGTAGGTTCATTTCCTTCAATTTTATTGATAGGTGTTAATTCGTTACCGATACTTGTCATTGTATCTTGGATATAGCCTTGGTTTTGTCGAACGACACTAAAATGTGTTTCCCCTTCTCGAGAAGTCAAAATTCGAACATTGTAATCAAATGCTGCATATTTTTGAGTATAGCCCGCCCAAATTGTAAAAACATTGTCTACGAAAGTATAATACATATTTTCTTGTAGTAAGGTATAGCCTTTTTCCCACTCGGCTTGTAAAACAATCGATTTTAAAGTAGTACCTTCTTTTTTAATTAATAAAGATACTAATAAACTATCATGAATTATTTTTGTATTGTCACCCATATAAACGAAATCAATCACTCCACTGGCATTACTTGTATCGTTATCTGCAATAATAATTGAAAACATTTCAATTGCCGTCCCATTTCCATGGGCTTTCTCTTGTCCAAAAATTACTTTACCTCCACGCTCTTGAATATGAACATTCGGAATAATGAAGGTTTTTTTCATCCCAAAATCTTTATAAATATTTTGATATATTTCTAGATTGTATTGTAAAATATTTTGGATTCGTGTGATACGCTCTACTTGTTCTGGATCATTAGAATATTTTTCTTTTTTCACTAAGTCTAGCCCTAATTGTTGGATGTATTTCTCTTTTAATTCTTGATAGAAACGTTCTTTAAATGCTTGATCAACACGATTCATGTCAAAAATAAACCAGTTTAATGTATTAATAATTTTTAAACGATATGCTTCAATCCGATTTGGAGCATGTTGTTTTAAGTACTCCAACATTTTATCATGTAAATTGAACTCATCACGATAATTCATTCCATACGTAGACATCAAGCCATCTTGTCTAACAATTCGAGTCAGCAAATATTTGTTTAGTGCAACAATTTTTTCAGTACCTAATAATGCGGTATAAGTGAAATAAGCGTCTTCGCCAACAAATTGTTCTAAGTTTACCAAGTTATTTTCTTTGATGTATTCTAATAAAAATAATTTGTCATATAAATAAGGAGTTACTTCATCCAATGAAATTTCTTCACCAGACATACGTCCGCCATTAGTTAGTAATGGATTGTGAACCACGTGCACTTCTCCATTTGGCAATTTTTCTTTCATACCAAATAAAAGAATATCTGTTGCACTATCATATGCACGATAATAAGCGTCTTGTAATAAATTCACTTCAAAATGATCATCTGCATCTAAAAATTGTAAATACCGGCCTCGTGCCATCGAAATGCCCACATTTCTTGCGTGTCCAGGATTACTTTTACCAATAGAAATCCCCATAATTCTCGGATCTTTTACTGCAAATTCGTTAATAATATCCATTGTATTATCCGTAGAGCCATTCTCTACTAAAATGATTTCAATCTCACGTAAAGACTGCTCACAAACATTTTCTAATGTTTGTCTTAAATATTTGGACGCATTGTGAATCGGCATGACTACACTAACTTTATACAGATTTTTCAAGTAGTCCTCATAATAAGCTACTGGATCATTCGCAATTTGATAAAATTGTTTGATGTATTCAAAATCGATATCATTCAGCTGGTCTATTTCTATAGCTTGTTTAAAATCTACAGCCACCTTTTGAATCACTTCATAAACCGACTCGTCACGTAAATGTGTTAGTTTTTCAATCGCCCAAAAGTATTTTTCGAACATTTGTTTATAAAAATAACCTTTGTAGCGTTCAAATTTATTTTGTTCAATTAAGTTTGAACGAATTAGTTTAAATTGTTGAAACAAGAAAGGAACCTTTGTTGCCACATTATTTACTGTCGAATTTGGGTTGTCTTGTCTATAAAAATACAAACAATCTTTAATAAAAATAACATTCTGAGATGCTGAATTGATTTTCCAAAATAGACCAGTGTCCCCATAACTTTTAATTTCCTCATCCCAAGTTACGTTTTCTTTCTCAATCATACTTTTTTTATAAATGGCATTCCATGGATAAACTTGTACAATTAAATCCGTTGTTTTTAAGTCAATCAATTGATTGTATTTATCGGGATGTTGCCATAATATATCTCGCTCAACCTCTTCTTCCGAAGAAAATTCAACCCAGTTACAACGGACAACATCTGCATGATGACTTTTAGCCGTATTGTATAAACGCTCATAGGCATGCAACGCTACATAATCGTCACTTTCAAATTCAGCAATATACTCACCTTTTGCTTCTGAAACACCCAAGTTAAAGGCTTTTCCAATTCCCCCATTTTTAACATTGAAAACGCGAAAACGTGGATCATCTTGTGCAATTTCTTCAATAATTTTTTGACTATTATCAGTAGAGCCATCATTAATAATTAAGAATTCAATTTCTTTCAATGTTTGGTTTTTCAAACTCATTAATGCTTCTTCTAAATAGGTTTCTACGTTATAGACGGGTACAATAACTGACACTTTCACATTTTCCATAAAACAAATTTCCCTCACTTATCATTTATAGTTGTATACTCAAAATATCCTGATTTGAACGAATAAAATTAAGCAAAAAACTTACTAAAATCTTTAACCCCAATTTCTAAATAATTATCAAAAACTATCGTAAATCTACTTTCTTTATTTGAAAATTTTTCTGGCAACTCTACCTGATAACTAGTTTCACTAATTTTTTTAAACGCCAGTCTTTGTCTTGTTTCAAAAGGATTTTTCAGCTCTTTTATTTCAAATCCTGTAATTTTTTGGTGTGTATACACATTTAAAGAAAGCGTATTGCCTTCACGTTGCGTTGCTTCTGCATAAGCATTCATGCGAACTGCTGGGAATCGTTTCAATAATCTTGGATAATAATAACTTTTCTCTGTTTTTGAAACATAACCAAAGCGATTGACTAACACCCAACGAATGGACTGACATTGAATAAACCAATACAAACCATCAATATCGTTAGTTTGTAAAAATGTCCAAATGATTTGGCGCACATCACTTCTAAAATACGGACTAGGATCAAAACTCAATTCACCTAAATACTGATCCATCTGTACTTTAAAGTCCTGTAATCGCTTTTTACTGAATGGATACCCAGTATCCCTCCGAATACAAAAGTCATAAATTAGCCATTCTAAACGGCGTGCTAACATCCGCTCTTTAGATAAATCATCTGGAAATTGTTGATTGATATAGCTTAACGCACGCAACCAGGAAAGCATAAATGTCCGATTAATTGATTTACTTAAACTTTCATTATCTGCATCTCGATTTAAATAAGTCGTTAACCTTTCCCCTTGTGTAATGGTTTTTGAAAATCGCATAGCTTCATAAAAGAACAGCACATCATCAGCCACCCGTTGATTAACAAAATGTAAATTATTATTGTGTATCAGCGAAGTTCTTAACATGATAGCTTGTGGTCCTAACCACCCATAAAATTCAGCTGGCAATTCTTGGATAGACCGATTTTTAAATGAACCATCCATATAATATGGCTTACTTTTTAACATTAAGTGGCCATCTGTACTCTGTATTAGACCAGAAACAGCAAAATCATCGTGAGAGTCATCTAGTAGGTCTGATAAATATTTCAATGCATTTAAATCATACCAATCATCTGCATCTAAGAAGACACTATACTCACCACGTGCATTTACAATCCCTACGTTTCTTGGGCCGTGAGCGCCTCCAGTGTTTTCAAGTAGCTGATAAATTTCAATATTTGGATATCTTTCAAGATATGGTTCTATTACTTTTAACGAATGGTCTGTGGAGCAATCATCAATAAACATCACTTGCAATTGCTCAATTCCAATGGTTTGTTGAACAAGAGAATCCATCATCTTTTTAAGATATGGTGCATTATTATAATTAGCAATAATGATTGAGACCTTAGGATTTTTTGATATTTTTTCTGAAGAAAACAGCTTAAATTGACTTAACTTCTTTTTCCACGTTTCATTATCTAACATATATTGATACTCTTCATATTCTTTTTGGACTTCTTTTTGATTTTCCAACCTACACCCTCCGGCTTTTTATCTCTTTAAAATTTCTGAAATCAGCTGTCTAGTGGCATCCTGATTTTCAAGGCAAAATTCACGAAAAAACTGCATATATAAACGTTGTTCCTGTTCCGTTTTAGAAAACAATACGTTTTTTACAGACGTTACTAGGCTATCTGTGTCTGTCACAATTTTTCCAGGCAAAATTGCTGTTGGATCAAAATAGAATCCCCTTGTACTATTTTGATACTTTTCCTTATCATACATAAAAAATAGCATCGGTTTTTTTGTTAATGCAAAATCAAACATAACCGATGAATAATCTGTAATTAATAAGTCAGCGATTAAATAAAGTTGATTGATATCTGGATAAGAAGAAACATCGATTACACGTGAACCAAATGCACTTATATCAAAACTTTCTGCAATTAAATAATGTAGTCGTGTAAGTACAACAATAGAAGGATCAATTTCTAAAAGTTGTTCAACTGGCAAATGATTGGTGAAACGATAGGCTCCTTTTCGGATAGACTCATCATCACGCCACGTGGGGGCATAAAGAATAATTTTTTGATTGGCTGAAAGGCCTAACTGATTGCAAACAGAAAAAGCTATTTTGTCCTTATTTTCACAAACTAACAAATCATTTCTCGGATATCCTACTTCTAATATTTTCCCTTCATAATGAAAGGCCTGTCGAAACACTCTAGTACTGTATGCATTAGGTGAGATGAGATAATCCCAACGCTTTGCTTCTTGAATAACTTCTAGTTTATAGCTCTCTGTTTCATGCTCTGGCATTTTGACTGTTTCAATATCTAAGCCCAGTTTCTTTAGAGGGGTTCCATGCCACGTCTGTATATAGATTGTTGTTTGATTCTTATACATCCAAGCTGGCATCCGTGTGTTAAAAACCCAATACTGAGCTCTTGGCATCATCCATAGCCATCTCCAACTTAATCGTTTAATGAAAGGAACATTCTCTTCTACAAAAGGCATCTCATATCCTTTTTTGACTGCCCAAATACATTGATATTCAGGACAGTTATCTCTTATGTACTCAAAAATTGCACGTGGATTATCACTATATTGTCTTCCATGAAAACTTTCAAAAATAAATAACTTCTTTTTAGGTAGTTTACCCAAAATGAAAAAACAAGCTTTTATGGCTTGATGTATACTCTTCTCTAAAAATTTTTTCATTGAATTAATCCTTTACATTAGATTATCAAAAATATAATCCTAATCTATAACCTTGTATGAAGAACGCGTTCACAAATCTCTAAATTATCTTCTCCTTACTTGTTTAAATTTATGAATAACTCTCACCACGATTGAACAAGCTTATAAAATACATTATTTTGCTTTTCTTCTTTTAAGTATAAATTTATCTATGCTAAACGTCAATGGCTTTATTGAAATAAACATTCCAGTGTTATTCGATTGTTATAATTTAATTTTTTACAATCGAATTTCCCTCTGAATTTTCAGATATTTAACATCCGATCACCTATTTAATTTTTTAGAAACTTTAGCCATCTTTATACAATTACTCTTAGAAATTAAATAACTCACAAGTTACCTAAACTAACCCAATAAACAGCAAAAATCCAGAAGAGTCTCTCTTCTGGATTTTTGCTTATTTGACGATACTTTTTTAAATTTTGTTAATCAATTTAAAATAATCCACATAAGTGCATAATTGGGAATACAAATAATAAACTATCAAAACGATCTAAAATACCGCCATGTCCTGGCAAGATGTTACCAGAGTCTTTCACGCCATAATGACGTTTGATAGAAGATTCAACCAAATCACCGAATTGCCCTACTATAGAAAATAGAACCGTCAATACGAGCATCACCGGCATCGGATAAGGAAATAGCCCTTTATTAGCTGTGAAAACTAAAAACAACGCTGCTACAACCACGGCTGATAAAATACCACCAAGTGCACCTTCTATTGTCTTGTTGGGTGAAACATCTGGCATCAATTTATGACGACCAAATCGGCGTCCAAATAGATATGCACCAATATCCGTTGCCCAGACAATGAATAAAGCAAATAACAAGACTTCAAAACCTGCGGAACGGGCACTAATAAAGTTCTGGAACCCCATCCCTACATATAAACTGACAATAACTGGAAAGCCAGCTTCTTCAATCGTATATGTATTTTTAGAAATCACCGAAGCACCTAACAACAACATCACAGTGACATAAAATAAAATGAAATTTGTTTGCATTTCCGGCAAAAAGTTTAACCACTTAATTGTTGGAATAACTAAAAAAACGGCCCCTAATGCTGATAAAACACCTTCAAAACTTAATAACGTTAATCCTTTCATACGGAATAACTCGTACACGCCGACTACTGCCAAAGCAACAGCGGCAATCTCAATTGCAAAACCACCATACCAGATAATTGGAATAAAGATGATTAATGCGACGATAGCTGTGATGACACGTTGTCTCACTGCGGATCGCTCCCTTCTGTTTCTGTAGTTTCTTTTAGACCTCCAAAACGACGATTACGATTTTGGAAAGAAGCAATCGCGGTTTCTAAAGTGTCTCCTGAAAAATCAGGCCATAATGCTTTTGTAAAAAACAACTCGCTATAAGCAATTTGCCATAGCAAGAAATTACTAATTCTCTCTTCCCCACTTGTTCGAATCAACAATTCTGGATCGCGAAGTTCCGTGGGTAAAAAGCCAGTCATTAAGTGATCTGCGATCGTTTCTTCTGTAATCTCATCTGCCGTATATGCTTTTTCTGAAACCTCTGCAGCAATCTGTTTCATGGCAGTTAGTAGCTCCGCACGCGCCCCATAATTTAAAGCAAAGTTCAAAACCATGCCCGTATTGTCTTTGGTTTGCTCAATGGCCCGCTTAACAGCATCTTGCGTATGGCTTGGTAGAAACTCTTGGTAGCCCATTACATTGACTTTAACATTTTCCTTAATTAATTCTGGCACGAATGTATCAAAAAAATCAACAGGCAATTGCATTAAGAAATTGACTTCATCTGTTGGTCTCTTCCAATTTTCCGTTGAAAATGCATAAAGTGTTAAAACTTTAACGCCTAAATGACTAGCATGCTTCGTTATTTTTTTGACCGTATCCATGCCTTCTTTATGTCCAGCAATTCTCGGCAGTCTTCGATTCTGTGCCCACCGGCCATTTCCGTCCATAATAATGGCAATGTGCTGTGGAATCTGGCCTTCTTTATCAAAGGCGTACTGGCTTGCTTCTTCTACATATTTATTTTTTTGCGGAAAAAAACGTAACATCTTTTTCCCTCCATTCCAAAAAATCTATCTTAATTATTATAACAATAACTAATGCAAATGCCTATGCATAGTCCCTGAATTTTCCTGATAATTAAGAAATTCCTTGTAACTTTATCATTTATGGTCCTTTTTTAAAAGAAAAAAACTTAGGCTTGGTAGGTAAATCAACCTGATATATCTGCCTAGCCCTAAAATTTTAAATAAACAACGGGACAGGAGTAGCTTCTTCGGAAATAAGCTGAACGTCCTTGAGAGACAAAAAGCATCTTTCAGAACTTTCTTCTTATTTCTTGAAGCTTAACACGCCTGTCCCGACCTCAAGTTTTTATTCTATTGTCTTTTTCTCTTTATTCATTGACTGGAACAATGGCACCGTTCCATTTTTTCGTAATCCAATCTTGGACTTCTTTGCTACGTAACACTTTGACTAATTTTTTTACATTTTCGTTGTTTTCGTCTTCTTTACGAACCGCAATAATATTGGCATAAGGTGAACTTTCTTTTTCTAAGGCAATCGCATCTTTTTTCGGATTTAATCCTTGATCCACGGCAAAGTTTGAGTTAATTAAAACCGCAGCCCCTTCTTCATTGTCATAAAGAGTGGTCATGATTGCTGGATCACTTTCATGATTGAATTTCAACTTTTTAGTGTTTTTATCAATATCATCGAAAGTAGCAGTTGTCCGGTCTACCCCTTCTTTCAGCGTGATTAAACCAGCATCTTCTAAAATCGTTAAAACACGTGGCCAATCTGAAACGGAAGAGCTAACGTAAATCGTTGAACCATCAGGAATTTCTTGTAACGATTTGTATTTTTTCGAGTAAAGCCCTACTGGTTCTAAATGAATCGCACCTGCATTCACAAAGTCATAATCATTTTCTTTAACCGCTTCATTAAAGAACGGCACATGTTGGAAATAGTTGGCATCGATATCGCCACTTTCCAACGCCTTGTTAGGTAGCACGTAATCTGTATAAGTCGTCACTTCTAGTTTTACGCCTTCTTTTTCTAATAAAGGTTTTACATGTTCTAAAATCTCTGCATGTGGAACTGGTGAAGCTCCAACTTTCAAGACCGAGTCATCACTCTTTTTATTGCCGCAAGCCCCTAAAACTAAGACAGCTACTGCAACAGTAATTACTGACCATAATGTACGTTTTTTCATCTTATTCCCTCCATTTATCGTTTATCTATTTTTTTAGCGACTGTATCCCCAATCCATTGAATCGCAAAGACAATAATTAAGATACAAATCGTTGCTACTAAGGTAACTGTATTTTGACCACGTTGGAAGCCATCTTGATACGCCAAACTTCCTAAACCGCCCGCTCCAATAGCAGCTGCCATTGCAGTATAGCCCACTAAGGAAATGGTTGTAACGGTTAAGCCAGAAACAAGCGCTGGCAGACTTTCTGGTAATAGAACTTTCCAAATTATTTGGAAACGATTGGCCCCCATTGCTTTGGCTGCTTCAATCACGCCTTTATCGACTTCACGAAAAGCGATTTCGACCATGCGAGCATAAAAAGGTGCTGCGGAAATAATCAAAGCTGGTAAGGAGCCTTTGACACCAGACATACTCCCTAAAATAATTTTTGTAAAAGGAATTAACAGAACGATTAAGATAATAAACGGAATCGAACGGAAAATATTTACAAAAATGGCCACTAGCCAATACAGTAATCGGCTCAAAATCCCTTTTCTGCCTGACGTTTCAAAAAGTAGTAGTCCTAAAATCAGCCCTAAAATGGCGACCACTATGATTGAAATCCCTGTCATATAGAGTGTTTCAATCGTTTTTTCTTGTAGTTTACTTATATCAATTTGCGAAAAATCAAAGAAACTTGCTAAGCCACGATTATTCATTTCCAATCACCTCTGTTTCTACACGAAGTTTACGTAATCCTTCAATGGCTGCTAGAATATTTTGCTCTTCGCCTAATAATTGAATATAAAGAGAACCCACTGCGCCTTGTTTCGTTTGCTGAATGTTCCCTTGAATAATGCTGACTTCTACTTGATATTCTTGGACAATATGCGAGATAATTGGCAATTTCGCTTGTTCGCCGTGGAAAAGTAGGCGAACAATTTTTCCATTCGGATATTGTTCCAACATTTCTTCGACAACCAGTTCCGTTTCTTCAATGTTTTTATCCGCTTCTTGTTGGATAAAGCGTTTCGCAATTTCTGTTTGAGGCTTTTTGAAAATATCGATTACTTTACCTTCTTCAACAATTTCACCATATTCCATCACGGCTACGCGATTACAAATTTTACGAATCACGTGCATTTCGTGGGTAATTAATACAACCGTTAAATTTAATTCTTGGTTGATTTTTAGTAGTAATTCTAGCACTTCATCGGTTGTCTGCGGATCCAAAGCACTCGTTGCTTCATCACAAAGCAAAATGTCAGGATTGTTAGCTAAGGCACGGGCAATCCCCACTCGTTGCTTTTGCCCACCAGAGAGTTGACTTGGGTAGGCATTTTCCCGTCCTTCTAAACCAACCAATTTGATTAACTCTTCTGCGCGGCTTTTCCGATTTTGTTTTGGAACACCAGCAATTTCCAATGGGAGCATGATATTTTCTAGAACTGTCCGTGACCATAATAAATTAAAATGTTGAAAGATCATCCCAATTTTTTTACGGAAGTTTCGTAGTTCTTTATTTGGCAACAATGCAATATCTTGTCCTTGAATTTCTACTTCACCTTCTGTAGGTGTTTCAAGTCCATTCAATAAGCGAACCAACGTACTTTTTCCTGCACCTGAATAGCCAATAATGCCATAAATATCACCTGATTCAACCGTTAAATCAATATCTTTTAAAGCTGTGACTTTACCCGCTTTACCGGAAAACTCTTTTTTTACATGACGTAATTCAATTAATGCCATTTTGTTCTCCTCTTCTTTCTGTTCTACTTTCTTATTTTGAAGGTTTCGCACTTTTTATGAAACGAATTTGCTTAATAAAAACAAAAAAACTTCCATCCTTTTGCTATTACAGCAAAAAGGACGAAAGTTTGTCATTTCGTGATACCACCTTAATTCGCTATTATTTCTCAATAATAACCTCATACGGTACTTGATTCTTCGCATACCGTTGGCTGTAACGGGCGCCCCGTAGTAAGTTCACTGCTTCGCTCACTTACTCTGCTCAAAGACCATCTTCCATCTTAAATCTGTTACCCATTCTCAGCAAACAGGGCTCTCTTCAAACGTCCTTAACATGTACTCTTCTTTTCAAAGCTTTCTTTTGATTAGATTGAGAAAATTATAGCAATAAACATTGGCCTTGTCAACGTAAGACTAAAGATTTTCAAATTCTGTTGGTTCAACATCTGCTAAAACAGCAATCCAGGCATTTTCTTCATCTAATGCACTTGGCTCTTGATCAGCCGCTTCATTAATCGCAACTACCTTACCAGATAATGGACTACTGAATTCACTGACTGCTTTTTCCGCTTCTAATTCAATTAAAGAATCACCTTTAGCTAATGTTTGTCCGACTTTGGGAAATGTTGCAAAAGTAATCTTCCCTAAATCCTCTTGGGCTTCGGCAGTTAAACCAATTTTATAACCTGCTTCTGTTGGTAAGATCCATAATTGATCGATTTGTTTCATTTCACTCATTTTCCAAGCACTCCTTCGTAATCTGCTTCTTTAAAACCATTCGTTAGAAATGTATTGTCTTTTAAGAGAATTGGACGCTTAATCAACATGCCATCCGCAGCTAAACGCTGACTTGCTTCTTCAATAGAAAAACTGTCAACAAGATCTTTTAAGCCTTGTTCTCTATATAAAACCCCACTTGTGTTAAAAAAACGACGAACAGGCAAGCCGGTTTCTTTCATCCATTTTGCTAGTTGTTCACTACTAGGCGGTGTTGCTTTAATATCAATTGCTTGGTATTTAACGCCTTGTTGGTCTAACCACGCTTTCGCTTTTTTACAAGTTGAGCATTTAGGATATTCATAAAGTGTGTACATTTCTACCCCTTCTTTCTTCTTTCTTTAACGACCACTTCTGGTACGAACCGTTTCTTGTTGGTAACGCATGGACATAATTAAGCCCACCCCAATCATGTTACCTAAAATGGAAGAACCACCTTGACTAATAAACGGTAATGGAATCCCAGTTAATGGTAGTAAACCAATATTCGCTCCAATGTTTTCAAAAACATGGAACAAAATCATCATGATAATTCCTGTGGCAATGTAGGCATAGAATTCATTATTTGTATCAAAACAAACGCGAATCATGCGGTAGATTAAAATAAAATACAACAAAATAATGAAACAGCCACCAATAAAGCCAAAGTTTTCACCAACAACTGTAAAAATCATATCTGACTCACGAACAGGGACATACACATCACTCACGTTAAAGCCTTTTCCGAAAAGGCCCCCAGAACCAATTGCTGTTAATGCTAGCGCTGGTTGGAATGAGCGATCTGGATCTGTATGGAAAGGATTTAGCCATAAATCAATCCGATCAAATTGATAAGCTTTAATGCCAATTTTAGACAATAAGTCTCTTCCTGTTTCTGTTGTTACCAAGTAGATGGTTCCAGCTCCGACTAGAGCAGCTATGATAAAGGCGGGCACAATAATTTTCCAAGTAATGCCAGACATTAAGAAAACTCCCCCAAAAATGGCTAAGAAAACTAACATCGTCCCGAAGTCTTTTTGTAAAAGTACTAAAACAATTACCGGAATCGCCACTAATAGCATTTTAGCGATTAGCCAAAAGTCGCTTTTGAGTGTTCGGTCCACATATTTAACATTATGCATGGTCACTATATAGGCCAACATCAAAATAAACGCAATCTTCATCAATTCCGATGGTTGGAATGTGGTGCCACCAAAGCGAATCCAGTTTTTAGAACCTGTTTGCTCTGCTAGCACGGGATCATAGAATTTCAGTAGTAATCCCATTAATACTAATCCAAGTGCATAAAAAACGGGCGTTAACCGCCAGAGTAATTTTGAGCTAAAATGCATAATAATGACAATACTTAATCCTCCGACTAAATACCACAGTCCTTGTTTCATTAACAAGCTACCAATTTTAGGTTTGCTTGGATCATTGTAAAGCGCTACGTAAAGCGATAGCATACCAATTAGTGATAAAAGAAAAACTGGTAATATCACGCCGTAATCAATTCGACTATCTAAATTTGTTTTCTCTTTTCTATTCATTCGTCATCCCTTTTCCTTTGTTCATACGTTTTTTATTATATCTTTCTCACAGAAGAAAAGAAAGGAATTCTACTATATTTGAGAAAAACTTTAGAGAATTCAATAAAAATTTTTCTTTTCGATCGCCATTTATTCATGCTTAATTTTTCTACAAAAATTACGTTTCTTCCACTTCAGATAGGTATAGATTGCTTTCTTTCCAAAATAGCTATTGATTGGCTTTCGTATTTGCTTCTGAAAATTGAATGGACCAACTTCCTTCTGCTTTAATTTCTAAAATATACGTATCTGCGTCTTTAGGAATTTGAGCCATTGTTTTTCCGATGTAATTTCCTTGCGTATCAATTAACTTTGCAATTTCTTGTCCATCACTGTCCACGATCCGAACAACTATTTTTTCCGTTCCTTTGAAAGTAATGTTTGCTATAACTGGCCCCTTTTTAAAAGCTAAGTTTGTAAATACATCATCACCGCTTCCTTTTTTTGAAAACATTGTTCCAGCTAGCTTATCATCTACTTCATTAATACTAGTACTTGCCTGGGTTGTCTCACCGTAATTATCATCTCTGGCAGATTGTGGACTATTAATGTTAATTTTACAACCAGTCAAAATTAATAATGCCAGTACAGATAACCAGATATTTTTTTTCATTTTCTCACATCCTCACAATGACACAACTAGTTAGAATCAACAATAATATGACTGAGACGAGACTAATTTTTAAAAATTTTTTCATAAAAATACACTCCTTTTTCTTTTTTAAATGAGAATTAACGGAAATAAAAACTCATCTATTTTTAATTATATCGATATT
Organism: Enterococcus sp. DIV1758; assembly: GCF_051711985.1. Classification (NCBI taxonomy): domain Bacteria; kingdom Bacillati; phylum Bacillota; class Bacilli; order Lactobacillales; family Enterococcaceae; genus Enterococcus; species Enterococcus sp. DIV1758. The sequence goes on from NZ_JBIOOA010000001.1 coordinate 2,028,297, forward strand.
TTTTTTGATTCTCAATTCTTACTCGTAAAAAACGAGTGTGGAACAAAAATCCCTTTGGATTTTTGTTCCACACTCAAAACCTGATAAACGGCGGGAATAGCATCAACACTACACGCTTCGATATTTCTCTGTAAAATACGAACAGATAAAATCAGCGTACAACTTGGTCCTCGAAGCTAAACAATTCTGTCCCGCCCTCGTCTGTTATTCGCTTTTTCTTTGTTTTGTTTGTTGTAGCTCTTTATTAATTCGGACAATTTCGTTGCCAAAATTTTGCCAGTCACTGGCTCGCGGGGGCGCTAGCCAAATTAAACATTTTACTGAAAATAACGTTTTTGGTAAATAATCTGAAACTACTAAATCAGTATCTGGTCGAATCGCTGAATGAAAGTGAATGCTGAAAGATTCGAATATTTTGATTTGTTCTTTGATAAACTGAGTATATTTTTCTCCTTGCGTAAAATTCACATAAAGATTGATCGTGCTTTTTTCATTCCTTTGGTCATAAAGACGGGATAACACTAATAGTAAATCAAAAAATAAAGAAAGCTTACTAAACTCAAACGCCGAGCAGTCCAACGCAAATAAAAACTGACGACAGCTATCAAAAACAATTGGGTAGCGTTCCTGAAAAAATTCTAAATCCATAATTCGTAAGGTGATATCGATAAACGGCGTAATAAAACGATGTTGATAAATAATCGGAACAATTTCTTGATAAAATTCTTCTTCCGAAATTGTAAACGGTATATAAGAAAAGAATAATGTTTTCGTAGCCGTAATTGCCTCATTGTGAGAACTCAGCAAATGTTCCGAAATAAGTTCACTTTGATAGACCGATAAATTGCCGATAATTCCTTGAATTTCTGCGTTTTTCTCTGCATGAGTCGCCTTCATTACTTCGTTGATCCAACATTGAATTTCTTGATAAATCGAACTTTCTTCGTCAAAAGCGAATGGATTTTCTTCTTGGGATAAAAAATAATTAGCTTTTCTTTGCGTTCGTTCTAACGCCACCAATACATAATGTTTAAATAAATGAAAATTAGTGATATTTTCATAAGAGCCTTTCAATTGAGCCAATAATTGGTTCACTGCGCGAAGATCTGTTTGATTATATACTTCTTCAGAATCTTTGTAAATTCGGTAATAGAGCATAGTAAAATATTGTCTAATCGCCATTTCATTGCCGCTAAGTTGTAAATTTTTGGATAACTTAATACCGTATTGCCCCAATTCTTTCCGGATATGGTCAACAATTTTGTATACAACCGTTCGACTCATCCCGTGCTTTTCGCCATATTTTTTGATTGAGGTAAACTGATGAAAGAAAATCGTTTTTAATAGATTAAATTCTAACGAGTCTTTTAAATAATATTCTTCAATAATACTTGAAGAAATACGAAGGCTTTGAGATAAAAAAATTTCATTATTTTTTTCACTGATTTCCATCTCATTAATCAGACCAAAGCGTTGCAAATCTGCATTGATTTCTGTTATGTTCCGTTCTAGCAAATAAGGAGAAATAGCTAATTGCTTACATAAACGATCTTTTCGTTCAGAAAATGAATATTGTTGCTCTAACTTTCTAATAATCGCTAATTTTAAATTTTCCCGATCATCTAATAACAAGAATTCCATTTAAACTCTCCTTGTTCCATACAAAAGTGAGCCTGACAGGAAGCTTAAAGTGGTGCCAAATTGAGAGGACCCACTTGCCGCTCCTCCAGTAATTTCCACTGGGGCTATCGTATCTATTTTTTTCAACAACTCATCATTTAACAGCACCTTTTTATTTACTCGTTCCTGTTCAATTTTATTTTTCTTTTTCTCCTGTTTTGTTTGTTGCTCCTTGTCCTGTCTTGAGGCAATAATTGGTCTTTCTGGGCCAATCATTGCTTGAATATAAGGAAGCTCTGCAAGCACATTCCCCTCTGCAGCAAAATTAGTAGGGTTGACATACACCTTCGCAATAGAAAGGTATGACTCGTAACGGAAGGTTACAAAATAAAGGCCTACTTTTTGAGTATTTACATTATTTTCTATAATTACATTTTCTAAATTTAGAGGGCGTCCCTCTTTATCTTTTAGAAAAACAACATTGTCTAATGGTGACCATGCTTGATTAACTCCTACAAACGTGTCTTTTAATTTAAGTTCCGTTTGATTTTCTTTGACCGTAATGGTTGCTGTTTCAATTTTGCCATCTACTTCATAAGTCACGGTGTATTTGCCTGGTGTTGTCACTTCGTTGGCATAGCTATTCACTGAAGCAATTAACATTCCTGAAGAAAGAAATAAGGCTGTGCCGATACTACCATAATAAATAGTTCGCTGGTTCATCTCGTTTATTATTCCTCCAAACTATTTCATAAAAACAACTATCTTAACAGAAAAACCTGCTAATAGGTGTTCTTAAACTAAGTAACTTGTAAAACTTCCTATTTTCCAAGGAAACAGCTACCCTCATTCATGCACTTATTCATCTTTTAAGCGTGGAACAAAAGTCACTTTAAACTTTTGCCCCACGCTCATTTAATTATTTTCGTTTCTTCTTGATGACTATACCACTAATAATCACAATAAGTAATACAACAAGTCCTAGCACACGATATAAACCATTAGTTTGTTCTCCCGTTTTTGGATAACGTCCTTGCTTGTCAGGTTTCACAATGTGTGTGACATACTGACTACTTTTTATCGTGGTTTGATTCGTTGAGGAACTAGTCTGGTTGTTCTCATTTTTATCTGGTAGCGGTGTAGGATTACGATCAATCACATGAACAGTTGCTACTGTCGTTAATTGACGAGGTGTTTCGTTTGAAAACATTGAGAAAAGTCGTGACTGCACAGCTGGTTTGGTTTCATTAACTGGCTCAGTGGTATAGGAAATCTGGTACTCTCCTGTTTTCTTTGTATCAACTTTCCCTTTTACTTGAACCTTATCAAAGGATATAGCATGACCGTCACGATCTGTTGCTGAAACGAAATTATCTTCTGGTTTCCACGAATCACCAACATAAATCGTTGTATCTTTAACCTCTAACTTAGATTGGTCGGGTTTGACGGTCACATTAGCTGTTTCTTCTTTACCTTCGTAACTGTAAATGATTGAGTAAATGCCCGCTTTGCTAGTATCAACTTGACCTGAAACAGTGATTTTTTCGAAGGGAACGTCTTGACCTGTTTTGTCTGTTGCCGAAACGAAATTATCTTCTGGTTTCCATTTATCGCCCACATAAATTGTTGTATCTTTGACCTCTAACTGACTGTCATCACGGACATGAACGATTGCTTTCGCTTCTTTTGTGCCATTTTTATAGACAATTTCATAATCGCCTATTTTATCAACATTCACTGTTCCCTGAACGTCAATTTTTTCAAAAGGAACGTCTTGACCTGTTTTATCTGTTGCTGAAACGAAATTATCTTCTGATTTCCAAGAATCACCAACATAAATTGTTGTATCTTTAACCTCTAACTGACTATCATCACGGACATGAACGATTGCTTTCGCTTCTTTTGTGCCATTTTTATAGACAATTTCATAATCGCCTATTTTATCAACATTCACTGTTCCCTGAACGTCAATTTTTTCAAAAGGAACGTCTTGGCCTGTTTTGTCTGTTGCTGAAACGAAATTATCTTCTGGTTTCCACGAATCACCAACATAAATCGTTGTATCTTTAACCTCTAACTTAGATTGGTCGGGTTTGACGGTCACATTAGCTGTTTCTTCTTTACCTTCGTAACTGTATACGATTGGATAAACGCCTACTTTACTAGTATCAACTTGACCTGAAACAGTGATTTTTTCGAAGGGGACATCTTGACCTGTTTTGTCTGTCGCTGAAACAAAGTTCTCTTCTGGTTTCCATGAATCGCCGACATAAATCGTTGAATCTTTGACTTGTAAACGACTGTGATCAATTGTTTTAGTTAATGGAATTTTTAGTTGATTGTCTCCTTTGACCAGCTTAATGGCTTTACCTGTCAAATACTCTTCATCCACGGAATATTCCTGCGGTACATTCGTTACTCGCAAAGTATAATTACCTGTCATGATAGCATCAAAGGAGTATTGACCTTTTTCATCTGTTGCAAATTCGGTTGCTGTATGCGTGACATTATCAATTAGTTCAAAAGAAACCTTCGCAATTGCTTGGTTTTCATCCTCTATGTTATGCGTATAGAATGTGGCAGTTGCTAAATAAACAATACCTTCCGCATCGCCTTCTGAGAATTTCAATGTGATTGGCGCAGTGGCAACTTTTTTCTTGCTAGCAGACATCTGGTTCAATGTTTCAGAGTCGATTGTTGTTTCTGTATAGATTTGGCCAGCGTTTGCAGAGACAGTATTGTATTCAATCGTAATGTTTTCTGTCAATGTATAGTCTTTAAAAATAATTTTCGCACCGTTTGTAGTCTTCTCTAATGAATAAACATTTTCTGGCACGCCTTTCACGGTAATAGAATTCAAATCGATTTGAGCATTGGTTGTGCCTTTTGGTGTTAATTCAATCGTTGGATTTTTCACACGATGTGTTTTATTATCAATATTTTTTGTTGTTACTGTCGTTTTTGTTACATTTTTTAATGTTGGATTCGCCGCTTGTGTTGCACTCAAAATGTCTAACGCTTCATTTTGAACAGAAACCGAAGCAGACCCTTCATTATTATTCGATTGTGGTTCTTTAGCTGTCCCTGTTATATAAAGAGTTGGCACGTCGATCCAGCCATTGGCGTTTTTATACTCAATAATGTAACGTTTGTTGGTTTTTCCAAAATCAAACGTGTAACTATTGGTATTTTCGTCAAAAGTAATCGTTGGGTATCCAGGACTGTCTGGTGACATTGGTTTATCAAAATAATAGCCACGATCCCAGTATTGTGGATAAATTGAATCTACCTGATCGTTTGAAACATCATAAATGTCAAAAAGAACATCGGCGCCAGCTGGAATTTTTGTACGGACGCTTAGTGAGTCAAAAGAATCATTTCGTGCATTGACAAGGAATTGATTTTTACTACTTTGAAGTGTTCGTTCTGAACCACGCTTACTATTAGTAGTTACTGTCGTATCAACTGGAGTTAAACCTTCAGCACTCATTGTTATTGGTATCATATCGACTGGGATACTTTTATCTTTTGGCAAACTATCTGGCACATAATTAAAACCAATTGGAATTTGGATTTCGTTGGTTATTGGCGTAGTGAACTTAATAACTGAACCATCTGACGTTGGCGTTACTGTATAATCCGTTCCTAACTTGTAATAAAAATAAATTTCTTTTGTAGCTCGTAATGAAAGATAATTAGGATGCTTTACTTTAATTTCTAAATTTTGAATCGGTGTCTCTTTGCTTCCCATAACTGAGACAGTTGTTCTTGATGAATAGGCACCATTTTGATCATAATTACCCCAAGCAGTTTCAGCATTCAAAGGATTAACAACACTAATTGGTTCAATATATTGATCGGATACTAATTGAATGGCTTTATTAGGACCAATTACAGGTGTACTTAATGATAGATTAATGTCCTTCTTGTCAAAATCCATTGTTAAATCAGAAATATTTATTCTTAAATAGCTATCTTTTGTGGCCGTTAAAGTGAGCTTGCCACCTTCAGTTTTAATATCAAAATAGTCTTCCAATTTTACATTTTCATATAAAGGACCATACGCCGTAAATTTAGGATTCTTAATTTCTTGACCGTTTGTACTCTCTAATACGATTTGTTGACCCACTTTTGTTTCTGTTAACGTGCCATAAATTGTTACATAATATTTCCCTTTGCTTTGAAAACTGATATAGGACATACTACGCATTTCACGATCAGCAATTACTTTACTTGTTTGACTCGTCTTAGCAGTAAAATCGGTTGTTTGTTTAGTTCCTGTCGTACTTTTCAAAGAAATTGACCCAATTTTTGTTGTTGGATACTGCTGCGAATATAAGTAGTTATAGTCCGAAGCACTCTCTAAATAAATTGTCCGATTAATCGATAAGGAATAGGCTTTTTGTTGATTCATGTTTGGAACAGTTACAGCAATCCGCCCGAGTGAATTATCGCTTAATGTATAATCTTTGCCAGGTGTTAACAGGGTTTGCGTTTCTGGTAAAATTTGACCATTAATGTCGACATCGTAACTGAAAACTTGAGGTTCCAAGTTATCTTGTTTTCCAAAGACAGCGCCTGGCGTCTCTGTTGTTAATAATTCTAATGTTTGATTGCCAGTTAATGTCCGGTCTAAATTATAAAAAATTTCGCCATCTAATCCCGTCGTTCTGGTTCGTTCGTTATATTGAATTGGTTCCACTTGTTCATATAAATCAAACGAGTAGGTTTTTTTATTTTTTCCTGGAGTTTCAATTTTGATTAATGGTTCCGCCTCTGTTGTTAGATAACTTTTTAGTTCTACTTTAAAGGAAGTATCTGAAACTCGTTGATTAAACGTAATACTTAATGTTTTGGTTGCCGCATCGACTGCCCAAGTTGCGCCAATGCCTGTCACTTCTCCGCTGACAGTTGAATAACCTAAATGTTCTGGTAATTGAACTGTATAAACTGATCCAGGTGCATAACCTGTGTTTCCAACAGCAAATTGGAACGTAGCGGTTACCGGTGTTGTATTTAATTCGCGGTGAACCTCTGTTTGGCTGTATTCTGTTCCACCAATCGGCGCAAGACTCATACTGTCAAGTAGTTCATCTGTAATTGGCGCTTGAACATCTGGTAGGGCTTTTTCATTAAGTGAGGTGTCCTTGTCCTCCGTTGTTTGTTGTTCAGATGGTGTAGCAGCACCACTGGAAGCTGTTGTGCTCGCCTCTGTGGTTTGCGATTCAGTTGTTGCAGTTGGTTGATTCATTTCTGAAGTATTCGTTGTTGCTAAAGGTAAAGCTGGTGTTGTGCTCGATAACTCTGCCTCTTTTTTTGCTGTATCAGTGGTCTCTGTTTGTGCTTCTGTCGTTGTTACAGCATAGGCATTTACGGCAAACCCGAAATTTTGTGCGAGAAGTATACTTAACATCACAAAAGAAAAAGTTTTTTTCTTCATACTAATCCCCTTTCAATAAAATTCATATAACCTAATAATAGCTTGTTAAAAATGAAACAATTGATTAATTTTTTTTGAATCTTCGAAAAAAAAAAACAGCTTTTCATAAAAAAATACTTGGAAAATCAGCCACAATCACTGTTTTTCCAAGTATTTTTTTATTAATATTTGTAAATTATCGTTTCTTTTGACGAAAAACGACCACGAAATAAACTGCAATAAACAATAACACTAAGAGCGAGTTACTATTTTTAATGAAAGTTAAAAATTGACTTGTTTGCATTGAAATGCCTTTGCCGCCAGTCAATTCTAATAAAAATTGTGTCGTGCCACCTTTGCCTACTACAGTGACTAACATAAGCGCCATCAAAATAAATTGATGGAATAAACTCCCTTTTGTTTGTGTTGTATATTTGATAAGGATGCGGCTATCTTTAGGCAAATCTGTCTCTTGATAATATCGCCTAGCTAAAAAGCTGTTCAATGTGCTTTTGAAAAAACTCAAGAGAAACAGGCCTAAAATAGTCCACGAGGTAAGAAGTAATATTCCCAAACTTCCCGCCAGACCAACCATTGGTATGTTGTTTGACCATTGTTTCGTTTTACTAGCTGCAATCATTGCAAAAATCATCCCTAAAACATAAGGTAAATAGAGATAGATGCCCATATGAGCTCTGCCATAAACCCCTGCAACATAAATGGAACCAAACAAAAATAAATAGTTCCCGACAATCCCGTTAATCAAGGTCGCAAGATTCATTTCTAGCGATACTTTATACGCGCCGCGTTTGCCATAATGACTAACGAAAAGGACAGCCACCACAAAGAAACAGCAGGCGCCAACAATCGCATAATCAAATTCCACCGCATTCGTTAATAAGCGACCACTTCTTAATAAAAGTAATAACACAAAAAAGATAATAAACAGAATTAATTCTTTTCGTGAAACTTCTGCTGATTCTTCTTCTAGCTCGTTTAATGAAACAGGATAGCTCTTGATTGCTACTAAAGCAACCAGAAAATAGAGCGCGTACACCAATAACGCCAGTCCAATCTCAGTCGCTTTAAAAAATAAAGCGCCAAATAAAACAGCGGTCAATAAGACTGTCGTTAAAAGATTGCTATGACTGATTTTTTGACCTTCTTCTTTCAAGAAAAAGCGAATTGATTGATTACTTGGTGGCAACAACGCCCCACTAAGTCCTAACAACATTCCTGAAATACTATAAAGCGGGAAAGAAAAAGCGCCGGCGGTCCCAATTAAGGAACCTGCCAAGCCTAACAATAGAGAAATCTTTAGTAGACCTAGACTAGTTAAAGACAAATTAATTCCTCGAACCAGAAAAATGCCTGTCATACGCAATGTATAAAATAAGACAAATGGTAAAATTGTTAGAAGGTTGTGTCCATCACTCAATTGAATGTAAAGTAAATAAGGCACAACAATAATCGTATTACTTAGTAAAATTAATGCTGTATTACCAAGACTTTCAATTTTTTTATTCATTTTGACCTCTTCTTTTATCTTTCATTTTCTATTATTTTTAGGGTAGCATTGTTTACTTTTTTTGTCCATAAAATAACAGATGCAGCGATTTCCTAATGTTTATTTTACACTGTTACGTATAATAGTTAATGACGACTGCTTGGACTTTCTCTGTTCCGTCATTTATATACGTGTGTACTTGATTAGCATCAAAATACATAGCGGCGTCTTTAGGAAGAAGATATCTCTGATCGCCCACTTCAAGAGCTAATGTTCCTTGAATAACCATGACATATTCTGTCGAACGTTTTGAATGCCCAACAGCTTGATACTTTTTCCCTGAATCTAATTCAAACTGAAAGAGTTCAAAGTTTCTTTCCTGGTTGTCTGAGTAGTAATTAAAGACTCGATAGGAGTGATCTTCAGAATGTTGTGTTACCGTCTCAGTTTTTTTTACCACGGGATTTTCTTTAACATAGTCATCTTCTAATAAATACGTATACGGAACATTGAGTCCATTACTTATTTTCCAAATTGTATTTATGGTAGGATTGGTGGTTCCTTTTTCAATCTGCGAAAGCATCCCTTTACTCACTCCGGTTATCCCAGCTAGTTCATCTAACGTAAGTTTTTTTTCTTGTCTAATTTTTTTTAAATTATTGCCAATAATTGTATTAATCTCCAAAATAGTTGCTCCTTCTGTTTCTTTTTATCATCCAAAAGTTTAATATATTGAACAAAAGTATTCTTTATTGTATTATACAATATATATCTTAGTTGTTCAAAAGGAGTGGTTAATAATGAAAACGCTCATTCGCTCGTTGTGCCTCATTATCGAAGGTCTAGATTTTCAGACACACGTGTTTAAATTTTATACAGAAAGAAGGAAAAAAAGAGAATGAACCACCAATTAGATGCACGCACTGGCATTCGTGAAGCCTTGCCAACGGTTTTTGGCTATATTGGTATTGGCATTGCTTTTGGTATCGTAGGACAAGCAGCAGGTTTTTCCCCTCTTATTGTTAGTGCGATGTCGTTTTTTATTTTTGCAGGATCTGCTCAGTTTGTAACAGTTAGTATGTTGACTGGCGGCAGCCCTATCTTATCTATTGTGTTAGCGACTTTCTTAGTAAATGCGCGTATGATTCTTATGGGAATGACCATTGCGCCTTACTTTAAAGCCGAATCTCTCGGTAAAAATCTCTGGTTGGGAACCTTACTGACGGATGAAAGTTTTGCACTAGGAATGAATAAATTAAACCATACCAAAGGACGTTTAAGTTTTGAGTGGTTTAATGCTGCCAATTTGATTTCCTATGCGACTTGGGTTTTTTCGACGATCATCGGTGCCTATCTAGGGCGCTTTATTGCAAACCCTCAAGCATTAGGTCTTGAGTTTGCGGTCGTGGCTATGTTCATTGGTTTACTTTATCTGCAGATAATTAGTGATCGTTCCATGAAAATCGCTTTACAACTCATCATGGTCCTGATTACTTTTGGGTTGATGTCTATTGGTCTAATTTTTATTCCCAGTAATTTAATTGTCTTAGTTGTCACGTTAATCGGGTGTGGAATAGGAGTGATGATAAAACATGCCTTCTTCTGAGTATCTCTTTCTAACAATTTTAGGCTGTACCGTTGCAACCTGGCTTTCAAGAATACTGCCATTTTTACTTTTAAAAAAAATCAGTCTGCCACAGAAATTATTAGAATATCTAAGTTTTGTTCCCATTGTGATTATGTCCGCCTTATGGTTTAGTAGCTTATTTGAACAAAGAATTGGGCATTTACCAAGCCTCAATCTTCCTTATTTATTCGCTTCATTTCCTACCATTTTAGCCGCAATACTTACTAAAAACTTATTGCTTATTGTACTGGTAGGCATTGCTTCATTTGCACTAATCCAAAATTTTATCTAAAAAAACAGACAGGCACTACCAGATGGTAGTGCCTGTCTGTTTTTTTAGATGCCAGCTGCAGGGATCGAACCTGTGACCTACGCGTTACGAGTAAATAAAAAATGAATTTTTGTCTATAAATACATTTAAATCAATTCCTTTTCGTATAAATAATACAATACTTATATCTAAATAGGAATAGTCTAGTCATTTTTTTGACCTATAATTATAACATCTTTTAACTACAAATTATTCATGAGCCTATTAATTCCAATTTTACAAAGTTTTAAATTAATAAAATATCGATTCACTATTCAATTAAGTAACATTTTTTGAATGATACCTAAAAAAAGTCTAATTTTTAATATTTAAAAAAAATCATATTATGAATTTTTAGTGAATTTAAACATTTTACATGCTAATTATTTAAAAATCACAAATTTAAAATAACAAATGTAATTATATTAAATACCTTTAAAAAAAGATTTTTTCCCAAAAAAATAACAGATTTATTTTTTCACATTTTGTTCACAATATGCTATACTTCTCTAAATACAATAAATTAAAATAGAAAGGACGATTATTATTGCGTAATAATTTTTTTAAAGTTGTATTTCTTACCTTTATATTCACTACGTTATCTTTCGGTATATCTTTTACAGATGTACACGCTTCAGGTAATAATTCACTTGTTACTACAGAATACACGTTATACGATAATTTAACCTCAATTGAACAAGAAAATCTTATTGAAAAAGTACCTACTAGTTCTGTCACTCATGACAAAGAAAATTTTAAGTTAGTTTTTAAAAAAGCAGATTCTGCTACTAATTCAATACTACCCACAAATAATACTAAGTTAGAATTACCTCAAAAAATAAGTAAGACTTCTTCAAACACTTTACCAAAAACTGGAGCTATGAAAAATAATATATTAATTTCACTACTTGGTTTTTCCGTATTAGTTTTAGTATTGTTTTTATTAATTTGGAAAAGGAAACATTTAAAAACTTTTCTATCATTATTAATTGTTTTAGGCGGAAGCAATTTCTTTACCAATTATGATGAGGCACACGCAGATGAAGTTATACTACCAACTGTTGACTCAACTATACTAACTAAAGGATCTAATTATACTCCAAATGTAGATTTGGCAGGATATAAATATATTGGTTATCTTCACACGTATTCAAACGACAATAAGCCTTTTGTAAAAGAAGGTCAGGTTATTGTAAAATATAAAGATTCTAATGGGGATACTCTTTCTAAAGATATTATTTTAAAAGGAAATATTGGTGATTCTTATGCCGCCGAACAAAAATCTTTTGAGGGGTACACTTTCAAAAATGTTATAGGAAATACATCTGGTAGCTTTACAGAAGCCCCACAAACTGTTACTTTTATTTTTGAAAAAAGTCCTATACCTACAAGTACTGTAACTGCTAGTTATCAAGATACAGACGGCAATAAATTATCTGAGGATATTACTTTGACTGGTGCTATTGGTGATTCTTACACTGCGGACAAAAAGATTTTTGAGGGATATACTTTCAAAAATGTTATAGGAAATATATCTGGTAAATTTGAAGAAACCCCACAAACTGTTACTTTTATTTTTGAAAAAAGTCCTATACCAACAAGCACTGTAACTGTTAGTTATCAAGATACAGACGGCAATAAATTATCTGAGGATATTATTTTGACTGGTACGGTTGGTGATTCTTATACTGCGGACCAAAAGATTTTTGAGGGGTATACTTTTGATTCTGTTCAAGGTTCTAGTACGGGTACTTATTTGAATGAAAGTCAAACTGTAGTATTCATTTATAAAAAAGAACCCGTTCTAGGAAACATAACCTTAAAACAATCGGGTTTTATCAACGCTACGAATAGAGGATATATTAAACCTAATTTCTATAAGGTAACCTATTATGACAAAGCAGGTAATATATTAAAAACTGAGAAAATTGATAAAGACACCACTCTATCAGATGAAACAATATCAACTAATGTTGGTTCAGAATATACTGTTTATTCTAAAATAACCTATGAATGTTACTCTATAAACACAGGTGAACGTCTAGTATGGGGTGATTACGAATTAGTTGCTAATGACCCTGAATTAACATCAGGCGTTTTGAAAGAGACTAATTTAACTATTGAATATACTTTTAAAGATTTATCTTGGGCGTAAATAATAAAAAGCAGTCTCCCCGAAAGGATCTCTTTCTTAAAGAAATCCTTTCGGGGAGACTGCTTTTTATTTCTTATAATATGCCTTACTTACCTTTTAATTTCTATTAAGTTAAATGCAATAAAAATAATATACTACTTAAAATCAAAAAAATCATCACAGAAATCTATTGTTTTTAATGGGCCAAGCAGGATTTGAACCTGCACTATCTCCCAAGTGAGTTACTGACCCTTAATCTTAAAATCAATTATATAATTAATTTATTTATCTAACAACTATTAACCCTATAAAAATTAGAAAAATAAGTTAAAAAACTTATACTCCTTTTTTCCCAATAAAAGGAAAAAATTTAGCAGTTCGTTCTGCATATTCTTGAAAATCTAAACGATCTTTATATTTTTCCTCCAATAACGGAACACCAGAAACGAAAAGCAATAATAACGTAATAACAAGCGGGCTTACAATCAGCCAAATTTCATTTATACTACTCATAGATAAAAGGAAAATCCCCCACCAACTGGTTGCCTCACCAAAATAATTAGGATGGCGTGTTAAGGACCACAATCCTGTAGTTAATAATTTCCCCTTGTTTTCAGGATTTTTTTTGAACTTCTCTAATTGATAATCTCCTAAAAACTCAAAAACGAAACCTATTATCCAGATAATTATACCTAAATATTGCCACCATTTAAAAGTAGTCTCTCTATTAAAAAATGCTTGAATCACAGGTAATGCAATAATACACAGTAATATGCCTTGTAACAAAAATACATTCAGAAAAGCTTTTAAATAAACATAATGGTTCCCCCAACGTTTTCTCATGTTTACGTACCGATAATCTTCGGGTTTATTCCAATTTCTTCTTGCTAAATGCCAAATCAACCTAATGCCCCATATAGTTACTAACGCTAAAATAATTATTGACTGATTAGAATGTACTCCTGTTTTTAAATAACATGTCCATGCGACAACAACAAATCCTCCTCCCCATGCAATATCTACCAATCCATAATTTTTCTTATAAGTTGAAATTGCAAACCATATTAAAAAATATATTAATAACACTATTCCAATTGTTAAATAAATCATTCGTTTTCCTCCTTCTTTATACCCGCAATTGCAATGCTACCTATACCCGCACTAATAGCTATTGCTGCAGAACTATCTATGACATCGCATGGTTTACCTGTTATTATTTTAACTTTATCCGAAAGCATTTTCGCATTTTCATAAGAAGAAACATGCGCAATTGCTACTTCTTCTAATTCATGCTTTTCTACTAAACCAGAAATTATTTTTGTAATTTTGTTAGTACTATGTTTCTGGTTTAAATAAATTCCCTTTAAAACGCCCCGACCAGATTTATCTAAACTAACGATTGGAACAACTGATAGCTTCTTTAATACTCTTCCTAATTTTTGAGGTATTCTACCGGATTGAATCATCGGCTCTAAGTCTGCCACAGCAACATAAATAAATGTTTTTGAGCGAAGATTCTTCAATTTTTTAACTATAATTTCAAATTCAATATTTTTTTCAATTAGTGATACCGCCCTCTTCACTAAAAGTCCTTGAGCTACAGAATTAGTTTTAGAATCTATCAGCTTGATCCATTTTTCTGATAATCCCATTTCTTTTATTCTCTGCGCAATTAATTGATATGTTCCACTGAGTTCTGAAGAAACGGTTAAAACTAATACATGTTCATATTTATCTTCCAAAAAAGAAAGTAATGCATCCACGGATGGAATGGTAGGTTGTGCTGTACTAAGATTTTGCTTATTTACTATCTTCTCTTTAATTAATTTTGCATCTAAAGTTAGCTTATCTAAAAAAACTTGGTTATCACTTAGTATATTGATGGGTAAGCAATGTACTTGATGTTCCAGAAGATAACTACTTGGTAAATCTGCAATAGAATCAGTCACAATTGCAATAGGAGATTTTCTTTTTTTTGTAACTAAATATTGCATTAACATATCATCTACTTTTTGATAAGTAACTTCTCCAAATTTTTCCAGGCTTTTTAATACATTTTTTGGTGAATTTGTATGAATATGAATTTTAGATTTCTTTTGATTACCAATTACAATTAAAGAATCTCCTTGATATTTTAATCTTTTTCGCATATCTTCTGTTGTGATTTGCACTTCGTTTAAAATAAATTCTGCACAGAAACGATATTCTGGTTTATCCGTTATTCTATGCAATAAGTTTTTATTTACTCCTGTGCTTACAAGATAAGGATTCGAATCATAAAAATTTTCTGTTTTTTGACAGTACTCCTTTGTAAATCCAAAAATAAAATAATAAAATCCCTTTGCTCCAGAATCCACTAAATTATTTTTTTTCAATACAGATAATTGAAATTTTGTATCTTCAACTGCTCTCTCTGTCAATTGAAGGGCTTTCACAAGCGCCTCTGAAAAAGATTTTGTTTTAAAAAACTCTTTTTCTAATGTTTCAGACCATAATCTAATAACAGAAAGAATAGTACCTTCTTTAGGATCCATAACAGCTTCATATGCTTTTAATGATGCTGCTTTAAGAGAATTCACAAAGTTACTCGTTGAATTATCAACCTTGGAATAATTTTCTGCTAAAGCATTTAAATATTGCGCAAAAATCAAACCTGAGTTTCCCCTTGCTCCAATTAGAGCAGCCTCTGAAATATCACTTAATAAACTCTGTATTGAATCAGGTTGAGGTGCTACATTATTTAATATCGAATGCATCAAAGAGGCTAAATTGCTTCCAGTATCTCCATCAGCTACTGGAAAAACATTTATTTTGTTTAACTCTTCTTTATTCTCTATAACTAATTCCGCACCGCAAAATATACTTTTCATAAGACGGTATTTTTCCAACGTTATCATTATATACCTGACCCTTCAAAAAACTTGAGATTTATAAAATAAACAATCCCTACTGTAGCCATAGTCACAAAGCTTCCCCAGATAAGATCGATAACAGTCATTAAGACTGGCCAATTTTTTAATGTAGCTAAATTAGTTAAATCGTATGTGGCATAACAAACAAAACCAAAAAAAGCTCCAGATAATAATAGATAACCTAAATGATTTCGTTCTATCCCAGGAATCAAAACAAAAACTGTTACCCCAACAACATAAATTACATAAAAAATAATTGCTGGAAATATACGCACATCTCCCATTAAATGACCAATAAATTGTTGGTACATCCTTTTTGAAACCACCAATAACCAAAATAAATCAAAAACTAAAAATACAATTGCACTTAAAATAAAAATTTTTAAATATTGATGTATCATACTATATCCTCCTTTTTAAAATTACTCACTCTTATACACCATAAACTACTATAGTCATACATTTAAAAACTTGACATTTTTTTTATTTCTATATACCCTCCTACTACTCGTTTAAAATAACATCCACATCTTGAACATTCATATTCTTTATATTTATGAGGAACTATTTCCGCTAATTGTCCACAATTACATTCTATATAAAATGGAAATTCAATATAATCTTTTCTTATTATAATAATTCCCCACAAATCATATTCTTTTCTAAAAAAAGATTTGTATTTATCGTGTGAGGCTCTATTAGTTTTTTTACTACAAATTTTTAATCCTCGTTTCCATTTTTAAATTTAAAAAAATAATAATTATTAATATATTATAATTGTTGAGCCAAAACTAATCCACTATTTAACTTCGAAAAATTTAGCTATCTTTTTCAATTCATTATATATAGATTATAAATGATTTCAATTTACGTCCTATACTAATTTATTAATACAATTGGACATTTACATACATCTTTTTAACTCAAACACTAAATTCACATCTATTTTTATCTCTATACACATTTAAACTCTTATCTATTTTATTAACCTCTATCCTTAAAATTTCTTTAATTACACTTACAAGAACATAAAAGACTTTTTTCTCACTATAAAAAATAAAACTATTACTACTAATAAATTTCTCTTTTCTAGAAGTACAAACTATGCACTATGATTGGATATGTAGAAAACTTAAGATTATTAATATCTTTTTCATAGTATTTAAAAAGTCCTGTGCTTTCTAATGCTAGTATTTTTACCAACATTTTTTATTCAAACAAGACACCTCAAAACTATGTTAAATTAAAGTTGTTGAACCTCTTCTAAACAAGAACCAAGATATCCTATATTCAACTCATAAAAAAACTCTGAATATTATTTTTGAAGAAAATTGTTTTCAATTGGATTTTTTAATATAACTTTCTTACCCCACTAAAATGTTGTTTTTGTTGAAAAGCTTAAAACCTAATAAATCTACTATATTTATAGAACTATATTAAACTTGGTCTCTAAATAAAAATTAGATTATCCAGTGTTCTTACTTTATATACAGGTTAATTTAATGCAGTTTTCAGCACACTATCAATAGTGGAAGTTATGTCTATCTTTATGTTATTTTAAACACTTTTCTTAATAAAATATTCATTGAACATTTGGAATATTTCTAAAAAATATACCTAAAAAAAAAGCTTATAAATTATGTGAATCTTCAGTCTGATAGAATATTTTAATATACTTTTCAACAGCACTACCTTTTTAATTTTTAAGACGGCGATAAAGAAATCATCTATATCTTAACATTATAATAGGATTTTTATTACCTACTGCACAGCAAGTCAATTTCAATGCATACAATAAAAACCCAAACTTTTTTATGTAGTCTGGGTTTTCTCTATAAATATACTTTATCCTTTATCTATTTATTTTTAGTCTTAATAAAAATAAATGTTCCTATCATAAGTAAAAAAGCTCCTAAAGCAATGAATATAAAAGATTTCTTTTCACCTGTTTTAGGTAAGATTCTATCGTTTGTCGCTGAATTCACATTTTTATTTCCACTTGATTCTGTCGTACTTAGTTCTGTCGTACTTGGTTCTGTCGTACTTGGTTCTGTCGTACTTGGTTCTGTCGTACTTGGTTCTGTCGTACTTGGTTCTGTCGTACTTGGTTCTGTCGTACTTGGTTCTGTCGTACTTGGTTCTGTCGTACTTGGTTCTGTCGTACTTGGTTCTGTCGTACTTGGTTCTGTCGTACTTGGTTCTGTCGTACTTGGTTCTGTCGTACTTGGTTCTGTCGTACTTGGTTCTGTCGTACTTGGTTCTGTCGTACTTGGTTCTGTCGTACTTGGTTCTGTCGTACTTGGTTCTGTCGTACTTGGTTCTGTCGTACCTCCAGTTCCCCCACCTTTTTGCCAATCATATACTAAAGGCTTTCTACCAGTCCAAGTTTGACCATCTGTGTGTACAGAGTTATTTTTAAACCAGAAAGTATTTTTGTTTTGTTCTTTTTTCAACTCTTCTGATAACAATGCAGGCACTGCAGTAGTAAATCCATACCCTTCTTCAACATCCATAGTTAAAGTAACCCTATCGCCAGTACAAGTAACTTTTATATTGTATTTTTCTGCATCTGTAACAGAATTTATCCTTTGATAGTTGGCTTTATTTTTTCCGTAGTTCAAATTAATACCATACGTTTTAATATAGTCACAGTTATATTTCACATCAGGGTATTCCTCAGAAACAAACTCCACGCTATATGTTCCACTTTTTTTAAACTGTGGTGTAGAATACATATGAACTATATCTTCTTTATTTTCGACATATGATTGAGCTGGAGTTAAGGATTCCGTATATTGGGTATTTGTGCTTACAACTACTTTTTTATTAATCCCAGTAGTAACATCTTCATTGTCTATTATTAACTTAATTTCTTGCTCTGTATTGTTTTCCCATACTCTATTAGTTGGTTTAGTAATTAAATTGAAATCTATGTTAACATTGGTATGTGTGTCAAAAAAAGAACCTGCTACAAAAGTCAACGTGCCATTACCATTATAAATGACTTCACCTACGACTTCACCTTTTTCATTTATTACATTAAAACGACTATTTCCCGCATAAGTATTCATGTAATCTGGTAAAGCTATATTCACCTGATCTCCAGATTTAGCAGAATCATCAAATGTTAATTCTACTTTCAAATTTAGATTAGTATTATAATCTATGTTGTAACTATCAGGGGAGACTAAAGTGACTTTTTTATCCGTCATTTGTGCATTAACATGCGGGTTGAAAATAAACATAGAGCCTACTAAACTAAGTATTCCAAACAAACCTATAAAAATTTTTTTCATATACATATAATCCCTTCTTTCTAAAAATTTATATTCAACATCAAATTAAAAAAAATTTATTCATTTAATATTAAATAAATAATACCACAAACATATATATACGTCTATTCAATTGAATAAACGTAATCTAACAAATTTGTAATATGCCATTTTAAAGTGAAAAGAAATAATAAAATAACTCAAATTATTTTATTCTTCCTTTTAAATTATATATTTGAAAAACAACTTAAATAACTTCTATAAAATACTTTAACAGAACTTTAGGAATTCCTAAAACTAATTATTTTCATATGTTTCTTAAATAATTTTTCAATCTAAAAAAATTTATTTTCACTTAAATTTCCCTGATTTATACACTACCTCATAGTTACCTCTAGCTTTCATATCATCAAAGGTTACTTTACTTTTAGTACTATCTAACCGCTTATCTTCATCATAATAATAAAAATACTCCAGTGCACTAGCTTCATCTTTAACAGGAACCCAAACATCAGCCAAATAACGATTAGTGTCTTTATCTTTATACATTAAAAAACTAAAACCATCTTCCGAATACTCATCACCATATGCAGAATCTTTCATTATAGAATCTTTAAATTCTTCACCTGTTTTATCTAATTTAGAACCACAGGCAGATATCGTAAAAATTGAAACAACCATCAACAAAATTGAAACTACCTTTTTCATTTTCTCATCTCCTAACTTATACATACATTATACTATTAACTAAATATATCAAGGTTAATACTCTTGTTTCACTGAATTATAGGTCATTTCCACTACCTTATTACCTTTCACTTTTGCCAGTAAAAGTACTCTTGTTTTTGTTCCGTTTTGTTCACAATCAAGTAAGACTGCGTATTCCTTTTTGTCATTTTGATATATTGCGCTTACTTCACCTTTACTTTCCAATTTTGCGCCAGTTTTCACACCAATACCATTTTTCTTTACACATTCAGCAGTCATTAATTTCTTTAATTTTTCGTTACGATCATTGATACTAGGAAAATTTGCATAAGTATTTCCAAAGTCCTCCACCAACTGGTAAGTATCAGATACTTTTTCTTCTGCTAGTTTATCTTTAATCTGCATAGGTTTAGTACTACTTTTTTCAGTTACTTCACTTCCTTTCGTAGAAGTCATATCATCAACTGGTTTCATATTCACAGAGTCAGTTGTTGACGAAACCACCGTTTCACGACCTTTAGTATTCCCTCCACATGCAGTAAATACTAATCCAGCACCTAATAATAAAACTACTAAACTTAACTTTTTCATTTTCTACCTACTTTCTTTGAAATGCGTTGTACTTCTTTAACATACTCAATCTTTGAAAAATCCCCTCAGAAAATTTAACACGATACTCTTTATTATTCACAGCTACTAAAAAACCATCTTGATACTTTTGAACTGCAAATTCATTTTTTTTACAGTTAAATCTCGAACAAACTTCTTTTATCTGACGATTGGTTAATCCACTTCTCTTATTTAAAAACATTTTTAACTTCCTCCTTAGCTTAAATTATCTTGGCTATCTCTGTTTTCATATCTAAAAGCATTCTCTGAACCGTTCGAGAATAATTTTTACTTTCAATAGACATCAAAAATTTTTTTAAATCCTCTAAGACCAATTGTATATAATTATTTTTTTCTAGCTCTGTTAAATTTCCCATAAAATCAGCTAAACTTATAAATAATTCTAAATCTATTTGTTTAAATTGCTTTTGATAGACAGGAAAATTTATCTCCCTTATTCCTAAAAAATAGCTATTGATAATATTTAATGAAACAACTTCTGATTTACAACTTACCATTCATAGCCCTCCTATTTTCTTACTAAACTCGTTACATGTGGAAAATCTAATCCCCAAGTTCGAGAATACTTAGCAACAATTTGACCTTGTTCAGCGTTTTGCTCATAAGTAGTAAACTTGTTTTTACCTTCAACACTTGCCACTACACCAGTATGCCCATAAATACTAGTAGCCACACCACCTTGACCAAAATTAATGACATCTCCTGCTTTAATATCCGAGTAGTTTGGATTCTTTATCACTTTCCAACCTATTGACGGCCAATTGTAATCATTACCAATTTCACTTGCGAACATATGCCCCGTACCCATCATTTGTAGACCTCCTTGTTTTTCAACAAAAAAAGCAGATAAGCCATAACATTGACCACCATTAATAGTTTGTCCTAGTACTTTTTCTAAAATATCAATTTCTCCTCCACCAATATTGGCTGAACCTCCGCCCATGGAACCTGTAGAAAGTCGCTTATACCAATTATTAGCACTAGTCTTTCTTTTTACTTGTTCTACAGGATCATCTTTTGTTCCAGCTCGTTCCCACAGCTTCAAAATATCTACCGCAAGTGTATTCACATCTTTTGATTTAGACATTCTTTTAAGTAAGTCACTATCAGAACCATCCTTATTCCACGCAAAATCCATTTGTAAAGCTACTGATTTCCATTCCTTTTTTTGACTTTTTGCAAAATTTAATAAATTAACTCTTCGTCCTGAATCCCATTGCCCTAATCCAATTCCATAACCGCCTAAACTAGCGTTATAAGCAATAGAAGGATTAAAAGCCAAATCACTTTGAATTCTAGCAGGACTTAATCCACTTTCATGTTCCATATTGCCAATCCAAGCGGAAGCAAACTGCAACGTTCCGCCGTGTGACGTCACGTAGTTAGAAACTTCTAATGCTACTTTTTCCTGTGGTGTAGCAGGCTGAAACTGGGAAGAATCTCCGCTTTCACTAGAAGAAAATACACCTAAAAATAATAAAAAAGGAAGAATAAAAATAAAACAACTAACAATTAAAACCTTGCCTAATTTCTTCATGATCTCTCCTTTCAATAAAAAAGAAGGCTGATAATCATTTCATCAGCCCTCTACAACATCAAAATTATATTCTTCCGTATTCACACTACCAAAAAATTGTTCCTCTGTTTGTTCTAAATTATTGAAGTTTTCTTCTGTTTGGTAAAATGAATAAACGTTATTTAATGAATCATTATTGTTTGTGATTAACTCGCTATCCTCTCCACCATCAAAAAATGCACGTTCTTCACGAGCAAATGCCAACTCATCAAAATTATCGACCGTAACATTCAAATTGTCCGCTATTTCTTGCTCATCAACTTCATGAATTGGATCTTCTCTACCATTTTCACTTGATTCTACACTTGAATCTAAACTATCAAGTTCATTTTCAATAATTGGCTCTAACTCAATATTACTTTCATCAGCTAAAGAAGTATCAGAATCAGATACAGTTTCATCTAATACAGAAACATCAATTTCTTCTAAAGAATTATCCATTTCATCATCTGTTGAATCTTCAAAATTATCCACTTCATCAGTTAAAGCTTTATCTTCTATTTCTTCTAATCCCTCATTATCAACATTGGTTGGCTCTTCTACTTCCACAATTTCTTCTTTGGGCAATAAATCATCTTTTAATGGTTGTTGTTCTTCTTGAGTAGAACGATTCAACAATGAATTCAATCCTGTTTTAACACCAGCAAATTGCCCATTATAGTCAATAAAATGGTCTTGAGCTAAGTTCAATGCCTTGTCATGCTTTGGCATTAAATGACTAGCACCATCAGCAGCCAACGCTAAATTTCCAGTGGAAGCACCTATTCCTGCTTTTACTGCTCCAACACCAATTTCACCTGTACGCTCAACCGTTTCTTTTGTTTTTTCATTCATTTTTGATTCAAAAGAAGGTTGTTGAACTTGACCATCAGAAAAGAATGATAATATTTTATATCTGCTTTTCCAAATTTTCCGATACAAAATAATTTTCACCAATGCAGTAACAATTAATGTGCCTAAAAGAAAAACACCACCAGACATCACCATTAATAAACTACTACTTACTTTATCCATCAATCCTAAAAACGCTTGGTCAATTAACTTATTGATCCAAAATAACACAGACAAAAATATACCGAAAACTACAGGTAAAAATAAAATGCCAATTAATGATTTAAAAAATTTAAACATCATCATTTGACACCGAGGGAAGAAAGACACCAACGCAATAATCGGAAAAACAAGAATGAGTAAATCAACAATGATTTGAATTACATTTAGCATAATATTAATATACGTGACAGGCACTGCTAAGACTGCTAAATTGACTAACCCCACACCAACGCCAAAAGCTTTTTCCATTGTTTTTGCTCCGTCCTGTGAGAAGTATGGATTATCTTTCTCATTATTTTTTATATAGGTACTTCTTTCATCCTCAAACTTTGCTTTTTCTTTTTTAGACAATTTAGGCTTTTCTAGTAGTTTACCTTCATCTAATTTCTTACCATTCTCCATTTTTCCATCTAGCGAACCACTATTCACAAAATTAAATGTTTGTTTTACTGTGGCATCAAAAATTGGACTTTGATATACTTCTCCATCTTTAGATCCTTCTGTTCCTAAATTAGCACTTGAAGTAAATGTACTTTGTACTCCTTTAGCAATTGCGTTAGTTGATTGAATCAAGAACATTGAGCCACTTGTTGTGCCTGTTGACGTTGATACAGAGCCAAACCAAAAACCAAACAAAACAACAACTGCTAAATAATGAAGGAATACTTTTGAAAAGCTTCTACGACTGGAAAAGAAATGATAAAGCAGATAATATGCACTAATAAGAATCGCTAATGCTAGTAAAGAACCACCTCTAAATCCCTTGCCACCAATGCCACTTAGAACATTTTTTGACATATTCAATACTGTTTCTTGTTTTCCTTCAAAGAAACTAGATTGGTTTAAGACGTTCTCACAAAAAAGGAAAAAAGAAACAAACATTCGTAAGATAAAGAATGGTATATCTACAAAGAACCAATTCACTACTTGCCATCCTTTATCCAACAAACCACCATCAACCGTATACGCACTATAACTGTCAATTAGATACTGCATATTCTCACTTCCTTCCTATGCAACAAAGCGGTTCTCCATTTTAGAAGCTTCTGTATCATCAACGGTTTTGAACAGTTCCAACCATTCCTCAAAAATTACATGAACAACAATTCGATTAGTCTGACCAAACATATCCTTCATTAAACACTGACCTTGAACCATATTTGAGACCCATTTCATGTTAATTTCGTTCACTGGTAAATTGAGATATTTCAAAACCCCTTCTCGATTTTGAAATTCATCAAAACAAATCACTGTACCAAAACCAGTACCATCTTCACTATCATCCAAATCATTTGTTGATTGTGTAATCAATACTAAGAAATTATTAAACGAACGACCAATACGTTTCATTGATTTTAAAATCGCTTTACCTTCTGGCGAAGATTGAAAAATCCAAGATTCATCAAAGAACGTCACTGTTTCTTCTTTTGGATTTCTTGAACCAAACTTCGAACAAAATGTTCCTAAAGCAAACATCAATGTAACAGAAAGACGTTTATTTTCATCTAACTTTTCATTTTTATCAGTTGGTAAATCTAAGTCCTCGATTTCCAAAATGGTTACTTTTCTATCGAATGACAAACCTTCCACTTCTCCATGAGAAAACGCCAATTCTAAAACTGAACCTTTAACAGTCGACAAAATAAATCTACCCATATCTTTCACGTCAGAAATTTCACTTTCCACTAATCGCTCAATTACATGCCAAAACCCAACCTTTTTTCCTTCTTTCCGTTCCGAAACAACTTTCGCAATCGCTTCATTAATTTCTGTTTTTTGCTTTAAGTTCCATGTTCCTTCGTATATATTGGTTAACATTGCTTTAGTTGTTGCAATCGCTTCTGTTTCATCAAACAAAACAATCGGGTCCAGTACCCCATGATTTTTCGTATCACGAACATCTAAAGTGACGAAATTAAAGGACTTCACAAAATCAACATCTAAAGGATATTTCTTTTGATATTCAGGGGCATTGATTGTATACATAAATTGCTTTCGCATTTCTTTTTTCGGATCAATGTATAACACTCTGTCTTTTAAAAGTGCCATTTGCATAAACAATGTTTTAGCTGTAACCGATTTTCCGTTCCCAGTATCGCCAGTTAAAGCCCAGTGGGGATTATTTGTTTTCTTCCCATCAACATTTTGTTTATTCGCTAATAGCATGTTCATAAAAATTAGATTTTTTGAACTAGAAATAATAGATTTTCTATCTTCTTTTTCTTCCAAAGTTGTATCCACTCGTCCAAGGTAAAAGCCTAACTTCGTACCTGCATGAAGTGAAGTAAAGAAATTCAACTCGGCAAACGATTCAATCGTTGACGTGTGTTGCCAACGAGAAGTCTGCATGCGGATAAAATTACCAAACAAAGTGGATTGAAATAAATAAGGATTATCAAACGTTGCTTTAATAAGTGGAATATCTAAACTATCAAAACGATTGATTAAATATTTTTTTCTTGCACGCATTTGTTTTTTTGTACTACCACTAACAACAACCACTGCTTTCCAGTCAATAATATCCACACCATCATCAATTTTTTGGTCTAAATCGTCTAGTGATAATTGACCTTCAACAATCTTTCGTTTTTGTTTAGAACCAGCTAAGTGTGCTTCCTGCATGATATTCTTAGTGCGAGTTCTTGCACGTGACGAACGCCCAGACAGTGCCAATTGCCCTTTACTTTCTGCAAAAGTCGCTTGAATCTTCACTTCAACTGGGAAAGGCATTTTTTGAACGACCTCTAAAAAATGATTACCATCAAGAAAAACACCTACATCTCCCATTGGAAGGTAGGATATATAGCTTTCGCCATAATCACAATTTAAATGAAGCCCCCCGCCAAATAATGGTTTAATTTTTGTTGCCATTAAATTATCTAAATTTTGACTAGAAAGAACATCTTGTCGCTCATGAGGAATATTTTTCAAGAATTGGTACGCTTGGTAATAATACAATTCATCTTCTGTTAATCGTTCAACTAACAATTCAGATAGATTTTGGTAAACTTCTAATTCTTGCTCTCGATAATCTTTTTCCCAATCTTCTGCTAGTTCTACATCAAAACCTAAGCCTTTGACAAACTTTTCCGATACGTTACTAATTGAGTTAGTAACGGTTTCTTTTAAATCAACAGCCAAGTCTTTTTTGATTAAAGGTACACCAATTACCCATGTATATTCGTAAACCATGCCCATTTCTTGTTCTAAAACCATTGCCGTTTTCATCAATTTATCTACGCCTACTTCATAATTACTAGAATCAATTAAAGAACGCATAGCACCCATTTTCCCTCGAATGTCGGCATTAACTGGCAAAAGGTTAATTTCAAATCCATCATTTGCTTTTAAACGATTTAACGCACGAGCAACTTTCCTTTTCGTTTTTAATTTCTTTTCAACATCAGTCAACATGACGGTTTCAGAACGAACACGATAGTAAGCTATCGCTGTTTTTTCTTGTGTTAAAACAATATTTCCTTTCATATGATTCGTTAATGGATATTCTAGTTGCATATTCACACTCCTTTTTATTTTTTATCGTTTAAACGAAAACTCTTCTATTTCTTTTACTCGTTCGAAAGCTACAATTGGTCTACTATCTAACACATAATTTTTCACATAGACAAAACCATCTTTTAAAAAACCAAAGCCTGTTTTTCCTTCGAATTCCTTTTCGGAATACCAACGAGCAACCTTATTCGGCAACAACACCATGATTAACAAATTTAAGTTGATTCCTAAAATTTGTGGTAATGGTACTTCTTTCCAAAACAAACCAGTTAACACAATCCCTAAAAATAGGATTAAGAGATAGGATAGGCTAACAGGTTGTGCAAATACCCAGACCACTTGACCCTTAGGCGACTTAATAACTTGCATTGAATAAGGGGCTTTTAAGCCCCTCGAATAATCGTAATATTTCATATACTCACCTACATCTTAATTCCAACTAAACTTAGGAACCATTTAACAACTGCAAAAATATTTTTTCCTTGATTCGTCGCAAAGTCCTGTAAGATTAAGGCAATAACAATTACTGAACCAATTTTTGCCCATTCAGCGCCTTTCCAATGTTTTAAAATCAATAGAATCGCACCAGCCGCTAAAATTGTAATAAAACCTGTACTTAAAAAACTACTTAAATTTCCTGTATTCATTAGTCATTTCCCTCTTTCTCACTAAAATAATGTTTCATTTCATTAATAAAAAAAGAATTTTCCGTTTTAGATAACCAAAGCGAAAAATCCTCTGTATGCGTTAATTTTGTTGTTTTATCTGAAAAAGTAACCGATACTTGAACCCCTGTTACGTCTTTCTGCTTTGTATTAAAAAATTTCATATCACCAGAATCTATTGAAACAAATGAGTCTTGACCTGCTGTCGTTGTTGGATTTTTCATTAACAGCATTAATTCTTGTTTGTTCCCAACTGAATATTTTGTAAAAAACATCTTTAAAAATTTCTCTATAGATTGTTTTTCTTTCCCATCAACATCTATTGAATTTTCTGTCTGTTTTAGAGGTACTGTTTTTCCTTGTGGTAAACTACTTGCTACAAAATAAGGACGTCCTACAATTGAAAACAAATTGTCTTTTACTTGAATTGGTAAAACCATATTCTGTGTCACATTTTCAGTCTTTTTATCTTTCTCCCATTCATAACTCACATTTAGATAAACCAAATAACAATCTTCCATTTTCTCTATACGTGATAGAGACGTATTTTTAAACGTACGCAAGACACTACCTTGTAGGTTTTCTGTTTCATCAACATCTTTTACATCTAGTGATAAATATTTAGATAATCGATCAATACGAGCCTTTTTCGCTTCATCACTTGCTTTCGAATTATAGTTCAAATACTCTTTCGCAAAATTTTCAGTATAAAAAGAGAGGGCTGAATAATCAAGCTCCTCTCTATCAACTTTATTCTTTTTTGATTGTTCGCTTAACGTATCCACTTTTGAATACAAATTGTCTACATTACTTGCCATCACATTGGCCCGAATCGCACCAACTCCTGACATCACCAGTAAAACACTAGCGCCAATTAACACAACCTGATTCGCTTTCTTTTGAGAAAAAGTTTTAACCTTTGGTATTTTTTCTTTCTTCTCTTTCTTTTTAATTTTCTTTAAATTCATATTCCCCTCCTACTCTTAATAAGCCCAAACAACTTTCAAACGTTTTTAAAAAAGTAGATTTAATCGCCTTTTCAACATAAACTCTCTCTCTAACATGCCCCTTATGTGTTTGAAAGCCTTCTTTATACAAATAAAAATAATACGAATTGTACATTTTATCCCCGTTAGGCTTTCTCAAATATTGACCTTCTGCCATCAAACTAGTTATACCGCCATGAAAAACGTATTGCGCAACAAATTCCTTCTTAAAAGGTACTTCATCAATAATAATCCCCATTTTAAGTAAAGAATTTTTATATTCTTCCATATAAACAATATCTGCTTCATCAATTGGCATTTCATCAACTATGAATCCATGCAAGCGAAGCATTTCAGGAACTGGTACATTTGAATACCTTTGGTAAAATTTACTATGCTCTCTAAAAATTGGCATAATATGTTGATTCATAAAATACAACTCCTTTCCATTTTTCTGTAATATTTATGGTATCTTTCCATAAATTCTCCCCTTAACTCTTCCAAGCCTTGGGTAACTGCTTGTTTAGAACGACTTATCATTAGTTCTTCATAACCCATAGGAAAATCATCATGTGCGATAAAATAATTAATAGCTATCTTCTTTTCTCGTCCTAAAATATAAGATAAATCATCGGATCGATACTTTTCTAATGGCATTTGCTGTTTGACCATTTTTACGTGTAGACCACAAAATTTTTCTTCACTAATCACATCATATTCCACTCGAAATAACTTTAAACGGTCAAGGAAATTTCTTTGAACAATCCTACCCAGTTCTTTCTCATCAGGCGGATACCCCTTCATTCGTTTATATGTTTCATAAAATAATACAGCAATTTTCTTTTCACATTCCAAGAGTTTTTCTTGTTTAGCTGTTATTTTTTCAGGATTATTGGATTTGAAAATTAATGACTTAAAATCAAACATATACTGATTGACAAATTCTTCTTTTGACAATTCCCTTATTTTTTCAACCAACTTTTTCCCTCCTCTAAACTAATTCCGCAATCACAATAATTCTTCCTGTTGTTTTTGTGGCTTGGTTACAAGTTATTAAAGTTAATGTTGGCTTTCTTGTTAGATTCAACATAGTTGTATCAGTCATATCAACATGCTTTTGCTCTTTTACCTTATATATAAACGAATGTCCTTCACGGTCATTAAGTTTGACCAAATCCCCTACAGAAACTTTATTTAACGAGGTAAAAAGTAATCCTTCATACCCAGCATTGTGAGAAGCTAAAGCATAATTTCCTTTTCCCATCGTTTGTTTTGATAAAACAGTACACGCTCCATAAAGCATATTGTCAAAACTATCACCCATTAAAATAGGTAATTTTAATTGAATAGAATCAATTTCAATAGACCCTAAAACAGAATCCGACACTTCATTAAAATTTTCTTGGGCATTTTGAATCGTTTTAACAGACGGACGTTCGCCTTCGGTTAAAGAAATCACTGTTGGAATAGGTGTTTCTTCTTGTGCTTCCGTACCAGTAATAACATCTACTTGATTACTTTGAACAGTTTCACTAGATTTTGTCTCTACATGTTTTTTTGGCTTCTCCGCTTCCTCTAAGCCACTTGATACCACTGTATTTATAGCTTCTTTCACTTCTTCTTTTTGTTGGTTTTCAAAAAGAAGGAATGAAAAAAGAGCAATGAGAATAACTCCAATTGCTCCAACAAAATATTTGTTTTTTTCAATCCATTTTTTCATTAATTAGCCCTCTTTGCTATCTTTTTGTCGTTTCACTGCTACGACCACACCAATTAATGAAATTGCAATCACTGTAGCTACACCTGCACTTGTTCCAAAATCCATATTAGTATTTGGTAATACTTTTGGTTTTTCTTGTGGAGTTGTAACATTCACTTTGTTAGAATTTGTCGGTTCATCATTAATCACCAATTGTGCCACGTTTGGAATCATAATATTCCCTTTATCATCGACATATTGCGAAAAGTCTACGTCTTTCAATTTCCCTTTAATGTACACAAACAATTGTTTTTCTTTTAATTTGTTTGGTTCATTGGCAGTCCAAGAAACTTTTTGTGTTTTTTCATCAACACTAATTTTCCCCTGATCCGTAATATCTGTCCCATCTGAAAGAGTAACTTTCACTTCTTTATTCGCTTCCAATACATCTTCTAAATCATCTTGAATCACTAAAGACGTCATATCTTTGGTGTTTGGCACTTGTACATCTAATTTGAATGTCACTTCATCGCCCACTTTGGCACTGGTCAAATCCACTTCTTTATCGCCTTCAAGGATTTTCTTAGCGATAGACGGGTCTTTTGGTGTGACAGTTGTATGTGTTTCATCAGTTGGCACTTCTTTGTTGTTTTGGATAATTTTTGCTTTATTTGGAATTTGTAGTTTGCCATCGACAAGGTACTTATCTAAGCTAACACCTTCACGGATTTTTGTTTGAAAATTGAACTTGTATTCATGATTGTAGAAATCCGCTGTTTTTAATACGTCTGCTTTTGCGACCATACGTACTAAATTACCTTCATGCTTCGCTTCAAATTTATTGGTAACGTCCTTTCCTGCTTCGTCCGTGACTTTCACATCAGACACACGTTCTAATTCAGGAACCAGCTCGTCTTGCATTTCGTAATTACTGTAGTAGAATTCTTTCATTTCATCAGGAACTTTATGTGTAATCGTATAGCTATATACTTCGCCTAACCCTTCTAAGGTATTCTTATCAACATTTGTTTCATCACTATCTGTCACTGTTTTAGTAGGAATCATTGGCGCTGTTCGAACTGGTTTTTTAGCACTATAACCAAAATAACTATACTGGTTATTATTTTTTGGCGGTAAAGGATACCCTAAATTCTTTTCACGTGTCGCGAAGTCCTCACTATATGTGAAGTCGAATCGAGAACGATTAGAATACAAAAACGTAAAATCACCACGATTGTCACCATCATCTAATGGAATATCATCAGAATCGTAAAAAGTTTTTCCACCATCGGCTTCTTCTTTATATTTAATAATCGTGTCTTTTGTCGGTACATATAATTTGTCAATTGCTTTATAGGTTTCTTTGCCAATTGTCATTCCTTGTAAATTATCTACGTCAATCCATGAATAGTAGCCTGAAACTGGCTTTTCTTTGTCTGTACCATGTTCTAGGTACGTCCAAGTTTGTTTCACCCATGAGAAACCACCTTGATAGGTAGCAATCGCACTAACATTGTTAAAGGCAACAATATTATTTGACACCATATTTTGTGCGTTTTTGTATTGTTCCCAGTCTTGAATGGTAATTTTTAAATCAATTGGTGTCCCATCATCAGCTGTACCTACATTGTTGTAACGGATCCACGATTGCCCTTTCTTCGTTTTCGTTACATCAAGACCGATTTTCCCGTCCCATTTTTGTGGAGGTATATTAACGTAAACATTATTCGTCCACCCACCACCACCTGTTTCAACCGTAGTGACACCTTTAATAAACTTTGCAATAAAACTATATTTTGAACCAGCTTCATCATCTGGTGTTACCACAGAAGCGTTCGGCGCATTAATGATTGAGTTAGAGCTTGCATTTGCACGTTGAAAAAAGTCGGCTCTCACTGTTTGTGGAACTTGTCCGCCTTCTTGCCCTTGAACCATCATTGGCATTGCCATGCCTGCTAAAATGATTGTTGTTGCTAATCCTTGAATAATCGTTGTTTTCTTCAAAATATTTCCTCTTTTCATTATTATTTTTTTGTATAATAAATAGCCACAGAATAATTTCTATCGCTTCATCACAGATTCATTCAATTAAATATATTAAGGTGCACGTTCTGTTTTCAAAAAAACACCTAGCATTTGAAAAATTTAAAGCATCTCTTTTACTTTACCTTCCACAATTTCTCCTTCAAACCATTCTGCAAAGTCTTGTTTAAATCCATCTACACTATACACTTCTTGTAATCCAACTTCTTCTCCATCCGTTGGATCTAAATAAGTTGGTTTATCCTTTGGTCTAGCGTAAACCCCAATCCATCTTTCAAAATCACCTTCAAATGGACTGTCAACAATATACCCTTTCTTTTCTAACAATACTCGAGCTTGTTGTTTTAATTCTTCACTGTTTTTAGGTTCAAAATATTTATATTTCTCTTTAAAACTAGAAAATTCTGAAAGCTCTTTATCATATATTTTTTTTACACTAAAAAATTCTTCCCAAATTGCTTTCTCTTTAACCGTCATTAATTCTTCATAAGCTACATAAGTATAACTATATCTTGAAATTTCTTTTAAAAGTTCTTCATTAGATTCTAAAAGCTTTTCAAAGACTGTTTTTAAATAAGGAATAATCAATTCTCCTTGTTTATCTAATTGAATTATTTTTTCTTTTGTTTTTTGTATGTCATTTCTAGTTTGTTTCATTTTCCCAGTAATAGTAATTGCTACTTTAGTGTTTTGTTTAATACATTCTTTGCCCATATACATAAACTCCTTTCAACTACAATATTATCTATTAATAAAGAATCAGCATCAGAACGTTTTCTAAATTCTTCATCAATATTATTTAGCTTTTTTCTCTTTCTCATCGAATAGAGTGAAAAAATAAATATCTCAAAATTAAGTACTACTAAAACAAAAGTAATTAGCAATAAATCAATTGTATCCATATATCCCCCCTTAATCTTTAAAATGGATATGCTTCTTCTAAATCAAATTCTTGTTCCATATAAGACCGAACACTATTATTTTGATTAGTATTAAACAATAAATCTTTCGCATCAACACACACCATTTCAATAATTTCCTCGTGTTTCTCCTTTAGTTCTGCTAAATCGATACGTTCCATCAGCTCATTTGTTCCTAACAGATTATCAATCTCTTTAATCATCTTTAATGAAGGGGCTAAATAATTTGATAACCACCGAAGTGTTTTTTCAATAGACGGTTTTTCACCTTGAATAGATAATTTTAAGCCTTCCAATTTATCAACAACATCATACCAAGATTTACAATAGACCTTCATATCATCTTCAATGTCATATACAGTCAAAGATTGATTAATAATTTCTTTCACTAACCAGTCTAACGACTCACCGCTTGATAGAAAATATTCTACAAACAAAAACGCCTTTTCATCTGAAAGGCGAATTTCATATCGATTTTTAATTTCATATTTTTCTCTTGCTTCCTCAACACTTACACTTTCTTTTCTTGCTAACTCGTAATCTTTTTGGTAAAAGTTAAAATATAATGGCGATTGACGACTGCCAAAATAAAGAGACAAACCTTTATTTACCATTTTTTTATTTTCATAAGCAAAGCCCCCACTAAAATCAAAATTCTTAAATGTAGTATCTACAAGCCCTTGCTCCATTTTTTCTTTCAAAACATATAAATCAAAATTTTCTTGTCCTTTCACAATCAATTCATCAAGAGCAATATCAATTCGTGTAATTTTTGTATCTACCAAAATACCTTGACCGAAAATATCGTCATCATACAGAGAGC
The DNA here is from genome assembly GCF_051711985.1 of Enterococcus sp. DIV1758. Lineage (NCBI taxonomy): Bacteria > Bacillati > Bacillota > Bacilli > Lactobacillales > Enterococcaceae > Enterococcus > Enterococcus sp. DIV1758. The sequence goes on from NZ_JBIOOA010000001.1 coordinate 2,061,717, forward strand.
GAAAAAATTCTGTCCACGATCTATTGTTATCCTCTTCAAAAATTTCTTCTAGTTGTCGACAACCTTCACCAGACAAGTCCAACATAATTCCCATATTAACGTTTTCTGGATTCCGAAAAATCCGAATAGAGCTATATGAAAATGTTTCTGTATAATGATAAAACCCTCTAGGTTCATAAGTAAACCAGTTCATATCCATGTGCAACAACTTCTCAATAACTGTCCGAACATCTAATGTTTTAAATCGTATTCTTAAAAAGTCAATTTTTGCTTCTACCGAAGCGTGCCCACCATCTAAGTTCAACACATCAATAATCTTTTGTTCTAACTCTTTAGAAATAACACGTTTTCCAGATTCTATTTTTGAAATTAACGAACGCTCAATTCCTAATTTACTTGCCAATTCTTGCTGTTTTAATTTTAGCTCTTTTCTATACCGCTTTAAATCAACACCTCTCACTGCTTTAAACCTACTTCCAAAAAATGTGACAACTTTAGTCGAAAAATGTGACAAAATTATAATCGCTCAATCCCTTGTGGGACATAGCGTTTAAGTAACTTTTTTATATGGTATATTAAATTCTACCCCCATGTTATAAAACGGGGGTAGAAACTTTCGAGGTGGGACAAGCCCACCTCACGACTAGAAGTATTTGGGATATACGTTGCTACTTTTGTTAACGATAGAATAGGGGCGGGCGCCTTGGGGCGCCACCCCTATTCTATCTACAAAGCACGCAACAATCCCTAGCAACTTCTAGTCTACTCTCCTACCATTCCTTACTTCATTTCTAAAACTTTCAAGCGTTTTTTTATCTCTGCATTATCTGATAGTACGTCCTTTACTAAATCGATTAGCTCTTTCACTGTTGCTTGATTTTCTCGAAACTCTGCTTTTGTTATTGAAATAGTTTCCTTCTTCTTTTTCTCTTCTTCTGACATAAAAACATCCGAAATAGCTATATCTAAAGGAATATTTTTACTTCTTAGATCAATTAATTTAAAAAAGGATTCAACATCATTAGAACTGAAAACTTTAAACGAATAGGTATAACCTTTAGAATTTTTCGCATATTTCCTTTCAAATTTTTTATCTGTTAATCTCTCTATTTTATTCGCCCAGTTTTTTAATGTTTTTAGTGCAATTTTATTTTCAAGTTGTAAAATCACTTCCTCAAACGAAAACATACTTAACACCTACTTACCAAACATTTCTTTCCAAGCAGAATCCATATGCTCCTTAAATCTTGTTTCTAAATACTTATCAACTTCTTGTGATGTTGAGAATTTCTTTTCCTCAACTGGTCTATCTTCATCATAAAAAGCTTCTGCATCTAAAATAGAAGTCACTAAAGACTTATAATCAAGCAATCTATTATCATCTGAAACTCCTTCTTTTTCTGCTCTTCGGTCAATTTCTTTAATTATTTTTTGTTCCTTCTCTTTTACATAACTTAGCATTTGTCCTTGCGATTTAAATTTCACTTTCTTTTTCCTCCTTTTTATTCAAAGCAAAGATTACTTCTTCAACAATTTTATTTCCCTTATTTTCTATAAATTTTTCAAACTCAACAGGATCAGTTAATTTTTTTATTCGCTTTCCATTAGAAAATCGAACTAATTTTGCATAGCTTTCTGATTGTTCATAGAGAATGTCACGAATACGTGTATCTAAATCAGGCTTTTTATATCGTTTCTTGACTTCAACATATACTCGTTCTCTAACGTGCTTGATTATTTCATTAGAATCCAATAAAAAGCTCCTTTCTTATTATCCAAATTTTTCACTTAACTTAGCTAACTTTGCTTGCCCTGCTTCTAACTCTTCATCAATTTCAGCAAGGGCTTCTTTATCCACATGTTTTGATATTTTTTGAGATACTTCTTCTTGAACTTCTTTTGAAATATCTTCATATCCTAGTTCTTTAGAAATCTTGATAAATTCCTGAATGAAGTCAAAATCTTGTGGTACTTGCGGGCTATAAAATTCTCTTGCTACTGAACCTCCTTGTGCAACATAACCACGGCCATAGACTTTTTGACCGTCAACTTTTTCAACATATTTAAAGTTTTTATTTTTATTTTCATCACCAAAAATCATCAAAATACCTGTTTCTGAAAGACGGCCAACTGACATTCGAAACATAAAATTATCACGTAAAGCCGTTTTGATAAATTCACCATCTGGACGTTGCATTGCAACGATAAAGAAAATCCCTGCTTGACGAGCTTTTAAAATAAGTTGGGTTAAATATTCATCTACATCGCCATCAATCGCATAGTCATTCGCTAATTCTGCTTTAAATGCTGCAAATTCATCAATCACAATAAACTTAGGCTTTAAACCATAGTACGCATAATTTTTACCCATTTTGTAATCAGGGCTATTATTCATCATTTCAAAACGTGCATTCATTAATTCAACTGCATTTTTCAAGCAATTAACAATATCTATTTTTCCTGTATGCACTTTTCCTGCAAACATTGGTAACTTACCTAGTGCCATCAAGTCAGAATTTTTAGGATCACAAATTTCCATTTCACCCACACGGCAAAGTGCATAAATTAGAGATAAAATGGTAAAAGTTTTACCTCCGCCAGTTCCACCACCTAATAATAAATGTGGGTCTTTATCAAAATACCAATACAACCCTTTCATTAATTGAACCTTTCCTTTATCAGCTTGCATATCCTTTATCCAAATACGCTTATTGTAAACATCAGAAGCTAGTTCATAGGTAATAAAGCCTTTTTCATCAATTTTATTTAAATTGTCCGCATGAAACGCTGTTTCCAAAAAACCACCAATGGTTTCAAATTTTTCCTGAAATTTATTACCTGCTGTTTCAAATGAAACGAAAATACTATTTTTTGCAGACTTATAATAAATTTTGGGGAACTTTATTTTTTCTTTTGTTTTACCATCACTACCTTTAACTTGCTTCTTCGTATAATAGCCATTGTCGATAATCATACGAGCTAACACTTGACGTTGTTCTACTTTAGAAAAATAGCCCGAATTGATAATTGAAGCCTTAACAAGCAATGTAATTAGCACGATTGAGCCTATCGAGACACCTATAATGATTAACGCTGGTACAATATATATTTTCCAATCAGTTGGATTTGAAAGATATAAAGGATACATCCATTTATAGCCCACAAAATAGCCTAAACAAGCAAAAATTGGCATAAAAAATAACACTCTATAGAGTACCAACAAATTTCTTGAAGAATAACGAATTCTTCTACCTCTATATCTAAATAATTTTTTTACCATTTACCTACCTTCTTTTTTTAACCGTGCTAATTCTTGTCTACAAAATTCTTTATACACTGGAATATATTCTGTAGCCATTCGAAAAATCTGACGTTCATTCATTGTGCTATACGAATGTGCAAACATATTCCTAAGTCTTTTCCAATCAACTTTACCACTATTTTTCTCTTTAAATTCTTCTGAAAAGCCACTGTTTCCAACAGTATATTCACCAATTTGCATTAAACACATACTGATTGCATTAAAAAACACTCTATCATGATAGAAGGTTTCATAATCCCTTCCAAAACGATTGAGTGTCTGTTCTATATCTTCAATGTAGATCAGCGTTCCTCTTAACAAACGTAAATCCTTTGCTGTACTATCTCTCAAATACCTTTACACCTTCCTTTAAAATGGTAGCTAACAATTCTCTTCTTTCAGGTTTATCTTGTGTATCAACAAGAGTTTCTAGCTCCACTAAATCAATATCATGCGCTACAGCTTCTTTTAATTCTTCAAAGAAATCTCCATATAAATTCCAATAGGCTTCTTCTGATTGTCCTGTAATATCTACAGCAAAATCAATATCACTGGTTTCTTTCGCTTCATTACGTGCATAAGAACCAAAGACATAAACGACTGGTACATTGTGTTTTTCTGCTACAGGTTTCACACGCTCTTTAATTTCATTCATTGTCATCACCATTTTTCTCACCTCTTCTAACGTCTATTCTAAAGCCATTATAAAGCATTCAAATTTCACAATCAATTCACTTTACTTGTGTATTCCTCAAAAAAAATACCCTTATCAAAATCTTCATGCAGTTTATTATTATATGCTTTAACTAATTGTTCTAAAAAATTATCTAACAAGTTTAAAACAGCTTCATCACATTCAAAAAATAAATCATCTAACAATAAAAACTGGATAAGATACTCACTAGTTTCGTTATAAAGTTTTAAATACAATGTACTATAATAACTAAAACTTTGCCACATACGATAGACTCTAATTTTTCTCTCTAAAAACCTCCTATATTTTTCTTGTTTTACACCCATTCTTTCCGCCAAGTCTAACACTACTTCTCCGCCACCTCCTTTCAATAATAAATTTCCTTCAAATTACCACTTTCTTTATGAAGAAAAATCACACTACTCTTCAACCGTCTTTCTACTAACCAATTTGTTGGATTCAATCAGCAACTTTTCAACAACTCTTTTTCTTTCCTAACTAGGCGTTTCCCTTGTTTCATTTAACCTCTCCTTTTCTTTATTATTAATGTCTATTAACAAATCTTGTTAACACAAATTAATAGTAAAAAGGGCACTCGTTAGAATGCCCTTTTTAGCTGTTAAACGGTGCTACCGATTCGTCTGAATATGATATTTACTTTCGTTTCAATTCCCACATCCAATTAATTTTTTCAGAAATTTCTGGTTTAGTGGTAAAATATTAACAAAAGGAGGTGTCCTATAATAATGCTAAAAACAATTGAAAAAGCATGTGAAATAGACATGCAATCCGTAACAATTATTCTTGCCAACAACCAAAGACTCAAAATTGAAAAATTCCAATCAATTATTGATGATAAAATTTTAGAATTTATCAGCTCCAATATTCAATACTACATTCCTGAAAAAAGTATTCTCTATTTTACAACGTCTTAAGAGACACCATTGTTCGTTGCATTTCATGATCTAATTTAATCGAAAGATAATTTAGCGTTACTTTTGCTTGTTCAAAGGTAACGTTGTTTTGTGCCAAAACTTCATACAATTCATCACCTATTTTTTTTAATTCTTCTCTTTTGCTCATTTAATCTACCTCAATGTAATATTTATTTTTGCTCATTTGCTTGATTCTTATTTTCTTTTTGTAGTGTAGGTTGAGCTGGTTTAACAGCTCCTACTTTTTTTATACCCACTGCACGGACTTTAAACGCTTGTTCTGTTTGTACATTGTCATTAAAACCTTTGTAAGCATTAAGCCATCCACGAGCTGTTACATTTCCAGTCAACTCGATTTCATCATCATAATTAATATCACTAACGTCATAGCCTGGATCAATCGCAATTTCTACTTGGTCATTTAATTTGCTAGAATAAACCGTTACTCGTTGTTCACGAACATCGTCAGTCACATTTCCTTCACCATCACGTTCATTAATTGCAACTACTTCTAAGAAATTCATCGTACCAAATGTTCCTACTACATCAAAATTTTCAATCGTGTTATTTTCAAATGATAATCCCATTATTTATTACCTCCAACTACTTCTAAACGTTTTGCATAAACTACCATGTCAATTGAGCGGCTATTACCAATGTTATTCCGTTTTACATTGATTCGTGCTACTGGATCAATTAATTTTACTTCTTCACGGCCATTCAACATTTGTGAATTTCGCAAATGAGGAACAAAAATTTCAAAATCACGTTGCTTTTCGCTTGAAGCGGTGAACACACGACCACGAACAGGTACCCCATTTACATAAATATCACGTTCTGTTTTATAAACAGCTTTAATTTTACTTCCTAAATTTTTATCACTTAATGCAATTTCTTGAATTCTATTTGCCAAAATAATTTCCTTCTTTCACTAATTTTTATACAAAAATAAACAGTCAACAGCTGACTGCCTTTCTCTCTTTATGCAATTCTTCTTACTAGCTAAAAAACACAACTTGACAAGGTTCATGATAACCTGTTATTTTATATGTTCGTTGTAAAATCTGATTTTTTAATAATCGACTTTCAATTGTTAAACGTTCCATGTTTGTTAACTTAACCGTATTCTTACCTAACTTCTTACGCTCTAAGTTATAGCTCTTTTCTATATCCGAAATAGAAAAAGCTTTTTTCTGTCGTTTCATACGTTCAACAAACTTTTCAACGAAAAGTAACAACTCTTCTATCATTCTTATCCTCCTTATTCACTTAATAACAAATTCTGTTTTTCATTTGGAATAAAAAAAACACAACCAGAGTAATCCAGTTGTGCATACTTAAACTAAGATTGATTATTCTTTTAGAAAAAATCTTTTCCACTTTTTTAAACAATCATCTTAGTGAGAATACATTTTTGATTCTTACATTCAAAACAATTCTTAGAATCGATCTTCAACGGCTAGTAATTATACATCACGGCTCATTAATAGAATTGCTTCATACGGTGTCCCTATCCTCCTTTGTAACGATTTCCACATACTTGTTTTCTAGTATGCTTCCATATCCATTTCTAGCGTGTCATCTCGACATGGCTATTAGAAATGAACTGATTATCATAAACAGATACCGATTTACGCTAAGCGGAATTACTTCCAACATTTCCACCGTTCAATACGAACAAGAAATCTAGTCCTTAGCAATAAACAAGAAAACTTCTATCTACAAAAAATCACTCTACGTGGCTCTAATTAAAGATACTCGTTACCACCTTACAAGTCATTCATTGGCTGACTTGCCACACCACAAACAGACTTATAACCTCGAACAAAAATTTCATTCTTGTATTATTTCATCAAATCGCTTAAAATAATATTGTCTAGGTATTACTTTAAGTGTTTGCGAAACAGAAATTCATTTTCTTCTCGTGAACGCTTTTTTGTTTATTCAATTTTATTAAGGCTTTTTACCTTATGAGAATATCCGACATATAATCAGATACTCTAATAAAACAAAATATCCAATTTTATTACTCATGCTCAAAACCAAATTTTTTAGCAAAAAATTGTTCATTCACTCTTCCTGCCGAAGTTTTCATTCCCTGTTCTTTTAATTCGCTATTTAATTCTTTGATAATTCCATAGGCTTTAGCTTTTGAACAATTCATTAATTCACTAACGTCATTTGCTGTCAAAAACTTAATTTTCATAACGTTTTTTACCTCCTATAATTCCGTTATATCGTTTATTACGTTTTAAGTATATATCGCATTTTACGTTTTGTCAACGGTTAATATTCTTTTTTTACAAATAAAGTTAATCCATATCACATTTAGTGATATTATTGCAGAAAAGAGGTGAGAAACATGGCATTTTCCGATAAATTGAAAAAGCTGCGAATGAAAAAAGGAATGAAACAAAGTGAGCTTGCAGCTATTCTTCATTTAAGACAAAGTTCAATTAGTGACTATGAGAACAATCGTTCTACTCCTAATCCAGAAACAATAAAGAAAATTGCTGAATATTTTAATGTAAGTGCAAATTACTTGCTAGATATATCAGATAAAAACGATACAAAACTAGATAGTACTATTAAAGAAACTATAGAAGAATTAAAAAATGAAGATACTCTTCTATTTATGGGAAAAAATGGAGATATTGACGAAGAAACTGCACGTCTTTTAAAAATTGCAATGAAAAATGCAATAAAAACTGTTGACGATATGACAAAAAAAGACAAGGAGTGAGTCCAATACGTAACATTTACTCAAAAATAAAAAGCAAAGTTGAAGGTATAATTAATTTTTATTCATCTAATGATCCAAAAAGAATTTCCGAATTCTTAGGAATTTATATTTTAAAATCTAACTTAGGCAATGTAGAAGGTTTTCTACAATATTACAATCACACTTACATCATTCACATTAATAGCAATATTACTGATGAAACAACACAAGATAAAATAATTGCTCATGAGCTAGGACATTATTTCCTACACAAACATTTAAATATATTTTGTGTAGATATGCACACCCTAGCTTTTGAGGCTACTTTAGAAAATGAAGCAAATATATTCGCAACTGAATTATTATTGAATGATTCAATGCTGAAAGAAGAATTACCCTTTATCCAAAATATGAATATTTACGAACTATCTTCTTACTTTAATTTAGACTTCGATATTGTAAAAATGAAATATGATTTATTTTTTTTAAACGAAAAAAGAACATATGTTCGCAAAAGATAATATGTATTATTAATAAAAAGGAGACCTGCATATGATTACAAAAAAAGAAAATGGTTACTTTGTTGACGTTAGTTTGGGAATTGATCCAATATCAAACAAACAACGTAGAAAGAGACTTACAGTTTCAACTAAAAAAGAAGCCCAACAAATTGAATCAAAGTATTTAAGGTTATACCACGAAAATAAATTAACAACTAATTCTGACTTAACTTTGAAAGATATTTACGAAATTTACGAAGAAAGATACACACAAAACCTTAAGCCATCTTACAAACAAACACAAAAAAGAATTTTTAAAAACTATATAGAACCTTATTTTAAAAATACTCAAATCAAGCTAATAAAAAAACAACAAATCTATGATTTCCAACAATTTTTGTTAACAAGTAAACCTAAAAGAAAGGATAACTTATCAAACAAGACTATTAATATGATTATTATTCATCTACAGAAATTATTTAACGTAGCTATAAAAGAAGGATTAACCTACGAAAATCCTTGCAACCAAATAGATAAATTAAAAGTGCAAAAAAAAGAAATTGATTTTTGGACATTAGAAGAATTTACAACCTTTATTTCTCATATTGATAAAAATAAACCATTTTTAAAAGTATTCTATCAGTTTGCGTTTTTTACAGGAATGCGTGCGGGAGAAATGATTGCTCTTACGTGGAATGACATTGATTTTTATAATCAAACAGTCCGTATAAATAAAAGTGCTAAACTAATAAATGGTAATTACGTAACTACTACACCAAAAACGGAAAGCAGTAACAGATATATTACTATCAATACAAAAATTACCGCCATGTTAAAAAAATGGCAAAAAATACAACCAAAATTACTAATAGATAATTTTCAAAATATTGATAGTGACAAATTACTTGTTTTTCAATACAGTGAAAAACACCCTTCAAGTGATTATTACTCTAAACAAATAAAAAAAATAATTGCAAAAAACAACTTGAACCTTAAGCCTATAAGATTACACGACTTTAGACATTCACATGTAGCTCTTCTTATTCACAATAACGAAAAGAATACTACTATAAAAGAACGATTAGGTCATTCTTCAATTACTACAACAATTGATACTTATGGTCATTTATACCCTAATTCTCAAAAATCAATGAGTGACAAATTTGATAATTATGATATTTTTGAGCTATAAAATAACAAGTTTTAAATACTAATTTTTAATAAGTAGGCAATTTTAGGCATCGATAACTTTCAAAACACAAAAAAGACAAATATACCAATTAACATTAAACATTGGTGTATTTGTCTTTTCTATCTATGCCAGCTGCAGGGATCGAACCTGTGACCTACGCGTTACGAGTGCGTTGCTCTACCAACTGAGCTAAGCTGGCCTGAAACAAATCTATTATAGGACTTTCTACTTTATTTGTAAAGTCTGTTTGTTATTTATTTATGCAAAATCTCTTTAAAATAAGCCAAATAGCGACTTTACAAACTTTTTTCTGAAAATGTGGTATAATAGAGATATCAAGAAAGGATGGTTTTTTGTATGTCAAATTTTAATGGTATGGTTACTCCTGTTGTTCCATCGGATGCTGGTAAGGATTTCGCCGTTGACACCCATGTTACTTTTCTTGTTCACGGACAGCCACAAACAGGCGTTGTTACGAAACAATTAAAAAATGCCGCTGTCGTCGAAATTGACGAAACGCAAAAAAACAATCACTTAATGGTGCACAGCAATGGTGTGATTGTTATTAATTACAAACAATTGAAAAAGATTTAATTCTTCAAGCGTGGGAAATTTCCCCCGCTCTTTTTTATGTACAGAATTGGAATACTTTCCAATTCGTCGGAAACTATAATGCTGTAATAAACGCAAAAAAACCAAAAATAATTCCGGGCACATTAGCAAAAATAATGGACTTATCTCGTGTTTCTCCATCGTCTCCATATAACCCATGAATCGTCCAAAAAATACAATTAATCATTGCCACTAATGGTTGCGTCGGATTGCCTTTTTCCCCATGTAAATTTCCATAAATTTGTGGAATATATGAAACATACATCAAAACTGACATCACACTAGCAATCACAGCGATAGCGTGTAAGACTTTTTTATTCTTTTTCATAGCTCCTCCTTTGTTTTTTTATTTTTTATTATACACCTAGAAAAGTTCTTTAAGCAAAAGAAAACCGTTAGTAACCATAATCGGTTACCTAACGGTTTTTTGTTATTATTTTGTTCCGAATAAACGGTCACCAGCATCCCCTAAACCAGGAACGATATAGCCGTCTTCGTTTAAGCGCTCATCTAAAGCTGCTGTATAAATATCTACATCTGGGTGCGCTTCTTGTAAAGCTTTCACACCTTCTGGAACGGCCACTAGACATACAAATTTAATGTTGCTAGCACCACGTTCTTTTAATGAATCGATGGCCATAATTGCGGAACCACCTGTTGCTAGCATTGGGTCAACAACAAATAATTGACGACTTGCAATGTCTTCAGGTAATTTCACGAAGTATTCATGTGGTTGCAATGTTTCTTCATCACGGTAAAGTCCAACGTGTCCAACTTTCGCTGCTGGAATTAATTCTAAAATCCCATCAACCATGCCAATGCCGGCACGTAAAATAGGAATGATTGCTACTTTTTTCCCTGAAAGTGTTTTTTGTGTTGATTTACCCATCGGTGTTTCGATGACAACATCCTCTAAAGGCATATCCCGTGATACTTCATAAGCCATTAACATAGCAATTTCGTTGACAACTTCGCGGAAAACCTTTGTCCCACAGTTCTTTTCGCGAATCATTGTTAGTTTGTGTTGAATTAGCGGATGATCAATTACTTGAAATTTTCCCATATCTATTCTCCTTCATTATTTTATTCTTTCTTATTGTAAAACAAAAGAGCCTAGGACACAAGTTGAATTCCTTAAATCCTAAGCTCCGACTCTTATTTGTACAGAGAATCGCGCTTCAGCTATCCCTGATGTTAGTTATATAATGGATATTTTTTAGTTAGCGCTGCTACAGCTGCTTTGACTTCATCATGAACTGCTGTATTTTCTGGATCTTTTAAGACTTGAACGATTAATTTAGCAACTTCTACCGCATCTTCTTCTTTAAAACCACGTGAAGTAATCGCAGGTGTTCCAATACGGATACCACTTGTTTTAAATGGACTTAATTGTTCAAACGGAATTGAATTTTTATTGACAGTAATATTTACACTATCTAAAATAGCTTCTGCTTCTTTTCCATTTAAACCAAAACCTGTCACTTCAATCAGTAATAAGTGGTTGTCTGTTGCCCCACTAATTAAACGAGCTTCTGGCGCTTGATTGAAAACTTTCGTCATCGCTTGCGCATTTGCAATCACTTGCTGACTATATTCAGCAAAACTTGGATCCAAAGCTTCTTTAAAAGCTGCGGCTTTTCCGGCAATCACATGTTCCAACGGGCCACCTTGAATGCCTGGGAAAATACTACTATTTACTTTTTTCGCCAATTCTTCGCTATTTGTCAAAATTAAACCGCCACGAGGACCACGCAATGTTTTATGGGTCGTACTTGTTACGATATCAGCATACGGAACTGGATTTGGGTGCAACCCTGAAGCCACCAAGCCTGCAATATGCGCCATATCAACCATTAACTTGGCATCTACTTCATCAGCGATTTCACGGAAACGTTTGAAGTCAATCGTTCGTGAATACGCACTTGCGCCAGCAACAATTAATTTTGGACGATGTTCTCTTGCTAAAATTCGCACGACATCGTAATCGATTACTTCTGTTGAAGGATCCACTCCATAACTGACAAAATTATAGGTTTTTCCACTAAAGTTAACGGGCGAACCATGTGTTAAGTGACCACCAGCTGATAAATCCATCCCCAAAATGGTATCACCTGGTTCAACCAATGAAAGGTATGCCGCTGTATTGGCTTGAGAACCTGAATGGGCTTGTACATTCGCGAATTTTGCACCAAATAATTCTTTGGCACGATCAATAGCTAAATTTTCTACGATATCGATAAATTCACAACCACCATAGTACCGTTTGCCAGGGTAACCTTCTGCATATTTATTCGTTAAAATACTTCCTTGGGCAGCCATCACCGCTTTTGACACGACATTCTCAGATGCGATTAGTTCCAAGTTATTTTCTTGGCGCTCTTCTTCTCTTGCAATTGCATTCCATAAATCTGGGTCATACGTTTTGTAATCCATTCAAACAACACTCCATTTTGTTTTCTTTTGTCTGATTGTATCATACTTCTGTGTCAGCTTCGTTACAAATACCTCTTATTTTTCAAAAAATTTTTGATTAGCTGATTTTTTCAAGCGATTCATGTAAGCAGTGCCTAAACCAGTTTCTGCAAATCCTTGTGCAAAAATCGTGGTAGCTCCTTGCTCATCTAACGCTCTTAACCCTGCAAATAGTTCTTTTGTGGCATTTTCAACCGTTTCTGCACCATAAGAATAAACAAACGCATTTTCTGTATCTAGTTGTGCTGCCTGTTCATCACTTAAAAATAAGCCGATTTTTTCCTGTTGTTCTTTTGCTTGCTGAATCGCCGTTTGCCATTCTGCTGTTTGACCGCTTATAATCCAAACTTCCGCATCAGGAGAATAGTGTTTGTATTTCATCCCTGGCGCTTTGGGTGCTGCAGTTTCACTAATCAAATGTGTATCGATTTTCACTTGGGGAATAATGCTTTCCAACTGCTCTTTGGTAATTGCTCCTGGTCGTAAAATAACTGGCACACCATCTTCCGCCGTTAAATCTAAGACCGTTGATTCCACCCCAATCTGCGTTGGGCCATCATCTAATATGGCAGCAATTTTCCCCTGCAAATCATGATAAACATGCTCTGCAGATGTTGGACTAGGCTTGCCAGAAGTGTTCGCACTTGGTCCGACCAATGGAACATTGGCTTGTTCAATCAAAGCTAAGGTCGCTTGGTTATCTGGCATACGAAAAGCGACTGTCTCTAAACCACCTGTTACTGTTTTAGAAAATGTATCCCTAGGCACATTAAAAATTAAAGTTAATGGTCCCGGCCAAAAGGCAGACACCAATTTTGTAGCGACTTCTGGTAAGGTCGCCACGTATTTTTTGACCATTTCAACGTTGTTCACATGAACAATCAATGGATTATCACTGGGGCGGCCTTTTACTTGGTAAACTTTTTTTACTGCCGCTTCATTTAAGGCATCGGCACCTAAGCCATAAACAGTTTCTGTTGGAAAAGCCACTAGCTCGCCTGCTTGAATGGCTGCTGCTGCTTGGGCTATTTCTTGTTTGGTTAATTTTTTTGTTTCCATTGCAAATCGCTCCTTCTAGAAAAGTGGCGACGAAGAACCTTAGTTACTCGGCTATCGCGAGGCGATCGTTGCCAGATAAATCTTTTTCAATTTTAATTGTTTTTTGTGGATAAGCGGCGCTCAATAATTCTTGGAGGGCCGCGCCTTGTTGAAACCCTATTTCAAAATAAATTTTACCGTCTGCTTTAAGCATCGTTTGACTTTCATGAATTAATTGTTGGTATAAGGCCAAACCGTTATTTTCAGCGAATAAAGCGGTTTTAGGTTCATACGTTCGGACACTTGCATCCATTAAATGCCATTCTTGTTCACTAATATAGGGCGGATTAGAAATAAGCAGATCAATTTTTTCAGAAGTAACTGGCTGTAAGCCATTCCCATGATAAAATTCGATGCCAGCACCTAATGCTTGCGCGTTTTGTTTAGCGACAGTCAACGCTTCCTCTGAAAGATCAATGGCAATAACTCGCCAGTTGGGCCGTGCCAGTTTCAAGCTAATCGCAATGGCGCCTGTCCCTGTTCCGACATCTACGACCGTCAAAGGAGTATCTGGATTGGCTTTTAAGCAACGCTCGACTAATTCTTCTGTTTCTGGTCTAGGAATCAAAGTATGTTCATTAACAATAAAGGAATGTCCATAAAATTCAGCTTGTCCTAGTAAATATTGTGCTGGGTAATCTGTCAATAATTGGGCTAAATCCGTTTTTAATTGTTCCTCTTCTTCTTTGGGCATTTCTTCTTGCATATGCAGGAGCCACTGCGTTTTATCCCAACCTTTACGTTCTAAAAAAACATAGTGAATAGCATAGCCTTCTTTGCCTTGCGCCTCTAAAAAAGAAGAAGCCCAGTTAAGGACTTCAAAGTAACGTTTAGCCATTTTGCATCTCTTCTAATTTCGATGTTTGATCATATAAGACTAATGCATCAATGATTTCATCTAATTTGCCAGCAAGAATCTGGTCTAGTTTTTGGATGGTTAAACCAATACGATGATCCGTTACTCGATTTTGTGGGAAGTTATACGTTCTGATTCGTTCTGAACGATCTCCGGTCCCCACCGCCGATTTACGGTTAGCATCATATTCACTTTGTGCTTCTTGTTGAATTTGGTCATACACACGAGCACGCAAAACTTTCATTGCTTTTTCACGGTTTTTTAGCTGTGAACGTTCATCTTGCATTGCGACTACGATTCCTGTTGGTAAATGGGTTAATCGAACAGCCGAAGCGGTTTTATTGACGTGCTGTCCACCAGCGCCACTTGCATGATAAATATCGACACGGATATCTTTATCAGCTAATTCGATTTCGACTTCTTCGGCTTCCGGCATAACTACAACGGTTGCTGTCGATGTATGAATCCGTCCTTGTGATTCTGTTGAAGGAACTCGTTGCACGCGGTGAGCGCCACTTTCGTATTTTAATTTTGAAAAGACGTTATCTCCTGAAATCATCATAATTACTTCTTTATATCCACCGATTCCAGTGACGTTCGCTTCTAAAACTTCCGCTTTCCACCCTTGTGCTTCTGCATATTTTTGGTACATATTAAATAAGTCGCCAGCAAAAAGTGCGGCTTCATCGCCACCGGCTGCACCACGGATTTCCATGATGATATTTTTATCATCATTTGGATCTTTTGGTAATAATAAAATTTTAATGCGGTCTTCTAACACTTCTTTTTCTTTTTTCAAATCAGAAAGTTCTTCTTTCGCCATTTCGGCCATTTCCGCATCTAAGTTTTCACTTAAAAGTTCTTCGGCATCGCTAATCCCTTCAACAACTTGTTTATATCGGCGATAAACCTCAACCGTCTCACGTGTATTAGCTTCTTCTTTCGATAATTCCATGAAACGTTTTGTATCGCTAATGACTGCTGGATCACTTAATAATTCGCCCAATTCCTCATAGCGATCTTCAATAGATTGTAATTGATCGTACATAGTGTCTCTCCTTACTGTTCTTCATTCACTGTTTTTGGATGAAAATAATGTTTGCGACAAACAGGATAGTAGGCTTCATTCCCACCAATTTGGACTTGATCCCCTTCATAAACGGGTTTGCCATCAATATAGTGCAAGTTCATAGTTGCTTTTTTATGACAGAACCAGCAAATCGTTTTTAATTCTTCTAATTTGTCTGCATATAAAAGTAAATACTTTGAGCCTTCAAATAATTCATTTCTAAAATCATTCTTTAGCCCAAATGCCATTACTGGAATATCTAATTCGTCAACAATTCGTGCAAATTCAATGACATGATGCTTGTTTAAAAATTGACATTCATCGACTAATACGCAAAAAGGTTTGTAAGACAAATCATTAATCAAGTCAAAGACATTGGTTTCTTCAAAAATTGGAATAGCATCTCTGCGTAATCCGATGCGACTGGATACTTTCCCAACACCATCACGTGTATCTAGTCCACTGGTCATCAAAACAACTGGTTTGTCTTGTTCTTCGTAATTGTGTGCTACTTTTAAGATTTCAATGGTTTTACCACTGTTCATTGCGCCATACTTGAAAAATAATTGAGCCATGTTCACTACACCTTTCCGTTAGTTCCTTACGTATTTTACTATATTTTCAGCAAAAAAGCAGTATTTTTAGCTAAAATGGTCGTGCATTTTTCTGAAAAAAACAGAATCTACGCCAAAGTCATTTTAGCAGGGCTGTTTATACTCCAACTAATGATCCTGCTAGTATGCAATAAAAAAGCCCGAAATTGTAGTTATTTGACCACAATTTCAGACTTTTTAATGCTAGTTATTTTTGAGCAGAGGCAAATTCTGCTGATTGCGTACCTGCTTGACGACCATAAATGATAATATCGGCGATGGCATTGCCTCCGATACGGTTTTGACCATGTAAGCCACCTGTTAATTCACCAGCAGCATATAGACCTTTAATTGGTGTGCCATCTTCACGTAAAACTTCTGTTTTCGTGTTGATTTTCACGCCACCCATTGTGTGGTGAATCCCTGGTGCAATTTTAATTGCGTAGTAAGGCGCTGTGCTTAAGTCAGCTTCCATTCCAGTTGTCCGGCCAAATTGTTTGTCATCTTTGGCATTAACATCTTGGTTCCAAGTATCAATCGTTGCTTTCAATGTATCGGCAGGCATGCCAATTTTTTCAGCTAATTCTTCAATCGTTTCACCTTTTTCCACGAAGCCTTTTTGATCATAGAAATCAATGGCTTTTGCACGGTCGCGTACGCCTTGGTCAAAGACTAAATAAGCTGATTTTTCTGGTAAGGCATTGATTGCTGCGGAAACTTTGTCGCGTGTATCTAACTCATTAACAAAACGTTCTCCTTTTTGAGAAGCCAAGATTGCGCCTTCTCCACGAACTGCTTCACCAATTAAGAAAGCATCGCTTTGTTGAACAGTTGGGTGAATTTGAATTTCTTTCATATCCACTAACGCACCACCAACTTTTTGAATCATTTGGATACCGTCACCTGTTGTTCCTTCTTGGTTCGTTGTAACATAGTTTTTCAATTCTGGTTTGTATTGTGTAATTAATTTTTCGTTGGCACCGAAACCACCTGTTGTGACAACGACTGCTTTTGCTTTAACTGTTTTTTCTTTATCATCTTTCATTTTCACTTTTACGCCATCGATTTGACCGTTTTCTTCAACTAAGTCTGTCACATCAGCATCAACAAACAATGGAATTTTTTCTTCGCGAACGTTACGTACTAACCCGTCAACTAGATAGCCCCCAATTGCTGATCCGTCAGCAGGTCGGTGTGTGCGTTTTTCGCTCATTCCACCTGTAATAGTTAAATTGCTCAATGTAATTCCTTTTGTATCTAACCAATCAATTGCTTCAGCTGAATGATCAACAAAATAACGTAGTAATTCTTGATCGTTGGTTCCTTTACCGCCTTTTAGTGTTTCTTCAAAGAATTTATCGTTGCTATCTTTAATGCCTTCTTTTTCTTGGAATTTTGTTTGTGAAGCATTCATTCCTGAAGACGATTTAATTGTATTCCCACCTGCAACAGGCATTTTTTCTAAAATAACTGGATTCATGCCAGCTTCTTTGGCTTGTAATGCAGCGGTCATCCCTGCACCACCTGAACCAACAATAACAACATCATAACTGTCTTTTAGTTCACTTGGATCTGTATAACCATTAGCAGAGGCACCAGATGTTGCTTCTGTTTTTTCAGAAGATGCTTTTGTTTTACCAGCAGCTTTTTCTTGATCGCTTGTACAACCTGTTGCTGCACCTAATAATAACCCTAGGGAAAGAACTCCCATTAACACTTTTTTCATTGTTTTCCCACCTTATAAACTATTGATTTCTACCAACACAATTTCTTATTTTTCATTTGAATAAAAATAACAGTTTGTTACATAAAGTGAACACATTCACATATCAACCGAAATAAAAAAGCTACCACTACTTTTTAAAGTTGTATCGTTAGACAAACTGACCAATTATTAGTAAGTTGTTTGGGGAACAACCTATTTTTCTATTCTTTCATAAAGTATCATGTTCTCGCTTGTTTGTGGATGTTTTCCAATTATTTCTAACGAATTTCTTATTTTTATTTGTCATTTCACGGATTTTCTGGCAGAATTATTCGTTTGAGGCGAAAAGTTTTGGTATACTTAGTTTAATTAGAATTGGGAGGTTATCTAGTGAACCATACACGTTTGCTGTGGCTAGCACAGCGAAAAAGCGATCGATTTATTCGCAAAAATTTTTCATCTATTCAAATCATCGTCGCTTATTACATATTAATGACGGTTATTTCTTATTTATTGTTTTGCCTCCCTATTTTCAGAGAACCTGACTCGCATGTTCCTTTTATTGATTTATTTTTCTTAGCAATCAGTACAGTCAGTGTTACTGGACTCACCACAGTCGATATTAATTCGGTTTTTAATGATCGTGGGATTGTCTTATTGGAGGTTCTTTTCCAAGTTGGTGGCTTAGGGATTATGATGATTTCAACGGTCTTTTTTATTTTATCAAAACGGCGAATCACATTAAAGCAACGTCAGTTAATTATGACTGACATGAATCAGCCGCGACTGAGCGGAATTGTTCGACTGATCCGCACCACTTTTTTGATTTTAATTTGGTTCCAAGTAATCTTCGGCTCGCTCTTTTCGCTTTATTTTTATATAAGTGGTTATTATACGAACTGGCGAGATGCGATATTTTATGGATTTTATCAAGCTATTTCTGCAGTGACTAATTCAGGCTTTGATATTTCAGGTGATTCAATTATCCCTTTTGCTCATGATTATCTCTTTTTACTGGCAATTATGTTCTTAATTTTTATTGGCGGGATTGGATTTCCCGTTTTACTGGAAATTCATGAGTGGTTACATTTTAAGAAAAAGAACTTTCGCAAGAAGAAACGAGGCTTGCCTTTCCGCTTTTCATTGTTTAGTAAAATTGCTTTGCTAGCGTTTATTGTTCTGTTTATTGGTGGGACTATTTTGATTTACTTATTAGAAAAAGATCACCTATTTTTGACAATGAATGAAAGTGGCCGTTGGGTAAGTTCGATGTTTTATTCGATGACTACACGAAACGCTGGCCTCCAAATTAATGATTTAGGGGACTTCCAAATTACAACGTTGATTATTTTTTCTGTGTTAATGTTTATTGGTTGTAGTCCTAGCTCTGTTGGTGGTGGTGTTCGAACAACGACTGTTGCGATTATTGGCTTGTATTTGTTAGCCTTTTTAAAAAGTGAAGATGATATTAGCATCTTTAGCCGTAAAATAGATGACGATGATGTCAAAAAATCGATTGTCGTCTTCATGTTATCTTTGATTATGTGCTTTTTCGCTGTCGTCTTTTTGTCAGCCACTGAAAATCTGCCCTTGATTTCAATCATTGTGGAAGTCGCTTCTGCCTTTGGAACAACCGGTCTTTCTTTGGGCATTACAGACGATTTAACAACAGTAGGTAAATTAATGATTGCCTTATTAATGTTTATTGGACGTATTGGTATGCTTTATACCTTAATGATTTTTGTACCAAAAGAAACACGTGACTTAGGCTACGAATACCCTTCAGAAAAAATTATTATTGGATAAAAAAACAAAGCCTCTCAAGTAAGAGGCTTTGTTTTTTTATTTTTTCATATGTGTGGCTAGTTTGTTATAACTTTCAGAGCGTTCAATTGCATCTTCTTTAGTTTTATCAAGTAAATGTTCGACTACTTCTTGATTTTCTTTAATTGTATGCAACGCAGAGTAACGTGTTTGTTTTTCAAGAAAATCACGCATTTTATCAAAATCTGTTTTCTTGTAGTCAATGACCATCGGATCTTTGCCTTTCTTAACTAACTCTGGATTATAGCGATAAAGTGGCCAATAGCCAGATTCAACGGCTTCTTTGGCTTGATCTAACGTCCGAACCATTCCGCCTTTGACCCCGTGATTAATACATGGGGTATAACCGATGATAATTGATGGGCCTGGGTACCGCTCCGCTTCGTCAATTGCTTTAATCGTTTGCATTGAGTTTGCGCCTAAAGCTACTTGTGCAACATAGACATTCCCATAAGTGATTGCCATCATCCCTAAATCTTTTTTAGAGGTATGTTTCCCACCCGCTGAGAATTTGGCAATGGCTGAAGCTGGTGTGGCTTTAGATGTTTGCCCGCCTGTATTGGCATATACTTCGTTATCCATAACAAAAATATTAACATCTTCCCCACTGGCAAGGACATGATCAATGCCGCTAAACCCGATATCATAGGCCCAACCATCGCCGCCGACAATCCATTGACTCGTTTTCACTAGTAAATCTTTTTGTTCGTAAATTTTTGTTAAAAGTGGATCTTCATCGGCTTCTTCACTTAATGCTGCCGCTAGTTTGGTGGCTCGCTGTTGTGTTCCTTCCCCTTCAGCCATGTGTTCTAACCAATCTTTTAACAAGGCTTGTAGTGAATCTGATCCGACATTTTTAGCAAGACTTTCTTCAACCAGATTAGCTAAATGTTGACGTTTCGTTCGATTGGCAATATACATACCATAACCATATTCCGCATTATCTTCAAACAGCGAATTACTCCAAGCTGGTCCTTGGCCACATTCGTTCGTTGTATAAGGTGTCACTGGTGACGAACCACCCCAAATTGATGAACAGCCTGTTGCGTTAGCAATCATCATTCGATCACCAAATAATTGTGTCAACAACTTAATATAAGGTGTTTCGCCACAGCCTTCACAAGCACCTGAAAATTCCATCAATGGCTGATTAAATTGGGAACCTTTAACAGAAAGTTTTTTGACTGGGTTGGCTTTTTGTTTAAGAGTCATCGCAAAGGCCCAATTCATCGCTTGCTCTTTTTGAGTTTCATAAGGTTTCATTAAAATCGCCTTGTCTTTCACAGGGCAAGCCTGAACACAAAGACCACAACCTGTACAATCTTCTAAAGAAACTTGGATACGATACATCAATCCATCTGTGCCACGCATTTCGCGCATGGCAAAACCTGCAGGTGCTTCTTTCAGTTCTTCTTCATCCGCTAAAAACGGTCGAATAGCCGCGTGTGGACAAACAAAGGCACATTCATTACACATCGTACACTTATCTATTTGCCACTCAGGCACTTCTAACGCAATGCCACGTTTTTCATAAGCCGCAGTGCCCATAGGAATGGCACCGCCCTTCATTCCGTTTTCAATCAAATCTGAAACGCTCAGCTGATCCCCTTCTTGACGATTGATTGGTTCTAAAATATTTGTCACAAAAGCTGGAACTTCCGACTCTTGATTTTCTGGTTCTAAAACAATGGTGGCCCAATCTTCTGGGACTACAATTTCTTGCAGCGATTCAAAGGTAGCATCAATCGCTTGGTAATTTTTTTCAACAATTTCCATTGATTTTTTTCCATAAGTCTTTTTCACTTCTTCTTTAAGTAACGGTAAATATTGCTCTTTCGTTAAAATATCTGTTACTTCAAAAAAGGCAGTAGACATCACTGTATTGATCCGACGACCTAAGCCTACTTTGCGAGCTAACTCAACCGCATTGATAATGTAAAATTTGATTTGGTGCTCCCCAATATATTTTTTTAACTTAGCCGGTAATAAACGGTGAACCTTTTCTTGATCCCAAATAGTATTCAGTAAAAACGTTCCGCCATCTTTTAAACCTTTTAACAGGTCGTATTTATGCAAATAGGACGCATTATGACAAGCGATGAAATCTGCTTGTTCAATTAAATACGTGGAAGTAATTGGCTCTTTACCAAAACGCAGATGCGAAACGGTTAAACCGCCTGATTTTTTAGAATCATAACTAAAGTAAGCTTGTGCATAAAGGTCGGTATGATCTCCGATAATTTTAATCGCTTGCTTGTTTGCTCCCACAGTTCCGTCAGAACCAAAGCCCCAAAATTTTGCTTGGAAGGTAGTATCTGGCGTTAAATCTAAAGTAGGTTCTTCTGGCAATGATTGATAAGTTACATCATCAACGATCCCCACCGTAAAGCGTTGCTTTAATTCTTTAAATGGCAATAACAAATGATCATAGATCGCTTTAATTTGATTAGGCGCTACGTCTTTAGAGCCTAACCCATAACGTCCACCAATCACAATTGGTCGATTTTCATGTTGATAAAGAGCGCTTTGAACATCTAACAATAACGGTTCTCCTTCGGCTCCTGATTCTTTTGTTCGATCTAAAACCGCAACCTTTTCTACTGTAGCTGGTAATTTTTCAAGAAGGTTTTCGGTAGGAAATGGACGATATAAATGAATATTGATAAAACCAACTTTGCGTCCTTGTTGATTGAGATAGTCAACTGTTTGTTTGATTACTGGCGAAGCCGACCCCATTGAAATAATGACTTCTGTTGCATCTTCAACCCCGTAATAATCGGTTAAATCATACGTTGTTCCACGAAGATGGTTAATTTTTTCCATGTATTTTTGAACAATTTTTGGCATTTCTTCGTAATTTTTATTGACTGTTTCTCTTTGTTGAAAATGAATGTCAGGATTTTGAGCGGTCCCTGAAACAGTGGGATGATTAGGATTCATGCCTCCCATTCTAAAACGAGTTACAGCTTCCTGATTCACCATTTCTTTCAGGTCATCATAATCAATCACTTCGATTTTTTGTAGTTCATGGCTCGTTCTAAAACCATCAAAAAAGTTTACAAAAGGTAAACTACCTTCTAAGCTAGCTAAATGAGCAACTGCCGACAAATCCATTACTTCTTGGACACTCGATTCTGCTAACATACAAAAACCTGTTTGGCGGGTAGCCATCACATCGCCATGGTCACCAAAAATACTCAACGCACTTGTCGTTACTGCCCGAGCCGCCACGTGGAACACAGAAGGTAGCAATTCTCCTGCGATTTTATACATATTGGGAATCATCAACAGTAAACCTTGTGAAGCAGTATAAGTAGTGGTTAACGCACCTGTTTTTAACGAACCATGAACTACTCCCGCTGCCCCAGCTTCTGATTGCATTTCAATAACTTGAACTTTTTGACCATAAATATTTTTTAAACCACTTTCCGCCCATTCATCTACCAACTCAGCCATTGTTGAACTTGGTGTGATAGGATAAATAGCGGCAACTTCTGTAAACGCATATGAAATATAAGCCGCTGCGGTGTTTCCATCCATTGTTTTTTTCATTTTTTCACCTTTTATCTTTCCTAAACATTGCTTGTGACTGTTGTTTTTTGTGTTTTGACATACTGATCAATTGCATTAGCTGCGATTTTCCCAGCGCCCATCGCTAAAATAACGGTGGCAGCACCTGTAACTATATCGCCCCCAGCAAAAACGCCAGGTATTGAGGTTGCTCCTGTTTTAGGTTCGGCCTGAATGTACCCCCATTGGTTTAGTTCTATTTCTGGATATGTTGATAGCAAGACTCGATTTGCTCCTTGGCCAATTGCCTCGATTACTGCATCAGCAGGAATGGTAAACGTGCTGTTTGGAATTGGTTCTGGACGTCGTCTTCCAGACGCATCTGGTTCACCTAAAACCATTTTGACACATTCAACACCGGCTAGATTTCCTTGTTGGTCATCTAAATAAGCAATTGGATTCGTCAACCAATAATAGTTAATTCCTTCTTCAAGGGAATGGTGGTATTCTTCAATTCTTGCTGGTAATTCTTCTAACGAACGACGATACACAATATTCACATTTTCAGCGCCTAATCGTTTGGCTGAACGAGCGGCATCCATTGCAACATTCCCGCCGCCAATCACAACGACATTTTTAGCACGTTTAATCGGTGTATCATATTCTGGAAACTCATAGCTATGCATTAAATTGATTCGTGTTAAAAATTCACTAGAAGAATAAACCCCATTTAAACTAGTTCCTGGGATTCCCATAAAGTTTGGTGCCCCTGCACCAACCGATAGATAACAGGCATCAAACTCTGACATTATTTCTTCCATCGTAATCGTTTTACCTACTACCACATTGGTTTCTATTGTTACACCTAAGGCTTCAATACTCGCAATTTCCTGTTTAACAATTTTTTTCGGTAATCGAAATTCAGGTATGCCATAGGTTAATACACCGCCAGCTTCGTGAAGCGCTTCAAAAATAATTACTTCGTAGCCGAGCTTTGCCAAATCCCCCGCAACTGTTAACCCAGAAGGACCAGAACCGACCACTGCTACTTTCCCTTTTGTTGGTTCCGCTGTTTTCTTAGGAAACATGTGATTTTCTAATGCCCAATCGGCAACTAAACGTTCTAATTTGCCAATTGCCACTGGTTCAAAGTTTTTGGCTTTCCCTAATTTACAAACTTGTTCACATTGTTTCTCTTGCGGACAAACGCGTCCACAAATAGCAGGTAAATTCGTATATTTACTTAAAATATCGGCTGCTTGTTCCATGTTTCCTTCACGAATAGCTAAAATAAATCCAGGAATATCAATCATCACGGGGCATTTAGCAATACAAGGTGCATTTTTACATTGTAAACAACGAACCGCTTCTTCTTGCCCTTCTGCTAATGTATAGCCTAAGCAAACCTCTTCAAAATTACTCTTTCTGATAGTAGGTGCTTGTTCCGCAATCGGTGTTTTTATACGACTTTTTCTAGCCATTTTTCTCCACCTGCTCTTTCAAACGATCTGTAAAGCAAACTGCTTCTTCTTCCTGATATTGCTTCATTCGATTAATGAATTCATCCCAATTTACTTCATTGCCTTTAAACTCAGGTCCATCAACACAGGCAAATTTCATGGTGCCATCAACAGTGACCCGACAACCGCCACACATGCCTGTTCCGTCAATCATAATAGGATTCAAGGAAACATAAATTGGTAATTGATGTTTTTCAGCTGTCAAGGTACAAAATTTCATCATGATGCTGGGCCCAATCGCCCAACTGCACGCTACAGATTCACGTGCAATAACTTCTTCCATCGCTTCTGTTACTAAGCCCTTTTTACCTAATGAACCATCATCCGTTGTAATGATTAGTTCATCCGAATAACGACGGCATTCTTCTTGTAACAGAACTAACTCAGCTGTTCGTGCCCCCAAAATCGTAATCACTCGGTTGCCTGCTTCTTTTAAAGCCTTGATAATTGGATAAATAGCCGCGATGCCAACTCCACCACCGATAACCATCACCGTTCCATATTGCTTCACTTCTGTGGGCATACCTAAAGGTCCAGTTATATCTAACAAAGAGTCGGAAGTTTTAAGTTGGGAAAGTGCAGCTGTTGTCTTACCGATTACTTGGAAAATAATTCGAAGACTGCCTGCTTGTGGATTTGTCTCCGCAATCGTTAAAGGGATCCGCTCTCCTTTTTCGTCAATTCTTAAAATAACAAACTGTCCAGCCTGGGCATGTGTCGCTATTCTTGGCGCTTCCAGCCAAAAATCAAATGTATTACTAGATAATTGAGTCGACTGAAGAATATTAAACATTGAAATACCTACCTTCATCATTCCTTTTCATTCTGACTCCTACTTTCTTAAATCCTTAGGCAACGCTATCAGATAAAGTTGTGGCGACACTTTTAACAAATGTTTTTAGCATTTCGATGTCTTCTTCTTCTGCATTGTTTTCAATTTCAACTGTTTCAGCTACTTTTTTAGCACCAGCTTTTTCAAAAGCTCCTACAAAATCATGCGCTGATTTACAGAAAAATTCACCATATTCACGATCACCGGAACCAACAACGCCAAATGGCTTACCTGCTAAATCCTTTTCAGTTAATTCATCAAAGAAATCTTCAAATTCAAAAGGCAGTTCCCCATCACCATAAGTATACGTTGCGATAATACAAGCATCTGCATCATCAAAGAAGTCTACATCAACTTCTGAACATTCTTCACGTTCTACTTCAACTCCAGCTTCTTGAAACTGTTCTTCCAAAATCTCGGAAATTTCTTCTGTGTTTCCAGTCATACTTGCATAAACAATTTTTACTAGTGCCATCTTCATTCATTTCCTTTCTGTTGTCCTAAATATTTCAATGCATTCAAATGCAATTGTAACCCCTTACATTAACTACTAAAAAAATTTTTTAACAAATGATTTTATTCACAAACTAATCTAACTAAGTATGTACTCTTCTCCTTTCGAGATAGAGTATTTTTTACTACGTCTTTACTATACCACACTCCAAACCTTTTTAACAATATTTTTAAGGTAAAAAAAATATTATTTAGGTTCTTTTTTATAAAACGTTTTTCCTTCTTCCAATCATAAAAATTGCTTCTAAAACCGCTCCCCCTAATGCACGAGCTTTGTCGGAGATCGTCAAGCAATCGACTTTCTCAACTGGTCGAGGATCTACATCTGCACACTTCAACCCTTGATAACAGGTTACCTTTTCTGAAATCAATCCTCTCAAAGTCCCTGTCAGAGGCGAATAAACTGGAACCTGATCGATAAAAAATAATGCTTCCCCTTTCAACACAAAATCCCCTATGTTTTTAAGGTGGGTAACTTGTCCTGAAGCAGGAGCATGGACAACTCGTTCCGCACTTTTTCCGCCAATTTCACCTGGAATACCTGTATTAGGTAAAGCTGTTCCTTCAAAGTATAAACGTCCCAACCTATGTCCACGCATTGTCTCAATCACAACATCGACATCTTGCGGTGCTGAAAAGCCTGGTCCTAAAGCAATCATAATCGGTGCCATTCCTCGATGCGTACCTAAATTTTTCTTAGCCAAAATCGCATCGATAACAATCAGTGGTTTCAATTGTTGAATAGCACTTGCTGTTTGATCGACAAAAACAGGCAGCTTATTTTGCTGCCAACATTTCGCGCAATCCTTTAATGAAGTAATTCGAACAGCAACCAAATCTTCCACTCTTTGTTCTTTCTGGAAAATAGCATCACAAACTGAAACAGTCCGCCGAATGGCCAGAGGACATTCTGTTTCTAATACTAGTATTTTAAAGCCAACGTGCCATAATTTTTGGATAACGCCTGTCGCTAGATCGCCCCCTCCGCGAACAATCACTAATTTTTCTTGGATGTTTTGACTGATTTCTCCCATAAAATAAGTCCTTTCTCTAATTCCATATTGCAAGCAATAATTTTGTCTAATTTTTCAAAACAGCTTTTGGGTAACTGAAGACAGACATTCATCGCTTGAACGAACTCTCTTCGCGTATGGGTTTGATTTAAACACAAAATTCGTTTGCCTTGGCTCTCTTTAAACAATCCTTTTGGATGAGCAATGAGTTGAGCTAACAATGTTTCTGTGATTGGTTCTTGTTGTTGCGCATCGGTTAATTCCAAAAAAAGCGGCAACCGATGAATGGTCGTTTCATCTATCTTTTGACCAATCACAGAAATCGGAAGCACACCAATTGTGGTGGTTGTTTCCTTTAATATCACGGGTTCATAAGAGGACCAGCCTTTCAAAGGTCGTTGTTTGGATCCATCCGCTTCTAAAAAAACTTTCGTGAAGTGCTGAAACAATATTTGAAGCGAGGTCATTGCAGGCATCGTTAGTTTTGTTTGATTGTTGATAGCGGTTCCTGCTAAAGTGATTCCGCAGATATTCGGCATTATTTTTTCAAAATGGTTTGTATAAAAATAATCATACAATTGACGTTGGGGAAACCCAATTTTTGTGGTTGTACTAACCAGAACAGCTTCCTTTCGATATGTTTTTGCTAGCGCCCACATTAAGCTTGTTTTCCCACCACTACCAACAATTGACACAATCTCCTTTCCTTGTAAATCAAAACACTTTTTTAAGGACTCCACAGTTGGTACCTCCTTTCCCCAAGGTCATTTTTCACAGAAAAAATAGAGGCTACGCGTACTTTTGCTTCTTCTAAAAAACATACACTGTGAGTTATTTCCGCTTCATTAATGAGTAAACCGATCCCACAGCCATCCGTCAATGATGGTGGCAAAGTAAAGACGCGAACAGCCACCTTTCTTGCCAACAGTACTTGTTCCGCCTGAACAGCATAATGTGTATTCGGAAAGGTTAGCAAATACTCCATCTTTTCACCTTCTTTTTTTGTTAAAGCGTAATTACTTTAGCCGCTTGATTCATTGTTTCAACAATTTCGTACATATTAGTAATAGAGCCGATGGCTAAGGTGTCTGTTAAATGATAAAAATCTAAACAGGCCCCACACGTTTTAATCGTGGTTCCCTTCTCCACTAATTGTTGCAAATCAGCTAAGGTGTTCGCTGCTTGATTCGTTAAAAACGCCCCTCGATTAAAGAATAATAGCTGTGTAGGAACAGTTTCTGCTTCTGATAATGATTGAAGATAACTTTTCATTAGTAGTCGTCCTAGCTGCTCGTCTCCAGTACCTAATTGATCGGAGCCAATCGTAATTACTAAATCTGTTGCTGACTGACTTGTTTGTTGCGTCGCTTCTTCAGGTACCGTAATTTTGACAGAGAAAACCGTGGCTTCTATCTGCTTCGCAGTCAAAGTGGCCTGTTTTTTAGCAGCTAATTTTTTCAAATTTTCAACAGCTACTTCGTTATCGACTAAAACCTCGATAGTGCCTCCAGCTAAACCTAACTCCGCCAAAGCTTTTTTTGTTTCAATCACAGGTATTGGGCAAGGTTTCCCCAATGCATCTACTAATTTCATATTTGGCCCTTCTTTCTATAAAAGTACTACTGCTTGTTGTTCTTTTGGCAGAACCTCGCCAATAATTTTGGCAACAGGGTCCTCTTTTTGAATAGCTGCTAAACAGGCTGCCGCTTCGTCAGCAGCGACACTAATTAACAGTCCGCCAGATGTTTGTGGATCAAACAAAAGTTCTTGCATTTCCATAGAAATTTTTGAATAATCGATTGTCGTTCCGATTGTTTGTCGGTTTCTTTGCCCAGCTGCAGTGACTAAACATTCTGCGGCGTAGGCCAACGCTCCTGTAATGGTTGGTAATGCTTCTGTATCAATCAGTAATGTTACCTGATTATCAGCCATTTCTTTCGCATGAATTAATAGACCAAACCCAGTCACGTCAGTACAAGCATGTACTGCGTAGGATCGAGCATTCGCAGCGGCATATTTATTTAAACGTTCCATCGAATCTTGTGCGATTTTTTGTTCCGTCTGCTTCGCCAATTGCCCCCGAACAGCCGCTTGAATAATTCCTACACCTAATGCTTTAGTTAAAATCAAGACATCCCCCACCTGTGGCGTATTATTATGCCACAAATTTTCTGGATGAACTTCTCCAGTTACCGCTAGACCATACTTGGGTTCATGGTCATAAATCGAATGGCCTCCTGCCAGTAAAGCACCCGCTTCCTTTAATTTTAAACTGCCACCTAAGAGCATTTGTTCCAACCATTCTTTTGACATCTTTTGTGGAAAACAAACAAGATTTAGCGCATAAAGGACTGTTCCGCCCATGGCATAAACATCACTTAAAGCATTAGCGACCGCAATTTTTCCAAATGATAACGGATCATTGACCATTGGTGAAAAAAAATCTACCGTTGAAATCAAAGCTTTTTCAGGCGTTATTTGGTAAACCGCGGCGTCGTCGGCATGTTCAAATCCGACGAGTAGCCGCTCATTTGCCGGTGTTTCGGGTAAGTGTTGCAACAATTGATTCAGTACACGGGATTCAATTTTTGCCCCGCAGCCACCTGATGTACATTGTGATAAAAAATCCATGCTGTCCGCTCCTTCTCAAATTAGTAGTTCTTGTAAAGCGTGAATTGTCCAAGTAATTTCTTCAGGCGTTGTCTGCCAACCAAAGCTAAAACGTAAGGTGCCAGTTGCTAAAGTCCCAGCTGTTTCATGGGCTAATGGTGCACAATGCAAACCTGCGCGCGTCATAATGCCATATTGTTCTGCTAGTTGCTGTGCCACCACTGTTTCTTCCTGATTCCACAGTGTGATAGAAACAACAGGGACAGTTTGTGCCACGTCCTTGGTTCCCAAAATTGTGACAGGTAACCCTGATAAACCATTTAAAAAATTCTGCATTAAGGTTCGTTCGTGCTTTTGAATCGCTGCTAAACCAATTTTATTCAACTCTTTAACAGAACTATTTAAGCTTAAAATACCTAAACTGTTTAACGTACCAGCTTCAAATTTATCTGGTAAAAAAGAGGGTTGATCAAAGGAATTAGAATGGCTACCAGTGCCGCCCGTTATCAGTGGTTTGACCGCTTCAGCCCCTCGCTCACTAAAAGCTAACCCACCAATACCTGCTAATCCATATAAGCTTTTATGTCCAGTAAAGGCTAACACATCAATGGCCATCTGGGTCATTTTTATTGGTAAAAAGCCCGCCGTTTGAGCCACATCCAAAACGGTTAATAATCCTTTCTGTTGGGCCCATTGAAAACATTCTTCAATGGGTAAAATGGTGCCTAAGACATTCGACGCGTGTGTCATCACCAATGCTTTTGTATTCGTTCGCCAGGCTCGCTGAATATCTTCTACATCTAACAGGCCCGTTTTTTGACAAGCAACATACGTCACTGAAATGCCTCGTTCTTTCTCAAGTAAGTGAAGAGGTCTAGCTACTGCATGATGTTCTAACATGGTCGTAATCACATGATCGCCAGGTTGTAAAATCCCCGCTAATGCAAGATTTAAGGAAGTTGTTGCGTTATTCGTAAACGTAATCTGAGCCGCACTGGGTGCCTGAAAAAAGTCTGCTAACAATTGACGTGTCTCTAAAAGAGGAAGCCCCTCTCTAAGCAAAGGGGCATTTCTTCCGTAATTCATGAACTGATTTTCTGCTAAATAGCCAGTCAAAGCCTCAATGGTTGCTGGAAATTTTTTATAGGAAGTCGCTGCATAATTTAAATAAACCAAGTCCTTCATACGCTTTTCCTCTCTAACTATTGGTTTCTTGAATTAATTTTCTGTACTCTTCTGGCGTATCGATATCTTTTAAACGGCCAGGAGTCGCTATTTTCAACATCTGAACTGCTTCTGGAAAGCGTTCACAAATCATGCGTCCGCCTGTTTCACCAGTCAATGTTAATAGTTCTTGTCGAAATTGATTACCGAATAATACTGGACTACTAGGACAACCATCTTTTTGTAATGGCACTATAATTTTATTTCTCTGACATTTATCTAACACGGGTTGTAGCATTTTAGGTGTTAACAATGGTTGATCACTAGGTAAGTATAAATAGCCAGCTCCCCGAGCTTGTTCAGTTCCTAAACGAATACTGCTACTTTGCCCTTCTTGCCATTGATGATTGAGAATCAACTGAATGTTCTTAGGTAAAGGAAACGCTGGCTGATTCTCAGGCGAAACAACTAAAATCCGTTCTAATACGTCTAATTGGTTCACTAAGGTTAACGTGTGCTCTAAAAATGTTTTTCCTTGATATTTTAAGAACAATTTATTTTGGCCCATTCGTTGTGAATTGCCCGATGCTAGAATAATGACACTAACGAGTGACATGAGTTGTCTCCTTTTATCTTTTTTTCTTTTGATAAGGGGTATTTTCTAAAGGCAGACTTGGTCGGAGCTGACCATCCAAGGCGAAATATGCGCCTGCTAAAGCTGGTGCGGTAGGGATTGTTGCTAACTCACCTACGCCTTTAATTCCATAGGCTAAACCTTCGTGAAGATTGTCAGCATGAACCAAAATTGTTTCGATTGGTGGTACTTGAGTGGCGTTCACTAATCCTAGCGTTGCATATTTTGCTTTAACATAGCCTTCTTCTAAGGCAAATTTTTCAGTTAAAGCATACCCCATGCCCATTGCAATCCCACCTTCAATTTGACCTTCAGCAGCTCGTGGATTCACCACTTGCCCCATATCATACGCAGCCACAAATTTAGCTACTTTTCCTTTGTCATCTAGAATAGCTACTTCAGCAGCATAACCATAACCAGCATGACTAACTGGACTTTTTTTATCATTAATTAATGGATCCGTTTTCGCTGAATATTCCCCATAAAATTCTTCGCCTTCCAAATCACTTAAAGCACGTCCCATATCAAGCTCATACCGTAATTGCATTGCCGCTCTTCTAGTTGCTTCTCCTGTGAAGAGTGACTGCCTCGAAGCCGTTGTCGTTCCTGAATTCGGCGTTCTTCTCGTATCAGGTGCTTCCGCAACAATCATTTCTGGTGGTAAATTTAATGTTTCACAGGCAATTTGCGTCGTAACGGTTGCCATCCCTTGACCGATACAAGCAGCACTTGTGCGGACATGTATTTTTCCTTCTTCAACAGAAATAATACAACGCCCTGTATCAGGTAGCCCCACACCCACGCCACTATTTTTAAAGAAACTAGAAATTCCAGCAACTTCCGCTTGTTCATAGACGTCTTTAACTGCTAACAAGGCTTCTTTTAACGCCGCATTTTTCGAGACCAATTGTCCATTCGGTAAAGTATCTCCTGGGGCGACGGCATTTTTAAAGCGTATTTCCCATGGTGATAGTCCGACTTTTTCTGCTAACAAGTTTAAATTACTTTCAATTGCAAAAGCCGTTTGGCAAACACCAAATCCACGAAATGCACCTGCTGGCGGATTATTAGTATATACAGCAAACCCTTCCACATCAATCGTTTGATACTTGTAAGGACCTGCCGCATGTGTACAAGCCCGTTGCAATACTGGTCCTCCTAAAGAAGCATAGGCCCCAGTATCCGCATAAATCACTGCTTTCATTGCAGTTAAATTGCCTTCTTCATCACAGCCGGTCGTAAAGTCCATTTCCATGCCATGGCGTTTGGGATGAACCATCAAACTTTCTTCACGGCTTAGCAGTACTTTTACTGGTTTCTTCAATAACCAAGCAGCTAAGGATGCATGATGCTGAACACTCATGTCTTCTTTTCCACCAAAACCACCACCAACAAGTTTTGATTGAACATGAATTTTTTCCTTATCCAGTCCTAACATCCGAGCCACTTCCCGTTGTTCATCATAGATACTTTGACCCGCACTAAAGAGTAAAATGCCCTCACCTTCAGGCTGTGCAATCGCACACTCGGGTTCCATAAAGGCATGTTCGTTAATTGGTACGGAATAATGTTCTGTCACTACAAACGCAGAATTTGCTAATACTTCATCTGCGTTGCCACGTACCAAGTGTTCATGAGACAAGATATTGCCCTTTTCATGAATAGCTGGTGCACCTTCTGCTAAAGCAGCTTCACAAGAAGTAAGCGGTATCATTTCTTCGTAATCAACTTCCACTAAATTTTTTATCTCTGGTAAGGTTTCTTTTCTTTTTGAAACAACGAGTGCTACTGCATCCCCAACATACCGTGTTATTTCTCCTTCTGGAATCATTACATCCCAATCGGAAATAAATTCTAAATGACCAATTTTATTATTTCCTGGAACGTCTTTAGCTGTGAACACAGCCACACAGTCAGGATGCGCCAATGCTTGGGTACTATCGATTGATAGAACTTTTGCGCGAGGATAGGCACTCCGCAAAGCAGATGCATGAAGCATTCCTTCTATGTCAATGTCATCTACATAAATCCCTGTTCCTAAGGTTTTCTCCACTGCATCGACCCGTTGGAAGTCTTCCCCTAATTTACCATTTGAATGTTCTTCCGGAATGCTCGTTTCTTCACAAAACATTTTAGCAGCTAACTGAATGGCTTCTATTATTTTCACATATCCTGTACAACGACAAATGTTCCCGCGTAAAGCTTTCTGAATGTCTTCTTTTGTGGGTTCGGGTTTCTTGTTCAATAATCCTTGTGCCGAAATAACCATCCCAGGGATGCAATATCCGCACTGAACTGCACCCGTTTTTGCAAACGCATAGGCGTAGACATCTTTTTGCCGTTGGCTTAAACCTTCAATTGTCGTGACTTCTTTACCAGCTAATTTTTCTAAAGTAAACAAACACGCTTTGGAAGCCTTTCCATTTACTAGCACCGTACATGCGCCGCAAGAGCCTTGGTTACAACCATCTTTTGTTCCAGTTAGGCCCAGATCCTCCCGCAAAAAGTCCATTAATTTTTTGTTTGTTTCACAGGTTTCACTTTGACCATTTACAATAATTGAATACATTTCTTGCACCTCGATTTCTGATATAGTTTAGTGTTCAATCATCTAGATTATACCACAAATCTTTGTTCTAAAAATTATTTTTTAGCAAAAAAAACTTTTTTATTCAACTTAAAGGTCCTCATTATTGATAGCGCTGTTGAATTAATTCTCCCGCGATGCTAATCGCTAACTCTTCTGGTGTTTCGGCTGCAATGTCTAAGCCAATTGGCATGAAAATTCTTTCAATTTCATTCATTGTATAACCGACCTCTTTTAACCGTCGAACTTGTGAAGCAATTTTGTGTTTGCTCCCCATCACACCAATATATTTGGCTGGTGTTTCCAATAACTGTTTGGCAACGATGAAATCAAAATTGTGTCCTCTGGTAATTACTATACCATAATCATCCGCCGTTATTTCAATAAACGCAGCTAAATTTTCTAAAGGAATAACCCGTAGTTCCTCAGCTTGTGGAAAAGCTTGTGCCGTCAAAAATTCTGGACGATCGTCCACTACAACGCAATAAAACGATAAATAGTTTAAAATAGGTACCAATGCGCGTGCGACATGTCCACTTCCAAAAATATACACTTTCCCTACTTGGAGGATTGCTTCTGTTAAAAAAATTATGTCCTCTTTTTGCTCACAATGGATACCTTTAGGTAGCAAACTTAATTCCCCCTCCCAAGAAGTGGAACCAATCAATTCGCCTGTTTCACTATAAAAGGATACTTTTCCTAAATTGTTTTGATCTAGTTCAGTCATTAACCAACCTTGTTGATTATTTTGAAAATGCGTTTCTATGGACTCACACAACTCTTTTAAAAATGGCGTTTCCCATGAAAGATAATGGAAAAAAATCGTGACATTTCCGCCACAGACCATACCTAAATCAGCAATATTATTCGGTGCTAAAATAAATTGACGTTGTGCATTTTCTTTCTCAATAAGTAGCTTTTTTGCCACTTGTTCAGCCTGAAATTCAACCGCGCCACCACCAACAGTTCCGGCTATTCTACCTTCGGCGGAAACCAGCATTCTAGCCCCTTGACTTCGTGGTGTAGATCCTGAACTTGTACCAATCGTTAATAACATCGTGTCTTGCTTTTCCAATATTGCCTGTTTCAAACGCTGAAATACTTCTCTCATTTCAGTTCCTCCGATACTACATCCTGTTCTTTAAAGATTTCTTCAAAACATGCCTCTACCTGTTGATACACTTTTTTCTCAAATAAAAGATATTGATCAATCAACTCTTTTCCTTGATCCGTAACAATTGACCCGCCACCATTACAACCGCCAACGCTTTTGATAATTAATGGAAAAGATAGCTCTTCTTCAGCTACCCGCACAATTCGCCATGCCTTATTATAAGACATTTTCATCTCTTTTGCCGCTAAGTTTAGTGAACCAGTTTGCTGAATTTTTTGTAAAACTTCGACAACGCCAGGACCAAAAAAGTTCCGATCTGTTTTTAATTTTAAGTTTAGGGAATACGTAAACATCTTCTCCTCCTTTATTCGTTCATTTTTTTATAGATAACGTAAGGGAAAAAGGATACGAAAGCTTACTCACTTTCGTATCAAAAAAAGCAATCTTCACTCAAGTGCTACGCGCTTTTTTGGTTTTAAAATGACATTTAAAAGGACTGCTACCAAAGTGGTTAAGATAACTTCCGAATTACCGAAAATCGTTGTTACCCAAGTTGGAAAACCAGCTAAGCTTCCAGTAGACAATGTGACACCAATTCCAAATGCTAGAGCTGTTCCGACAACCCCAGTATTTCGAGGAGTCATTTCCTGCGAAGCAATCATCCGAATACCTGTCATAGAAATAGAAGCAAAAACTGAAATCGTTGCGCCACCAATTACTGCGTAAGGAATCGTAGTTAATAACGCAGCTACTTTCGGAACAAAACCAGCAATTAATAATATAACTGAAGCGAAAACCAGAACATACTTATTAATCACTTTTGTTACCGTAACCAGACCAACATTTTGTCCAAAAGTTGCCACTGGGATTGATCCAAATAAACTGCCAATAAAGTTAGTGAAACCACTCCCCATAATTCCGCCAGATAATTCTTCATCCGTTGCATCCCGATCCATTGCCCCAACCGTTGTTGCTGTAAATTGACCGATGGCTTGAACAGCATCAACAATAAACATCACTACAAGCGTAAAGATAGGTACCAGTTGAAAATCCAGTCCAAAATGAAACGGGGTAATTACCTGAACGATTTTAGCATTTTGAACTGGTTCAAAACTAACCATCCCTAAAGCTAAAGAAATCAAATAACCAATAACCATTCCGTTTAAAATTGCGGATAACTTCAAAAATCCTTTTGCAAAATAATTGAAGTAAAAGACAATCGCAAAGGTTAATAATGCAACTAACCAATTCCGGGCTGAACCAAAATCAGCACTACCAGCTCCTCCTGCCATATATTTAATCGCAACTGGAAACAAGGATAGTCCAATGCTTAAAATAACCGTTCCTGTTACTAAAGGCGGAAACAACACACGGATTTTTTTAATGAACAAACCAACAATAATAACAAGAATACTGCCAACTAATTGGGAACCAAAAATTGCTGCAATCCCAAAATCAGCTCCGATGGCCATCAAAATCGGTACATAGGCAAAACTTGCCCCCATCATAACTGGTAACCGTGAACCCACTTTTCCAAAAATAGGGAAAAGTTGAATTAACGTTGCAACTGCTGAAAAAATCAATGATGTTTGAATCAAAATAGTCGTATCACTAGGACTTAATTGGCAAACTTTGGCAATCATGATTCCCGGTGTGACAATCCCTACTACTGCTGCGACAACGTGTTGCAATCCCATCGGAATTGCTTCAGAAATTGATAGTTTCGCATCATATTCAAATAATGCTTGCTCTTTTTTTTCATTCATAGGATCGTTTCCTTCTTCTTTTTATTCTAAAAGGATTGTTCCCCTTAATCAGTAAAGAATGCAATCCTTTTTCCCTCAGAAACATCTTAAAAATTATCCTTTGACAGCAACTGCTTCAATTTCAAATAACCCATCTTTAGGCAACTTGGCTACTTCTACACAAGAACGTGCAGGCAAAACTTCTGAAAAGTAATTCCCATAGATTTCGTTAATTTTGCTAAAATCAGACATATGTTGTAAAAATACCGTTGTTTTCACAACATTATCATAGGTCATTTCGACCTCTTTTAAAATCGAACCTAAATTGATAAACGCTTGTTTTGCTTGTTCTTCCACTGTAGTCTTCATTTCGCCCGATTGCGGATCTAATCCTAGTTGTCCAGAAATGTACAACGTATTTTCAGCTAAGACAGAATGTGAATAAGGTCCTACAGCAGCTGGTGCCTGTGCAGAATTAATCATTTTGTTTGTCATCGTTTTCCTCCATTCTATGATTCTTTATTTTCAATTAAAGTCCCTGTTTTTCCAGATAATCCTTCTTTGGCTTTTTCTAATAACGTAATCAATGTTTTTCGACCTGGCTTAGATTCAGCAAACTTAATCGCTGCTTCAACTTTTGGTAACATTGAACCTGGAGCAAACTGACCTTCTTGCGCATATTGTTTCATTTTTTCTGTTGAAACATTCCCTAAGGCTTCTTGATTTTCTTTACCAAAATTAATACAAACTTTTTCAACTGCTGTTAAAATCACGAGCAGATCAGCATCCACTTGTTCAGCCAGTCGTTCACTACAAAAATCTTTGTCGATGACTGCATTTACACCTTTTAGTCGGTTCCCTTCTTGAATGACTGGGATGCCACCACCGCCGCCAGCAATGACTGTTTGGCCAGCATCAACCAATGTTTGAATCGTGAGAAGTTCGACAATATTTTTTGGTTTAGGAGAAGCGACGACTTGGCGATAACCACGGCCAGCATCTTCCATCACTTGTATATTTTTTTCTTTGACTAATTGTTCTGCTTCTTCTTTTGTCATGAAGCGACCAATTGGTTTCGTTGGTTTTTTGAACGCCGGATCATTTTCATCCACGACCACTTGAGTGACTATGGTGGTGACGGCTTTACTTATATTTCGCTGACGCAACTCTTCTTGTAGCGCATTCTCTAAATCATAGCCAATGTAACTTTGACTCATGGCTACGCACATGGATAACGGAACAACTGGATATTGTGGATTATTAAAGGAAAATTCTTCCATAGCTAATTGAATCATCCCCACTTGAGGACCATTGCCATGAGATAAAATAACTTCATATCCTGCTTCAATCAAATCTGCAATCGCTTTGGAAGTCTGTTTTACAGCAGTCATCTGCTCCGTCAAATTATTTCCTAAAGCATTGCCACCTAAAGCTACTACGACGCGTTTGCCCATTGCTTCACCTCATTTTCTGTTTTATAAAAAGGACGATGCTTTTTCTTTTTCACAACGAGTTTTCGTATTAACTGTCTGTTGTCGTTGCATGAAGTCAACGCACATGACTAAGCGTTCTTGACTCGAGACAATCACACATTCATGAATAGACTTGGGAAGGTCTTATTTGTTCATGTTGAAGAGGCAACTTCTAATGATTCATTGTGTAAAGAAAAAGCATCTGTCTTCATGCCAAATTCATTATTTTACTTCTCTTGGTGTCGCTTTATCCGCTAAGTCTGTTAAGGTTTTTTGCGGATTTTTTACTTTACTTAAGAAAATCATAGCCGCAATAACATACGGTTTGTAGCTAGCTTCTTTGTAAAGTTCGACCCGATAACGATCGAAAACAGAAGCTTCCACTTCACCTTCTTCACAACTTACACCAGTAATATCAGCTGGTAGACAATGCATATACAAAGCTTTGCCGTCTTTCGTTGTTTTCATCAATTCTTCTGTACATTCCCAATCTTTGTGCTTTTTATTTTGAGAAAGTAATTCTTGTTCTAATTGATCAATTCCTGCTTGGTCACCATTGCCATATAATTCAGTTCGCTTTTCCATTGCCGCAAAAGGTGCCCAGCTTTTCGGATAAACAACATCCGCATCTTTGAATGCTTCTGCCATACTATTCGTTTTAGTAAAGTTTCCACCAAATTCTGCCGCATTTTTCTTCGCAACTTCTTCTACTTCTGGCATAATTTCATAACCTTCTGGATGTGCTAAGACGACATCCATTCCTAAACGGGTCATTAGACCAACAATTCCTTGAGGAACAGATAATGGTTTTCCATAAGATGGTGAATACGCCCAAGTCATGGCAACTTTTTTCCCTTTCAGGTTTTCAATGCCACCAAATTCATGAATTAAATGCAACGCATCCGCCATTGCTTGCGTCGGATGGTCAATATCACATTGTAAATTCACTAACGTTGGGCGTTGTTCTAATACCCCATCTTTATATCCTTCTTGGACAGATTCTGATACTTCGTGCATGTAAGCATTGCCTTTACCAATGTACATGTCATCACGAATACCAATGATATCAGCCATAAAAGAAATCATGTTTGCTGTCTCACGAACAGTTTCTCCGTGAGAAATTTGGCTTTTTCCTTCGTCTAAATCTTGAACTTCTAAGCCCAAAAGATTACACGCTGAAGCGAAACTAAAACGTGTTCTTGTAGAGTTGTCGCGGAATAAAGAAATCCCCAAGCCACTATCAAAGATTTTAGTTGAAATATTATTTTCTCTTAAATAGCGTAATGTATCGGCAACTGTAAAAACAGCTTCTAATTCATCTCTTGTTTTTTCCCAAGTTAGGAAAAAGTCATTTTCGTACATTTTTTCAAATTCTAATTTATCTAATTTCTCAATATATTCTTTAAACGTTTCCATTCCATCTGCTCCTTTTTGCTTATCTAATAATCCTTTACTTAACCACAATAGACCGTTGGTAATGCCGCATAAACGGCTGCACAACGAACCAAATCATCTTTCCAAGTTTTTTCATTTGGTGCATGTGCTTGTGCTTCCGCCCCTGGCCCGAAACCAATACAAGGAATGCCATTACGTCCCATAATTGAAACGCCATTTGTTGAGAAGGTCCACTTATCTAACAATGGGCGTTCTTCACGCATTTCCACTGTTTCTACAGAGCCTTTCCGTGTTTCTCCATAGAGATTTTTATGCGTTTCCATCAAGGCTTTTGTTACATCATGATTTTCTGGAATGACCCACGTTGGGAAATAACATTCAATTTCATAAGTTAAATCAGTATAAGAAGGACGATCATAGTTGTACATTGAAACCGTCACATCATCTCCATATTTTTTAACAGCTGGTAAATTGCGAATTTCTTCTAAACAACTTTCCCAAGTTTCTCCAGCAGTCATTCGACGGTCTAGTGAAACGGTACAGCCATCCGCAACAGCACACCGACTTGGTGAAGAATGGAAAATTTGCGAAACAGTCACCGTACCACGTCCTAAGAAACGGGCTTCTTGCCACTCTGGATTGTACTTAGGATCTAACATACGAACTAAACCACGAATCGCTGTGCTTTCTGTATCTCCATTGTTGTTTAAGGCACGAACATCTTGTAAGATATCCGCCATTTTGTAAATGGCATTATCTCCACGTTCTGGTGCTGAGCCATGACACGAAACGCCTTTGACGTCAACTTTAATTTCCATTCGGCCTCGTTGACCACGATAAATCCCACCATCTGTTGGCTCTGTTGAAACAACAAATTCTGGACGGATACCGTCTTCTTTGATAATGTACTGCCAGCATAAGCCGTCACAGTCTTCTTCTTGGACAGTGACTGTTACTAAAGCAGTATATTTTTCTGATAATAGACCTAAATCTTTCATGATTTTAGCGCCATAAATAGCCGAAACAATCCCGCCTTCTTGGTCAGACGTACCGCGACCACCGATCTCAGTTTCTGTTTCATAGCCATCGTAAGGATCAAATTTCCAGTTACTCATTTCACCAATTCCGACAGTATCCATGTGCCCATCAAAAGCAATTAATTTTTCACCAGACCCCATATAACCAAGTAAATTCCCTTGAGGATCAATGTCAATTTTATCGAAACCTAATTTTTCCATTTCGGCTTTTGCTCGCGCAATTTTATTGCCTTCTTCTGCACTTTCTCCTGGAATTTTGACAAGGTCTCTTAAAAATTTGACCATATCTTCTCTGTAACCTTCTGCTGCTGCATTTACTGCATTAAAATCCATTCCTTTTACCTCCATAAAATTTTTTTATAATTGTCTGGATCAGTGTCCCCTTCGGTAGAAAACATTAAAACGTTTGACGTCTCATCCAGTTGCAATGCCTCACGTAATTCTTGATAGTCGGGATCTTGCATCACTGTAGCTACTAAGCCCATTGCTACTGCCCCAGATTCGCCTGATACAACTTGCGGATCCCCTTTTAATGGTGCGCCCAACATACGCATTCCTTTTTCAGAAACCCAATCTGGTGCTGAAACAAAGAAGGATGTATGATTTTTTAGAATATCAAAAGAAATCGTATTAGGTTCTCCACATGCTAAGCCAGCCATAATTGTCTGTAAATCACCATCGACAAAGCGAATTTCTCCGTCTTTTTTAATTGCTGATTGATATAAACAGTCAGCCGCCTGCGCCTCAACTACAACCATAATCGGTGGGTTTTCTGGAAAAGCATTAGCAAAATAACCAATCACTGCACCAGCTAAACTGCCGACACCAGCTTGAACAAAAACATGACTAGGTCGTTCAGAGCCAAATTTTCTTAATTGCTGAGAGGCTTCTAACGCCATCGTTCCGTATCCTTGCATAATCCAAGTCGGAATTTTTTCATATCCGTCCCAAGCGGTGTCTTGAACCATGACACCGTTTTCAGTTTCTTCGGCCATTTTATTAGCCATTCGCACACATTCATCGTAATTAACTTCTTCGATTGTGACGGTTGCGCCTTCTTTTTCAATATTTTCTTTTCTCGTCTGTGTTGAACCCTTCGGCATGAGTACAACTGATTTTTGACCTAATTTATTCGCAGCCCAAGCGACTCCTCGTCCATGGTTGCCATCAGTTGCTGTAAAAAACGTAGCTTGTCCAAAAGCTGATCGTAATTGATCAGAAGTTAATTCATCATATGTTAATTCCGAAACATCTTTCTTTAATTTTTCGGCAATATAGTTAGCCATGGCAAACGAACCACCTAAGACTTTAAAAGCATTTAAACCAAAGCGATAAGATTCATCTTTAACAAAGAAATCATTTAACCCCAGATACGCGGCCATATGATTCAATTCTGCTAATGGTGTTTCTGAATACTGTGGAAAACTTTTGTGAAAAGCCAAAGCTTTCTCAATTTTTTCTTTAGACATCAGAGGTAAGTACTTATCCTCCGTCTTCGGCATTTCATTTGCTGTCCATTTAATTTTTTCCAAAAAAACTTCTCCTCCTTCTATTTTTAAGTTGCTTTACGAAAAACAAATTTTCCTTGATTTGCCAAGATGACTTGCCCAGCTTCAGCAACTTTTTGACCTCTTAAATAAACCATTCGAGCCTGTCCTTGTGTTTCAAATCCTTCATATGGTGTATAATCGACATTTTGTAACTGCGTTCTCGCAGCAATCACGCCGGTTGTTCTAGGATCCCAAACAACTAAATCGGCATCACTGCCTTCTTGCACCACACCTTTTTGTGGATACATCGAGAATTGTTTAGCAATATTTTCAGAAAGCAGAGCAACCATTTTTTCCAAGGTGATTCGGCCCTTCGCCACACCTTCCGTATAAATTAATTCTGGTCTCGTTTCAACACCTGGCATCCCATTTGGAATTTTACTAAAATCATCTTTGCCAACTGTTTTTTGTCCGTGAAAATTAAAACTGCAGTGATCTGTCGATATTGTATTGATTGCTCCCTCTTTAATCCCTTGCCACAAAGCCTGTTGATCCTCTCGTTTGCGTAGTGGCGGTGAGCAGACATATTTTGCTGCTTCAAAATTAGGCGCATCATACAAGTGATCATCTAGTAAAAGATATTGAGGGCAAGTTTCTACATAGACTGATTGTCCTCTTTGACGAGCCCGTTCCACCGCTTCTAACGATCGCTTTGTGCTTAAATGCACAATATTAACCGGCAAATCAGCCATTTCCGCTATCATCAAATATCTTGCTACCGCTTCTGCTTCAACAGCCGCCGGTCTTGATAACGGATGATAGTGCGGGGTTAGCTTTCCTTGAGAAACATATGATTGGATTAATTCATCTACTAAATCACCATTTTCACAATGAACGCCTAACATTCCATTAACTTTTTTTATTTCCTTCATCGCTTCAAAAATTTCCGCATCTGTGGTCCGTAAGTTATCATAAGCCATATACATTTTGAAGGAAGTAATACCTGCAGCAATCATTTCCTGAATTTCAGCAGCTATCGTTGGGTTCCATTCGATCATGGACATATGGTAAGTATAATCACATGAACTCTTGCCTTCAGCCAATTGATTCCAAGTAGCTAAACAGTCTTTCAATGAGCCACCTTTATTAGGTGTAGCCATATCAATAACCGTAGTCGTACCTTTGGCCACCGCCGCTTGGCTTCCAGTAGTAAAGTTATCCGCCGTACTTAACGAACCTTTGCCATTATTTAATTCCAGATGCGTGTGCGCATCAATAAAGCCTGGTAATACATAACACCC
Source organism: Enterococcus sp. DIV1758 (assembly GCF_051711985.1). Classification (NCBI taxonomy): domain Bacteria; kingdom Bacillati; phylum Bacillota; class Bacilli; order Lactobacillales; family Enterococcaceae; genus Enterococcus; species Enterococcus sp. DIV1758. The sequence goes on from NZ_JBIOOA010000001.1 coordinate 2,105,227, forward strand.
CGTAACATCCTCAATCTGAGAATTTTCTACTGGTAAATTTGCCCCCATCTCTACAATTTGCTCGCCGTCAATTCGAATATCCAATTGACGACGATTATATGCAGATACGACGGTTCCACCTTTGAGCAGAATAGACATCTATTTATCCCCCAGTCGTAAATTTCCTTTTATGCTTGCATACAATAAGCATATTCTTCAATCATAGTTACCATTAATGCGATTAAATCTTCTGGTACATCTAATCCTTGATCCGTTAATTGAATTGTTGACACCGTTCCCCATAAACGCAGTAAACAAATTTTATCCACAGGATTTTGAACATAGAAACCTGAATTAGTACTGTCATAAAAATCAGATTCACTGTTAAATAAGGTAAATTTGTCTTTGTAAGGGGCACTTGCATAAGGGCAAAATGTTTCACAGTTGCCACATTCGTTACACATCCGATCAACATGGACAATTTGTGGTTTTCCTTCGACGTACACAACAATATTTGCTCGGTTTGGACAGACATCCATACAAGATTCACAAATTGTGGAGCATTCTAAGCAACGACTAGCTTGACTACAAGACATCTCGTCTGTCACAAGGATACCCCGTTTGTTTCTAACAAATGCGACATCACTATTTAAATTATCTTTTTCATAGTGATGATTGTGGACAAGACAAATATTATTGGCCGCTTTGGTTGCATCAGCAATTGCTTCAACAATTGTGGCTGGTCCTAAATTAGCGTCACCAATGACATAGACGCCTGGTATATTTGTTTCCAATGTTTCTTGATTTGAAACGACTTTCCCATAGTTGTCTGTGTGAATGCCTAATGCTTGGTAAAATTCTGTATCTACTTTTTCACCAACAGCGGCAATCACTGTATCAGCAGGAATATCAATCATTTCTCCTGTACCAATCGGACGACGGCGTCCAGAAGCATCTCGTTCACCTAGGACCATTTTTTCACAAGTTAATTGTTGATTTTCATGTTTAATTGGCGAAAGTAATTCTAAAAAGTCGACACCATCTTCTAAGGCTAAATAAAGTTCTTCTTCATCTGCTGGCATATTGCGTTTATTCCGACGATAAACCACTGAGACTTTTTTAACACCAGGTAATGTTGTGGCTGCACGAGCACAGTCCATGGCTGTATTTCCGCCACCAACGACGACAATTTGTTCTCCGTAAGGATTAATCGTTGGATTTTCTCGGTTTGCTTTTAAAAATTCTAACGAGTTCAATGCTCGCCCAGATTCTAAACGAAGGACCCCATGTTTCCATGCACCAATGGCATAAATAACATTCGTATAGCCTTGGTTTTTCAATTCTGCCAATGATGGCGCCTCTTGTCCTGTACGGAATTCAACTCCCATAAATTCCGCTAACTGAACGTCTTTTTGAACAGATTCCATAGAAATTCGAAATTCTGGTACAATCTGGCTACAAACCCCCCCAATTGTCTCGGATTTTTCAAACACAGTAACAGGCATGCCTTCACGTGCTAATAAATACCCAGCAGAGATCCCTGCAGGACCTCCACCCACAACAGCTGTTTTAGGTGCATTTTCTTTTGGCTGTGGCTTTTCTAGTGTCGTCAATAATTCATCATAAGCATGTTCAGCTGCTTCTAACTTCACTTCCCGAATATGAATAGATTCTTCATAAAATTGACGTGTACATTTAGTCATACAAGGATGTGCACAAATGGTTCCAGTAATAAAAGGCAATGGATTTTTATCGACAATTACTTGCAAGGCCTTTAAATAATTGCCTTCACTTACATAACGAAGGTAAGCAGGAATATCCTGATTGATTGGACAACCACCGTCACTTCGACAAGGAGCAATATAACAATCTGTTAACGGAACTGTTTTTCTTAGTTTGGTACTTTCTGGTAATTTAATTGATTTTTGGTAACGCGATTGTGTTTTAGATTTCTCAACAACTTGGGCTAATTTATCCAAGTTGACATGAACCATCTGAGGATATTCTGCTGCGCTTAATACATTAGCAACTTGATTCATTCGTTGATAGCCACCAGGTTTCAATAGCGTCGTTGCCATAGTGATTGGCCAAATCCCAGCATCAAATATTTCTTTACTATTGAAAATATCTGCACCGCCAGAATAAGAAATTTGTAGTTTCCCATCAAATGCTTCTGATAATTTTTGTGCCAATGAAATACTAAGAGGAAATAGCGAACGTCCTGACATGTACATTTCATCACCAGGTAATTCATTTGCCGCAATCGTTACTGGGAAAGTGTTCGTAATTTTAACTCCGAAGCTTAGATTTTTACTATTGGCTAATAATTGCAGACGTTGTAACATCGGTACTGCTTCTTCAAATTGTAAATCTTCTTTAAAATGGTGATCGTCAAAAACCATATAATCAAACCCTAGCTCATCCATCGTTTGACGCGCATATTCATAACCTAACATGGTTGGATTACATTTAATAAAGGAATGGAGCCCTTTTTCACTTAATAAATAGGCCGCAATTCGTTCAATTTCATCTGATGGACAGCCGTGTAAAGTCGACAGCGTAATAGAATGACAGACTTTAGGACTAATTGCTTCGATATATAAGTCATCTACTTTTTTAAAATAAGATAGATATTTTTTGGCAGCTGCTTGGCATTCCGCCCAAATCGGCGTTCCTTCTGCGTTCTGCATTTCGTTAATATAACGATCAATTTTTGGTGATTGAATCCCTGCCAAATCATAGCCAACACTCATGTTAAAAATGAAACCATTCGGGTCACCTAGCTCGAACTCTTTACTCAGTAACTTCAAAACGAACCATGCTTTGACGTATTCATCATAAGCTTGGGGAACGCGCAATTCTGTGGACCACTCAACGTTGTAACATTCATCCGCTGCTGCGATACATGGTTTACTCACCGGTAAATCTTCTCCATCCAGTATCTGGACTGTCTTAACTTCAAAAAAACGAGAACCTGTTAAATAGGCCGCAATAATATTTTGTGCTAATTGTGTATGAGGACCTGCTGCTGGACCACAAGGGGTTTCCATTTTTTCTCCAAATAACGAAATCGTTTTTGTAGGATCCGCATGATAAAATTTACGAATGCCAAAAATTGTGCCATCTTGTTGATACTCACTAAAAATCCAATTTAATAAAGCCTCAATTGAGATGGGATGCATAATATCACTCATTAACGTCACTCCTTTTATTTATAATGAAAGCTATTGATTTACTCGTTTCCAGAAAGATTGTGCTTGCGTTTGCGCATCATGCCAAACTTTCTCTTCATCAATTCCTTGAACTTCACGATTACGCATCCGAATTTCTCCATTAATCACCGTGTCAGTAACCATCCCACCATTCATGCCGAATAAAATGTGCATGTTATAATTCTCTTTTGTCATTGGTGTCGGTCCATGATAATCAACAATAATGACGTCTGCTGCTGCATCAGGTTCTAAAACGCCTAGCTTTGTTTTAAAATAGCGATTAGCCATTTGCGGATTATTATCAAACAGCATTGTGGGAATTTCTGCCCAAGCAGCATTTGGATCAGCTAAATGATGCTTGTGGATAACATTTCCTACCTTATAAGATTCCGTCATATCATTCGTATAACCATCTGTGCCAAGACCCATCAAAATACCATACTCATTAAACATACGCATCGCAGGTGGGCAGCCGACCGCATTTCCCATATTCGACTCTGGATTCGTGACCACCATTGTGTCTGTTTCTCTTAGTAATTCCATCTCATGAGGGCCAATATGGATGCAATGGCCTGCCATTGTCTGTTTTCCTAAAATTCTTAAATCAAATAATCGGTTCACAATCGGCTTCCCATATTTTTTCAAAGAATCATGAACATCGGCTAAATCCTCTGCAATATGAATATGATAACCAATCCCATCTGGCGTATTGGCTGCACATAATTCTAAAGAAGCATCTGATAAAGTAAAGGCTGCATGCATACCCATCATCGCTTTTTGCATATCATCCTTTCTTAAGGAACTGGCTTTAATAAAGGCGGCATTTTCTTGAACTGCTTCCCGCATTTTCTGCTCACCATCGCGATCAGAAACTTCATAACAAAGGCAGGTCCGAATCCCTAACTCGTCCGCTGCATTAGATAATTGGGTTAAACTCCCTGTAATTTCTCCGTAACTAGCATGATGATCAAAGACAGTTGTAACACCGTTGCGAATACTATCTAAATAAGCAACCTTACCACTTTGATAAGTGTCTTCTAATGTCAAGGCACGATCAATTCGCCACCATTGATCTACCAAAATATCCATGAAATTTTTAGGATGATAATTCGTTAAACTTAACCCACGTGCAAAGGTACTATAAATATGATTGTGCATGTTAATAAAGCCTGGCATAATCACTCCACCTTTAGCATCAATAAATGTCGCTTCTGGATAAGCTTGTTTTAAATCTTCTGTCGTTCCGACTTGTTTCACAACTTGACCATCAATCGCCACACACCCATTTTCAAAAAAATGATTCTGCGCATCCCGAGTGATTAAACGCCCATTTCCAATTAATAACATGTATTCTCCTCCTATTTTTCAACCTATTCCCCACAAGCGGCAAACGCTTACAAATATATCGCTCAATCATTCACGAATATAGCTTGGCTAATCTACATTCCTTACGAAAAGCATTTGAAGCGCTTGCATTTTTTACTAACGAACTCATTAACTTGATTAAAGTATATCACCTTACCTTAAAAAAAACAATGCTGCCTAAAAAATATTTTTTAGAATTTTGACAGCCGTTATCTTGTATTATTATTTTTATCATGCTATCATTATTTTTCAGAACAGGTAGTACGCGACATTAAAGGATTTAGCCCTGCCTATTCCATTTAAAAATATTATGTTAAATTTGACACAATCTTATAAAAACTGTTTGTGCCAGGCACATTAGAAAGGAGCTTATTTATGTTATCCGACGAAAAACTTACTTTTTTAACACAAATTGCTAAAGGTTTAGCTGGTCAATTTGGTGAAAACTGCGAAGTCGTTATCCACCAAATCAATGAAGACAATATTAACAATTCTATTGTTTCCATTGAAAATGGTCATGTCTCTTCTCGTCATCTGGGCGATGGACCTTCTCAAGTAGTCTTAGAAGCCTTAAAAAAAGACCCTAGTGAGTTGAATGATCATATTAACTATCTGACCCGCACCCATGATGGTCGTATTTTAAAATCTAGTACAATGTATTTTAAAGATGAGGATGGTCAGCTCGATGGTATTTTTGCTATTAACTACGACATCACTACATTGATTGCTGCAGAGTCGAACTTAAAATCTTTGATTTCCACTGCAGAACCTGAAGAAGATAAAGACCCTGATTACATTCCTCAGGATGTTAATGAGTTGTTAGACGATTTAATTCATGAATCAGTCAAATTAGTTGGTAAGCCGGTCCCATTAATGACGAAGGACGATAAAATCAAGTGTATTCAATTTTTAAACAATAAAGGCGCCTTCTTAGTCACTAAATCTGGGGACAAAGTTTCTAACTTCTTCAATATTTCTAAATATACGCTATACAGTTATATTGATGCGAAATAAAAATGGAAATCGATGGACGATTTGTTGTTAAGACAAGTCGTCTATTCTCTTTTTTCCTTCACTATTCTACTTTTTCTAAAAGACTTTTTAAATAATAGTAAGAAAAAGTAAAAGGAATTAATTTTTTATTTTAGTTATGGTATGATAGATTGAGTTTAATTTAAAATAACGAAAAATTAAAGATATAGAAATTGGGGGACAACAAATGGGGATTCGAAGTCATTTAGCAATTGCTGCAGGAAAAACTTCGCAATGGGTTTTACAAACATTTTTTAAAGGCGGCAGTAGCTACCCAGGGAAATTAGCCCTAAAAATCGATCCTAAAATTTTAGATACATTGGCAAAAGACTATGAAATTGTCGTAGTCACTGGAACGAACGGCAAAACATTGACAACTGCTTTAACTGTTAACATTTTACGCCAAGAATTTGATGAGGTATTAACAAATCCAACGGGTGCTAACATGGAGCAAGGAATTGTCTCTACTTTTTTAAATGCCAAGGCGAAAAAAGGACAAAAGAAATTTGCGGTTTTAGAAATTGATGAAGCAAGTTTAAGCCGTGTCACTAAATATATTCAACCAAAATTATTTGTTTTTACGAATATTTTCCGCGACCAAATGGATCGCTATGGCGAAATCTATACGACGTATCGCTTAATTATGGAAGGCGCCGCTGCTGCTCCTGAAGCAACTATTTTGTGCAATGGTGATTCGCCAATTTTTAATTCAAAAGAAACTGTAAATCCTCGCAAATACTATGGATTTAATCATTTGCCACCGAAAGAGCAATTGGCTCATTACAATACAGATGGGGTTTTATGTCCAAAATGTAATCATATTCTTCATTATAAAATGATTACGTATGCTAATTTAGGTGATTACTATTGTCCAAATTGTGGCTTCAAACGGCCTGAGTTGGATGTGCAGTTAACGGAAATGGTCCGGATGGATAATACATCTGCTGATTTTGTGATTGATGGCGAAGAATACGGCATTGCTGTTGGTGGGATGTATAATGTTTATAATGCGCTAGCAGCCACAGCGGTAGCAGAATATTATCAGGTGGCACCAGATAAAATCCGAGCAGGCTTAGCTTATGATGAAAAAGTTTTTGGGCGTCAAGAAACCATTAAAGTTGGCGATAAAGAATGTACGTTAGTTTTAGTAAAAAATCCCGTTGGTTTAAATCAGGTCATTGATATGATGGGCTTAGCCCCTTACTCTTTCTCGCTGGTTTCATTATTAAATGCCAATTATGCAGATGGAATTGATGTCAGTTGGATTTGGGATGGTAATCATGAAGCCTTTGCTGATATGGACATTCCAAAAGTAATTGCTGGCGGTGATCGCCATGAAGATATGGCCTTGCGTTTAAAAGTTGCGGGTATTCCTGAAGAAAAATTACTAGAAATTCCTGATTTGGAGCAAGTAATTTCAGAAATTAAAACGTTGCCGACAGATCATGTCTATATTTTGGCAACCTATACTGCTGTTTTGCAATTAAGAAAATCATTAACAGCCCAAGGGTATATTCAAGGGGGAATGAATGGTGTCTAAAGAATTAGTCGTTTGTCATTTATATGGCAACTTATTAAATACTTACGGAGATAACGGAAATTTATTGATGCTTAAATATTTAACCGAAAAAATGGGCGTTACCTTCCGATCAGAAATTATCAGTATCTACGAACCGTTTGATCCCGAAAAATATGATTTAGTCTTTGTTGGTGGCGGTCAAGACTTCGAGCAATTGATCATCTCAGAAGACATTCAGAATAAAAAAGAAGCTTTGACTTCTTATATTGAAAATGATGGCGTCTTGTTAGCTATCTGTGGTGGTTATCAACTTCTAGGACATTACTATGTCGGCGCACAAGGCGAAAAAATTAAAGGAATCGGTGCATTAGATCATTACACTTTGAGCCAAGACAACAATCGTTTCATTGGTGATATCGAAATTTATAATGAAGAATTTGATGAAACGTATTATGGTTTTGAAAATCATAATGGCATGACTTTTTTAGGCGAAGGTGAACGACCTTTAGGAACAGTCAAACAAGGCAAAGGCAATAACGGTCAAGATAATGGCGAAGGCGTTGTCTATAAAAATGTGTTTGGCTCCTACTTCCACGGTCCAATCTTAGCACGCAACAAAAATCTAGGGATTCGGTTAATTCGGACCGCTTTAGAGAAAAAATATGGTGAACCGATCGCTATTCCTGAAACGCTTTATAAATAAAAGAAGAATCTAGTTCCTACATATAGGACTAGATTCTTTTTCATTTCTCCGACAACTATTTACATCTTTACAAAATATAGTAAGATAAAGAGGTGCATTTAAAATCGAGAATTTCTCGGACTGGTTCGGAAACTTCCCAGAATAAAAAACTAAGTATCTCTCAATACTAACTCAAGTCATAGCTTTTTTAACAAGAGTTATCATTTGCAGTTAACGAAAAAGGAGGATTGGAAAAAATGCAAAAAGTAATTATTGATTGTGATCCTGGAATTGATGACACGCTTGCTCTCTTGTATGCACTTGCTTCACCAGAGCTAGATGTCCAAGCGATTACAGTTGTTTGTGGAAATGTCCCTGTGGAAATTGGCGTGGGAAATGTTTTTAAATGTTTAGAAAAAGTTAATCGCTTAGATATTCCTGTCTACCAAGGGGCTGCTAGCCCTTTAAAACGGCCATTTGTTAGTGCACAAGATACACATGGCATGGATGGTTTAGGTGAAACTTATTTCCCCAGAACTAGCAAAATCCAAGCACAAGCGCTTTCCGCTGCTGACTATTTAGCACAAACCTTTCAACAAGCTACCGATTGCTCAATCATTGCCCTTGGTCCTTTAACAAATATTGCGTTGGCTTTAAAAAAAGAACCTCTTCTGGGGCGAAATCTTCAACGTTTTGTCTCAATGGGTGGTACCTTTAAAAGCCACGGCAATTGCTCTCCTGTTGCAGAATTTAATTATTGGTGTGATCCTGATGCAGCAGCTTGGGTTTTTGAGGAATTAGGTGCAAAAATCGAGATGGTCGGCTTAGATGTCACACGAGAAATTGTTTTTACACCAACAATTCTCAACTATTGTCAACGACTCAACCCCAAAATGGGGAATTACCTCGCTGAGATTACTCAATTTTATTTTGATTTTCATTGGAAATATGAACGTATTTTAGGGTGTGTTATCAACGATCCCTTAGCGGTTGCTTATTTTATTGATCCTACGCTCTGCCAAGGCTTTTCCAGTTACGGACAAATTGTTCCTGACGGCATTGCTATGGGGCAATCAATGATCGATCATTATCATTTCCAGCAGCAACCAGCCAATTGTCATGTCTTGACTACGGTTGATAGTCAACAGTTTTTCGTGAAGTTTCTATCCATTCTTTTAAATGTACAAATAGATGAGATCGAAAGAGATTTCAAAAATTTAAGGATGGGATAACCATGAAAAACATAACACCACGAATCATTACAATTATCGCTTTTAGTGTTGCTTTAAATTACCTTGGCAGTACCATTGCGTTACTCCTTCGTTTACCAATTTATCTTGATAGCGCGGGAACTATTTTTACAGGTGCGTTATTAGGCCCACTCTTTGGCGCACTGACAGGTATTTTAACAAGTCTACTAACTGGATTGACAACGGATATCTTTTCTCTGTATTATTCACCTGTCCAACTCTGCACAGGAATTTTAGCAGGCTTGCTCCTTCATCAGCAGTTAAAAGTACCCAAATTACCATTTAAAACGTTGTGGTTAACGATACCAGGAACAGTGATTTCTTCCTTAATCACAGTTTGTTTATTTGGTGGAATTACTTCTGCTGGCTCCAGTATAATTGTCCAATTTTTATATGGTTTAGGCTTCAATCAGTTAGCAAGCGTCCTGTTGGTTCAATTGATAACAGATTACGGGGATCGTCTGCTATCAGTCATCATCGTCACAGCTGTTATCGCTGCCTTACCTAAACGTTCCTTTATAACAAAATAAACTGTTTTAATGCCAAAAAAAGAGGAAATCATCTGTTGATGATCCCCTCTTTTTTTAGCGACTACCAGGTTCTGAAGCTATAATCGTTAGATCACCTTCAAAACGCCAGCTCGGAATATCTGTTGGAAAGATAAAGCTATCGCCTTTTTTCAAATCAAAAGTAGCCACATCTGCTTTTGCAGCATCTTCTGTAATCAATCGACCAACACCTTCAATAACTGTTGCTAATGTATAAGGTGCTTGTTTTTTAACTTTTAGAATCCCACTGACACGCCACTCATAGACATTAAAGAAATCTGTTTTTACATAAGTAACAATGCTTGATTGTCCTTGATTTTCTTGTTGAATAGAGAGGTCAGGATCCTTCGCCGGAACGGTTGTCACATCAATGGATTGTTGAATATGCAATTCCCGGGTCTTTCCTTGATCATCTGTTCGATCATAATCATAAACCCGATACGTAGTATCACTGCTTTGTTGCGTTTCTAAAATTAAAATACCCGAGCCGATGGCATGAATAGTGCCACTTGGTACATAATAAAAATCGCCTTTTTTCACTGGTACTTTTCTTAAAAGATCGTCCCAACGACCTTCTTCAATCATTTCAGCTAGTTCTTCTTTTGTTTTCGCGTGATGTCCATAAATGATTTCAGCGCCAGGTTCTGCATCAATAATGTACCAACATTCAGTTTTGCCTAGCTCGCCTTCATGTTTTTGGCCATATGCATCATCGGGATGAACTTGCACGGATAAATCATCTTCAGCATCTAAAATTTTCGTTAATAATGGAAAGACAGCACCACCTGCATGGCCGAATAGCTCTTGATGGTCTGCCCACAATTCATCTAATTTTTTTCCTTTAAATTCGCCATTTAAAACAGTACTAACGCCATGTGGATGTGCACTGATGGCCCAATCTTCACCAATTTTATCGCTCGGTAAATCAAAACCAAATAGCGTGTGTAGACGATTGCCGCCCCAAATTTTTTCTTGAAAAACAGGTTGTAAAAATAATGGTTCTTGCATTGACTGTGACCTCCCAAATTGAATTCGCTCTCATTATATCACTAAAAACTAGTCATTTCATCTGAAACTGATGATTTCTCTTTTAAATAGGTTGCCAACAACTGATCTCTTTCTTCGATATAAGTGTTCCGGTGGTCCTCTGGATGGACTCGATTAGATAAAAAGATAAACGCTGATTGTTGTTGCACATCAATTAGCAAAAAAGTTCCCGTATAGCCTGTATGGAATAATAATGGCCGTTGCGTAGCTACATCATATTTAAAATCCCAGCCTAGAGAACGTGGTTTATCTGCAGCTGGCACTTGGTTAACTAGTAACAAATCAATCGTCTCTTTTTTCAAGAATTGGTGATTGTGATAACTGCCTCGATTTAAATACATTCGAACAAATTTTGTTAAATCATAGACATTGCTAAACAAGCCAGCATTCCCTGCATGTTCCCGTAAAACGAATGCCTTAGGATCATGGGTTGCACCTCGAATCAACCCTCTTTGTTCATGTAATTCTGTTGGCACACAGTTTAAAGGATTCTTTGGTAGAAACGTACTTTCGTTCATCCCTAAAGGAAGCAATACTCGCTCAGATAAAATTTCTATCATTGATTGCTGGAACATTTCTTCTAACATAAAGCCTAATAAAATAGTCCCTGCATCTGTATAGACGACTTTTTTACCTATTGCTTTGCCTGCGTGAAATGAATGATTGTAGGCGTCTTTTAATTCTTGGGCATTCAGCTGATCACGATTAGGAATATAGCCTTGTAAATCTGCCGTATGTGTCAACAAATGCCGGATTGTAATGTTAGAATCTTGAAAAGAGGGATAATAAGTTTGTAATGATTGATCTAGAATAATTTTTCCTTCTTCCACTAATTGCAAAATAACGGTGGTGGTGCCGACTACTTTGGTTAAAGAAGCCACATCAAACAGCATGGCCGAGGTTAATTGTTCTTTGGTGGGTTTTACTTGTGCGAGTCCCCAACAATTGCTCTCCTCTTTTTCACCTTCAATGAAACAAAAACTAGCCCCCGAAAAAACACCTTTTTTCATCATATTTTGAATTTTCCACTTTGTTTTTTCGTACATTTTTTCACCTACTATTTTTAATATTAAAGGAAAAGTCTAGAATAAGTCCCGAACAAAAGCAGCGTTAAACTTTTATTCCGACTTTATTCCAGACTTGCTAAAACAAGCTTATTTTGTCTGTCTAAGCGTTTATTTTAAGACAAACCACCATTCCAAGCCAATTGGATCAAACACAGTGACAATCGCTTTTTTCTGGTCAATAAAGAACTCTTGATTTTTTGACGTTAATTGTTGCTCCATTGCTAAAATATGGTCTTGATCAGAGAGCTTAATGGTAAAGAAATCTAAACCTAAGTGTGGATCAGGTAATTGATCCACTTCACTTGTTTCAGGTTTTTGGAATCCAATAGTTGCTTTGCCATCTTCTAAAACAAATTGATCTTTTTCATTGTGTTTTAAACCCAGAACTTCCTCATAGTATGCTTTTATTTCTTTTTGATTGTTTGTTTTTAATTGCACATGCGCTAAATATGACCCAGCGGCTAACCCTTGATGTGGCTCTAAGTCCTCACTGATAAGATCTTTAAGCACAATCGGTTGCTTTTCAGAAGTCGAATTTGCTGTTGCTTCATCGTGAAAAATCTCAAATTGATTGCCTTCAAGATCAGTAATGAACATGCTTTGACGTGTGCCAATTTGGAAACTTTCATCAATTGGATAGTCTTGTTCAAGCACTCGTTGAGCAATTTGTAAAAATTCTTTTTCCGTAGGAACTTTAATTGAAAAATAAGCCATTTGCTTTTCTTCATTATGAAAATCTTCGGCTTTTCTAGTTTCTTCTAAAATTAATAATTGCGTTCCTGCTTCACGTGTACCCCAGATAGACAGGTTATTTTCTTCTGACTTTAAAACAAAACCCATTACTTTTTTATAAAAGTCGACCATTTCGCCAACTTTTTTCGCACGAATGGCAATTGTTTTTAATGTCGCAGCTTTTTCTAATTGAAATTCAGTCATTTTTTCTGTTACCTCCATTTTCTTCTCTCCCATTTTATACATCTCTTGCTATTTCATCAAGTAATATCCTGTTTTTCTCAAAAGAAAATAGAAATTTTTCAATTTCGCTAACTTTTTGTTAAAAAAATAAGGCTTCAGGAACCAGTCTTTACGACTATGGCTCCTTCAGCCCCATCATGAATTACTATTTTTTTCTTCGCCTTTTAGGCTACTTCTTCTGAAAACTGACTGTTATATAAATCAGCATAAAAACCGTTTTTCGCCATTAATTCATCGTGGGTTCCTGTTTCTACAATTGAACCTTCTGCCATAACGATAATCGTATCGGCATCACGGATAGTCGACAAGCGATGAGCGACTACAAAGCTGGTCCGATTCTCCAATAAACGATTCATTGCTGCTTGAATCAGTATTTCTGTTCGAGTGTCCACACTTGAGGTGGCTTCATCCAAAATTAAAACGTCTGGATTTGCTAAGAATGCTCGAGCAATTGTAATTAATTGTCGTTGACCTTGAGAAATATTGCTGGCTTCTTCATTTAGAATCGTTTGATAGCCTTCTGGTAATTTTCTGACAAAATCATCCACATGGGCTGCTTTCGCCGCACGGATCACTTCTTCTTCGCTCGCTTGGTCATTACCATAATGAATATTGTCATAGATACTTCCAGTGAACAACCAAGTATCTTGAAGAACCATTGAAAAGTGTGCTCGCAACTCTTCGCGAGATAAATCGCGCGTATCAACGCCATCATATTTGATGCTGCCGCTACTAATATCATAGAAGCGTTCCAATAAGTTAATTAGGGTTGTTTTCCCAGCACCTGTTGGGCCCACGATTGCGACCATTTCCCCAGGTTTAACATTTAAATTGAAATCTTTCATTAATAATTTCTCTGGTGAATAGCCAAAAGCAACATGTTCAAAAGAAACACGATAAGGACTATCTGTTTCCACTGGTATGCCAGAAGGTTCATCCACCATTTCTTCTTCATCTAATACTTCAAAGACACGTTCTGCCGAAGCCACCGTAGCTTGGATTGTATTCATTAAATTAGCGATTTGAGTAATCGGTTGTGAAAATTGATTGGTATATTGAAGAAATGCTTGGACATCCCCTAAATCCATCATACCATTCGCTACTTTTACGCCACCAAGGACTGCAACAAACACATAGCCTAGATTTTTGATAAAGTTCATTAAAGGCATAATGATCGCTGAAATAAATTGTGCTTTGCGACCAGCATGGTATAATTTTTCATTTTCTTTTTCAAATACTTCTTGATCACTTTCTTCGTGGTTGAAACTTTTTACTACTACGTGACCACCGTAGGTTTCTTCGACTTGGTTATTCAATAATCCTAAGCTTTTTTGTTGAGCCGCAAAATGTTTTTGCGAGCGAGGCGCCACAACCATCACAACAATTAAACTTAATGGCACTGTTGCTAAGGCAATTAGTGTTAACTGCCAGCTAATGGTCAGCATCATCCAAAGTACACCCACAAATGTCACGATACTGGTAATTAATTGGGTTAAGTTTTGTTGTAAAGTACTCGCAATATTATCCATGTCGTTAATTGCCCGCGACATGATGTCCCCATTACTATGAGTATCATAATAGGAAATTGGAACTTTGTTCATTTTCGCTTCTAATTCTTGACGTAATTCATAAACTGTTCGCTGTGAAACACGTGTCATAATTACTTGCTGCAAGAAATTAAAGACAGCAGAAATAAGGTACATGGCAATAACAATTAATAAAATTTGACCGATTTTGTCAAAATCAATTGGGAAAGAAGTTATTTTTAAGCCTTGTTTCATTTCAGCAGCGCCTTTCATGACGCCTTTAAAAATTTCAGTTGTTGCCTGTCCTAATACTTTTGGTGTTTGGATTTGGAAAACGACGGCTGCGATTGCTAACACTAAGACAGCAATAATTGACAGCATTCGTTTAGACATGTATCGAAATAAACGTTTCACTGTTTTCCAGAAATTTTTTGGTTTTGGCCCTTTTGCGCCAATGTTGCGTCCTGGTCCCCCGCCCATTGGTCCGCCTTTTGGTCGACTACTCATGCAAGGTCCTCCTCTCTCAATTGAGAATGTACAATTTCTTGATACGTTTGGTTATTCGCTAATAACTCTTCATGCGTTCCTTTACCAACTAATTTTCCTTCGTCTAATACTAAAATTGTCGATGCTTCCATAACCGTACTTACACGTTGGGCCACTAAAACGACAATTGCATCCGTCATCTGCTCTTTTAAGGCTTTTCTTAAATTAGCATCTGTTTTGAAATCCAATGCAGAAAAGGAATCATCAAAAACATAGACATCTGCTGGTTTTACTAAAGCACGAGCAATAGCCAACCGCTGGCGTTGTCCGCCAGAAAAATTACCGCCGCCTTGTTCGACATGACTATCCAAACCTTCTGCCAATTCTGAAACAAACGCCTTCGCCTGCGCGATTTCTAAAGCTTGCCAAATTTCTTCATCGGTCGCATTTGGGGCGCCGTATTGCATATTTTCACGAATCGTTCCTGTAAATAAAACAGCCTTTTGCGGTACAAAGCCAATCATTTCTCGTAAATTATGCTGTGACGTATCTTTAATGTTTTTACCATTTAGCAAAATCTTGCCAGATTCAACATCATAAAAACGTGGTAAAAGATTAACCAGCGTTGTTTTCCCAGAACCTGTCCCACCAATAATTGCGACCGTCTCCCCAGATTTTGCTGAAAAATCTATATCTTCCAGTGCTAAGTTTTCAGCATGCTGGTAACGATAATTAACATGTTCAAACGCCAATGTTGCTTCGTCGCCTTTTAGAGAGAGTAGTTCTGGATTGGGTACATCTTTGATTTCTGAATCAGTATTTAGCACCTCATTAATCCGATCAGCAGAAGCTTGCGCCCGCGGTACCATGACAAAAATCATAGATAACATCATGAAACTCATCAGAATTTGCATGGCATAAGTCATAAAGGCAATTAAGTTCCCTACTTCTAGTTGCATTTCCGCAATATAATGACCGCCAAACCAGGTGATTGCAATATTGGTACCGCTCATAATGAGTGTCATTAAAGGAATCATCAAAGCGACAATCGTATTCACTTTAATCGCCGTTTGTGTATAATCCTTATTGGCTTCATCAAAACGTTGTTCTTCATAGTTTGCTTTGCCAAAGGCCCGAATCACACGAACCCCTGTCAGTCCTTCACGAAAAACTAAATTTAAACGGTCTGTTTTCTTTTGCATGCTTTTAAATAACGGAACCGCTAAAAACATGATACCTCCCACTAAAACAGCCATAATTGGTAAAACATATAGAAAAATTTTCGTTAATTGCGGGTCCTTATTATACGCCATAAAGCTTGCACCAATTAACGTTAAAGGTGCGTTAATCATTAAACGTAAAAACATTTGCATAACCATTTGAATCTGATTGACATCATTGGTTGTTCGTGTAATTAGCGAAGCTGTCCCAAATTTATCAAATTCATTATTAGAAAAATTTTCAACTTTTCGATAAATATCAGTCCGTAATTTTTTACCTAAACTTTGTGATTCTTTGGTGGCAAAAAAGGTATTTCCAATAGAAGCGACAATGCTAATCAAAGAAAAGCCTAACATGACAACTCCTGTACTCCAAATATAGTTAATATCTCCTTTAGCAACACCGTCATTAATGATATTAGATGTTAATGTGGGCAGATATAAATCTGCGATAATTTGCACGATCATAAATAAAACCGCTGCAAAGACCGACCATAACGACATCCGTTTGACTAGTTTAATCAACTAACTTCTCCTCCTTTTTGCTACTTATAAGCGCCATTTTTCAACCAATTTAATTTCATTTTTAATTGTTTGACTGCTTCAGTTGAATCATAGGCAGTATTTTCTCTTTGTTGACGATACCCATCAACAATTGTTGAGAAAACGGCATGCATCGCCGTCTGCATGAACCATGTGAATTCTTTTGGCGTTTCAATGGTTAATTTCGAACGATCAATTATTTGATAAAGATGTTCTGCATAGGCAGCATGGCCTTTTCTTCCTCTATGCTTATGACAGTGCTGTTTCCTATTTTTTTCCTCTTCTCCAGTCGCTAAATTATCCGTCACCCGACGTGAAGCACGATAATCCATGTTGACAAATAAATTCCGATAGAAAGAAGCATTCTCTCCAGTTAGCACTTCGACAATCATTTTGGAGAAATAGACATCCATGGCTTCGATTAAATCACCATTTTCTGCAATAATTTGTTTCTCTAAATCTCGTTCACTATTTTTTCTTAATGTCGCAAAGTAATAAAAATACAAATCTTCTTTGTTCTCAAAATATTGATAAAAGCTACCGCGAGGAATTTCCGCTAATTTAACAATATTTGCAATTGACGCTTCTTGTAAAGAATGGCGCGAAAATTCAATTTGCGCAGCATCTAATAAGCGTTGTTGCTTTTCTTCTGGCAAATGAAAAAACGTATTCGTAGGCATATTTGTGTTCCTCCCTTTTATGACACATTGTCATATGACACCATGTCATTATAGCACTCTCTATTCAGAATGCAAGTTTTTTACAAAAAAAATCAAGCACCTAGCAAGACAAAATTGATGTTAGATTCTGTCTCACCAGTTGCTTGATTAATAATAGTGTTTGATGCATTCTTGTAACAAGCCAGCGACCTCTTTTATAGGTCCATTGGCATCTATTCGTTGATAATTAGGATATTGTTCCAATTGGTTTTTGATAAGAATTTCTTGATCATAAAGGTTTAAACGTTCTTCAATAATTTTAGGATCAGATTCTCGTTGCTTTAAACGTTGATAAATATTTTCTTTTGAAACGTCAAAAAAAACTGGAATGACGGACTCACCAAAACGCTCAAAGACCGCTTGAAAGCCTGGAAAAGTTAACGCATTATAGGCTGGATGCTCTTTCGTTGTTTCAACGATGGCAGCTACACCGACACCGTAATAGTTTCCATGGTAAAAATCATACTCCACTAACTGATTGGTTTCAATCAAGGTTTGAAAACTTGCTTTTGTTTCAAAATAGTAATCCACACCATCCACTTCATCCAACCGTTTTTTCCTCGTAGTATGCGAGATAACTTTATAGTTTTTCGGAAAAACCTTACTTGTAATTGCGGTCTTGCCAGAACCACTAGGACCCATAATAACAAAAAATGGATGTTGTAATTGCTTAATCATTAGAAACGCTCCTCTCAGTTGTTTCTATTATAACGTATTGTGCACTATTTTGAAAAATTGACAAAAAAGAGCTTGGGCCAAAAATCACTTTAGATTTTTGGCCCAAGCTTAAAAATTAATAGACGGCGGGAACAGAAGCAACAACCTGCTACGCTTATCTTGTTTTGTTTAATTACAATAACTAGTCTAAGTTTTGTCCATTAGTTTCGATAACTTGTTTGTACCAATTAAACGATTTTTTTTCATAACGGTTTTTAGTACCATTTCCTTCATCGTCTAAATCAACGTAAATAAACCCATACCGTTTACTCATTTCACCTGTGGAAGCACTGACTAAATCAATACAGCCCCACGGCGTATAGCCCATTAAATCGACGCCATCTGCAACTGCTTCTGCCATTGCTTCAATATGACGACGTAAATAATCAATCCGATAGTCGTCTGCCACATAGAAATTTTCGTCTACTTTATCAATTGCACCTAAGCCGTTTTCCACAATAAATAAAGGTTTTTGATAACGATTATATAATTCATTTAGGGCAATTCGTAAGCCTTCGGGATCAATTTGCCAACCCCATTCACTTGCTTCTAAGAAGGGATTTTTAACGCCGCCTAAAAGATTCCCATTTGCTGTATCGTTGGTAGTACCAGTAACATCGACAGCAGTCGACATATAATAACTAAAGCCAATGTAATCCACTGGGTATTCTTTTAATAATTCTAAATCGCCTTCTTCAATGACTAAGTCTTTCACAGCATATTTTTGATATATGCGTTCTGCGTATGTTGGATATTCACCACGAACTTGAACATCTGTACAATAATAATTAAACTCTTGGTTTTCAATCATTGTAGCAACTTGATTGACTGGATTCGAATCAATGCCATACGTTGTTGCATAAATAATCATACATCCAATTTTTAATTCTGGATTTAATTCATGGCCAATTTTTACAGCTTTACTACTTGCAACAAATTGATTATGCCATGCTTGGAAAATGTTTTGATAATCATTGGCTCCATTGCTTTTTACCAATCCTTGACTAAGTGCTGGAAAATGAAAAGCTGAATTAATTTCATTGAATGTCATCCAATAGTTAACTTTTTGGTGGTAACGTGTTAAAACAGTTTCCGCAAAACGTTCATAAAAGTCAACTAATTGACGATTTTTCCACCCGCCGTATTCTTTCGCTAAATGCAGTGGCATTTCATAATGAGAAATCGTAATTACTGGTTCAATGTTATAGCTTAAACATTCATCGATAACCGCATCATAAAATTTCAAGCCGGCTTCATTCGGTTGTGTTTCATCTCCTTGTGGAAAAATACGCGACCACGCAATTGAAAACCGATAACATTTGAAGCCCATTTTAGCAAACAACGCAATGTCCTCTTTAAAGCGATCATAGTGATCAATTCCTGTATGATTAGGGTAGCGATATTTCGTTTCGTCAATCGTCCAATCAAACGCTTCATCTCCTAAAATAGCGAAACGTTGTTTTCCTCCCGGCATCGCATCTGCCACAGATAAACCTTTACCGTCGGCTAAGTAAGCCCCTTCTAATTGATTGGCTGCGGTCGCACCGCCCCATAAAAATCCTTTTGGAAATTTTGTCGTTGTTGTCATACTTGTTCCTCCTCCAATTGTCTTTTATTTAATAATGGCTAAAAAGTCTTCACCATGTAACACGTCTGTTTGGTTCATATCCAAAACATCTAAATAATCATTCGTATTCGTTACCACAATCGGTGTAACTACTGGATAACCAGCTTCTTTAATGGCAGCAATATCAAAAGTAACCAGCAAATCTCCTTTTTTAACAGAATCACCTTGTTTCACTGATAATTCAAAGCCCTTACCATCTAATTCGACCGTATCCATGCCAATATGCATTAATAATTCAACGCCCTCTGTTGTCGTCAAGCCAACAGCATGTCCTGTCGGAAATAATGTGGTGATTTCACCATCTGCGGGTGCATACAGTTTGCCTTCAGTCGGCTCAATTGCAACACCTTTTCCTAAAGCACCTGAAGCAAAAACAGGGTCTTGTACTTTTTCTAGCGGTAAAATTTCACCTTGAAGTGGACTTGCTAAAATAATTTTGTCTTCTTGATTCGTTTTTACAGGTGCCACCATCTTATCAGTTGCTGTTTTTTCAGTTGCTGTTTCTGGATTAGGTTGATCTTCAAAACGTAAGACAAACGTTAAGACAAACGCAATGATAAAGGCAATTCCGGCACCAATTGCACCAGTAATCATCGGTGCAGTATCTTTTGTCTCTGCAGGAATAAACCCAGGCAAGCTCAACATACTAACTAAGCCAAACGTAAAGTTTTTCACGTGATTCATAGCCACAAATGCTCCACCGATACCGCCACCAATACAAGCTGCAATAAATGGTTTTTTCAATGGTAAAGTCACGCCATATACAGTTGGTTCAGTAATTCCAAAAATAGTCGTAATACTTGAAGACAAAGCCAAACCTTTTAGTTTCACATTTTTTGTTAGGAAAAAGACAGCTAAAGCAGCCCCGCCTTGTGCAATAACGGCTGGTAATAACATTGGTACCATCGTATCGCCACCTTGTGTTAAGTTTAACATCATAATTGGTACAAAGCCCCAATGCATACCAAACATTACCAAGACTTGCCACAACGAACCCATTAATAACCCTGCGATAATTGGACTAAAAGCGTAAATTGCGTTGTATCCTTGTCCCAACCAATCGCCAATGACCGTCCCGATAGGACCAATAGCTAAGAAGGTAACAGGTGCCATAATAAGGAAAACAGCTAACGGAACGCAGATAATTTGTAGAAAACTCGGAATTACTTTTTTGAAGAAACGTTCTACATAACTTTGTGCAAAAACAGCCAAAATAATTGGTAAAACCGAAGAAGTATAGCCACTTGGCCCAATAATCACTGGAAGACCAGCAAAGCTAATTGTTTTGCCTGCTAAAGCAGTAATGCTGGGATGAACTAAGGCCATCGCCAAAGCAACCGCTAAAAAGGGATTAGTATTGAATTTTTTAGCAGCCGTAAACGCTAACATAATTGGTAAGAAAGTAAATAAGCCATCTGCAATCGAAAAGAGAACAAGATATACGCCTGAAGTGTCAGCTAACCAGCCCATAGTTACAGCTAATGTTAAGAAGCCTTTTAGAACCCCAGCGCCGGCCATTGCACCTAAAAACGGTGTAAAAATAGAAGAAATAATATCAATTAAACGGTTAAAAATATTTCCGCCACTTTCTTTTTCTCTATTATCAGAATCATTACCTAGTCCACTGTTGGCCATCAAATCCTTATAGACATCACTAACGTGACTGCCAATAACCACTTGATATTGTCCTGCACTTTGAACTACCTGAATAACATCTGGGTCAGCATTCAATGCAGCTGTATCTGCTTTATTCTCATCTTTTAATTTAAAACGTAAGCGCGTAGCACAGTGAACAACACTATTAACGTTGCCTTCGCCCCCAACAGCTTTTAACACACGTGCTGCAATTTCTTGATTTTTACTCATCTCTAGATCCTCATTTCCATTAATTTTTAATATCAAAAAAACCTACATTGAAAAAGAGCCAGATCCTTCTCTTCACAGCTGCGCAGTCTGCGAAAATCGTTATCGGTTTTTTCAATCTAGGTTTTGCCTGCATTATCAGTAACAATCCGCGATTATTGGTTGTTATGCTTTTTTATCATTGACCACTCTTTGGATATGAATGGTTAAATAAATCATTTCCGCTTGATCAATTGGTCGATCATAGCTTTTTAATAAATACTCATTAATACGTTGGACCGCTTGAAACGCCTTAGGATACTTTCCTTGGACCAATGCAAAAAGAAATTCGTCCTCCTCATCATGCGCTTCTTGTTTTAAATAACGTTGCGCAAAATATTGAAGATGTGTAACAATTCGTTGATAGTTCAATGAATCTTCATCAAACACCTGTCCAAAGTAGCGACTAATAATCGTTAAAATATCACGAACCATCTTGGTTGCTTCCATGGTAACTTCCATATTGCCATTTCCTTGTTCAGCATTCACAATATGAAAAGCAATGAAGCCCGCTTCATTTTCTGAAAATTGAACCCCTAGCTTTTCAGCAATAATTGCTAATGCTTGCTTTGCGATTTCAAATTCTTTAGGATAAAATTTGCGTGTTTCGAATACAAGAGGATTCGGAATATCAATTCCTTCTTTGGCTCGAAGTAACGCATAGTGAATATGATCCGTTAAAGTTAAATAAATATTTGATGAAAGCTCAATCGCTAGCGTTGTTTCTGCTAAATCAACGATTTGTTTGACGACTTCTACTTCTTTGGTGGGGACGTCTTCAAACAGCTGCTGGAATTGCCCTGCCATAGCGGAGTCCTTTAACACGAATTCCTTTTCAACATAATCTGGATTGATCGTGTCTCCAATCTTCTTTTGAAAGGCTAAGCCGCGTCCCATATAAACAATTTCTTCGCCTTGCTCATTTCTTGAAAGCACGACATTATTATTTAAAACTTTTTCAATCCTCATGATGAATGCAACCTCACTTTTTTATAAAAAAAGCCCAGAATCCCTCCACTGATTGTGTTAATGGAAGACTCTGGTTTTGCCTGCAAAGCAGTAACAATCCTTATTTACAAAGTAATAATAGCACGCTTTTTTTTAATATGCAAGCCTTTCCAAAAAATATTTTTATTTATTTTTTACTCTTTTGATCCATTTTAAAAAAAAGTTTACTAAAAGTAAAAAAAAGACTTGCTTTCTCTTACTTTTTATTAGTAAAATAGAGATGTTGAATTTTTAAACTATTTATTTTAAGGAGATTACACAATGTCAAAATTATTAGTTGTTAAAGCACATCCATTAACAAAAGAAGAATCACGCTCAGTTCGTGCGTTAGAAACATTTTTAGCTTCATACCGTGAAACAAATCCATCAGACGAAATCGAAATTTTAGATGTTTATGCACCAGAAACAAACATGCCGGAAATCGATGAAGAATTATTATCTGCTTGGGGTGCACTTCGCGCTGGTGCAGCATTTGAAACATTAAGCGAAAACCAACAACAAAAAGTGGCTCGTTTTAATGAATTAACTGATCAATTTTTATCTGCAGACAAAGTAGTAATTGCTAATCCAATGTGGAACTTAAACGTACCGACGCGCTTAAAAGCTTGGGTAGATACAATCAACGTTGCTGGAAAAACATTCCAATATACTGCAGAAGGACCAAAACCTCTAACAAGTGGTAAAAAAGCCTTACACATCCAATCAAATGGCGGCTTCTACGAAGGAAAAGATTTTGCTTCTCAATACATTAAAGCGATTCTAAACTTTATTGGTGTTGATCAAGTCGACGGATTATTCATCGAAGGAATCGATCATATCCCTGATCGTGCGGAAGAACTTTTAAATACTGCTATGACCAAAGCAACTGAATACGGTAAAACATTCTAAATTTTCCGAGTGATTTACAGCAAAAAGAGACAAGCAGTTCGTTCACTGCTTGTCTCTTTTGTTACGTAGATTCTTGTTGATCTGGCTTATCTTCATCATACAAACCAGAAACAATTTGGTACCACTCAAAAATGTGTGTAATTATCACCTTAGCTGCGGCATAAACAGGAATTCCTAAAATTACCCCGACAATCCCAAATAGTTTACCAGACGTTAATAAAACAACCAAAATGGTGACTGGATGAATGGATAACTGACTGCCTAGGACAAGTGGTGAAATAAACCGACCTTCGACCGTTTGCTCAATGGCAAAAACAATCAAGACTTTAATTAACAAAGCTGGCCCGCTGACAATTCCTAAAAAGACTGCTGGAATCATGGCTAAAAATGACCCTAAATAAGGGATTAAATTTAAAAAGCCTGCTGCAATACCTAAAGTGACTGCATAATCTAAGCCAATGACAGAAAAACCAATCATAAACATAATTGCCACTGCGAAAGCGACAGTTAATTGTCCTCTAATATAAGAAGAGACTTGATCATTGACTTCTGCAAGAACTTTTAAGGTTGGTTTACGCATCTTTACTGGTAAAAACTTCATTAAATATGGCGCTAAGTTTTTGCCATCTTTCAGTAAATAAAATAGAATAAAGGGCATCGTAATGATGGCGACAAAGATCGTAGCCACCGCCCCAAAGAAATTACCAATTCCTTGTACTGTGAACGTTGAGACGTTTTTAATGATGGTACCTAACGAGCTGACAACTTTATCGCCTGCCGCTTCAAGTTGTTCTCTAAATTGCGCGAAAAGTGGATCACTTAATATTTCCTGCGATTTTTGATCAATTGTATCAATATATTGAGGAAAATGATTCACAAAGCTAACAGATTGCTCACGAATTTTAGGAACGATTACAATACCACCCCAAATGAGTAGTGCCACAATTAAAATAAATAGGCCGATAA
Source organism: Enterococcus sp. DIV1758 (assembly GCF_051711985.1). Lineage (NCBI taxonomy): Bacteria > Bacillati > Bacillota > Bacilli > Lactobacillales > Enterococcaceae > Enterococcus > Enterococcus sp. DIV1758. The sequence goes on from NZ_JBIOOA010000001.1 coordinate 2,129,505, forward strand.
TACTCCAGACACGTGAGATTTGTTTTTTCTCTAAATAATCGACAATCGGATTTAATAAATAATATAAAATCCCCGCCATAATTACTGGTAAGCCGACAACGCCGAAAAACTGCCAGACGGGCTTAAATAAATAAGAAACTTTCGTAAAAGTTAGAATAATTAACAGCACCAATAAGACAATCAGTAAGGCTGTTACTACTTGATTATTTAAAAACCAACGCCAAAACCAAGACAGGCGTTTATCAGTCGTTTGTTTTTTATCCATTGATTCACGCTCCATTTACTAAGTAATCAATTGTTGTTCCAATCGTTATCTTTGGTAACTGATGGGGCGTTAAATAAACACCATTTCGGATAACATCATCCTCATCGGTTGGTGCATCAGCAAAGATTAAAGTGCTGTGAGCGATACTTTGCAAGTTACTATTGGCAAAAGAACCCACTTTTGTGATTGTATAATTTGTATCGCCAATTTTCAGATGATCTCCTTCTGCCAAGGTAACTTGGTCTTTTTCTGGGAATGATTGAATAACTGCATGTTGCTTCAAGGTATCGGTCGCAGTTTCTCCAAAAAGAATAATCATTTTTTCTGAATCATCGATTGCATGTTCGCCTATTTCTGTTACGGTTGCTTGCATCTTCCATCCCACTCCTTCATTATCTTACTTCTATTATTATAGCATAGAATAAAATAGATATTCAGGAAAAAGAAAAGGCGATGAACAATTGTCAATTGACTTTTGTTCACCGCCTTAAAATAAGTTTTTATTTAAAGAAGTTCATAATATGAGTCCAAATTTTTTCATCAAAGACATCCATTGGATTCCCATTTCCAATCAAACCATAACCAATCATTGTTCCCACAACAAATAAGATAATGACTAACGAAATGACCACTAGAATTTTCAATAATGTTACTAAAATATAACGAAATGAACTCATACGTTTGACTCCTTTAGATTACTGTCGTTGCTTGTTTTTCTTCAATTTTTTCATCATTGACACGTTCAACGTTCGCGCCTAATTTTTGAAGTTTTTTATGGAACTCATAATAGCCACGATCTAAATATTTCAAATTAGAGACACGTGTAATGCCATTTGCACGTAACCCTACTAAAATCAATGCGGCAGCTGCCCGTAAATCAGTGGCTTCAACTGCTGCTCCTTGTAACTCGTTGCCACCATTAATAACGGCAATGTTGCCGTCAATTTTTAAGTCAGCGTTCATTCGACGCATTTCCTCTAAGTGTTGGTAACGATTTTCAAAGACTGTTTCTGTCACGATGCTTGTTCCTTCAGCAAACATTTGGATCGCTGTCATTTGCGCTTGCATGTCTGTTGGGAAACCAGGATGCGGCATTGTCTTAACATCTGTTGGTTTTAGATGTTTTGGTCCAATTACACGGATGCCGTTTTCTTCTTCTTCAATGATTGCACCCATTTCGGTTAATTTAGAAATTAGCGGACGATTATGTTCAGAAATTGCTTCTTCAATTAAAACATTGCCCTCAGTCATTGCTGCAGCTACCATGAACGTACCTGCTTCAATTCGATCTTGAACGATTGAATGCTCTACGGCATGTAATTTATCGACGCCTTCGATACGCATCGTTTCTGTCCCAGCACCGATAACATTGGCACCCATTTTGTTTAAAATGTTTGCTAAGTCAACGATTTCAGGTTCACGAGCGACGTTTTCAATGATGGTTGTTCCTTTCGCACGAACAGCAGCCATCATAATGTTTTGCGTAGCGCCGACACTTGGGAAGTCTAAGTAAATAGTGTTACCGATTAGTTCATCCGCAATTGCTTCAATATAACCATTTTTTTGGATGATTTTTGCACCTAATGCTTGGAAGCCTTTTAAGTGTAAATCAATTGGTCGTTTCCCAATGGCACAGCCACCTGGCATTGCCACTTTGGCATGGCCATTACGAGCCAATAAAGGTCCCATTACAACGATAGAAGCACGCATTTTACTAACGTACTCATAGTTTGCTTCGATCCCTAAAGGTTGTGTTGCGTCTATTGTTACTTCATTCGCGTCTTCATCAAAATCAATGGCTACATTCAAATGCTTAATTACTTGATTCATTGTAAATACATCAGATAAAATTGGTACATTTTTTAAAGTAGTAACGCCTTCTTCAGCTAAAAGAGTAGCTGCTAAAATTGGTAAAACAGCGTTTTTGGCGCCTTCAATTTTTACAGTTCCTTCTAATTTTGTATTACCACCATGAACAATAATTTGTTCCATTTTGTTCCCCCCAAAAAAATGAGAATAGGTATTCCTATTCAAAATCTTTACTATTATACCATTATTCAACTAAAAATTGTACCTTTTTTTATTTTTCAATTTTTAAGGAAAATACACAATGAAAAGATTTCGACAAAGCGCAATCAATTCTAAAGCAAAAGAGCTAACTGTGTATCCGATAGCGATGGCGAAAAATACCATCAACATTCTAATTTGCGGTGTAAATTGGGTTTTGAAAAATTGCTCAATACGCAATGATTGCAACGCCCAAAAACTTATGTAAATGAACATAAGATGACTAACGATTCGAACAATAGCATCTACTCCATAGTATTGCATAAGGAGCCTCCTTTTTTCTAACGTAGGAACATTTTATCACAAAATAATAAAAACCGATAATTAATCCACTTGAAATGCCAAAATTTGACACTATTTATTAAAAAATACGAAGAAATAGAGTTTAAGGCACCTGACTCAATAGCAAGCGCCTTAAACTCTACAAAAGTGACTGAATCCTTCAGCCTTTTTTACCCATGTTTCGATACGTTGATCCGGTTGATTGCACGATGCAAAGCAACAGTCGCACGACGTAGTTGATCGCGGTCGTCTTTTGCTTTGGCTTCTTCAATTAAACGTTCTGCTCGTTGTTTTGCTCGTTCAGCACGAGGTACATCGATATCTCGTTCACGTTCGGCACTATCGGCAATAATAGAAACGACATTATCACGGACTTCCATGATACCACCATTTACAGCTACCCAGTCAACATGTGTATCTGAATCGGTCCGTTTGATGCGGACTTCATCAATCGCTAGCGGAACGATGATTGGCGCATGTTTTGGTAAAATACCAATTTCACCATCTGTTGTTTTCGCCACAACGATTTTTGCATGGTGGTCATAAACTAGACCATTCGGCGTTACTACATTCACAGTAAGACTATCCATTGTGTTTGCCGCCTTTCTAGTAGTTTAATTGTTTCGCTTTTTCGATGGCATCTTCAATTTTACCGACACTACGGAAGGCTTCTTCTGGCAGATTATCATGTTTACCTTCAAGAATTTCTTTAAAGCCACGAACTGTTTCCGCAACTGGTACATAAGAACCAGGTTGACCTGTAAATTGTTCAGCAACGTTAAAGTTTTGAGATAAGAAGAATTGAACACGGCGTGCGCGACCAACAAGTACTTTTTCATCATCTGATAATTCGTCCATCCCTAAAATAGCGATGATATCTTGTAATTCACGGTAACGTTGTAAAATATGTTGCACTTCGGTAGCCACTTCGTAGTGTTCTTCTCCAACAATTTCAGGAGCCAAGGCACTAGAAGATGAAGCTAACGGATCTACCGCTGGATAAATCCCTTGTTCGGTTAATTTACGTTCCAAGTTAGTTGTTGCATCCAAATGGGCAAACGCTGTTGCTGGCGCTGGATCGGTATAGTCATCGGCTGGAACATAGATTGCTTGAATAGAGGTAATTGATCCTTTTTTCGTTGAAGTAATCCGTTCTTGTAATTGTCCCATTTCAGTCGCTAAGGTTGGTTGGTAACCTACGGCTGACGGCATCCGACCTAAAAGGGCAGAAACTTCTGAACCGGCTTGGGTGAAACGGAAAATGTTATCAATAAATAATAGCACGTCTTGTCCTTCCACATCACGGAAATATTCAGCAATCGTTAACCCAGTTAAGGCCACACGCATCCGTGCACCTGGTGGTTCGTTCATTTGACCAAAAACCATGGCTGTTTTTTCAATAACGCCTGAATCTTTCATTTCATAGTACAGGTCGTTCCCTTCACGTGTCCGTTCACCAACACCAGTAAAGACGGAAATCCCTCCATGTTCTTGGGCAATATTATGAATTAATTCTTGAATTAAGACGGTTTTACCAACACCGGCACCACCGAAAAGTCCGACTTTACCACCTTTTAGATAAGGCGCTAATAAGTCAATAACTTTAATCCCTGTTTCTAAAATTTCATTACTGGTACTTAATTCATCAAATGCTGGCGCTTTTTTATGAATCCCACTACGTTCAGCATCTGCAGGGAATGGCGCTTCTAAGTCAATTGTGTCTCCTAAAACGTTAAACACACGACCCAATGTATCTTTACCAACAGGAACTGAAATTGATTTTCCTGTATCGATAACTTCCATTCCACGTTGTAAACCATCTGTCGATTCCATGGCGATAGAACGAATCACTCCATCACCTAGTTCTAAAGCGACTTCAAGTACTACTTTTTGTTTTGCTTCGCCATTTTTATAAACGACTAAAGCGTTGTTAATATCGGGTAAGGATTGATCTAATGAAAATTCCACGTCAACAACGGGACCGATTACTTGAACAATCTTTCCTGAACTCATAATTTCTTTCCTCCAGTCTTCATAAAGTCACACGCTTTGAACGTTTTTTACAAACGTTCAAACGTAAGACTAGATTATTCTAGTGCAGCTGCACCAGCAACAATTTCTGTAATTTCTTGGGTAATCGCCCCTTGACGAGCACGGTTATAAGAAATTGTTAAATCGCTAATAATATTTTGCGCATTGTCAGTGGCTGTTTTCATGGCGGTCATCCCAGCAGCATGTTCTGCTGTTTTCGCATCAATGATCGCCCCATAAATTAAGCTTTCTGCATATTGTGGTAACAATTGATCCAAGATTGCTTCAGGTGAAGGCTCTAAAAGATATTCTTGTTCGTAAGAGGTCGCCTCTGATGGATCTAAATCAGTAATTGGCAACATTTTTTCCACACGAAACTGACTCGTTAGTGAGTTAACGTGGTGATTATAACAAACATACAATTCATCAAACACTTCGTTTTGGTACATAGTCGTTGCCGTTGTCACAATCTTACGGACTTCTTCAAACGTTGGTTGATCCGTTAAGCCTCTTAGCTCAAAGGAAACATCGATTCCGCGTGCTTTAAAGAAATCCGCCCCTGTACCACCAATGGCGATTAAGGCATATTCTTTATTAGAATCGTGGTCTTCTTGAATCATACTCATGGTTTGTTTTAAGATTGAGCTATTGTAGCCACCAACTAACCCTTTGTCAGAAGTGATAACGATATAGCCTGTTTTTTTGACAGGTCGTTGTGCTAACATCACATGATAGTTCCCTTCACTAAGAGAAGATTGTTCTGTTTCACGTAATTCACTTAACTGAGCAGCTACTAAATGCGTAACGACGCTACGAATTTTTGAAGAATATTCTTGAAAGCTTTTAGAGGCGCCTTCTGACTTGGTCAATTTGGCTGCAGAAACCATTTGCATCGCTTTGGTAATTTGGCTTGTCTTTTTTGTTGATGCAATGCGTTGTTTGATTTCGTTTAATGAAGCACCCAATGTCGCTCACCTCTCTTATGCGTTATCGATTTTTTCTAAAGCTTCTTTGGCTGAATCTCCGCTGTTGTTTGCCGCTGCAAACATTTCAGAAAACTCTGTAATCGCTGCATCTAATGCATCAGTATCTGGTAAGTCTTTCGTAGTACGAATGGTTTCCAATAAGTCTGCATGTTTGCCATCAAAATAATCGAATAAATCTTGTTCAAAGTGTAAAATTTTATCTACGCTCACGCTATCTAAAAAGCCGTGTGTTAACGCATATAAAATTAAGACTTGTTTTTCTACAGGCAGTGGCGCATGTAGTTTTTGTTTTAAAATTTCTACCGTACGACGACCACGGTTTAATTTAGCTTGTGTTGCCGCATCTAAATCAGAGCCAAATTGTGTAAAGGCTTCTAACTCACGGTAACTAGCTAAGTCTAAACGAAGCGTTCCGGCAACTTTTTTCATTGCTTTGATTTGCGCTGATCCTCCGACACGAGAAACAGATAACCCAGCATCAACGGCTGGACGAGTGCCTGCATAGAACAAGTCGCTTTCTAAGAAAATTTGTCCATCAGTGATTGAAATAACGTTTGTTGGAATATAAGCAGAAATATCGCCTGCTTGTGTTTCAACGAATGGTAAGGCTGTCATTGAACCGCCACCTAATTCATCACTTAATTTAGCTGCACGTTCTAATAAACGTGAGTGTAAATAGAAGACATCCCCTGGATAAGCTTCACGACCTGGTGGACGGCGTAATAGTAGAGAAAGTTCACGATAAGCCACGGCTTGTTTTGATAAGTCATCAAAAATAATTAAGACATGTTTGCCGTTATACATGAATTCTTCACCCATTGCAGTTCCTGCATATGGTGCAATGTAAAGTAATGGTGCTGGTTGTGAAGCCCCTGCAGTCACAACGATTGTATAATCTAAGGCACCAAATTTACGAAGTGTTTCTACTTGGTTACGAACAGTAGATTCTTTTTGACCAATCGCTACATAAATACAAATTACATCTTGTCCTTTTTGGTTAATAATTGTATCAATTGCAATCGATGTTTTCCCTGTTTTACGGTCTCCAATAACCAATTCCCGTTGTCCACGACCAATTGGTACGAGGGCATCAATGGCTTTTAAACCAGTTTGCATTGGTTCAGCAACAGATTGACGTTGCATAACACCGGGAGCTGTTGCTTCCACAGGACGTGTTTTGTCTGTTTTAATTTCGCCTAAACCATCTAATGGTTGACCTAATGGATTAACAACACGGCCAATCAAAGCTTCCCCAACGGGTACTTCCATGATTTTGCCTGTGCGTTGTACTTTATCTCCTTCACGAATGGTTTCAAAATCGCCAAGGATAATAATCCCTACATCATTTGTTTCTAAGTTTTGTGCCATTCCGTATGAACCGTTTGAAAACTCAACAAGTTCTCCACTCATGGCATTTTCTAAACCGTGGGCGCGGGCAATTCCGTCACCGACGTAAGTGACTGTTCCAACTTCTTCAACAGCAAGCTGTTGTTGATAGTTTTCGATTTGTTCTTTAATCAAGGCACTGATTTCTTCTGCTTTGATAGCCATTCAATTCACCTCTTTGTAGTCCTAAAGATTATTTTAATAACTTCTGCTGCATATGTTCTAATTGTTTGCGGATGCTGCCATCGATTACTTGATGGTTTGCTTCAATAACCACTCCGCCGACAATTGACGGGTCAATTAAATTGACTAAATGCGCTTGTTCATACCCTAATAATTGGGCAGCTTTTTCTTCCATTGCTTGATGTTGTTCTTTTGATAAAGGAATGGCTGTTGTCACTGAACCCAAAATTAGTCCTTGGTGCTCATCATAACGTCGTTCATATTCATCAATCATCAAGAGCAGATCATACATGCGACGATATTCGTAAACCACTCGCAAAAAGTTTTGCATCATTTCACTAAAACCTGTTACTAGTTTTTCCATGATGCTGTCTTTTTCATAAGGTTCTAAGCGATCATCACTTAAAATATCGCCAATACCAGGTACTTGGTGATAGACTTCGCGAAGCGTCAATAATTCTTGATAAATTGCTTCAGCTTGGTTCTTTTCAACTGCCAACTCAAACAAAGCCTTGCCGTAGCGTTTACCAACTGTATATTTATCTAGTTTCATTTGCTTTACCTAAACTTTCAATATAAGAATCAATCAATGCTTCATGTGCATCTGGTGTTAATTCTTTATTTAAAATTTTGGCTGCAATTTGAAGAGAAAGATCTGCCACTTCATTTTTTACTGAAGACAATGCTTCTTCACGTTCTTGAGAAATATCTGTCCGAGCTTTTTCGCGTAGGCGAGTAACTTCCGCAGTTGTTTCTTTTAATGTTTTTTGGCGAGTCTGTTCTCCACTTTCTTTCGCGTTTTTAATAATTTCAGCTGCTTCTGATCTGGAAGAAAGTAATTGTTGTTGACGTTCTTTTTCCATTTTCGCTGCTGCTACGCGAGATTGTTCTGCAGAGTCTAAATCGTTGGCAATTTTTTCTTCACGTTGTGTCAAAATATCTACGATTGCTCCCCATGCATATTTCTTTAATAAGAGCATCAAGATTAAAAATGCACCACTGACAACAATCATCGTGCCTAGTGTGGTACTAGGAGCCGTTTCACCGACTACCAATGTAGTAAGTAGCATGAAGTCTCAACTTCCTTTCCTGCAAAAATCGATTTAGCTTCTTCAACTGCTTTATCACCAGCTATTGAAAAGGCTAAAGATAGAAGAAAGCAGTGACGGTCCCGATAATAATCAGCGTCCTGCCTCCATTTTATTGCTTATCTGAATAAAAGTAATAAAGAAACAACGACACCTAAAATTGGCACAGCTTCGATTAAAGCGACCCCGATAAACATTGTTGTTCTTAATTGACCAGACATTTCTGGTTGACGAGTCATTGACTCGATTGTTTTTGAAATAACTTGTCCGTTACCGATAGCGGCTCCGATAGCTGAACCGAAAATTGCAATTGCTGCTGCGATAAAATTTAATCCTTCCATTGTGTAAAATCCTCCTAAAAGATAATTTTTGTCCTTCGTATTTCTTGATTATTCTTCTGTTTCAATTTTGTGTGACATATAAACCATTGAAAGTGTCACAAAGATAAACGCTTGGATACATCCAATAAAGATTGAGAATGCTACCCAAATCATTTCTAGCGGAATTGCTAGTGGGATAACCCATAATCCGACGCTTGCTACGGTTCCAGCAATTAAGCCCAATAGAACTTCGCCGGCAAAAATGTTTCCGTACAAACGCAAGCCTAATGTTAATAGATTCGTGAATTCTTCCATTAATTTTACCGGTAGTAAGAAACCAACGGGTCTTAAATAACTATTAACTAGATAGCCTTTAAAACCAAAGCGTTTCATACCAAAGAAGTGTGTTAAGACAATCATCATCATCGCTAACGTTAAGGTTACGATTGGATCGGCGGTTGGACTTTTCCAAACGCTGAGATCGTCGCCCACAACGATTTTTGTAACGAGACCCAAGATGTTTGAAACAAGTACAAACATGAACAGGGTAAACGCCATTAAATGAAAATTGCTCACTTCTTTACGAGGTAAATTGTCTGTAATGATTCCACGAATAAAATCCACTAACCATTCGATGACCGTTTGTTTGCCTTTAGGTCGTAGCTTCATATTTCTCGTACAAGCATAGACAAAGGCGAAAACAATGATACACGTCAACAGCACCATCAAAACAATGGTTCCATCAAACCAAATTGGTCCGATATTGAAGAGTAATTTCTTCTCTTCCAAATCAATTCACCTCTTTTCCAACAATCTTTCAGAAGTTTCATCCTACTCCTGAGTGATAATCCCTGGCAAAGCTATCGTACCACCACTTGTTGATAATTTACAAATAGTTTACTTTTAAAATTTCATGTGTTGAAAATTGGTTGGAAAACCTTTTCCATAAACCAATCTAATGCAGGGTGGTACTGCTTTCCGAAGCGATTAAAAAATGAATCATTTACATTCATTTACTCAACACTTACCAGATTTTACACCTAATCCGAAGAAAGGCAAGCAAATATGCGAAAAAGAATAAATTTACATTTTTAACGTCGGTTATTTTTTAATGTTCGGCTGATTTGTCGGTCAACTTCCTTACGTTTCAAGTCTTCACGCTTGTCGTACTGCTTTTTCCCTTTAGCTAAACCAATCAAAACTTTGGCATAGCCGTCTTTAATATAGACCTTCAAAGGTACTAATGTGATACCTGTATTTTTGGTTTCGCCGATTAACTTATTAATTTGTTTTTTGTGTAATAATAATTTTCTGGTACGTAATGGGTCATGATTAAAAATATTGCCCTGTTCATATGGACTAATATGAACATTATACAAAAAGGCTTCCCCGTTTCGAATTCGTGCAAAACCATCTTTTAAATTGATACGACCATTTCGAATAGATTTGATTTCTGTTCCTTGTAAAACAAGCCCAGCCTCAACCGTATCGATAATTGAATAATCATGTCTAGCTTTGCGGTTTTGTGCGATTAATTTTCCTTCCCCTTTTGGCATAAGCGACCTCCTCTACTTCTTCTTTTTCCCTTTTTTATTTTTTTGTTTCATTGCTTCTTTATAAAAAGGTTGTTTTTTGCCTTTGCCTTTTTTCTTATTTTTCTTTTTCTTACCATCAAATGATTCATCTTTTTTATTTCTTCGTTGATTATTTGAACGAGTTGAAGAATTGGCTTTACCTTTTTTACGTCCTTTTGGTCCTTCGACTGGCGCAACTTCCTCAGCTGAAATCAATTCAAAATCAACTTCTCTTGTTTCTGGATCAGCTTTTTCAACACGGATTTGAACTTTCTGACCAATTTTCAAAGTCATTCCCGTCCGTTCACCAACTAACGCCATATGATTTTCAATAAAGTGGAAATAATCTTGTTTTAAGTTGTTCACGTGAATTAAGCCTTCTATTGTATTAGGCAGTTCCACAAAGATACCAAATTTTGTGACAGAGCTGATGATCCCGTCATACGTTTCTCCCACTTTATCTACCATAAATTCGGCTTTCTTCATAGCGTCCACTTCACGCTCTGCATCAACTGCGCGACGTTCCATACTTGAACTATGATTGGCAATTTCTGGTAATGCTTCGTTCCATTTTTCTTGATTTTTTTCAGATTGATCTTGGCTATAGCTGCGAATCAAACGATGCACAATTAAATCTGGATAACGACGTATTGGTGAAGTAAAATGCGTATAATATTCAGCAGCCAACCCATAGTGTCCGTAGTTGTCTTCTGAGTATTTCGCTTGTTGCATACTTCTTAGCAACATCGTATTGATAACCACTTCTTCCGGCTTATTTTCAACTTGCTCTAAAACTTTTTGTAAATCTTTCGGTGAAATGTTTTCTTTTGTTCCTTTAACAAGAATGCCAAGTACTGCAGCAAAATCAAAAAAACGTTGCATTTTTTCTTCTTTTGGTTGTTCATGAATCCGATAAATGAATGGCAGTTTTAAGTCATGATAATGACGCGCCACAGTTTCATTGGCTGCCAACATAAAGGATTCAATTAATCGTTCACCCACGCCACGCGTGCGTAAAAGAATATCTTGGGGATGACCATTTTCATCAACTAGGACTTTGGCTTCGCGATCTTCAAAAGAAATCGCACCACGGCGCATACGCATCTCTTCTAATATGTGGTGCAGCTCGCCCATCTCTTTAAACATGGGAACTAGCTCTTTGTAGCGTTCTAACGTTTCAGGTTTTTGCTCTTCTAAAATTTCATTGACTGCTGTATAGGTCATTCGCTCCGTTGTTTGGATTACACTTTGGAAAATTTCATGCGAAATAACTTCTCCTTCTGGTGTAATTTCCATCTCACAACTCATGGTTAAACGTGGAACATGTGGGTTAAGCGAACAAATCCCATTTGATAATCGCTGCGGAATCATTGGCACAACTCGGTCTGTCAAATAGACACTTGTGCCACGTTCATACGCTTCCATATCCAATTGACTTCCTTCAGTTACATAATAAGAAACATCTGCAATATGCACCCCTAAAAAGAAATTGCCATTCGCTAACTTTTGTACCGTTACTGCATCATCTAAATCTTTCGCATCTTCTCCATCAATCGTCACAATCAACTGATCACGTAAATCCCGACGACCGACTAAATCGCTTTCTGCAATAGTTTCTGGTACTTGGTCCGCTTCAGCTAAAACTTCATCAGGAAATGCTGTGGGAATTCCATGAGCCACTACGATTGATAAAATATCCATTCCTGGATCATTTTTATGACCAATCACTTGTTTGACTAGTCCTTCCATACTCGTTGGATATTCTTGATCTGGATAATAGGTAATTTCAGCAATGACAATGCTACCATCTACTGGCTTAATCCCTTCAGGTGCAATCGATACAGTATACTGATTCAATTTCTTATCTTTGGGAATCATGTAGCCATACAGTCCCATTTCTGCCATTTCTTCTTCACTATATGCCACAAATTCTCCGACAACTTGGCTCACTGCTCGCTCTTTAATTTCTTTGACTTTACCTTCTGCTCCGCGATCTGAAAAAGGATCCGCATGTTGGATCACGTCGATTAAAACCGTGTCCCCATCCATTGCAAAGTTCGTTGCCTCTTTAGGAATATAAACATCTGGTTCTTCAGGATCGATGGTCACGAAACCAAAGCCTCGTTCATTTGCACGAAACGTTCCTTCTATTAATAAGTCTTTCATTGGTAACAGGACTTTGCCTTTTTTGTTGAAACTAACTGACTTTTCTCGTTCCATTTGTGCAATGGTTTGCACTAAAATTTTAAAATCTGAACTTTTTTCTAAATTCAAGCCTTGTGCAATTTCTTCCATTGAAAAGCTTTTCTTTTTTTTGCTTTCCATGAAATGTAAAATTTGCTCTTTAATTGTTTGTTTTGTCATTATTTCTCCTCATTCCAAGGTAGTGTTGCTAAAAATTGCACCACATCTTGCTCTAATTGTTTGTGTTCTCCACTCACCGTAATGACATGTCCGCTGTTTGGGTACCATTGTAAGGTCACACGTGCTTGTGTTAGCGCTTGGGCCGTTTGATAGACGCCCATTGGCTCAATCATTTCATCTTTGCCAGCTTGCGCTAAGAAAAGAGGTGCGTGGATTTTGTTTAGTTTGTCTGCCGTCTGACTAGCAATTGTTTCAATCGCTCCTAATTGTTGTTTGACTCGTTGCTCAATCGATTGCAACCGGCTTTGTTGTTCCTCTGCAGGAACTTCTGCGATTTTCATCACGTTTTCTGCGTATAATACAAAATTTTCTGGTACTTTATTTTCGACAGGGTAGATCGGTGAACAGAAAAATCCACCACCAATTAATCCTGTTAATTGTTCCGTTAATGCATGCATACTGAAAATCCCGCCCATTGATAAACCAAAAATGGCAATTTCTTGGTAGCCTCTTTCTCTCAAAAAAGCGACTGCTTCTTGTGTATCTTGCCACCATTGTTCCGTTGTTTGATCTAAAATATCTTCAGGAACTAGCGTGCCATGTCCTGAAAAATTAGGCGAATAGACAGTATAATTTTCTTTTTCTAAACGTCTGCTTAACATCCGTACATCATTACTGCTGCCAGAATAAGCGTGTAATAAAAGGACCGCCCGTTTTCCTTTTTCTGAAAATAACGGCTTCGGTAAATTGATTTTTTTTGCCACTTCGCTCACCTCAGCTTCATTCTATCATATTCTCAAAAGAAAACCTTCCGAAATGATAAGTTTCAAAGACTTTTTCAGAAAGAAAAAGAACAGAAAAATAAGTGTTCGCACTCATCTCTCTGTTCTAAACTTGTCATTTTAAAAGATTACGTACTTATTTTGAAGATAAGAACGCCAAAACAAATAATAAAATCATCCAAATTGCGCCAAGAACTGCTGTTGAGCGTTGCATAACAGCTTCAAAGCCGCGCGCTTTTTGCTTCCCAAATAATTTATCTGCACCGCCAGTGAAGGCACTTGCTGCACTGTTTTGTTTGCTTGGTTGCATCATAACAGTAATGACGATTAAAACAGATAAAATGATGACCAACGTTAAGATTAGATTATACATGCGTTAATTCTCCTTTTTATACAAATATGCGAAATTCATCTACTTTAATGTAGCATATTTTATCTGTAAACACCAGTGAAATTTAATGTCTTTCCTTATTTGTCTCTAATAGCAACAGCCGCAAGTAGGAATCAGATTTCTACTTGCGGCTGTTGCTAACTTATTTTTTATTTTCTCAATACGTCTCCGTATTCAGGTTTAGTATCAAATTCTTTTTTGGCAAATGGACATAGCGGAATAATTTTTTTATGCTCTTTTCTCGCTTTTTCAACACCGGCTAAAACAAGTTTTTCAGCTAATTTTTGTCCACGATAAGTTGGATCAACAAACGTATGATCAATAATCATCATGCTTTCGCCAGCATCTGACCAAGTCATTTCACCAATTTCTTGGTTTTCATCGTTATATAGAGCAAAACGATTGTTTTCTTCTTTAATTTGCATATTCGTTCCCTGCTTTCCGAATATATTTTAGAGCACCACTTGGACATGAATCTACCACAATCATGTCATTTTCAACACTTCCGTTATCTGGAATAATCCATGGTTTCCGACCAACTTCAAAGACTTCTGGATTTCCGCGAACACAATTACCAATATGTTCACAAATATCTTTATTATAAAAGATATCAATTCCTTCCCCAGTATATTTACGGTAGCCTTCTTTTAATAGTTGTTCTTCCGTGACTGGTTGCCCATCTATTTGGTTTCCTTCCATTGCACAATCTCTCCCCTGTAACTTATTAATATTAAAAACGTACCTTTATTTTACCACTAAGCTGGACATTCAGGCAATTAATTGTTCCACCTTACTTGCCAATTCGACGAGCTCGCAAAGCAGATAAGATTGACACAGTGTCCACAACTTCTTGTAGCATAGCCCCGATTAGCGCCGGAATGATCCCGGTACTAGCAATTAACATTAGTAAAACGCAGATAAAAATTCCGATTAATACAGATTGTTTGGCAATTTTCATGGTATCTTGGGCAATTTCGACCGCTTGGCTGACTTTACTTAAGTCATCTTTTAAAATAACAACGTCAGCAGTTTCACTAGCCGCAGTAGCTCCATGAGCGCCCATAGCAATACCTACGTCTGCAGCGGCAAGCGAAGGTGCATCATTTACACCATCTCCTACCATGATGACTGGATGGTTTTCTTTGGGCAATTCTTTTAGAATAGTTAATTTATCTTGTGGTAAACATTCCCCATGTACTTCGGTAATTCCTACTTCTGCAGCAATCGTTTCTGCGACGGATTCTTGATCCCCCGTCAGCATTAAAATTCGTTGAAGATGTAATTGGTGTAATTTTTCCATAGTCTCTTTTGCTTCTGGGCGTACAGTGTCTGTAAAAGTAATTCGGCCTAAATATGTGCCATTACGTGAAATATGAATAGTCGTTTTATCAATTTTTTCAGTTGCTTGAGACTCTTGTGTCACAAAATTCTTTTTACCTACCCGTATCTCAGCACCATCCACAAATGCCTTCACGCCAGCACCAGAAACTTCCGCTAAATCTGTAATATTTTTTAATGGAACATCTTGCTTTCTGGCATAAGCAACAATTGATCTAGCTAAAATATGACTTGATTCTTGTTCCACGCTTGCTGCCAATCCCACTAATTCAGCAGCAGTTATTTCAGCATTGATTGGTTGGACTTGATCAACAGAAAGTTGTCCTTGCGTAATCGTGCCTGTTTTATCAAACGCAATCGTTTTTGCAGAAGCTAATTTTTCGACCATCGTTCCCGATTTAATAACGACCCCATGACGACTTGAACGACCCATCCCTGCCACTAAAGCAATTGGGGCAGATAGAATCAAAGGACACGGCGAAGCAACAACTAAAACTTCCGCAAAACGTGTCGGACTTTTTGAAACAAACCAAGCAACACCTGCAATTAGGTAGGCAACTAGTGTAAAAGGTACCGCATAGCGGTCTGCTAAACGTACAAAATGAGCTGGACGTGCCGCAGATTCTTTCACTAAGTTCACAATCGTTTGATATTGACTGTCGGCTACAGTTTTTTCAGCAACCATTTTCAAAGAGCCATCACCATTGACGGAACCCGACATTAATTCATCCCCAGGATTTTTTTCAATTGGTTTTGATTCTCCTGTTAATGAAGATTCATCGACTGTTGATGTCCCGGTTTTTACCAAGCCATCAACTGGAACTAGTTCCCCTGGTTTTACTACTAATTCATCGCCAACATTGATTTCCTCAACAGAAACATCTTCTAAATTTTCGCCATTCAAGCGATGAGCTTTTTGTGGCGAGTTATCCAATAATGACTTCAGCTCTTGGTTAGCTTTTCCAGCGGCATAGTCTTCTAATGAATCACCACCAGTCAACATAATTAAAATCATCAAACTGGCCCAGTATTCTCCCACAGCTAAGGTCGCGACGATAGCGGTAATCGCTAAAATATCGACACCATATTTTCCTTCACGTAAGGTTTGAATCATTTCCCAGAACATCATTAACGCCATTACAGAACCTGTTATTAAAATAATGCCATACGCCCAATTCGGCTGATGTAAAATAAATTCAAATAATAATGCCAAAACTCCTGTTATAATTGTAATCCCCAATTTTGTTACATGCTTCATCTCTTTTTCTCTCCTATCATTCACTTTACATTATTGAGCGTACCTTTTCTGTTTTGAAAAAGAAAGTGAAAACGCCTAAATGAAAACGACTTTCATTATCATAGAATAGAGGTCGGGACAGAACCGTTTAGCTCCGAGAAATAAGAAGAAATTTCCGAAAATTGCTCTTTAATTTTTGGAGAATTTCGGCGTATTTCCGAAGGAGTTGGTTCTGTTTCCGCCATTTATCAGGTTTTGAGCCTGGAGCAAAAATCCAAAGTGATTTTTGTTCTAGGCTTGTTTACTTTCTAAAAGTAGTTATGTAAAAAAAAACACAGACCATCGTTCATTCGCCGATGGTCTGTGTTTTTATTTCCAAAAATCATCAAAAATTGTAATGGGTAAATGCCGTTTGTGTTGTCCTTTTTTATACCAGTTTTCAATTGTTTGTTGATCTGCTTCCGAGACTTTTTTGCCTTCCAAATAATCATCAATGGCATCATACGTGACACCTAAGGCAACTTCATCTGCAACTAACGGTTTGTCATCTTCTAGATCAGCTGTTGGTATTTTTAGATACAAAGCTTCTGGTGCCCCAAGTTCTTTCAGCAAAGCTTTTCCTTGGCGCTTATTTAAACGAAATAACGGTAAAATATCCGCTCCGCCATCGCCATATTTGGTGAAGAAAGCTGTCACATTTTCGGCTGCGTGGTCTGTGCCAATTACTGCGCCAGCATTTTCGCCAGCTACTGCATATTGTGTAATCATACGTTGACGTGCTTTCATGTTCCCTTTATTAAAATCGCTAATTTGAACACCAGCGTTTTCTAGCGAACCAACCATTGCATCCACTGCTGGTTTAATATCCACTCGTAAAGAAACATCTGGCTGGATAAAGGCAAGCGCGGCTTGTGCATCAGCTTCATCTGCTTGCTCACCGTAAGGAAGGCGAATCGCAATAAATTGATACGACATATCTCCTGTTTCTTCGCGCATTTCGGTCATCGCTAATTGTGCTAAGCGTCCAGCTAATGTTGAATCTTGTCCGCCACTAATTCCCAAGACAAAGGTTTTTAAAAAAGGATGTTTAGTTAAATAAGCTTTCAGAAAATCAATACTTTTACGAACTTCTTCTTTTGGATCAATTGTCGGTAAAACACCTAACTCTTGAATGATTTTTTCTTGAAGTGTTGTCATTTCTAGGCCTCCTTATTCACCGTTTCCGTTAAATGTTTAACGTCTTTACGCACTTTTTCCAATAAATTCATTTTGTGGTTCCAACAATCTGTTGAAAGGTCCACTGGATATTTTTGCGGATTCAAGTCCCGCTTGTATTCTTCCCAAAGTGAATCTAAATTTTCTTTTGCATATTGTTTAATTTCATCTAAAGTTGGTAATTCGTACACACGTTTTCCTTCAACGAAAATATCTTGGAGTACTGGCCGTGCTTCAAAATCACGGACATACTTATTAATAAAGGTATGAACGGGATGGAACATATAAATTTCTTCTTCTTGGCGAGGATCTTCGTTCCAAAGTGTCACATAGTCCCCTTCTGACTTTTTATCAGATTTACGTGTAATACGCCAAACTTGTTTTTTTCCTGGTGTTGTCACTTTTTCAGCATTGCTAGATAGTTTAATGGTATCTTTCATTTGACCATCTTCACCTTCAATTGAAACTAATTTAAACACCGCTCCTAAAGCCGGTTGATCATAGGCCGTAATCAGCTTGGTACCCACGCCCCATACATCAATTTTTGATTTTTGCATTTTTAGATTCAAAATCGTATTTTCATCTAAATCGTTCGATGCATAAATTTTTGCTTCAGTAAAGCCAGCTTCGTCCAGTTGTTCACGAACTCGTTTAGAAATATAAGCCATATCGCCACTATCAATCCGCACACCTAGGAAATTAATTTTATCCCCCATTTCTCGAGCTACTCTAATTGCGCTTGGCACTCCCGCTTTCAAAGTATCATACGTATCAACAAGGAAAACGCAATCCCGATGTGTTTTGGCATACGCCATGAATGCCTCATAATCATTTCCATACGACTGAACCAATGAATGGGCATGAGTCCCACTAACCGGAATACCAAAAATTTTACCAGCACGAACATTACTTGTCGCGTCCGCCCCACCAATATAGGCGGCTCTTGTGCCCCAAATGGCAGCATCTAATTCTTGTGCCCGGCGTGTTCCAAATTCCAATAAAGGATCATCGCCAATCACAGATTTAATTCGAGCCGCTTTTGTCGCAATTAATGTTTGGAAATTCACCATATTTAGCAAGGCAGTTTCTACCAATTGACATTGTGCCAAAGGACCTTCAATTTGAATTAACGGTTCGTTATTAAAAACCAAATCCCCTTCTAAAGCAGAGCGTACAGTACATTTAAATTCAAAATTTGCTAAATACGTCAAGAAATCTTCTGGATATTCTTCAACTTCTCGGAGATATGCAATATCAGATTCTGTGAACGTTAAATTTTCGAGATAATTGACTAAACGTTCTAAACCTGCAAAAATTGCGTAGCCATGATTAAAAGGCATCTCTCTAAAGTAACATTCAAAAACAGCATGTAAATCTGCTCTCCCTAATTCCCAGTATGTTTGCATCATATTGATTTGATACATATCTGTATGCAATGTCAAACTATCATCTGCATATGTATAGTCCATCGTTTTCTACCTCTATTCTTTGTATTAAAAACTTGTTTATATTATAACAAAAAAATTTTTTTTAGCCTAAAATCTGCTTAGACCTCTTTTTCTTTAAAAATGAAAAATTTACTGAAGAAATAATTTAAAATCACTACTACAACTTGTGTAATCATTTTCGCCCAAAACGATGAAAAATGAATGCCATCAATTAGGAGAATCATTAAACCCATATCAGCCACAAAAGATAAAATTCGGTACCAATAAAATAAGCCCATTTCTTTAAAAAAACCAGCTATGCTTTCATGCTTACTTGCGAATACCCAATATTTATTCGTGAAAAAGGCAAATAGAACAGATAAAAACCAACTAATTGCGTTACTTATCTTGTAATCCAGCCCTAACACGTTTTGACAAACAAAAAACACAACTAAGTTGACGACCGTCGTTGCACCACCAAAAAATAAATAAGCCAGTACTTCTCGGTATTTACGAAATAATTCTTTCAATTTTCACGCATCCTTTCAACTAATCATTTTATCAAACTTCGGCAAGAAAACCTATCTATTTTGTGTAAAGACACAATTCTCTTGCTAATTTTACTATTTATTAAGGTATTTATGAAAAACATAGTAAGAGAAGAGGAGAAGTTCATCCATGGATGAACTTCTCCTCTTCTCTTCGTCTAATAATATATGACTCCATCGACCAATAAGTTAAATCAGCATTAGTCCTTTAGCTTAGGAAGTGCTATCGTTTGTCCTTCGGTTAATACAGAATACGTTAAGTCATTTTCCTGCTTGAGTGCGTTTAAGGAATAGCCCGTTTTTTTAGCAATTTTTGCGAGTGTCTCTCCTCTTTTTACTTCATAATACTCAGTAGACTCTGTTTTTGAGTCATTCGCTGTACCATTTGATTGCTCTGCTGTTTCCAAAGCATTAGTCACCGATTTACTGATTATTAGTGATTGAAGTAACGCTTGTTCTTTCGGTTCTAGAGAAGTCGCCGCTGTATGCTGAGGAATCGTGATTTTTTGGCCAATATAAAACATTTCTTGAGTCTTTAAATTTTGTTTTAAAATGGCTGTTGCTGACACACCAAACGTCTGGCTAATGGTGGCGAGAGAATCTCCTTTGCTTACTTCATAGATGACTGCTTCTTTTTTTAGCTGTTCTTTGACTGCTTCCTTATCAAACGAAGGTTTCTTTTCTTCTGCCAAATTAGTCACTACTGGTTTCTTCTTTTCTTGATCGTATTCAGTTAATTGATAGGTTTCAATCAACGCGTTTAATTTTTTATCGTAATATGTATCCGTTGCATAACGACCTGTTAAAAATTTTGTTGCCTGCTGATAATTCGTCGTGTTTGCTTTCAAAACGCCGTGATAAAAAGTTGGATTACCCGCCAGCCCATTGATGATTAATTTACTATAGTCTGTTAATGACTCTTTATAGGAAGGATACTGACGAAAATCGGCATGAATGGTGGTCATCTTCCCTTTACCATCATCTTCTTGTGTGGGAAAGCTGACACTTTGACCTTGATAAGCGCCTTTAATGCCAAACAAATTATAATTAGGCGGCGCGGCTAACGCACTATTGCCCGAGCCACTTTCTAAAATAGCTTGAGCTATCATGACAGAAGCGTATAGATCATACCGCTGACCAATAACTCGTGCTTCTTCACCGATTTTTCTAATAAACTCAGAAGTAGAAGCATTCTCTTGGACAACAAAATTTGCCTCGGCTTGTTGTTGAATTCCTGCTTGCTTTTCCTTTTCTTGACTATTGTCTATCTCTGAATGTACCAACGGCTCTTTGGTCTTTTCAGTTAATGTAGAATTTTGTGGTTCCTGATTATGAGGCGGCTTTTCAGTGAGTGCTTTACGCTCTTCAGACGCTGGTTGCTCACTTTGTAACGATTCGGTTGGTTTAGTACTAGCAATTGGCTTTTCTTGTGGCGGTAAACTATTTTCAGATTCTGAAGGTTCCATATTATTTTCCTGATGGTCACCGCTGTCATTTTGTATTGAACTTTCTTGTTGTTCAGACGAACTTATTACTGTTTCGTTCAGCGTTGAAGAAGTAAGAGTTCCTTGGTCTTGATTGACTTGGTCCGCTCTTTTTTCTTCCAGTACTAGCTGTCGGCTTTCGTGACTCGTTTCGGTCTCCTCTTGAGCGATTAATGGTTCCGAATTGTAGTAACTGGCGCCCGCATAAGTCCCTAAGACTCCAAGACATACCAACTTCAAATATCTTGCCTTTCTTTTTTTCATCGCATTTCTCCTTCATTTACCTCTTTATTTCTGCTAATAATTGCTCTATCTGTTGGTACATTCCTGTTGATTCATTCTTGATGGTTAGCATTTGTTCACAATAAGCTTGGTACTCTCTTGCCACTTGCTTCATGCGTGTTAAAGTTGCTAAACGTTGTTCCATCTCTTCATGAACTGTTGCAACTTGTTGGTTAGCTTGGGCAATTGTTTCTTTTGCTTGACGTTTGGCTTCTAATAAGACTTCGCCAATTTCTTTTTGAGAAAGCGTAACGGCTGTGTCTAAGTTCTCTTCGCTAGTCTGTTTCTGTTGTATCTTTGCTTCAGACAATTGTTTCTGTAAAGAAGTGATAGTTGCTTCTTTATCACTTAACGTTTCTTTAACATCTTTAAGTTGAACATCTTTTTCGACTACTTGTTTTTGTAATGCTTCCACTTCATTGGTTTGCATTAATAATTGCTCCGTTAGTTTTTTTATGGATTGCTGATATATTTGATTTTCTTCTTCTAGTTTTTCAGCAAAAGAAAACGATTCTTCCGACAGTTCAGTCGGCACTTCTTGCTTGACCTGCTTAACTTTTGCAGCTTGCTCTTTTGCATAAACGACCTCGTCATCAAAGATTGCTTCCTCTGTTACCTTTGGTTGTGCTTTCCCCGATTGTTCATTTTCAAAATCCGGCATCTTCTCATACTCCTCATCTTCATTGTTTTTAGTCAAAAACTGCCACATTTGTTTCTCCTCCTTCGTACCTTTTACACCGTTAACATATAGCCTTTTGAGCGAATTGTTTTGATATATTGTGGTTTGTTCACATCTTGTTCAATTTTTTTACGCAAATGGAAAATCACATTAGCGACACGATATTTTCGTTCATTCGCAGTATCTTTCCAGACATTTTTGTAGAGTTCTTCATATGTAATTGTTTGTCCTGCGTGTTTGTATAAATACTCTATTGTGAAAAATTCCAATTTTGTTAAAAGAATTTCTTCTCCACTTCCCAAGCAAACACTCAAATTTGGCGCAATTAAATACAATCTCTCAGAAAGATTCTTAGTAACGGTTTGTTCCTCGTTTGCACTAACTAATTTAGGATAAAAACGTCTTTTTACACGTTGCAATAAATTACTCATGCTTAACACGCATTCTTGGCGATCATAAGAATGATCAAAAACGCCATCTGCGCCTAATTGTAAATAAATAATTCGATTGACTTTACTAATTGCTTCTGTCCGAGAAAATAACCAAATTGGCAAGTCTGACTGCTTGCGAATTGTCATTAATAACTCACAACAAGTATTTACTTGCTGGTGATCAGTAACTTCAATCACTAATCCATCAATATGGTGCAAATGAAGAAGTATATTTGTTCCTTGGATGATCTGACATTCTACTTGATTACTAACAAACCAATTTTGACAGTATTCTTTTGTTTCAATTGTCAAAGGGACGACACCAATTGTATATTTTTCCATTTTTTTACCTCAATCTTCCTAATATTCTCCTTCAAAATATAATAATTTTTATTTATATTCTATTAATAAATAAAAATCCCCAACTACTAATTTTTCAAAAAATGATTGTTATTACTAAATTTTATCGAATAAAAACAAGGCTGTCTAGCTAAAACGAAGCCTTTAAATTATCATCTTTTTTGTTAAATGAGTAAATATTTGAGAAAACACTACAAGCAAAGATATTATTCAGATTATTTATTCTTTATGTAAAAAAAAGCTTACGATTTTTCAATCGTAAGCTTTTAGAATACTTTTTTATTTTTACATCATACCGCCCATGCCCATTGATGGATCCATCATAGGAGCTGGTGCAGCTGGTTCTGGTTTGTCTGCAACAACTGCTTCGGTTGTTAATAATAAAGCTGACACAGAAGCTGCATTTTGTAATGCAGAACGAGTTACTTTTGTTGGGTCAACAATACCGGCTTCAACCATGTTTACCCATTCACCGTTAGCTGCATTGAATCCGATACCTAAGTCAACATTTTTTAGTTTGTCAACAATCACTGATCCTTCATAACCAGCATTTTCAGCGATTTGACGGATTGGTTCTTCTAATGCACGAACGACAATCTTGATCCCTGTTGCCACATCGCCTTCAGCTTCCAACGCAGCGACTTTACCAATTACATTGACAAGTGCGGTACCACCACCTGAAACCATGCCTTCTTCTACAGCGGCACGTGTTGCGTTTAACGCATCTTCAATTCGTAATTTTAATTCTTTTAATTCTGTTTCAGTTGCAGCACCGACTTTAACGACAGCAACCCCACCAGCTAATTTAGCTAAACGTTCTTGTAATTTTTCACGATCAAAATCAGACGTTGTTTCGCCGATTTGGTTTTTAATTAAATGAACGCGGGCATCAATGGCTTCTTTTGAGCCAGCACCTTCAACAATTGTTGTGTTATCTTTGTCGACAACTACTTTGCTAGCATTTCCTAAGTTTTCAATGGTTGTGTCTTTTAACTCTAACCCTAAGTCGTCAGTGATTACTGTACCACCTGTTAAAATAGCAATATCTTCAAGCATCGCTTTGCGGCGGTCACCAAATCCTGGCGCTTTTACTGCGACAACATTAAATGTACCACGGATTTTGTTCAACACTAATGTTGGTAGAGCTTCTCCATCAACATCATCCGCAATAATCAATAGTGGACGGCTTTGTTGTAGAATTTGTTCTAATAAAGGTAAGATATCTTGAATATTTGAGATTTTTTTGTCGGTAATTAAGATATATGGATTTTCTAAAACAGCTTCCATTTTATCGTTGTCAGTAACCATGTATTGAGATAAATAACCGCGGTCGAATTGCATTCCTTCAACCACATCTAATTCTGTTTCAATCCCTTTTGATTCTTCAATGGTAATTACGCCGTCGTTACCAACTTTTTCCATTGCATCGGCAATTAATTGGCCGACTTTTTCAGAACCTGATGAAACAGCAGCGACTTGTGCAATCGCTTCTTTTGAATCAACTACAGATGAAATATTGTGTAATTCTTCTACTGCTGTTTTTGTTGCTAATTCAATCCCACGACGAATACCTAATGGGTTAGCTCCAGCAGTTACGTTTTTTAAGCCTTCACGAACAATGGCTTGTGTCAAAACAGTCGCTGTTGTTGTTCCGTCACCAGCAATATCATTCGTTTTAGAAGCAACTTCTGAAACTAATTTTGCGCCCATGTTTTCAAAATGATCTTCTAATTCAATTTCCTTAGCAATTGTTACCCCATCGTTAGTAATCAATGGTGAACCAAATGATTTTTCTAAAACAACGTTACGACCTTTAGGGCCTAATGTCACTTTCACTGTATCTGCTAATACATCTACTCCGCGTAGCATTGCTGCACGTGCATCTTCTGCAAATTTAATCTCTTTTGCCATGATTTCTTCACCTCATAATTTTTTTCTTCTATTATATTATTCTGTAAAAGTTTTTTATTATTCAACAGTGGCAATAATGTCTTTGGCTGATACAATTAAGTATTCTACGCCTTCGTATTTCACTTCTGTTCCTGAATATTTTTCAAACATTACTGTGTCACCAATTTTTACTTCCATCGGAACTTTTGTGCCATTTTCAAGCACACGACCTTCACCTACTGCGATAACTTCACCTGTTTGTGGTTTTTCTTTTGCAACGGATGCAAGAACAATTCCTCCAACAGTTTTTTCTTCTTCTTTCGCGACTCTAATTACGACGCGATCGCCTAATGGTTTTAACACAATAAATCCCTCCAAATAAAAAGTTTTCGCTTATTTTAGCACTCGATACATAAGAGTGCTAACTCACACTATTTATAATACTCATTTCACTCTAAAAATGCAAGTCTTTTCTCTCTTTTTCTTGTCAATTATAAGATACGCATTTTTTATTGCGTATTCTTTTTTCATGGAATGTTTTTCCAATCCTTTAATTCATGGTAAAATAAATTGACTACGATTGGAGGCGAATAAAATGAAACAACGTTTACTTACAGCACTAATAGCAACATTCGTTTATTTTGTGATAGCGAATTTAGGAAATCTTGTTTTCAGTGTCACAGAAGGAATTGTTTCGACACTTTGGGAATCTCTTTTCTTTTTCTTATTCGTTTTTCTTTTATTAGGATATCGCAATAATCGTAAAAAATAATTATAGAAAGGATTAACCATGACCTTAAGAAAATCAAGTTTATTTATTTTAGTCACATACATTATCGCTTTTTTCGGGCCGTTACTTTTTTCGGGTATTTCTCCCAATGCAGCGATTAATGTGACAACTGCTCTCTACATTATTGGTGCCCTTGTAATGATTGGCATCTTTTTAAAAACAACAGAACCTTCTCCTTTAGAGGAAACAGCAACCTTGAAATCACCTATTTTTATTTTTTTACTAGGTGTTAGTGGGATTTTCATTGCCATGCTGATTCAAGGCGTTACTTTCGCCATTGAAGTAGCCATCACAGGAGAACAAGCTACTTCTCAAAATACACAAGCTATTGTAGCGGTGATTTTGGCAAATCCTTTATTTATTTTGGCAACTACTATCGGTGGTCCGATTATGGAAGAATTCGTCTTTCGTTATGCATTTATCCATTTAATCCAGCCTTTTACAAATTTCTGGATTGCGGCTACTGTTAGTTCGGCGATTTTTTCACTCGCACATGCCGATGGTCACTTTTTTGTTTATTTCTTTATGGGATTTTTCTTTGCTCTTTTGTACAAGCAAACTGGAAAAATTTGGACCTCAATTATCGCCCATTGCGGCATGAATACGATTGTGATTATTGTTCAACTACTTTTGCATAATGGTGCAATTCAATAAGAAAAGGGCCTTCGTCTAAACGACTAGGCCCTTTTCTTTTGCTTATTCTTCTTCGTCAATCAATTCGTTGTCATGATGTAAGAAATAAATCAATGTTTGTAATTCGTTGGTTAAGTCAACATTTTGAATTAATACTTCAGGTGGCGCTACTAAACGCGCAGCCGTAAAGTTTAGAATTCCTTTAACCCCTGCTTCGGCAAGTTTGTTCACAACTTCTTGCGCTTTGCGAGCTGGAATAGTTAAAATAGCTACTTCGATTTGTTGAACACGGATTTGTTCCATCATATCTTCCATTGGATAAACCGGAATACCGTCAACAATGCGTCCCACAATATCTTCATTCACATCAAATGCGCAACTTACACGAATACTGTTGCTTTGATGGAATTTGTACTTTAATAAAGCACTTCCTAAATTACCAACCCCGATTAATGCGACATTGGTTAACTCATCTTCATTCAATGTTTTTGCAAAAAAGTTCATTAAGTTTTCAACATCATAGCCGTACCCACGTTTACCTAATTCACCAAAATATGAAAAGTCACGACGAATAGTCGCACTGTCTACTTGTACCGCTTCACTTAATTCAGTTGATGAGACTTTATTTTTTCCTGTATCATGTAACATTCTTAAGTAGCGATAATATAAAGGAAGGCGTCGCGCCGTTGCTTTTGGAATAACTTGATCTTTCACAATTGGACCTCCAATACTTTCACTTAAATCTTATCCATTAACATAATAGCAGTTTTTCACAATAAAAAGCAATTCTATGGCTCAAAAATAGCATTTTTCTTCAAAAGTTTGTGATAAAAGGTATAAACCTTCACAAAGCATTTTTTGATACGTGCTATTTTAGCAGATTTTATGCTACACTAAGGGCAATGAATTTAGAAATGAGGACTACTGATGATTTTATTACAAGCAAATCAAGTTGCCCGGCATTTTGGCTCGGAAACATTGTTTGAAAACATACATTTAGAAATTGCAACAAAAAGTCGGATTGCCTTAGTTGGTCGTAATGGTGCTGGAAAATCGACTTTTTTAAAAATCATTGCAGGCATTGATGCTCCCGATAGCGGAACCATTGCCAAAAATAAAACTGCTACGTTAGGTTATTTAGCTCAAAATACCGGCTTAGAATCAGATAAAACCGTTTGGGAAGAAATGACAAAAGCCTTTGCTGACATCCTAGAAATGGAACAGCGTATGCGAGAATTAGAAACTAAAATTAGTGAAATGGAGCCAACCACTTCCGTTTATGAAGGAATTTTAAAAGAGTACGATCAATTGCAACATACATTTTCTGAAAAAAATGGCTACGGCTATGAAAATGAAATTCGCTCAGTCCTTCACGGCTTTGGCTTTGATGAATCCTTTTACACGAAAGATATTCAAACCTTATCTGGTGGTCAAAAAACCCGGCTTGCATTAGCGAGAATGCTTTTACAAAAACCAGACATTTTAATTCTGGACGAGCCTACAAACCACTTAGATATCGAGACGCTTTCTTGGCTGGAATCTTATTTGCCAAGTTATGCCGGCGCCCTATTGATTGTTTCCCACGATCGTTATTTTTTAGATAAGGTAGTTAATGAAGTTTATGAACTGAGCCGCAAAAAAATGACTCACTACAAAGGAAACTATTCCAAATACTTAGAGTTAAAAGCAGAACAATTAGCCAGTGAATGGAAAGCGTATGAAAAGCAACAAGAAGAAATCAATAAGTTAGAAGATTTCGTTGCCAAAAATCTGGTTCGTGCATCTACAACGAAACGTGCACAAAGTCGCCGAAAAGTATTAGAAAAAATGGACCGTTTAGACCGACCTCAAGGAGATGAAAAATCGGCGCATTTTCTTTTCGATAGTGAAAAAGTCTCGGGAAATGTTGTTTTACAAGTCGAAGATGCCGCCATTGGTTACGACCAAGAACATATTTTATCCGAACCTATTCACTTGGATATTCGTCGCAAAGAAGCCATTGCCTTAGTCGGACCGAACGGAATTGGTAAATCCACTCTCTTGAAATCAATTATTGACCGCATTCCTTTCATTAAAGGAAGTAAAACTTTTGGCACCAATGTTTCTGTAGGTTACTATGACCAAGAGCAAGCCAATTTACATGGCAATAAAACGGTCTTAGCGGAATTATGGGATGAACACCCAACCACACCTGAAAAAGAGATTCGAAGTATTTTAGGCGGCTTTCTCTTCAGTGGAGATGATGTTGAAAAAACGATTCCTTTATTAAGCGGTGGCGAAAAAGCCCGTGTGGCATTAGCAAAATTAGCGATGGATCGTGACAATTTCTTGATTCTCGATGAGCCAACCAACCACTTGGATATTGATAATAAAGAAGTTTTAGAAAATGCGCTGATTGATTATGAAGGAACCATCCTCTTCGTTTCCCATGACCGTTACTTTATCAATCGAATTGCAACAAAAGTTGTTGAGCTTTCTGAAAAAGGCAGCAAACTTTATTTAGGCGACTATGATTATTATTTAGAAAAGAAACAAGAGGAAGAAGAAATCGCTGCCCTCTTAGCTAATGAAGAAGCGGCGAAAAAACCCGAACCAGTCACAGCTAAAAATACTTTTTATCAAAATAAGGAGCAACAAAAATTACTCCGTACTTTGCAGAGAAAAATAACACAAGTCGAAGAAAATCTTGCTCAACTAGATACGACAATTGCACAATTAGAAGCACAAATGAGTCAACCAGACATTCTAGAAAATCATGTTGAATTGCTGGCTTTAAACCAACAATTAGATGATGCTCGTCAGCAACAAGATGAACTACTTGAGCAATGGGAAAATTTCAGTTTAGAATTAGAAGAAATGGAAAATAACAATTAACGGAGGGATTCACTATGGCTTCCAAAAAAATCAGTTTAACGAAGCCCAAATATCAACAAATCGCCGTTGATGTTGCGGAAAAAATTGCAGAAGGCAAATTACATGTTGGAGATAAAATTCATGCCCGTTCCACCCTAGCTAACCAATACCAAGTGTCGCCAGAAACAGCTCGCAAAGCCATTATCGTTTTAGTCGATTTAGAAATCGTTAAAGCCAAACACGGCAGCGGCTTCTATGTGGCATCGAAAGAAAAAGCGCAGGACTTTGTGACACAATATCAAGACGTTCAAACGATTGCTGAAATTAAAGAAGAATTGCTAGATAGCGTAGCGAAACAAAAAGAAGAACTTACTCATTTTTCTAGCATTCTAGATACTCTTGTTGAACAAACAAAGCGTTTTGATTCTTTCAATCCAATGAATCCTTATTCATTAGTTTTAACAGAAGAAGCTGCTTATCTTGAGGCGACGATTAGCGAAATGAATTTTTGGCAAAACACTTCGGCAACGATTATCGCCATCAAACACAAAGAAGAGCTTCTGGTCTCACCTGGTCCATATGCAAAGATTTCGTTGAACGACACACTTTATTTTGTTGGGCATGACGAATCAACGTTACAACGAGTGCAGAATTTTTTCTATCCTTAAACAAAAAAGTGACTACTTATCTTGCGGTAAATAGTCACTTTTTTTATTTATTATTTCTATTTTTCATAAAAAACCACTATAAAACTTAGTTAAAATACTGTTTTTCTTCATTTTCAGAAAGTTTTTCATCTAATTTGACAAAGTGACAACTTTATAGTAGTCTGATGTAGTCACTTTTTTTAATGAGGAGGAACAATGATTTGCCAAAAGTAAAAGTAAATCACCTTACCAAGATCTTTGGTAAGAAAACCAAACCGGCACTTGAAATGATTCGTGCCAACAAAAGCAAAACAGAAATTTTAGAAAAAACGGGTGCCACAGTCGGTGTTTATGATGTAAATTTCGAAGTTGAAGAAGGCGAAATTTTCGTTATTATGGGGTTATCAGGAAGTGGGAAATCAACATTAATTCGTTTATTAAATCGTTTGATTGAACCAACTTCAGGAAATATTTATATTGATGGACAAGATATTTCTTCTTTAGATAAAGAAGGATTACGTGAAGTACGTCGAAATAAAATGAGCATGGTTTTCCAAAACTTTGGTCTTTTCCCCCATCGAACTATCTTAGAAAATACGGAATATGGTTTAGAAATTCGTGGTGTTCCTAAAGAAGAACGCCAAGCAAAAGCTGAAAAAGCCTTAGAAAATTCTAGCTTAATTGCTTTTAAAGACCAATTACCAAGTCAATTATCTGGTGGGATGCAACAACGTGTCGGCCTTGCTCGTGCCTTGGCTAACGATCCAGAAATTTTATTAATGGACGAAGCATTCTCTGCTCTTGATCCGTTAATTCGTCGTGAAATGCAAGACGAACTATTAGATTTACAAGAAAATGTCAAAAAAACCATTATCTTTATCACACATGATTTGAATGAAGCTTTACGAATCGGCGACCGGATCGCCTTGATGAAAGATGGTCAAATTATGCAAATTGGGACTGGAGAAGAAATTTTAACCAACCCAGCCAATGAATATGTGCGAACCTTCGTGGAAGATGTGGATCGTTCAAAAGTCTTAACTGCCCAAAATATTATGGTACCTGCTTTAACTACTAACATTGAAATTGATGGTCCAACTGTTGCTTTAAAACGGATGCGTCAAGAAGAAGTGAGTATGTTACTTGCCGTGGATAAAAAACGCCAACTAAAAGGCGTTGTACGCGCAGAAAAAGCTTTAGAAGCGCGTAAAAACGGGACTTCTCTTGTAGAATGTGTGGATCCAGAAATTCAAACAATCGACAAAGATATGTTAGTGAATGATATTTTCCCACTGATTTATGATGCACAAACGCCTCTTGCCGTGACTGATAACGGCAAACTATTAGGCGTGGTCATCCGTGGTAGCGTACTTGAAGCACTTGCAGAAACAGAGGTGAACGAACATGAATAAGTATCAATTACCTGTCGCGTCTTGGGTTGAAAGTTTTACTGATTGGTTAACTTCAACATTTGCTGGATTATTCAGCTTTTTACAAACAATTGGTCAAAGTGTAATGGACAACATTACTGCATTACTAACAGCCGTACCACCACTTGTGCTGATCGTGCTATTAACGATTGCTGCTTTCTTTATTTCTAATAAAAAAATTGGCTTAAGTTTATTCACATTTATCGGCTTAATGTTTATCTATAATCAAAACTTATGGAACGATCTAATGAGTACCGTTACGTTAGTTTTACTTTCTAGTGTTATTTCCATTATCATTGGTGTGCCACTAGGGATTTTAATGGCGAAAAGCGAAAAAGCCAAGAGTATTATTACACCGATTTTGGACTTCATGCAAACAATGCCTGGTTTCGTTTACTTGATTCCAGCCGTTGCATTCTTCGGAATTGGTATGGTTCCTGGGGTCTTCGCCTCTGTTATCTTCGCTTTACCACCAACCGTGCGCTTTACGAATTTAGGAATTCGACAAGTACCAAATGAACTTGTTGAAGCAGCTGATTCTTACGGTAGTACTGGCTGGCAAAAATTATTCAAATTAGAATTACCTTTAGCCAAAAACACGATTATGGCTGGTGTTAACCAAACAACCATGCTAGCCCTATCAATGGTAGTTATTGCTTCAATGATTGGTGCGCCTGGATTAGGACGTGGCGTCCTTTCCGCTTTACAACGTGCGCAAGTCGGGAACGGTTTCGTAAATGGTGTGGCTTTAGTTATTTTAGCGATTATCATTGACCGTTTTACTCAACATTTAAATAATAAAAAAGCAGCCCCTAAAGCAGCTGGTGCCACCTCTAAAAAGAAAAAATATGGGATTATTGCAGCGGTTGTTGTAATTGTCGCTGGCTTAGTTGGTGCTTCAATTTTTACAACAACAAATGATAAGCAAATTTCCCTTTCTTATGTGGAATGGGATACCGAAGTAGCCTCCACACATGTGGTTGCCGAAGTCTTAAAAGATATGGGGTATGATGTTAAAACGACTCCTTTAGATAACGCAATTATGTGGGAATCTGTAGCTAAAGGTGAAACAGATGCCATGGTTGGTGCGTGGCTGCCAGGAACACACGCAGAGCAATATAAACAATATAAAGATAAATTAGACGACCTTGGTGAAAACCTTAAAGGTGCGAAGCTAGGAATTGTCGTCCCTTCTTATATGGATGTTGATTCTATCGAAGATTTATCTGATCAAGCTGGGAAAAAGATTACTGGAATTGAACCTGGGGCTGGTGTTGTTGCAGCAGCAGAGAAAACTAAAGAAGCTTATCCTAATTTGAAAGATTGGTCTGTTGAAACTTCTTCATCAGGTGCCATGACTGTCGCCTTAGGACAAGCAATTAAAAACAACGAAGACATCGTTATTACTGGCTGGTCTCCTCACTGGATGTTTGCAAAATATGATTTAAAATATTTAGCTGATCCAAAAGGCACTATGGGCGGCGAAGAAGCGATTCACACAATGGCTCGCCAAGGCCTAAAAGAAGATCAACCAGAAGCTTACAAAGTGTTAGATAATTTCCATTGGACAACTAAGGATATGGAATCTGTCATGTTAGAAATTAACGAAGGCAAAGACCCACAAGAAGCTGCACGCGATTGGGTTGATTCACATAAAGACCAAGTAGCAGAATGGAAAAAATAATTCTTAACAAATGACTTCCCCATCTATTAAAAGAGGGCGTTGAACAAATTGTTCAACGCCCTCTTTTTTCGCAAAAAAAAACCACTCAGTTGGGTAGACTGAGTGGAAAGGAGTTATTTTTACTTGAGGAGTAAAAATGAAAAGTGTTTATGTTGGGTGTTTTGTTGGTATGCTTATATATTAACGAGAACCTGTGAATAATTTGTGACGAAAACCTTGGAAATTTGCTACGAATTACTTAAAAAAGTTTAAATGTGTCTCATCCTAGTTAATCGATACAGTAATTATTTCTTTTTAGCATTTTGGATGGCTTTAAATAATGTTGAAAATTGTCCTTTGAAAGACATCACATCATCAAAGATATCAACACCATCGTTTAACATTTTGACGGTAACCCAGCCAAGCGCTTCCGTAATTGCTACCGCAACTGAAGCATTGACCATGCCACCAGTCACAGTTCCGACAACAGGAATCACTTTTAGAATATTTCCGACTGCGCTCTTACCTAAACTAACCACTACTAATTCTTTGGTTAAACTTTTACCTAAGCTTTCAGACCAAGACTGACCAAAAATTTTATGCAGCCGTGACATCATAGTTAATTGAACAGGTACCAGTAAAAAAGCATCCGAAAATGGAATTGGCGAAAACCCAATAATTGCTGCTGACAATGCAGCAAAATGAATCGTTTGATGACTTTTCTTTTTCACGTCAGGTGAAACACCAGCCAAAAATTCATCAAATACTTTGTCGAGTTGTGTTTGACTGTTCGTCACTAATTGTTCTGCTTTACCTTTAGAAGTTGCGAAAGCATTCATTATGGCAGTAGACGTTTTTTGTGGAAATTTTTTCAAGACATCTTGAAAAAAAGAACGAAATTCTGGGTCTTCGATTTCTTCATTCAATTGCTTAGTTTCTTGTTCTGCTAATTCTTGTTTTTCAATCTCTTCAAAAAGTTCTTGTTTCTTTTTGTTTTTATGTTTTTTTCTTCTCATCTCATTAACTCCCTTATCTATCAATATGTAGAAACAAAGTATAGCATATCCCCTGATTGATTCTCTTTTAGATGATTTGAAAAGCCAGAACTTATCTGTTTTTTAAACAAATAGAAATGTTCCAGCTTTTCTCAAAAAATCAGCTATTTTGTTTGTTCTTCACCGCAATACACCGTCAAGTGTTTAGGCAAAATTTTCATCGTAATTGGCAAAGCAGCTCCTTCATCACCATCCAAATTAGTGGTTAATTCTTCTTGGTTTTCTAAGGAGATTGTTCCTTCTTTAAAGGTTAGGTAAGCTAAATTATCAGTGGACTGATCGACTCCTTTTAACAAATCTGGAACGGCTTTTACTGCATCCCACAATGATTGATCTTTTAAATAAACTAAATGAAGTTTGCCATCATCCACTTGGGCCTCTGGTAATAATGTTTCAAACCCACCGATTGAATTCGTTAAACCAACTAAAACGGTACTACTTTCAATGGTTTGTTCTTTTTGATCCAAGCTTAAATGAAAAGGATACGTTTGAGCATTCGCTAAATGTTTGGCACCTGAAATAAAATAAGCGAGTTTTCCTAACTTCGTTTTTTGTTCAACGTCCACGTCGTTAATTGACTCTGGAATCGTCCCAATCGCAACGACATTCATAAAGTAGTCGTCATTGATTTTCCCCACATCTAAAGCACTGGTTTTTTCTAAATCTAATTGTTGAATCGCTTCTTCAGGGTCCATCGGTAAATTCAAGGCTCGCGCTAAATCGTTCACCGTTCCTAAAGGAAAAAAGCCAAATTTTGGGCGGTAAGCTTGTTCTGCCAACCCGCTAATTCCTTCATTAACGGTTCCATCTCCCCCCATTACGAAAACACTGTCGAAGTGACTTTCCGCAGCTTCACGGGCAAATTGTTCTGCATCGCCGCCTTTTTCTGTTTGTTTCACTACAACTTCATCAAATAACTGCTTTAATTTTTCTTCTGCTAACGTTTCAAATTCTTTGGCTTTTTCACCACCAGAACTGGGGTTAACAATTAAAACTGCTTTTTTCACTGGTACCACTCCTCGTTGATATCTAAATCGTTTGATTCCTTACAATTATTATAAAAGATATTTTTGATTCTGGCGAAAAATATGCTGACACTTGCTTAACAAACAAGCATTCCTGCTCCTCACTACTTTTCAAAACGTTCTTTAAAGCAATAGGCAAAATAATAGAACAATTTCCAAAAATCTTGCCAAACTTTTGGATCCATCCCCGTCAATTCATGAATTCGTTTCAAACGGTAATTCAATGTATTTCGATGGATATGTAATACTTGTGAGGTTTCATTGATGTTTAAGTTATGATTGGCGAAAAAAATAACGGTTTCATAGTATTCATCATAAATCATCTGGATGGTCTCAAAAAAATCCAATTCAATATGAAAAGGAAAATTAAAAATGCCTTGAATGAAAAAATCTTCTGCTTGGTAAAACTTAGCCTTTTCTAATTGGAGAAACGATAGAAGTAAATACGTGTTTTGTGCCTCTTGGACCATTTGTTGAATCGTGGCTTTTTCCGAACTTATCACAAAGTATTCTGTTACTGGCTTTGTTATCTGAGGTGGTTCAGAAGTAATCACCAGATAACAATTTTCCCATTCAAATATTTCATGGCCAGGATAATAACTGGATAATAAGCGCTTGTCCTTGGTCAGTACACAATGATTCTGGTCATCTAATTGAAGGTTATATAGTTCCAACGCTTCAAGTTTTAAGGCTTCTGAGTAAGCAGAATCAACATGCATTAAGTGCTGGATAAACTGATTTTTTTGTTTCTTCTTTTTTTCGCGTTCTTGTTGTGTATTTAATTCTTCTGTCAGTAAAAGAACAATCGAGCGCACAAGCTTGGTAAATTTGCGCACCTCGTCTGGTTCTCCTGAAATGCCTACGACACCTAAAATGTGATCATTCAAAATAATCGGTTCATTGGTGCCTTTTTTCTCTAGAGAAGTATCTTTATAAATTTCAATATTTTTTCGTTCATTGATGGCTCTTTCTGCGCCACGATGGCGCTCCCCAATTCGAGCAGAATCTCCACTCGCAATAATTTTTCCTCGTTCATCCATAATATTGATGTTATAAGGAATATCTGCCATCAACTTTTCAACAATTTTATTTGCTTGGATTTTGTCTAATTTTAACATTGCTATCGCCAACTTTCTAAAAAGCGAGTAGCGTTTGGGACATAAGCCGCAATGACTTATGTCCCAAACGCTTAATTCTTCAGATCAACGACTGAACATTTTTATTTCAGCTTTCATTACTGATGATACCATGGTTAGTTCTCAGTCACAAGGCACCAGCTGTAATGTACGAGCAATATTTTCAACGGTTCTTTCTAAGTTAACTGGTCCATTTTTCAATGCTGCTTCCAACGGTTCGGCTTTGGCCAAAATTCCAAAAATAGCCGTCATCCCTTCTTCATAGAGGACATCCACATCTTTGCCGATATAGCCAGCACAAGCGAAAACCGGTTTTTGATACTTCTTGGCCAAACGTGAGACGCCATAAGGGGCTTTGCCGAATTTTGTTTGAAAATCCATACCGCCTTCACCAGTAAAGACATAATCAGCGGCTTTTATTTTTTCTTCTAATTGATTCACTTCTACGACAATATCAATCCCTGGGCGTAACTGAGCTTTTGTGAATGCTAGTAACCCTGCACCCAAACCACCAGCAGCTCCTGCGCCTGGCATCATCTCAACATCAATGCCGACCTCTTTTTTGATAATCGCTGCATAATGGGCTAAGTTTTTATCTAATTGAGCCACCATTTCTTCTGTCGCACCTTTTTGCGGGCCAAAGACATGAGACGCCCCTGTTGGCCCTGTTAGTGGGTTATTCACATCACTTGCTACTAGAACTTCGGTAGCAAAAATACGTTGATCAAACTCTGTTAAATCGATCTGCGCCAGTTTATCTAATGCACCACCGCCACGTGTCAATTCCTGCCCTTCCTTGTCTAACAAACGCGCACCAAGTGCC
Organism: Enterococcus sp. DIV1758; assembly: GCF_051711985.1. Lineage (NCBI taxonomy): Bacteria > Bacillati > Bacillota > Bacilli > Lactobacillales > Enterococcaceae > Enterococcus > Enterococcus sp. DIV1758. Next base: position 2,166,170 of record NZ_JBIOOA010000001.1, read on the forward strand.
TGAATCATACCTGCACCCCCATCATTTGTCACGCTACCACCAATGCCGATAATGATTTTTTTTGCCCCATGATTAAGCGCATGTTGAATCATTTCTCCTGTACCATAAGTAGAAGTGATCAAGGGATTACGTTCTGCTGCTTTGACCAATTCAATTCCGTTGGCTTTCGCCATTTCAATGACCACCGTTTCTTGGTCACCTAATAAGCCGTAATAGGTTTCAACGATTTGATCAGGAAGCGGTCCTGCCACACGCACTGGTACTCTTGTGCCTCCTGTTGCATCCACTAAGGAATCCACCGTTCCTTCCCCGCCGTCTGCCATAGGGACGTGTTGAATGTCTGCATCTTTAAATACAGCTAAAATCCCTTTTTCCATTGCCAGACAGGCTTCTTTTGCACTCATACTTTCTTTAAATGAGTCTGGAGCCAAAACAAATTTTTTCGTCATCTTTTCGCGCCTACTTTCCAACTAGTTTAAAATAAAGCCATATAAAATGGTTGCAACAATCGTCATTACCCCACCGACACACATTTCATAAGGAATCACTCGAATTCTTTCTTTAATCGTCATATTCATACTTTGTGCCGTAATATGGAAATAATTGCCTTGAGGAACACTATCAATCACAGTTGCCCCAGTATGCACCATGACTGCTGCTGAAAGTGAAGATGTGCCCATATCTAAAATCGCTGGTCCAAAAGAACCTGTCGCTAAAATAACCGCTGTGGATGTTGAACCAACTGCTAAGCCCATTAAAATACCAGAAATCGGTGCCAAGAAGGTTCCAGAAATTCCCATAACAGAAATTAAGTGGACAATTTGTGTTGATAAATCAGAAACAGAAATTAATCCAGCAATTGCACCTGCACCAATTAAAATTAAAACGGTATCGGTTACTCTCTTCAAGCCAGAAGATGCATAAAAGGCCAGTTGTTTTGTTTGCCCAATCGCAATTGTCCCAACAACTGAAGCGAACGGCAAAATATACAGAGCATCAATATTCAAACTTTTGATGAAAGAAATATTTAAAACGGCGCCAATCGGATTAAGTAATAATAAGACAATCGCTAACACTGGCGCGATTAACGCCTTTTTCAAAGGTAATAATTCTTTTGTTTGTTCCTCTACAAGATCCGTTTCTTTGACCATTGATCCTTTGCTTCTCATGATATTTGCAAGAACAACAGCTGTAATTAAACCAAATACGGCTGGAATAAAGCCAGCAATCATAACGTCACTTAAAGGTAAATCAAAGCCGTTCGCCGCTGCAATAGTATTTGGATTAGGCGAAATAATATTGCCCGCTTTGCCGCCACCTGATAAAGCAATCAATAATGATAATTTACTAATACCCGTACTTTTCCCAACGGATAGAGCAATCGGGGCAACAATCAACACTGCAACAGGAATGAATACGCCCACTGATGTAATTACCATTGTTGATAATGCCAAAGATAAAATAGCTTTTTTCTCGCCAAGCTTTTGTACAATGGCGTTGGCAATTGATTCTGCCGCACCGGATTCCATCATCACACCCGCCAACATGCCGGCTGCTAAGACACGGATTGCGGTTCCCATAATACTTTGTGTTCCGTTTAATAGAACAGCGACTGTATCTGACAGGGAAGCGCCTCCAATAAAACAACCAACAATTGCACCAAAAAACAAGGAATACACAGGATTAAATTTTTTCAAAATTAATACTATCGCTACAACTAATCCTAAAATTGCAGCAACCCAAGATATTGTAATATCTGGCATTCAAAATCAGCTCCTTAAATTGTTTACGCTTTCATTTTATCAAAGTCCTTTCTTTTTAAAATTGTAAATTTAACAGGATTTATTGTTCAAATGCACAAAAAACTGTTCTTAAAGAACAGTTTTTTGAAATCTTTTTCTATCTTTCTTAATAATGACCACCAATCCAACGAACAAAAGAACACTCACAATTAACAATACTGCCGTTTTATTATATCCATGAAATAGTGCTTCACCTCCACATGCGTAAAGTATTGAGGAAGGAATCACACCAACGACTATCGCGGCTATTAAATTTTTTAATGGCAACTGCATAGTATCCGCAGCAAAATTAATCACAGAAGAAGGAATAATTGGAATCATGTAGCCCACCATAATCCCAATTTTTGGATGCTTCATCCGTCGAATGGACTGGACCCAATGATTGGTCTCCGTTTTTTTATCTAAAAATTTTATATGATGCATCAAAAAGATTGCAACTAAATTTCCCAAACTATTCCCTAAAACGTTAATGAGTGTGCCACTAAATGGACCAAAACTCAATCCTGCAATCACACCAATTACCGAGGTTGGAATCCCTGGTACTGCACACATAATTACTGTCAAAAAAACTAACCACAGCGCTGCTGAAAAACCATGTGAACGAATTCGCTCTAATAATTGTGTCTTACTGGCTTTAGGATTCAAAAATAATTGAATATCTGTTTGATATTCTAGATACAAACGGTAACCAACCAACAGGATTAAAATAAGACCGCTACTGATTAGTAGTATTCGGATTGTTTTCCTCTTCATTTTCTTTGCTCCTTTTATGCTTTATACAAAGTGTAGCACAGGATTCTTTGTGCCTCAATTAGAAGCTTGTATGAATAAAAGCCGACCCTAAAAGTTAGATTTTTTAATCTAACTTTTAGGGTCGATTCGAAAGTTACAAAGGTACTTTTTTATTTCCGATACATCTTAAACTCCAAGAACAGATCATTATAAGTTCCTAAGTATTCTTGACCTAAGTCTTGGTAAACTTCTAAATGTTTGATGGTTTCATCATCTGGATAAAATTGTTTATCTTCGGCAACTTCTTTTGGTAATAGTTTTTTAGCTTCTTTATTTGGTGTGGAATAACCAATATATTCTGCGTTTTGTGCTGCATTTTCTGGTCGTAACATAAAGTTCATAAATGCATAGGCACCCTCTTTATTTTTGGCTGTCTTAGGCATCACAATGTTATCAAACCAGAGATTAGAGCCTTCACTGGGAATCACATAATGTAGATGTTCATTGTTTTCTAGCATTTCAGCAGCTTCACCAGAGAAAGTTACAGCAACTGCACTTTCTTCATTAGCCATGTACATTTTGATTTCATCGGCAACAATTGCTTTGACATTGTTCGTTAATCGGTTTAACTTATCGGTAGCCTGACGTAATTGTTGGTCGTTTTTACTGTTTAACGAATAGCCTAAACTGTTCAAAGATAATCCTAACACTTCGCGAGCGCCATCAATCAGCATGACATTATTTTTTAATTCCGGGCGCCATAAATCATCCCAATGTTGGATCTGACGGCCGTCAATAAATTTATCATTATAAATAATCCCCAACGTGCCCCAGAAGTACGGAACGGAAAACTTATTTTTGGGATCAAAGGATTGATCTAAAAAGCGTGCATCAATGTTTTCTAAGCCTTTTAATTTGCTGTGATCAAGTGGTAAAAGCATCTTCGCTTTCATCATTTTTTGAATCATATATTCAGAAGGAATGGCAATATCATAGGCTGTACCACCTTGCTGAATTTTTGTATACATGGCTTCATTAGAATCAAAGGTTTCGTAATTGACTTTATAGCCTGTTTCTTTTTCAAATTTCTTAATCAAGGCCGGATCTATATAGTCTCCCCAATTGTAAATGGTTAAGGTATCTGCTCCTGCCATGCCACTTGCTTTCTCCAATTGGCGCACGCCAAAAAACAAGATGACAATAATAGCGATAATTCCAATAAAAAGTGACTGTAATTTTTTCATTTTAACTTGGCCACCTCACTTTGTTCCCGACGCATTTTCTTTAAACGTTTTGGTGTATTGTCTTTACTGATAAAGTAATAACCGACAACTAGAATCATTGAGAATAGGAACACTAACGCACTTAAGGCATTGATTTCTAAACTAATTCCCTGACGTGCTCGTGAATAAATTTCAACAGATAATGTTGAAAAACCATTGCCTGTCACAAAGAATGTTACGGCAAAATCGTCCAACGAATAAGTAAAGGCCATAAAGTAGCCAGCAATAATTCCTGGCGCTAAAAAAGGCAAAATAATATTTTTAATCACTTGAACATTATTGGCCCCTAAATCCCGTGCCGCATCTACCATAGAATCGTTCATCTCTTGTAGTTTTGGTAAAACCATTAAAACAACAATCGGAATACTAAAGGCAATATGCGACAATAATACACTTGTAAAACCTAAACTGATAAACCCTACTGCCGTGAAGAAAATTAAGAAACTGGCTCCAATAATAACATCTGGTGAAACGAGTAAAATGTTATTAAAGCTAAGCAACGTGTTCCGGTTTTTACGACGTTTTGTATAATAAATCCCCATCGCGCCAAATGTTCCAATGATGGTTGCTATTAAAGCCGATAAGAAAGCTAACAAAAACGTATTCAGAACAATGGTTAACAAACGTGTGTCTTCGAAAACGTTCCGATAATTATCTAACGTAAAACCAGTAAACTGATTCATCGTTTGCGTGTCGTTAAACGAATAAAAAATCAAATAAAAGATTGGTGCGTACAGTAGCGCAAAGACAACGAATAAATACACATAAGACCATTTAAACTTTTTCTTTTGCATTATTTGCCACGCCCTTTCTTCTTCTCACCCGTCAGCAACATCACAATAAACATGGCAACAATTAAAATCACACCAATTGTTGAACCCATGCCCCAGTTTTGCGTTACTAAGAAGTGTTCCTCAATCGCCGTTCCCAACGTAATCACCCGATTGCCGCCAATTAAACGCGTTAACATAAAGAGCGAGAGCGAAGGAATAAAGACAGCTTGAACGCCACTTTTCACACCGTTTAGGGAGAGAGGAAAAATGACACGGCGGAATGTTTCCGCACTGCTAGCTCCTAAGTCCCGACTAGCACTAATCAATGAAGGATTCATCTCTTCTAAGGCATTAAAAATCGGCATAATCATAAATGGAATTTCAATATACGTTGCGACAAATAAAAAACTGAAATCTGTAAACAAAATTTGGTGCGTACCCAAACCCATAAAACTCATAAACTGATTGATACTCCCATGAATACTGAAAATCCCAATAAAGGCATAAGCTTTTAATAATAAATTCACCCATGTTGGTAAAATAACCAGCATTAACCACAACTGTTTATGCTTGAGCTTTGTCAAAAAATAAGCCGTAGGATAACTTACCAATAACGTAAAAATGGTAATCAGAAAAGCATACCACACTGAATTAATGGTCATACTTAAATACGTTCCTGATGTAAAATACGTTTGGTAATTCGCCAAGGTAAACTGGCCATTCATATCGAAAAATGATTGATAAATAATCATTAGCACTGGCGCAATGACGAATAAAAGTAACCACATTACATAGGGAATCGAATAAATTCGACGCATTGTTTTCATTTTATTTTCCCCTTTCTTTTACTCGTCGTAACTTTCTAAACGGGCATCAAAGTCTTCTTCTGATTCATTGAAGCGCATCACGTGAATATCTTCTGGCTCAAAAGAGAGACCTACTTGAGCACCTTCTTTGGCTTTTCGAGTGGAATGCACCATCCATTCGTTTCCTTGTTCATCAAAACAAATAATTTCATAATGAACGCCGCGGAATAACTGCGTGTCCACCGTTACAGTTAGCTTGCCTTTTTCAAGCGTGGTAATCGTTAAGTCTTCTGGACGTAAAACGACTTCTACAGGTTCATTTTTCCGCATGCCGCCATCGACACATTCAAACTTTTTGCCCACAAATGAAACTAAATTATCTTCCAGCATCACGCCGTCCACAATATTACTTTCCCCCACAAAGTCAGCAACAAAGTGATTAATCGGTTCATCATAAATATCAACTGGTGTGCCACTTTGCACGATATGACCTTTATTCATGACAAAAATTTCATCACTCATCGCTAATGCTTCTTCTTGATCATGGGTCACAAAAATAAAAGTAATTCCTAAACGTTGTTGTAAATCACGTAGTTCATATTGCATCGCTGTGCGTAATTTCAAATCTAAAGCGGATAACGGCTCATCTAAAAGCAATACTTTTGGCTCATTGACAATCGCTCGAGCAATTGCGACCCGCTGACGTTGGCCCCCAGACATTTCACTAATTTCACGTGTTTCGTAGCCGGGTAATTGAACCAAACGTAATGCCTCTTTCACTTTTTTTTCAATTTCTGCTTTGGATAGTTTTTTGATTTTTAAACCAAACGCAACATTATCAAAAACATTCATGTGAGGAAACAAAGCATAATCCTGAAACACGGTATTGACTTGGCGTTTATTGGCAGGTACATCATTTATTCTTTTACCATCAAAATAAACATCACCAGAAGTCACGTCATTGAATCCCGCAATAATACGCAAAATCGTGGTTTTGCCACATCCTGAAGGTCCTAATAAGGTATAAAATTTTCCTTCTTCAATTTCAAAGCTGACATTTTTTAATACTGGTTCATCGTCAAATTGTTTGACAACATTTTCAAATGAAATCACATGGTTTCTCACTGGATAAACTCCTCCATTTCGTCCTTTATAAATACGATTCTGTCGCCACAATTAACGCACGACTTTTTCCTCGACCATTGTTGCTAATTTGGTGAGGTTCTGTTGCTTGGTAATACATGGTTTGACCTTTTTTAGCAATATACGTGGCTTCCCCTAATGTCAAACGAATGGAGCCATCAATCACATAAATAAATGTTTCCGATAGAGAAGGTTCAAACGTTTTGTATTCGCCATTTTTATCAAAAGTAATAATGACAGGTTCCATTTCTTTTTCATTTGAGGCTGGAATTAACCATTTTAGTTCATAGCCATGTTCTTCATCATAATAGAGGGTACTTTCTTCTTCATTGTAGACAATTTTCTGTTCAAGCGGTTGCTGACTAAAAAACTGCTCTGGCGTCACGCCTAGTACTTCTAAAATTGAGAAAAATGTTTCCATTGATGGTGAGCTTAAATCCCGCTCCAATTGGGAAATATAGCCTTTGGATAAATCCGTTCTTTCGCCTAATTCTTCTTGTGTCAAATTTTTCTGAATGCGTAAATTTCTCAACTTCTCACCAATTTCCATGGCACACCTCGTTTCTATTTTCAGCTAATCTTTTCAACAAAAGTTTTGTAATACTAAACTTACAGTTTAGTTTTACCTTTTTTAGTATACGAACTTTTTGAAAAATTTCAACCATTTTTCTTTATTTTTCTAGTCTAATTGTCACACAATCTTTCTTTTCTGTATAACTTACTGTTTATAAGAAGAAAAATGATACGAAAAAATCAGAATATGATAAAATAAGACGAGTTGCTTTTTTACATAATTGGAAGGAGAGTTTTTATATGAATTCATTTCAAGCATTTACGTTAAGAGAACAAGATACATCTGTTATTGGTCAACTAGAAACCATTACTTTAGACGATTTATCAGAAGGCACTGTAGTAATCAAAGCAGCCTACTCCTCAGTTAACTTTAAAGACTCTTTAGCTTCAAAAAAAGACGGCGGTGTGATTCGCAATTATCCAATGATTCCAGGAATTGATGTCAGTGGCACCGTTGTCACATCGGAAGATCCTCGTTTCAAAGAAGGCGATAAAGTGATCGTAACAGGCTATCAATTAGGGGTTACTCATACTGGTGGTTATTCTGAATATGTGCGTGTTCCTGGCGATTGGGTAGTTCCACTTCCTGAAAAAATGAGTCTCAAAGAAGCAATGATCTTCGGAACTGCTGGCTTTACGGCAGGATTATCTGTCACAGCTTTAGAAGACGATGGCTTACGCGACGACAAAGAAGCCCCCATTATTGTAACTGGTGCGACAGGCGGTGTTGCGACATTGTCTATTGCGATGTTGCATCAATTAGGCTACACTTCAATCACTGCATTAACTAGAAAGCCAGATTCTTTTGAGCTTTTAAAAGAGTTAGGTGTTAGTGAATGCTTATTAGTAGAAGATTTCTTAGCAACTCCTGTTAAAGCATTGATGAAACAGCGTTTTGCTTTTGCAATTGATACCACTGGTGGGGAAATTACTTCTGCTGTTTTACCACAACTTCGTTATGATGGCCGTTCAGCCATTTGTGGCCGCGCTGCTGGAATTACATTAGAGACAACCGTTTTACCCTTTATTTTACGGGGCGTTCATTTATTGGGCATTGATTCGGTTAATGTTGGTATGGACAAACGAAAAATAGTTTGGCAACGTCTTGCCACTGATTTAGACATCACTGAAAAAGCTGTGTATCAAGAGATTACTTTAGAAGAACTTCCCCCTGTTTTTGAAGCATTACAAGCAGGCCAACATATTGGACGGACCATTGTCCGAATTTCTTAAGGAGGCGTTTTGATTATGGATGTTTTAGTTACTGCTGGCGGAACGTCAGAACCGATTGATAATGTTCGTTCGATTACCAATCATTCTTCTGGCGGACTAGGAAAAGCAATTGCTGAAAGTTTTTTAGCTGCTGGACACACCGTAACCTACGTAACAACCAAACATGCATTACGTCCAACCCAACAATTGGACTTATCAATTAAAGAAATAGAAACAACGGTTGAATTAGCCACTACGTTAGAACAACTCTTTGCTGAAAAGCAATTTGATGCGATTGTTCACGCAATGGCAGTCAGTGATTTTACGACGGAAACCGCGCAAACGGAAGAACAATTTATTGATTCTTTTGCGCAACAATTAAGCGAACAAACATTGCCAAAGACCAAAGAAGCCTTGGTAACTATCGTTAAAAACACATTGAATCAGATTGCTGATATTCCTCAAACAGCAACAAAAATTTCATCTGATACGGACCGATTATTAATTTTTCTAAAGAAAAATCCTAAAGTCATCCAAATGATTCGTACCAAGCAACCCCAAACTGTTTTAGTGGGCTTTAAATTACTTGTCAACGTTTCACAAGAAGAACTTGTCCAAGTTGCACAAGCCGCTTTGATTAAAAATCGGTGTGACTTTGTCTTAGCCAATGACTTGATGAACGTTCATGAAACAGAACACGAAGGATTATTAATTAACGAAACGGGCATTGTCCAAGAAGCTTGTTCAAAACAAGGGATTGGTTCAATGATCGTTAAAAATGTTGAAAAGAAATGGAGAGAACAACAATGAAAACTATTTTATTAGGCGTCTCTGGCAGCATTTCTGCATATAAAGCAGCAGATATTACAAGTCAACTAGCTAAGCTTGGCTACAATGTGGAAATTTTAATGACTAAAAGCAGCACAGCGTTCATCACTCCGCTGACGTTACAATCACTTTCTAAGAATCCAGTGCATACGGATGTCATGATGGAAATTGATCCCAGTAAAATTAATCACATTGAGTTAGCTAAAAAAGCGGATTTATTTTTAGTAGCACCTGCTTCGGCCAATACAATTGGGAAATTAGCCCATGGGATTGCCGACGACTTACTATCAACAGTTGCTTTGGCACTTTATCCTGAAACGCCAAAAATTATTGCGCCCGCGATGAATACGTATATGTACCAAAACCCCATTGTCCAACGAAATATTGGCATTTTAAAAGAAGTCGGCTATCAAGAAATAATCCCACGTGAAGCTCTATTAGCTTGTGGCGATTATGGTCGTGGCGCACTTGCCACTGTTGAAGATATCCTTCAAACAGTGATGAAAATTTTAGCATCTGATAACAAGGAGTAATTTATGAATAACACGAAAAAATTTACGTTAACAGCAATGTTCTTAGCTATCTTACTTTTACTGGCTTTAACCCCGCTAGGATTTATCACATTAGGTCCTTTAAATTCGACCACGATGCATATTCCTGTAATTATTGGTTCCATTGTTTTAGGGCCAAAAATCGGTAGTATGTTGGGCGGCACGTTTGGGATCATTAGCTTAATTAAAAATACGACAGCACCAACACCTTTGTCGTTTGTTTTTTCTCCATTTATTCCTGTGATTGGTACCGATCATGGTAGTTGGAAGGCTCTTTTAATTGTGCTCATTCCGCGGATTTTAATTGGGGTCGTTCCTTATTTCGCTTACAAATGGCTAAATAAATTAACGAAGGAAAAAGCGCAACCTGTCTCCTTATTTGTGGCTGGTGTTTTAGGCTCAGCAACGAATACCATTTTAGTCATGAACATGATTTATTTTCTTTTTAATTCAGCTTATGCTGAAATTATTGGTAAAGCTGGAACTGCTGTTTACCTAGCTATTATTGCGACGATTTTCAGTTCTGGTGTGCCAGAAGCTCTTGTTGCTGGTGTAGCTGCTTCAGCAATTGCTAGCGTTTTGCTTCGCTTAATGAAACGGAATGCAACGCAAAAATTATAGAAAAAACCACAGGGGCTAAAAATCAAGTTTGATTTTTAGCCCCTGTGGTTTTTATTTATTTTTTTTGTTTTCGTAATTTATAGGCATATTCACTGGCTTTAAATAATAATTTATTAACCGGTAAATCGAATTCCCCAATAAATTCATTAATCGTTGGGTTGAAGTTCGCTTTAAACTTGATTAAGCCATCATTTAAACTACCTTCTAAGCCGCCCATATTACAGCTTTCGCAGCCACGGTTAAAACATTCTTGAATGGCATCTCGCCAAGTCACATAAGTTGGCATGTAGCGTTTATAACGATCATCTAAGCCAGCATAAAGGATTTCACTTGTTGGACCAAATGTTACAGCCAAGGCGCCAGCAACCGTGACGATTTCACCAGCTTCTGCGATATTTTCTTCTAATTCTTTTAGTTCCCGAGTCAAGGAAGCATCTAATTCTTCTAAATTATGGCGCTTTTTCACTTGATTTTCTTTCAAATTACTCAAGTCTTTTTGATTTTTGTCATAGCGTTGTTGCGTGCTATCTAAGCGTTCCTTTAAATTGACTTGCGCCAGCATAATAAAGGAGTCTTCTGGGTAAATGTTCAACAGCTTCTTAAAGTAATCACTATTCCGCAAAGAAATATGTTGGCGTTCCATGGTTGATTGAATGACTTTTTCAAATTCATCAACAAAGTCAACATGCCCTTGCTGCACAACTACCCCTTTTTTTTCAGCTGTTTTAATCATTTTCTTGGTACTTTTTGACAATTGTTCCTCACTAAAATCTTCACGATAAATATTCGCTTGGAAGCGAGGCTGGATGGTGGCCCCCATATCCATTGTCAGTCCTTGATATTTGGCCCCTGCTTTTTTCAAGGTCTCAATAATAGATGTCGCTTCAGCATGCGGTTGATGTTCTTCTCCCAAATGAAAATCTTGATAGTGAACCGCTGGATCCATTTTTATAAATAAAGCTCGTTTTTTCTTGCCAAATTTTTTCAATTCAGCCATAAAGTAGTTGACCAAACGTTCATTTGTATAGTCCATTACTGGACCTCTTGGTGTATATAACATCGTAAAACCGGCTGGTAATGGTTTGATTAAAACTAAACTTGATGCAACTAATGTATCCTTTTCATAAACCCCAACAATTTCAGAACCCCAGTTATCCTTGACTTTTGCCCATGAAGATGACTGTAGTAAATTACATAATGGGTGATTTTTAACAAATGTATCGTGTACTTCTGCCGGAATACCGATTTTAAATGTGTACATGTTCAAACTCCTCTGCTGTGACTTTCCAATAGTCCGTTTATCTTACACTATCATAGTGTATTCCAACAGACTAGTAAAGTTTTACATGAAAATTTTTAGAAAAAATGTAGATCTTATTCTTTATGTAAAAAAGACGAGGTAGAAACAGTTCATTCTATCACTTAGTTCACTAATAGCAACGACACTTTTCTTCACTGCCATTCAAAGGATGAATCATTTCTATCCACATCTTTTCAATTAAATACGTGTTTCAAATTTTAATGACTTGTTGATAAAGTACATGATTGGTGCTGAAATCGTCATAATAATCGCTTCACTTAATGCTAACCAACCATAAGTTGTCCAAAATGCTTGACCGCCACTTGGTACTAGCATAAAGGCAATAAAAAACATACTTACAGTGAAAAATAGACTATTTAGACACATTCTAACAGGAATACTTGGTACCTTTTTTTGTAAAAAAGCTGTTAAGCTCAACGCAAATAATGTTTGCGCTCCACCAAACAGAGCATCCATTACACCGAAACCAAAAAATAAGTTAAAAAAGATAACGCCGCCTAAAACACCCCACATCAATTTGCGATTGAAAACGACTAGGTGATTCAAACTTTCTGAAATTCTAAATTGAATCATACCAGAAGAAACTGGCCGAACCAATAAAGAGAGGACAATATATAAGCCCATAATGATACCATTGGCTAAGACTGTTCTTAGCTTTCGATTGGCTTGAAACGAATTTTGCATACTTTTTCCTTCTTTCTCCGAGTTTTTTTACAAGGGATGGTTGATGAACCTTGGTTACAATTGCAACAGTTCACATTCTAATATGGAAAGTCAAAATAGTCAATGAAAGCCCTGTTTTACTTTGCACTTATTTGCAGTTTTCACCTCTCGTGCATTGTTTCGTACCTTTTTCTAGTCATTTTTTACTTTTTTAAGCAATCTTTATTCGCAGAAGTTCCTCCCTCTGGTATAATGGACAATAGCGATTCAAAGGAGGAGCTCAATGAACATTCACTACTATCTTATTATCAACGAGCAGGCAAGTAGCGGCAATGGCCGAAAAGTCGCTAGAAAAGTGATTCAACAACTCAAGCAACAAGAACTTAAATATACGGCTCTTTACACTGATTACGCTGGACATGAAAAAGAATTGACGAAGGAACTTGCAGAAACAACTTTACTTCCTTGGTCTGAAGACTTAGACGTTTCAACTTTTCCAATCCTAGTCGTGCTAGGCGGCGATGGCACACTACATAATGTCATTAATTCATTACTTCCATATGATTCAGCTATTCCTTTAAGCTATATTCCATGCGGCTCTGGAAATGATTTTGCACGAGGGGTGGGATTATCAAGAAATATTGATAAAGCATTGCATCAAATCCTGCGCACCAGACGACCAAAAGAAATTCAAACGATTCATTATGTAGAAGCCAACCAAGAAGAAATCGGCTTAGCCACCAATAATGTTGGCTTAGGATTAGATGCGGCAATCGTGGAAAAAACCAACGAATCGTCATCAAAAAAAGCCTTAAATAAATTTAAGCTTGGCTCGCTTTCCTATATTTCTTCAATCATTCATGTCTTTTTTAAACAAAAAGGCTTTCCAATTTTAGTTGAAATGAATGGTAAACAATACACATTTAATCGTGCTTTCCTATGTACGGTCACAAATCATCCTTATTTTGGCGGGGGCGTATCAATTATGCCGACGGCCAATCCTCGCAAAGCAGTCGTGGACTTAGTTGTCGTGGAACGAATCAATATTTTTAAAATTTTGTGGCTTATTTTCCTATTGCTTCGTCAAAAACAAGGGAAATCTAAGCATTTTCATCATTTTCAATCAAGTAAAATTCGAATTGTTTCGACGATTCCACAAACCATTCACGCAGATGGCGAGATTTTAGGCAAACGAAGTATTGATATGGTTTATACCACACAAAAACGTTTGTTTTGGTTTTAACTGAGTCCCTTAAGGTTGAAAAAGAGTGCCATAAGTCAAAACGACTTATGGCACTCTTTCCTTTTCTCACATAAATTGATAAGGCGTCGTATCCTTCATTCCAATCATTGGATCAACAGCATTTGTTTGAATAATTTCGACTGTTAGTCGTGGTTCTTTTGGTAATGGTTCTTCGACAACTTTTGTCGCTTTATTTGCTGTTTCTGGGGTTGACTCTTCCCCTTCATCAGCAAATAGTGAAACTTCTTGTACCGTTGTGTCAACTAATTGCTCGTCTGTTTCTTTTATCTGATTGGCTTTCGTTGATTGCTGTTCAGTTTCATAAGAGACAGCTTTTGTTTCCGTTTCAGTAAATGGATGGTCTGCCGTTAAACCTTCTTCATAGGCTTCTAACTGGGTTCTAGTCGTTAAGGTCATTTGTTCTGCGTTCACGATTCGTTCTTTTAGCATCGTCATGCGACTAGCCGATTCGTTTTTGACACATGTTTCAAAAGCAGAAACCTCACCTAATAGAATTAATAATTCTTTACTACGTGTCACTGCTGTATACAACAAATTTCGTTGCAGCATTCGGCTATACTGATGAACCATTGGCAGTAACACCATGCGGAATTCACTACCTTGCGCTTTATGAATCGAACAACAATAGGATAACGTAATTTTATTCCATTCATTTCTTTTATACGTTACTTCATTATTATCAAACTGTAAAACCAACTCGTCCACTTTGTCCTCTGAGTCTTTGGCTAAAGTAATTCCGACGATTTCTCCCATATCTCCATTGAACACATTTAATTCTGGCGTATTGACTAGTTGCAAAACTTTGTCCCCAATCCGATAGACGGTGTCATTCCATTTGACTTCTTTTTTCTTACCATCATTTGGATTGAAGATTTCTTGCATCATCTTATTCAAGGCATCAATGCCGGCTGCGCCACGATACATTGGCGCTAAAACTTGGATATCTTGTGGCGTAAACCCTTTTGCTTTTGCCTTTGTGACGATTTGTCGAATGTATTCTTCGATATGACCAATATCACTTGCAAAGAACGAGCGATCCTTTTGATTTTTTTGAAAATCAGCAGGCAACTTTCCTTCTTTAATTTCATGGGCAAGAGGAATAATACTTGAACCGTCTCCTTGACGATAAATTTCGTTTAGCTCACATTTGGGAATTTCGTTAATTTGCAATAAGTCATGTAAGACTTGACCTGGACCGACAGACGGTAGCTGGTCCTTATCACCAACAAAAATCACTTGCATGTTTGTCGGAATAGCTTTTAATAACGTATTGGCTAACCAAGTATCCACCATTGACATTTCATCTACAATTAGCAAACCGCCTTCTAATTCTTTGGCGGTTAAACTCGGATTTTTTTCACGACCTGTCAAGCCTAACAAACGATGGATGGTACTTGCAGGTAAACCTGTCGTTTCGTTCATACGTTTCGCTGCTCGCCCAGTTGGCGCCGCTAGCAAGATTGGAAACATCTCCTGCGTGTAGTCTTTGAGATCTAATGAAAGACCATTTAGTTCCGCAAACAACGAGACAATCCCATTAATAACAGTTGTTTTCCCTGTTCCGGGCCCTCCAGTTAAAATAAATAACGGCGATTTAATCGCTTCTTCAATTGCTGCTTGTTGCGAGTCGCCATACTGAATATTTAAACGTTTCTCAATCATTCGGATATTTTTTTGGACTTCTTCTTCCTCGTAATGAATTTCTTTTTTACGAGAAAGTAAACGCTGAATCGAAGTACCAATGCCCCATTCAGAAAAATAGAGACTGTTCTCAAAAAGTTTAGTCTCTTCTTGTTGGATTTTTCCATGTTCGACTAACGTAATGATTTCATTGGCCACTTGATCAGGTGAGATTTCCACTGGGCGACTTGCTTCCAAGGTCCGAATCGCTTCTTCTAACAAAACATCTGCTTGAACATACGTATTGCCTGAGCGAATGGAGTGTTCAAACACTTCATGTAAAATCGCCGCTCGAATTCGAACAGCAGAATCCGCCTGAATGCCGATTTGTTCAGCAATATTGTCCGCTCGTTTAAATCCGACTCCCTCAATATCTTCAACTAACTGATAGGGATTTTCTTGAATCACAGAAAGGGTTTCTTCTTGATACGTTTGATAAATTGAAAAAGCTAACTGACTACCGAAGCCGTATCGATTTAGTCCCACAATCACTTGCTCCATCCCGTGATTCAAACGAATTGTTTCGACGATTACTTGACGTTTTTTTTCATTTAAAACAGTAACTTCTTCCAAAACACTCGGGTCATCAATAATTCGGTCAATCGCACTTTCCCCTAATACTTCAACAATTTTTTCAGCGGTTCGTTTACCAATGCCAGGAAATTTGTCACTTGATAAATAGTTAACCACCCCACTAGCCGAAGTCGGTCTTTCTTGCTGATAACTATCCACCTGAAACTGTCTGCCATAACGAGGATGGTCCACAAAATGACCAAAGAAACGGTAGGGTTCCTCTTCTTGAACTTGGCCAAAACTTCCAGTTACTACAATTTCTTTTTCTAAATAATCTGTATTTGTATCGGTCACATTTACAAGAACGACTTTATAAAAATTACTGGGATTTTCAAAAAAGATTGCTTGTACAGTCCCAACAATAAAGGCTTTTTCTTCGTCCTCACCAAAAAGTGTTACCACTACAAGCCCTCCTTTCTGTTGTGCGCTTATTGTGCTTTTTCTTTAGCTAAAAAAGACGTATCATTCCATAATGTTAAGTCGTACGGCATGTTCCTTGATGCCTCTTTGGTTTCAAGGATTGAAAGGCTATTGTTTAACAGCCCGCCCATTGTCCGTAATTCTGATAATGGTTTACCAGCCATCGCTTGGATTGCCGCTGTCAAGGCTGCTCCGTGTCCGACAAATAGAACTGGACCTTCGTGCTGCTTCGCCGCTTCAGCAACTGTTTCTGAAATCCGTTGAATCGCTTGCTCGATTGGTTCACCATCAAAAATTGTTGGATCATACAAATCTAAACGATGCCGTAAATGATCTAATTCTTCTCCATAAAAATTACGCATTTCTTCAATATATTGTCCTTCTAGACGCCCTAAACCTAATTCTTTTAAGGTATCTGTATAAACAATTTCAACTGGATGATTCAATTCTTGTTGAATTCCCCGCGCAGTATTTTTGGCACGTAATAGCGGACTCGAATAAATTTTTTCAAACGGAATATCTTGTAAATATTGGCCTAATTGTTTAATTTCGTCATAACTAGTTGATAATAACGGCGAATCTCCTGTCATTCCTTGAAATCGTTTCTGTTGATTCCATTCAGTTTTTCCATGTCGTGTAAAATATAATTTCATGTAACTTCTCCAAACTTCTTTATCTCTTCATATGTCTTTCTAGTTTATCACTTCCCTGCGAAAATATCCATGGAAGTTTCTAGTAATCCAAGCAAAATAAGCCTAGAACAAAAATCTAAATTGTTTTTTGTTCTAGGCTTGAAAATTGGGCAACAGTATAAATAAAACCACTTTCTTCTGACATTTTTGAAAAAAAGCGTTACTGTCTTAACTTTTTTTAATCCAATTTATCATTTTCATAATGATGCGTCAGTTCTAAGTTCGGAAAATTTTGCTGACGTAAGGCTTCATAAACAATTAGTGCGGCAGTGTTAGAAAGATTCAGTGAGCGCACATGTTCATCATTCATAGGAATTCGGATACACTTTTCTTCGTTTTCTCGCATAAACGTTTCTGGTAAGCCCGTTGTTTCTTTTCCAAAAAGGAAATAATGGTCCTCGCCATCATTATAATTGACCTCGCTGTACGTTTGGTGAGCAAATTTGGTTACTAAATGCAAGTGTTTGCCTGCCACATGGGCTAAAAAGGCAGCCAAATCTTTATGATACGTAATATTTACATCATTCCAATAATCTAATCCGGCACGTTTTAAGTGTTTATCATCTGTTGAAAATCCTAAAGGTTCAATTAAATGCAACGGTGTATTCGTCGCTGCACATGTCCGTGCAATATTTCCAGTATTTGCTGGAATTTGTGGTTCAAATAAAACAATATGGTTCGTCAACTATCTTCAGCTCCTCAAATATCAATCGTGTTCATTTTAGCATAAATTCAAAATAAATAGCGCCCACAATACTTATTTTCAAAAAAAACCGCATGACGCGATGATGTCAGGCGGCAGCTATTTTAACCAATAAAAAAACGTACCGTCTCGGTGTCTAGCACGGCGAGTCGTTACGTTAGTGAAGGTCTCTTCACTAACTTTTATCAGAACAGGACCCTGATAAAAACCAATGAAAAAACAACTTGTAAGTAATATAACACCAATGTCACTTTATTGCAAGACTTTTTTAGGATTTTCTTCACAAAAAAGTCTATCTTTTACGACCTACTAACAAGCGGACGTCAATCGTGATTTTTTCCAATGGTCGCTGTTGTAGCTCGGCTTTAACTTCTTGAGAAACTTGCCACTCTAATGGCGACATTTCTAATAAATCCAACCGTCTTTCCTCGGGAATGTCAAAGCAATAAGTTATTCGTTCATCTACTTCCACAGCTAATTCCTCTGCAAAACGTTGGACTACTTTTTGATTGGAATAACTTTGTTTCTTTTCGTCATTGGGATAAAAAGCCGCTCGTAATTCCTTTAAGTAATTCTCTTCAGGAATAATTTTAATCACAGTCCCATCAGCTTTTAGTACTCGCCGAAATTCTTGATAATGTGAAGGAGAAAAAATATTCAAAATCGTATCAAGCCCTTCATTCGCAAATGGCAAATTCGTTAAATCCGCCACACACCAAAACGCATCAATTGGTTGATTACTTGCTAAATAGATTCCTTCCTTTGATAAATCAAACCCGATTTTCAGTCCAGATAAGCCTGCTTGACTTAACTCAGCTAGAAAACTCCCTTCACCACAACCAACATCGACTACTGTTTTATTTTGAGGAAGATAGTGCATAATTTTGTTTAAAACAGGCGCGTACATGCCACTTTGAATCATTTTTCCTCGAGAAGTAAACATTTTTTTATTATATTCTGTCTGAACGCCATGATTTAGAAAGTATAGCGTGCCTTTCTTGGATAAATCAAATTGATGCCTCTGTTGACAAATCAGACCAACCCCTTCTACATGCATTGGTTCATGACAAGTTGGACAGCGAAATACGGCTGCTTCTTTTTTCAATAATTGTTGTGCTCGTTCAATTTTCTTTAACATTTAAAACTCCTTACGTTCATCAAATGAACATTTTCTCTTATAA
This sequence comes from Enterococcus sp. DIV1758, assembly GCF_051711985.1. NCBI lineage: Bacteria > Bacillati > Bacillota > Bacilli > Lactobacillales > Enterococcaceae > Enterococcus > Enterococcus sp. DIV1758. The sequence continues at coordinate 2,184,991 of NZ_JBIOOA010000001.1, forward strand.
AAAGTTGCACTCTTTTTTTCAGGGCTATGGTAGTAAGCAGAATTATGGTACAATGCCTGTGAAGAAAAAGCAAGGAGCGATAAGAAATGATTAAAGAATTCTGTGCCGAAAATTTCACTAAGATTCCCCAAGCCATTCAAAAAGGTGCGAATCGCATCGAATTATGCGATAACTTAGCCGTAGGTGGAACGACGCCAAGTACTGGTGTTATTGAAGAAGTCTTAGCATACGCTGGCGAACATTCTGTACCAGTGATGACAATCATTCGTCCTCGTGGCGGCAATTTTGTCTATAATGATATTGAATTAAAAATTATGCATACCGATTTAATCGAAGCAAAGAAATTAGGAACCGACGGCATTGTTATTGGCTGTTTAACTGAGGACGGTTGGTTAGATGAAGAAGCTTTGGACTTATTCATTGAAACAGCTGAAGGCTTGCAAATCACTTTCCATATGGCTTTTGATGCCTTGTCGAAAGAAAACCAATTTAAGGCGATCGACTGGTTAGCTGAGCGTGGTGTGACGCGTATTTTAACTCATGGTGGGCCAGCTGGTACCCCTATCGAAGACAACTTTGATCATTTAAAAGAATTAATTGCCTACGCAGATCAACGGATTCTTATTTTACCAGGTGGCGGTATTTCCACAGAAAACGTTCAAACTGTGATGGACACTTTAAAAGTCACAGAAGTCCATGGCACAAAAATTGTTTAATTTCTTGTATCTAAAAAAGTGAGGTAGCCGTCGTAGCAACGGCTATCTCACTTTTTTGATTTCAAGCAAACCAACGAATCCTTTTACCTCAGTCTCATGATAAATAAGTGCAATTTTTTAAACAAAATAACGCATAAACATGCTGGCAATATTGAAATAAATTAATACACTGGTTAAATCACTTAAGGTAGTAATAAACGGGCCACTGGCAACTGCGGGATCAAACCCTAATTTATCCATTAACATTGGGATTAAACTCCCTGCTAAATTCGCCACAGTAATTGCACAGAGCATTGCCATCCCAATCACAAATCCAAGCGGAAGATTATGTTGCCACACGCCAACCACAATCATAATGGTTAAACCTGTCACAGCCCCCGTCACTAGTCCCGTGAGCACTTCACTTAAGATTAAGCGACCAAAATTACTATCCTTTTCATCTTTCATAGCCAAACGGCGTACCGCGACCGCCAATGATTGTGTCCCGGCATTGCCGGCTGTTCCGGTAATTAAAGAAATAAAAACGGCTAAAATACTCGCTTCGCTAACTAAAGACTCATAATTACTGATTAACGAGGCCGTAGACATCCCTAAAAACAGCAGCGTAATTAACCAAGGTAATCGTTTAGAAGCGGCTTTTAAAGGGTTCTCACTAACTTCCTCAACGTCGACCCCGGCTAAACCAGAGTAGTCGCTAGCGGCCTCATCATCGATAACATCAATAATATCATCAACTGTTACAATCCCCAACAAATGATCATCATAATCTGTAACTGGCACAGCTAAGAAGTCATAGTCACGAATTGTTTGCGCGACATCTTCTTGGTCATCGCCAACATGAACTGAAATAACCCGTTCATTCAAAATATCAGCAATCAAGGTATCATCATCATTAACAATTAAATCCCGCAACGAAATAACGCCGACTAAATGATTTTCTTGGTCGACTACGTAAACGTAATAGATTGTTTCCGCCATGTCCGCTTGATTCTTTAAGACGTACATCGCAGAACGCACTGTTTGATTCGCCACAATCGAAACAAATTCGGTGGTCATAATCGCCCCAGCAGTTTCATCTTCGTAATGAAGTAACTCTTTAATTTCGCCTGCTTCTTCACTACTTAACAAACTAAGATATTTCGCCTTTTGACTTTTATCTAACATATTTAGTAAATCCACCGCATTATCGGTATACATCTCAGCTAACATATCTGCTGCATAACTTGGGCGCATTTCAGCTAAATAATCTTTCATATTCTCATTATCTTCTTCGATAACATCAAACATATCCGCTAGTTCTTTCGGAGATAGGTAATTGTATAAATGTTGTCGGTCTTTTTCATCTAACGATTGGTAAAATTGTCCTTGTTCATAAATATGTAACGCTAAAAATAGCTCACGAAATTCGTTCATTTGTTGATTTTTTAGCGTTTCTAAAAGAAGGGCAAATTGCTCTTCCATTTCTTGGCCTTCATTCATCTTACACTTTCCCCTCCTGCCTCTTTATTATTATAACGTATCATCTACACTTTTCATATCCTCCGCTAGTGGGGAAATCAGATGAACCGTTTCTTTGGTAAAAGGATGAGTAAAAATTAGTTCCATGCAATGCAACGCTTGCCGCTCAATTCCTTGATCCATCTTTCCATGATACATCTCATCCCCTAACAATGAACAGCCAATTGCTTCAAAATGTACCCGAATTTGGTGTGTTCGTCCTGTATGAAGCTGAATGCGCACAGCTGCTGCTTGGGCTCCTCTTTTTGCGAGCCAATATTCTGTACTAGCAAATTGACCCGTTTCGATAACTTGACGTTTTAATAAAGAGGACAAGTCGCGCCCAATTGGCTTTTCAATCAATTGATGCTCGTTTAACTGCTCAATCGCTCCACCAACAAGAGCATAATAAATTTTTGTCACCTTTTTTTCTCGTAATTCTTGATCAATTAAAGCATGAGCAAAGCCGTGTTTCGCAAATAACATCAGCCCAGAAGTATCTCGATCTAAACGAGTCACGACATGAATAACTTGATTCACGTAATTTTGACGCTTGTAATAGCCCTTAACACGATTCGCCATCGTTCCTGAAGGATGATACTGAGCAGGTATCGAGGCAATGCCAGCGGGCTTATTAACTACTAAAAAATGATCATCTTCAAACACAATTTCAATCGGTTCATCATCTGTTAATAATGTCTCATGTTCCGCTTCATCTGGAATCGTCATTTTAACGACATCGCCAGTTTGTAAAGGATAGATGGCATTTTGAACGGTCCCATTCACTTGGATTTTACCACCTTGAAATTTCACCTTAGCTAATAACCCTTTTGAAACGCCTTGTTCCTTTAAAAAATATTTCACTTGTTGTGTTGTTTCTTTGTCATATGTCCATTGAAATTCCATCGTTTAATTAATCCTCACCAATAAAGGCATCTTTCACTCGATGCCAGAAATGCATGTGCCGATAAGAGGCAAAATGAATCCGTTCGTCTGCAATTCGATAGCAGACAGAAGCGATATTTTCTTGATAAATATCTAATTGGTCCACCGTGACAAAATAATCATCACTTTCCTGTAATTTAATCTCCAGCCACTCCGTATGTGCGATTACAATCGGTGAACCCAATGTTCGAAAGACACGATTGTTTAAGGAGGCGATTTCGGTTAACTGAAACGCATTAATGCTAGGATGCAAAACAGCTCCACCAATACTTTTATTATACGCAGTAGAGCCGGTTGGGGTCGAAATCGACAACCCGTCACCACGAAATCGTTCAAACAGTTCGTCTTTAATAAACACATCGCCCACCATCGTCCGGTTTCCTCGTTTAATTGTCGATTCATTTAATGCTAAAAAATGTTTATCTGGTTTCCCATCTCTAAACCGAATCCGCACATCTAATAATGGATAACTCGTACTTTTTTCACGATGAATACATAAACTTTCAACTAGTTCTTTTAATTCATAATCACGCCAATCTGTATAGAAACCCAAGTGTCCGGTATGTACACCTAAGAAACTTACTTCGTTTAAAAGATGATTAAATCGATGAAAAGCGGAAAGAAGCGTACCATCTCCGCCGACTGAAATCACAAGTTCAGGTTGACGATTGTCTATTTGAATTTGGTTTTGCTCTAATAGTGTTGTCAGTTGTTTTGTGACTTGTTTCGATTTTTCTTCCGAGTTATGAACAATCGCCACTTTCATAAGCAGACTCCTTTACTGATTTTCTGGTGTTTCGTTTTTAATTTGCTTATAGTATTCGTTTTCTAGCAATCCACGGCCATGAGAGAAGTAATGTTGTGCTTCTTGAATTTCTTCACGAATAGATGACATTTCTTCATCTAATAAATAGGCTGCCTCTGCCGCTCGCTGAAGGCGTTCTTTCATTTCTTCAGGAAAGACACCTTGATATTTATAATTCAAAGAATGTTCAATCGTTGCCCAAAAATTCATGGAGAGTGTCCGAATTTGGATTTCGGCCAAAATAATCTTTTCCCCGGTGACTAATTGCACAGGATATTCCACTACCACATGGTACGAACGATAGCCACTTTCTTTTTTATTTTCAATGTAGTCCCGTTCTTCCACAATTTTTAAGTCTTTACGATTTCTTAAAAGTGCGACTACCTGGTAAATGTCTTCCACAAATTGGCACATAATCCGCAAACCAGCAATGTCTTGCATTTCTTCTTCAATCCGATTTAAAGGAATATGCCGAATAGCCGTCTTGGTCAAAATACTATCTACTGGTTTCACACGTCCTGTAACGAATTCAATTGGTATGTGTTTATCTTGCTCCCGAAATTGTTTACGAATACCTCGTAGTTTTACTTTTAATTCGCTGACCGCCTGTTCATATGGCGCTAAAAACAGCTCCCACTCTCGTTCCATGGTAGATCCCTCAATTTCCTTGAATTTCATTCACTGATTATTTTACCACAGTCCTCCCTAAAATAGGGTGTTATTCGCTATTTGATTTCCAAACGCCTTTCATTAGAAAAAATTTTCACAGAGAAGACCACTTTTCTTGACGGAAACCTATATAATATGTGAAAATTGGAGTGATTTAAGAAAGAGAGAGAACCCCATGAGTGAACACTTAGAAATTGAATTTAAAACATTAGTTAGTCCACAAGATTTCAAACGATTAATCGACCATTTTGCTATTCAAAAAACGGACTTTTTTACGCAAACAAATCATTATTTTGATACGGACGATTTTCAATTAAAAGCACAACGAATGGGCTTAAGAATTCGCGTATTAGCAGATCGTGGTGAGTTAACCTTAAAAGTTCCTGCGCCAGAAGGATTATTAGAAATCAATGACCCTTTATCGCTTGAGACGGCGAACCACTTTATCAAAAGGAATCAACTCCCTACTGAGGGGGCTGTGGCGAAGAAATTACAAGAATTAGGTATTGAAATCGCCTCGATCCATTTAATTGGTTCATTAAAAACAGCACGTGCAGAAAAACAAATTCCTCAAGGACTACTTGCGTTAGACGAAAGTTGGTATAATCAACAGCACGATTTTGAATTAGAGTTAGAAGTTACTGAAGCTGAAAGCGGCAAGCAAGCGTTTCAAACATTAATGGCTGATTTGAACATTCCCATTACGCTTGCACCTAACAAGATTCAACGCATGATGCGGACCACTGCCCCTTAGTATTCGAAGCACTGACGTTCTGGCACCTGTATTTGAAAAAGCATGGCATTGGAGGAAGTATGAATGGTTGAAATTTATTTGTTCGTCAATCCTTTAGGCGGCGTCTGTTTAGAAATTGAAAAAGAAATTATACAATTGTCTGTTAACGACAAGAAGAAAATACAATTGCGCTTTATCCCTTTATTAAACATGAAAACGATCAATGAATTTTTGAGTCGTCAACATATTCCGATTAATGACATTAAACGACGGAATCGAATTTTTGAAGATTTATACTCAGCCGCTCTTGACTATAAAGCAGCACAGTTACAAGGCCGAAAAAAAGGCCGACAATTGTTGATTGGCTTACAAAAAGCAGTAGCTGAAGACGGTCTAGCTTACTCTCCTGAGTTATCAGAAGAACTACTTCTAGCGGCCGGCGGGGATATTGATATGTATCGTAAAGACCGACAATCCGATTTTGTCAAAGAATCTTTCCAAACCGACCAAAAAGTTGCTCGAGAAATGGGGATTAAACAACATCCTACCGCAGTCGTTTACAACTATACTTGCGAGAATGATTTCGGCATTTTAGTCGAAAATTTTGAAAACATGGATGAAATTAAACAACTGTGTCGTGTCCATCCACATAACGAACCGTTGCTGGACCAAGGTGACGCAACCTTTGAATTTAAACGTCGCTCCAATTATCATTTTCCAAATGGACATTTACATTTATTATAAAAAAGATGCTGCGAGAAAAGCGGTTAACTGATTATCTTAAGAGTTAAAAAGTGGGCTATAAGTCATTTCGACTTATAGCCCACTTTTTTGTCTATAATTTTTCAACCAAAGCTTCTAATTCCGTTAAACGTTCTTCAAAAACTTTCATTGCATCTTCGATATACGCGGCTTGTGTCATATCCACGCCCGCTTTTTTCATCACTTCAATTGGGAAGTCACTACTTCCTGCTTTCAAGTAGTTAAGATAGTTCTCTAAAGCTCCCTCTTCTTCAGCTAAAATATGTTTAGACAATGCCGAAGCGGCTGAGAAGCCAGTTGCATATTGATAAACATAGTAATTGTAATAAAAATGGGGAATTCTCGCCCATTCGTAACTGATTTCGTCGTCTCTAACTACTTCTGGTCCATAATATTTAGCATTGAGCTCGCCATAATACTCACTCAAATATTCACTTGTTAATGGCGTGCCTTTAGCATCTTCCGTGTGAATAAAATGTTCAAATTCCGCAAATTGCGTTTGACGGAAAATGGTTCCCTTAAAGCCGTCTAAATAGTGATTTAAGACATACGCACGTACTTTAGGATCTGTTTCTGTTTGTAATAAATATTCTGTTAAAATATTTTCATTTGTGGTTGAAGCAATCTCAGCTAAGAAAATTGAATAGTCGCCATAAACATACGGCTGATTATTTCTTGTATAGTAACTATGAACACTATGGCCCATCTCATGGACTAATGTAAATAGTTGATCCAAACTATCATGCCAATTCATTAAAATGTATGGGGCTGTATCATAAGCTCCTGAAGAATATGCGCCGCTTCGTTTTCCTTGATTTTCAATCACATCAATCCAGCGACTTGAAAAAGCTTCTTTAACAATAGATAAATAGTCTTCACCTAGTGGTTTTAAAGCCTCAATTGCTTTTTCTTTTGCTTCTTCATAGCTGTAACGAATTGGTGCTTCACCTAGCAAAGGCGCATACAAGTCGTACATGTGTAATTCTTCTACGTTTAATAATTTTTTTCTTAATTTTACATAACGATGTAGCAAAGGTAAATGTTTATTTACTACAGCTACTAATGTTTCGTGAACACTTTCAGGGATATGATTACTTGCTAAAGAGGCTGCCCGAGCAGAATCATAATTTCTAATTTTTGCTTTATAATTATGCGTTTTAACATGTGCACCTAAAGTTGAGGCTAATGTATTTCTAAATTGTTTGTATACTTTGTACAACCCTTTAAATGCTGCTTCACGAACAGATGGATCGACACTTTCCATTAATTGACCATAAACGCCATGAGAAAGTTGAATCGTTTCGCCTTCAGCATTTTGCACAGTTGGAAATTCTAAATCTGCATTATTTAAAATTGAAAATGTATTACTTGAGGCACCAAAAATTTCACTAGCCCCCGCCAGTAAAGCTTCTTGTTCCATCGATAAAACATGGGGACGTTCATCTAAAATATTTTGAATATAGTGACGATAAACAGCTAATTTCGGCTGCTCTTCAAAATATCCCCAGATTTGTTCATCACTTAATGTTAAAACCTCTGGGTCAAACCAAGAAACAGCTTCACTAACTTGTGCATATAAAGAACTAGCTCTGGCATATAAAGCTTGGTAAGCTGTATTTGTAGTGTCTTGATCATTTTTTAAATGAGAATAGACATATAATGTTTCCACTTTTCGATAGACATCTAAAACGTATTCTAACGCAGCTAGAAAAGCTTCTGCGCCATTCCCTAAGGTACCTTTAAATGACTCTGCTTGATTTAGCTCCTCTGTCAACTGATTATACGCAACATCAAAAGCAGCATCATCTTTAAAAATTTTGGTTAAATCCCAAGTCAATGGAGTTGGAACTTCATCACGTGTTGGTAATTGTTTAATTTCGCTCATAGTTTACTCTCCTTTAAGAAACGTTTTACTCATTATACTATCATAATTTAACACGTGTGACTAAAAAAATGTTGTTTTTTCACTTTTTTTAGCCAATGAACGAGCTTTTCAGGATCTTCTCTTAGGAAAATACTAGTTATTAGGTACTTATTGTTTACTTTAATTAACACATAACATTCTTGTAACCAGCTCAATAAGCTATTCCCCACGATTTTAAAAAGCTTTTTTAAGCCAATATTCGGCAGTGGTTGCCAAACAAAGTTCCCTTCTTCCAAAAAACTAGCTTCCAAGATACGCCATAGTTCCTGTTTGGTCACTAAACGCCCTTCTTTGGTTTTTAGTGCTTCCCAAACAAGCATTTTTAAATGAATATCTTCTTCAGAAGAAGGTAATAGCTTCAATCCAGGATAGTAAAACCAAGGAGGTAACTGGAGAAGGTGACAACCTTTCGTGTATAAAAAGCTTTGTGTTCTAAGCAACTGAGCATTTCTGTAACCAAGTTGTTGAGTCAATTTTTGATAATAATCATGCATCAATTGACCAGTATGCTGTCTACCTGGCAGTAAATTTAAATTAGCAGTCGGTAGTTGGATGATTTCTAGTAATTTTTTTTCGTAAAAATCCCATGATTGTTTTCTTCTATAAAATTGTTGACATTGACTCTCTTCAATATGACAAAGTAACTCTATTCGTTCTTGTTTCTTATTGGCCGTCCATAAATAAAACCCCAAGGACTCCGAAAAGTAAAGAAATTGTTTCGTTAATTGCGTGAGCTTGTCTTTAGGCACTAATCGTTCACCTAAAATCCAAACAACTTGATAGCCATGAGCTTGATAAGTCTCTGTCCGTTCCACCAAACGTTTAATTGGCAATGGGCTACATTGAATTTCAATGGCTATCTTGCCAATGAGTAAATCTGGGCGTTGCTTCAAGGTGGGTAAGTATGCCTCAACTTGAAAGGACAGCTTTTCGCGTAAACACTTTTCCGCAAAAAGCTGCTTCAAGCGGAGGTGTTCTTCTGTTTCAGCTTCTGCTTCGTACCAACAACTATTCTTTTTACGATGAGCAAAATGGGGTATTTTAATGGGGCCTGCCTTCAAAATGACCGATTGATGACACATTGGACACACAAAAGCTTGTTCGCTTCGTATCTGTGTTAATTCATCAATCGAGCAATCGATTAAAGAAAATAATTCTTGGTTGTCTGCCGTTAAAGCTGTTAACATGATTTTCACCTCTCATAAATAAACTACGCAAAGTTTCTTAATTTTCATCAAAAAAAAAAGCAAAAACTCGAAAGTTTTTGCTTTTTTGCTTAATCATTAAAGTAATAACGTGTTAATTCCAGCGCACTGCGTTCCATAATACAAGTGCCATATTCGACTAAAGTATCCTGAGTGACAGTTGTTTTATGAGCAAATTCTAAAATCTGTGCAATTTCATTGTCAACATTTGTTTTTTCTAATTCATCGGTTAAGAACAAAACTTGTAAGTAATAACGATCGTTGTACGTGTATAAGTTAGTCAAAACAGATTGCATGAAGACTTCTTTGGATAATTGGATCATCGCTTCAAAATTATCTAATTCAAAGATTACATTTCTGTTTGTTTCATCTGTGGCTTCCATCTCATCAAGTTCATCGGCGGCTGCTTTGTCTGCTTCAATTTGTTTGCGAATTAATTCGCTAACATCTGCATTGACTTCGCTCAGACCTTCTAAGGAAGACAAGTCGTCCATAGCGACATTTTTACTAATAAACAGTTCTAAGCCATCATTTTTAGGCAAGACTTGGAAAGTGACTGCTTCACTACCTTGGAATTCATCTTCGACATCAACTTCTTCTAAAATACTATAAAAGAAATTTTCAACATCTTTGTGGTTTCCTAGTAAGTCAAGAAAAGTAATCCCTCTATCCGCCAGGTCTTCGTTGCCAATTAACACACGAATCGTATTTTCATTAATATGTTCCATTTCCATAGCGCTACACCTCTCTTTGCTTCAATCAGGAAACTTCTTACGTTCATTGTAGCGAAAACTACACAAAAGTAAAGTGGAAAGTCTGTAAATCCTCGAAAACTAGCGAACGTTTTATAAACTTTGAACTTTTTTAACGATTGGTTTTTCGCTCCTTCTACCTCTTCATCTTAACGCAGTCTCTCCAAAAAAGATACTATTTTTCCTTGACCACGTTCTGCCAAATCAAATGAATACAAGTTCTAAATATGTATTAAAAAGCCAGAGATAAAAATCCCTGGCCCTAAATTCATATGAATCGTTCTTTATTACAATTAACAAATAAAGAACAAAATTTTATATTTTTTATAAACCTGCCATTAATTGTGCTTGGCGCAATTCCAGTTGTCGAACATCTCTTGGCAAGAATCGACGAATTTCATCTTCGTTAAAACCGACTTGTAATCTTTTCTCATCAATCATAATTGGCCGACGCAACAATCCAGGGTTTTCTTGAACCAACTCTAATAAATCTTGAAGTGGAAGCTCGTCCAAATCCATATTTAATTTTTGGAAAACTTTAGAGCGAGTAGAGATAATCTCTTCTGTTCCATCTTCTGTCATGATTAAAATTGCTTTTAATTCCTCAATATTTAAAGGTTCAGAAAAAATATTTCTTTCTTTAAAAGGAATTTCGTGCTCTTGCAACCAGGCTCTAGCCTTACGACATGACGTGCAACTCGGGGAAGTATAAAGTGTCAACATTGTGCATCACTCCTTTTCGCGAATCATCGCGTTTCTGAAACAGGGAACTGTACTGTTCCTCTATTTAAAACCAGTATACCTAATTTCTAATAAAAATACTAGGGGTTTTTAAACATTTTTTATTAACTTTGTTTATTTTTCCTTCATTACATCCGTGTAAAATTAGGGTTAATTTTTATGAAATTTTATGGATATTCGTTATGATTCTGTAAAAAAGTAATACAGTTTTCTATTTTTATGGTTGCTGTTATAATTTACTTCTCTTGGTGATTTTTCAAGAAGTTCCCATGTATTTTTTTCTAATAAAATGTATAATAGAACTATTCACTATCTTAAGTCTAAAGTCAGGTGGTTATTTAATGAAAACAATTTTTTCTGGTATTCAGCCCAGTGGTACTCCGACAATCGGAAATTACATTGGTGCAATGAAACAATTTATCGAATTACAAAATGAATACAATTGTTATTTTTGTATTGTAGATGAACATGCCATTACCGTTCCCCAAGAACCGCAAAAGCTACGCCAGCAAATTCGTAGCTTAGCAGCTCTTTACCTAGCGGTTGGTTTAGACCCACAAAAAGCAACAATTTTCATACAGTCTGAAGTGAGTGCCCATGCAGAAGCTGGTTGGATCATTCAGTGCAATACTTCTATTGGTGAGTTAGAGCGAATGACACAATTTAAAGATAAATCTCAAAAAAATGGTCGTGCTGGCGTAAGCGCTGGTCTTTTAACATACCCTCCATTAATGGTTGGTGATATCGTGTTGTACAACGCTGACTTAGTGCCAGTCGGAGATGATCAAAAACAACATTTAGAATTAACACGTGATTTTGTGGAACGCTTCAACAAACGTTACGCCCAAAAAAATCAAGAAATTTTAACGATGCCTGAAGTAAAAATCGCTGAGCAAGGTAGTCGAATTATGAGCTTACAAGAACCAACGAAAAAGATGAGTAAGTCTGATACAAATGTGAAGGGCTTTATTTCAATGCTTGATGAGCCAGCAGTGATTCGCAAAAAAATCCGCTCTGCTGTAACTGATTCAACTGGTGTAATTGAATATAATAAAGAAGAAAAACCTGGCATTACTAACTTACTAAATATTTATTCTGCTGCGACAGGTCAAACTGTTGAGGAGCTTGTTCAAGCTTACGAAGGCAAAGGCTATGGAGACTTCAAAGCAGATTTAGCAGAAGCAGTGGTTGCCTTATTAGAACCTATTCAAGTGCGCTACCAAGAGCTTCTAGCTTCAGAAGAATTAGATATGATTTTAGATGAGGGCGCAGAAAACGCTCGCCAGGTAGCCAACAAAACACTTCAACGAATGAAAAATGCTGTTGGTTTGGGAAGAAAAGTTCGGCGCTAACTAAACATAATAAAAACCCGCGAATTTTTATTCGCGGTTTTTTTTATGTTCTAAATTGAGCATCGTACAGCCGACGATAATGGCCTCTTTGCGCGTACAAAGTTTCATGTGTTCCATCTTCTAAAATTCCTTGGTCACTAACCACGATTATTCGATCAGCATGTTTAATCGTTGCCAGTCTGTGGGCAATAATTAATGTTGTTCGCCCGTCAGCTAACGAGTTTAATGACTCTTGAATCACTTGCTCTGTTTCTGTATCTAATGCAGAAGTCGCTTCATCTAGAATTAAAATCGGCGGGTTCTTCAAGAACATTCGCGCAATTGCCACTCGTTGCTTTTGACCGCCCGATAATTTCACGCCACGTTCGCCAATAATTGTGTCCAAGCCATCTGGCATTAGCTGAATTACATGTTCTAAATGTGCTAATTTCACCGCTTGTTGAATGTCTATTTCTGTAGCATTTAAATTCCCATAAGCAATATTTTCTCGTAATGTTCCAGGGAATAAAAACACATCTTGTTGAACAATTCCAATTTGCTTACGTAATGAAGCCAAGGTCATTTGCTGGATATTTCTATCGTCAATCGTAATTTCACCACTACTGACTTCATAAAAACGAGGCAACAGATTACACAAGGTCGTTTTTCCTGAACCACTTTGTCCAACGAAAGCAACGGTTTCACCAGGTTGAATTTTTAAATTGATATGGTCTAAAACTTTTGTGCCATCTTCATAAGCAAATGAAACATCTTTATAGGCAATCGTTCCTTCTAAATGCGAAACAGCAACAGCTCCTGGCAAATCTTTGATGGCCGGTTGTTTGTCCATTTCTTCCGTAAAACGTTTAAAACCAGCAAATCCTTTGGGATAACTTTCAATCATATTATTGACTTTTTCAATCGGTCGAATAAAAATATTGGCTAATAAAATAAATCCTACAAACTGACCTTCTGTAATTTCTCCTTTAATTGTATAATACGCACCAAAAATTAATGAAAATAAATTTATCAGACGAATTAATAAGTAATTATAGGCGGAACTGACACCCATCACCTTATAAAAATATAATTTCGATTTTCGATACATTTGATTTAAATAATTAAACTGTTTTCGTTCAAATGGTTCATTTGCAAAAGATTGCGTGACACGTATCCCACTTACTGACGCTTCAATCCCAGCATTAAATTCACCTAAATTATCGTAAATATCCGTATTCGCTTTTGTCATTTTTTTATTAAAATAGCCTAGCGCAATCGTGATAAATGGCAATAAAATAAACGTAGCGATGGCTAATTTCACGTGAATGGTTAACATTAATAAAAAAGAACCTGCTAACGTCATAATCGTAATAAAGACGTCTTCTGGACCATGATGCGCCACTTCTGAAATTTCAAAAAGATCAGTGGTCAAACGGCTCATTAATTTCCCTGTTTTTTGATTATCATAATACTCAAACGGTTGTGTTTGAAGATGCTGATATAATTCTTCACGCATATCTGTTTCAATATTCACGCCTAACATATGACCAAAATAAACCACAATAAATTGTAAAAACGTATTGATTATATAAAATGCAAATAAGCCCGCACTAGCTAATGCAATGAGGCGAAAATCTCCTTTTGGCATAATCTTATCAATTACTTGGTTGACTGCTACTGGAAAAGCCAACTCTAACAGCCCCGCAAAAACGGCACACCCAAAATCCAAAATAAATAATCGACGATAAGGTCGATAATACCCAAAAAAACGCTTTAACATAACTCCTTAACTCTCCCCCTTCATTCTCACTCATTATACGGAAAAAGACGGTCTCTTGCAAAATTCTAACTTCTATCAGAACACATGTTATTTAAGTAACTTTGACTCAAAATCATTTTCACAAACTTTTCATTATCAGAATATTTTTTCATTTATCGTTTCCATTTTTTCGGTAAAAATAACTATAATTGTCTTTTCCCGCAAGGCTTTGATTTCTGCGAAAAACCTTGAAATACAGTGAAAAATACTCTATTTATTTGTGAAAATATCAGCTACAATATAACATATGAAAAGTTTTGTAAAAAAGTTAAGAGGTGCACTTGTTAAATGAGAACCATTGTTTTTGATGTTGATGACACGCTGTACGATCAGCAACAACCCTTTCGAAATGCGATGACTAAAATTTTCCCGAACGTTGCGACAGAGGATATGCATGAATTGTATCTTCGTTTTAGACACCACAGCGATGAAACGTTTCCGAAAGTTTTAGCCAATGAATGGTCCCTAGATTTCATGCGGTTTTTCCGGATGAATGAAACATTAAAGGATCTAAACTATCCAGGAATTTCACAAGAAGAAGGAAAAATTTTCCAACAAGTTTATGAAGAAGAATTGGATAATATTACGATGCATCCAGAAGTTACTAAGCTTCTTGATACTTTACAAGAAAAGGAAATTCCGATGGGGATTATTACAAATGGTCCAACAGACCATCAATTTAAAAAAGTTAAACAATTGAATCTTGAAAAATGGGTTCCAAGCCAAAATATCATTATTTCTCAAAGTACGGGTTTTCAAAAACCTGAAAAGGAAATTTTTGATTTAGCCTGTAATCAATTTTGTATGGAACCTGAACATACTTTATATGTTGGTGATAGTTATGACAATGATATTGTAGGCGCACGTAATGGTGGCTGGCATTCTCTTTGGTTTAACCACCGCTCTCGTGAACTACCAAGTTGCCAACCTGCATCACACCTTGCAGAAGTCACTTGTTTCACTGAACTTTGTCCGACTGTGGAGAAATTATTTAATCTTTAAAAATAAAAAAGCCTAACTACGCTTCAAATTTGAAATGTAGTTAGGTTTTTTTCTATTCTCCAATGCTTAAAATTGTGCGAATATCTTCTTCCGTCATTTTCGCTAATTGCTCTTCATTTCCTTGAATCACTTTTTGGAACAGCTCGCGTTTCTCTTGCTGTAAGGAATTCATTTTTTCTTCAACCGTTCCTTCTGCAATCATCCGCCACACTTCAACAACCTTTTTTTGTCCCATGCGGTGTGCCCGACCAGCCGCTTGTTCTTCGACTGCGGGATTCCACCATAAATCGTATAAAATAACTGTATCTGCACCAGTTAAATTTAGTCCGGTTCCCCCTGCTTTCAATGAAATTAAAAAGACATCTTTTTCTCCTTCATTGAAGGCATTCGCCATCGTTAACCGATCTTGGGGCTTCGTACTTCCTCGTAAATAGAACGTCTCTAAACCTAATTCATTCAATTCTTTTTCTAAGATAGAAAGCATGCTTGTGAACTGAGAAAATAATAGAACACGACGATTGTTTTCTTTTGCAGCCACTAAAAAGTCTTTGACTTGTTCCACTTTGCCAGAACCTCCCGTGTAATCCTCAATAAACAAACGCGGATCGCAACAGATTTGTCGTAAACGGGTCAAGCCTGCTAAAATACTCATACGATTTTTCTTGAAGGTTGCCTGATCCATTTGACTAACATCTGCTTGCATTTGTTTTAGATAGGCCAAATAAACCGTTTTTTGTTCTTCTGTTAAGACACTGTACATATTATTTTCAATTTTTTCTGGTAAGTCTGCGAGCACCGTTTTCTTGTCTCGTCGTAAAATGAATGGTTGAATCATTTTGGCAATTTCTTCCGGCTTAATTTCTCGAAAGGCTTTTTTGCCTGGGAACAATCCCGGTAAGATCATTTGGAAAATTGACCACAGTTCATCTAAATTATTTTCAATTGGTGTGCCACTTAATGCAAAACGTTGCGGTACTTTTAAACTTTTTAAGGCTTGCGCCGTTTTGGTCCCACTATTTTTAACCATTTGAGCCTCATCTAGAATCAAATAGCCGACACGCATTTCCTGATAAAGCTGAACATCTTGTCGCATACTTGCATAAGAAGTAATCAGAATATCTTCAGTGCTATTTTGTAAAAGCGCTGCTCGTTCTTGGCGGTTGCCAGAAACCACTTGAACATTTAAGGTTGGCGCAAAACGTTTGACTTCGGCTAACCAGTTATAGGTTAAACTTGCAGGTGCGACAATCAAAGCTGTCCCTTTCAAGCGCTCTTCTTCTTTTTCCGAAAGTAAATAGGTAATGGTTTGCAGTGTCTTCCCTAAACCCATTTCATCAGCTAAAATACCGCCAAATTGATAATGGCTAAGCATTTTCAGCCATTTATACCCTGTTTCTTGATAATGGCGTAACGTTGCTTGTAAGGTTTTGGGGACTTGCGCTTCAAAGTTTTCTGGATGCGTTAAATCCGTGACCATTTTTTTAAAGGAATCTGAAAAATGTGCCCGCTCGTTGTCTTCTAATAAACTTTCGATCATGAGACCTTGATTTTTGGGCACATGAATGACATTGTCTTCTTGATGCATATTTTTTCGCAGCTTCGTTAAAATTGCACTTGTATGGAAAAATTCCTCTGAGTCAAAAGCAAGAATTTCACCACTTTTTAACGTATAAAAAGCATCATTACGTAGCAGACTAGTCAAGACTGCATCGATTTCGGTTTCATCAATGCCAGTGACATCAAACCGAATATCTAACCAAGAATCCCCTTCCGCAACTTCAATCGTTGGTTGATGATGCTGGGCATCTAAATACAATTCCCGTAATTTCCGTCCCATCCGAACTTCTCCTAATTGACGGAAAGCTGGAACCTCGGCTTTAAAGAAATAATACAAGGACTCTCCAGCAGGTAAGACTTTTTCAAAGCCTGTGGTTGTTTGCTGATAGGCAAACTGTTGAAATTGCTGTTTAATTGCTGTTTCTTTTGCTTTATCTCGAACGATTTCTTGATTAACTTCAGGTAATTGAGCATATTTCGGGTTTGTCGAGAAAATGACTTCTCCATAGTGATAGTCAATCCGAGCGTTAATCCGACCTTTAATTTTCTTAAAAATAAAGACTGCTTTTAAAGGATGATGGACGACTAATTCTTCAACTGATTCTTCAACAGACACTCGACCAATTTTTTCCAATAATGGTAACACTTCACTAAATAAATCAGAAACTGTTTCTTTTTCATAAATAATTGACGGCTCTTCCAAGCGTTTCATTAATTGAAGTAACGTGGTGTAGATGGCTTCCTGTTCTTCTGTTAGTAAATAAACCGTTTGATCCGCAATCGCCCAGTGATAGTGGGCTAGAAACGTTGTAATAGGATTCTGAATAGTTAATTTGAAGCTTTGTTCCTCGGTTTTTTGCACTGTAAACGTAAGTGGCAAACTGGTTTCTTTGAACGTTAGATAGCGATACTTATGAGTTTGATTGGTCAATATAAACTGACCCGTTCGATTCATTTTTTCAACTAACGATTGACTGCGATCAATTGGTAATAATAGATAACGTTTGTCGATTTTCCCTTTAACTTGAATACCGTTTGCACCTAATAATTGGCTGGTATGATAAATTGCCGCAAGTTCTGTTAAAATTTCTTGAATCTCCATTGAAAAAGAATCATGTAGCAAAGTAAATTGGTGTTGTTTATTCACCATAAAAGTCATTTCTTTTTCATATGCTTGTAAAAAATCACCAATATTTTTCACAATATATGTTTTAGGTTTGGTGCCTTCCAAACCAATTTTTAAAGAAAGACCAATCGTTGATAATTCTGGATAGTAATTGTTCGTTTCAATCACATCTAAATGAAATTCTAAACGTAAAGGCTGCAAGGGAACTTCGGCAGAAGCTTTGCTTAATTTGGCAAAGCCTTTTGTAAACATTTCAGCTGTTGATCGATTTGTTTTCTCAAAACTGACTGTTTGATTCGCTTGAATAATTCTTGACACGCCTCGTTGTTTCAGTGCCAGTTCAACTGCCACTGTATGCTTGCAATAGCCATGTTCCATCCAATATTGACATTCACAAACATCTTGTTCTTTGGCGGTACCATCCAATTCAACAAGATAAAGTTCTTCCCCTAAAACCTCAGACAACCAGATCCTTTTTTCTGGATTTTGAACGATAGATAAGACCCGGCCTTCTTGCATATATTCGCGCCCTTGTTCAACGATTCGCTCTGGAATACTCCATTTCATCGACTCACCTCCTCTTCTACTAAGCTAGCTGATAGTGAACGGTACTTTGACCATTCCCATTGCTTTTTATTTGTAATTGTTGTGGAATTCGTGCTTTTAATTCGCCAATATGACTAATAATCCCAATCATGCGGCCTTCATTTTCAATCGTTTCTAACGCCTCCATTGCCATTTCCAATGCTTCTTCATCTAAGGAACCAAAGCCTTCATCAATAAACAACGCATCAATTAAGACTCCGCCTGCTTGTTCTTGAATCACTTCTGCTAAAGAAAGTGCCAAAGCTAACGCTGCTATAAAACTTTCCCCGCCTGATAACGTGTGAGCGCTGCGCACCGTCCCTGAATTGTCATCATAAATATTGATTTCTAGCCCCGTTTGATTCCGATAACTGCCTGCTTCGTGATTCAATTCAAATTGATAACGACTATTGGTCAGGCGGTCTAAACGCTGATTAGCGACTGTCAGCACTCTTTCTAAATACGTTTGTAACATATACCGTTCAAAACTAATTTTTTTAGGATTATTGCCATTCACCGTATCTGCCAACTGTTGTAGTGCAGCAACTTCCTCAAACTTGTCTTCAATTGTTGTTCTTTGCGCATTAATTTCTTGAACCAACTGTTGGTTGTTCAGCATTTTTTCATGCAGTTGATAGTATTTTTTTTCTTGTTCTTCAATTTGTTGTGTTATTTGTTCAATTTCTGTGGTGATTAAAGATAATTCTGGGAACGTATCACTAGATAATTTTTTCTCAATTTCAGCGAGTTGGATAGTCAGTTGGGTTTGCTCTTGTTCAAATAAAGAAATTTGTTCTTGCTGACTTTCTAGTGTCGGTACCTCTTTCAACCACTCCGTCAATTGGTCCTCTGTCACTCCTTGTTCCGTTAAAATTGCGTTTAACTGACTCTCAAGTTGCGCGACTGTTTGTTGAAGTGTTTGTTGTTCTTTCTCCAAATGCGTCAAGGTACTTTCAAGGATCATTTCTTCTTTCTTCAAGGTTTCTCCTTGTGTCGTCACGTTTTCTTTTTGACGTTCAAATGCAGAGAGTTCTTCTTGAAGCAAAGCTTGTTGTTTGGTCATTTCTTCATATGTGACGGTTGCATCCAATAATTGGCTAGCAATCATTTGCTGCTGGATAGTGATTCTTTCCAGACTTTGTTGCATTGTTTCTACTTGTTGTCGGAGCACTTCAAAGCGTTGGGAATTTTCAGCTACTTGTTCTTCTAGTTCCGCTAGATGGTCCTTTTCGACTGAAATTTCCGTTAGTTTTTGTGCTATTCGTTGTTTTTCTTTAGCTAATTGCGACTCAACTTCCGCAATTTCTGCAGGTGTTACTTGTGAAAAAGTTAGTCCTGTTAACGGCAACTGCAAGTCAGCAAACTGGGCTGCTAATTGTTCTTGTTCCTCAGTATACGCAGCTTCCTGTTCTTGTAATTGGCTTTCTTTCTGTTGCTTTTCCGCCCCTAATGCAGAGAGCGTTTCAGTAAATCGTTGAACCGTTTTTTCAACTTCCGTTAATTCCCGTTCCGCTTGATCAATCTCTTCTAGGGAAACTTCTTGATGAGTTTGTTGCTTTGGATGTTCTAAAGAGCCACAAACTGGGCAAGGTGCCCCCTCTTCAAGTAACAAGCTTAAACGTTGGATTTGTAAAGAGGCCCATTGACTTTTCTTTGTCTGCAACTTCGCTTCTTCGGCGCTTTTTTGTTGCTGTTCAACTGCAAACCGTTGTGTCAACTCGTGCAATTCCGCTTGGTTTTGACTAATTTTTTGCCAAGCTTTTTGATTTTTTTGCCAACGTTCTACAAAATTTTGCCAATGATCTGCTACACTAGAACATTCAAAATTTGCTTTTTCAAGTGTTCCTTCTTGTTCAATAAATTGTTTGGCTGTCGCCACTTTATCCTCTAATGTTATTTTTTCCTGTTGGCAAGATTCATACTCTTCTTGAATGGCTTGATAATTGGCTTGCTCTGCTATTTTTCGTTGGGCTAACTGTTCATATTCTTGGTATTGTGGTAATTGACGTTGAATCGTTTGAAGACGTTCTTGTTTTTCAGCAATCAATGGTTGTTGTTCTTCCAACTCACTCATGATTGCTTGCCAATCCGTCAATGCTTGTTGCGTTTCCATGAGAGCTTGTTGTTTGGACTTTGTTTCTTGCTCTTTTTGTTGTTTTTCGCTTCGTTTTTCAAAGACTTTTTCAGCTAAAGATTGCTGTTTTTGGCTCCATTTTAATTGCTGAATCTGTTCCTTTAGCCGCTCAATGACGGTTTCCTGTTCAGCTTGTTTTGCTTTCTTTTCCAGTAATTCTTCTTTTTGCTGTTGCAAGTTTTGCCGTTCTTCAATAGCATAACGAACTTGCTCTTTTGCTTGTTTGGCTTGTTTTAAGGTTGCAATTTGTTCTCTTTCAACTAATAGTTGTTGCTGAGCCTCTTGTTGTTGGCTTTCTAATAATTGAAGTTTTTCAAAAAGTGTCATTGTCGGTTCAGGTTCTTCTGACCAATGCAACTGTTCTGTTTTCAGTTCAATTTTTTGCTGGGTTTCTTGAATCTCTTGATTGGCAATTTTTAAGCGTTCTTTTAAATTTTCGCTGAACAACTGATACAATTCTGTTCCGAATAAATTACGCAAAACCTTTTCTTTTTCATCACTTTTAGCAATTAAAAAAGTCCGAAACTCTCCTTGTGGTAACAATACAATTTGAGCAAATTGATTGGCGTTTAAATGCAATAATTCTTGAATGAGTTCGTCCACTTCACGTCTTTTAGAATAGGCTCGTAGTTCTTTTCCTTGAGCATCTTTGACAATTAAAGAAATTTTGGCACTTTGTTTACGGACTCCTGTGCCACGTTTTTTAAAAAGTTCTTGTTCGGGAAGGCGGTTCAGTTCATAGAGATACTCGTTATGTTTAAAAAGCAAAGTAACTTCAGTGGCTTCTGAGGGGTCAGCAAATGTGGAACGCATTTCTTTGCCTAAACGTAATTTTCCAGAACTTTCACCAAACAAAGCATAGCTCATTCCATCAAAAATCGTTGTTTTCCCAGACCCTGTTTTTCCACTAATTAGAAAAAGTGAAGAATCTTCAAACTTCGTAAAATCAATGGTTTCATTAATATACGGTCCGAAGTTTTTCAATGTTAAAGATAATGGTTTCATCCTGTTACTTCCCTCTTTCTAATTGATTAAGTGTACTCAGTTCTTCTTGGACCCATTGTGCTTGTTGTTCTGTCAAGGCCTCTCCTGTCACATCGTTAAAAAAGTCATGCAGATGTTCTTCTGGTGAACGTTGTTCTATTTGTACCACTTTTTTCTGATTTCCGTTGCTTGTTTCTCGACCATTCAAACGTTCCAACCCAATAATTTTGGGGTAAATTTTTCGCAATTGATTCATCATGTTGGGAATGATCGCTCGGTCGGTTAATTGGACATGTAAATAATTTTCCCGATTCACTTCTTGATAAAAAGCGGGATCCGTTAACTGCTGAAACGAGCCCGTCAATTGTTGAATGTCTCGTAATGGTTTCAAAGCACGGAATTGAAAATGAACTTCAGTTTCTGTTTCAACAAGCCAAACACCCTTTTCTTGTGTCATTTCTGATAAAGAAAATTTTACAGGCGAACCACTGTATCGTGCATTAGGTGCCTGCAACGCATTTTTTCCATGTAAGTGGCCCAACGCGACATAATCAAAAGGCTCTAACAAAGCCGTTGGAACAACATCCAAACCACCCACTGTTAATTTTGTTTCAGAATCAGTTTTTTCACTGCCAGCGACAAAAAAATGACTAACTAACACTTGTTTTTTGTTGGGGAGAAAAGATTCCTGCATTTTCGCGACAACTTTTTCCATCGCCGCCTGAATCGTTCGAATCGTTTCATCTTCAAAATATAAGCGAGCCGCAATCGGTTCAAAATAAGGCAACAAATAAAATTGGGTATTGTCGATTTCAATTGGTTGAAAGGCTTGTTCTAAACGCGTATTCAAATGAAATTGCGTTTGGTTAAACCAAGGGCCTCCTGTTTCTAAACGAGTACTGCTATCATGGTTTCCCGAAATAGCTAACACGGGGAAATGCTCTTTGAGATTCATTTGAATCATCATTTCATTAAAAACCTCGACTGCTTCAACCGCTGGAACAGAGCGATCATACAAATCTCCAGCGATCACAACAGCATCCACTTGCTCTTCTTTCGCAATTGCTAAGATTTGTTTAAAGGCTTCTCTTTGTTCTGCCAACAAATCAAAACCATGTAATTTTTTGCCAATATGCCAATCTGCTGTATGTAAAAATTTCATTTTTTCACCGCCTAAAAAAGTCCTTCTTATTATTATAACAAATTTCTGGTATTTTTTAAGAAAATCGGACAGAAGAATTAGATTTTTAACAAACTTTTTTCTTAACGCAAGAAAAAAGACAGGGAGCATCATCTTTTGATGAGACTACCTGCCAGTAACATTCCTATTCTATAGCGGTTTGTTTTATTCTTTTTCTGTTGATTCATATTTAAAAGTTGGATCAATTTCTTTGTCTAACTGATCAAATGCTTCTTGCATTCGACGTTCCACTTCAGCTAAACCGTCTTTATCCATTTTTTTAATATCGCTAATATCGATTGGCTCCCCAAAACGAACCGTTACTTTTTTACGTTTAAACAACTCTTTTAAAGTTAACGGACCTTGATAAACAGATGGCACGATAGGTACTCGACCCATTTTAGCAATCAAGGCTACCCCACCTTTTAATTCTGAGGAATGACGCGTGCCACTAGGGAACATAATCAAACTTAAATCAGAATTTTTTAAAATTTTGACAGGTGTTTTAATCGCGCTGGGACCGGGCTTCTCACGATCCACCGGAAACGCATTCGCATGTTTTAAAATGAAACGTAAAACAGGATTTTTAAACAACTCTTTTTTTGCCATAAAGCTAAACTTCTTAGGACTGCCTGCAACAGCTAAATACAGCGGTTCCCACCATGTTCGATGCGGCGCAACTAAGACATAGTTTTGGTCTTTTGGTAATTTTTCTTTATTTTCATAATGTGCATTTCCATTAATCACAAATAAAATGACGCGAACCACGCCACGCATAAATGTAAAAAACATAATTTTCTTCCTTTCTTCTCTCCGCTTTCTAGTATGCCGAAAGCTCTACCTTTTGACAAGCTTTTTTTACTTCTATCAATCAGAGAAATAACATGCCCCCACTAATCTAGGGAACAGATTTTGTCATACGGGTTTAAAAGTAGTATAATACATGAACAATCAGATGAAAAGTTGGAGGTTCTTAATCTATGTTATTATCCGGCGAACGGATTGATCAATTATATGCGGATGATATTCAAATTATTCAAAGCAAAGAAGTCTTTTCTTTTTCCATTGATGCAGTCTTATTGGCTAATTTTCCGCAACTACCAAAAAAAGGCAAGATTGTCGATTTGTGTGCTGGCAATGGCGCGGTCGGCCTCTTCGTTAGTCGGAAAACAGCTGCAAAGATCGACCAAATCGAATTACAACCTCGTTTGGCAGATATGGGTCAACGAAGTATTCTATTAAATAAATTGGAAAAACAAGTAACGATGTATGAACGTGATTTAAAACAAGCGACAGAGGTCATCAAAAAAGATTCTGTCGATTTAGTACTATGTAACCCCCCATACTTTAAAGAACGACCAACTAGCCAAAAAAATCCAAACCCGCACTTAGCGATTGCCCGTCATGAAATTCACACGTCTCTTCAAGAAGTGGTCACTGTGTCGGCGGATTTATTAAAAACAAATGGTCGCCTCGCAATGGTTCATCGTCCTGATCGTTTCCTGGATATTTTACATGCCATGGAAAACGCCAATATTGCGCCGAAAAAAGCTCGGTTTGTTTATCCGAAGCCAGGCAAAAAAGCTAATGTTTTACTAATTGAAGGCATTAAACAAGGCAAAAAAGACGGTTTTCGTGTGTTACCACCTCTTTTTACATACAATGAAAAGAACGAATACGAAGCAGAAATGAAGGCTATGCTTTATGGAGAATAAGAAATCCCATTATTTTTATGTTTTACTTTGCCAAGATGGTTCCTTTTACGGTGGCTATACAACTGAGCCAGAACGTCGATTAACCGAACATAATAGCGGAACTGGTGCAAAATATACTCGATTAGCCAAACGACGGCCAGTCAAAATGATTCATACAGAGAAATTTGAAACACGTAGCGCGGCCACCAAAGCCGAAGCCGCCTTTAAAAAATTAACGCGTAAACAAAAAGAACAGTATTTAAAAACATTCCATTAAATGACAATAAATCAGAAAGAAACAGCCATCATTTCATTGATGAAATGATGGCTGTTTCTTTCTCTTTTTAAACTAAGTTTTCGACAAAATGAATAACCATTTCGGCTGATTTTTTCCCAGCTTCATCGATGAATTCGTCAAAGCTTTGAGTTGCTTCGCCATCTGCTGTATCACTCATTGCCCGTACAACTAAGAATGGAATATTGAACTGTGAAGCGGCTTGGCCAATTGCTGCGCCTTCCATTTCACAAGCTAAGGCTTCAGGAAACTCTTTCTTAATTTTGGCGATTTTCTCAGCGCTGTCCACAAAAGTATCTCCAGTAACAATCAATCCTTTACGAATAGCTAAACCAGTTTTTTCAGCAGCTTTCGCAATTTCCATCCGCAAGTATTCACTTGTTTCAAAATACAAAGGCACACCACCAGGCAATTGTCCATAGGCATAACCAAAACCAGTGACATCAACATCAAAGTAAGCTAATTTGTCTGCAATGACTAAATCGCCGACTTTTAGTCCTTCACCGATACCACCAGCAGAACCTGTATTAATCACCATATTTACGCCATATTGATGAATCAATAAAGTCGTCGTCACAGCTGAGGCCACTTTACCAATTCCTGAACGAACCACAATCACCTCATGTCTTCCTAACGAACCAGAAACAAATAAAGCGCCTGCTCGTTCCCATGACATCGTGTCTGTCAATTTTTCTTTTAGAATTTTGACCTCTTGATCCATTGCTCCAATAATTCCAATTTTCATAGTGATTCCTCTTTTCTATAAATTCAAAACGATATATGCCACAACGGCTAATAAAATCGCTACAATAATAATTGCCTTGTTTAACCAAGTACTCCGTTCTCGACGCTTCGAGTATTCTCCTACTCGTGACTTGTTGATTGGTTTTTGTTTTTTCTTTTCTTTACGATAAAACGTCGAAATTTCTTTTTCTTTTCGCTTATACGCTTTTTCCGCCAGCTTCTGTTCTTCTTGCTGACGACGTTCTGCTTCTTTTTCTTCTGCTTCTCTGCGTTTGCGAAGTTCTGTCCGAGTGACTAACGGACCTTTGCTCATTGCGTGTCCTCCTTAAACTGTCTCTGCAGTAAATACAATTCCCAGTATTGTATAGCAAAAAGTGTTTTGGCATCACAAATCGTGCCCTTTGCCACTTCTGCTTTGGCTTCAGCTATTGTTAGCTCGTAAAGTTCCAAGATTTCATTTTCATCTTGAGGACGCGGATTTTCGACTTTCTGCAAATCCGTTGCCAAATAGAGAGCCAATTTTTCATTAGCAAATCCTGGTGACAGATACATTGAATTTATGTAGGTGAGCTGACCTGCACGATACCCAGTTTCTTCTTCTAATTCCCGCATAGCCGTCATTTCCAATTGATTTTCTTCTCCAGGATCAATTTTTCCCGCCGGAATCTCTAAAATCACTTGTTCCAAGGGTTTTCTAAATTGTTTAACTAAGACGATTTTTCCTTCTGCGGTTAACGGAATCATAGCTACTGCGCCTGAATGAAAAACCAATTCGCGTTTAGCTGTGCCGCCTGTCGGTAAAGCCACGTCATCCAAAAAAACATCAATAATCTTTCCTTTAAAAATTTCTCGACGTTGAAGTGTTTTTTCTTCGAAGTCCTCATAATTTAACATATCTTTCACCAACCTTTCTTGTTTATCATACCCTAAAATGATAAAAATCGCACCCCTTCTTCTCTAGTTAAACCCTTTTCAAAGAAAAAAATTTATTGCTTTAGAAAAAAATTACATTTTCGAAAAAAAATAGACATAAAAAATTCACAACTTCCTTGTATTATTTAAGCATACCAACAAACAACCCTAACAAAACACTTTTTCATTTTTAACTCCTTTCCCGTCCTACCCCCAATTAGGACGGGTCTTTTTTTGCGTTTTATACTTTTTTTCTTAGGATTTCACTAAATCATAAAATACATCTTCCGCTGTATGTCTTTTCTCTCACAGAGTATGCTAAAATAACTATTGTAACGAGAGCTGACTCTTTCGAGGATTAGATAGATAGGAGGAACTATATAAATGAACAAATTAAATACAAAATTACTGATTGGCTATATTCTTTTAGGAGCCTTAATCATTGCTGTCGCTAGAGAATATGGCTTCTTCGCTTTTGTGATTCTGGTAGGCTTTTTAGTATTCGTTCTCTATCGAAAAAAGAAAAATGCCGCCGACAAGAGCGATCAAATGCCTTACTTAACGAAAGATAAAGAAGCCCATTATCGTGAGTTGGGGTTATCTCCACAAGAAATTGATTTTTTCAGAAGTACAATGAGCACAGCCAAAAAACAAATCATACAATTACAAGAAAACATGAATCGTTCAACTAAATTACGGGCGATTGACTTACGTAATGATACAACGAAGGTTTCTAAAGCTCTGTTTAAAGAGTTAGTGAAAGAACCTAAAAAGTTACACTTAGCCAATCACTTTCTCTACACACATTTACCAAATATCGTTGACTTAACAAGTAAACATTTAGAAATCGAACAACATGAAGTAAAAAACAAACAAACGTATGAAAAATTAGAAGAAAGCGCACAAATCATTGACCAATTGTCAAAATTAGTTAAAAATGATTATGAGGAAATCGTTTCCGATGACTTAGACGATTTAGATGTCGAAATGTCGATCGCTAAAAGCAGCTTGTCGCAAAAAGCTGCAACTGAGGAATCACCTCAAGTAAACGAAGACCAGCAATAATCATTAGGGAGGAAAAAAAATGACTGAGCAACAACCCAAAGAAACAACATCTGTAACCAATACATTGGACGATTTATTAAGTAATCCATTTTCATCAATGGATGAACTAACACCAACGCAACAAAATGAACTATCTGAGTTAAAAGAACAGCAAGCAGCTCCTCGTTTAATTGATAAATTACCACAAGAACGTCAAGCCCAAGCAAAAGAGTTAGCTTCAAAAATTGACGTTCAAGATTCACAAGCAGTAATTACCTATGGTTCAAATGCCCAAATCAAACTTGGCGAATTTTCGCAAGCGATGTTAAACCACGTTCAAGCACAAGACATTGGTCCTGTTGGTGATTCACTGACCGATTTAATGTTTCGTTTAAATGAAGCCAATCCCAATGAATTACGTGCTGGCGAAGGCAACTTTATTCAAAAAATGTTAGGTAAAGTCAAACAATCCGTTTACGAAATTACCGCCAAATATCAAAAAATTGGTGCGCAAATTGACAAAATCGCTGTCAAATTAACCCATGAAAAAGATGGTCTTTTAAAAGATAATGCCATGTTAGATCAATTGTATCAAAAAAATAAAGATTATTTTGATGCCTTAAACATCTATATTGCCGCTGGGGAATTAAAAGCAGAAGAACTACGGACGCAAATTATCCCTGAAGCCATGAAAAAAGCGGAAGAATCTGGGGATCAAATGGATGTCCAAATTGTTAATGATTATAACCAATTCCTAGACCGTTTAGAAAAAAGAACCCATGATTTACGCTTGGCTCGTCAAATTACGATTCAACAAGCCCCACAAATTCGTTTAATCCAAAATACTAACCAAGCTTTGGCTGAGAAAATTCAATCATCGGTGAATACAGCGATTCCGTTATGGAAAAACCAAGTAGTCATCGCCTTGACCTTACTCCGTCAAAAAGATGCTGTGACTGCTCAACGTCAAGTCTCTGAAACCACCAATGACTTACTGAAGAAAAATTCAGAAATGCTAAAAATTTCTGCAATTGAAACAGCAAAAGAAAACGAACGTGGCCTAGTCGATATTGAAACATTACAAAAAACACAAAATGATTTAATTGAAACTATCCAAGAAACATTACGTATTCAACAAGAAGGAAAAGAAAAACGCCAAGCTGCCGAAATCGAACTTGGCCATATGGAAGAAGATTTGAAAAATAAATTATTAGAATTAACACAATAAACAACGTTTAGAACAAACTTCTTATAGTAGAAGCCTGGGACAAAAATCCAAAGTGATTTTTGTCCCAGGCTTGCTTTTCTTTTTACGCTTGAATATTGTATTTCAGCCACTTAATGATACAATAAAAGAAAACCATGTTTCTTTTTGAAAGGAGGAGCAATTGTGCCACAATTTGCTTCTAAAGCCGAAGAAAAAAATTATTATGAACGCCAAGCTAGCTTAGCAGAGTTTTTAACTTGGTATCATCAACAAGAATTACCTGAATATGAAAAACCCTCTTTAACCGTTGATATGGTTCTTCTTTGTTACAACAAGGAAGCCGATCAATTAAAAGTCTTACTGATTCAACGTAAAGGTCACCCCTTTAGAAACTCATGGGCGCTTCCTGGCGGTTTTGTTAATCGTAACGAATCTACTGAAGATAGTGTTTTAAGAGAAACAAAAGAGGAAACTGGTGTGGTGATTTCTCAAGAAAATATTGAACAATTACACAGCTTTAGTCGCCCAGATCGAGATCCTCGTGGCTGGGTCGTGACAGTTAGCTATTTAGCCTTTATTGGTGAAGAACCTTTAATTGCTGGCGACGATGCCAAAGAAGTCCACTGGTTCAATCTTGAACGGCATGGTCAACACATCACGTTATCTCATGAAGATGTGGAAATT
This sequence comes from Enterococcus sp. DIV1758, assembly GCF_051711985.1. Classification (NCBI taxonomy): domain Bacteria; kingdom Bacillati; phylum Bacillota; class Bacilli; order Lactobacillales; family Enterococcaceae; genus Enterococcus; species Enterococcus sp. DIV1758. Next base: position 2,214,038 of record NZ_JBIOOA010000001.1, read on the forward strand.
ACTTTAGACTTGAAAACAGCGGCCTCTCTTGGTAAAGATACATTAGCCTTCGACCATAGTGAAATTATAATTAAGGCGTTTAATCGTGTTGTTGATAAGATGGAACATGAACCGCAAGTGCTTCAAGTCTTAGGAAAAGATTTCACCATTACGGAAGCCCGTAAAGTTTTTGCAAAGTTCCTCGGCGTTGATTATCGCAGCATTGACCATTCAAATTTTAAAAAAGCCATGACACAATATTTTGAAGAGTTAGGTGAACGTCCCGTTGGCATTGGCCGCCCTTCAAAAATTTACCAATTGAAAACAACAACAGGGTTCTAAGAGGAGGGAATATTTTTTGACTGTTTACTTAAGAAAAGCAGAACCTTCTGATTTGCCTGACATCCTTGCTATCATTGAAGATGGACGCCGCACCTTACAAAAAAGTGGCATTCCCCAATGGCAAAACGGCGATGGCCCGAATCAAGAAATTTTAGCAAAAGATATCGACCAGCAAACTTGCTATATTTTAATGGTTGATAATGCCTTGGCAGGCGTTGGTGTTTTATGTTCGGAGATTGATCCTGCTTATGAAGCGATTTTTAATGGTTCTTGGCAACCTCATTCCCAAGCTACGTATACAGCAATTCACCGTGTTGCTCTAAAAAGTTCCTTTCAAGGTCAAGGACTGGCCTTGGTGCTTTTGCGCTTACTGATTACAGCCGCTCGTTTGCAAGGTGCTACTGATATTCGAATCGATACACATCCACAAAATCTCGCTATGCAGCACCTGATTAAAAAAGCTGGCTTTGTTTATCAAGGTGACGTGATTTTAGATGTTAACGATGGCGAACGTTATGCTTATCAGATGATATTGAAATAAAAAAGTTAGGGATAACTGCCAGATTGACAGCTATCCCTAACTTTTTACATCTTATGAACACTATGAGCGCTTTGAATGCCCTCACAGGCTTCTTTACAAGCTTGATTAATTAATAAATAAGAGGATTCTTTTTGGCGGATTCCTAATTGATATTTCAATTCATCTGTCACTTGGCAAGATTCACTTAATGCCTCTAACCAGAAAAATACTCCTTCTTTATACGTATCTAATCCTTCTAGCAAGATTTTCGTTGCTTCTTTATCATAATACGGCTCTAAATTTTTACGAAACATCATTTCTTCTGTAAAAAAACGATTCACATTATTTCGGCAAAACATATAAGTATCACGGCCTCTCCGATGTGCAGCCTGATTACAACCGTATTCTTGAACTTCTTTAGAGATGGCTTTGAAAATTTCGTTGTATACTTCAATTCTTTGCATAATTGACAAAATGGTATCTGTATAACTAAACATAACTCCTTGCTCCCTTCCCCTTCTAAGTAACAAAAATTTGCTTGTTACTTTCATTATAAAGGGAATGTTGGGTTTATATCAAATGATACGCTGTTTTCTTGCTAAAATCCTTCGTTTTTTCCTTAGAAGAATAATAAGTAAGCGGATTACTTAATCTGTTATGTTCGGATTTTCTAGACTTGGAAAATAAATTATTTTATAAAGCCATTTTCCGTTTTAACTGATGGCAACGGGCCAGTCTGTGTATTGCCAGGAACACCAATATACGTATTGCCGTTGATGGAAGTCATTTCGTTTTCCTCAGCTGCTTCATCTTGAACGGTATAATCACTTTGATATAAAAATTCACCGTTCGTATGGAAGACATAGCCGTCTTGATCTCGTTCATCTGGCTTTTCTAAATTTAAAGACACACGTAATTGATGACGGACATTTTCAATACTATCTGGATATAGTTCAACCATACTGCGCCCTTCATTACTAAAAGTGCGCCAGTCAAAAGAAAGCTGTTGTTTATCATAATTGGTCCAAGTCAAACCTTCTTTGACTAAGTGAGTCAATTCATTGGAATCCACATCAGTTTGAATGTTTCCATTTAACGAATCAATAATGTCCATTATTTTCATGATTGATTGACCAGATTTCAACTTGTCTTCAACTGCTTGAATAATTTCTTGTTGTCGGAATCCACGCATAATATCGTTATCGCTATGTCTTTCACGGGCATAAGATAAAGCTTTCGTACCATCTAAATGCTGTTTCCCTGCATCAAAATGAATGGATCCTGGCCCGTCTTTGGTGACACCATCAAACGCCTGCTTGACATTGACATCTATGCCGCCAACTGCATCAATTAACTTAATAAAAGATAAAAAGTTAAACACAACGTAATGATTGATTGGAATATTCAATAATTTCTCAACTGTGTTAACAGAAGCCGTTGGTCCATCGTAGGTATAGGCGGCTTCAATTCGCTGCATCCCTTGGTAATTTTTCGCATCAATTTGAACAAAACTATCCCGTGGCAAACTTAAATAGGTTATTTTCTTCGTCTTGTTATTCACGGTAATCACCATCATAGCATCAGTCCTAGTTGTGCCTAATTTCCGTTCAATTGTATTGTCTAGACCCATGACCAAAAACGATTGACTATCTTTATTTTGCGCTTCAGTATAATCATTTTTTATGGGGACATAGCCTTTATCAATCGTTTTCTTTAAATAGCTACCCGCTACAGCAAAGTATGCTGAGCCGACTGTGACAAAAAACAAAATGATGACTAAACTAATTAAGCTGATTTTTCGCTTCCTACTCATTGGCTGTACTTCCTCTCTCTTGAAAAGTCTCCACCATCATTACTACTCCTCTAAGCAGACAAGAGACAAGTCTATCTTACCAGTCCCCTTCAAAACTAAACATAGCAGAATTTATATAGGGGTATAACCTAGAGGAAACAAAAAAGAGGGGCTTGTTTGTTTAAAAGCCTCTCTTTTTTGTTATTTATTTTTGTGTTCTTTTTTGAACAATTCCACCATTTTTTGCTGTGGTTTTGGAAAAACATACTCTGAAAATTGTTGTGCTGCCACCCATCGCTGCGACTCTAGTGTGGCTAATTCGCCTGTATTTCGGCCATAAAAGACTAAGATATGCCATTTTAAATGACTGAAAATATGAACGACTTCGCCTAAGGCACGTTTTTGCCAGACAACTGTTTCATAGTCAGCAAAAACATTGACAGGTTCTTCAGCGACCAAAGGCTCTGTTACAGGCTCTAACTCTAAAGTTAATTGTTTTTCCGTTTCTGCTGGTTGCGCCATTTTTTGCAATTGTTGAAATTGTTTTTTGCTAATTTCTTCAATCGGAAACAGCCACATATTGGCTAACAAACCGGTTTCAGGGCGTTGTTCTAATAAAAATTCTTGCTTTTTATTTTCAATAATAGTGCCGACATAATACACATCTTTCGGCTTAACTTTTTTTGATTTAACTGGATAAGCGGTCATTTTATCTGCCTGATAGGCCGCACAATATTGCTGAAGCGGACAGCTTTCACACTTAGGTGAAGTTGGGGTGCAGACGGCTGAGCCTAGATCCATTAAGGCTTGATTAAAATCCCCTGGACGCTCACGATCGATGATTTTAAGCATCGCCGCTTCAAATACTTTACGATTACTCGCTTTTGCAATATCTGCATCAATTTCAAATAAACGGCTCACTACCCGCATGACGTTACCATCAATTGCTGGTTCGGGGAGATTAAAAGCAATGCTGCCAATTGCACCAGCCGTATAGGGGCCGATTCCTTTTAAACTCCGAATATCTTCGATTGTGTCAGGCATTTTCCCACCAAATTCTGAAACAATCTGTTGCGCTGCCACTTTTAAATTACGTGCTCGTGAATAGTAGCCTAACCCTTCCCAAGCTTTCAACAACTTATCATCTGGCGCTTCCGCTAAATCTTGAATCGTCGGAAACCATTCCATAAATCGATAAAAATAATCAATGACTGTATCTACGCGAGTTTGTTGTAGCATAATTTCAGAAATCCAAATACGATACGCATCTGTATTCGCTCGCCAAGGTAAATTGCGTTTTTCTCGTTCATACCAAGCTAAAAAATCTTCCTGGAATGAACTAACTTTTTCGGGACTCCACGCCTCCCAAGGCTCTTTATTCGTCATGTTCTACTTCCTTTTCGCTAATAAATTGCTGAACCAAATCATAGTCAAACCCTTTTTGGAATAAGCTTTGTTTGACTTTTTGGACTTTTTTAGAAAAATCAAATCGCTGATTAGCACGCCATAAACGTTCGCCTTCCTTGTTTAACGCTTGTTGTTCTTGTTCTTCGTCCTTTTCAAAAGCTAAAGATTCCAAAGCTAGATCAATGATTTCATTTGTAAAGCCCTTTTGCATCAGATGCAGACGCGTTTTCTGTAGTGCATCTTTAAAACTTTTAGTTCGATAGCGTTTCATGGCCTTTTCTGCAGTTGCTGTGGCAACATTAAGCTGTTCATCTAACGTATAAAAGGTCAAGCCATGCTGAATATCTTCTTCACTAATGCCTTTTTGCTTTAATTGTTGTGCCACATTTCGTGGTCCTTTATCACTGGTTCGCATAGCTGTCCGTACGTAACTTTCACTAAAAATTGCATCATCCAACAACCGTAGCTCTTCTAAACGTTGAACGATTTTTACTCGATCTTCAGGTACAATTTCTTTCTCTTTTAAATAAGTAAAAATCTCTTTCTTTGAACGTAATTGATAGCTTAAGTAATTCATCGCCATTTGTAACCCGACATCATAAGAACTGGCTTTTTTTATTTCTTCTATTAAAGTATCTGATAACTCTTGGCCTTTTAGCAGACGCTGCCGTACTAAAATATCTTCCGAGACACGCAGTTTTTCGCCTGAAGATAGCCAAAGTAGGTAAAATTCACCTTTATCTTTACTAATTCGTGTGATTGTTGTCATCTTATTCTCCTGCCCCTCTAAATCAGAACATATATTCTACTATACCATAGAATCCTTGGAAGCCAAATAAATAAAAATGTGCTAAAATGGGAGGAAGTGAAAAATGTGAGATGACTAAAGGATGAAAGAATATGACCCAACAACTAGTAAAAAAAGGCCAACAAATTTCTTTAAAAATTAAACGATTAGGAATTAATGGCGAAGGTATCGGCTATTATAAAAAATTAATTATTTTCGTTCCTGGGGCGCTACCCAAAGAAGAAGTGACTGCCACAATCACAAATGTTACACCCAAATTTGCTGAAGGAACCCTTCAATCTGTCAAAAAAGCTGCTAAAGATCGCGTGGTCCCTCCTTGTCCTGTCTATGAAACATGTGGCGGCTGCCAACTACAACATTTAGCCTACAAAGCACAATTAGACTTTAAAAAAGATTTATTGAAGCAGGCGCTTAACAAATTTAAACCAGTCAATTATCAAAACTATGAACTGCGAAAAACAATTGGGATGGAGAATCCTTGGAATTATCGAAATAAAGCCCAATTCCAATTACGCCAAATCGATGGCCAAGTAGAAGCTGGTCTCTATCAAGCTGATTCACATCAATTAGTACCGATTGATAACTGTTTGGTCCAACAGCCTGCGACAACCAAGGTGATGAATACATTAGTTGATTTATTGAATGACTTTCAATTACCAATTTATGATGAACGTAAAAATAGTGGTATCTTTCGAACATTAATGGTTCGAGTGGGCATCCAAACTGGCGAAGTCCAAGTAGTGTTCATTACACAATCGAAGAAATTTCCACAAAAAGAAAAAATGGTTCGCGCAATTAATGAACAATTACCAGAAGTTGTTTCTATTATGCAAAATGTTCAAAATAAAAAAACCTCTCTAGTAATGGGTGATGATACCCTTCACTTATGGGGCAAAGAAAGCATTGAAGAACACATTAACGACGTTGTCTTTGATTTATCGCCGCGAGCATTTTTCCAATTGAATCCAGAACAAACGGAAATTTTATATAATGAAGGAATCAAGGCCTTAGATTTACAACCAAATGAAACTGTTGTTGATGCTTATTGTGGCGTCGGGACCATTGGCTTAAGTTTAGCGAAACAAGCACATCAAGTTCGTGGTATGGATACCATTCCCGCCGCAATTGACGATGCTAGATTCAATGCAAAACGACTTGGTGTTACGAACACACATTATGCTGTTGGAACAGCTGAAGACTTATTACCTAAATGGTTCAAAGAAGGCTTTAAACCTGATGCCATTGTAGTTGATCCCCCACGGACTGGTTTGGATCGTAAATTATTAACGGCCCTTTTGAAACAACCACCTAAGAAAATGGTGTATATTTCTTGTAATGTATCCACGTTAGCACGTGATTTAGTTCAATTAGCCAAAGTATATCAAGTAAACTATTTACAATCTGTTGATATGTTTCCACAAACCGCTCGTTGTGAAGTTGTCGTAAAATTAACGAGAAAATAAAAAAAGGAGCGTGGGACAAAAATCACTTTGGATTTTTGCTCCACGCTCAAAAACTGATAAACGGCGGGAACAGAACCAACACTACGCGTTGCTCCGATCTCAATAACTTCTAAGAGCTAAAGCTCTAAGAGTTGAAGGTCCTTCGGAAATAAGCCGAAATTGTTGAGAATCACGAAGAACGTAGTGATTCGATGATGAACAATACCTACTTGGTCTCCAAAAATTAAAAAGCACCGGGTAGGTATCATGCAACATCAACTCGTTCCTCGTTGTGTTTTATGATAATTTTCGGAAATTTCTTCTTATTGCTGAGAAACACTATTTGCAAAGCAAATAGATGTTAAACAGTACCTACTTGGTTCTCGGAGCTAAACGGTTCTGTCCCGACCTCCTTTAACTAATTAAACAATTATTTACTTAATTAGCTATTTTTTCGTCCGAAGAAGAATGAAACCACAGCAACTAAAATTACTGCCCCAATAATTGATGGCACAATTGCCATACCTGCTACGTGAGGACCCCAGCTACCTAAGATTTTTTCTCCGATAAATGAACCAACTAAACCGGCAACGATATTCGCAATCCAACCCATTGATTGACCTTTGCTTGTAAGCGCGCCAGCGATAGCACCGATAACAGCACCAACGATTAAAACCCATAAAGTATGCATAAAATAATTCCTCCTAAATGCTTTATCTAGCGAATAATTCGCTATGTTACTATTATGGACTACTTTTATTAGATAACAAAATAGTTTGCTCGTTTCCATGAAAAAAAAGCAATAATTTCTGATAATTTCATTAAAAAAGCTCAGAACAGGAGACAGAAGTGCACTGTTCTGAGCTTTTATTTAAGAAATCGTTGGTCGTTTTACTCGTTCATGTGCGACATCCGCTGCTTGAATCTCTTTATTATTAAAAGGTGTTAAGCGGAATGCCAATTGGAATTCTTCAAACGTAGTCCGGTATTTTTCTAATTGCCACTGGCCACAAGAGTAGCTACCTAGGGCGTTTTGTTTGTAATCGATATTTAAAACAACATAATCACTTTCTTGTAATTCATTGGTATGCTTAGCAACATCTAGCGCTTGTTCATCAAAATAAGAAACACTAAAATTATATGACTCAGCCGCTGTTGCTACTACCCCTTGGCCGCGATCATCCGTGAATGCGGACCATTTAGTCGCCATGTGGTTACCATTAGCTTGTGGAACAACATAATTAGTGAACATTTCCGCCACTGTAGCATCATAAACGCCAAGTAAACCAGCTTCTTGTGAATCTACATAGTTTTCTCTTGGCCCTTTACCGAAATATTTTACTTCTGATAGAGACTTGTCTAAATGGAGAGTCACACCCAAACGTGGTAACATATCTGGCGCATTTTCAATTTTACCAGCAGGACTACCTTTTAAGTCGAAGAAAATTTCGCCATTTGGTGCAATTAAATACTGATAGGTACATTGATAATGCCAAGCACTGTTAGTCGTTCCGTTAATTGTTTTTACGATGACTTGGATAAAATCATCAACTTTTTTCCACTCAAAAGAACGGACAATTTCATGCTCTAAATGTAAGAAATATTTCTTCTTCATTTCATCAATAATTTCCATATCATTACTGATTGGTGCCCGCCAAAATGTAAATCTCGGCCCTTTATGCAATAATTTTTTACCATCTCGTGTCACATTCGTTAAGGCGCCCTTCACTTTATCAAAATTAATTGAAAAGTTTGGTCCTTCAATGTATAAATGAGGGCCAATTTCCTTTGCCATCAGCGAGCCAACTGGTGTGATCTCAATCCCTGGTGTTGCAATTGGCAATTCAAACTGTGCGGTAGCTAATTCATGACCAGCAGATGCATAGGCGGTCGTTTCTTTCAATTGATATGAAAGAGTTAAATAGTAGGCGGCTCCTGCCTTTTTAGGAAAATCTAAATGATAAGGTAAGTGCAGTCTTCCTTCTGCTCTAGCAGCAATTGCTGGCACTGCTACTGTCCCTGATTGAATCACTGTTTGATCTTCAGTAATTGTATAAACCAGCTTAAAGATAGCCAAGTTTTCAAAGTCAAACCGACTCAATAATGAGAATTCACCTGACAGAACGTCAATAGCGCTAGTTGTAATGGGTTCAATGACTTTTTTGTATTCATACAAGCTAGGAGATGGCGTACGGTCAGGCATCAACATCCCATCAATACAAAAATCTTTGTTACTTGGATCATCGCCGAAATCGCCGCCATAACGATAATAAACTTCACCGTTATCTGTTACCGATTCAATGCCATGGTCAAACCATTCCCAAATAAAGCCACCTTGTAATTTATCATGAGCATAAAATAGCTCTTGGTATTCTTTTAAATTCCCAGGGCCATTCCCCATCGCATGACAATATTCACATAAAATATGCGGTTTTTTTGAATTTTCAATAATCGTATTCATCAGTAATTCTCTAGTTGGGTGTTCCAACCACGTATACATTGTAGAATAGACATCCGTGACCTCTGCTTCAAAATCACCTTCATAATGGACCAAGCGTGTCGGATCCATTTCTTTGGCAATACGGGCCATTTCAATAAAGTTATGACCAAACGCAGATTCATTTCCTAACGACCAAAAGAGAATTGATGGATGATTTTTATCCCGTTGAATCATCCGTACCATCCGAGAAACATAAGCCGTTTCCCATTCAGGATCGTTACTAATCCAATCATATTCTCCAGTTAATTCAAAGCCGTGACATTCCAAATCAGTTTCATCAATCACATACATTCCATATTCATCGCATAAATCATAGAAATAAGCAGATGCTGGATAATGACTGGTTCGAATGGCATTAATATTAAATTGTTTCATTAAACGAATATCTTTTTCAATTTCTTCACGACTAACCACTCGACCATTTTTCGGATTATAATCATGACGATTCATTCCTTTTAGTTTAATGGCCACACCATTGACTAAGAAAGTCTCACCAGATACATGAATATTTCTGAAACCAACTTTTTGCGGAATAACTTCGACGACTTCCCCTTCAGAAAAAACAGTGATAAATAGCTGATACAAGTATGGTTTTTCCGCTGACCAAGCAGTGACAGACGGTAAACTCGCTGAAAATTCAACCGTACCTTGATTTCCTGCGACAGTCTCTTTAAGAACCGTTTTCCCCTGCTGATCCATCAACTCCAATTGAACTTGTTGTCCTTTGTCTTGCCAAAATTTACTGGTAATTGCCAAGTGGCCATTTTGATACGAATCATCTAAATCGGAAATAACAAAGAAATCTTCCAGCCCATTTTCTGGTACACCGAGTAATTCAACATCACGAAAAATACCACTTAACCACCACATATCTTGATCCTCTAAATACGTACCATCTGACCATTGATAGACTCGCACCGTTAAATCATTTGTTTCACCAATTTTAGCGTAAGGCGTAATGTCAAATTCTGCTTCATTTCGTGCACCTTTGCTGTAGCCAACTTCATGGCCGTTCACCCAAACATGATAAGCTGAATCTACGCCACAAAAGCGTAAAATGATTTTTTTATCGTGAAATGTTTCATCTATAGCAAATGTCCGTTTGTAAATACCTGTTGGGTTTTCCGTTGGTACATACGGCGGATTAATGGGAAAATTGTACCATAAATCAGAGTAATGCATTTTGCCATATCCTTGGACTTGCCAATTTCCAGGAACAGTGATTTGATCCATTTGGCTTGTATCAAAGTCCGTCGCAAAAAAGTTTTCTGGGCTGTATTCTGGCGCTTCTAAAAAAAGAAAATGCCAGCGTCCGTTTAAATTTTTGTATGCTTGTGTATATTTATTTTCATTTAGTAAGGCTGTTTCTTTCGAAGGAAAGCTCGAAAAATGTGCTCGTCCAGGCAACCGATTGATACTATCTACTTTATAATTTTCCCAAGTCTTCATAATCCATTTCTCCTTTACCAACTTCATTTTTTTCTTTTGTTTCATACCGTTTCCAGCAAATCCAAGCAAAGCCCATAAAAACAATTAAACCAATGATGTTATACGCCAACATGCCCAGTGGACTAGCGGTTCCTTTCGGCAACGTGCCATTGATTTCTTCCATGATTAATTTTGGATCCGGCACAGTTGACATAAAGAATACAAAGATAAAAATGGCTAATAAGAAAATCCCCGCAATTAAGCCAAAGGTTCGATTACCAAAGCGGAAACTTCTCGGCATTGTTTCTTTTTTCCAACGAAGCCCAATATAGGCGATTAACAAGAACAAGACAGGCACTAATGACGTAGAAGCTGTCATATTAATTAACGTTTCTAAAAAGCTATCCATATTTCCAATTCCTAATGCTGGAATGGCAACTAAAATCGTCACAATAATTCCTTGAACTAACAAAGCATTGGTTGGATTTCCCTCTTCGTTCGTTTTCACTAGCCACTTACCGAAGACCCCATCAGGAATTTCTGAGAAAAATACTTTAACTGGTGCTGCTGTCCACAGAGCCAAAGAACCAAGACTTCCGACAAATAAGATAATTCCTACTAAGCGCACCATCATTGCTGCGGGAATATGGAAATACGTACCTAAAATTTTAAAGATATCAAAAATACCATTTGAAAAATTTCCTTTTAAGACGTCCGTTGGCACTACCAAACCTACAGCAACGGCACCAAGAATATACATGATATCGACCGCAATCGTTGCACCAATCATCGTGCGGACAAACGTTTTATTGCCGCCTTTAACATCCTTAATGTATACGCCGATACTTTCACCACCGCCAACAGCTTGTAAAATCCACGCCATCGTCATGAAAAAAGTCCAATTAAAAGTTGGCATAATTGACGTCGTGGTAAATTCTTGTGCTGGCTCATTGCCAAAACCAAACACGACGACAAAGGCTAAAACCACAAAAGCCACGCCCATAAATAAACGAGCACCACCCGCTAAGCTAGTCACTTTCGAAATCCACGAAACCCCTTTAATACAAACCCATGTCATTAACCAAAATAACAGAATAGAAATCACTGCAATTATTTTAGTACTATGGTTTCCTTGAAAAACGTTTTGACCTAAAAAAGCGTATGAACCATAAATCAATGTATTCGGTAGTAATGAACAGAAGAAAAACAAGTTGACAAAGAAATATGACCAAGCGCCTAAAAATGCCCATTTAGGTCCTAACACAGATTCCAACCAACTGTGAACACCTGATTCATTTTCAGAATTAGCAGAAGCAAATTCTGCAATCATTAGAATAAATGGTAAAAAGTAAAAAATAGAGCCGAATAAATAGCCTGGAATAGTTGCTAGGCCAATCTGAATACTGTTGTTAACAATGCTGGGAAAGGCAAAAACCGCTGAAAAAGTCATGAGCATCAATGCGACAGAACCTAATCGTTCCCGTGAATGTGTTGCCATTTTACTACATCCTCTCTTTATCAAATTAATTAGTACTCACACATTGTAAAACGCTTACAGTTTTTTAAAAATAAAAAATGTTGCCTATTTCTTGTAAAGATGTTGACTTTTAGAAAGCCTTTACATACTCTTATAAAGAGGTGATAGCATGCAAAATGTTTTTACAAATAATGTCAGCATCCTGATTAATGATCAACCTATTAGCCAAGAATTTCATCTTTATGAAGCTGGCTATGAAAAATGCCGCCCGACAAAACCAACTGAGTTTGCCCCTATTAATTATTGGGTTTTGCATTATTGTAGCGATGGTGAAGGCTATTTTTCAACACCCTTTATGGAAAAACAACACATTACCGCTGGTGATTTGTTTATGATTCCAGCCAATTGTCGCAATATTTATTATCCTAATCGGCAAAATCCTTGGACCTATCATTGGGTCGGTTTTGTTGGAGATCTTTCGTCTCAGTATTTAGAAAAAATAGGCCTGACTACCGAAAATTGTATTTTAAAAGGAACTGTTGATAAGAAATTAGAAAGTTTATTTAAAAATATTTACCAAGAAGCGAAGAAACATAATCATTTTGGCAGTTTAAGTGAAAGCTTTCAATTGTTGAATTATCTAGAGCATCATTCCGTTACACAGCACGAAAATCAAAGCCAACAATTATTTAACCAAATTAAAATGGCTATTCACGAAAATTTTTCAAACAATCTTTCAATTAGTCAATTAGCTTCTGAGTATAACATTGATCGTAGCTATTTATTTAAGCTATTTCAGCGTTATGAACAAACAAATCCTAGTATTTATGTACAAAACTTAAAATTGCAAAAAGCCTGTTCTCTGTTAAGAAAAAGTTCCTTAACCATCACGGAAATCAGTTTTGAAGCAGGTTTTTCTTCACCTTCTTATTTTTCAAAATTTTTCTTCCAGAAAAAAGAGATGACACCTCGACAATATCGTCAACAGTTTTTAACGTAAAAAACCTCTTGCTAAGCAAGAGGTTTTAAAATTATTCAATGAATGAATTATTTTACTGTTATGATTTTTGTACTTTTTGACGAACTCTAATTCTTTCTAGACGCTTTAATACCGGTATTTCTTTAGTTAATTTTTTTCTAACAAGTTCCACTTTTTCATAAAAAGTATGGTCAAAGTATGGTCATTTTATATATTTAATATTTTTCTTTGTAAAATCTTTATTAAGTGATAAAATTGACTTAAATTAATAAGCAGGAGTGTATATTATGGATTGGAAAGAAGTTGGAAAAAAAGCATTAGATGTTAGTAAACAAGCTACTGAGAAAGGTATTGATTCATTCCAAGAATGGAAAAATGATCAAGAAAGAATCAAAAAAGCTGAAGAAAGAAAAAAAACAACCAATAAAGAACAGGATAAGAAAGCACCTATGTTTCATAACGGGGTTCACTGTCCTAAATGTCGTAGTATGAATGTAGAATTTATGCAAAATAACCGTAAAAGTTTTTCTGTAGGTAAAGCTACAGGTGGTGCGATTTTAACAGGTGGCGTGGGTACATTGGCTGGATTCGCTGGAAAAAAAGGGAAAAATCAATGGCACTGTAAAAATTGCGGAAACACATTTACTTCAAAAAAATAGGAGTATTACAATGACTAAAATAAAACATAGAATAACAAAAAGAAAAGAGCAAATTAGATGCATTTTCCACGATAGAAAACCAATTCAAAAACGAATTGCACTGTGGATAGTACTTTCAATATTAATCTTAGATATAGTATTTCGTTTCGTCGTTTTCAAATAGTTGTATTTTTAATCCAACCTAAAAAGGTTGGATTTTTTTATGGACCATACAGGACTCGAACCTATGACCTAACCGTTATGAGCGGTTGGCTCTAACCAACTGAGCTAATGGTCCCGAAAAGAGCCACCTTGGGGAGGTGGCTCCAGAGAAATTTAATAAGTGTATTCTTATTTTATATCAAAACTATCAATAGTTCAATGTTTGCCCTGGATAAATTAAGTTAGGATTTGCTAATCCGTTCCGTTGCGCTAGAGCTTGGTATGTCGTGCCTAGTTTGGTTGCAATACTTGATAAATTGTCGCCGTATTGAACCGTGTAAACATTGCTTACTGCTGATCCGTTAACTTTCAAAACTTGACCAGGATAGATTAGATTTGGATTTGTCAATCCATTTAATGCCGCCAACGCTTGATAGTCTGTTCCATATTGATAAGCAATGCTGGATAACATTTCACCGTATTGTACCACATGAGTTGCTTCTGGTTGCTTATCAGGGACGACTGTTGCATCTGGCAATAGTTCAATATCCCCTTTGCTAATCCACGACAAAATGCCTTCTAGCAATACTCTACTTCCAGTTACTTCTTGCACTTTGTAGCTGTTTCCTTTTACCCAATCTGGAATAGCTTCGCCAGTTGCCCAAGCATCAACATTAAATTTCACTTTAACTGTGTCACCGACTTTTACTGCAGTATTAGGCGTATCTTCAGTTTCTTTACCTGCATCTGTTGCTGGTGTGTCCGTCTCTGGCTTATCTGTATCTGTGTAGCCATTATCAGTAATACCTGTTAAATCAACATTCCCATCTAACCCACCAGCAATATAAGTGGAGGTAAATTGCCAAATTGCGATACCATCCATGCTTGGGAAATAAGCATACAATGGATATGGTGACACACCATCGATAGGATACGCAGCAATCCATAAAGAGTTAGGAAACTCTTTGATGATTTGTTGATAGTTTACATGATTTAGTGTAAATGGCTTATAGCTGTAATACATTGGAGTATAGCCAGCCTGTTTTATTCTGCGCATACCGTACAAAATTGTCTCTGTATTTGCTGCTTTTTCGGCATCTGAACTTACATATCCTCCATATCCATCTGGAACACTAGCCAACGCTCCATGTTCAAAATCTAATGCAACGATGGAATTTTTAGGCGTTTGAATACGTGGCAAAAAGTAATCCATTGTTGTTTTCGCAATGTCCATGTTTCCCCAAGTGTCATACCAAATATAGGTATGCGCTCGTTTTCCTTGAGCAATGGCACTTGCTACTTGCGTTTTGTATGTGTATTGTTCATAAATACCACTAGCATTGTAGCCGCCAATTTGAGCGATAGCGAATTTATCATGTGCATAACCAAAGCGACCTTGGTCACCTTGATAAATCGCCCAATCCACACCTTGGTCACCTTTTGCAGCAAATACATTCAAAGGCATAAAAAATAGAGCGACAAGCGCTCCTACTAAGATTTTCTTTTTCATTCGTTTACTCCTTCTCTTTTAGGTTATACGCTGACACACCTGTTACTACTCCCAAAAACGCAGATACAGCATTAATAGTTAATACTGCTTTATCTGCTCCGACCCACCCATATAGGTCGCCAAGAGCAGAAACTAAAACAGAACTAGCTGGAAGTACAGTAAGTACTCCCCATTTGATGATTTTATAATACTTGTCCGGTAGTATCATCCTTACACACCTCCTAAATATTTTGTAAATAAATAGACAACTACCGACACTCCTATGCCAGCAATTGTCCGCCAAGTCCATTTTTGATTTTCTTTTATTTCTTTGATGTCTTCTACATTATTTTTAGCAATAGAAAAAGCATGATCAGCCTTTTCTTTAGCATCTTCTGTTTTTTCCCTTAGCAATTCGTAGTTATCAAGTTTTGTTTCAATACGTACAAGGCGCTCGACCATATCCTGAACAAGTTCATCTTTCACATAAGTTTCCTTCTTCCTTTACCTAAATACTTTTCACTTCTCTAATAGACAGTGATATAATCGCTGTTCTAAAAATTTGCTTTCCCTCACGCATGGCTGCTTCAAATTTAATAGTGTCACCAGCAGCTATTTTTAACACCAGACTTCCTTCAAACATATTCGACAAATTAATAGCTGTGCCAGTTGGCACACCTAACTGGACCAACTGATACACTGTATTATTTTGTAACAATTGACAATAAACATAATCAGTACTAACTGCTCCGTGTATTTTAAAAGTAGCACTAATATTTACCATAGTATCTTTATTAAATGTGATAGAAGTATTGTTCGCATTGACAGTTAAAGGTACCGTTTTAGAATTATGCCAAAAATCAGTAGCTAGTATCGGTCCTAAAGGATAAGTGTATCCTGCCGAGACATCTCTTCCATCTGCTCCTGTACCAAAATAAGCCTCAAAAGGTTGTTCGTTATTTGAAAGTAGTTTATTCCATGTGGTCCACGCTGCAGGGCTCCCTTGTCTGCTACGGATATACGTTTCACCTTTATACATATACGTTTGACTTACAAATGTATTGTCAGCATAAACTACCAAAGCTCCATAACCCGCTCCAGAGTACGGTCTGTTTGCACCCGATGCACCGAAAACTGTGTAAATACCTTTATCAAGAATATCATTCCAATCTTGATCCTTAATAACGGTTTTCTTAGCAACTAATGATCCGTTCTCCATCTCTGTTTTACTTACATAACGAGAATCTGATTCTGTTCGTGTATAAAAGTCTGCTGCTCGCAATTCTTCTAATGCTGCATTCATAGCATCAGTAACTGTTTTTCCAATTGCTGTAATATTTGTCTCTACAGTTTTTGCTACCTGATTAATCTTGTTTTCACTATCTGTAGCCACCTTTGAAATACGACCTTCTGCATCACTTACTGTTTTATCAATTTGCGCTTGTAATGTATTCATTTCTGTTTTTATTGTTTCGATTCGCTTAACAACTGCATCGTAATCAGTATCTATTTTTTCTAATGCAGATTGATAAGCTTCATTTAAAGCTTTAACTAATTTGTTGTATTCAGTAATTATAGTTTTTGCTTCTTCTGCATCAATGTCAGCATTCCCGTACACCGTAATCTCAAAATCATCAGTAGATTCTCTCCTATCATCCTTCATGAAAGAAAAATATGCTAGTTCATATGAACCAGCCACAGCAAATGCCATATTTGGAAAAGTATAGGTAAATTCACCATTTTTTCCATTTGTTACCTCTATTCCATCTGAATCAAAAACTTTTGTTCTTTCTTCATGGGTTACTCCTTCAAAAGTAGCTACCCAGCCAGTCAAATCGAAGGGAGCTCCATCTTTAAATATCTGAACCCTCATTGAAAAACTTTCTCCGTCTCCGACTCGACCATAAACAATTGGTCGCCCGATAGAATTTTTTGAAAGATCAAATCTTAATAAATCGCTCATGTTTCATAACCCTCCTCTTTTTGTTGTGTCAGTCTAACCTCTTCATAACCTTTTCGATACGCAACAAGGTTCCAACTAAATTCTATTAGCGCTGGGTCGCTTTTGACTACAAAATATTTTTCTTTAGTTTCTTCTACCCATATATTTCCTTTACTATAAGGAGTTAACATAACATGATAATTTTCACTTTCAGTATTCACCGTTTCTAAAAAAATAGGTTCAATATCTATTTTTATTTCACCATCAGAATCTGTAATTGCTTTACCATAGTCAGCAAAATAATATTCTGGCGTTTCGTAGGCGTTTAACAGTCGATGACCGTATGACAGTGTATCCACAAGAGAGTTTTTGGAACCAGTAACACTAAGATTTCCTGTGACGCTTGTAGAAGTAGCGGATATACTAATCCTTCCTCCAGATGATCCTAATACTTTAGTATCATTATTCCCTATACTAAAACCATTGCTACTCACATTTAAACTAGGACTATTACTAGCTGTAGAAGAATAACCAAAGCTCCCAGGTGCAAAATTCAAACTATGACCATTACCAACAACATAAAAGTTATCTAAGTTTGCAGATCCTGACATATTATTTGTTGCGCCAAAAAATGTTAGAAATGCCTTATTAAGCTTTTTATTAAATATCGTAAAAGAACCTTCGTCTGAAACATCTAATCTAACATTTCCTTCTTTTTGATTAATTAAAGTAGTGTAAAATTTAAATATTTCTTTTCCATCACTATTTCGCGTCCAAGTTATTGCCCCATTGTCCTCTTTTAAAGAAAAGTCTTTTCCGATGGATGTAATAACTGAACCTGAAATTGTTACACCTTCAATAGCTATCGCTTTTAAAATTCCAGTATTTATAGCAGAGGCGTTTATTCCGTTAGCAGTTATTGCATTCTCAAAGCTTTTCCCCCCATCCGTTGAAATTCCGATACCCACAGAGTTTAATATAACTATTTTATTTGAGTCATTCTTATCAATGGCAAGAATACCTGTCTTGGCATATTTCACTTCCGTTTGTGAATTGATTAAATCAGAAGTTGCTTGTTGGATTGCTGCTGTTAACCATTCATTTGGAATAGGCTTTATTCCGTTAGATATATCTGACCATGATTGAGCGTTACTAGCATCAGCTTGGTTCTTCTTATCAACTAAGTTTAGTGAATTACATGTTATATTATTTTCAATTAAATCCCCAGTAACATTAAAATTCTCAGTTACTCCAACAATTCTTATTTTTTGTTGAAAACCTAACTGTTCATTAACAGCCATAATGTAATCTCCTGGTTCAGGCAACCCATATTGATACCCGACTTTTCTCAAATCTTCTACGGTTAAATTAACAGAGATACTATAAGAAGATTCAACAATTTCCTTTAAATGTTCAAGAAAACTATCTTCTTTAGTATAGCGTTCGTCAACAATTGGGTCCGCCTCAAGCTTTCCATAAATTTCCGCTAATGGGCTGGTATATTCAACTATTAATCTTCCTTTAGTAACATCATTTGGGTCTTTGTACGCCCCAAACCCTTTCGCATACGTAACAAAATCACTTATATTGTGCTCTAACCCTAACTCTTGCATATTAAAACCTTTACGAACAATCGTTGATAAATCACTGCCTATCTTGTCAACGATGTAAAGGTTATTACCAATAATTTGAAACTCAGTGTTAGTACTATTTATAAAGTCATTAAATAACGCTAATCTATTTTTCATTCCAAAATTTTCTTTTTCGAATGCTGGTATAGTAGCAGCTAGTGAATAAGTAAAACCACTGTTTTTAAAAATAAAATCTAGATAAGCTTTTGCAGTATTTGAACCGTTTAAAGTATCATACACGCATGATTTACCCATTCTAAAGAAAAATTCATGTATGGCATCAAATTCAACAGTAATATTATTTCCATAATCAGTTGGCATGGCATAAGTTAAATAGTATTTTTCATTTTCAAATTCTACTTGCCAACCTCTGTCTATTCTGTGAAGGACATCATTATTAGTATATATAGTACCGCTAATTGATTTTTCACCATTTAGGCTTCTAACGAAAGATATATCTGCCAATGCAATAAAAGTATTTCCATCTGTATCTATGAATTGAACCATCACTACTTACTCCTTATCTATATAAGTCAACTTTATTCAATATATTTATTTCTACTTCACCAATGTTAAAAGATGTAGAAAACGGTATAAAACCAACCTCATTTGGCTTTAAAATAAAATATTCAATATTTGTCTGATCATTAATATTTAAACCATTAAGAGTGAAAGATGTTCCTTCTAACAAAAATTTATCGCCGGATAAAATATTTCTTTTACCAACATACTTAAACTCTCGTTCATCAATAGATAATTTAAATTCAGCCCCTAAATTTTTTTTTGCAATAATTTGCACTTTCCATGGCCATTCTAATTGACTGCAAGGAACAGTACCGCGATATTCAATCATTTTAGAATTTGTTATTTCTATATCATCAGGGATGGTAATTCCAAATGGTAAATCTACCGTCTTAAATGTTAGTGATACTTCGTATAGAAGGCCTACATCACTAAAACCTTGAAAATCATAATTGATTTCTCCGTCTAATAACACTTTATATCTATAATGATATTGACGTTGCTTATCAACTCTCAACATATCGAAACCTTGCTTTTCTCCAGGTCGCTCATAACCATATAAGCTTTGATTAGTATACATTTTAGTTATATAAAATGGTTCTGTGTCTGCAAAAGTACCATTCAATTTATCTTTCATGTACTCATCTTGAAGTTCATTTTCTACATAATAATAACCACTCACAGTGATTTTTTTCTCACTATGAGTGGCTCCCAAAAATAGACTTCGGTTAGTTCCGTCTATTTTTTTAGTATTAATTTCAACAATAGAATTAGTGGAATTAATATCTATCACAAGGACACCTAGGGAAGACATCCTTGTAGATAAGTTTTCCTTTTCTATTTTTAAGTCCATAGTGTCCTCCTCTATTTCTTGTTAACCAAATTAACTTTATTTTGATTTCTTGCTTCTTTTTGTTTAACAATTGTGTATATTTTATCTCCAACAAGTTCGGTATGAACTTCAAATACTGGTTCTTGTAATTGACTAGTTTTAACTTCTTCGCTTAATTCATTCATAGATGAAGAAAGCTTATTAGAGACATTTCTAGTATCCGCCGTTAAAACAGAATTTGCTTCATATTCTTGTGATTTTATTGATGTTGCATATGCTAACGCTTGTCTATCAACTTGCTTTTGCATTCTTGACATGCCGTTAGCTAAACCCATCCCAACAAATCCCCCAATTTTATCGGTAACACGTGATGGCGAATGAATGTCCAGTGCTTTCCTCATAGTACGGGCTACGTTACTAGCTATATTACTAGCAGTTGCGTAAATAGAACCCGCAGAATTTGCTAAACCATTTCTCAAACCTATACCTGCATTATAACCGATATTAGAAAGCGTTGAAGTCAATCCACTAAAAATGGAGTTTATTCGACTCGTGGAAGAAATCATTATGCTTGTCATTGAATTCATGCTATTCATAACGGCACTATTCATTCTATTCATACCATTTTGAACATTATTTGCCATTGAATTGAATGCTTGAGTATTTGCAGAATTTATCCTACTGAATCCCCCGTTAATAGTACTAACAACACTATTCATTGTACCTGTCACATTTGACTTCATTGAGTTCATGGACTTCGTTACATTGTTTGACATCTGTGAAATGTCTTGCGAAGATTTATTATTAATATTTTGTGTATTATTTGATACATTTTGAAACATTTGGTTAGAGGCACTAGAAGCTTGTTGGGTAGCTTGATTCATATTAGTGCCAACAGCATTCGCAGTGCCAGAGGTAGCCTGATTAACATTAGATAAAATACTATTATAGTCACTAGAGACACCATTTAGTGCACTATTAGACTCTTTTGTTGCAGCATTTGCTGCTTTAGTTGAATTTGAACTTACTACACTATTAAGGTTATTCATCGTTCCTGATACATTTGTAGCTAGTAGATTATAGTTTGAAGACGTACCATCTTTAGCTGCATTAGAAGCATTAATTGCATTGTTTGAGGCTTGTGTACTCAAATTACCTACATTTAGATTCATGTTGTTCATTGAATTAGCAACATTTGAACTTGCTTGTCCATAAGATGAACTCAAATTTGTAGCTGTAGTTGTAGCATCATTTGATACTTTTGAGCTTGTTTCAGATGACTTACCCGTTATTGTGTTCCATAAATTTGAAAACCCATTTTTAATACCATCCCAAGCTCCTTTTAAAACATTAGGAATAGCCTCTAAAATAGCACCAGCAAGAGCTTTAATAATATCCCATCCAGCAGCAATAATTTGTGGTAGCATCTGGATTACCGTGCCAATCAACGTCATAATGATTTGTATCCCTGAAGAGACAATGTTAGGTAAATTTTCTACAATACCATTAACCAAGGCCATAATAATTTGCATTGCAGCATCTAGAATCATAGGTAAGTTTTCTACAATAAAATTACATAATGAATTTATTATTTGGACTGCTCCATCTAAAAGCTTAGGTATATTATCCATTAAACCTTGGATTAATGTTAGAATCGCGTTTAATGCGACAGGTAAAATTTGTGGCAGTAATTGAGTAAGACCATCAATTAAATTCTGAAGAATCTGAATACCCGTATCTATAATCTGAGGTAGATTTTCCATTACAGAATTAACAAACGAATCCAAGATTTTTTTTACTGATTCAACTATTTTGGGTATATTTTGAATGATTCCTTTAACTATATTCAGCAAAAGTTCCATTCCCATTTTTAATAATTCAGGCAATGCACTTGCTATGGAGCTCAAAAATGAAGTAATAACTTCTAAAGCTGAATTTATAAGAGAAGGTGCATTTTGTCCTACACCTTGTACAAGACTTCCAATAATCTTCATACCTGCATCTATGATTACTGGAATCATCGTAGATATAGCACTAGCTAGTTTAGCAATTAATTCAGTGCCACTTTGCATAAGTTGTGGCAATTGTGAGGTAATACCATTAACAAGATTAGTTATAATTTCTGGTCCTTTTGTAGTTACTGTGTTTAATAATTGGTCAATTTGTGCTCCAAATTGATTATTTATTAATCCCAATCCAGCTATAACTAACCCTAATATAGCTGCAGGTCCTATAGCTGATAAAGCCACTTGCATGATAGTTCCCATTGCAGAAGTCATGCCACCTAAGGCTCCCATCCCAACAGAACTTGCCATGGATAAGCTACTTCCTATTTTAGGAATTAAACCTATTAAACCTGTTAATCCAGAACTAAACATTTTGAACGGTCCGCTTATCATACCTCCTAATATTCCTGAAAATGCTGAAAATCCGCTTGAAAGAGATGCAATTGCAGGAACTGCTTTACTGACTACTAGCGCGCTTCCCAATACAGCAGCTATAGGTAATAGTCCTTGAATAGCACCTTTTAAAGCATCAATACTTTTTTTAGACAAATCAGTACCATTTATAAAATGGTTTAAAACATTTGTAGCAATATCTACCGCTGCAGATATTTTATCCATATTAAAGTCACCAATTTTATCTGTTAATTTGCTTACTGCTTCTATCCCTACTTGAGACAGTTGATCAAAAGCCGGTTGTAATTTATTGGTGATTGTTTCCTTTAAGCCATCCATTGCTTGACCGACAGTTTTATATTCGGTAGCCATTTTTGAAAACGTTTCGTTTGTACCAGTTTTAGTTATTGCATCAAAGAAATCTTGAGTAGCAATTTTCCCATCTTGAACCGCAGTCACCATTTCAGAGGTTGACATGCCCATAGTTTTAGCAACAGCTGCAATACCCGCAGGAGTTTGTTCTAACATCAATTTAAAATCTTGCCATTGAACCATCGGTTTAGCAGCCATTTGTGTAGCTTGTTGACTTAGCGTTGTCATCGCTTGTGTCGGATTTTCAGCTGCCGCAGCTAATCCACCAAAACCCATAACCAATTTGTCAGTATTTTTTATTCCTACAGCTGCTAATTGACTATATGTAGTAGCCATTTCAGAAGCAGAATAAATTGTTTTAGTGGCAAAATCCTGTAGCTCTTTTTTTACAGATGCTATTTCATCTTTTCCTTTACCAATATTTTCCATATTAGCATTGAAAGTTTTCCATGTAGCTGAGCCTTGGTTCAAGTCACCTATAATTTCTTTAAATCCGCTAGAAAGTGCTGATATGCCTTTTTGAGCTACCGCGTATGCTGCACCAATACCTATGATTTTTTTTACTAAATCATCTGTTGCTGATCCTGCTTTATTGGTTCCTGAAACCATCTTATTTAGTGCGTTAGACGCTTTTGATCCAGCACTATTAAACGCTCCAGTTAATTTCGAACCTATATTAGTTCCCAAAGTAGTAATTTTTGAACTTATTTCACTAGCACTTGATCCAACAGCTTTAAATGCACTTTTAAAAGGCTGTGGTATTTTAGAAGCAACTGTCGAAAATGCTTTACCAATTATTGATGTTTGTTGTGATAGTCCAGCTCCCATTTCTTTAGCTGAACTTACAACCGCATTCTTGGCAGCAGACATCCCTTTTTTAATTGGTTGTGGTATTTTTTCGCCGATTCCAGCAATTACACGTTGAATACCGCCGCCAGCTTTTTCAAATAATGCAACAGTTTGCGGTAAAACTTTAGAAACGCTATTTAGCATCGGATCAGCTAACTTACTCATAATTTGACCGACTTTTTGAGTAGTACTCATAGATCCGCTTTGTAATATGTTAGCAACATCATTCATAGTTTTATTCGCTATAGATGAAACTTTATTCATTGCAGCATTATATTGCGACAAATCAGCACCGATAACAGCGTTAATAGCACCTTCAAAAGCCATTTACTCACCCCCACTTTTTATTTTTGAAATAGTTCATCACTTCTTTTGCCTTTTCCACACGATTGTATGTTTCTTCCTTTTCGTTTGTCGTAGCAAAAATAGATTTTATTTTGCGTTCAATTTTTTCTTTATCAAATACCTTTTTTATTTTTGGCTTTTTTGCATTCAAAACATATCTTAAAGTAAACGCATAATGAGCTTTTTGTTCTTGTTCATCTACGCTTTTCAAAGCTAATCCTTCTAAAATCGCTTCTAACTCCCACTTATAACAAGACATAATTAATGGAATATCCACTAATCCTTGCCTAGCACAATTCACTATGAGATTTCTTTCTTGATTCGATCTGCTAAATCTTTGACCGCTTTTGCTTGCTGCTCTGGATTTTGAATCTCTTCGGTCGGTTGTTGGCTCTTCAAGTAATCTGCTGCTTTCTCCAGATTGCTGATATATTTCTTCAATTTCTTCACGAAAAAACCAGAATCCAACATTTCTTGTTTAAGCGTTTCAAATACCATGCTGTATCCTTCTTCTTCATCTTCAAAAGTTTCCACAAAATCCTGAACAGACTTCGCAATGTCTTCATCTGTTACTTTGTCTTTTGAAGCCAACTTGATAATATCAAAAAGCGCATCATCATCTTCTTCTAGAACTTTTACAAAAAGAACACCCGCGCCATCATTTTGTGAGTTACCTTGAGCATCTTTTGTACCTAGCTTTTTATTAGCTTTAAATAACATTCCATAGTTAAATTTAATTTCTAATTGTTTCCCTTTTAATCCAACTGTAAATGACATATATTATTTCCTCCTGTTTTAGCCATTTTTATAGCTTCTATATATTTTATAGTTGCTTTATCTTTAGCCATATTATCTAACCCATCTTCAAAGGGACTTGTATTAACATATTTTCCTTTAAAAAATAAATCTTTATCTTTTTCAGTTACACCTGCATTGTGTAATATTTTTGTTTCGTACCATTTTTCTATCGGATCTGTTGGCCAGCAAAAATTTAATTCATCATGAATTTTAGGACCTATGTTATAAAACATCATATTCCAAAGTTGTGCCCACATCTCAGCTGTCCATTTTTGAATATTACTTTGTTGAGCATCAAGGTAACGATAAAGACGATTTGAATCATGATAAACTTTTTCCCAATATTCTTTCTTAGGACGTGTAATAACCCACTGAGCTCCTCCAGAGTTATTATTAATTGTTTCTAACGAATCTACAGTCACACCTACAATATCTGCCATATCAGCTAAGATTTTTTCTCCATTTTTACATTGACGAATATAATCTAAATTCAAATAACCGTTGCAATCAGAACAATACCATACGTCATTTTTTGATGGCATTTTTCTAAAATTAATTTTCTTTCTGAAAATAACATCTGAATCAATATACATATATCGTTCGTTTTCTCGTTTGGGATTCTCTTCTAAATATTTCCACCATAGATAAGGTTTGATTGAAGGGATATATCCTTTGTCATCCCTAGAATCTTCATAAACATGAACTTCAACGCCATATTTCTCTTCAAAAAAACTAGGAATCGTTTCATCATGCTTGCTAAAAATAAGCACAATATCTTTAATTCCTAGTTTTTTCAAATTTGTCAAACAAACCTCTAATTCCCATTTAAAACGAGTGATTGCAGGTTGACAAAGAATATATTTCATTACTTAGAAGACGCCTGCGTTGTTGTTGTCGTCGTGGTGGAAGATGTTGTTGTAGTAGTTGTGGAAGTAGTTGTTGTTGTTCCATTATCAATATTGCTATAATCACCAGTAGTTTCTCCTGGGCGTTGGAATTGATACAAACTTTCGACCATTGCAACGTCTTCATCTGACAAAGGAAATGTTCCGTCTTGCAATTTCCCTACAATATTTAATGTGTAGCTAATTTCAACTAGATCTTCTCCTTCAGCATATTCTAATTCGTCAGGGATACCATAACCAAATTTAGCTGGATAAGCTTTAGTTCCGGCGCCTTCTTCCGTTGCAAGAGTATCGTCAACAACAACTCGCCATACTTTAACAGAATGTCCATTCTTTTTGGCTTCTTCAATAACATCAATTGATTCATCGTCGGGAGCAAAGTATTGGGTCAATTCAATACTATGTTCATCAGTTGACTTTAAAATGATACGCCCCATTTTTGTTTGTTCATCGATGTTGTCACCACCAATAGTTGTAGTACCATCTGTTTGAAATGCAGGCAAGAGAGCTGGAGATCCAATTGGTACTTGTGTGCTTTGAATAAAGTACCAAACACGATTTCCTCTAATAGGTGTTCCTTGAAATTTTTTAATTCCGTTATTTACTGTTTCTGGCATATGAATTCCTCCTAAAAAATATAATCAGATATTTTAAATACGACATGATAAACTTCTCGACCAATAGTGTTATCAGGTCTAATATTTGTACTAATTTTCTTTGTACGTAGAGCAGATTTGGTTTGATATATTACATCTTCGACTTTTGCTCTACTATTTACTGGATAAAATAAATCTATTTGTAAATCAGTGTTCACTATTGCAGCGCCAAACTTTGCACTTTTTGTATCATCGTCAAAGTGATTGCCAATAACATAAAAAGGCTCAATAATTTCTGACCCTGGAAGTTTATAGTAAATAGGGATTCCCGTTTTATTTAATTTTTCAGAAATCTCTTTTAAAAATTTAGTATTTGGGGCATGTTCCACTTCATTTACCTCCAACTATCTTTTGTAAATTCTTCATTAATGTTGGATATTCTTCTTTAACAGCAGGATACAAGAAAGGTTGAGCAGCCATGAAGCGTGTTCCTTCTTCGATGAAAATTGAATAGTTAGCAGGCGAGTCTATACTTACACACATTCTGTTCATCATATATGAATATATATTGCTTCTTAACCATCCAGTATCTACCGGTGCTAATTGTTTAGCCCTTTTCTCAACTCTAAATCCTGATTTTTGTAGCTCTTTATGAATGGACTGTTCTGTTTTTTCTGTTTGCTTCTTAACACCACGAACAAATGCCTTCAGTCCAACAATTTGAATAACTTTGCTCATGTTAATATCACAACTGTTGAATTGCGATGGAACTTAACATCAAAAATATTTTTAGAAATACCGTCTATATAAATTTCATCAAAGAAGAAATATCCCTGTAAATGAACTTTAAGTGCATTCTTATTGTATTTTCCAAAGAAAGCTATTTGTTCATCAAAAGAAATATTATGGATACTGCAAGGTACTGTTTTAACTTCTTTTGAAATGACTTCTTCTCCTAAATAACCTTCATCAGTAGTAATATTCTTGACTATTTTACAACGATGGTTATAAATCATGGTAAAAACCTCGCAATTCCTTTACCAGCTCTGATTTCAGGCTTAGTATATTCGTCTAAAATATTCAAATATTCATCCAAATAACTCTTTTCCCAAGTAAAAGAACGACCTTCTTCGCTGTCAGAACTTGCCCCTTCACTATTTCTTTTGTTGAAACGTTTAATTGAGACATCTCTCAATATATAGTTCAAGCCATCAGGTACAGCATCGTATTTGTCTGTTCCATTTTTTTGAGCATATTGATTCAAGACAGATAAAATGCGTTCTTCACTGTCTTGAATCACTAACGTTAGCAATTCGTCTTGGAGCTCGTCAGAAATGCCTAACAAAACTTTGATTTCCTTCAGACTATTACCATATTCATTTTCTATATTTTCCATATTAGAAACCTACTTTACCCTTGTGTCGTAGTAGTCGTTGTTGTTGGCTGTGTCGTTGTGGTCGTCGTTTCACCACTAATTGTTGCTTCTACTACACCTTCTGGAATTTCAGGGAATAATGTTAAAGCATTCATAAACAATGATTCAAATGTTGCATTTCGTAGGGTACGTCCACGAGTCGCTGAAATAAAACCAGTTTCATCAACAAAGTCCACAAAAATATCACCTAAATCAGATGCCTTCATATCCAAGTATGCTAATACGATATTGTCAACGGCGGTAGAATAAACCTTTCCTTCTGGGATTGCGTTTAATACAATAACGTTTGTTGCACCTAGAAAGTTTTTCAATAAGGTCATACCAAATACATTAGATGCATCTGCTAAGACTTTTGTATCCCCTAAGTAGGTTGCTACATCCATAGGATTTACAAAGGAAACAAATTGAGCGCCATCAAACTCTTCGAATGTGCTTAGTTTCCCCCATGATTGTGCTAACGCTTTTTGTAACCCTTCAGCTTGAATTTTAGTAGGGGCTGTACCTAAGAAGTTAACAAATTGTGATTTAATTCCACCTTGAATTTGGCGCAATAATTTTTCGTCAGATTGATCAATCGCAATAGATGCTCCATGACGAGCAATTGCTTCAGCAGTTACTGCACGGCGCCATTTATTAAATGTTACTGTAAATGATTTTCCTTTAGCTCGAGTTACTTTGGATAAAGGAATATCATCGCCTTCCGCAACATTTCCATCTTTTAATGACGTTGTCCATTTGTACATTTGAATTTTCATATCTTTGGATAAAGGTTCTAACCGTGTTACACCTAACAACTCTAATAATTCTTTGATGCCTTTCTCAAAACGATTCACAAAATCAATGGATTTAATTTCTCCTAAATCGTCCATTTTTGTAAGGTCTGGTTCTGCCGCAAATAGTTGCAAATCCATTTTTAATAAACGTTCTTTATTAGTTTTTGACATATTTTTCATAAGTTATTCCTCCTAGAATAAATCTCTATTTTGAGCAATCATTCTTTGACGCTCTTTAGAGTCTTTAATTTGCATAATTTCTGCTTTAGTCATTTGACCACCATTATTGCCTACTCGTGTCTTATTTTTGCTAGCAAGGCGCTCGTTTACCTTTGCTTCTACAGCTTTATCCCATTCATCACGAAATGCCTTTACATCTTCCAGAATTTCTTCAGCTGTTTCTCCGGTAATTCTATGGGCAAAATCAGAAGGCATACCTTCGGCTTTTAACTGATTTCCTTTTTCAACGAACAGTTGCTGTTTTTGGAACTCAGCCTTTTGTTTTTCAAACTCTTCTTTTTCTTTATCAAGAATAGCTTGTTGTCGCTCTTTTTCTGAAAGTTTTGCTAAACGAGCGGCTTCATTCTTTTGTTCTTCTAAATCTTTTTGCCAACGCGATTTTTTACTCTTGATAATCTCATCAACATCTTTATCGTCTTTTAATCCGAACTTTTCTTTAATTGAAGTCAGCTGTTCTTCATCTAGTTCATCGAGATTCAATGATTTTTGTTCGTCTTCATTTTGTTGCTGATGATTATCTCCTCCACCTGAACCATTTCCATTATCTGCAGCAAAAAATTGTAATTGCATTGGTAATAAATTACATGTTTTCATTTGACTTTCTCCTTCCATAGCTTTTATTGAGAATCAATGCTTGCTCATTTCCGTAGCTTTTTTTGTCATCCACGCCTGGACAAAATAAAAAGCCGTTTAAAACGACTCAACTTCTAATTCTTTGTAAATGTTTAATAATTTAGGAAACTGAATAGCAATCCAATCAACGATTTCTTCATTTCTTGGCCATTCTGCGTTATTGTCTAATCCCGATTCATATAAAATAGCATGGATAATTTCATGGCGTATGGTTCTAGCTTCATATACATCAATTTCTTGAAAATTATCTGGATCTCCGTTATCTAACTGATTAATAAAAATTTCTTTGGTCGTAAAATCAGTGACACCGTCTGCGCCGCGCATAAAAGGCTTGTCTGCTTCTGTTGTCTCTTTATAAATTGTGTATTCTACGCCTAACACATTAACTTTTGCTTTTTCTTTCATTACTATTTTCCTTTCTCAAATGCTCTTCATAATCAGCATCCAAATAGTCATATGGATCTGGTGGTACTTCTTTTTGTTCGTAATGAATTCCTGTCTTAATCAGCATAATCGTTATCGCTAGTGAAAACCCTAAGAAAGGCATACCAATAATTAAAGCAATAAATCTTAACAACATTTTAAATATCCCTCAATTCTTTTTTACTTGGAACGATCGTACTTCGACAATTCACGTGCATCGGTGGTGCATTTAGACCAGGTTGAAAATCTGCTAATTTAAAGACGTCACCGTTTAGACCTTTGCATATCTCGGTAGTGCGATTGTCAATATGAGCAAGGTATTCATATTCAGTGAAACCAGCATCTATATAGCGTTTTGCCGTAGCATTATTGATAATATTCGTTCCATCTGTACGAATGATTGCTTCAGCTCTTGAACGCGCTACATTGTATTTTTTTCTTAACTCCCTTGCCATTTCAGCAGGGCCCGATCCTCTTACAAAGCCTTTAACTAAAGTATTCCTCAAGTCATTAGCTAAATCATCTACATTTCCCCAAATACTTTGCGAATAGTTTTTTCCATTGAATGGTGTATTCACTAATTGTTCTAAGGCAGGTAGATTTAAAGTACTCGCAGAATTTCCACCAGATATTTTTCTATATGCGTACTTCGCGACTTCTTTCAAATAGCCATTAAATGATTGTTCAAGATCACCGCGCATCACACCTAATTGATAAAGCAAGTCTAGCTGTAACGCCTCTAATCGAGTGACTTTTCCAGCTCTATATTGTTCATTTAAGCGTTTCAATAATTCCGGGTCTTTTTTAGCTGCTTTGAAATATTTCTTAGCATTCTCTCTATAATCACTTAAGTCCTCCCTCATGAGCCGTTTTTTTGCTTCTTGCATAGAGATTCTATTTTCTTTAGCATACTGAGCATAAAATTTATATATCTCTTTCTGGATGCTCTGGCGATTTTCTGTGTATATAGATTGTAATTCATCGAAGAAATCTAAATCCGTTTTATCAACGTAAGCCATGATTTCATCCATACGCTTTATCCAATATTGCTGTGAAGTCATTCAATCAGCCCCTTAATTTGAAACGCCAGTCAGAATGCCAATAGTGAATCTTAAAGCCTGATTTTCATTAAACCCCTCATCTAAACATTTATCAAAAAGATATTTCCCCTGCTTAGCAATAAATTCTAAACTTCTTTGCGTTTCGAAAAATGTAGCTTCAAGTGTTTGATTATTCTCATTCATCTTCATTAATTCTTTTAGCTGCTTCTCGTTCATCGTCTTCATTCCCCGTTTCATTCTTATTCACTTCAGGTCTTCGTGGTTCTGGCTTATCATTTGTTTCTTCTTTAATACGTTTTAGTTCGACATCGGGATCGACACCCGTCACTGTAGACAATATTTCAAATAATGTTTCATCTGAAACTTGCCCAACTAATTGACTAGCTAATGAAACAACCTCATTGTCTGATTTAGGAACATTCGCAGTAAATATAATATTCGTATTGTTAATATCATTATACGCTGTTGAATCGTTCCCTTTTATTCGCCAAATATTAATAGCTAGTCGTAATCGTCTCATCAATCCTTTTTCAAATAAGCGTTGTTGCATAACCCGCCGATTATCCGCAGCCATTAACTTGTATTTCATACTCTCACCTGATTGTGTACCACTGAAATTGGCATCCAATGTATCTGGTGTAAAAGTAAATCGTAAAATATCATTAACCAATCTTTTCTTATAAGTTTCTGCACCTTCTGAGTCATATTCTTTTATGAGATATTTTGCATCAGGTTCTGATCCGTTGGGATTTGGATTATCATCTAAAATCATTATTCTTGCTTTTTTGAAAGCTAAAGAAACAGCTAACCGTGAATTAGGAACAATATTACCATCTTCATCTAAGTCATTTTGAGCAGTACCTGTGTATGGGTTTCCTTTGATAAGCAAAATAGCGTCCATTGTGTCCTGCTGATAATTAGCTAACTCAGATTGAGACAAATCATAAGCATCAATTGAATCTAAAACAGGTTCGTATGCACCTGTACGGTCTTCATTATTTGCAAATTCATTAATAGGAACTCCATCAAATGCATAATCTTCAAAGTCTAATAATGTCAATCCCTTTTCATTCTGGTTATCATTAACATAGATGTATAACATGTCAGATGTATAAACGTTTATAAAATCCTTACGCACCCCATCGCCATAATCTATTGAATAATAATAAACACCAAATAAAGAATTGCTATCAGTCGTATCATCATAAACAATGAATGTCTGCTCTGGGTTTAATTTAACTAGTTTTACAAACGCTTGTTCCTCTTGTAAAGCAATTGTTTCTAACTCATAGGCCCTGCCATAGATTGACAAATCTGTTTTGATAAGTACATTGTGATAGGCTTCGTTGTTTTGCTTATTGAATTCATCGATTTTTTTTTGCAGTTCATCATTTTCGTTTTTGTACTGCACAGGTTGTCCCAACATATAACCTTGCTCAAAAATAGTGATATATCTAGCAAAATCACTTGCTATTCTATTGTCGGCAGCATATTCATCAGTTTTAGGAGGTCGATATTTAATATTATTATCTGCTAAATAATAGCGTTTGAGTTCTCGTAAACGTGGTACTTGTTCAACAATATGACGATTTACGAACTTTTCTAAACGCGTTATCCATGATTTTTTTTCAAAATCAATATCATCAAAATCTTCTTGAGACATTCTAAAAACCGCATTCGCATCTTTATGATACCTGTGATTCCTTAAAAACGTTACTTCATTTTTTTTATTCACTTTTTCATCCCTTTCTTTATCCGAAGAAGAATTTTGCTGCATCCATTCGTTCTTCTAATGATGTATTTGAATATACTTCGTTGGAATATATAGCGTACCTTAATGAATCTAAAACATCATCGAATTCTTTAATAGGCTCGCCAGTTTTTTTATTCCATATATATTGATAAATCTCATCTCTAAACTTTTTAACTTTGTCTCGACAAATATATAATCTATTCGTTTTGAACCGCTTCGCTACTGATTCGACACCAGATAAGCGAGCTTTAAAAGCATTGATGGCATTTAGTCCTTCCCTTACAAATCTAGATACGTGTTCTGGACGAGCCGAATCACAATAGAAAGGAATTCTCCCGCCATATCGTGCTTGAATTTCTTTTGCAATACCAACCCAATAATCAATTTCCTCATATTGAGAGGCGTGTTCTTCAACTAAATACGCAGTTCCGTCTTCTGTTTCTCCTATAACTACAATTGACCCCCAATGATCATAGCCCCAGTCAACTCCACAATAATATTTTGCTAATGGTGGCAAATCTGATGAATCAATATAGTGTTTGTTAGCATCAAAATCTTTATATACGACCCCATCGGCAGAAACCCACAAACCTTTTATATCTCGGTCATAAAACATTCCACTAGGTGTGCTAGCTTTAATGTTCGTTCTATATCTTTCACTTAAAAATGTGTTATCGTCTAAACCAAAATGAAATGATTGAATACTTTTACTTGAATTATCTATATATTCTTTTTTCAACCAATGCTCGGGGTTGTCTGGATTTGTATCAGCTAATATACGTGCACCAGTCGCTGAACAACGGGAAACTATTTCTGCAAAAACCTCTTGTTTAGCAAGTGAAGCTTCATTAATATAAGCTCCATATGCTGTCATACCACGTATAGAACCAACGCCGCCGATATTACCTGTATAGGCCTGTACGACTTTAACACCAAATAATTTAAAATTACCATGTTTATCAAATTTAGGTTCAATATCATACGTATTGTATAACTCTTGAAGTATATTCTTTTGAATAGTTGAACTAGACACACCAGCCAATATATACATTGGTTCTTTTATGTTTTCTTCATCTGCAATTTTACGCACACGTCTCAGTTCAAATAAAAATAAATCATTATTGATTTTTGTTTTACCAGAACGTTTAGCTCCGTGTAAAAGAGTAATGAACCAATCTTTATTGATAGTTTCTTTTAACACTTCAATCTGTCGATTAGTATAAACATCATTAAGACTCATTTAATTCACCACTAATCATAGACATCAATTCATCAAGCTTAGACTCTGTAGATTCTGTCTCATCAGTATTCTGTCTTATTTTTGCGACCTGTGCATTTAGTAGCGAAATACGACTATCACTCATAGCAAGTTCTTTTTGTTGTTTAATCGCCTTTATTAATTGATTGCTAACACGAGTTAACGCATCTTCAATTGCTAAGATGTCATCTAACTTTCTAAATGTCTTACGAGTTATTTGTACATCTTTCAAAACTTCTCTTTTAACAGTAACCATTTTCCCATCAATTACCGATGGCTCTTTAACTTTCCGAAGCTGCTGCAAACGTTCAACTTCTTCGTCGTTTAAGCCTGCCTCTGCATCTTTGATGCGTTTAAGCATTCTATATTGACGAATTTTTAGGATTCTTATTTCTTCCTCCAAAATAAAAAAAGGATCATCATTCAGATTAGAATAGATGTCCTTTTCTTCATCAGATAACATATCGGCAAATATTGTTTCGTATTCGCCTGTTTTTACCGCATTCTTATTTCTTTTTGGCGGTGAGGCACTTTTATTTCCTTTGTTACCTATGGCATTTTGATTGCCTTGTGGTGCACCCCTATTTGTAGGTTGCACCTCTTTGGTTGCACCCCCTCTTTCCCATTTATCACGTTTTCTCCATGACTTCAATGTGTTGAGAGGTACAGAAAGCTTTTCAGAAATATCCTTGTATTTCCAACCTTCTTCATAATATTTCTTTGCTTGTTCCTTTTTATTCATGCGACATAAAACACCACCTCACGATACTTATTAATTGAGTTTTGTTTTCTATATTTAAAATCATAGTTCTTTCAAATGACTTTCTATTTCAATCAAGTCTTTCAAGTCTTTAACTGTGTTCAATTTGATATGACCTGCTTTAAAGTTACTTATCCATTGAGCCTTTGCAGCCCTGATAATCTTGTTGTTTTCTTCTGCAATCTTTTGCTTTTCTAAAGCTTGTTGAACTTCATAATCAAATGTTTCCATTGTAGAATACCTCGCACTATTATATAATGCTAAAAGACACGGAGGGTGTCGAAAATCCACGCGTGGGAATTCTCTGTGTCTTCGGGGTATTCGTATCTCGTTGAATTGAGGCAAGTGTTAGCGCACTTGTCTCTTTTTTACTTATCAATAAGTTCTGCAGCAATACCTGTAGATTTTTCAAAACGTTCAATAATTACATCGCAGAATAACGGATCTAATTCAAGTGTGTAACATCTACGGTCTAACTGATTACAGGTCATTAATGTGCTGCCTGATCCACCAAAAAGATCTAAAACAATATCTTGTCTTTTTGAACTGTTTCGAACTGGTATTGCAATAAGTGATAACGGTTTTTGTGTAGGGTGATAATAAGTTGATACATCATCTCTAGGTACTTTCCAAATCGTTGCTGGCAAATCTTCCATCAGATCATCTTGCCAAACGGTCGTTTGTTTCCTATCACCGTACCAGGCAGGTGCCTGTTTTTTCTTATGAGCATAGAAAATTGGCTCATGTTGCCATCTATATTGACTCCACCCAAACGTAGCATTATTTTTTACCCATATACATTGTGAACGGACAACTATACCAGCAGCATTCATGCTATTTTCAAATTCACGTTGATAAGACGAGCCATGAAATACATAAATTGCCGAATCATTTTCCATAGCGTTTGCATAATTATTGAATACTGCCGTTAAAAATTGATTGAATTCTTCATCACTCATATCATCGTTCATAATTTTTTCCCGGCCGGATTCGTTTAATTCTTTATTTTCAGATTTCACAGCTACGTTGTAAGGTGGATCAGTCACAACTAGATTTGCTTTTTTCCCTTGTAACAACTTTTCAACATCCGCAGCTTTTGTAGCGTCACCACACAATAGATAATGATTCCCTAGTTTCCATAATTGGCCCATTTTAGTTTTAGCTTCAGGATGATTTTCTATAAACTCATTAACTTGAAAATCATCTTCAATAATCGGCTTCTCAATATCTTCCTCATAATTGAAAGAATCAAGCAAACTGTCTACTTCCTCAGTGTCAAAACCAGTCAAACTAACAGTTTCATCATCTAATTCGTTTAATAAAACATAAAGTTTTTCTTCATCCCACTGACCAGAAATCTTATTGAGAGCAACGTTGAGAGCTTTTTCTTTATTGAGAGGTAAATTTACAACAGATACCTCTATTTCATTAAACAAGCCTAGTTCTCTGGCGACAGCGACACGCTGATGCCCACCAACTAGGTTACCTGTTTGAATATTGTAAATAGGCGGATCAACAAAACCAAATTCTAAGATAGATTGTTTTAGCTTCTCGTATTCTTGCATCCCTGGCTTCAAATTAACTCTTGGATTATATTCTGCTACTTTTAAATCTGATAATTTCATTTTTTTAATATGCATTGTTTTACTCCTTTAAAATTATGTATACAAAAAGACTGCACCGTGAAAGTGCAGCCTAAGATAGGAGGGAAAATCTTAACCGTCATCTGATCGTAAAGGTAGTTACATTTGACTTATTGACGATTTTTTTATTTAAGTAGCATTTGCTACTTATCGGCGTGACAGGAGTCGAACCTGCATGTACTTGATTAAAAATCAACCGCTCTCACCAATTGAGCTACACGCCATACCAGAAGGAGCTACCTCCTAGCAATTGCTAATAAACCAAATTAACCTTTACACACTCTCGTCAGAATGTTTTCCCATCAGGACGTAGCTTTCGCAGACTTTCACGGCTAAAATGATTATGTCACTGGCAAGGATTTGCACCTTGTATGGTCTATATTCCACCACAGTGACCAATCAATCAAACACCAGCAAAAACAATTGATTAAGTTTATCCTAAACGTACCTAGCTGCTACTCTATGAGTTTAGGAATTGCTCTCGTGCGTAAGCAGCTGCCGCAGAGATCTGGTTAATGTTCTTATCGTCATATGCTGGGATAGAGCAATATACCTAACCTCGACTAGTATGAATCAGGTAGTTACTACTGCATCCCTAGCAACTATTTGTGTCACTTGCAAACCTGTAGAAAAAAGAGGAGGTTATTCACCTCACTTCATTTTATTGAGAACGTAAGTCTGCAAGTGACCATCGAAAGTCAAATCAAACGGTGACTAAACCAGAAAGCGTTGTGTAATGTGTCCATTTCTTTGACTTTCGATATTACTATATTAGCACTAAAATTCGTATAAAAACCGCCAATTTTCCGCCAAAAAACCGCCAAAATTTTATTTATAGGCAATTATTTTTCCATTTCGATAAGCTTCAGCAAATTCAATCAAAGCTTCTGATTTCATTCTTTGAATACTTCTTTCAGAATATCCAATTTCTCTGGCGATTTTGTAATTAGAGTAATGGTCCTGCACACAGAAACTGTAGTGAAGAATTTGACGACTTATTATGCTTAATGACATCAAAGCCGTTAGGATTGCATCACGCTCTACTTCGACATCAATCATCTGGATCAACGCATCTTCTGCTTTGTTGCCATGCGTTATACCTTTGGGCATGTCTGTAATGATTGGCGACCGAACATCTACTAAGGAACGACCAGCTATTCGGTCCAAACGTCTAAAATTTTTCAACACGGCTCTCGCATTGGCTCTAGTCTGACTGAAATCAACTTCTTTTAACAATTGAATCAAGTTAAATCGCTCCTTTTATGTTATAATATCGATATGGTTGGTCGGAGCGATTCCGACTTTTTTATTTTTTAGAATTTTGAGTGCCGTTTGCAATTGCCTTTTCTTGCAAGCGACGCTTTTTCTTTTTAATTTTTGATTTTTTCTTCCCCACGTCACACCTCCATCGTTATCGGTCTACCATATTTCAAAATTTTCCATTCGCCATCTTTCATATTGGTTTTATTCATATGATTTCTTTCATCGCGAGCAATTGTATAATCGAAAAATAAATCGGCTTGCTCTGCTCCATGTAAGTATTCAACATATACTCCATCGACTTGCCTTCCTATGATATAAACTTCTAGATAACTCATACACTTGAACCTCCTAAATATAGCCCTAATCCCAAAACAAACGAGCATGAAAGGAAATAAACAAGGTCACTGCTTGTTATGTCATTTCCATACACGAAATGGCTCACGGTTGCTTTTGCTACAAGTATCATTATTGCAATGCCACTAAATTTATTTATTGCTCTTTTCCAGTTGCGTTTCATCTATTCACCATCAACTTTCACAGCAAACGGCCAGTAACGCTTGTCGATAGCTTTAATTTCTTTCTCTGTATGCTTTATCCCACCGTCTGCATTATTCAAATAACCAACACCAGGCAACTTCACATAATACAATTGCTCTTTCTCGACTTCGTATCCGTACCGTACTGCATCACACAACGTAAACAGTGTATCTGCATTATCACTCAACCAATCATAAAATTCTTCGCTGTAATCCCATTTTTCAGCAATAAATCCATCTGAATCAGTTGCGTACTCAACGCTTAAAAAGAGATCAATTATATCAGTGGAATACTTATGTTTATCAAGCCATTCCGCAACAAACTTCGGAACAACGACTTTTATCTGTTCGTCTAGTTCCTTTGCCAAGTCAATTGCAAGACTATATGCCCTTTCTTTTCCACCTGAAGCAGCATTATGAAGCTCATACTTATCCTCTTTCCATTCAATCTTTCTCTTTTCTTCTTTTAGCTCTCTAATCAATTCTTGTTTATTCATCTCCACCAACTCCTAATTTCTTTCCCGCAAAACGGACAATAGTTTATTTTTTGCGTTACAATTTCTTCGACAAAGGGACCACCTGCGTATTCTTGAAAACTTTGTTTGATTATTAGCGTGTCGTCTTTTAGACTCCATTTCCCGCCACAGCTGTCTTCTAAAAAATGATTTTTGTCACATATTTGACATTCTTGTTTATTCATCATTGCCATCTCCTAATCCATAAATTAAGGCCACGGCAATTTCCATCTGATGTAAATTACGTAAAGCTATTTCATCACGCCATTGTTTGAATTCTTCGCTTGCAGGCAAGTAGTCTTCATAGGAACCAATTTCAAATTCTTGCTTTAATTTTTCTTCGTCTTCTGCCATAATCAACTCAACGCATCCTAGAAAACTCAGTCCATCTTCAGCATATTTTCCAAAGAACTTAATACGCTCTTTTACGCATTCGGGCAAGTCCATTTTTGGCGCATGAACCTTATTTTTTCCGTCCTCTTCAACAATAGTGAATTTGTAAATATTATTCATTGCTGTTTCTATTTGTTTATTCATCGCTGTTTCCCTCCTAAAGCAAACTACCATCGATTAACAATACTTCGCCGTTTTCTTCAAGATTTTCTAATTGATTGAAAGCTTCTTCTGCGCCAGTCTTGTCACCCTCTTCAGTATGACTTTTAGCAAGCATTTTGAACGCTTCATATTTATCAATTGTTTTCATATCATCAAAAAATTCTTTTTCGTCTTCTACTTCGCAAACAATATCCTTGTAAAGTTTTAAACATTGTTTTTCATCTTCAGCAGCAATTAATGCATAATAAGGTTCTTTAATTTCGTAAAATTTCATTCCGCTACCTCCTCAAACATCAAATCAAAAAGTTCTCGATTTATATCTAACCATTCACCACTGCTATTAAACAAGTAGACATCTACAGTGTTATTTTCGATTGGTTCTTCTGTCGACCACACGCTGTCTTTTTCGATATTGAACTCTTTTTCTGTCTCGTTTGATCTTGACACTGAAAAACTTTCTATGCATCTATATTTCATTTCAATACCTCCTAATATCCATCGGCTAAAATCACATTGGCAGATTCGATTATTTGTTTTAAATACCAATCAGCCCCGCAATCATCTGCAGTCAAGTTTTCAAGTTGTTCTTCTGCAATACTTTTAATCTGTGAAATCTGGTCTTTATTCATCGATGTTTCTCCATTCTTTCATAGAAAATCACTCAAACTAAATCCCACACTGTGCATATAGCACAATTCGTTACATACCGTATATCTTTTATGGTATTCATTTTTAAGACTTAATCTGTTGTCGCATTCTACACAATAAAGTTTTACTTTTTTGTCTGGATACCCGTTTTTAATTAGCCATTTTTTTAATTGTTTATTTTTTTGACGTTTATTCATCGCTAATCCCTCTTGAAACTGTTAAAACAGTAGACAGATGTCCGTTATTACGCAAATATTTCAATAAGTCCTCAGTATCAGATACATCTTCATCTTCTCCGTAATAGATGCTTTCAATTATTACAGCTAAATCTTTATAGCTTATTTTTACTTGTTTCATTCCGCTTCCTCCTACGCCAAATTTATATCAATAACTCTCTTAATAATTTCCCACTCATTTTTAGGAATGGTAAAATCATGTTGACTTTCATCTGCTGAATTCGTTGTACATATCGCTAACTCTCCATCTAAAACACTGAAAAAAATGCTTGATTCACCACCTGAGTGAACTTCAGAGAACTCAATTTCTCCG
Source organism: Enterococcus sp. DIV1758 (assembly GCF_051711985.1). Lineage (NCBI taxonomy): Bacteria > Bacillati > Bacillota > Bacilli > Lactobacillales > Enterococcaceae > Enterococcus > Enterococcus sp. DIV1758. The sequence continues at coordinate 2,254,237 of NZ_JBIOOA010000001.1, forward strand.
ATTTTGAGACCACTTTTTTTCATCATCGTTCCCCCTCGATTATTTGCTCTTGGCAATCCTCGCAATATTCAGGATAGCCATTCCCATATACATCAAGGAATACACCACAACTTGCACATAAGACACCTTCCAACATCATTTCTGCAATTTCTCCCATTATCCTTCCTCCTGTTCATCGAAAATAAACGAATATTTTTCTGAGCTTACGATATGATAAAAACCATCGCACGTTTCCACTTTATATAATTCGTTCTCGCCAAATTCTCCATATTGTTTTAACTGTTCAATATTTGTTGCATATACAGGTACCTTTGACGGGAATCTCGAAATATAGTCGCTTAGTATATATGCGAGTTCACCTGTCGAATCATTTACTACAGCCACACATTTGAACATCATAATTCCTCCTGTTCCAAGGCCCACTGGCTAAATGCTTGGATAACTTGTGCTAATTCTTTGTCTCCTAATTTCATGAATGCTATATTTTCTTTTCTATATGGCTCTCCAACAACGTACAATTTCCTAGAAGAGTATAAAGTGTTGTAAAAATCTGAGTTATCTAGCATGTCATTTTTCAACCAATCCAGCACAATCTGCTGACTTTCGTTGAGCTGCGCCTGCACACTTTCATCTGGTTCAAATGCTTCACTTTCCAATCTTTCCCAATCGCTACTATTCATCTCAATGAATTCAATATCTGATAACCAAACGGCTTTTTTACTCATTCTGCGACCTCCAATAGTTCTGGGTTCTCGTGGATATTTCCGATAACTTCTAATGAACTAGTTCCGTCAAAGGTATTAGAAACATCAATAAAATCATAGCTGTCATCTGGTTCTATTCCATCGATAAAAAATTGATAACAGTCTCTTTTCACGATACCCAGGTAGCTATATTCTCCATCACGATACTGAACAATATCACCCTCAAAAATTTCAACGCCGTTCTTGTCTTTCAATCCTGTTGATTGCATAAGGATTATATCTTCAAACTTTGCCCACTGATCATTAAGAGGATTTTCATATATATTTTTTTTGAATAGATCTGCATATTCATCTTCAATGTGTAAAGTAGACACCTTCCACATCTCTTTACTACGCTTATCCCACGCTCTAAACTTTGGAATCATCTTCTTCACTCACTTTCTAAAATAATGACAGCTGTTCTCCAGTTCATATAAATAGCCCCATTGGGATATTTGACAACATTTTTTCCTGTGCAACTTCGTACATCTCTTTCTTTATTTCAAAGCCATAAGCATTTCTATTGAGTTCTGCCGCAGCTCTAAGCGTAGAGCCACTACCAGCGCATGGATCTATTACAACATCCCCATAATCTGTGAAAATTTCAATCAACCGTTTAATAACGGGTATCGGTTTTTGTGTCGGATGTATTTTTGGATAGCTGTTATCCGTTTCCCATTCAAACCAATTTAGAACCATACGGCCGTCGTTATTAAATTTCGGAAGTTTTTCTCTATAAAGAACGAGCGCATATTCTGTAGCTCCTACAACTTTCATATTTGCTTTTAGTACCTGAGGACTGGATTTCTTAATAAAAACTAGTGGAATATGATTGTTAAAGCCGTACTTTTTACCATAATCAATCACCATTTGAAGCTGTTGAAAGGCACAGAACACAATCATAGCTGGCGCTTTCCCTACTTCTTTCGGTTCTTTTTTTAACATTTTTGAACAAAAGTGCATAAATTCTGATATTCTGAAATTTTCATCGGTATCAAAAAAACTTTTATTCGCTTTATCCGATTCTCCATTTTCAATTTTCCCACCCTCATACCATGCCGAGCTTGATGCATATGCATTTTTGCCTAGGTTATAAGGAATGTCTGCTATGACCAACTGTGCTTTTGGTATTCCATATCGCTTATAATTTTGAAAATGATCGTTAAATAATTGTATTTTCGTTTCTCTCTGCATAATTTCAAAGGAGTAAAGAATTCTTTGTGGTCGACCAAACCTCCATACCTCCTCTGTTATTTTCTTAGTGTTTTTAATTCGTTCCTGACGTTATTTCCTTCACGATTACATACTGGGCATGGTTTAGCTTTCGCATGTCCGTATTTGTCCTTCGTCCAGACAACCCGTTCTCCCTTGCATTTTATGCACGTCATCGTTTTTACCTCGCTTACTGTATGTGCCGTTTGCAATAGCTTTTTCTTTTAGCCTGCGGTTTTTCTTTTTTATCTTCGAACGTTTTTTACCCATTAATTTTTTACCGCCTTTGTTAAATCAAAGCCTAATGCTGTCGGATACCCTTCTACTCCTTCTGGTTCAACATGGTAACGATAATTTTCAATATCCATTCCACTGGCTTTAGCTACCTTCTCTAAAATGCTACCTGACCAGCTTTTACGGTAACCTGCTTTCCTGTTTGATTTAGGATTTACACAACTTCTAGCGCCTTCGTCTGTCGCTTCACACGGAATGACGAACAATGCTAATCTAGATTCATCTAAATATAATTGGACCCATTCAGGTTTATTTAGTCGTCTCACAACTGGACCGCTTAAAGCTAGTCCACTTTTTGAAATCGTAATACACTCTTTTCCTTCTGCTCCAAATGTTCCTGGTAATAATAAACTTGCTGTATTGATGTTAAATTTCATGTGTTTTGTCTCCTCTACTTTGTTATTTTGTTTTCTATTAATTTTATTTTCTATTTCATTCGCCATTCGCCAATTTTGAAAGGTTGTTGTGCCTAGCCCTAGGGCTTTCTTAATGTCTTTTACTTGATAGCCCAAATCCAATAAGCGTTGGTATTCTTCTTTCGTCAGCTTATCAGGATCTAGCCTTGGCAACGGTCGCTTATCACCTATGCGATCAGAATTTAATAACGTAGACAACCGCTGGACCTCTCTCACGATTTCTGGATTGTTCATCCAAGTATCGTCGTCGCCTGTCAGAGAAAGAATTTTATGTCGAATGGCTTGTTTTTTTGCTTTGAGTATATTGTTTGCCATTATTCCCCCTCCAATCTCATGATTTCAATTTCTGTTCGTGGGTTTAAGCTATAGAGCTTTTGGCAAACCATCACAGCTATTTGACCGTCATTTTTGTACAAAATGCCTTCAGCAGCATCTGTGACTGCTTTAAAATAGTTGTCCAAATCAGGCTTTTTATCGCAATATTTCCGCTCTAATTCCACTTCTAAGCGTTTCTGTTTATTACTTAAGGCAGATTTAGGCGTATGGATGTAAAACGTCACATGAGCGGAAATTGGCCCTTTTTCAATCAACTTTGCTCTTGATTTACGAAGATAATTCTTCACTTGATTTTTGTATTCTTTCATAGCGCTATCTTCGTATGTTTGAACATAATTTCCACGCCTTGCGAATCTTGGGCGACTTTGTGGCTTAGGTTCAATCGGTAGAATAATTCGCATCTCTTCCACCTCGAACCTTACAAATCGGCTTCTTTGACGAATACTCCGTTTACCATTTCCCCTTGGCGATTTTTGATTTCGCTATATGCTTGATTTAAGCATTCGTATAAGTCCATGTTATTTTGCATAGCGAGAATAATTAACGTAACAACTACATCCCCAATACCATCTCTTAGGTCGTTTTCGTTGTTTCTTGCCAATGCAGCGCCAACTTCTCCGACTTCCTCAATCACTTTTAGCATTTGCTTTTCAGATTCTGCTTTATCTAAACGCTTTTCTTTCGCCCATTCTTCCACTAATTTAACTAATTCATTCATCTAAAATTCCTCCCCGAAATCTAATTCACGTTTTAGCTTGCTGTGAATCGATTCTAGCTCTTTTTTGTATTCTTTGACTGTTTGTATTGTTTTACCACTAGAAAGCACATAATCGCGTTCTATTGCGACGAGAGCCTTGCTTAAATTGCCATAATAACCAATCAAAGCGAGTGATTCTTTTTGTGTACCGTCTTTGTCAGTCAAAATGGTTAACTCTCCGTGTTCGTTTCGTCTCGCTTTATTTACGATTACTTGCTTATCATCACTAGTAATTCGATAATCAAGTACCTTCATTTCAATCACGATTTACTCTCCTCCCGACAATTCTTGTATTTGTCTTTTTAGAGCTGCTTGCTCTTCTGGTGATAATTTTTCCTCTTCTTGTTTTGGTTCATTTACCCAATCTGGTAATTGCTCTTGTCTAACTGGAGGATTCGTATATCTTGCTTGCGTTGTCGTTTCAGACAAGTCGTATTCATCGTTAAAACGTTCATCACGTATCCAGCGGAACAATTCTTGTGGATGATACCAGTCGTTTAATTTGATATACTTAAGATAATCTTTATATCCTTTTTTGAACTGGTCCAAATCTTCTTCTGACTTAAATTTCTTTAAAAATTGCTCTTTGGCTTTTTTCTTATTGGTTTTCTTCGGATATGTTTTCCAAACTTTTTCAAATAATTCAGACATGGTTGAACTTGGCTCAACACTATTCTTTTTTTTATCCTTAACTAACCTATCCTTACCTAACCTAACCTGTGTATCCATTTGGTATCCAACATGGTTGTCATCTGGTATACCAAGATGGCTTTCACTCTCTAAAACCTCGGTTTTAAAGGTATATGCCTTACTATTTTTTTCTACTAATTCAGCCTTTTCTTCTTGATAAAGAGTTGGTTTATATCGATCATTTCGAATATAGTTATGAATCTTCCAATGCTTGATAACAATAACTCCACTATCAAAAACTAAAATAAATCTTTTGGCTATTAATAGTTTTAAATCATCATCTCCACACCCAACCATTCGTTGGATTTTTTTAGGATTATTAATAAATCCATCATCATCTGCTCGCATTGACAAATGAAAGTAAAGAGATTGAGTTGACAGTGGCATGTCTAAAAATGCATCACTATCAATGATGGTCTTTGCAAACATTCTTCTTTCAGCCACCGTTCTATCCTCCTATATTTAGCTTCTTACGTTCTTCAACGTTTAGTTTTACTGGTTTAATTTGATACTTGTTTAAAAAGTTCTTAGTTCCTATCTGATGTTCTTCTTGATGATGTTGACGACAACCAGCGTAAAAAGTAAATGTTTCGTGATTAATCTTTTGACGATTTCGCCCCATGCCGACAACTTCTATATGGCAAATATCAGCATGTTTCCCACAAATACAGCACTTACGATATTTCAGGCAGTAATAAAACCATTTGTTATTTTCAAGCAAGTATTGGTATCTCTTTTCTAGTGGTACATCGTTTTTCAAAATAAATTCGATTAAAAAACTAATCCATTCTGTTGCCTCATGTCGTGTAGCTTTACTGTGTTCAAAATACACACCGCTTTTAGCTTCGTAGTAATACTTTAAAACTTCCTCTATCCATTTGGGTTCGTCATAACTCCAACGAGCTATATCAGCTATTAAAACGTGAGAAAGTGCATTCTGTTTTTGAGACATTTGTCGATTATCTAATAGTTCAACTTTTACTAAATTGTCATCGTTGTTAGCTAGGAGTTTGAGGAAATTCGAGTTGATTTCATCCTCAAACTCAATCGCCAATTTATTTCCTTTGTGTTTTATGATTTTTCCAATCATTCAATCACTTCTTATCTTCTTGAACCTTCTGCCTAGATTCATAAAAATTTATCCACTTCGCAAGCAATTTAGAAATAACACCATAATCATAAGCACTATATTCTTCAAATGCTTTTTTAGGATTCAAATCAGAATCATTTATAGCTAACGATTTCACAGCTTCAAATTCTTGCCCTGCCAGCTCGGCTACTCTACTAATTGATGCGTTCAACATATCAATTTGCCGTTCAGTAATTGCAGTATTTTTTAGCTGTTCTTTTTGGTATTTATCAGGATCGTCATCATCTGTTGCGATATTAAAAAATTTCAATAAAAAATATTTTTCCGCATACGTTAGTGCTTTTCCTACACCCTTTTCTCCTTCAATATCTACTCCTTGGCTATACCATGAACAAGCAACAATCTCAGAAGGATTATGAATATTAATCCATGTCATCATTAACTCTAGCTCTGTAAAATACGTTGTACGTTTTTTGGCTACAGGCTCTTTCTTTACTTTATCCGCTTTCCATACCTCATCTTGTGATTCCCGAACTTGATGAGCAACAATTTCTGGCTTCAAAATTAATCCAACTTGATTTATGACTGTATTTAATGCGGATAGTACATCGCTTGACCCCACATAGCTGTACTGCTGGCCACGTTTACTTTTTTGAATATATGGTGCTTTTTGTCTCACATACGCTAATTTTTGATAAACATTCAACTTAGAAAAATCTGTTTTGGTTGCTTCAGTCATTCAATAAGCCCTCCTTATATCTTTTTCCTGAACTCACATATTCAATTAAATACACGTTTTCTTCGCCTAATTCTTCTATCAAATCAACGATTGTATCTTGTGTAGCAATTTTTTTACAAGTGAGTACTGGTTGTCCTGTATAAAGACATTTCATTGCAAAAGTTATCTCAAACACACCGTCTTCATCAGCAATTTCATTGCCGAAGTAGTCAGTGGTATCCACTGGATCGTTTTCGTAAGTTTCCTTATGTGGCTTTTCTTTCGGTTCCGTTAAAAATCGATCTAATGCATCTGCTTCACTGCGATTCATTCACAAGACCTCATTTCTGTGATATAATTTTCCTAGTATTATTTTTGTATGCGACTTATTGCTTGCCGGCTTAAGTCGCTTTTTTGTCGTCATGCGACACCTCTGCGCTCTTTTTGTTGCGCAATGTATATTTTATTTTTTTGTTGCTTGTACCATAAATCAGCAAGCTTTTTCGTTTGCTTTAGTTTTTGTTTACGCGTCATTCTTTTTATTCCTTTCTCTGGTATAATTTTATTTATCAGCAAGTGGCCTGCTGATTTAATTAAAGGAGATGGTTTTTATTACAATAAATATTTCATTAACTCAGTTTTTAACTTATTCATCAAAAGTAAGCACAAGCGCTCGTATTAACTATGTTAGACAAATTAAAAATTCACCGGATTATCACCCTTCAATAGACTATTGGAAACCTTTAAGAGATGAGATTAAACGAATTCATGAAAATAATATTCCTATTGAAAACTTGAAAAATTTACTTTCTACCGTAGATGAAAAAAAGGTTAAAAACTACACGAGTCTTATAAATTCATATATTCGTTTCATAAATAAAAATAACGTAGAATATTTTCCCTGTGGAAAAGCTTTTTGGAAATTATCTGATGAACTATTTGTTGGTAGTTCACCGGAGTTAGGTTTAATTGTAAATGGGAAAAAATATTATGTGAAAAACTATTATAAAAAGAAAGACTCGGACTCTAAGATTACTCAACGAAATATAAAATCAACACTCACATTAATGCAACTTTCTGACAAAAATTTTCCATTAGAACAAAATTCTAATTTTGCTGTATTAAATTTACAAAACGGAAAATTAATTGAAGCGCAACCGTTACTGAGTGAATCAATAATGGAATTAGAAATAGATGCTAAAAGTTTTGTTGACATCTGGAGTCGTATATAATTTTTTACATTTCGGCTTTTTCGCCGACAATTTGAGCACATGTATCACATATAAAATTCCCATTATCTAACTCTAAGTCTGCATATTCATCACAAAGGCCACACTTTTGCTCTAAGCTATTCTCAGTAGTTTGGAGCAATTCGTTTGTTTTTTTCTGTTCTCTCAATAGTTCATCCATTACTTTATCCATTCGACTTCACCTTTCTCCATCCGCTCTCAATCACATGGTCGTAAACTAAGAACCAAACCATAGAAACGATAATAAACAACACTTGAAACTTTGGCGGGATATCCATTCCTACGATCAATCCAAATCCAAACATAATTAGTAACATGGCAATATGTCTTAAGTTAATTGCTTTTCTCTTCTTCATTTAAAAATTCCTCCTCATAATCGTTGAACTCTATTTTCAAGCTCCATTTCACGTAAAAATTCCAACTCGTTCTGCATCCTTGCTAATTCCTTATCCGTCAGTCTGCCAGATTTCTTTAATGCTTCTCTGTCTATTTGAATCATGCGGCGTTCAGCTTGAATTTGTTCATATATCCATTTTTGCTGTTCTTCGTTGTAGGACATGCTAACCTCCCTATGCTATGTCGTTTAAGTCTAAACTCATTTGTCTTACAACTGTTTTTGTTGCTGTGGACGGTTCCCAATCGTTGATATATTCAATTACGGTTTCATAATGTTTTTCTCTTAATTGGGAGCGAGACCCTACACCAGTAATTTGCTTAATGCCTGAATTAATATCTTTGTATAGCTTGCTACGCTGTTCTTTTGTGATTTTTCCAAATCCTCTTGCCACTTCTGCAACTCTCTGATGAACTCGTCGTGATAAATAGCTATAATCACCTGCATCTATTTTTTGATTATTTTTTAAGTCAGCTACTTCTTTTTCGATTACATCTACACGTTCGTTTGTTTCTTCGTTTGCTGATAAAGCTAGTAAAGCTAATTCTCGCTTTGAGTTTGGTAATTTAGGCTGTTGAATTTCTTTTTCCATTTGGTTAAAAGCTTCAATGTATTTCAGTTTGAACTTAAGAGCTTTTTGACCAGTGAATCCCATTGCTAGCAGTGTGAATCCGTCACGGTTCATAATGATTTGTCTATATTTTTGTTTGTTTTGTGGATGAATATAGCTATCTTCGTAAAATAGGTCTGCGTAATTTTCCGCAACCCCCTCTTTTAATCATCAATCGCTGCTAAAACATCACGATGATTTTTATTAAACGTTTCTGCGACTTGTAAACTAGTTGTTACTGCTTGTTGGTTTTTCGTAATTACTAGATTTTCCATTTTCTTTCCTCCTTTAAATTTCAAAAGTTTCTTTTAGAAATCTTTGTAATTCAGATCGTTCAATCCGAATATCCTGATTACTCCATTGCTGCACTTTTAAGCCTTTTGAAATCCAATTGCTTAATTTTTCATCACCGATTTCTAAAATCTTCTTTACCTGAGATTTGTTTGGATAAGGCGGTAATTCAATAACCATAGTCAACAAATTCAAACGTTTTTCAACCTCTTTTAAAACTACAAAGGTGATATTATTAGCTAGTTCATTTTGAATTACCTCATCAGGTATGTTTAGATGCATAAACTACACCTCCTGTTTTGTTTCTAATTTAATATCAAGAAGCTCTTCAATTTGTTTTAAACGTTCAACTGGCTTACGATTTTCTAATAAAATATCTTGAAGATATGCCATCGAAATATCCATTTGACGTGCCAGTTCTCGTTGGCTCCAATCTTTATCAATCAGAGCGTGTGCGACTTGTTTCTTTAATGACATTTGTGGTTCCCTCCTATTTTAGTTTTTGTGCTAAATTTATACGCAAAATAGTTTGCAATCAATTTGCGTATATGCTATTATGTAAGCATAAGAAATACAGCACACAAAAAGTGAGCTTTACTGATGTCTGGGGAGACAATTGTATTATTGCTTATCTTTTTTGTATGCCGTAAATAACTTGCTTACAAAACATAGTATAATAGCATATAAGCAAAATGTCAACAGTTTTATTTGCGTTTATGCTAAACATTTTTTGTAGGCCTTAGAAAGGCTGGTATATATGAGTTTAGTAGAAAAAATAAAAATGCTTTGTAACGAAAAAAGAATTACAATGTCTGAATTAGAAAGAAAAACAGATTTGGGTAACGGTACCATAAGTAGGTGGGATACTCGTACGCCAGGCGTTGACAAACTAAAAAAAGTAGCCGACTACTTTGATGTCTCAACAGACTATCTTTTAGGACGAACAGAAAAACGTCGTTACTATGATTTAACAGATAAAGACGAAAAAGATATAGCCAAAGAATTGGAAGAAATGATTGAGGACTTAAAAAATGCTGGGGCTCTTGCATTTTCCAAAGAAACCGCAGAAATTGACAAAGAGACGCACGAGTTGCTGATAGCTTCCTTGGAGAATTCTCTTAGAATTGCAAAAATTGAGGCTAAAAAACGCTTCACTCCGAAGAAATACAGAAATTAGGAGGCTATTCTATGTATGAATATTTTATCGACCAAAAAATTCATGACTTAGTTGAAGAATATGGGACTCGAGACCCTTTTAAAATTGCAAAAAGAAAAAATATTATCATACTTCATGAACCATTAGGAGAGATTCTTGGCTACTACAATAAAGTAAGAAGAGTGCAAATTATCCATTTAAACGATTCTTTAGAAGAAAAAGAATTGTATTATGTTTGCCGTCATGAGTTGGGACATTGTGTACTTCACCCAAATGAATGCACGCCCCAACTTTCGGCTAATTCAATTGTTTCTGAAATGAAGATAGAAAAAGAAGCGGACTACTTTGCAACCAATTTAACTGTAGATGGTTCTCATAAAGAATTGTATCAACCTACCAAGTATGAAATTTTAAATTTCTACGGCCTTCCTTGGTATCTTGACCGCTACATGAACTATTAATTTTTCTAAAAATAAGAACATATGTTTTTGAAAGGGGTTTTACGCATGGCAATGATAAAACAGTATCAAAAGAAAAATGGTGAGAAAGCGTGGTATTTCAAGACGTACCTTGGAATTGATCCATTAACTGGAAAAAAGAGGTATACAACCAAGAGAGGGTTTCGAACGCAGAAAGAGGCAAAAATTGCCCTTGCGAGGCTAGAAGTTCTAGCTACAGATAAAGAGTTATTGAAAGAGACTAGTTATACTTTTGCGCAGGTAAAAGATATGTGGATGGAACAATACAAACCTACGGTAAGAGAAAGCACCTATTTACGTGTTAAGTTTTTATTTGATAAAAACATTTCAGTTTATTTCGGAAATAAAAAAATCCAAAGCTATAACATAGCTTACTGCCAAGAAACTATTAATAAATGGAAAGAGCAATATTCTACCTACAAAGCTTTAAAGAGTTATACATCTGCAGTTTTTGATTATGCGAAAAAGATGAAGCTTATTAAAGATAATCCCATGAAAGAAGTGACTTTTTCAAAAGGTGATCGAAAACGTAAAAAAGATAAAATAAAGTACTTCGAAAAAGAAGAATTACAAAATTTTCTTAAATGCTGCCAAAAAGACAAATTTCCTTTAACTTATCCTTTATTCAGGATTCTAGCTTTTACTGGAATGCGAAAAGGAGAAGCTTTAGCTTTAACTTGGGATGATGTGGATTTTTTTAATAAAACGATTGAGATTAATAAAACAGTCGTAAGAAATTCAGATAATAAATTAGTCACCACGCCCCCTAAGACAGATACATCTAACCGAAAAATTTCACTGGATGATGAAACGCTTAATACTTTGAGGGCTTGGCAAACTCAACAAAAAAGATATTTACTTATACATGGTCAACATGTTAAAACAAAGGAACAAATAATTTTTTCTTCTAAAAATAATAACTACATCGATATAACCCGACCAAATGCCGTTTTGTCTCGGATCTGTAAAGAATATGATTTTAACGACATTACAATACACGGATTTCGGCATACACATTGTAGTTTATTATTTGAAGCTGGCTTATCTGTTAAAGAAGTACAGGAAAGACTAGGACATTCAGATATTCACACAACAATGAATATTTACACACATGTAACTAAAAAACAAAAAGAAAGGTCTGCCGATAAATTTGCAGCCTATTTAAATTTTTGAAAAGTATGGTCAAAAGTATGGTCAATAAAATAAAAAAAGACTAAAAACCTTTAGCACCAAGGTTTTCAGCCTATTAAAAATCGATATAATTATTTTACTGTTACTGAAGCGCCAACTTCTTCTAAAGCAGCTTTTAAAGCTTCTGCTTCTTCTTTAGAAACGCCTTCTTTAACTGGTGCAGGAGCGCCATCAACTACAGCTTTAGCTTCTTTCAAGCCTAAGCCAGTTGCTTCACGAACTGCTTTGATAACTTTAACTTTTTGATCGCCAGCTGCTGTTAATTCAACAGTGAATTCAGTTTGTTCTTCTGCTGCTCCACCTGCTGCTGGTCCAGCTACTGCTACAGGAGCTGCTGCTGATACGTCAAATTTTTCTTCGATAGCTTTAACTAATTCGCTTAGTTCTAAGATAGTTGCTGTTTCTAACTCAGCAACGATGTTTTCAATGTTTAATGCCATTTTGAATTTCCTCCATTTAAATTAAAATTGTTTGTTTTTTATTTGTTTGAATTAGACTGCAATTAAGCAACTTCTTCGTTTTTCTCTGCCACTGCTTTGACAGCGTAAGCCACGTTGCGGACTGGCGCTTGTAATACAGATAACAGCATAGATAGTAAACCTTCGCGGTTTGGTAGTTTTGCCAACGCAGTAATTTGTTCCACTGAAGAAACTTTTCCTTCGATGACGCCACCTTTGATTTCTAATGCTTTTGCATCTTTAGCAAATTCGTCGATGATTTTAGCTGGTGCTACTACATCGTCGTTGCTGAATGCGACAGCAGTTGGGCCTGTAAAGACTTCGTCTAAGCCGTCTAAACCAACTTTTTTAGCTGCACGAGAAAGGATTGAGTTTTTGATGACTTTCATTTCTACGCCTGCTTCACGTAATTGTTTACGTAAGTTAGTGACTTCTTCTACTGTTAATCCACGGTAGTCCACGATTACAACTGATGCTGCTGATTCAAATTTCTCAGCGGCTTCTTGAACTAGGCTTTCTTTTTTAGCGATTGCTGCTTCACTCATTTATTTCACCTCCTGATTTTGATGGTGGAGTTGTACTGGTTTACGATATGTAAAGTAGAAGAATCAAATGAAACTTCGCTCACTTCGTTCGCCAAGTATTGTTTTACATCGGCTTTTTATCAAAAAGTCGTGTAAAACAACAAAACTCCATGCCACCGTAGACATAGAGGGACCGAATTGTATATAACTCAACAATTGTCCTCGGTAGGAAATTAAGACTTGCGTCACCTACTGTCTTCGGTACAGTTAATTATTAACCTCACTCACTTTACCATAGGGTAAGTGAGTGAGTCAAGAATTTTTTAATTATTTTCTTTCAAATTAGAAAGAAGCTTGGTCAACGTGGATTCCAGGTCCAAATGTTGTTGTTACTGAAATGTTTTTGATGTATTGACCTTTAGCAGTTGATGGTTTAGCTTTCAATAATACGTCGTTAATTGTGTTGAAGTTTTCAACCAATTTTTCGTTATCAAATGAAACTTTACCGATTGGTACGTGGATGTTACCAGCTTTGTCAACGCGGTAAGTTACTTTACCAGCTTTAACTTCTTCAACAGCTTTTGTAACGTCCATTGTTACAGTACCAGTTTTAGGGTTTGGCATTAAACCTTTTGGTCCTAAGACACGGCCTAATTTACCAACTGTAGCCATCATGTCAGGAGTCGCAACAACTACGTCAAAGTCGAACCATCCACCTTGGATTTTTGCAACCATGTCGTCGTCGCCTACGAAATCTGCACCAGCAGCTTCAGCTTCTTTAGCTTTTTCGCCTTTAGCGAATACTAAAACAGTTTGTGTTTTACCAGTTCCGTTTGGAAGCACAACTGCTCCACGGATTTGTTGGTCTGCTTTTTTAGGGTCAACGTTCAATTTGTAAGCAACTTCAACTGTTGCGTCAAATTTCGCGATGTTTGTATCTTTTGCTAAAGCTACTGCTTCTTCAACTGAGTAAGCTTTTGTAGCATCAACTTTTTTCAATGCTTCTTGCATTTTTTTGCTCTTTTTAGCCATTTTGTTTCCTCCTTGATTGTGGTTATAACGGTTGTACCTCCCACGTCTTTCATATCTTTAAATATGAAACGAACTGAGAAGCTACTTCTTTGAGTAAGTGTGGAATAAAAATTATTCTACGATGATACCCATGCTTCGTGCAGTTCCTGCAACCATGCGCATTGCTGCTTCAACGTCAGCGGCGTTTAGGTCTGCCATTTTAAGTTCAGCGATTTCTTTCACTTGATCGCTTGAAACTGTTGCAACTTTAGTTTTGTTTGGTTCACCTGAACCTTTTTCGATTTTTGCAGCTTTTTTCAATAAGACTGCAGCAGGTGGTGTTTTAGTAATGAATGTAAATGAACGATCTTCATATACAGAGATTACTACTGGAATAATCAAGCCTGCTTGGTCAGCTGTACGAGCATTGAATTCTTTAGTGAATCCCATGATGTTGATACCTGCTTGACCTAACGCTGGACCTACTGGTGGAGCTGGTGTTGCTTTCCCCGCAGGAATTTGTAATTTAACGATTTTTTCTACTTTTTTAGCCACGAAAATACCTCCTTAAGTTCTCGTGCGTGGTTAATGGGGTTGAGATTTCCCCTCCCACTCAACGTACATTTAAAACATACCCTATTACTATACAGGATTCCCTTTACTTTTTCAAGATGTTTTTATGATTTCAAGGCAATTTTTTTATCCGTTATTTTCTTCATGAAATGCGCATCATGCTCAATCACTAGCATTGCAGGCTTCACAGATAAGATTAGCGTTTCTAATTGTTGATGATTAAACACATCCAAGTAATTAAGGGGTTCATCCCAAATATAAAGTTCAGCTGATTGAGACAATGATTTGGCTACTTCGACTTTTTTCCGTTGCCCCATACTCATTTGTTCAATTCGATTAGTGAAAACAGCGCGCTCCATCCCAAGTTTTCGTAAGTTATTTAAAAATTGGGTGTAATCTAACTGATTTTTCTCTGCAAATTCGGATAAAGTTCCTTGATTGTCTTCATAATCTTGGCGCACATAAGAAATGGTTAATTGGTGAGCCAAAGTGGCTTCGCCTTCTGAATCCCCAGAAAAATTATCCAATAAATACTGAATTAAGCTCGATTTTCCTGAGCCATTTTTTCCTGTTATTCCGACAATTTCTCCCGCGTTTATTGAAAAAGAAATTGGCGTAAATAGCCAATTTTTCTCGTAGCCCAGACGAAGCTCTTCCACCGTCAATAATGTTTTGTGATGCGTTGGCTGATAATCCATTGACAAAGGATCAATATACTCAAGATCTTTTAATAGTTTTTCTTTTTCTGCTAATTGTGTTTCGGCGCGTTGTTGAATGTGTTTCGAACGCTTCATTACGCGCGCAGCCCGGGCACCAATGGCTCCTGTATCAAAAATCGCCCCGCTTCCTTTTTCCTTAGCGTTGCCGTACTTATCACCTTCACGGTTCATCGACCATTCCGCTTTTTTACGAGCGGTTTCTTTCAAGCGATTGACTTCTTTTTTGATTTTTTCATTTTCTGCCAGTTCAAAAGCATCTCTTAATTTTTTTTGCTCTTCATAAATAGAAAAATTCCCTTGATACAGTGTCAATTGACTTTTTTCAATCGCCAAAATATGATCAACTACTTCATCAACAAATGCCCGATCGTGGCTGACTAAAATAAATCCGTGTTTCTTTTTCTTCAAATATTCAGCCACTTGTTGTCTGCCAGCTAGATCTAAATGATTTGTTGGCTCGTCAATTAAAGGAAAGGCATTTTCTTCAATAAAAAGAAGACCTAATAAAACTTTCGTCTTTTCGCCGCCTGATAAAGAAGAAAAGGGCCGCCATAAAACTTCAGGATCAACGTTTAAAAGCGTTAATTCTCGTTCTAATTTCCACTGTTCAAAAGAAGTCACCTCTTGTAAGACATAATAAGTGAGCTGTTGTTCTTCTGCAACTGTTTGTGGAAAATAGACGAAATCGACTTGATGAAGAATCTCTCCTTGGTAATCCAACTGCTTTTGTAACAATCTTAATAAGGTTGTTTTCCCACGGCCATTGCGGCCAATCAATCCTAATTTCCAATTGGTATCCATCGTGATATTTGCCTGATCAAAAAGCAATACTTCTTGATTATCATAGGCAAAAGATAGTTGTTTTAGTTCAATTTTCGACATAAATATACCTCCATAAAGCAAAATTGATGCAGCTTTACGGAAATCAGCGGCATCAATCCAAGGTATACAAAAAGACCCGTGGCTGAATTCTTTAAGCTAATTTCCGAAAATCCGCACACTCCACCCGTTATATTCAGGCAAAGTTATACAGTTTCTCTAAAAAATTAACTTAAATTTTCAACGCACGAATCCCTCTTTTCGTCTTTTATTATCTAGAATTTAGCATCTCTTCACTGATTTGTCAACGAAGGCCCCTTGCTTTCATTCTGATAAAAATTTAAATTATTCGCTAAAACACAAGCGATTGCCTAGTTCCCCGCCATTTTTTGTGTTAGACTTCCAATGAAAACATATTCTAATGAAGAAGGTGCTGAAATGGAAGAGTTACGCTTTAATAGTGTTTTTGATATTATCGGACCCGTTATGATTGGTCCAAGCAGTTCTCATACAGCTGGAGCGGCAAGAATTGGAAAAGTGGTTCGCAGTATTTTTGGACAGCAACCTGATAGCGTTGACATTTATTTATATGAGTCTTTTGCCAAAACTTATCGTGGTCACGGAACAGATATCGCCTTAGTTGGCGGCCTTTTAGGCATGGAACCAGATGATGAGCAACTAGCCAATTCTTTGGAAATTGCCTATGAACAAGGAATGGAAGTTTGTTTTATTCCTAAAAGTGAAAAAGCAGACCATCCTAATTCCGTTAAAATTGTGGTTTCTTCTGGCGACCGAAAACTATCTGTGACAGGAATTTCAATTGGTGGTGGAAACATTCAAATTTCTGAATTAAATGGCTTCAAATTGTCTTTAAGTATGGGCACGCCAACATTTATTGTTGTCCATCAAGATGTTCCTGGCATGATTGCTAAGGTGACCAACATCCTTTCAGCTAGCGATATCAATATTAGTACAATGACCGTTACCCGAGAATCTAAAGGGGAAAAAGCGATTATGATTATTGAAGTTGATCAAGCCGAAGTCGGTGACATTGTCATGCAATTAGCTGAAATCCCTCATATATATAGCGTTAACTATTTTGACTAAATGAACGTAAAGGAGTAATACGATGTTTTATTCAATTGAAGATTTGGTAGCTCAAGCGAAAGAGTACCCTTCTGTGAGCGAATTAATGATTGCAACAGAAATGGCTCATGGCGGGTATTCTCGTGAACGAATTATTGAAACAATGGAAAAAAATCTAGCCGTTATGAAACAATCTGTCGCTGAAGGAATCGCTGGTGTTACCTCAGTAACAGGGCTAACTGGTGGCGATGCAACCCGCTTAAATGATTACATACATTCAGGCAACTTTTTAAGCGGTGAGACCATTTTACAAGCCGTGCGAAATGCGATTGCTGTTAATGAAGTTAATGCAAAAATGGGCTTGATTTGTGCTACACCAACTGCAGGCAGTGCCGGAGTAGTTTCTGGCGTCTTGTTGGCAGTTATTGATCGCTTAAAGTTAACCCATCAGCAACAATTGGATTTTCTATTTACAGCTGGGGCTTTTGGCTTAGTGATTGCCAACAATGCCTCAATCAGTGGTGCCGAAGGTGGTTGTCAAGCTGAAGTCGGCTCTGCTAGTGCAATGGCCAGTGCCGCTTTAGTTGCGGCTTCTGGCGGTACGCCTGATCAATCTGCTCAAGCTGTGGCTATTACGATAAAAAATATGATGGGCCTCATTTGTGATCCTGTTGCAGGACTTGTTGAAGTCCCTTGCGTGAAGCGAAATGCATTAGGTTCTTCTCAAGCCTTCATCTCAGCTGACATGGCTTTAGCGGGGATCCGAAGTGTCATTCCACCAGATGAAGTCATCCACGCAATGTACCAAGTGGGTCGCCAAATGCCACAAATTTTCAAGGAAACCGCTGAAGGCGGTCTTGCGGTGACACCAACTGCACAACGTTTAAGCAAAGAAATTCTAGAGAAACAAAAATAGAAATAACTATAGCAAGAAGCTTACAGGAAAAAACGTCCATTCGTTTTTTCCGTAAGCTTCTTCTTTAATCACTTGTTCCGCCTAAACCAACCACAGCGACAATTCCATTCATGACATCTTTCATCGTTTCACCCACAAATGAAACGGTTCTACCATCAATGCGTTTAATCATTGGTAACATTTCAATGCGATCTGCTTGTGCTGTCGTCACACATTGCAATTTTACAGTTGCAGGTGTTTGCAAGGCATATCGGGGTAATTCAGACAACGCAAAGGAAGTTAACACCTGACTTGTAGTTGCTACGATAGCTTCCCGAACTTGTTGCATGGGTCTATTTTTGATTGCATAACGTCCCAGAGATTCTTTGGTGGAAACAAAGGGGACTTCGGGCATCATTTTTTCTTGAAAAAGTTGTTCCTCTAAGCCTGATTCACCGATAATTAAACCAACAGGGACACCTAATTCGCTAGCGTAAGCTGCATTAATTGTCGTTTCATTCATCGCTAATTCGTTTATTTTTAAATCATAAGCAACACTAGCACTATACCCATGATCCATATTCCCTTTTTGTTTACCAATACCAGCATGATAACCTAAGAAAAAGACTACATCATAGCTACTATCCAAGCCACTCATCATATAATCCATGCGAGGAAAGCCGCTCACTAAGGAAATTCGTTCATCCATTTCTGCTAAGCGCGCATAAGCTAAATTCAATCCACGGCTATGCGAATCGGCAATAGTAATTTCTGTAATTTGTTCATTTTTAGCACTCTTTTGAATCCCTTCAATCAACCAAGCCACATGTTGGTGATATAATTCTCGGAATAAAACGGTATCCTCTTTTTCCATATCAAATGTCGCAATACCTGCTAATCCTTCAATATCGCATGATACATAAATCTTCATTTGTTCCACTCCTTTGACAATGGCTGAACCAGTGCTTGAATTTTGTCAGCATCTAAATTTTTGATTAATTGAATGACTAATTCTTTCGCCGCTTGGTAATCTTGAAAGTCCACATAGCAATGGTGTGTGTGTGCGTAACGGACAGGAATTCCTACAACAATCGTCGGGGCTCCTTGAACTTGTGTAATCGCCATGCCATTGGTTCCACCACCACTTCGAACAGAAACTTGAACAGGAATTTTGTGTATTTTAGCAATCTCTAGTGCATACTCTTGAAATTCCGGATTCGTAATCATAGAAACATCAAAATAGCGTAACATCGGTCCTTTTCCCATTGCTGATTGAATCATCTCTGGCGTTTCTGCCGTATCATCAGCAGGGCAGCCTTCGAAAACAATAGCTAAATCAGGATTGACTTGTTTTGCGGCAATAAGTGCTCCTCTTTCGCCAACTTCTTCTTGTGCAGTTACTGTCGCAACTAACTTGAATGGAAGTGTCTCTTCTTTCAACTCCTCCATGACGTCCACTAAGCAAGCACAGCCAATGCGACAATCAAAAGCTTTTCCTAAAAAAAGATCTGTCTGTTCGTTGTAACAACACGTCACATCTGGAATGACCGGTGCACCAAGATCGATTTTGTACGTTTCAATTACTTCTTCTTTTGAGGTAGCGCCAATATCGATTGTCAAATCAGCAATGGTTAATGGCCGCTGACGTTCCTCTGGTGTCATAAAATGAGGGGGCCGACTAGTAACTACGCCTGGCAGATAGGTGCCTTCCCGGTTACGAATCCGAACTTTTTGTGCAGAAATCGTATTAGGGACCCAGCCACCTAACGGAAGAAAACGCAACAAACCGTTTTCTTTAATTGCTTGAATCATAAAACCCACTTCGTCACTATGAGCATCAAAAAGCACTACTGGACCTTCACTTAGATTATTTTTCTTCTCAAGATATAAATTTTTAATGGCATCTAGCCGTTGAATAGTAAAATCCGCAGTTGCGTGTTGAAGGATTCTAACGACTTCTGTTTCAAAACCTGAAACACCATTAGCATTTGAAAGTTCCTGAATTAATTGAACAGCTTGACTTTTTTTCATTTTTTCCCAACCTTTACTTGTCACTGATAGAGACTGATTTGTAATAGCCTGAACCTAATGGGCCATAGACTAAATTTTGGACAGAATCGTCCACTAAGCGTGCTTCTGTTAATTGATAAAGAGGAACTAGGGGTGCTTCTTCCGCAACCAATTGATCCGCTTTTTGTAATGTTTTCCAACGTTCTTCATATTTATTTGCATAAGTTACGTTTGCTTCTTGAAGCAACTGATCGAAGGTCTTATTAGACCATTTACCAAAATTATTGGAATTTTTTGATTGCAATAGGTTTAAGAAATCGATTGGATCAGCATATACTGGCGTCCAGCCACCAACCACAATGTCGAAATCTCCGCTGCGACTTTTTTCTAAACGATTATTAAAAGGAACTGGCGAAACATTGACTGTTAAATTTTCTAAATTATCTGCTAAAGCTCCTTGAACATACTCACTGATTTTTTTAGCATTTTCTGTATCCGAACTTAAAATCGTTAGCTCCGCTTTTTCAATTCCTAATTCTTTTTTAGCCGTTTGCCATAACTCTTTCGCTTTTTCTGGTTCACTAGGATTTAAATCTCCTAATTCCTCTGCAAAATCTTTTTGCGTTTCTTGATTAGTGAAACCTGTTGGCACGAAGCCAAGTGCTTTTTTTGAGCCATCATTTAAAACATTTTTAGCTAAACGTTCAGAATTCAATGATAATGCTATCGCTCGACGTGCATTCTTATTTGCCAAAAGATTTTTTTGCGTATTTAATTGGATATAATACGTTCCAGGAATTTCACGAATTTTCAAAGCTGCATTGCCGTGTTCTTGTGCAACAATTTCTCCAGAAATTTTTACAACATCTAATTCTTTCCCTTCGAAAAGATTTTTCCCAGTATTGACTTCTTTAACGACTTGGACATCCACCTTATCTAGCGAAACATTCGCTTGATCCCAATAATTTTTATTCTTCACATAGGACCAAGTATTATTCGTGCCATCCCAACCTTCCAATGTGAAAGCGCCATTGTAAAGTGTTGACTCAGCTGATGTACCATAGTTTTTGCCCGTTTTTTCGACAAATACTTCATTTAAAGGATAAAAAGCTGGCACCGCCAATAATTGTTGAAAATAACTCATAGGATAGCTCAGCTCTACTTCCAAGGTATGGTCATCAATGGCTGTTACCCCTAGCTCTTCTTTAGATTTGCCACCGTCAACAATAGCACGATAATTTTTTAGCCCTTCAAAATAATACGCTTGCGGGGAAGCTGTTTTTGGGTCTACTGTGCGCTTCCAAGAATATTCAAAATCATTGGCTGTGATTGGCTCGCCGTTACTCCATTTTGCATCTTTTCGAATCGTAAAAGTATAGATTAAACCATCATTAGAGGGCTGTACTTTTTCAGTTGCCAATGCTGGTTTAGCTTCTCCTTTTTCGTCAAAGGAGAAAAGTCCCTCTCCTACTTGACTCATTACATCTGCTGCTGTATTATCCATTGCCAACGACACGTCTGCCGTTGATAATTCCGAATCAATCCCGACCCGTAATACCTGTTGTTCTTGCTTTTTGGTTTCTTTCCCAACATTTCCACAGCCCGAGAGAAGTAGAACTATGATTGCTGCCAAAGACAGCCTTTGCTTTGTTGCCCTTTTCATAAAAACACCTCATTTTTTTATTTTTTGATACCTTTTTCCCACAAAATTATTTATAATCTGATAAAGGAGGTTTGCTCATGAACTTAGATTACTTAAAAGAAACGTATCATTTAACGAAAACAGAAAGTCAGATTTTGTATTATTTGGATCAACAAAGTACGAACGCGGCCGATTTGAGTATTCGAGAAGTTGCCAAACACTGCTTTTCTTCGCCTAGTTCCATCATTCGTTTAGCCAAAAAATTAAATTTATCAGGTTATAATGAACTTATTTACAAATTAAAAGAAGCCCATTTTTCTCAGCCAATCCCTTATGAAACAGCGCCTTCATTTGAAACAACCAACGAGTTTTGTCGACTGCTTGCCAAACACAAGAGTCATTTATTTGTTATTTTAGGTCATGACTTTTCACGACATTTGGCGGCTTACATTAGTGAAGTTTTCAATTTTCATGGCATCCCCAGTATCACAACAGCCCATACTCATTCGATAAATAGTCAAAATAATCAGAATTTTCTTTTTATCATTCTTTCACATTCTGGTGAAGAAAAATACCTAAAAGAAACAGCTCTGCTTGCGAAAGAGAAAAAACATCCTATCATTTCTTTTGTTGGTGCCAAAAATTCAACTCTTGGTCGACTGGCAGATCTCGTTTTTTCAACTGACTCTTACAGCCCGTTTTCAACAAGTGTCGCTCAGCCACAAATGTTTTTTGGCCAAACATTAATCACCTTTGAAGCCTTGATTTGTGCTTATTTAAATCATGAGGATTACATTCCAATATCTCCTAAAAATAAATAATTTTATTTATTATAGCTGAAAAAAGCTATTTCGCTAGCCCAAGTATAGAAAAAGGCACATGTTCCATTTTTTATGGAACATGTGCCTTTTTGCTATTTTTTACTTGGCCATAGAAATTCAATTAGCAATTGATCTACTTCAGGATTTTCATGTAATTGGCTATGTTGTGCATTTTCTCCTTTAATAATCTGGCTAGTGACTTGAGTTCCTCGCTGTCTTAGCAAGGCGTTGACTGCTAAGGCACTAGATAACGGTACCGTTCCATCACTTAAATCTGTTGCACTTAATTGACCACCAATTAATAAAATGGGCAGTTTTTCTGGAACAACATTAATCATCTCTTGATAATCCAAATAGCGGCTACTTTTTTCTGTGGGGCCATTTTCTAGTTCCGTTTCGATGGTTTGCTGTTGACTCGTATCAATAAAATCATTGAAAGGTGCTCCAATGCTGACAAATTTTTCAATTTTAGGTAACGATGTGTCTTGCCCATAGGTTCCTAAATAACGTAAACCACTAACACCACCCATAGAGTGCCCGACAATATTGGCTTTGTTCACTTGATAATTTTTTTGTAAATAGAGTAATGTGTTTTTTATCCATTCTGTTTGATTCCATTCATTGTTTTTATTATCTTCAAATAGAACTTGAACACTGGGATTCGTCGCTTTGCCACTTAAAGCTCCTCGCTCTTTAACCACGGTCCCATCAGGTTTAACGAGTAGCACTAATTCTTGAGTTGTGGCACCTTGTTTCTCCAAGCGATGCAGTAACGAGCCAAACGAATTTTTAGTTCCCGCGTAACCATGAAAAAAGAGCGTTGGTGTTGTTGTGCGGTTTAACTCAACGGTTGCATCTTTTGTGGGGGCTTGGTTGTCATTCTTCGTGGTTGCTCCAATTTGGCAAGCACTTAATAATAGAACAAGACCCATTAGCAAAGAAAAATAACGATATTTTTTGGCCTGTTTCATTTTTTCATTCCTTTCTGCGATGAAATAAAAAAGGGCTTGGAAAAGAAGTCAGTTGACTGCTTTTCCAGACCCTACAATCTGTATCAATCAGCTGAACAATAGTTTGTCAGCTTGTTTATTAATCAATGTTATCGACTTGTTCAAAGTCTAATTCTGTACTTGTTTCACGACCAAACATATCGATGTTTACTTTTAATTTTTGTTTTTCTTCATCGATTTCTGTCACAACACCTTCAAGACCAGAAAAGGCACCTTCGATAATTTTCACTGTATCGCCTAGCGCTACTTCTAAGTCTGATTGACGGGTGCTCATGCCAATTGAACGTAAAATGTGGTTAATTTCTTCTTGTAATAAAGGAGCGGGTTTACTACCGGCACCATGTGAGCCTACAAAACCAGTTACGCCTGGCGTATTACGAACAATATACCAAGAATCATCAGTCATAATCATTTCCACTAACACATAACCAGGGAAAGTTTTATGAACGATTTCTTTTTCTTTACCATTTTTGACTTCTTTTTCTGTTTCTTCTGGTACAACGACACGAAAAATATAATCGCCCATCCCCATGCTTTGTGCACGTGATTCAATGTTTGCTTTTACTTTATTTTCATAGCCTGAATAGGTGTGCAATACGTACCAATTTCTTTCAAAAGTTTCCATTACTGATTCGGCTCCTTTAAATGTTTTAGTTTATTTTTTTCGAGCAAATAAAAAAAGCTCAGTTTCCCGAAGCTTTTTCTCGAATACTATTATAGCACCCCTCGTCGGGAAATACTAGAATTAATTATTTTAAAATCCAGCCAAATGCCGTTTGGATAACAGTATCCATGATAAAGAACAATGCTGCAAATAAAATAGATGTTTCAATTACAACTAATGTATCTTTACGCAATTGTTTTTTTGTTGGCCAAGTTACTTGCTTCATCTCATCAGCAACGCTGCGGAAAAATTTCATGTTGATACCCTCCTCTAAATCTATTTCGTTTCTTTATGTAACGTGTATTGATTACAATATTTACAGAATTTATTGATTTCTAAGCGTTCGCCACGTTTACCTTCACTAACGGATTTAGAATAGTTGCGAGAGCCACAAACGGAACAAGCAAGAGCTGCTTTCTTTGTTGCCATGTTCTTCGACCTCCTCTATTCACAAATTTACTTCTTAACAGTACCATTATTCGAAAAAGTTGTCAAAGTTTAATTTACTTTTTAAAGAAGCGCCGTGCCGATTCTTACGTAATTTTTCACCATTATCGCGAATACGTGCTTGATTTCTTTTACAAAATATCTGATTTTTCTTTATTTTCTATTTATTTTAACAAAATTGCTTTTATTCTGAGGTCTCAGCTATTGTTTTCTGCTAAGTTATGATATGATAAATTTATTAAAAATGAACCCTTAGGAGGCCTGTTTATGTTATTAAAATCTGTAGTTATTAAAAAAGATAATTTAACAACCGTCAATGAATCTTGTACTCTAGAAGAAGCTCTTTCTATTTTAGAAGACTCAGGTTACCGTTGTGTCCCAATTTTAGACGAATCTGGAAAAATTTTCCGAGGAAATATTTATAAAATGCATATTTACCGCCATAAAGCAAACGGTGGCGATATGAGTTTACCTGTTACCTATTTGTTAAAAAATGCCACAAAATTTATTTATGTCAACACTTCATTTTTCAAGGTATTTTTTACTATTAAAGAACTACCTTACATTGCTGTTTTAGATGAAAATAATTATTTTTACGGCATTTTAACACACAGCACCTTATTAAATATTTTAGCGCAATCTTGGAATGTAAAACAAGGGAGCTACGTTTTAACAATTGCTTCAGTTGGTCAACAAGGCGACTTAGCAGCCATTTCAAAAATCATTGCCAAATATAGCAGCATCGCCAGCTGTATTACATTGGATGTTGATAGTGAAGAATTTGTTCGTCGCACACTTATTACTTTACCAGCCGGCACAACTGCCGAAACGTGTACAGCCATTGTAGAACATTTAGAGCGGAAAAACTTTAAAGTTGTAGAATTGGAAAATTTAGAAGACGAGTAAAATTTACGATCTTTATCTTAGGATTTAAAGCTAGGGAGGCAAGTCAAAATGACTTACCTCCCTAGCTTATTTTTTAGACTTCTTCACCAATAATTCGAACTTCCGTTTGCAATTCAACATCAAATTTTTCTTTAATCACTTCTTGGATATGTGCAATTAATTCCACATAATCTGTTGCGGTTGCATGATCGATGTTAACAATAAATCCCGCATGCTTTTCAGAAATTTGAGCACCGCCCCATTTTAAGCCTTGTAAGCCAGCGTCTTGGATTAATTTTCCTGTAAAATGACCAACAGGGCGTTTAAAGACACTGCCACAAGAGGGATACTCTAGCGGTTGCTTCAGTTCACGAAGTTCCGTTAATTCATCCATTTGGGCTTTAATTTCTGCATGGTTTCCTTTTTCTAAAGCAAACGTTGCTTGCAAGACAATACAATGTAATTCTTGAATTTCACTATGACGATAACGGAAATTCAGGTCTTCTTTCGTCATTGTTTGGATAGTTCCATCTGCCAACAGCACTTCTGCAGACTGGAAAACATCTTTAATTTCCCCGCCATATGCTCCAGCATTCATATAAACAGCACCACCGACACTTCCCGGAATGCCACAAGCAAATTCAAAACCAGTTAAATCAGCTGCTAAGGCTTCGTAGGTTGTATCAATCAGCTTGGCACCAGCATCCACAATCATGGTGGTACCGGCTACTTTGATTTCTTTCATTTCTGTTAGCATAATCACGACATCGCGAATACCGCCATCACGAACAATCAAGTTGCTAGCATTGCCTAATACTAACCATGAAAGTCCTTGTTCTCGGCAATACGCCACAATCTCTTCGACTTCTTTTTTTGTTTTGGGTAAGGCCAACACATCAGCTGGGCCGCCTGTTTTGGTAAAGGTTACGTTTTTTAATGGTTCATCTACTAATAAAGTAATTTCGTTTAATGTTTCTAACATAGCTTTAGTGTTCACGAAAGTTAGTCCTTTCTTTTCAAAATATCTGTCTTATTCTAGCATGATAGAAAGAAAGTTGCTAGTCCTCTTTAAAGAACATGCCGTTGTTGTTGGCGTAGCATTTCTTCACATAACGCATGACTTTCATAGACTTTTTCTTGTTTTAACTCTTGCTCTTGCGGTTTTTGAATGGCCTGGATGAAAGCAGTAACCATTTGGTAAAAACCTCTTTTTTCCAATGTTGGCGTCCAATCTCCCATCTCTTTTACTTGGTATTCTTCTTCTGTTTGGATGGTCAAATGCGTTAAATTTTCCAAGCGATAAGTACCTGTGGGGCTGGTGACTTCAAAAGTTTCAGTATTGGCCCCAGAGTGTAAATCCATGGAACAAACAATCGTTGTCTGTTCGGTTTCTAATTGTAAAATTGCTCGTTTTAAATAACCGTTTTCTTCCACTAATTTTGACTGCACCACGTGGAGCGGTCCTTCCGCTAAATAAACTGCGGTATCAACGACATGTAAAAATAAATCATACATCATAAAACTTGTTTCTCTCGTTGTATTGATGCGGTTCTTTTTAATAAAAATAGTTTGTTTTTCAGGAATATTTTTCAATACTTCCGTATAAGGGGCAAAACGACGATTGAAACCAACCATCAGACACAGATTTTTTGCTGCTGCCAATGCTTGTAATTCTTTGACTTCAGCAAGCTCTTCACTTAAAGGTTTGTCCACAAAGACGTGAATACCAGCCTGTAATAATTGGCGAACGACTGCACCATGCACTTTTGTGGCTACATGGACAAAACAAGCATCAATCTTTGCTTCAATCAATTCTTCTATGGTCCCAACGGTTTCTGTAAAGCCATACTGATCAGCGATTTTTTGTCGTGTTTCTGGGTTTCTAGTTGCTAACACAAACTCTGCCAAATGGCGGCATTCACTATAAGTTGGCAAATACGCTTTTTGTGCAATATTTCCTAAACCAATGACTCCAATTTTCATTCGTTTGTCCTCATTTCTGCTCTTTTTACTATTTTATCATAGACTACTTCTTTCCAAAAATCAGTCATTTTCTCTTTTTCTTTTCAAGTATTTAAAACTTCTTTAAAAAGTATTAGAATAGAAGAAAGCACCAAGCGACCTTTTCTTTGGTTCTGGTTTGCACTGAAACGAGCAAAAGCGTTTCTTATTTGAAAGGAGTTTCAACAATGAAATGTATTTCTTGGAATGTCAACGGCTTACGAGCGGTTGTTAAAAAGAATTTTATGGATGTTTTTAATGAATTAGATGCAGATTTTTTCTGTTTACAAGAAACAAAATTACAAGCTGGGCAAATTGATTTAGAACTTCCTGGCTATCATCAGTATTGGAATTACGCCGAAAAAAAAGGCTATTCTGGCACAGCAATTTTCGCTAAAGAAGAAGCGTTAAGTGTTCGCTATGGCTTAGGTATCGAGGCTCACGATCAAGAAGGCCGCGTGATCACTTTAGAATATCCAGAATTTTTCATAGTCACTTGCTACACACCAAACTCACAAGCTGAACTAAAGCGTTTAGCTTATCGAATGACATGGGAAGATGCTTTTAGTGCCTATTTAAACGAATTAAATCAAGAAAAACCCGTAATTCTTTGCGGTGATTTAAACGTAGCTCATCAAAATATTGATTTAAAAAATTGGAAAACCAATCAAAAAAATGCGGGGTTCACGCCTGAAGAACGGCAAAAATTTACTGATTTATTAGACAGTGGTTTCACTGATACATTCCGTTATTTTTATCCAGAAGCTGAGGGCATCTACTCATGGTGGAGTTATCGCTTTAATGCACGAAAAAATAACGCAGGTTGGCGGATTGACTATTTCGTTGTGTCAGAATCCTTGAATGAGCGTTTAGTCAGTGCTAAAATCCATACAGATATTCTTGGTAGTGATCATTGTCCAGTGGAAGTTGTACTTGATTTTTAAGTGTTACTCAACGCGTTGAAAGGAGTTTTTTTAATGAACTTTTACGCTTTTGACTTTGAAACAGCTAGTTATGATAAACATAGTGCCTGTTCCATTGCAATTGTTAAAGTAGAAAATAGTCGGATTGTGGATGAATTTTACACGTTAATCAAACCAGAAACACCTTTTTTCTGGCGAAATACGCAAATTCACGGCATTCATGAATCAGATGTTGCCAATGCGCCCAAATTCCCTGAAGTATGGCAACAAATTCAGCATTGTTTTCAGCCAAATCGGTTAGTGGTCGCTCACAATGCAAGTTTTGATTGTAGCGTTTTGGCTGGCTGTTTAGATTACTATGGCTTAGAACAACCTAATTACCTTTCTTTATGTACTGTCAAAACGAGTCGCAAACTGTTTCCTGAATTTCCTAATCATAAATTAAATACCGTTTGTGAAAACCTCAATATCACTTTAAATAATCATCATGATGCTTTAGAAGATAGCCGTGCTTGTGCCGAAATTCTTTTACAGCAAGAACAACGATTTGGGGTTGAACCTTTAAAAAAATTAGTATTGGTGAAATAATCCAGTTCTTGTTTCCAGCGAAGGCGTTATCTCTTTCATTGGCTAGTTGGCAGGAGATAACGTCTTTTCTTTTACATAACTTTTCCGCTAAAACAAAAATTTTTCAGAAAGGACGCGATGATGTATTCGATTCTTTACTTATTCACAGACTCTCTCAAAAATGCGTGGCGCTCAAAAAACCAATTTAGTACGTTGATTCTTATCTTTATTATTAGTTTTCTGACTTTTTCTGCTCTATTATTGACTTTGTTGTTTTCTCGATGGCTTTCACAAATGATTCTTCTTGATAATTATGCAGTGATTCCTCCATTGAAAATTTTCAGAGGTTTGGCTGGAATCAGCACTGGAACACTCTTTTTCTTCCTGATTAGTTATATTTGCCGAGCTTTCTTCCTAACTTTTTTAGAGCAAAAAAACGACTTACTGATCTTAGCTCTTTTAGGTACGACAAAATTACAAATTTTAATTAGCTATGCCTTACAACCCATCTATTATTTGATTTTTGTTTTGCCTTTAGCTGCTTTTCTAGCTAATAAGCTCATTCAACAGTTTATCCATGATTTTTTCAGCGAGGTGCCTGGTTTAATGCATATCGATAGCTACATGCAAGGTATCTTTTTACCACTAACAGGAAGCCTATTGTTCATTTGCTGTTGTGTCTTTTTAATTCTTTTTAGGAAACTCAATCGCTTAATCAAAAAAGGTACTTGACTAACTATGCGAAAAAAGTGAGAAATACATCATCTCGACGTATTTCTCACTTTTTTGAATGACTTAGGTCTTTAGGCTATTTACTTTTTTCCGCCTCTTTTAAGCCAAGGCTTCAATAATTTCGGTCATTGTTTTTGAACCAAAAATCATTTGTTCGCCATCAATCAGCATTGCTGGAACGCTCATAATTTTCTTTTCTTTTTTCAACTCTGGAAATAGACTAATGTCCACCATTTCTGCTTCAACATGAGGATTAATTGATGCAATCCGTTGGCAAGCGGCCACGACATCGGGACAGAAATGACATGTTAGTGAAACAAAGATTTCTATTTTTCTTTTTGGCAATGCAAGTATGTTCTTTTGCAGACTTGCTTCTAACGGCTGTCCCTCGCTGCCGACATTATAAACTGCCAAAACCAACGAGTTTACTTCATGACCACTAGGAATACCACTAAATTTAATTCCTGTATAGTTTCCTGCCGCATCTAAGAGCACAACGCTAGGCATTTTTTCAATCCCATACAGCAATTCTTTGGCTGGCTCAGTATCTTTCAAAATCGTTTCTAAAGTAATCTTCTGATCCAGACTTGCAAATTCTGTTAAGAATGACTGAAGTTCCAATGATTTTTCATCACTTGCATCCAAAAACTGAAGCAACGTCACTTTTTTGGTTAGTTTAGCGAAAATACCGCTTAATTGTTGGCGCATACTTTCTGGGAACCACTGATGCTTACCAGTAACTTTCGCTGGCTGTTTTTCTTTTGATTGCTGACTGTTTGTTTCAGGGGCAGATTGATTAGCTAATCGTTCAGTCATTCGCTTCGTTACAATCGGTTGGCCCGCCTGTGTTTTTTGTTCTGTCACGTAACGTTGCGCATGAGTGGCGGCAATTGCACCGTCTGCAACCGCCGTCACAATTTGACGTAATTCTTTTATTCGTAAATCTCCTGCTGCATAAACGCCAGGAATATTGGTTTCCATATTCTCAGTTGTTGGCACATACCCACGGTCTAAGGCAATTTTCCCTTCAAAAATTTCTGTACTTGGTTTATTTCCAGCAAAAACAAACAGACCAAATGTACTGTCTTTTGGTGCTTCATAAACCGTTTCTTCTCCCGTCTGGTTATTGACAAACACAGCTTTTCGGACAAAATCATCTCCCGTAATTTCTTTCACTTCTGTGTTATAAACAATCTTAATTTTCGGGTGATTTTTAGCCGCCTCCGCAGTTAATTTTGCACATGTAAAATCAGGTTCTCGGATAATCATCGTTACTGATTTACCGTAACGTGTCAAATAAACGGCCTCTTCCGCTGCTGCATAACCGCCACCAATCACAAAAATATCCAGACCTTGGAAAAACTCCCCATCACAAGTAGAACAATAGGCCACGCCGCGTCCTGTAAATTCACTTTCACCAGGGAAACCAATTTTACGAGCAGAGGCCCCTGTCGCAATCAATACTGCATATGCTTGGTAGGTTTGACTCGCCGATTGAACAGTTTTTATCGTTTGACTAAAATCAACATCAATAATCTCGTCTTTTGTAAAAGCTACACCGAAGTCTTGTGCTTGAATGCGCATTTCTTCCATTAGTTCTGGACCTGTTGTGTGACGAATCGCTGGATAGTTCACAATTTCAGAAGTCGTCGTTACCTGTCCGCCAATTTTGTCTTTTTCAATAATTAAGGTATCCATCATTGCGCGACCTGCATAGATACCTGCAGATAAAGCAGCTGAGCCGCCACCAATAATAATCAAATCGTAGATTTCTTCTGTCACTTGCTTCTCCTCTTTCTTCTGTGTTTCAGAAAAAGAGCTGAACAAAACATTTTCTCTGTTTTATCCAACTCTTTGACCTCTATTTACAAAGCGAATTTAAATTTTACCAACTAAATCTAAGCTTGGCGCAATTGTTTCTTCTCCTGGTTGCCAATTGGCTGGACAAACTTTATCACCATGTTCTGCTACAAATTGAGAAGCTTCTAATTTTCGAACAAGTTCTTCAGCATTACGACCAATACCCATATCGTTGATTTCATAAGATTTGATCTCACCTTCTGGACTCACAATAAATGAAGCACGGTAAGCCATTCCAGAAGCTTCATCTAAAACGCCAAAGAAACGAGCAAGTTGACCGTTGGGATCGGCTAACATTGGATATTTAATTTTTCCAATCGTTTCTGTAGCGTCAGCCCATGCTTTATGCACATAATGACTATCTTCTGAAACAGAGTAAACCTCACAATTTAATTCCTGTAAATGCGCATAATGCTCTTGCATATCCCCTAATTCCGTAGGACACACGAAAGAAAAATCAGCTGGATAAAAGAAGAAAATACTCCATTTTCCTAAAATATCTTCTGTTGATACTCGTGTAAATTCACCATCGTGATAGGCATCACATTCAAAGTCAAAAAGTTTTTGATTAATTAAATTCATTGTCGTTCCTCCTCTGTTTTTTTACTCTTTAAGGATAACAGTTTATAATTATTCCGTCAATAGAATAATTATAAACAAACAAGGTTTTATTAACACATAATACTGTCCTATTGAGAATTTTATAATTATCATTCTCAATTAGAAATAGTGAGATAACTTTTTAAATAACATAAAAAAGAAAACAAATCATTAAAAGAACTTGCTTTTTAATGATTCGCTTTCTTTTTGTGAAGACATTCTTTAACTATCTAAAATAATCGTTTCTTTCTCTTTGGTAATTAAAATAACTCCATCACCAAGAGGAACTAAAGTAGAAGTTAAATCAGGATGCGCCATGACTACATCTAAAAATTGGTTTAATTTACGATGAATCGCTCGATTTTTTTTCGGTACTTCCTCAGCAGGGTCTAAAATTGTCCCAGCTTGAAATACATCATCCACCATTAAAACGCCGCCAACTGGCAGCAACCGTAAACATTCAGGTAAAAATTCAATGTATTTTGATTTGGCACTATCCATAAAAATAAAGTCATAAGGTCCTTCCAACGTTGGTAGAATCTCAGCTGCTTGTCCTTCTAAAAGAGTGACCTTTTCTTCTAAGTCTAGGCGTTGGTAGGTTTTCTTCGCTTTTTTTATCATTACGTCAAAACGATCAATCGTGGTCACGTGACCATCTTCACCAACAAATTGGGCCATCAAGCTTGAAGAAAAACCAATTGCTGCCCCGATTTCTAAAATATTTTTAGGCTTTAGTTGTCCTAGCAAAAATTGTAGAAAAACTACTGTTTCGTGCGGAATAATCGGCACCCCTGCTTCATTGGCTTCCGCCTCCACTGCACCTAATTCTCCGGGAAGTTTCTTTTGTTTTGTACGCATATACTCAACCAATTCTGGTTTAACGACTGGTCGATGCATCATTTCGTTTCTCATCACTTTCGCTCCTTTTCGTCCCTTTATTATACGAAGTCCTTGTTCCTCTGTAAAGGATTGAAATAGGATTCTTAGTATTTGTTTGAAAATAACCTACACATTCTTAACTTCCTAGCTAAGTGCGGATTACTTTTTGTAAGCACATTTTTTCTTTGTTTCCGCTATTTTTTATTAAGTTTTAATTATAAAACGTCAAAAAGTAGCCCTCAAGAACATACTTATTGATTTTTTCTCGTTATTTCTTATAAAAATACTTCTACATATGTTAATATTTTCCCTTAAATCACTCTCAATTCTTGCTATTTCAAGCCCCAAAACAAGCCTATAACCTTGCTAAAATAAGAAACGTCAAATTTTACTACTTTGTCTGTAAAAATTTGGTATCACAAAAGAAAGGAAATCTTGTATACTCTTTACAGATAGTGATTTATAGTGAAGCACATAACCAAATTCCCGGACTTGACTTGGTTCAAGTACATATGCAGGCGAGCTATTTGATAGTTCCCTGATAAAAATCGTTTCGACGATTTTGCACATAGTACTACCTTTCTAAAAGCTAAAAATTATTTTTTAGCTAGAAAAAAGACAACCGTTTGAAACGGCTGTCTTTTTTTTAATAAATTAACCCAAGCAAATCTTCTTTTTCGATATTGCCAAAGTATTTTTTAACGTCAATTTGATCAATGGCTTCTTCTAAAGAAGCTTTATCATATTTCACGCCGGTTAAAATATCTTCAACATCTTTAATTTCACCAAGCCCAAAGAAGTCCCCAAAGATTTTAATTTCTTGAATGGCACCATCTGCCACATTCATTTTCATTTCAATTGAACCAATTGGGAAACGATGGCGACGTTCTAAGTTAAATGCAGGTGATTTACCATAATTCCAATCCCAATTGCGATAGTATTGCTCTGAAATTTTGTTAATAGCCGCCCAGTCTTGATCAGTTAATTCATACGTTTTAACTTGGTCGATCGAATCTACGCCGAAAATTTTCAAAAGAATTTCTTGGCGGAATTCTTCCGTTGTCATCTCTTGTTTATCTTCAGATAAAAATGGTTTAATGTTTGTTACCCGTGAACGAACAGACTTGATACCTTTAGATTCGATTTTATCTTTCCGTACTTTCAATGTATTTACAACTTCATCAATATCACTATCAAACATTAAGGTTCCATGTGCAAACATGCGGCCGTTGGTAGCGTACATCGCATTTCCTGAAAACTTCATATCATTAATCACTAGGTCATTGCGCCCTTTTAATTCGGCACCTTCAACGCCTAAGTCGTGCAATGCTTGAATAATTGGTTGGGTAACTTTCGCAAAATCACGGAAAGAGTTGCCGTCATCTGGCATAATAAAACTAAAATTCAAATTACCATGATCATGATAAACGGCGCCGCCGCCACTTAAGCGACGAACAACATGAATGCCGTGCTCATCTACATATTCTTTGTTAATTTCTTCAATTGTATTTTGGTTACGGCCAATAATGATTGACGGCTCGTTAATGTAAAATAAAAGGATGGGCTCATCTAAAGGCATTTCTGTTAACAAATATGTTTCAATTGCTAAATTCACTCGTGGGTCATTATTTTCATTCGGTACAAAAATCACAATCGGTTCTCTCCCTTGGTATAGTTACTTTTTTAAATCTCAACTGTTAAATCTGGTTGGGCTAATGTCACTGGAATTTCCGTTCCAGCATAGTTTTGCGCTTCTTCACGTAGTTGTTCCAATGACCCATGTTGTGGTAAATGGGTCAACATCAATTGTTTGACTTGTGCGGCTTTGGCAATTTCACCTGCTTCTCTTGACGTAAAATGTGCATGATGTCGTTCATTACCTTCAAATAAGTACGTATCCGCTAAGAATAAATCCGCGTCTTTTGCAAAGTCTTCAAAACTTGCTAAGTAACCAGAGTCTCCTGTAAAGACAAAGACTTTGCCGGTCGCTTTTTCAACAATCCGCATCGCGTAACAAGTGACAGGATGAATCGTTTCCATGAAAGTAATTAAAAATGGTCCTACTGCCAACTCTTCTGCTTCAAAATACTCTTTCCCTTCGGAAACGTTAGGAAGCGTTAGTTCTTTGAAATGCATTTGATCTTGTGTATGGCCATATATTGGCAAAATAGGAGTCGGTTCCAGCGTTGGATAAAGCTGACGATAATATTGTAAAACACCTAAATCTGCGATATGGTCATGATGGTAATGCGACAGAATGACAGCATCTAATTTCAATAGATCTAGATAGTTTTCTAAACGCACTAATGTCGTACTGCCTGCATCAATAAGCAAATGAAAGCCTTCAGATTCTAACAAATAGGAACTCGTTCCTTCTCCTTTGTATGGATAAGCACCTAAACAGCCTAAGACAGTCAATTTCATGTGTGGACAACCTCCTTCAATACGATACTTCCATGTTACCATAAAATAACGGAAAAACGAGGTTAAAACGCTTAAATTTTCACAAAAAGACAAAGAAAAAACCTGAACCCTTTGTCGAGATAACAAAGGATTCAAGCTTCTTTTTTATTCTTCGGCTAAACCTTTTTCTTCTAAGGCAGTTTGATAAAAACTAGCTAACGCTACATGGTTATAAGGAATCACCCATAATAGACCGATACCAATAGCTAAAAAGCCCACAATATACCAACCAATAAAAGAAAATTGTAAACATAAATATTGCCAAAAACGATTTTTCATTAAATATAACGCCTGTTTCAACGCCATCATAATTGGCAGTTCTGGATTATCAAAACGTAGCCACACAGCAAATTGAAAAACGCCACTCACAAACAAACCAATTAAAAAGATCAAGATAGTGGCAACGCCAAACGCTAGGAAAAAGGAAAAATCATTTAAGAAAAAGGTTTGGATTTCCTCTGGTGTAACTGTACTAAACATCAATTTGAAATACAAGGTTGTCCCTGCACCAAATAAAATTGGTAACAAAAATAACAAACCAATTACACGTTCAAGTACTTTTTGAAGTAGGTTGATCACGAATAGCGGACCATAATATTTTCCTTGAAAAACACTCATTAAAATATTGACCCGCACCTTTTCACCACGCAACACCTTCAAGGCTGCGTAATATAGCGCATAACTTAACGCGAATAAAACAAAAATTTGCAGTAATACTGCGGCAAAACTACTTTGAAAAACTTGATTTTCACCAGAAAATAAATTTTGCACAATCGATGTTAAGAAGCTCTGTAAAACCACTCCTAAGAAAGTTAACCAAGCCATGATCCCCCATTGCCCATCAAGGGCTCTGCGAGCATTGGCACGATGTTGCGAATTTGTTACTAAACTTTTCATTCATTCCATCCTTTCTGAAACTAATAACTAGTCAATTTAGCGACTGTTTCTTTATCTAGACGTTTCACCACTTCTGTGACTAATTTGACTGTGTTGAAATAATCATCTTCATGAATAACTGAGGTATGTGAATGCAGATATCTAACAGGCACCGTGATGGCTAATGATGGAATCCCATTGCGTGTTAAATGCATGCGGCCAGCATCCGTACCTCCCCCTGTAATCACTGTATATTGGAAGGGAATGTTATTTTCTTCCGCCACTTGAATAACAAAATCACGTAATTTTTTATGCGGAATCATTGATGCATCATAAATCAAAATTTGTGGTCCTTCACCTAAAACAGAGTCGGCTTCTTTAGGTGTCATTCCTGGTGTGTCACCAGCTGTTCCTGTGTCTAAAGCAAACGCTATGTCTGGATTCACAAGATGCGTACTTGTTTGCGCACCGCGTAGCCCGACTTCTTCTTGCACATCACTGCCTGCAAATAAAATATTGGGGTGCCCTTCTGTCGCTAAATTTTCTAAAACTTTTAATGAAACGGCCGTACCAATTCGGTTATCCCACGCTTTTGCCAATAAAAATTTTGTATCATTCATGCGACGATAGTCAATATATGGTGTCACCATATCCCCTGGATGAATCCCCCATTCTGCAACTTGTTGATCGCTACTTGCACCAATATCAATAAACATATCTGCAATCTCATAGGGTTTGTTACGAACTTCCGCTGTTAACACATGCGGTGGTTTAGACCCAATGACACCATGGTAAACCTTACCAGTCGTAGTTTTAATCTGAACTTGTTGGGCCAACATCACTTGCCCCCACCAACCGCCAACGGTTTGAAATTTTAAAAAGCCTTTTTCTGTGATTTGGGTAACCATGAAACCGACTTCATCCATATGCCCAGAAATGTAGACTTTTGGTCCTTCTTTATCACCAACATTTTTTGCAATAATACTGCCAAGGCCATCATATAAAAATTTATCCGCATACGGTGCTGCATACTTTTTAAATAACGAACGTACTTCGTCTTCATTCCCAGCAATCCCTTTAGCACTTGTTAAATCAATTAACATTTTTTCTTCTTTTGCATCCATAAAAATAACTCCCCTCAAAAACCAATTTTATCCATTATACCACGAACTAAAAAAATACTTACAAAAAATAAATTGAGCACCGTTCTCCACTAAAAGTAAACGAAAAAACAGCCTGCACGCTCGTTATTCAACGGCAGGTACAGGCTATTTTCATTGTTACGAAGCACTTCTAGTCCGCTTCAAATACTTGGTACTTAATCCATCTTGCCTTCTTAAAATTGAGGTAAGACCAATGGATTTTGTTGTTGCCAATCTGTCTGATAAAAACGATCATCAATTTGATACGCTAACTTTTTAGACGCAGGTTGTTTCATAAATTCATCTACTTGACGATCAACAGCGAGCCAACCACGCCAACCTAAATGAATCGTGTCCGCCATAAAGTAACGTTCATTACTACATGTTGAGAAGTCAGCAATGTTAGTAAAGCCTTGCTCTTGAAGTTGATATTTCAGCTTGCGTGCTACTTGTTGCAACATATCTTGTGACAAGCCCGTATAGTCCGACCAACGTTTGTTAACAGGTGGGATTACAAATAAAACATCGACATTTTTTTCTGCTAACTGTTCTAACGCAGCTTGGAAATCACCATATTCTGGAGAAAAACGATAATCCCATTTCTTTTGTGAATGAGCTAATTTCGGTAAAACTGGTTTAATCCGTTGGCGATAAAAACCATTACTAATTTCAAATTTATTATTATTTATGGCTTTTGCCGCAATTTTTCCAGCTAGCTGATCTAATTCATTAAAATTATACGTAGCGGGTAATTGTTTCATATCTTTTTCAACAATTGGTTCTCTGCTAACCATGCCAATTTGGCTAAACAATTCATCCTCACGATTCAAGAAACGGAGATTCATTATAAAATAATCTCGTTGAGAGCGTTGGGGAAGTTGCCCTGCCTGCAGATTTGCCAAAGTTTCCATTAAGACTTTGTCTTTTTGAACAACTGGAAATTTGGTCAAACGTTGTGCTAGATATTGGTCACCGCTGGTTAATTCGGTTAAATTAGCTAACCATTGGTAGGTTTGTAATTGTGAATAGTGTGCACCAAAACTATCATTAGGTACACCCTTTTTGACAAACCATTGCGGAGATAAAATAAAGACCGCTTTTTTATTGGCGATCGCATCGCCCATCGAATGAATGACCATCGCTTGGGTTAATGACTGTGTGCCCGCTTCTCCTAGTAAAAACGGTCGGTAGTTCCGTTGATACTTTTCAGAGAGCACACTAGGGTGGAAAGCACTAAATCGACTTAATTCAGAAGAGCCAAAAAAAGGAACATATTTACCAGAAGCCACTGCTTTGTTTTTAATCACATTGCCTTTTAAAACGTTCGGTGCCATTGACGTTGATGCTTCCTTCAACGTTTTTTCGGAAGTTAAATTGATTCTGAACGGTGCAAAAAAGAACACTGCAACCAAGACCGCTGAACAAAGCACTGGACCTAAGATTCTGATTAGTCGTTTTTTTCTAGACATTATTGTAAAGCTTCCACTTGTTGAATGATTTGTTTTGGTGTTCCCCATACTTCACGGTCAAAGTCTGATACAGGAACTTGGATTCCTAATTGTCCTTCAATTTCTACTAATAATTGAACCGTTGCTAAAGAGTCCAATAATCCTTCTTCAAATAATTGAATGTCTTGATTGTTCACAACTTCGTCTGTTCCTGTAATATCTTCTAAAATGTTTAATACTGTTTCTTGAATGTTCATTGTAAATTGCCCCTTTATATTTTTATTTTTGTTTATTTAAACCATAGTTTGTCTAAAAATCCTGAGAAAATCAGGAAGCTGACACAAACCGCTTGGAAAGTTAAAAAGACTGCAAATGCATGTGTAAATTTGTTTGATGGTATCTTGTCTTTATGTTTTTTCTTAAAACGTAGCCAAGCATCTGTCACACAAATTAGTGTTGCATGGTAGAGCCCATAAGCGATGTAGAACCACGTTAATCCATGCCAAATGCCCATGATTAAGAACAACGCAAAGTAACCAATATTAGAAGTCACAATCCGACTCTTAAAGACTTTCTTTTTCATTAAGAAAAACATTAAGCGCATGTAAATGTAATCACGGAACCAAAAAGATAAGGTCATGTGCCAACGATTCCAGAATTCTTTAATATTCCAACTTAGGAACGGTTTGTTAAAGTTCATTGGTGTATCATAGCCCATTAAATAACTTGTGCCAACGGCCAGTAAACTATAGCCTGCGAAATCAAAGAATAGATACAAACTGTAATTATACATATAGCCGACTGTCCACCAAGATAAACCACCTTGTGCCAAGGCCATTTTTTCCACATGTGGTAAAAAGACACCACCAAGATAATGACTGATAATAAACTTATATAAAAATCCTAGAAATAAATAAAAAATTCCTTTTTCTAAAAAGTCTAAATATTTCTCCGCACTCGGCGGGTTTTTCAAATCTTTTTCAAAGCGCCGATAACGATCGATGGGTCCTGAAGAAATAGTCGGGAAAAACAAGAGAAACTGAATGTAACGAAACGGATGATATTCTTTCATTACGCCATCCCGTAAATCCATGACCACTTGGACCGCTTTAAAGGTTAAATAAGAAATCCCTAAAAAGCCAAGTAAGGTTGTTTTGCCTGTCATGAAGGGAGAAACTTTCACCCAAACAAGTGGTAATATAGCTAAAAAGACAGCCAGATAAAAGACCCAACCTGCATTTTTATTTTTTCGATAAGCCGCATAGCCCCACGTTAGTAACGTTTGATAAATAACATATACAATCAGAGCGACTCCTTGTTGCCAAAATTCGCCACCAAAACTGATATATAGAAAGACCAGTGTCACGAGCGTTTGGTACCAAGGCCAACGTGTCCCTTTAATGGCTAAGGTTAAAATCATTGGCAACAAGGCCGTAATTAGCAGAACAAAGTAATACGGTGCATTATAGGGAATCATATGAGGAAAATTCATCATGTGGCATTCACCTCATTCATCAACCCTTTCCGATCAATTTTGCCATTACTTGTCA
Organism: Enterococcus sp. DIV1758; assembly: GCF_051711985.1. Taxonomy (NCBI): domain Bacteria; kingdom Bacillati; phylum Bacillota; class Bacilli; order Lactobacillales; family Enterococcaceae; genus Enterococcus; species Enterococcus sp. DIV1758. Next base: position 2,294,469 of record NZ_JBIOOA010000001.1, read on the forward strand.
AAGGTAATTGTTCAACATATACAAATTTTTGTGGAATCATGTAGTCCATTGTCAACGTGGCTAATTCTTGTTTAATTGCCTTAGTTAATTGAAAATCACTTGAAAATTCATGTGCTTGCGGAACGACATAGGCAATTAATTGTTGGACTTTATTTCCTTGATATTTCGGCACAACAACTGCTTGTTTCACGTAGGAAACATTCGTTAAGTGATGATCCACTTCTTCTAACTCAATGCGGTAGCCATGCAACTTAATTTGAAAATCTAAGCGTCCCTCATACTGCAATAGGTTATCGACTAACTTTCCAGCATCGCCTGTGCGATAAGCTGGTATGCCATCTAATTGGAAAAAAGCTTCAGCTGTTTTCACAGGATTATTTAGATAGCCTTTGGAAACACTTGGTCCAGCAATGACGATTTCACCAATTTCACCTGCAGGTAATTTTGACATGCCTTCCATAATATAAATTTGCGTATCCTCTTTCACATACCCGATTGGTAAACGTTGAACACTTTTTAAAACTTCTTGAGTGATTTCAATGGCACTAATCGCTACAGTCGCTTCTGTCGGCCCATACGTATTATAAATATGCGCAGTTGGGAAACGAGCGGCTAATTTCTCAGCCGTTGGTTTTGGTAATTCTTCTCCACAGAATAAAAACGTGCGCAGTGCTGGTAGATGTTCACCATCGAAGCTTGGTTCCATTAGACACAATTCAATAAAGGACGGTGTTGAAACCCAGACGTCGATTGTTAATTGTGGCAAACGCGTAAATAATTGTTTAAAATCGTTAATGATTTCATTGGGTAACGGAGTTAATGAGCCGCCTAACGCCAATGCGGGATAAATAGACATCACCGATAAATCAAACGAATAAGGTGCCTGTGCTAAAAAGCGGGCCCCTTCTTCTAAACCAAAATCTCGCAACAACCAATTCGTAAAGCTAACTAAATTATCATGGCTGATTTGCACACCCTTTGGTACGCCAGTTGTCCCTGAAGTGAAAATGATATAGTAATTACTTGCTCCTGTGACAGGCGTCAACGCAGGCGCATGTCGAGGTGCATGCATCATCATTTCTGTTAATTCTTCCGCCGTAATTACTGGCACTTCGGTGGCTAACTCAGGCCATTCATGCACAGCAATCACTGCGGTTGGTTTGGCTACGTTTAGAATTAGTTCAATGCGTTCTTTTGGTGTATGTGCATCAATGGGGATATAGCTAAAACCAGCTTTCGATGCGCCTAGAAAACTCACAATCATTTCAAAATCTAATTCTCCGTATACGACAATCGCTGACTTGTCCGTTTTCAGCTCAGCTAAATAAGCGGCTAGATTGTCTGACTTTTCTTTTAACTCTCCATACGTAGAGACTTTTTCTTCGGTTAAATAAACAGGACGTTGGGGTTCTTTACGTGCCCATTCATCAATCGTTTGAATCATATTAATTACTTTTTCCATGTATAGCCGCCTCCTTAAAACTCGTTATAAATGAAGGTTCCTCCATTGATATTCTTGTAATGATAAAGATAAATTAATGCAATGACAATGAAAGAATAAAATAACGTTTTACCGATGAATTTAAGACTTTCGTTATTGAGAATTTTCTGAAAAGTTGTTTTCATTATCATTCACCTCCTAAGGTTAATCGCTATCCATTATTTTATGCTATATTTCAGCAAAGTCCATTGAAATTTCTTACAATTTAATAAAAAAACTAACAATTTCGTCACTTCTTAAATTTTCATGATTTTCATAAAGGGAACTCTCATAATTTTTTCGCATAAAGAAACTGTAAAAACCGCTTCACAACGGCTTTTACAGTTTTTTAAAAATGGATGTGTCGAATCATCCGCGCATAAATGGCAGACGTTAAAATATAAAAAATTAGATAAACAATTATTAAGATTCCACAAGAAAGATATACTAACAAATATCCTGGACTCTTAATAAATTGGCTTAACAAATAAATAGCGAAGGTGGTATGCAAAATCCCAATGACCATCGGCGGAAAGAAAATCAAACTATTCTGTCGATAAATTTGCTTAGTTATCGCTTTACTAGAAACACCCATCCGTTTTAAAGTCACGTAATCTTGACGCTCACTTACAGCGGAAAACAGTTGTCGTAACATCAAAATACTGCCCGTAATAAACAACGCTAAAATCGCCACAAACATGGAGACATATAAAGTCAAACCGTTAATTTTTCGTTCATAGCGTAAAGAGGCGTAGCGATCATTCATATTTAGCCGCCAAGTTTCTGTGACATCATCTTGCGTATTCTTTGCCTCTTCGTTAGGCATTTGTTTGGCAAAACCACTCAACTGCTGGTTGTTTTTTTCATACTTATACAAAATTGGCGTTTGCCATTCTGTGGCAATCTGTTTATTTACGGCTTCATAAAGTTTTTCACGGCTTTTCGTGTCAACATTTACGGCGTTAATCTGATATTGAATGGAATTTTTTGTCACTTTCTGATAAAGGGCATCGGAAACGACAATCGTTGGTAAGGAATATTGCAGTAAAAAATTGCCTAAATAGTTTGGCAGCACTTGTTGTAGTTGTGCCGTCTCTCCTTCAACAAATTGCAGTTTCGCGCCATAACGAGACATACCACTTAAGATATTGGTAAAGCTATCCATATAGATTACACTTTGGTCATTTTTTAAATGCAGATCTTTCAAATAAGGATTAATTTTTTGATAGTTACGATAATTGGAGAAGGATAAAACATTAACTGCTTCAATCGTTTCTTGTTCCTCTGGCGCTTGACCAATTCGCAAGGTGCGTTCAATTCCAGTAATTTTATAAGAAAGTGTCACTTCATTTTTTATTTTGGTGTCCTTCGCTTCATCGAGAACTTTCTTCAATTTAGGATAGCTTTCCTGTGAAACTAAAAAGTCCACGGGGCCATCACTGTTGACCGTGTGCATACTAATCGTATACACAAAAACCATCACGCCGATTCCACTCAAGGCTGTCGCAATTAACAAGGTCAAACCAGTGAGTGTTTTGCTACTTTTAAATAAGTAGCGTTTGGCATTGCCTAAAGTAATCATGCGTAAATCTTGGTAATACCATTTTTTTCTATGATTAAATAAGCGAATGATAAAATACATGGTATAACGGAAAAATAAATAAGTTCCCACCACACATAGACCCAAAATGATAAAAGGGGTCAACGTAATAATCATTGGAATCGAGATATCCAATGAATCATTTAATTGTTTATACACAATACCTGTCGCTAAATTACGAAAATCAAACGCAATAAAATAACCGGCCAGTAAACAAATAGGACCTAAAATACCTAGAAACTGCCGCCGTTTCGTTAAACGACTATAATTAATTTGACCAATTTTTTCTTGGTGCATAAGCTGCGACAATGGATAACGATAAATCATCCAAATACTTCTTAAGCAGACAATCAAAATCATAAATGCAAAAGCTACACCGGTTTCAATAACGGAACGCCAAGAAATATAGAAGAAACTGGGCACTTCTAAAAACATAACTTTGGCTAAAATCATTGAAAACAACTTGGTGAAAATCACTCCTAAAATAATCCCATTAATTAGTGAAACAAAGCCTAAAACTAAATTTTCCACTAAAAAAATTAGTGAAACTTGGCTCTTTCTCAAGCCAATTAATCGATACAATCCAATTTCTTGGCTACGTTTGCCTATAAAAAAGCGATTTGCTGCCAACATAAAGCCTAAAATAATAATGGTGACTAAGGTACTACCGAGTCCTAAAGATCGCTTAATTTCGATATCACGGCCTGCACCTGCGACAAGAGGCTGGTTGTAAGCAATCGCACGGAAACAATAATAAACGACCGCTGCAAAAGTCATACTAATGTAATAAACTAGATAATTAGGTACATGAGCTTTTAAATTTTTTAATGATAGTTTAAAAATCATTTGCGCGCCCGCCTCCACCAATCGTTGCTTGCATATCTATCACACGATTAAAAAATTCCTTACGTGATCCTTGACGAACAACTTCTGAGAAAATCGCACCGTCTTTAATGAACAAGATGCGATTGCAAAAACTGGCCGTGTACGGGTCATGTGTCACCATCAAAATTGTGGCATCATCATGTAGATTAATTTCAGCTAAATATTTCAACAATTCTGTTGCTGATTTTGAATCCAGCGAGCCAGTTGGTTCATCTGCAAAAATAATTTTAGGGTTCGTAATCAAAGCACGAGCAGCTGCTACCCGTTGTTTTTGTCCCACAGATATCTCTGGTGGATAAGCAGATAAAAGCTCCTGAATCCCCAAAATCGAAGTCACATGTAACAAACGTTTATCCATTTCTTCTAATGAAACTTTTTCTACAGCTAAAGGCAACAGAATATTGTCCTTCACATTTAACGTATCAATTAAGTTAAACGATTGAAAAATAAACCCCATTTCGTTTCTCCGAAAATCACTTAATTGATTATCTCGCATTTTCAAAATATCTTGTCCGGCGATGCGCACGATTCCTGCGGTTGGCAAAATAATCGAGGATAAGACATTCAACAGTGTCGATTTCCCGGCACCACTGGGACCCATAATCCCCACAAATTCACCTTCATCAACGGTAAACGAAATATTATCTAATACTTCTGTTTTATTATTTAAACGACCATATGTCTTGCTGACATGGTTTACTTCTACAATTTTTTTCATTTTTCTCGCTCCAACGTTTTGTTATTACTCTTATTTTACCAAGAAAAAATCTGAATGAACATCGTTTTATCTTACAATATCGTTCGGTAGTCAAAGAATAATTGGCATTTCGTGAATAAATCTGCAAACAATTATTATTTAATAATTGTTATTTTTTAGTGTTGCTTTTAGCAATTTGGCAAAAAACTCTTTGCTGTTTTTTAATTTTGACAAAGAATTTTTTTCACACAAAAAAATTTGCTCAATCCTTTTCTTCATTTGTTTTCATATTTTTTCAAAACAGCACAAGCACAATATATAGTGTTTGTCTAGTGATATTTTACTAAAAATACGCAATATATCGATTGAATTTAGCCGACCTTTGTATTAGGATAGTTACTAACGAGATATAAGGAGCTGGATAAAATGATGAAGATTACTGATGAAAAAGCCGAGGATGTTAATCTCTCAACAATTAAAGTCGTCAAACGAGATGGTCGTTTAGTGACTTTCGATGATCAAAAAATATACGACGCTTTGATCAAAGCTGAACAAAAAATACATGACCAAGTCACTCCTTTGACACATCAAAAAGTCCAATCGATTGTTGCCGATGTCAATCGAGAAATTGCCGAACGTTTTACCAATAACGTAAAAATTTATGAAATTCAAAATATTGTGGAACATACTCTGCTATCCAACAATGAGTATGCCTTAGCCGAAGAATACATTCATTACAGAACCCAACGTGATTTTGAGCGTAGTAAAGCAACTGATATTAATGTATCTATCGGCAAATTAATTAATAAAGATCAGACTGTCGTGAACGAAAATGCCAACAAAGACAGTGACGTTTTTAATACGCAACGTGATCTAACCGCTGGGATTGTTGGAAAATCAATTGGTTTAAAGATGTTGCCTTCACACGTGGCTAATGCCCATCAAAAAGGCGACATTCATTATCACGATTTAGATTATCATCCATATACGCCCATGACAAACTGCTGTTTAATTGATTTTAAAGGCATGCTAAACAATGGCTTTAAAATTGGGAACGCTGATGTCGAATCACCAAAATCAATTCAAACGGCCACTGCACAAATTTCTCAAATTATTGCCAATGTAGCTTCCAGTCAGTATGGTGGTTGCTCTGCCGATCGGATTGATGAATTATTAGCGCCTTTTGCGGAACGTAATTATGAAAAACATTTAGCAGATGCGCAAGAATGGATTGAAGGAGAAGAACGCCAAAAAGCATTCGCTCAGAAGAAAACGAAAAAAGATATTTTTGATGCCATGCAAAGTCTTGAGTATGAAATTAATACCTTATTTACTTCCAATGGACAAACCCCTTTTACTTCTCTGGGATTTGGTTTAGGTACCAACTGGTTTGAGCGAGAAATTCAACGGGCGATTTTACAAATCCGAATTAATGGTTTAGGGATTGAAAAACGAACAGCTATTTTCCCAAAACTGATTTTCACAATTAAACGAGGCGTCAATGCGCAACCTACTGATCCAAACTACGATATTAAACAACTGGCACTGGAATGCGCAACGAAACGCATGTATCCTGATGTTTTAAACTATGATAAAATCGTTGAACTAACAGGTAGTTTTAAGGTACCAATGGGCTGTCGTTCCTTTTTACAAGGCTGGAAAGACGAACAAGGTGAAGAAGTAAATGTTGGCCGAATGAATTTAGGCGTTGTGACCTTGAACTTACCAAGAATCGCTTTAGAAGCGCAAGGAAGTCAAGAAAAGTTCTGGCAAATTTTAAATGAACGTTTAGCGATCGTTAAAGATGCTTTGGTTTATCGTGTTGAACGTGTTAAAGAAGCTAAACCAGCGAATGCACCGATTTTATACATGTATGGTGCATTTGGAAAACGTTTAGCTACACAGGATGCCGTAGATGAACTGTTTAAAAACAAACGTGCCACGGTTTCACTTGGCTATATTGGCTTGTATGAAGTGGCTTCTGCCTTTTACGGCGGTGCTTGGGAGGACAATCAAGAGGCCAAAAACTTTACACTGGATATTTTAAAAGAACTGAAAAAAAATGCCGACAACTGGGGCAACGAATACGGCTATCATTTTAGTGTCTACTCTACACCGAGCGAAAGCTTGACTGACCGTTTTTGCCGTTTAGATACTGAAAAATTTGGCATCGTCGAAAATATTACAGATAAAGAATATTACACAAATAGTTTCCATTATGATGTACGCAAAAATCCAACGCCTTTTGAAAAACTTGATTTTGAAAAGGATTATCCAAAATACTGTTCTGGTGGTTTTATCCACTACTGTGAATACCCCATGTTACAGCAAAATCCCAAAGCACTTGAAGCTGTCTGGGATTACGCTTATGACAAAGTTGGCTATTTAGGAACCAATACGCCAATTGATCATTGTTATGCCTGTGGTTTTGAAGGGGACTTCCATCCAACTGAACGTGGCTTTGAATGTCCAGAATGTGGCAATCATGATCCTAAGACTTGTGATGTCGTTAAACGGACTTGTGGTTATTTAGGTAACCCGCAAGCTCGCCCAATGGTACACGGTCGTCACAAAGAAATTTCCTCTCGTGTGAAACATTTAAAAAATTAAACTCGATTATTCTATAGAAAGAAGTTTTGCTGATGCGTAATCCGAAACCACAAGAATGGAAAACCGAAGACTACAGCCAAAAAAAGATTGCCGATTACAAAGCGTTCAACTTTGTTGATGGCGAAGGTGTACGCAATAGTTTATATGTGAGCGGCTGTCTCTTTGCTTGTGAAGGTTGTTTTAACAAAGCTGTCCAAAATTTCAATTACGGTACGCCGTTTACAGAATCTTTAATGAATCAAATTATTGAAGATTTGTCCCATGACTATGTCCAAGGTTTGACTCTTTTGGGTGGTGAACCTTTTCTGAATACAGATGTTTGTCTTAGTGTAGTCAAACGTGTGCGGGAAACATTTGGCTCAGCCAAAGATATCTGGTCTTGGTCAGGGTATACCTTTGAAGAACTACTTTTAGAAACGCCTGATAAGCTTGAACTACTCCATTCAATTGACATTTTAGTTGATGGGCGCTTTGAACTGGCAAAACGTAATTTAAATTTACAATTTCGTGGCAGTAGTAATCAACGGATTATTGATGTACCCAAATCACTTGCTGCTGGCAAAGCTGTTATTTGGGAAAAATGTCATGACGCCGAAACGTCTTATGAACAAATCAAAAAATCAATTTAAAAAAGTTAGCCCTTTAGCCATCTCTTGAGGATGTGGCTAAAGGGCTAACTTTTTTCCCATAAAGGTAAAACAATGTTTTCATACGCTAGTGGATCTAAATTCGTTAAAGTAATGCCTAATAAACGGATTCCTTGTTCTAAACCTAAAATATCTTCCCAAATTAAATTCGCTTGATAGAAAAGTTCTTCTTTTTTTGAAATATATTCAGGTAATGTCACACGTTTCGTAATCGTCGTATAGTCAGTATAACGAACTTTCAGGACTACTGTTTTGCCATGCTTTTGCACTCGTTGCAATGCACGCTCAACCCCTGCTGCTAATTGTCTCAATTGAGCCGTAACCTGCTCTTCCGTCGTTAAAGGGGTGCCGTAAGTATGTTCCTTGCCTACCGACTTACGATCTCTAGTCACTTGAACTGGCGCATCATGGATACCACGGACTTTACGATACAATGAATAACCCATTTTACCGAATAACCGAATCAACGTCATCTCATCTTGCTTGTATAAATCTGCTCCAGTAAAAATCCCTAGTTCATGCATTTTAGGCACTGTTTTTTTGCCGATTCCGTGGAAATCTTCAATCGGTAATGCTTTCAAAAAATCTTCGGCCTCTTCTGGTAAGACAACCGTCAGGCCCTTTGGTTTCTGGAAATCTGATGCTAACTTGGCTAAAAACTTATTGTAACTAACACCTGCCGAGCAAGTTAACTGCAATTCATGCCAAATATCATATTGAATCATTTTCGCAATTTTAATAGCCGACTTACTGTTGACCTTATTTTCAGTTACATCTAAATACGCTTCGTCAATAGATACTGGTTCAATCACATCTGTATAGCGGCGAAAAATTTCACGGATTTCTTGAGAAATTTCACTATATTTCTGATAATTACCTGGCTTAAAAATGGCACTTGGACATAGTTCATACGCCTTTTGAGCACTCATAGCCGAGTGAATACCGTACTGTCGAGCAATATAATTCGCTGTGGTCACCACTCCTTTGCCCCCAGTATCACTTGGATGGCGCGCAATAACTAACGGATGTCCTACTAACTCTGGATGATCTCGTTCTTCAACTGAAGCAAAAAACGCGTCCATATCTATATGTATAATTTTTCTCGACGTATCTTTTTTTAAGGGAAAACGTAATTCGCTCATCATTTTGATTCGCCTCCTCCCTCCATTATATACGAACGTCCGTTCTTTTTCAAATTGAAACTTCTTTATTTCAACCAGAAAAAACTGAAAATCCGTAAAGTTATAAACACAGATTTCCAGCTTTTTAATTAAACGACCAATTGTTTTTGTTGATTATAGTAGCCTTTATAGGCAAGATAAGTTGCAATTACTGAACCAATACTTGTTGCTGATAGCAACATAAAAGTCACCATAATCTGATATTTTATCGCATGGACCGGATCAACGCCCGCAAAAATTAAGCCTGACATCATCCCAGGCAAACTAACAATTCCGACAGTTTTGGCAGAATCAATCGTCGGCGCCATCCCGGTTTTCACACTTTGTTGGATGATTGGTAAAGAGGCGAGTTTGATAGTTGCACCTAATGCTAGTTTCTCCATTACCGCTTGCCGTTGGTTTTGAAAAAGAGTATCTAAATTGCGATAGCATAAACCAATTGCCACCATCGAATTGCTGGCAATCATCCCACTGATAGGAATGATTTGAGAAGGAATAAATTTAATAGAACCAGAAAAAATCAAAATACCAATGGTAATTCCTGTACTACAACCAATCGCAATAAAAGAAATCAAAAAGCCCTTTTGTAATTGCTGGCTGCGTTTTTTTGCATTAAAGGCTGCGTTGGAAACAATCACCAAAACCATGATGAGCGTTAAAATCAGGTTATTGACTTGAAAAACATATTTTAATAAATAGCCGACTGCGACTAATTGAATGACTGCTCGAATCACACTAATAATAATATCTTTTGTAAAACCTAATTTTTCTTTAGTACTAATAATTAATGCGACCACCACTAGCATGACTGAAAAAAATAAGGATAAATTATTAACTGCTAAATCCATCTGTCGGCGCCACCTTTCCTGCTACAATACGAATCACTTGCTGTGCTTGCTGAATTTCTTCGGTATCATGCGTGACACGAACCAGCGTGACTCCTTGCTCTTTGTTTAATTGGTTTAACAATTGATTGACAATTTGTTTGCTTTCTTCATCTAATCCCGTTGTAACTTCGTCTAATAATAAAACATCTGGTACAAAAATAATGTTTCGTAGCAAAGCAACCCGTTGTCGCTCACCACCAGAGAGTTCAGCTATTTTCTTTTCAAGATAAGCAGCGGGCAATTTCACTTGTTGGAGCAATGCCACGACTTTTTCCTGATTAAACGCTTCTTGTCTGACGGTAAATGGAAATAATAAATTATCATACACGGTTTCACCAAATAAAGTTGGCTGCTGAAAACAATAAGAAACCTTTTGGCGGTATGTTTCGATTGGCATTGTAGTAATTGGCGCTTCTTGATAAAAAATTTCGCCTTCTGTGGGACTTAATAATGAAGATAAAATTTTTAAAAATGTACTTTTCCCGCTACCTGAAGGACCAACAATTGTTGTATTGCTACCTGTTTCAAATGACAAATCAATATCAGAAAGAATGCTACGACCATTTACTTGATAAGACACGCCTTCTGCACGCAATAAATTACTCATGTTTCTCTCCTTTTTTAAATGGAATGATATTCTTTATATACTTCTTGTTTTTTTACATTTCTCAATTTGGCCACTTCTTTGATCGCCTCTTTTGAACTCCGTCCCTCTTCCTCCATTAAAACTTGTACATGTTCTTTGAGGGAAATAGCTGGCATTGCTGCTATTGTCTCTTTCTCACCAGTAAATCCGCTAACTAATAAACAACACTCGCCTTTTAGCGTATTTTCTGCTAAATATTCTGTTAGTTCTCCTAAGGTACCTCGTAAATACTCTTCGTGAAGTTTCGTTAATTCTCGACAAATCACAGCAGGGCGTTCTTGACCATAGACTTCAGCAAACGTTGCTACCGTTTTAGCAATCCGATAGGGGGACTCATAAAAAATCTGTGTCGGCCGTTCTTCTTTTAATGCTGATAACACGTCTTTCTGTTCCTTTTTCTTTCTTGGTAAAAAACCATAAAACGTAAATGGCTGTGGTAAAAGACCCGAGGCAATCAAGGCGGTCATTCCTGCCGTAGGTCCTGGCAAGGCAATCACTGCCAGTTCTTCTTCAAGACATGCTGTAACCAATTCATGACCAGGATCACTAATTGAAGGCATACCTGCATCGCTAACTTGGGCAATCGTTTCACCATTCAGCAATCGTGTAATCAGTTGAGGAATTCGCTCTTTGTAATTATGTTCGTGTAAACTAATTTGTGGTGTTGTAATCTCAAAATGATTTAGCAATTTTTGTGTGTTTCTTGTGTCCTCACTAGCAATCACCGTTGCTTCTTTCAATATGTTTAAACAACGAATACTCATATCTTCTAAATTGCCGATCGGTGTTGGGACAAGATACAATTTTCCTTTTGTTGTTTGCTTATCAAAACTTTTCTGTTTTTGCATAGCGCATCCCTCATTTTCCTTTTTCGTTCTATAAATAGATAAAGGTTTGATTTGACAATCGATTGACTGTCAAACCAAACCTTTCCTTTTTATTTGCAGTGTCCACTAGACTTAACGCGTACGTTCCCCATAAATAACATCAAGACAAAAGGCACATTCTTCATCATTTTCACGTCTTGAACCATATAAAATATTGCAGACATGGAAGCCCTCTTCATAAAGTTTTTCCAAATTCATACGTGATTTTGATAGCTCTTGTTTTTCAGTTTCAGTTGTATTTCCTGCTAACTTATTCAGTTCTTGGAGATGCTCCCGTAAGCGTTGGTTTTCGATTTCCAACGTGGTATTTTTTTCTACCAACTCATGGAGTGCTGCTTTAATTTCTCTTAATTGTGTCACGGAACTGTCTAAATCAGTTTCCAACGAATTTAATCCATCATAGAGCGAACGTTTATCCATTTTGATCACCTTTTTCAGCAGCAACTTTCGCAGTAGCTTCTTTGATTTCTTCGTAATCATAATCCGCTGCGATTTCACGACCATGCAGACGAACTTTGACAATCCGACTTAATAGATTCAACCCGACGACTTTACCTTTGCCATCTGGTGTTATTACTTCTTTTCCATAATCTGGTAATTCTTTTTTAGCGGCTTCATATTCGTCGTTTTCGTATTTCAAACAACACATTAAGCGGCCACATAATCCCGAAATTTTGACAGGATTTAAAGATAACCCTTGATCTTTAGCCATTTTGATTGAAACTGGCATAAAATCTCCTAGAAATGTTGAGCAACATAGTTGTCTGCCACAAGGGCCAATGCCACCTAATATTTTCGCTTCATCTCGGACACCAATTTGACGTAACTCAATTCGCGTCCGGAAAATAGCCGCTAAGTCTTTGACTAATTCACGAAAATCAATTCGCCCATCTGCCGTAAAGTAAAAAATCATTTTGCTACGATCGAAGGTATATTCTACTCGCACTAATTTCATTTTTAAGTCATGAGCTCGAATTTTTTCATTGGCAATGCTTTTGGCAGCTTCTGCATCAGCCAAATTTTTTTGTTCTTTTTCTAAATCATTGGCTGTTGCTTTATTTAAAATGGGTTTTAGGTCCTCTGGTAAATCGTCTGAATCGACTGTTTTTTTAGGAATAGCAACAGTAGCTAATTGTTTTGACTGTTGAGATTCAACGAGTACTTTCTCATTATAAATATACTCAGATTTTCCAGGAGCAAAATAATAGATATGACCGGCTTCACGGAAGCGAACTCCTACTACTTCTACCATTTTATTCCTCCTAATCTAGTTCAAGTGAACGTCGCTTCAATCGGTTAAGGAACTTGCTGAAACAGCTAAGTTCCTACTATATTATGAAACTGAATGCCACTTGGCACTTTTTTCCTTTATGATTTAGGGTGAATCATTTGGATAACTAATTGTTCACAAACATTTTGCCAACTAACATTGGCAGTCCATTTTTGGCGTGCTTTCAAAATTAGCGCCAACCGTTCCGCCTGCTCTTCCGTTACTTTTTTGGCTTGCTGTGTCGCAACACTTTCTTCCAATAATTGACGGTAATAAACCATGAGCAAGTCAAAGCTAAGCGCTTGTTGTTCTTTTTCCTTAAATACTTTGACCATTTTCTTCTGAACGTAGATAAATGCCTGTAAATCATTACTTTTTAGATAATTAAACCATTGCAAAATGATTTCCCTAGCTTCATTAAACCATTCATCTTGAGAGATTTCAACTGCTTTCTCAAAACTATTTGTCAGCTCAGCTAAAAGGGTTGCAGTCTTTTCACCAACCCCCTGTTTGATTAAGCGATCAATTAATGTTTTTTTGACTAATGGTTGAAAATGTAAGGTTTGGCATCGTGATTGAATCGTTGGTAAAATTCGAGAAAGCGAAGTGGTTTCTAAAATAGCTAAAATTTGTCCTTCTGGTTCTTCTAAAAATTTTAAGAGACTATTGGCTGCGCCGGTACTCATTTTATCTGCTTCTTGAATTAAGAAAACTTTTTTAGCAGTCTCGACCCCACTTTTAGAAAACTCCGCTTTTAATTCACGGATTTGGTTCACTTTGATGGTTTGCCCATCTGGCGCAATTCTTAAAACATCTGGATGTTCATTTTCATTAATCCGCACACAATTATGGCATTCGTTACAAGGCTGTTGATTTACTAAATTCGTACAAAAGACATGTTTCGCCATCCATAAGCCAAATTCTTGTTTTCCAGTTCCTGTATCTCCTTCAAAAAGATAAGCATGGGCAAGACGACCATGCTCAAAACTTTTTTGGAGTTGCTTGTACAGCAAAGGTTGCATTTGCTGTAGCTGTTGTGCTTCATTCATCTTAATATTGATGGAATCCTTCAACTGGTAAGACGAAGCAAGTAGCGCCGCCTACTTCAACTTCCACAGGATAAGGAATTTGGCCATCCATTGTGATATCTAAAGTTACAGGTGTTGAAACATATTGTTTTCTTGATTGACATGTTTCTTTAATTAAAGCTAATGTTTCGTCGACACGTTCATCATCAATCCCAATAATAAATGTGCTGTTTCCCGCTTTTAAGAATCCACCTGTTGAGGATAATTTTGTAGCACGAATATTGGCATCAATAAATTCGTTGGCTAATCGGTTACTATCTTTGTCTTGTACAATGGCTAAAATAATCTTCATGGTCTACACCTTCCTATAATTAAAAGTTTTCTGGATAACGTTCAATAATCGCCTGATACGTTGCTTCTACGACAAGTTCTAAACTCATCCGTGCATCAATCTTTTTGATACGTTGTGGATTTTCTTCTGCTAATTTCAAATATTCATGACGAACACGTTGATGAAATTCTAATCCTTCTGAATCTAAGCGATCAATTTGCTGTGTTCGATTTTCTTGAATCCGCCGTAAGCCAGTATCTGAGTCAACGTCTAAATAAATTGTAAAATCTGGTGAGACACCTTCTGTCGCAAACGCATTAATTGAAGCAATGGGGGCAATCCCAATTCTACGCCCAGCGCCTTGGTAGGCTAATGAGCTGTCAACAAAACGATCACATAGGACTAAATGACCCGCTTCCAAAGCTGGCAAGATTTTTTCCACTAAATGTTGACGACGAGCAGCTGCGTAAAGTAAAGCTTCTGTTCGCTCATCCATTCTGTCATTTCTTGGATCTAAAATAACTGTTCGAATCTTTTCGGCAATCGGTATGCCGCCTGGTTCTCTTGTGGTGACAATTTTTCGTTTTGACTCTTTAGCTAATCTTTCAGAAACTTCCTTCAAAACACTGGTTTTGCCAGCGCCATCTGGACCTTCAAATGTGATAAAAATACCCTGCACGTGCGAAAACTCCAATCAATTTTTACTTGTATCTATTATACTTCATCTTGCTCTATCAGTCTAATTGAAATCCTTATATCCTATTTAAAGTGATGCATCCGCTGAAAAAAAGAAACTGAAAAAGAAGTACGGAAAAGCTTGAACTGCGACATTTTCTCACAGAAACGACCTACTTCGATTTCAACCTCTTTTTCCAACGATGTTTCTTTTAAATTTCTCGACGTCCTTCGACTGCTTTCAGCAAGGTTATTTCGTCTGCATATTCAATATCGCTGCCGACAGACAAGCCGTGTGCCAAACGAGTAACGGTGATTCCAGCTGGTTTAATGAGCCGTGATAAATACATCGCCGTCGCTTCTCCTTCAGTGGTAGCGTTGGTTGCTATAATGACCTCTTTCACTTCATCATCGTGCAATCGTTTGATCAAAGAGGCAATATTAATATCTTCTGGTCCTGTTCCTTCCATCGGTGAAAGCACCCCGTGGAGTACGTGATACAAGCCTTGATATTCACGCATTTTTTCCATTGCCATAACGTCTTTTGGTTCTTCCACTACTAAAATAATACTACGGTCACGATTTTTATCTTGGCAAATTTCACAAGGATCTTCTTCAGTAATATTTCCGCAAATACTACAGAAATGGAGATCTCTCTTGACACTAATTAGCGCTTTTGCAAAAGCATTAGCATCTTCTTCTTTCATATCAATTGTATAAAAAGCAAGCCGTGTCGCTGTTTTTTGACCAATTCCTGGTAATTTCATATAACTTTCAATCAATTTTGCAATCGGTTCTGGATAATTCATGAGGCTTCTACAGTCCTTTCTTAGCAAGGCGTTTCTGTTATTACTGAGCGAGTTATAACAGATTTTGCGTCACTGAATATCTTATCACGCCCTGTCAAAAAAGCAACTGACAATTACTGCTTTCTAATACAAAAACAAGTCGTTAGTTACGAGCACTAAACGACTTGTTTTTGTATTAACCAATCCAGGTTTCGTGTGTATAGGCCATTTCCCAAAAAGCGTATTCCATCTCACTGCTGATAACAAAAGCGGTGATCATAGCTGCTTGTTCTTGTGGTGAACTTTCTTCATATAATTGGTCTAACAGTTGGCGTTCCTCTTGGACGTGTTGGTACGCTTCCTCCCCAGCATAGGTTTCAATCCAACGTTGGTACAGTGGCTCTGGTGAGTGTTGTTTGACTAACTGTGCACCAATTTCTTGATAGAGCCAAGAACAAGGCAACATACTTGCTGCGGCCGTCTTAGGCGTTCCTTCAATAAGTTGGCGATACATATGAGAAACATAGTGATACGCGGTTGGTGCAATCGGTGTCGCTGCAACCTCTTCTTCCGTAATCGCTAGTTCTTCAAAAAAAGTTTCACGAATAGCTAATTCGCCCAACGCGAGATTTTCCGCATTTGTTAAGAGTAATTTTTTCAATCGAGGTTGTTGCGTCTGTGCCGCAATCAAGCGATAAAGTTGACTAAAGTGTTTTAAATAGTAATGATCTTGAATTAAATAGTAGCGAAAAATCGTTGGACTCAAGGTTCCTTCATGTAACTCTGTGATAAAAGGATGCTGAAAACTTCCTTGCCAAGAAGCTTGCGCTTGTTCTTTGGCTTGTTCTGTAAATGTCATAGGTTTCTCCTTTACGTTAGAAAAATAAACAAATTTGTAAAAATGATGATCAAAATAGCAAGCCCAAGACTGACTTTTGCTGACACAAAATGCTCTTTTCGACTTCTGGTGGCTCCTTCTTCATAGCCATGGGCGGACATTGCTTCCGTATATTTATCTCGCCAAGAAACAGCAACGAGCAGTGTTTTAACATAAAGCATCGGCGACCAAAAATGAAACGTTTTGCCACGGAGTAGGCTTGCTTCTTTTAAATCATTAATTTCTCTTTTCACTTCCGGTAAGGCGTGAACCACCACTAAAATTCCATAAACAAAGTTTGGTGCTAGCCCCTTTTGTTCCAATAACAACAATAATTCTTCAAAATCAACGCCTACAGCAAAAGCTAGTCCTAAACCGGCAAAGGCATACGTTCGGCTAAACAAAAGCCAGGCTTGTTGACTACTCGTACCATGCAAATAAATAGACCAAAACGTCCCGATTGCTGGTAAAAGTGGCAAGAAAAATAACCAAAGCAGTAAGCGGGATTTTCGCTGGCCTATTAAAAAAATGATACAACCCATAAAAACCGCCAAATTTGCCAAAATTGACTGAGAAAAAGATAATTCAAAGGTCAAAATAAGAATCAAAGAAGCATAAATTGCTGCATTTGTTTGCTTTATTTGCATGTGGTTCCCTCCTGCCAGATAATCAGTTGTTGATGCAGCAATTCTATTCGGTAATTGCTCACGCCAGAGAGAGGTTCTAGCCGATGCGTGACGATTAGAAAATCTTGTTGCGCACTTTTTTCTTTGATCCATTCAACAAAATAATTGCATGCTCGCTCATCTAATCCAGCAAAAGGTTCATCTAAAAGTAAACAGTCCAAATCTAAGCTCAGCAAACTAATTAATTGCACCATCTTTTTTTGCCCTTCACTTAGTTGAAAAACACTGTGCTCTAGTTTTTCTTTTAAACCTAAAAAAGTTAAGGCTTCCTCTTGTTTTCTTCTTTTTTCTGCTGTCATGTTCTGACCAAACAAAAGCTCTTCTCGTAAAGTCAACGTGACAAACTGACGATTGGCTTGTTGCACCGCTAATGTCATGTGTTGATACAATTTTTTTGAAGCCCGCAAGCGGCGGCCTGCCAAGAACATTTTTCCTTGATATTTTTGTCTCTGAACGATGGCTTTTAATAAGGTGGATTTCCCCGCCCCATTTGGCCCCGTCAACGTGGTAATTCCTTTAAAAAAAAGCGCTTCTTTTTCTTCAAGTAGCACTCGTTTCCCCTGAGACAAACGAAAATTTTTCAATTGGAGCATTGGTTGTTTTACCACAGAAGTTGTAAGCTGAAATGTCTGCGGTTTTGTTTTGATAAACGTCAACGGTTGCTTTTCAAACTGGCCATTTTTCAACGTGACGACTTGGTCCACAACATCAGCGTAATCGCTGAAATCGTGGTCGCACACCAAAATCGTTTTGCCTGCTTGATGGAGTCTTGCTAAGATTTGAATAAATTGTTTTCGAGAGGTTGGATCAATGCTTGCAAAAGGTTCATCTAATAAAAGAATATCTGGGTTCATTGCTAGCAGAACTGTCAACGCCGCTTTTTGTTTTTCACCACCAGATAACGTCGCTAATTCTCGTGTGAATAAGGTTTGAGTCTGAACAAGTTGAAGCGCTGTTTGGATTTTTCGGTTCATTTCTTCAGGCGAGATTCCTAAATTTTCTAAAGCAAAAATCAGTTCTCGTTCCAAGGTTTTCATTGTAAATTGTTGACTGGGGTTTTGAAACAGCATGCCAATTTTTTGCGCCTTTTCACGAGTTGATAATTGTCGGCGCTCCATTCCTTCAATCAAAATTTCTCCTTGGTAATCAAGCGGAGCAAATCCGGCAATCAATCGTAAGAGCGTTGATTTTCCACTACCACTATCGCCAATTAATAAGGAAAACGTTCCTTGAGGAATTGCTAAATTTGTCTTTTCAAACAAGGGTTGTTCTCGTGAAAAGGACACAGCTTTTAATTGGATACTATTCATTTTGCCTTCACAGCTAACCCTTGCGCAGACTGATACATTCGTAAAATAACTTTCGTTAAGAAAATACCAAAGAAACAAATGGAAACGAACCGAACGCTAATTAAAGCAATGTTCATCCCCAGACCGTAATTGCCATAACCAAACTTAAAGTATTCATACACATAACTAAAAATAGTCGTCCCAATCGCACTATAAAATAACGTGAGTGTATCGTACCGTTTGTAGCGTGTCACAAAAAAGCCACTTTCACTACCTAGGCCTTGAATCACACCAGAAATTAATACACTAGGTCCGAAATACGAACCATAAAGCATTTCTGCCAAAGCGGCTAAAACTTCCGCCAAAACAGCACTTCCCGCTCGTGGAATCAGCATCGCTGCAATTGGTGCCACCATGGTCCACATTCCAAATAAAAGCTCATTGGCAAATGGACTCAGTCCTAATGGTAACAGCGCAGCATTCAATAACGCATAGAGGAACCCTGCCCCCATAAAAACACCGCCAAACAAAAAGGCTAAAAAAGCGAGTAAGACGACTTGTTGCAATGACCATTTTTTCAATAAAAAAACTCCTTTCTCTTAACAAAAAGCAAAAGGAGTGACTTAAATAAACCCTGATAAAAGAAAACACACTCATCCTAGGACAGAATGAGTGCGTGAAAAATCAAAGTAAATCGGCATTTCCCTGCGACAGTACTAACTGCATCAGGTTCAATGGGTATCATCTCAGCCATAACAGCACCCCAAATGTTTTTTATTAAAATGTACTTTTACTATAGCATAGAATAATTATAAAAACTAGTCTTGGCACTTTTTTCTTTCATCAAAAGCTGAAGAAATCAAACAATTTTGTAAGATAACTGTTAGGCAAATAAATGGTTGGTTTTTCTGAACTTTGTTATATTGTTCTTTATGAAAGAGAGGCGTTTATACTATGGGTAAAACATTAACTGGCTTTCATTTGAAAGTCATTGGGGTTATTTCAATGGTCTTTGACCATCTATTGCAATTTTTTAGTTTTTTAGGCGTGCCTGGTTGGTTCGGATGGATTGGACGAATTGCTGCACCTATTTTCTTATTTGAAAGTTCTGAAGGCTTCATTCACACAAGCAATCGGCGAAAATACATGTTCCGGTTGTTGTTAGGCTTCTGGATTATGGGGATTCTGAACGGCATTTTAAATGCGTATTTTTCAACAGGTGGCTTAATTATCAATAATATTTTTGGGACGTTATTTTTAGGTACGGTCTACATGCAGTCTATGGACTATTTTAAACAAAAACAAATTGGTAAAGGGCTTCTTTGGTTTATTGTGCCTTTATTAATCAGTGCTCTACCTTTCGTCGTTTTTAGTTCTCCAGACATATTAAGCAACCCTGCTATCTTAATTGGTTTCCAAATTTTCAATCTGATTGTGCCATCACTAATGATGACAGAAGGTGGGTTTTTATTTGTTCTCTTGGCCGTGGCTTTTTATTTATTCCATGGCAAAAAGTGGTTACAAATTTCAGCAATTGGCGTTGTTGCGTTGATTTCAGCAGCCAGCTATAATTTCCAAGAACTATTCGGGGTGAACCACCAATGGATGATGATTTTAGCAGCGATTCCAATTGTTCTTTATAATGGTGAAAAAGGCCGTGGCATGCGGAATTTCTTTTATATTTTCTATCCAGCTCACATTGCTATTTTTGCAATTATTAGTTTCTTCATGCAACGTTAATTATTTTCTGCTTGACGATTGCCTAAAAACTGTTTACAATGCAACATGTAAACAAATCGTACAGATAACACGCAAGTTGCGTGTCGAGAGAGAGGCGGTTTCTATTCTTATAGAAACTGCTTCTATTTTTTTACGAAAAAATGAAAACTATAGAGGTGATTAAATGGAACAAAAAAACGTACGATTATTCCCTGCCGTTTTAGCGACAGGAATTATGTCTTTTGCTGGCGTATTAATTGAAACAGCAATGAATGTAACCTTTCCGACATTAACAAAGGAATTTGGTGTTTCCACCGGTACCGTGCAGTGGGTGACAACGATTTATTTATTAGTTATTTCTATCATGGTGCCCTTATCCAATTATTTATTAAAAACCTATTCGCTAAGACGCTTATTTATCGTTTCGAATCTTTTCTTTTTGATTGGTTTAGCGATTGATGTCTATTCGCCATCTTTCAGTATCTTGTTATTAGGCCGACTCTTCCAAGGGGCTAGCACTGGGATTGCTTTGCCACTGATGTTTCATATTATTTTGAACTTTACCCCGCTGGAAAAACGGGGAACGATGATGGGGGTAGGCACATTGACCACTTCAATTGCTCCAGCCATTGGTCCAACGTATGGTGGAATCTTAACATCTTCCCTGTCTTGGCACGCCATCTTTTTATTCTTAATTCCTATTTTACTACTTTCTTTGTTTATGGGATTATCGGCTATTCCAGAAATACCTGTTAAAAAAACCACCACTCTTGATTTGGTTAGTTTAATTGGTATTGCCCTGTTATTTAGTGGTTTGTTGATGTTTTTAAGTAAAATTGGCACATTGTTTGGCTGGCTTTCACTTCTGGCAGCCGTTATTGGCTTTGTTATTTTTTATAAACGAGCAACGACCGCTGAACAGCCACTAGTTCGTTTGACAATTTTAAAAAATCCCGCCTTCGTTTTATTTTTATGTGGCTTTTTAGTTTGTCAATTCTTATTGTTAGGTATTTCCTTTGTCTTACCAAACTTTGTTCAAATCGTCCTTGGAAAAAATGCGTTTGTAGCTGGGCTAGTCATGTTGCCAGGTGCTACAGTCGGGGCCATTTTGGCACCACTTTCTGGACGAGTGTTGGATCAATACGGCGCTAAAAAACCTATATTATTTGGCTTAAGTTTGGCGACAATCGGTTGGCTAGCTTTAACAATTTTACTAGAGATGCCTGTTTTATTAGGATTCGTCGCTGGACATGTTACCTATATGATTGGTCTAGGTTTTGCATACAGTAATATGATGACGACTGGTATGAGCTTGTTAGAGGAGAAAGATTTTGGCGACGGTAATACGTTATTTAATACACTTCAACAATTTTCTGGCGCTATTGCGACGGCCATCGTAGCGACGATTATTAATATCGCTCAAGACCACGCAGATAATTTTGCTCAGGGGACAACGATGGGCTCCCTCATTTCTCTGATTTTCTTGTTAACCTTATTAGTAATTGTTTTAATTGCTTGCTGGAATTATTTCCGCAAAAAAGCTTAAAAAAAAGCAGCTGGTCCGTTCCGTAGTGACCAGCTGTTTTTTTCTAGTTTTCTAAAGATAGTTGTTTTTTTATGCTTCTTGCTTCCGAATATATAGTACGAACAAGACGGCAATCAACACGATAAAGCCACCAAAAATCGGTGTATATGTTACTGATAAATGATCTGTGACTACCCCACCTGTCATTGAGCCAACGGTAATCCCAATATTAAAGGCTGCAATATTAAAAGCTGAGGCCAAAGTGATATCTTCTGGAACATACTTTTCCGCTAATTCTACAACATATAGTTGTAAACCAGGTACATTCATAAAGGCAAATAGACCCAACATCAAACTTGCTAATAAGCCTAGAAGACTGTTATCCATTAAAACAGTAATAAATAAAAAGACTAAGGACAGAATTAATAAGCTAAACATTTTTACTAACGAATCTAAAGGTTTTTTATTTGCCCAGTGACCACCTACTGTATTGCCAATTGCAACCATTACGCCATAAACAACTAAAATAATCACTACCGCATTGGCTGAAAAGCCTAAATTTTCCAATAACGGTGACAAGTACGTATATGCAGCAAACGTTCCACCATAACCAAAAGCAGTAATTAGAAAAGAGAAAACGAGGGGTTTGTTCGTAAAAATCCGCGTGATTCCTTTTAAGTCAACCTTTCCTGGTATCGGTAAATTTTTGGGAACTAAAAAATAACTAGCAATCAGTCCCACCAAGCCAATACTGGCTATAAAAAGAAAGGACATATGCCAAGCTGTTTGTTGCCCAATAAACGTCCCTAAAGGTACGCCAGTCACTGTTGCAACCGTTAAGCCCGTAAACATAATAGCAATAGCGCTAGCTCGACGTGACGGCGGCACAACATCTGCGGCGATGACAGTCGAAACAGACATGAAAATACCATGCGCCAATGCAGAAAGTATCCGCCCTACCAATAAAATAATAAACGTTGGCGCAAACGCAGCAATTAAATTCCCACTAATGAAAAGAAGCATAATCCCCAGCATTAATGAGCGACGATTCCATTTTCCTGTCAAAATTGTTAATAACGGCGCCCCAATCGTCACACCTAAAGCGTATAAAGAAACAGTCAAACCTGCTTGGGAAAGACTAATATGAAAACTTTTAACAATCATTGGTAATAAACCCACACTAATAAATTCTGTTGAACCGATTGCGAAAGCATTGATAGCTAATGCAAAGAGCGTTAAATTTGGTGAAATTTTCTTTTCCATTCTCTTCCTCCTAAAAAACATTTGAATTTCAACAAAAATTACTATATACTAAGATTGAAATTTTGATAAGTACCTACTTTTTTGTATCATAGGTACCTTTTAGTAACTTTTGTTTATTATCAACCTATTAAGGAGGAATGTTTTTTGGAAACTCGTACATATGCGATTGGTGTCGAAGCAACGATGGATGTTATTGGCGGCAAATGGAAACCAATTATTCTGTGTAATTTACGGCACGGCGCCATGCGCCCCAGCGATTTAAAACGCGGCATTACTGGCATTAGTCAAAAAATGCTGACACAACAATTACGGGAACTCGAAGAAGACAACATTATCGAGCGGAAAGTTTACAACCAAGTTCCACCAAAAGTCGAATATTATTTAAGCGATTATGGTCAAAGCCTCTCTGCTGTCTTAGATAACTTATGTAATTGGGGAGAATCCCACGTGGCTCATTTGCAAGAACAAGGCCAAGAAATTTATTTAAAATGTGAAGATTAGTGAACAAAACGTTTATAAACTATATAAAAAAGGAGCTTTAAGCTATTTAAGAGCCTGGAGAAAAATCTAAAATGATTTTTCCCCAGGCTCTTCTTATGCTTTAATAACTTGAATATCTTGCGTTAATTGGGCCCAATGATTAGTGGGTCCGTGGCCATGTCCAACAGAAATTGCTTGGCTAATGGCCCCTTGTATAAACTGTTTGCCAATCACAATCGCCGCTTCTAACGGCTTACCTTTTGCTAATTCGGCTGCGATACACGCTGAAAAAGTATCTCCTGTTCCATGAGTATTTTTCGTTACAATTCGTGGTGCACTTAGCCAAAAGCTCGAACCGTCTTCCATTAACACATAATCAGCCGCTTGTTGATTTGTGCTATGTCCGCCTTTCATAATAATATTTTTTGTGCCCAATTGCTGTAATTTTTTTGCTGCGGTCTGCATTTCTTGTTCTGTCTTGATGGTCGTCTCTAGTAAAACTTCCGCTTCTGGTAAATTAGGTGTCACGACCGTTGCTAATGGCAACAGTTGCTCTTTAATCGTTTGAACTGCCTCAGCTTCTAACAAATGATGTCCACCTTTAGCCACCATTACAGGATCGACAATCAACGGACCAAAATCAACTTTCTGCAAATTGCGAACAACAGCTTCGACACGCTCAATATCTGCTAACATCCCCGTTTTCGCTGCCCCAATTTTAAAATCAGCCGCCAGTGATTGAAATTGTGCATCAATAAATGAACTAGGAATCGGCAAACTTTCTTGTACGCCATACGTATTTTGTGCCGTCAATGCAATGACAATATTTAAGCCAAATGCCTGCCGCGCTTGAAATGTTTTTAAATCTGCTTGCATGCCAGCTCCCCCACCAGAATCAGAACCAGCAATCGTGACTACTTGTGGGGTCAAATTATATTCGGTCATTTTCTCGCCTCCAACATTCGCTCCGTTACACGCATCAACCCTTGAACTTTCTCGGCTATCTGTTCAGCCAGCATAATTTCACTGACCAGTGAAACACCAGCCACTCCCGTTCCCATAAGTTGTTCTATATTTTCTTCTTTGATCCCACCAATCGCCACAACAGGAATCGTGACTGCTGCAGCAATTTCAGAAAGTGTCTGCAAAGAAGTTAACGGACTGTCCTTAGTCGTTGTGGGGAAAATTGCGCCCACGCCTAAATAATCGGCGCCCTCGTTTTCCGCTTTAACTCCTCGTGCCACCGTTTTGGCTGAAACACCTACGATTTTTGTGGCCCCAACCAGTTTTCGCACAAGAGCAACCGGTAATTCATCATCCCCTATATGCACACCTGCCGCATCCACTGCCAAGCAAATATCGACACGATCATTAATAATCAACGGAATCTGATACGCATCTGTTACCGCTTTAACTTTCACTGCTAATTCGTAAAAGCGCCGTGTTGACACTTCCTTTTCGCGCAGTTGGACCAATGTCACTCCACTGCGACAAGCAGTTTCAATTCGGTTTAAAAATTCAGTATCACTAAAATCATACCGTCCTGTCACCAAATAAACTTTCAATTGCTCTCTCATAGCACTCGTCCTTTCACCGCCTCAAACCAATCCTTCTCCTTCATTAAAAGAGATAACTGATTTAACGTATTTTGGCGAAAATCGGCCAGCCCTTGGCTCTTAGTCTTGGCTTTTTCTCCGCAAAGATTAAAATAGCTCACTGCGGCTACTGCCGCAGTCATTGGCGCGTTGCCTTCACCTAATAAAGCGGCAACTAATGCGCCGACTAAATCGCCCGTGCCAGTGAAACAATCCAACTCAGGAACACCATTTTGTAAGACAATCACTTGCTCTTGGCTAACCAAGACATCTTGAATCCCTGTTGCTAAAAATACCGTCTGGGGAAACTTTTGCGTTTGTTGACGTAAAGCCTGAATCAGTTCCTCAATTGCTTCTTCACTTTGATCCAAAGGGCTGCCATCCACTCCTCGGCCATGACTCACCAACTGGCAAAAAGTCCGCATT
Organism: Enterococcus sp. DIV1758; assembly: GCF_051711985.1. NCBI lineage: Bacteria > Bacillati > Bacillota > Bacilli > Lactobacillales > Enterococcaceae > Enterococcus > Enterococcus sp. DIV1758. The sequence goes on from NZ_JBIOOA010000001.1 coordinate 2,319,941, forward strand.
TCTGAAAGATTCCCTTTCACAACGGTTGGCTGATTGTGCACCAGCTTTTCCCCAACTTCATTGCGAATATCACTGGCGCCATAACCGACTAAATCGACTACGGTCGGTTTATTCACTTGCCGAGCATAATCACTAGCTGCTAACAAGCTCTGCTCTCGTTCTTGTGATAAATGGCCTAAATTCAAAACCAAGGCACTGGTTTGCTGAAACAACTGCGGAAATTCCCGGGGATCATCTGCCATAATGGGTTTAGCATCAATATAAAGTAATGCATTCGCCATAGACTCACACGTAATTTCATTCGTAATGCACTGAATTAATGGTGCCGTTGTCAGTGGAAAAATCGTTTCAAACTTAACGCTTGTTTTCATAAAAGTACCCTCCCAAAAATAATTCCTGTGTTTGTTTAAATACCCGAGTTTCTTTCAGTTTTACTAAGACAAGCCAAGCAATCACTGAACCAATCAGTGTGGCACCAATAAATCGTGGTGTATAAATGAACCAATAAAAATTCTGCTTACTGCCAGTAAACCAAACCATTACAGGATAGGACAATAACGAGCCAATGATGCCTGTCCCAAAAATTTCCCCTAGCATCGACCAGCCTAATTTTTGTCCCCATTGATAAAATAAACCAGCAAAAAACGCGCCAAAAACGGCACCTGTTAACGCTAATGGCGGAATACCTAAGAATGTCATACGGATTAAGCCGCAGACAAGTGCCATGAGCGTTCCGTAAAGAGGACCTAATAAAACTCCGGCAATAATGTTCATGACACTGGACATAGGGGCCATTCCCTCAATTCGCATTAACGGCGATAATACAACGTCCATCGCAATCATTAAAGCCAGTAACGTAACTCTGTGGATTCGATTTTTTTCCACGTAAAAAAACTCCTTTCTGCGAGAAGCAAAAGGAGGCGCGACTGAAAAAGACAGAAAAACCCAACCACAAATAAACGTAGTTGGGTGCAATAATCGGTCAAAATTTCAAGACATTTCCCTGCGCCAGTCCTAACTGTTTCAGGTTCCATGGGTATAATCTCAGCTAATAGCACCCCAAATGTTTCTCTTCAATTGGCTTTAGTATAGCATAGTTTTTTGGAAGGGACTACTAAAATTGCCAAAGAGTTTTCCCACAAAAACAGAAAAAACATCATGCCCAAAAAGTTCGATTTTTTGGGCATGACGTTTTTCATACTTTCGTTTGTCTTATTTTTTAGAATCCTGGCATTCCTTTAGTGTATTTACCTAAAGTTGCTTCGGTTTCTTTTTCAATTTTTACTAACGCGTCGTTGACAGCCATAATGACTAAATCTTGTAACATATCAACGTCTTCAGGATCAACCACGTCTTCTTTAATGGTCAAATCTTTCATTGTGCGATCACCAGTAAAGGTCGCTGTCACAAGTTGATTGGTTGCTTCACCGATAAATTCTTTTTCATTTAGCGCTTCTTGCGCTTTGGCCATTTCTTTTTGCATTTTTTGTACTTGTTTCATCATGCCTTGCATGTTGCCCATTCCTCGCATCATAATTCCTCTACTCCTTCGTATTAATCATCTAGTACTTCGACAAGCTCTTCACCAAACATAGCGATTGCTTCATCTACTACTGGATTTTCTTGTGAATGTTCATTTGTTACAGGCGGTTCGTCCGCTAGACGAGCCATTTCATTTTCAGGTTCAGAATGATTCAAACTGCCCTGATTTTGGTTAATAAAACTTTGTCTTAGTTTTGGCCAGCTTTCTCTAGTAATGCAGACCATCTCTGGTGTATAGTCCATCAAACGGCTTAAATTATTATTGAAAGCTAACTGCATCTCTTCATCGTCTGTTGCACGAGCACAAACAATCTCATAGTCAAATGCCACCACAATCCCCTTAGGACTCGCTGCGACAGGTTCACTAGCCTTTAGCATCGCTCGTTGAGTCACAGATAATGTTTGCAGTAAGTCTTCCCAAACATTTTTCACATTCATTAAATGTGTTCTAGTCGCTTCGTTTAAGACTTGATATACCCGTTCTGTGGGTACACGGAACGAACTTTTTGGCGCTTGTGGTCGTGCTTGTTGACGTGGCGCATCTGCTTCTTTAGCAGCTACACCGTGTTTCTTTAATTCAGCCAGTTCTTTCTTCAGTTGCCCGATTTGATTTTGTAAATCTGCTAATTCTGGATTTCCCTCTGCACTACCACCTTGATTAGTTGTTTCTGGCGTGTTGTGTTTATTAGATTGCACCGTTTTAGCTAATTTGACAGTGGCTACTTCCAGATAGATATTCGCATTGTTGGTAAAGCGGATCTCATTTTGTGTGTCACTTAAAATTTGGATTAGTTGATATATTTTTTCAGCAGGTGTTTGTGTAGCTAGTTCCTTAAATGCTTCTGTCAAAGTTCCTGCTTTTTCTGCTAATAACTTCGGTGCTTGCTGATACATCAGCAAATCTCGACAATATAATAACAAATCTTCTAAGAAACGGCGCGCTTCTTTGCCTTCGCCTAAAATACTTTCCAAGCCTTCTAATGCTCGTTCAACATCACCGGCGACACAACACTGAATATAATGATCCATCATTTCATAGGTTAGGCTGCCTGTCACTTGCATTGCATCTTCCAGTGTTACTTTTTCATCACTAAATGAAATCGTTTGATCCAAGATACTCAAGGCATCTCGCATCCCACCTTCCGCAGCACGCCCAATCACATAAAGGGCTTGTTCCTCATAATCGAGAGCCATTTCCTGCATGATATGGGCCATATGATCGACGATATCTTGCGTACTAATTCGCTTAAAATCAAAGCGTTGCGTCCGTGAGATAATCGTTAACGGAATCTTGTGTGGTTCAGTCGTTGCTAAGATAAAAATAACATTTTGTGGTGGTTCTTCCAAGGTTTTTAAAAGTGCATTGAACGCGCCTGTTGATAGCATATGAACTTCATCAATAATATAAACTTTGTACTCGGCTTGTGTCGGTGCATACTTTGCTTTATCACGAATATCACGGATTTCTTCCACGCCATTATTACTCGCCGCATCAATTTCAATGACATCATTTAAACGACCTTCCGTAATGGCTACACAGGTTTCACAAACATTACAAGGTTCACCATCTTGACTATGTTTACAGTTAATCGCTTTAGCGAAAATTTTTGCGGCACTGGTTTTACCTGTACCACGAGGGCCAGTAAATAAATAGGCATGAGATGTTTTCTTTTGCACTATCGCATTTTTCAGTGTCTGAGTAATTGCTTTTTGTCCTACTACGTCATCGAAACGTTGTGAACGCCAGACCCGATAAAGTGCTTGATAAGCCATTTTTTACCCTCCCTTATTTTTCATTCTTATCTATTATACGTGATTTTTAGTCATTCGGCATCTTTTTTCTTTTAATGAGTCACTGGCGCAACCATTGCTAAAAAAGCCGCTTTTCCTTCACTTGTTTCTGCAAACGCACTGGCTTCTTTTAGTCGCTGTTGATACGCTGAAGCGACCGTTTCAAGCGCCTGCGTTTTCTGGTTGCTCCAAGTCATTAAACCTTGGACTTCTGCTAACGTTAACGAAGGCTTTGCTTGAGGTCGACTAAAAATTAAGTCCATGACATATAAAAGTTCTTTTCGTCGTGCAACGATTTGTATCTCATCCGTTGGCAGTTTCAGCGTTTGCCATTGCTCAAAAATATCATTTGCGGCTTGGGCAACTTCTGACGCATTCGGTCCCTCTAAGCGAAATGTCGCAACTGGCCAATTCACCATTCCTGCGTTGATTAAAGGATAGTTAGCTAACTCAACATATTCTGAAATGCTCGCTTCGGCTAATGGAAATTGTTGCAAACCCGTTTGATAATAGACATGCTCATTTTGTTCAAAGACAGCATCAATCCCAGCAAAATAATGAGGAAAGACCTCAACAATTTTCAACAATTGCTGAAAAGTCTTAACTGAACGTTTCGCTGCCTGATGTTTTTCAAACGCAATCACACCTTGTTGCTGATATTGTGCCTGTTTTACAAAGGAAAACCCCCAGCTTTCGCCATCTAAGTTCATTCGAATCACTCGATGGTTCGTAGTCGCAGGAAATTGCTGACTTCCCTGGTAGCCTTCTGTTGCCATGCACCATTCACAGCGGGGATATCTTTGTGCAGAGAGCGTTGCTTTTGGCGCCTCACTGTGGACCTTATTTGCTAAAAAATCACCATAGACTGTTGAAAAAACAACAGGTTCTTCCTGTTCAATGACCGTACCGTTTTTTTGACAAAGTTGGTAAAAATACTCGGTAGCCTCTTGTGGCTCTTTGGCATAATGTTGTGCAAAAAAAGCATTAACCACAGAAGGTGGCGGTGTCAACAAATCCATCAATTGCACCACGAACTGTTCTTTTTGTTGCTCTGTTTTTACAAGTTGATTGGCACTCGCAATTTGACACAATTGTTCCGCCAAATCAGCGGCGGGTGTTGCCACAGGCCGTATGTCTACTTCGCCTAATTCTTGTTCACCAATCATTGATAATAAACGGTTCTGAAGATATAAGCGATCCAATTCCATCCAACCACCTGCTTGAATAGCAAGTGTGGTAAAATCGGCAATCATTTGACTCGTGGTCATCGATTCATTCCTCCTATTACTTTTCTTGATATCCATGTGGATGAACTTGGTGCCATTGCCAAGCGGTGGCGATAATGTCCTTGACCTCAGTTACTTCTGGTTGCCAGCCTAAAACTCGTTTGGCTTTTTCACTAGAAGCAATTAATGTACTAGGATCCCCTGCTCGGCGTGGGGCGATTGTCGCAGGAATTTCTTGACCTGTCACTTCGCGAGCAGCATCTAACATTTCTTTAACAGAATAGCCGTTGTTGCTTCCCAAGTTAAAGACGTCACTTTCGCCGCCATTTTTCAAATATTCTAAAGCCAAAATATGTGCTGCAATCAAGTCTTCAATATAAACATAATCTCGAATGCACGTGCCATCTGGGGTATCATAATCATCCCCAAAAATACTTAGCTCTGCTCGTTGGCCTAATGCCACTTGTAAAATAATTGGTACAATATGCGTTTCTGGCGTGTGATCCTCACCAATTGAGTCATCTTTTTTTGCTCCTGCAACATTAAAATAACGCAAAGCAACATATTTCATTCCATAAGCGTTGTCGCACCATTTCATGATTTTTTCCATCATTAATTTACTTTCCCCATACGGATTTTTAGGATTCGTTGGGGTTTCTTCTGTAATAGGCATTGCTTTTGGTTCGCCATAAGTGGCCGCTGTGGAAGAAAAAACAATATGTTTCACTCCAAATTCTTGCATGACTTCCAAGGCAATTTGCGTGCCGTGAACATTGTTATTGAAATACATTAACGGTTTCTCCACGGATTCTCCTACTAAAGAATTGGCCGCAAAGTGCAACACCCCTTCAATTGATTCCTTTTCAAAGACACTACGTAAAAAAGCTTTATCACGAATATCGCCTTCATAGAAAGTCGCTTGTTCATGAACTGCTGAACGATGTCCCGTTAATAAATTATCAACAACCACAACGGCATACCCTTTTGAAATTAATTGATCGACGGCATGTGAGCCAATGTAGCCTGCGCCACCTAATACTAAAATAGACATAAATACGCTCCTTTTACTCTCTAATTTCTTTTTCTATTGTACCATTAAATAAGGTCTACTTCTGAATTATTTCATTTTGTAAACAGGATTTAATTTGGCCATTTCTCCTTATTCATTTTTCCTATCAAAATACAGAAAAGACTTGGTAAATTTTAACAAATCTCTAAATTAGTCGTAGAGTTTATGAAAAATCATTGTAACTATTGGATTTTTTTGCTTTTTTCCGTCATAATAGAAACAAATACAATTTGAAAGAAGGAATGAACGATGAAAAAATTTGTATCAGGTATGTTAGTCGGTACTGCTATCACAGTTGCTGCTTTAGCCGGTGTGGCTACAACTATTAAAAAAACAGTCATTGATCCAATTGAAGAAAAAGAAGATATGATTGAAGAAAACCGTAAAAAAGCGATGCGTAAACGTATTGCACGTTAAAAAATAGCTGTGACGTTGAGATAAAAAATCTAACGCCAAGAAATCAACAGGAGCGCTTCTGGCTCGGTTGATTCTCTTAAGCATAACAAGTGGTCATCCATCGCTTTGATGGATGACCACTTGTTATGCTTTCTTTTTTACCAAAGGAGCTGACTATTTTTCTTAACTATTAAAAATAGTGGCAGCAATCCGATCCATATCGCGCATATTCCAAGGATCCACACCAGGACGAGCTGCAGCGGCTGTTAACCAATGAATCCCTTCTGTTGGAATACCACAACTAAAAAGGCCTGTCGCCACCTGTCCATCTTTTGTGATGACTTGATTCGTGGCAGGCACAATCAAGAGTGCACCTGTTTTGACTATTTGACCATCAGCTAATGCCAGTTGATGGAGCGTAGCTAGCTTATCGGCTAACAACTGCCTCGTTAAAGGATTCAAACTTTTTTCATTATTAACTTTGGGAATGCGTGCTTCAATTAAAAAGTGACTATTATACCGATTTTCCGGAAACAAATTAGCATAAGTAATAAATTGACCCGCTTTCATTTCGACACGCATTTCTGGCCCCAGAATCGTGACTAATCCCAGTTCAACTAACGCCTGTAGCTCTTCTGTTCTTTCAACAGAAGGTCCCACTGACAAAAAGGTATTCAACGGGGTAAACCAATGCCACAACCACTTTTGACTCTCGTCATTCGTTAATAACCCTTCATCCAAAACAAAGCGAATCTGATCTCTTAAATCTTTTAAACTGTCTAAAGCAGTGGTCAAAGGACCGCTAAGATTGCCTTTCTCTGCTTCTTGAATATCCCATTTTAAATACTCTAGTAAAAACGAACGAAAACGTTCATGAGTGGTTTTCTTTGTTTCAGGATGTTCTAACACTTGCCAATCAAACCAATCTTGTTTTTCAAAGTGGGCTAAGCTTTTCGGCGCTCCCTTGGTTTGAATAAACAGCTGTTGAAAGGCCTCTTTAGAAAGATGCGGATATTTTTCTTCGATTAAGCAAGTGTAATACACATATTCCACTTCTTTTTTTAAATACCCAAAAAACTCTGCGCCTGTAACCTGTCCTTTTTTACGACATTCAGCTAAATACGTTTCGGTTAAAAAAACAGGCTGATAGGTTTCCCCGTAGCCTTTTTGATTATTCCCTCGAGGATGAGAAGGAAAACCGCGACCAGAACCAGCAATAATAATAGGCTCTCTTCCAGAAGGTTCATAACGTAAGCGGCCATTTTGACGAGAAAAAACACCCCCGCGGCCAATCGTCAAGGCAGATAAATAGTCAAAAAATGCCAAACCTAAGCCTTTTAACACAACAGGTTGTTTTGCGGGTATATTGGCAAGTGCCAATAAAGCATCCGCCGCATTTTTAGGGGAAGAATAAAACAAACGACGCTCCTTGGCGTAGTCCGCAAGCTCTTGTTCAACAGTCGTTAATTCATTTTCTTGGTGACCCATGGCTAAAATTACTTTGTCTGCCGTAAACTCAATGGATTGGGTGTACACATAATAGTTATCCTCTCCTGCCCGTACAGCAGTTACTGGCTCTTTAAAAAACGTCAGCGATGTTTGTTCGTTACATCGCGTGGCTAAATACGTATAAAACCATTTTTGGTACATGCCATAAAAAGCCCTCGAGCAGTGATCATTCGGTCCAAGGCGATGACATTCTTTCAACAACTCAAGATAATTATAGGGTTGTTGCTGTTGAATGTACTGCGCAGCTTCTGTTTGGGTCCATTCATAGAGAGTGGGTCCCTTGACAATTGGTCCTTCGCCACTAAAAGATTCATCTGTAAATAAAGTGACTTGACTAATCACGGTGTTCATTAATAAATAATTAGGTTGCTCTGCTCGCCAAATTTTCCCACCTGGACCGTATGGATCAAACAACGTGAGCTGAATATTTATTTCCGTTTTACGAGCCCATTCAATGACTCGTTCTGCAGCTGATAAGCCTCTGGGTCCAGCACCTACAATTGCAATTTTCATCCAATCACCTACTCTATTTTTCTAATAATTCTTTTAAGACAACCGCTTGATTATGCACTGTATCTTTCGCCCCATAGACCAGCGTGACTACTGGCTGATTTTTTACAATTGTCTGTAACTGCTTAAACGCTGTGGCAGTTGGCTCATGTTTCAATTCTTCTTGGTATTTTTGTTTAAACTCAGGATATTTATTTGCTTCATGATTAAACCATTTCCGTAGCTCTGTACTTGGGGCCACTTCTTTGAGCCATTCATCTAACTTTTCAGATTCCTTGGATTTTCCTCGTGGCCAAACACGGTCAACTAAAACACGGTAGCCATCTTGCTCTGTCGGTGCTTCATATGCTCGCTTGATTTGAATCATCTGCCTTCACCTCTTCTCTTTATTGTAGCTCAAAAAGTGAGGACTGACAAAAAAGAAAGTAAGTTCTTGTAATTAAAATACTAATAAATCAAGAATATCTTTATATTAGCAGTAAAAAGAAAAATTATTTTTTAACCATAAAAAAATTGATACTATTCTAAAAATGAGTCGAAGAGATACTAAATATGGCTTTTTGAAAAACCTTGTATCATTTTGTTAATATAACTGGTTCTATCATAAATTCTTATAATTAAACAACCATTGATTTCTACAGCAACAATTATTACAATTTAATTAAATAAAAAAAGGATGGATGAGTATTATGAAAAAATTTTTATCAGATTTACAAGTGTTGGTTTGTTGTCTTTGTTTTTTCCTCCTATTGTCACTTCTGCCGCTGAATTAAAACAATCACCACCAGATATTGATAGTGTGGAGACTTTTCTTGATAAAATGCAGGCAGATGAAAAAATTGCTGTTCTACCTGATGGTTCTATCGTTTCTGGAAATGGCATTGAAATTATAGATCCTGATACACAAAATGTAGTTGCTGTTGTAGAACCTGAAACATCCCCTTTATCTATTACAGTCGAAGAGTATCGAAACAAACAAAAATATTCACTTAACGAAGACTTAACTATTTCATTAATCAGACGAGGTTCACCTGCACCAAATAACAAAAATTATAATATAATGGTTCGTAAAGATACTTATCTTACTTCAAATTCCTTCAGTTCTCGCGGTTGGCGCTTTGCTGGTTATAACTATTTTCCGCAAAGCGGCACTGGAGCTTATCTTCTTTGGTATACATTTAAAGACTCTGCTATGATTGGTAGTATTTCAGAGGCACGAAATACGTATAGAACAGGTATCGCTCACGGAATTAGCGTCTACCCAGGTTCTCCTCGTTACCATACAGGTCCAGGCAATTTGACTACCTATTATACCTATAACCCAATTCCTGGTGCAAGCTATCTTGTTGCGAACTGGTAACTATAGAAAGGAGTATTGACATGAAAAAAAAGAACCTATACCCAGCGCTGATACTTTTTTTCCTAGTCAGTAGCATCGTGTGCTTATTTACTTTCAAACAAAATTTGCTGCCAGTTAAAGCAGATGCTTTGTCAGCACAGCAAGCAGTAAAAACTGAAATTAACCCCACTATTCAAGCAGCATTGAAAGATGCAGAAAAACAAGAAAACCCTCTCGAAAAATGGAGTGAAATGGTGCAGTTAAGTTCAGCAGATGATACAACGATTTTATATGCTTTAGAAGGCTTCATTCATGGACAAGTTATTCAAGGCGAAGGCACACCAGATGAAATCGTCTATGATAGCGACACCGATCCTAACGCCACAACTTTAGGTGAAATTCGTCAAGCCATTCGAGAACATTACAATTTAAACGAATAAAAGAGACAGAACGTATTTATCATTAATGATAAATACGTTCTGTCTCTTTTATTAACTATTTCTCTTTTTCACTTTCCCAGTCCAGCCATCATAGCCGCCTTTTAAAATATAAATATCAGTATAGCCATTTTTGCGTAATAAATTAGCTGCTCGGATACTTAAAGCTTTCTTCTGATCATAAAGATAAACAGGTTGATCCTTACGAAGAGAACCAATTGTTGTTTTTAACATGCTGTATGGCATGCTGCGCGCCCCTAAAATATGCCCAGCATCAAATGTATCTTTCTCACGAACATCAATCACTTGTGCTTTACGCATTGTTTCTTTAAATTCTTCTTCCGTCAGCATTTTTGCTGAACGTTTCACCATAATTTTCAAATATAATTCATTGAATACCATCGCTAGTACAATAACTAGCAAAATGCCATTGATTACCCATAAAATACTCATTCTAAAAAGCCCTCTCTATTTCTCTTTTGAAAATTGTAATGCTAGTGAAGCGGCACCAATCACGCCGGCCTCATTACCTAGCTCTGCTAATTTGATTTTTGTACTATTTCGAACTTGCGGGAAGGTAAATTCTTGGAAATATTTTTCGACACGACTACGTAAAAATTCTCCTGCTGCAGAAACACCTCCACCGATAACCACGCTATCTGGATTTAACGTGTTACCTAAGTTTCCTGTGGCTAAACCTAAATAGAAGCAAACACGATCCACAACCATTAAAGCAAAATGATCGCCTTTTTCGGCAAATTCAAAAACGTCTTTACTTGAAACATCTTGTCCATCATCAATCGCTTGTTTCAGTTCAGAGTCACCTGCAAACTCTTCTGATAAATGACGTGCAACACGAACGACACCAGTGGCACTAGAAACAGTTTCTAAACAGCCACGTTTCCCACAGGTACAGTCAAAGCCGTTAGGATCAACCGTCACATGCCCAACTTCACCAGCACAGCCAGCAACACCGTGGAGTAATTCTCCTGCTGCAACAATGCCTCCGCCGACACCTGTTCCTAAAGTAATAAAAATCACGTCGGGATTGTTTTCCCCCGCGCCTTTCCAACGCTCACCTAAAGCGGCAACATTGGCATCATTATCTAAGGCAAACGGAATTCCTAAAGCAGATTCGATTTGTTCTTTGACAGGCTGTACAGTCGTCCAGTTTAAATTATAGGCACCTACAACAGTTCCTTTTTCAATGTCGACACTTCCTGGTGTTCCCATACCAATTCCCACAAAATCTTCTTTTTTCATATTATAAAGATCTATACGGTGACGAATACTTTCAATAATTGATGGCACAATATGCTTGCCATCTTCTAAAATATTCGTTTCAATACTCCATTTTTGTTGAACAACGCCATCGGTTGTTAAAATAGCAAATTTGATGGTCGTTCCACCTAAATCAATCCCAATAATCTTCTTATCCATTTAGTCGATTCCTTTCTGCTTCCCTCTAGATTCTTCTATTCGATGCTCTCTTTGCAAAATATGCCGGGCCTGTAAATACGTATCTCGGTCTACCAATTGACCTTCATACAATTTTTTTAATTCAATCATCATTAACTCAATATCATAAATCCGTGCACCGACATAAATATACATCCCAAACTGTTTAAAAAGTTGTTGTACATCATATAACGTTTCCATACGAAAACACTTCCTTATTATACAGGTAAACCGTATTTTTTAAAACCCAATAACAGACAAATTACGACAAGAAAAATAAAAATTAATGTGGCCATAATTCGCTCGTGCTTATTAAATGCTTCTTCACGATTTGGAACAGCAAAAGCCGTCGCGACTAATAGTCCACCGATTAGACCGCCAACATGACCCATCATATCTACAGAGCTACTAAACAAGTTAAATAACAAATTAATCACAATAAACATTGAATAGCGTTGCACCATATACATAATCGCTGGATTGTCTCTAAAATGGCGTCCTAAAATAACAAATGCGCCAAACAAACCAAAAAGCGCTGTACTAGCACCGGCTGAGACACTGTTGGGTGTCCCAAAGGCAAAACTGGCGATATTTCCAGCAATCCCACTCAATAAATAAATTCCCAAATAGCGCCAATGCCCATAAATTGCCTCAACCTGTGCGCCGATATAATAAAGAGTAACCATATTCAAAATAATATGCATAAACCCAATGTGAAGAAACATTGGCGTGATAAACCGCCAGTATTCATGATTTTGAGCTACCAGTGGACGAACCATTGCTCCCCAATTAACTAAGTTTAAAATATTTTCTGATCCTCCAGTTAATTCCAATCCAAGGAAAACAATGATTGAAATACCTAAAAGGGCATACGTAATGAACGGCTGATTTTTTAGCCGTTTCAATTTCATTTCTGTTTGATAATTCATTCCATTCCTCCTATTGTATAAATAATTGTTCGATTGGCTGATCAAACGCTTCTGGTTGCCATTGTTCATGGAGTTGTTCACTAAAAACTAAACTACATGAATGGCCCGAAAAATGTTCCAAATAACGATCATAAAAACCACCGCCGAAGCCTATTCGATAGCCAGCCCGATTGAAAACAATCCCTGGCACAATCAATAAATCAATCGCTGTAGCTGTTATTTCTGCCGCTGTTAACGGAGGTTCTTCCACGCCAAATGCACTGGTGTCATAAACCGTCTCTGGAAAAACTTGATAAAAGTACATTTTGCCTCCTTTAAATGTTCGCGGCACCGCCACTTGCTTGCCTTCTTGCATGGCCCGTTCGAAAATTGGCTGTGTTGATAATTCTAGCGGTAACGACCGAATCATTCCGATTGTTTGTGCTTGTTGCCATTGCTGACTAGCAAACAACTGTTCATAGAGACTTGATTCTTTATGTTGTTTAATTTCCGGATGTTGTTTTAGCCATTCCAGGGCAGTTAAGCCCACTTTTCTCAACTTGTTTTTCTCCATGTACACCTTCAACCCCTTTTCTGTTAAGTTTATAGAAAGTGTTCTTAAAAAACAAGCTGATTCCCCTTTTCTCTTTGAAAAATCCCGTTATTTTTCTAACGTTTTTGACGCTTCTTTAAAAAAGTCAACAACCAAATCCATTGTTTCCCCTTTCACTAAATGCCGCTCACCGATTTCCGTTATAAATTGCGTATTTCTCGCATACGTTTTCCCAGACACTAATTGTTCAAAATCAGCCATATCTTCATAGGGAATTTTTTCATCTTCCGTTCCATGCCAAAACAGCATCGGTCGTTCTTGCAGTCTTTCTGGCGTTTGTGATAAATCGTATTGATGCACCCAACTTAGCAATAGTGGCAAGTCTTTAGGCACAAAAATAGCAAATTCTTTCGCCCGTTGAATCACTCGCTGAATATAGCGCGCCGGATAGGGTGTTCCCATTAAGCAAGTAGCAGCTTGAATCTCAGGATGTTGGGTCATAAGAGCGCTGGTAGTAATACCGCCCATGGATACACCACCCACGCCAATCCAATTTTCTTTAATCAACCCTAATTTATGAAAATGATGGATAATTACTGGAAATTCAATCAAATTATATTGAATGCTACTCCAAAATGTAATCGAAGGAATCGTGGAAATAGGTCCTGTTTTTCTTTCTCCGTGGTTCATGGCATCTGGTAAAATGACCCGAAACCCCTCGTGTGCTAATTTTCTTGCTTGTGTTAAAGATAATTCTTTTGCCGATTGCCAACCATGATAGTAAACAATTAGAGGTAATGCTTCGTTTTTTTGCTCTTCTGTTGTCACTTCTAATGCTGGAATTTTTGCTATGTAGCGATGTCTAATACTGATTTTCATTCATGATTCCTCCATTATAAAATATCTTCTCTTATTTTACCGTTTTTTGATAAAACCTGCTCTTTATATGATTTATCAAAAAAATCACAAAATATGCGAATTCGCATTTTCCTATTTTATTACTTTCCGTTATAATCATTTTATTAAATACAAAGGGGTGTTTTTATGGTTAAAATTGAGGAAAAAGGCAAAGTAACATTTGGACAAGCTTTTAAAGATTATTTTCGTGGATATGTTGATTTTAAAGGTCGGACCACACGTGCTGGTTATTGGTGGATGACACTGGTATTAAGCATTTTAGCACTTATTTTTTATATTGCCATTGTCGGCAAAGCCGTGTCAGCAATTTTAGCAGCTGAATATTTTGAAACCTATGATTTTGGGAACTTATTACCGTTGATGCTTTTTGCACTTGTTTTATGGTTAGCTTTATTATTACCAACGTGGGCAATGTGTGTACGTCGTTATCGTGATGCTGGGATGACAGGTTGGGGCGTGCTTGTTTTATATCTACTTTCTATTGCCTGTAGCTATACACAAGTTTTCTCTGTTATGTCAACTTTTAAATATGACGTTCAAACAGATACTGTGATAACAGGTGGCAGTCCCGTCTTCTTATTTTTCACTCTTGTGATTAGTCTGTTTTTCTTCTTACTAACAGTCTTACCGACAGATAAACTAACAACAACTAGCCAAAATAGCGTCTTACGCTTCTTCTTCCGTTACAAAGAAGTGAAGTAATCAATAAGCGGAATGAATTGAGGAACTTCGCAGAACTACTTTTAAAGTTACTGAAAATATTGATTACCAAGAGTGTCTAGTATTATAGTAAGTTTCAATCATATTTAGATAGTCCTCATTTGAGCCTGATCAATATCTCTGAACTGAGCATTATTGATCAGCTCTCTTTTTATTGTTTTATAAAAAATTTTTCCTCTGTTAGATTGAGTACCACAAATGATTTACATTTAACTACTATCAACTTCACAAATTTGGCACCTTAAATTTTTATCTGACTATTCCTAGATTATATAGCATTTAAGATACACTTGTTCTATAATTAATTTGTTATAGACACATTTCACATCACCATATAACTGATTATAAAGTTATGCACAAGAGCAGATAAAAAACTATATCGTTATGTTTTTTTAACAATAAACGGAAACGGTTACTTTTACTAATGAAGATAAATTAAATAATTCGTACGCATGCGATTCCTCAATATTTTTTACAAAACAAGTTGGTAAACAAGAAAAAAAGACAGGAGAGAAAAATGAAACATTTTATTAAAGAAAACAAAGGCTTAGCCATCTACAGCTTTTTGATGGTCTTTGCTACTTATGGTATTAAACTATTTAACAATACTTACGCTATTGATACTATGCACTTAATGACTAACTACAGAGGCTACTTAAAACATTGGGTTTCCATTGGTAGACCAGGATTAGTAGCTTTAAAGCTTTTAACATACAACTATGTAAATGTTTATTTTTTAAATTTATTAGCTATTATTTTCTTTGCTATCGCCACTATCTTGTTGTGCTATTATGTTGATCTTTCAACTAAGCAGATTTATAACAAAAAGTATTTATATATTATCCCAAGTATTTTTCCAACCAGTCAATTATTTAGCGAACAATTTTACTTCGTCCTACAAAATTTTGAATTTTCATTAGGTATCTGTTTGGTTATACTTTCTCTCATTGCTATTTACCATATTCCCAATAAAATTTTTAAATTATTCGGCTTTTTGTTGCTGGCATTTACACTTACTATGTACCAATCATTCTTTGTATTTGCGTGTACCTTAATTTTATTCAAAATTTTAATGGCATTGTATTTTGCTCAGTTAAATGATCTTAAAATTTCTTTTAAAGACTATGCCTTCAAAATCGGCCATTTTATTCTACTAGCTATTTCATCTCTCGTTCTATCTCAACTAATGGCGATGTTAGCGAAAAAAGTTTTAAACGTTGAAAGCTCCTATCTAGATAATATGATTCTTTGGGGTAAACGTCCCTTGATAGATTCTATCAATGATATTAAAGATTACGCCAAAGAACTATTCTTCCCTCAAGTCGGAGACACTTTTTTTACACCGCTGTTTTTGATATGTGTTCTTTTACTGGTCATTGTATTAATTAATATGTCCTATCTAAAACGCAAAAATGTTTTTTTCATCTTTATTACCTTGTTAGGTATTCTAATCACTCCACTTATGTTTACAATTTTAGGTGGAAAACGTCCAGCAATTAGAGGTGAAGTACCTAACTTCCCTGCTGTTTTAGCGTTATTACTCATCTTTATTATGATTTACTGGGGATACAACTTTGTGCTTAAACATTTATTAATTGGTATAGTGATTTTCTTTACTTTTATTCAAGTTCGGGAAACAACCAACCTAGAATATTCTGAGTATCTAACAGCGGAAGAAGATTTACGTACTGCGGAAATGATTACAAATAATATTTATTCAATGGAAATTGAGAATCCTGAATCCTATAAACTTTTAATGTATGGAAATCGTTCTCCTCGGAATGTTTCAAATATAAAAGGTGAAACAAACGGTGTCTCATTATTTGAATTCATGCCTAACTCGGTGCATACTAGTTTAAATACTTTACTCTATATGAAAACATTTGGATTAAATTTTAATGATCCTACACCAGAAGATTTTGAAAAACACAAAGCTTTACAAGCGGAAATGAATGTCTGGCCTAGCAAAGATTCTATCCGAGTGGTAGATGATTGTATTGTTGTTAATTTGTCAAAATAATTTGGTATTTCATCTTTTTGAGAGTGGGACAATAGTCCTTTCTCTCTGCATATACAATCTACTCATTCAGAAAATTTCAGCCACTGCTTGCGATTGCAATAGGACATAGTTTTTACAAAGACAAAATGATAAAGCAAACCGTAAGCTAGCCCCAACATATTTAACAAAATTCTTAAGTAAAGACTTGTTTCTAGCCCAAATATCATAGAAGCTGCCATGATAGCACCAACACAATTAAAAATCGTTTTACTTTTATAAGATGTGCATAAGCCTAAACAAAGTCCTCCTAAAATACCAAGTAGGTTCGTTGGTATATAAAATAACAAGATAGCCGATACTAGAGAACCAATAACGATCCCTATTATTCGTTCTTTTGCTCGTTCAGACAATTTAAACGTATTATACCCAGAAAATAATGACGAACTAGCAAATGTTGCCCACATAAAGCGGTCAATCTGAAGGTGCGTTCCTATAAAAAGTAATAAGCTAATGCCTAAAGCGTAATAACCAAACCAAATATTTCTTTGATTAAAAAAACCATTTTCTGTAACCATCTGTATAAAAGTAATCTCTTGATCCAATTTTTTATGTTTCACATGATAAACAAAAGCTAAAAGTAGATAAGCAAACACTAATACAAAGAAAGTTTGTTCTAATTGCTGAAACGATTGATAGTGAACCGTGCCAACTAAATATAAGTAGGAGAACGTATACAAGCCAGGATTACCCATTTTAGGGTTTTTACCAGTTAAGAAAAACAATGCCAGCAAGCAGATAAAATGAAGGCCCAATTGTAAAAATGATACAGAAATCAGTGAAATTAATGGACTAACACCTAGAATTGTTAACACGATTCCTAAACTAAGCAAGGCCTGTTTTTCCCTGTAGCCATATGAGACGAAACGGATACTCAACAGCAAACAAAATAATACAATTGAAAAAGGCGCTACAGCTTTTCCAAAGAAAAAAGTAATCGTCGACACCCATAAAATCGCAAACGAAACTAATAAGATATCCCTTATTAACAAGGCGCGCCAAAAATATCTCCGCTGTTTTTTAGTGTCCGCTTGATGAATTTTTTGTTTTAAAATAAATGGATCTAACTGCAATAATTGATAAAAAGTCACCTAAAATCATCTCCTAAAAATCGACTCTTCTCAATTCATTATTCCAACTTTTCCTTCTATGAAATCATAAGAAAAGTAGTTGTGACGAACATTTTACTACAACTTTTTTTCTGAATCAATACATGCTTTATTTCTTAATTCAATACCTCTCCCGATACGATTTGCTTACTTCATAAAAAATAAGCCTAGAAAAAATCAAAACGATTAATTCTAGACTCAAAATTAAATAACTGTTGAACAAAAGCTAGCGCTTTTTTACATAAACTTTTCCAACAGACCCATTTCTTTTTCTAATTCTTTTTCATCATACTTGTCATACTTACCAGCTTCGTGTGCAATTTTTTTAATCTCATGAATGGCTTTTTTTTCAACAATCCATTTCTTCATACTATGTTTTTTTGTATCCTCATCTAGCGAGCCCAACTCTTCTAAACTTGCATCCAATTTGTTCAAAACGTCGGCAATTTTTGCTAATGCTTGCGCTTCTTTTTCTTCATAGTTTGACATAATAGACACCTCTTCTTAAGTATTTTTCTACTTTAAGTGTACGTCTCTGTCGTTTTATTTGCAACGAATAACTCAACTGCTTCTCGGTACGGAGGATAAGGGATTCGAACCCTTGCACGATGTTACTCGCCTAACGGTTTTCGAGACCGTCCCCTTCAGCCAAACTTGGGTAATCCTCCCTCTACATTCCATCTACAAATGAACATGTAATGAATCAATAGATAAAAAGCCTAGACCCTTACACAACAAGGATTCTAGGCTCTATCTAACTAAATTATTTAGTTTCACGGTGTAAAGTAACTTTTCTTTCACGTGGGCAATATTTTTGTTTTTCTAAACGATCAGGATTGTTACGTTTATTTTTATTTGTTAAGTAGTTACGTTCTTTACAAGAAGTACACTCTAAAGTGATGTTTACGCGCATGTTTTCCCCTCCTACTAATAATTGATCTTTCCAAGAGATTTCTTAGACTTGAATATCATACCATTTTTTTTGTCATTTGACTACCCTTTTGGGCAAATTTGTAAAGTAGTTCTACTTTACAAATTTTATTTTTTGTACATTTCCATATACGCTTCTAAAACTTCTTTGGCAATCGTTTGATTTGGTTTAGAAGATTCATCATTTAAGTGTGGTAAAACAACGCTAATTGCAATTTCAGGGTTTTCGTAAGGTGCGTAAGCTACCAAGTTACTATTAACCGTTGTGTGAACAACTCCGTTAGCATCTGTTGCTTGCGTTTCGGCGGTCCCTGTTTTAGCAGCAATTGAAAATTTGTCTGATTTTAAACCCGGTGCCGTAGTAAATTGACTAGTTCCATGTACCACATTATAAAAACCTTGTTGAAGAATTCCTATTTGGTCTTGAGAAATATTTACCTTATTCAAAACTTTGGGTTCGATTTCTTTCAAAATTTTTCCTAAAGCTCCATTTTCATCATTGCCATAGATTCCTTCTACTACATGGGGTTGCACGCGGATGCCATTATTTGCGACAGTGGAAACGTACTGTGCTAATTGTAACGGTGTGTAGTTATCATATTGTCCAAATGATAAATCTAATAGATTTCCGCCTTTAGGCGCTTCAGCAGGATCTTTGAAATCTTTATTTACATATCCAGGACTTTCACCAGGTAAGTCGATGCCTGTCTTAATCCCCATTCCATATTCAGCATAAGCATTTCTTAGCTCTTTGAAAACTTTATCATCGCCAATTTCATACGGAAAGACCATATTAGGATAGTAATTTACACCCATTAGTTTAAACACAACTTTCATCATGTAGGCATTAGAAGAGTACTCTAATGCTTGCTCAGCAGTTAATTGCATTTGTGCATTACGACCACCACTATTCCACCAAGAAGCTTTTGGATTTGTACCAGCTAAAATAATTGGTTCATCTAATAGAGTATCATTTCCTTGTAATACTTTCGCCTCATAACCAGCTGTTAAAGTGCCTGCTTTCACAACAGATCCAGGTACCTCAAAGTTTAAAATAGGCCCTAAAGGATTAGGTGTGACTTCTCCTGTCTGTAAATCATGACTAACTCCGGACATTGCTAAAATAGCTCCTGTTTGAGGGTTCATAGCAACGACATACGCATTTTCTGAGTATGGTCCAATGGTTTTGACTATTTGTGAATAGTTTCGTTGTAAAATTTCATCAACTTTGTTTTGGAAATTTGAATCAATCGTTAATTTTAAGTTGGAGCCTTTTTCCCCTTTGGAAATTGGGGTTTGTGAAACAATCTTTCCGTTATTGTCTAAAACGACTTCTGATTTTGCTTTTTTACCTTGTAGAACGTCTTCATATTGTTTTTCTAAATAGCTAGTTCCAACACGGTCATTTCGTGCATAGCCTTTTTTCAAATATTCATCGACTTCTTCGGCTGGCAATCCTTGTTTTTCAGTTGAAACGGTACCCAACAGGCTACGTAATGCACCACTTTGAGAATAATCACGCGTCCAATCAGTCCCTGTTGAAACACCAGATATTTCCGCTGTGTGTTCACCAATTGTCGCAATTTCACCTTCTGTCACACCTTCATTCTTGATGAAGACCGTGTTCATTTGTGACGCTGCATTCATTCGTTTAAAAATCGTCACTGCTTGTAAGGTTCGGTCATCAAATGCAATTTCTTCAGGGGTGACTTTTTCAACTGCTTTGGCATATAATGTGCCTTCGTCCGTAATTTTGTTGCCTTTTTCATCTTCTTTATCTTGATCGGTTAAACGGGATTGGGCTGCTTTTAAATTTTCAGGATTCGCTAACCAATAATCTTTTTTGTCACGATCCGTTAAGTTTGGATCAACTGGAACGTTAATAAGTTCGTTAACTTTATTCGCAATCGGTAAAATATCTTTTCCTTCAATATTTTTTCCTCGTGTGTATGTGATTGCTAAATTGGCTTTGTTAGAAACCAAGACTTTTCCTTGTGAATCATAAATTTGTCCTCGAGGGGATGGTGTCGTGATTTGTAGTGAAGAATTGGCAGTGATTTTTTTGTTAAACTCTTCTCCTTCTACAATCTGTAAATACCCTAAACGAACAATTAATGAAACAAATAAAGTGAATATCACAAAAAATAATAAGTTCAATCGAAAAGGAATATGTGGCTTTCTACCTCGTTGACTCTTTGCTGCGGCATCTGTTTTTTTTATTTTATCTATAAATGAGTTTTTCTTCATACCTCTAGTCCCTTCACTAAAAAGTTTCGCATTCTCATTGTAACAAAAAATAGTCAAAAAATCAGGATTATTCCCAGCTCTAAGGAAATATTTAATTATTTTGTTGTTGAAAAAAGTCAAAAGGACTTCTGAATTCAGAAGTCCTTTTGACTTTTTCTCTTTTTTTAACGGCTGTAATTGTGAACTTCAGCAGCCATGCTGTCAATGAAAATTGATAAATCTTCGACAGACGTTTCTTTGCTTCCATAACGACGGACGTTCACCGTTGCGTCTTCCATTTCTTTGTCCCCGACCACTAATTGATAAGGTACTTTTTGGGTTTGAGAGGCCCGAATTTTGTAGCCCATTTTTTCGTTACGATCATCGACTTCAACACGTAAGCCTTGTGCTTGTAAACGTTCTTTGATTTCATAAGCATATTCAGAATGCGCTTCTACAGAAACTGGGATAATAGTTGCTTGAATTGGTGCTAACCAAGTAGGGAAAGCGCCTTTGTAAACTTCTGTTAAGTAAGCCACAAATCGTTCCATTGTTGAGACAATACCACGGTGGATAACAACTGGGCGATGTGTATTTTCACCATCTTCGCCAACATAAGTTAAGTCAAAACGTTCTGGTAATAAGAAGTCTAATTGGATGGTTGATAATGTTTCTTCCATTCCTAAAGCTGTTTTTACTTGAACATCTAACTTCGGACCGTAAAAGGCAGCTTCGCCTTCTGCTTCAAAGTAATCTAATTCTAATTCATCCATGGCAGCTTTTAACATCGCTTGCGCTTTTTCCCACATCGCATCATCATCAAAATATTTGTCTGTATTATTTGGATCACGATAGCTTAAGCGGAAACGATAATCCGTAATGTTAAAGTCAGCATAGACTGCCACCATTAACTCCAAAGTACGTTTAAATTCGTCTTTAATTTGGTCAGGACGAACAAAAGTATGGCCATCGTTTAAAGTCATTTCACGAACACGTTGTAACCCTGATAATGCACCAGATTTTTCATAGCGGTGCATCATCCCTAATTCAGCGATTCGAATTGGCAATTCGCGGTAACTATGAATGTCATTTTTATAAACCATCATATGGTGTGGACAATTCATTGGACGTAATACCAGCATTTCGCCATCGCCCATATCCATTGGTGGGAACATATCTTCATGGTAATGATCCCAGTGACCAGATGTTTTATATAATTCCACATCTGCCATAATTGGTGTATACACATGTTGGTAACCTAAGCTAATTTCTTTGTCCACAATATAACGTTCAATTGTACGACGAATGGTTGCGCCTTTTGGTAACCAGAAAGGTAACCCTGAACCAACTTCTTGTGAAACCATAAATAAATCTAATTCTTTTCCTAATTTACGGTGGTCACGTTCTTTGGCTTCCTCGCGCATTTTGATAAATTCTTTTAAATCTTTTTTATCGAAAAAGGCAGTGCCATAAATCCGTTGCATCATGTGATTGTCAGAGTTTCCGCGCCAATAAGCACCAGCTACTGAAAGTAATTTAAAGACTTGAATCCGTCCTGTTGAAGGGACGTGAACACCACGACATAAATCAACAAAATCGCCTTGATCATAGACAGTGATGATTTCATCTTCTGGTAAATCTGTAATTAATTCAACTTTGTAAGGATCATCAGCAAATAATTCTAACGCTTCTGCACGTGAGATTTCTTTACGAACGATTGGGTTATTTTCCTTCACAATTTTCATCATTTCGGCTTCAATTGCAGGTAAATCTTCCGCTGTCACAGGGGATTCCCCATTATCTGTATCATAGTAGAACCCAGAATCAATCGCAGGACCTACGCCAAATTTAATGTTAGGGAAAAGACGGCGTAAGGCATTAGCCATTAAATGAGCTGATGAATGACGTAAAATTCCTAAAGCATCTTCATGATCAGGTGTCACGATTTCAAGCGAACCATCTTCTACGATAGGACGATCTAAATCGATTAAAACACCATTGAATTTACCAGCTAAAGCTTTTTTGGCTAAACTGTTGCTAATACTTTTAGCAACATCAAATGTTGTAACCCCAGAATCAAACGGTTTAACAGCGCCATCTGGAAAAGTAATGTGAATAGACATAATAAAATTCTCTCCTTTTAATTTTTTTGATTTGAAGCGTTTCATTGTGTTCCTGTTTTTCACAATGAAACGAAACAGCCACCTGTTCCCCTTGTTAAAAAACAAAAAGTCCTAGTATTCTAACGAATACTAGGACGAAAATATCGTGGTTCCACCTAATTTTGAACACAAATAATCTGTGTTCCTCTAGCGTGTTAACGGTGCGACCGCCTTTGTTTCAACAAAGGTTTCGAAAGTGGTCATCCCTTGTGCCAATCTGGAAAATTTTCAGCCAAGATTTTCCTCTCTAATAGATCGCGGGCAAGTTCAGTTGTCTTTCTCATCAATCATTTATGCACTTATTTAACCACTTATTTTCAGAAAAAGCAAGTGATTCAACAGAAATTCTCTGAAAACTTATTTTTTCCATTCGCCGCCTTGTGCATAGCGGTCTTTTTTCAATTCATTGACAATCACATGGATATTCTCTTTTGGTGCACCAGCGTTTTTTGACACAGCTTCTGTAATATCTTTGACCATATTAGTTAACTGTTCTTCTGTGCGGCCTTCAATTAATTCTACATGTACAAATGGCATCTTCGTTCCCCCAATTTAAATTGCTTGTTCTGTTTGTATCATAGAGCGGGTTATGACACTTGTCAATAAAAAATTGGGGACGTCAGTCGTTACGCTGACGTCTCCAATTTTTACTTTTCAGATACATCGCTGGACCAAAGTACGGTCTTACCTAATATCTCTTTTTATACTTCTTCGCCGTAATCCACAGGTTTATCAAATTCACCTGGTGCATCATCATAGATATGTCCGTAAATAATTACCGGCATTCCGTCATAGGATACATCAAAGATTTTTGAAACTTCTGTTCCTGGCGTATTGATACAGCCATTACTACCAGCATCGGTTTTAAAGGCTTCTTTATCGCCGTACTTATCCAATTTATGGTCGGAGTCATGAATCCCAATTTGTGTGACAACGCCCCCTTGACTTAATAACGGCATCCAATATTTTACTGGCACACTGTATCGAGAACCATCAAGCATTTGACCTTCTAAATTCACATCGGTTGTCCGATATAAAATTGTATGGAATCCTGGTACTGTTGCAGTTCCTTTGTTATATCTGCCAGTAATGACATCTGTGGTGACTATTTTTTTGCCATCAATGAAACAATACATTTTTTGATCTTTTAAATCAATTTCAATGTAATTATTGGCTATTTTACTATTTTCTTTGGTATCGCCAACCAACGGAGCAGTGATTGCATTCGTTTGTTCTTGGCTATTCAGCGCGTTTACTAGTAGTTCTTGCGTTTTGGCCCCATCAATCGACCAGCCATAACTTCCGTTGTTTTTAAAACGACGTGTCGTGCCGTGAACATCTGTAAATAAAACTGGTTGATTAGCAGAACCATATGTTGTTTCTAATTGTGTCACCCAAGTAGTTAGTTTTTCTTTGTTGATTGTGCCATCATCATTCAGCACGTTTTGAATTTGTGTTTTATCAAAGGCTACTTTTTCACCATTAATATCAACTGTAATTGTTTTATTTAACTTGTTATTGAGCGTTGTCAATGTTGCCTTTAACGTTTGATCCTCTTTTGTAATTTCAGGGGCTTTATAAAAATCTTTGGCATTGTATTGATAGTTGCCTTTTCCCGCTTCAACATCCGCAATAATCTGCTGATTTAAGCGCTGTGTGTCCACTACTGTGCCTTGTTCTTCGGGAACAATTTCAAAAGTGCCATTGCCTCGACGAATACTCGCATTTTTGCTTGGTTTCCCCTCTGGAAAACTTAAAGTCGCTAATTTGGCTTCTAGTTCTTTTTTGAATGCCTCGTTTAACGGTAGCTTCACCTTGCTACTGTGTAAATGGTCTTTTAAAAATTTTTGATCCAATTGGTATTTTTTAGGAAGTTGAATTTTTTCTTCCTTTGCACCCGTTTGAACCACAACTTCTTCGGTTTGATTAACTTGCGCTAATTTTTCTTCCGCGGCATTTACATTTAACCAGCCTACAGAAACTCCATTTACTTTTGTGGTTGGTAAAAAGTGACTTTGAAAATAAACATAGCTGCCCCCAGCAACCAGAGCTAGTCCAACCAAAGAAGTAATAATTACTTTCTTTTTATTATTTTTTCCTGATTTTTGACGACGTGTATTACGCATTTGCATTTCTTCTTTTTTCATTTGTTCATCCTTTATATCAATAATTTTAGGTTTATTTCTTAGAGACTAGGCAACAAACAACTGCGGTGATCTACAATCAAAAAAAGTTCCCTTTCTCTCGCAGATTAATTTTTTCAATTATACACTATTTTTACGTTGTTTTCAGCTTATTTTCCTTGTAAATCCTTTAATCTTAAAGAATTTGTATACTCTGTGACTTTTTTTGCTTCTTGTAAATGATACGTAAACTGGGCCATTTTAGCAAAATCCTGAGCGACGACGTCAAAAAAGGCTTGTGTCTTTATTAAGCTGTTCCAACAAGCTTCTTTACTAGAAAAATCCAGCAACGATGCTAATTGATCCATCGTGTCAGGAGTGACATAATTTTTCAGATACTTAAATTGTTTCCCAACAGAAATTGGCTCCGGTTCCTGCCAAGCCGCTTGCCAAGAAAGCAAGCGCAACAGTTCCTGCTGACAATATTCATAGAGATGTGTGACAGCGTAAAATAGTTCATTCCGACAAAGCCCCTTAACTACATACGTACTAACCCACCAAAATTCATTGCAACAATCGTTAAATTGCTGCTGATCCGGAGCTGTTACTGTATAATTTTTATCAGATGCTACAGGTAAAGGTGGCAAATTTTCATCTTTGTCTAACAAGATAATTGCTAAAGAATCACCTTCATGCCAATTGTCTTTTTCTGCGAGAGGACACAACGTTAAATCGATACGTTGACCATCTTCAAATAACATTAAAAATGTTTCCCGCGTCTTCGGTTCTGTGGGAAATAAGGTCATTTCCTTGGGACGTTGCATAATTAATGGTTGACCAAATTTTGCTGTCCACGTTGCTGTTTCAAAAAACTCAGCACATGGTTCTATAATATAAACAATGTCGAAATCTTGAAAACTATCTTTTGGCACTTTCACATTCGTGCGAGAACCCACCATTCCCACGGCTCGAATGTGTTCTTCTTGTTTTGCTACATCCATAATAAGTTGAAACATTTCTTCTTCTGTACGCATTCACTCGCTCCCTCTCTTCAAAAGTTTCTATTAAAACATAGATTTTTTTATAAGTCTTTTGTTTTCTATCGCTTTTTCTATGGTACTTCGTATACACTAACATTACAAGGAGGGATGTTTCATGCATTGGTTAAAAATAACAAGTTTATCCATTGTCAGTTTTGGCTTTTGTATTCTTTTGATTTTAGGTCTACTTATTTTTACTGGCAAAAATACGCAACCCACCGATAAACCAGATGCTATTTTAATTTTAGGGGCCCGTGTTTTAGGAACGTCTAAAGAAACCGCACTGCCCAGCCGTGTTTTGCAAGCTCGGTTAGATGTGGCTATCCCCTATATTAAACAACACCCCGAGACACCCGTTATTGTTAGCGGAGGGCAAGGAGCAGATGAGCCGGCTACGGAAGCCGCGGTTATGAAACAATACTTGCTAAATAAAGGTGTTCCAGAAAAACAGATTCTCTTAGAAAATCGTGCCACACGCACCAAAGAAAATATTGTCAATTCACAAAAACTCCTTTCTTTTAAACGGCTAGTGATTGTTACTAGTGACTTTCACATGTATCGCTCGCAACTTTTAGCCAAGCGAGCAGGTATCTCAAATGTTTCAGGCATCACTGCGGCTTCTTCTTTTCCAAAAGATATCAAAAATTTTGGTCGAGAGCTGCTTTCTTTAGGCTATGCCTTACTCTTTGATTGGTAAAAGTGCATCCTTCGCAAGATCATTTTGCGAAGGACGCTTTTTTATTCTGTGGATTTGCTCACTTTTGTTCTCTTCTTCTTGTGTTTAAATTATAAAAATGATAACATATCTTTGTTAGCGCTTACAAATAATATTTATTTTATAGGAGGAGAAAGTTATGGGGCATCAATTGAGCACTCATTTTTTTAACAAGAAAACAGGGATTATTTCAACTTTTTTAAGTTTGATCCTTTTAGTCGGTGGGTTATTATTTGCACTACCTGCATTTGAAGTACAAGCAGCATCAACTGTTACACCTAAAACAGTCATGTATGTAGAAGTAAACAACCACGATTTTAACAATGTGGGAAAATATACTTTAGCTGGAACCAATCAACCTGCTTTTGATATGGGGATTATTTTTGCAGCCAATATTAATTATGATACGGTCAATAAAAAACCTTACTTATATCTCAATGAACGGGTCCAACAAACTTTAAACGAAGCTGAAACACAAATTCGTCCAGTTCAAGCACGCGGCACTAAAGTCCTATTGTCTATTTTAGGCAACCATGAAGGCGCTGGCTTTGCTAATTTCCCAACTTACGAAAGTGCGGATGCCTTTGCAGCTCAATTAGAACAAGTCGTTAATACGTATCATTTAGATGGTATTGATTTTGATGATGAGTATGCTGAATACGGAAAAAATGGGACGCCTCAACCAAATAATTCTTCGTTCATTTGGTTACTTCAAGCCTTAAGAAATCGCTTAGGCAATGATAAATTAATTACTTTTTATAATATTGGACCAGCGGCTGCGAACTCTTCTGCTAATCCTCAAATGAGTTCTTTAATTGATTATGCTTGGAATCCTTATTATAGTACCTGGAATCCGCCACAAATTGCGGGGATGCCTGCTTCTCGTTTAGGTGCTTCTGCCGTTGAAGTTGGTGTCAATCAAAATCTAGCTGCGCAATATGCTAAACGTACAAAAGCGGAGCAATATGGTATTTATCTAATGTATAACCTCCCAGGAAAAGATTCATCTGCGTATATCTCGGCGGCGACACAAGAACTTTATGGTCGAAAAACGAACTATTCACCAACTGTTCCAACACCTTAATTATTATCTCGTGTCTACAAGCGCCAACATGTAATGAGTTAAAGAGGTCGGGACAGAAGCGTTTAACTCCGATAAATAAGAAGGAATTTCCGAAAATTGTTCTATAATTTTTGGAGAATTTCGGCTTATTTCCGAAGGAGTTGCTTCTGTTCCCGCCGTTTATCAATTTTTAAGCCTGGGACAAAAATCCAAAGTGATTTTTGTCCCAGGCTCTTTTGGTATCTTGAGCGAATCGTTTTACACAAAAAAAGACCCGCCCTTTGGGTAAGGACGGGAAAGGAGTTAAAAATGAAAAAGTGTTTTGTGTTGTTAAGGTTGTTTGTTGATATGCTTATATCTTACAAACTAAATATGAAGATTTTGTGATCATTTCATTCTTATTTTGCTACTTTTATAGGAATTAAATAGATTGCCACGAGACTATCTTTAGTTGCCTTGTGCATCCGTTATTCTGACTGCTCCTTGTGGCGATACTCTGAAAAAACCAACAGTCCCAGTCCCTCCATTTGCAACCATCTGTTTCGATTGGGCTCTAAAAAAGAAGTCATTTCCATTCATCCCCAAAAATCCAAGGTTCGTATCATCATTTTCTGCATCGGTCAGTGTCTTTCTAATATATGACTCTGCTTTTTCTTGTGTATCGATGATTTTTGCCTCTTCATTTTGGTCTTGATTTTCCTCTTCAGAAGAACGATAGTAATACTCTTCCGCAGGATAATTTCCACTATCTTGAGTAATTAACAATCGCGGTTTCGTCTTATCCGATTGGTCGCCGTTAGGATTTTCAACACCAATTTTATATAATAATAACGCAGCACCAGTAGGCCCCCACCTAATACTTAAGCTTGTAATTGGTCGCGACTCATCAGTAGGTGAATCCTTCGTAATCATTCCTCCGGTATTTGTGCTACCATCAGGATGAATGATCAAACTCTCTCCTTTACCATTTTTCCATGTTCCAGCTAAAGTAGTAAAATCGCCAGCATTAATCGCTGTAGTATCTAAATCAGCTACAGTTAGCTGACTATTGTTTTCATCAGCTGTCGGCTCTTCATTTTTCACTGATTCGTTAGACTCGACACTGCTGCTCACTTGTTCGTTTGTCTTATCAATTGTTTCACTCGTTTTTTCATTCGTCTCTTCAACTTTAGAGGATGTCTCAGTTGAAGCGGTTACTTTCTTTTCTTTTGGTTCCCGACAAGCAGTTAATGATAAAACCGCTAGCCCGACAAAAAACGCTAGCATTCCCTTTTTCACGCCTATTCACCCCGTTCAATGATCTATCTTACTAGACTATTGTACTATTAATTCAACTGTTTAGACAAATATTTATGGAACAGACAAAAGTTAATCCTGTCATTGAATGCTTTGTGTCACATGGACCTATCAATCAACTTTCTTTTTTCTATGTATTATATGAAAAAAAGAGCCTGGGACAAAAATCACTTTGGATTTTTCTCCCAAGCTTAAAAATTGATAAACGGCGGGAACAGAAGCAACACTACGTGTTGCTCCGATCTCAACAACTTCTAAGAGCTAAAGCTCTAAGAGTTGAAGGTCCTTCGGAAATAAGCCGAAATTG
Organism: Enterococcus sp. DIV1758; assembly: GCF_051711985.1. NCBI lineage: Bacteria > Bacillati > Bacillota > Bacilli > Lactobacillales > Enterococcaceae > Enterococcus > Enterococcus sp. DIV1758. The sequence goes on from NZ_JBIOOA010000001.1 coordinate 2,349,344, forward strand.
TTGAGAATCACGAAGAACGTAGTGATTCGATGATGAACAATACCTACTTGGTCTCCAAAAATTATAGAACAATTTTCGGAAATTCCTTCTTATTTCTCGGAGTTAAACACTTCTGTCCCGACCTCTTTCTAAATCTTAAAACAAACGAACAAATGGATTATTCAGGTAAATCTACATTATGATGAACTTTTTGAACATCTTCTAAATCTTCTAAAACGTCTAACATTTTTTCAAAGTTCGCCAAATCGTCGCCTTCTAATGTTACTTCGTTTTGTGGAACCATTTCTAACTCAGTAACCGTAAATTCTTCAATGCCTTTTTCTTTTAACGCTTCTTGTGCATGGTGGAAATCTTCTGGTTCTGTGTAAACGATAATTTGACCGTCTTCTTCAATAACATCGCGAACATCAATATCTTTTTCCATTAAGTATTCTAAAATTTCATCCGCATCGTCACCAGCAAAGCCAATGATACCTGTATTATCAAACATGTAGGAAACAGCACCGCTGACACCCATGTTTCCGCCGTTTTTACCAAATGCGGCCCGCACATCTGCTGCTGTTCGGTTCACGTTGTTTGTTAAAGCATCAACAATGACCATTGAACCATTTGGCCCAAATCCTTCATAGCGTAATTCAGAATATTGTTCATCTGCTGAACCTTTTGCTTTTTCAATAGCGCGATCAATAATATGTTTTGGTACATTGTATGTTTTGGCGCGTTCGATTACAAACCGTAATTTTTGGTTTGCATGAGGATCAGGGTCTCCTGACTTCGCTGCTACGTAAATTTCAATCCCGAATTTTGCATAAACACGGCTATTGTTTGCGTCTTTGGCAGCTTTTTTCTCTTTAATATTTGCCCATTTACGGCCCATATTCTCACTTCGCTTTCTCTGATTTGTTGTTAGTATCTTATCCCTTGTTTATTATACTGGGGAAACTGATTTTTGTTAAGTATTTTTTAGGTATCTGGCGAAAATCGTAAGGGAAACCGACCAAAATTTTGTTCTTTTAAAGAAGAATCTCCTATCTGGTATAGTTGATTGGCGCGAATATCTAACGAAAGCATTGCGCGGTTTTCTTTAGATACTTTGGAAATTACCGGCAATTGAATCTGTGCTTTGGTTTCTTTTAGATAAGCTTGTCCCTTTGGCGTAAATCCTAGCACATGGAGATAACTGTTTTGCCAAACAGTTTCAACTTCTTCTTTGGTCATATTTAACAATATATAAGTTGCTAATCGTTGCAATCTTGTCCAAGTATAACGCTTCGTTTTCATACGTTCCATTAATTCGTGAAAAGAACCTGCTGCTTGGATTTGATCTTTTAGTCGATATTCAAGTCCTTCCGTCATTTGGTAAATGGCTTGTAATTCTTCTAACGAGGATTGAACAATTTTATACTTTAGGAAGGGCCAATAATTTTCCCATGAAATCATTGTCTGTGTTTGTAAATGTTGTGCGGTTATAGAAGGAACCGTTGGCAGCACTTGCGTTATTTCTTGTTGAAAAACACTTTGCCTAATCGCCGTGGCGCTAGCAACTTTCCCAGAAATCGTTGCATCATGAAAGCCTGCTTGTTTTCTAGCAATTGGGTAGAGCGTCATCGGGGTTGGATACGTGGCATTTTCCTTTGCATAACTCATCCCCAAAATATGATTAGGCGAAGAAAAATCGAACCTGCTTTCAGGATATACTTGACGAAAAACAGCAGTCATTTTTTGTGGATAACTCAATTGTTTGTCTGTCAATGCGTGGAACGTTTGATCAATTAAGGATTGATTTTCTTGGACAAACTGGCCGAAAGCCGCATAATCAATTGCGCTTGTACTATCTGTTCCAAAACATAAGCTCTCACATTGCAACGCCTGCAATAACTTTATACCGCCTTTGGCAAAGTAATCCGCAGACTGTACCGACCAAGCTGTCGGTAATTCAATGACTAAATCCACACCATTTTGCAAAGCTTCTTCTGCTCTGGCCCACTTATCTAGTAAGGCTGGTTCTCCTCTTTGTAAAAAATTTCCACTCATTATAGCAATCACTACTTCAGCTCCGCTTTGTTGGCGAGCTTGTTGGGCATGATAGCGATGTCCATTATGAAAGGGATTATATTCCACGATAATGCCACAGGCTTTCACTCTAGCCACCTCCGTTATAAAAAAATGGACTTATCAGCAAAGAGACCAACGTTTTTAAGCGCTGTCCCAAGCTCATAAGCCAAATCTTATTAATCTCTTTGACAAACAAAGAACCAGCGTTCACTTGTTTCAGTTGGTGCTTCATCTGTAAAATCTGCATAAACTTTGACATTCATGAAACCAGCACTTTCTAACATTCGTAAATAGTTATCTAACGAATAGGTTCGTTCTTGATGCAATTCATCATACCGAACAAAGTGCTCATCTGTTTCCTGTTCTTTCACAAAAAATGTTAAGAAATGTTCGATGCTGTGTTCTTTTTCACCAGCATAACTATCCCATAGAAAAGCAAACTCTTCTGTTTGATAATGATAGCTATATTCTGGAAAAACTGAATCAATTTTGTAAGTAGAATGAACATCAAAAATGAACGTTCCTTCCTCTTCTAACGCTTGATAAACTTCATCGAACACTTGTTGTACTTCTTGGCGATTAGCCATGTAGCACAGTGAATCAGAAAAACAAGTGATGGCTTGGTATTGTCCCACTTCAGATAAATCTAGCATATTTCCCTGAACAAATTGAACTGGCACTTCTTCTTCAAAAGCTCGTTCACTAGCAATCATCAACATTTCTTCTGATAAGTCTAAGGCCGTCACATCGTAACCACTTTTTGCAAAATCAACTGCTAAAGCGCCTGTACCACAAGCCATTTCAAGAATTTGTTGGGTTCCTTGTGGGAGATGACGATTGGAAAAATCCAACCATTTTTGGTATAGGCTTTCGTCCATCACTTCGTCATAGACGAAAGCAAACGTTTCATAGGCCATTTTAGTCGACCCAAGCGCTTAGATCAACCATTGGGGCATCTGACCATAATTTTTCTAAGTTGTAAAAGGCACGTTCTGAAGATTGGAATACATGGACAATAACATCGCCTAAATCAATTAAAATCCATTTTCCGCCTTCTTTACCTTCCACACGTTTGACTTCTACTTGATTTTTGGCTTCTTGTTCGTTAATTTCATCAACAATCGCATTGATTTGACGTTCACTATTGGCTTGGCAAATTAAAAAATAATCTGCTAATAATGAAATCTCTCTTACGTCTAATGCGACAATTTCTTCTGCTCGTTTTGAATCTGCTGCTTTGACAGCAATTTCTAAAATTTTCTGGCTATCTATGATAGTTCCCTCCTAGTAATTCTTTCTTCTTTTATTTTTGATTAACGACCCATTGATTGTAGGTCTCTAACGTTTTTGGATAAATTTTATGTTCTTGTTCAATCAAATGTAACAAGGTATGTTTCGTTTCATAAGCAACCGCTGCATCTAAGTCAACAAGGGCAATTTCACGGGCTTCTTTCACACCTGGAAAATCACGTCCTGGTTCAATGTAATCTGCGACATAAATAATTTTATCTAGCAAGCTCATCTTAGCAGCCCCAGTTGTATGCACACGAATTGCCTGCAAGATTTCTTCGTCATCAATGGCTAATTCCCGTTGAACAATATCCGCCCCAACTAAGCCATGCCAAATTTCATTGCCATAGTTTAATAAAGCCAAATCAAAACCATCTCGGCGAATAATCAACTCGAATTCATCGTTTGGACGTTCTTTGGCGTAATCATGCGTCAAAGCAGCAATACTGGCTTTCGCTTCATCGGCACCATATTTCGCTGCCAAGGCCACAGCTGTTTCCTCGACTCCTAACACATGGCGAAAGCGACGTTCACTCATTTGCATTTGGACTTTTTGCATTAATAATTCACGTTGTGCAGCATCATAATTTGTTATCCAGCTCATCTTGATACAGTCCCTTCTCTTGAATATAGTTTATCACATTCTCTGGAAGAAGATAGCGTGTTGAGCAACCACTTTTGACTTTTTGTCTAATCAAAGTGGAACTAATCGCCATCTGCGGAACATCGACCCAAATAATTGGATAGGTAGATTCCGTTGGATAATTAGGACGCCGAATGCCGACAAATTGAACTAAATGGAGTAAGTCATCAATCCGATGCCATTTGGGCAAGTATTCCACCATATCTCCACCAATTATAAAATAATAATCAGTATCTGGATTGGCTTCTTTTAAGGCTTTCATTGTATCATACGTGTAACTTTTGCCTTTGCGAATTAATTCAATTGGCTCTATATCTAAGCAGGGATTATCAGCCACTGCTAGTTCTAACATCGCTAACCGATGTTCACTGCTAATTGTTTTCTTTTCGTCTACATGTGGTGGTAAGTACGTAGGCATTAAGTAAACTTTGTCCAAACCTAGTTGATTTTGAACTTGATCGGCCATGACAAGATGTGCTAAATGAACGGGATTAAAATTACCACCTAACAAGCCGACTTGCTTTCTTGTTTGAAAACGTAACGGTTCCTCTTGCAAGAGAACGTCCGCTCCTTGACGCGCTTGTCTTTTTTCTCCCATTGTTCATCCCTCCAATATTAAATCTCTTTGACTGCTGCTGAAATTTTTTGATATTTTTCTTTACTTGATGGCTTGAATAAGACCAGCACGCGACCAATAATTTGTACCACATCGCAATGAATGGCTGCTGTTAGTTCTTCTGCAACCTCTTCTGCTATTTCATCTGTATTTTGTAATAACGTAATTTTAATCAATTCACGTTTTTCCAACGCTTCGTCAATTTGTGTAATCATTGCGTCATTCAAACCACCTTTGCCTACTTGAAAAATAGGTTGTAAATGGTGTGCCTGACTACGTAAATAACGTTTTTGTTTTCCTCTAAGTTTCAAATTGTTTGCCTTCTCTCTAAAATTTAAATTAATGCTTTTCTACGTAAAACATCGACACCTTTAGGCGCCCAACCAGCGACTACACCAGGTTCTGTGACAGTAATCCAACCTAGACCAGCAAACACAATATCCGTTTTTTCTTTCACGGAAAATTCAAAGCGCACTAATTCAGGAAACTCAGCGACTTCATCGGCACGTGGAGGCTGCAATAAGCCACCAACATGTTTTTCATAAAAAGCATCGGCGGTTGCTGTTTTTGTTCGGTGTAAATTTAAGTCATTGGAAACGTAGGCAATGAAGGAACTTTTAGCACCTTGGACATAATCAAAGCGAGCCAAGCCACCTAAAAACAAGGTTTGTTCAGCATTTAATTGGTAAACTTTTGGTTTGATTTCTTTTTGCGGTGCAATAATTTTCAAGTCTTTTTTACCTAGGTAATGTGCCATTTGATGACGGTGAATAATTCCTGGCGTATCGATTAAGAAGTGGCCATCGTCTAATGGAATTTCAATTTTATCTAGCGTTGTTCCAGGAAATTGTGATGTCGTAATCACATCTTGAACACCCACTGTTTGTTGAATGATTTGATTGATTAATGTTGATTTTCCAACATTGGTCACACCTACGACATAAACGTCTCGGCCTTCACGATATTTTTCGATCGTATCTAATAACTCTTGCATTTCTTGTGGTTTCTTGCCACTTGTTAGTAAAACATCAACAGGGCGTAATCCTGCTTCATGGGCCCGTTCTCTCATCCATTGAACCATTTTAGGTTTTTTTAATGATTTAGGCAAAATATCCACTTTATTGCCAACTAACAACACAGGATTATCTCCGATAAAACGATGTAGTCCTGGAATAAGAGAGCCATTAAAGTCAAAAATATCCACTACGTTCACAATCAGTGCATCTTCTGTTCCTAAACCATTCAATAAACGTAAAAAGTCATCATCTGTTAATTGGACATCTTGAATGTCATTATAATGTCTTAAGCGAAAACAACGTTGGCAATAAACTTCCCCTGTTTCCATTCCTTTTTCGAAAGCTGTTTTTGGTGTATAGCCTAATTCATGAGGATTTTCCGTTTGGATAATCGCACCACAGCCAATACAATGAATTGCCTCTGTCATTCTAATCCGCCTCTCCATGTCATTTCTGGATGTTTTTTTGATAAGTATTTCATAATTTTCCGTTCAAAGAACCGATTGATTCTAGTATTCCAGCCATCTGTATCGACAATCGGTTGAACTAAAACATTGCGTATACCCGCTGCGTTAGCTCCCCGAATATCTGTCATAATCTGATCGCCGACCATTAACATTTCAGATGGCTTCAAGCCTAATTTTTTTTCTGCTAATTTGAAGCCACGTGCGGTTGGTTTCAAGGCACGTGCTACATAATCTAAGTCAAACTTTTCAACAACGCGTTTAATCCGGCTGTCTTTGTTGTTTGAAACAACGAGGACAGTAATTCCTGCATTTTTCATTTCTAATAACCAAGTTTTTAATTCTTCTGTTCCATCGGGATTATTCCAAGCAATTAACGTATTATCTAAGTCAGTTAGTACTGCCTTAATCCCCAGTTTTTTTAATTGTGCGGGGGTAATTTTATAAATCGCATCAATCATCCATGTCGGTTTATATTTTGAAAACATCGTGACTCCTCTCACTGACACTATGTAGTTTCTTCGATTTTAAGAGACTGAAACATAACTAAACAATTATGCTTCAGTCTCTACCTATTGTATTATACTGCATTTTACTGAAAATTTCTATAAAGGACGGTCGTTCCTTGTAAAAGAACAAGTAAAATAAAAGAAAAAATAAAAAAAGCCACCCATCAACCCCTGAAAAGTTCGTTGATGAGTAGTAACTTCTAATATTTGCGAAAACGTTGGTATCTTTTTTCTAGTAACGTTTCCGTATCTAATTTAGCTAATTCAGTTAATTTTGAAATGAACGCTTTTTGTAACATGCGATTAATTTTTGCTTGTTCCAGAGGCTGACCGTTCATAACTTCCGGAATTACTTTATCTACAATAGCTAATTCCTTCAGCTCTGTCGCTGTGATTTTCATCAATTCTGCTGCTTCTTTCGCACGACTGCCATCTTTCCACAAAATAGAGGCGAAACCTTCTGGCGAAAGAACCGCATAAATCGTGTGTTCCAACATCCAAACTTCATCTGCGACTGCTAACGCTAAAGCACCGCCACTGCCACCCTCACCAATGATGACTGAAATGATTGGCACTTTCAAATCAGACATTTCTAACAGGTTTTGCGCAATGGCTTCCCCTTCTCCCCGCTCTTCGGCACCAATCCCACAATAGGCACCAGCAGTGTTCACAAAGGTAATGACTGGGCGATTAAATTTTTCCGCTTGTTTCATTAAACGTAACGCTTTGCGATACCCTTCAGGATTAGGTGAACCAAAATTACGTTCAATATTTTCTGGTAGATTTCGACCTTTTTGGATACCTACCACTGTAACTGGTTTCCCTTGCAAAGTAGCAACACCACCGACTACAGCTAAATCATCGGCAAAGTAACGATCCCCATGAAATTCTAAAAAGTCCTCAAAAATTGCTTCTATATATTCTAAAGTTGTCAAACGATCTTGAGCTCTTGCCAAGGTAACAACATCATTGGCTGTTTTCTTTTCCATGTTAGCGCCACCCTTCCAAAGAATGTAAACGTAACAAGTCGCTCAATCGTTGACGCAAAAGATTTCTTGGCACAATCTGATCTACAAAACCATGTTCTAAAAGAAACTCGGCCTTTTGAAAATCATCTGGCAACTCTTGACGAATCGTTTGTTCAATTACACGGCGGCCAGCAAAACCGATTAAACTCTGAGGCTCTGCCAAAATAATATCGCCATCCATCGCAAAACTTGCGGTAACACCGCCAGTCGTTGGATCAGTCAATACCGTAAGATACAGCAAGCCTGCTTTGTTATGCCGTTGCAAAGCGGCCGAAATTTTCGCCATTTGCATCAATGAAAAAATTCCTTCTTGCATACGGGCACCACCAGATGCAGTAAAAATCACCACTGGTAAATGCTTTTCTGTCGCCCGCTCAAACAAGCGTGTGATTTTTTCACCAACAATCGTTCCCATACTGCCCATGATAAAATTAGCGTCCATGATTCCTATTGCAACAGCTTGTCCTTCGATTGTTGCTTCTCCCGTTAAGACAGCTTCATCTAGTCCAGTTTTTTCTTGCATTTTTTCAATTTTTTCAAGATAACCTGGAAAATTTAGTGGATCTTTTGTCACTAATTTACTGTCCCAATTGTGGAAACTTTTTTCATCAACGGTTATCGCTAATCGTTCCCATGCACCAATCCGAAAACTATAGCCGCAATGCGGACAGATTTTTTCTGCACCCATTTCTTTTGTATACAGTGTTCGCTTACAAGAAGGGCATTTTGCCCACATATTATCTGGAACAGAAGGCTTCTTTGATGCATCATTTGCATCAGCACGATTTGGATTAATGCGAATGTAATTTTTCTTTTTAAATAATGCCATTTGCTTACTCCTCGTATTTTAGCGGCAAGAGCTCAGCTCCTTTCAAAAGATCACTGATCTTTCCAAGCAAGAGAGCTCTTGCGGCGTTCTTTCTTTAATGATTGCTTTCTGGCTCCCAATTTGGTAGAAATGTTTCTTGTAAAAAGCTTGTGTCATAGTCACCTGTCAAAACATTGTCATGTGTAATTAAATCCAATTGGAATTCGGCATTCGTAATAATACCTTCTGTTACAATTTCATTTAAAGCCCTTTGCATTTTCATCAAGGCATCAAAACGATTTTCACCATGTACGATGACTTTCGCAATCATTGAATCATAATAAGGTGGAATTGAATACCCTGAATACATAGCGCTGTCTACACGCAAGCCCATTCCACCACTAGGCAACAAGAGATTTTGAATTTTACCTGGTGAAGGAGCAAAATTAAAGGCAGGATTTTCAGCGTTAATTCGGCACTCAATCGCATGCCCAGTCATGGTAACATCCTCTTGGGTATAGCCTAAAGGTTCACCTGAAGCAATTTCTAATTGTGCTTTGACTAAATCAATCCCTGTTACCATTTCCGTAACTGGATGTTCGACTTGGATGCGGGTATTCATTTCCATGAAATAAAAGGCGCCAGCTGGATCCATCAAAAATTCAATGGTTCCGGCATTTTCATAATGCACAGCTTGTGCCGCTCGAACGGCCGTTTCGCCTAACATCTGACGCTTTTCTTCAGAAATAGCAATCGATGGTGATTCTTCTAACACTTTTTGATTATTTCTTTGTAGTGAGCAATCACGTTCCCCTAAGTGAATCACATGCCCATATTGATCACCTAGAATTTGCACTTCGATATGACGTGCTGGATAAATAATTTTTTCTAAATACATATCATCATTACCAAATGCGGCTTTAGCTTCTTGCTGCGCTGAAGTAAAGTGTTTCGGTAACTCTTCTTTTGAAAGAACTTTTCGGATTCCTTTTCCGCCACCACCAGCAGCTGCCTTTAACATCACTGGGTAACCAATTTCTTCAGCAATCGTCAACGCTTCTTCGACAGAATCAATGACGCCATCACTCCCAGGAATAACAGGTACCTTGGCTTTTTGCATCAGTTGACGTGCGTTTATTTTATTGCCCATCGCATCAATCGTTTCTGCTTTAGGACCGATAAAAGTAATGTTGCATTCTTCGCACATTGAAGCAAATTGACTATTTTCAGATAAGAAACCAAACCCTGGATGAATCGCTTCAGCATTGGTAACAATCGCTGCACTTAAAACAGCTTGAACATTTAAATAAGAATCAGTTGCTTTCGCCGGTCCAATACAAATGGCTTCATCTGCTAACTGTGTGTGTAACGCTTCTTGATCCGCTTCAGAGTAAACAGCAACTGTTTGAACGCCTAATTCGCGACAGGCACGAATAATACGAACAGCGATTTCTCCGCGGTTTGCGATTAATACTTTCGAAAACATTTTTCACCTATCCAATCATAAAGGTTAATTCAGCCTCGGCAACTTTTTTTCCATTAACTTTTGCCACACCTTTACCCATTCCAGCAGAAGCGCGGACTTTTAAAAGTTCAACCTCTAAAATTAATGTGTCGCCTGGTGTTACCTTTTGTCTAAATTTTGCTTTATCTAATCCACCAAAGTATGCCGTTTTCCCTTTGAATTCAGGCATTGAAAGTAATGCCACGGCGCCTGCTTGAGCCAACGATTCAATAATTAAAACTCCTGGCAAAACAGGATTCCCAGGAAAATGACCTTGAAAAACTTGCTCATTAACCGTTACATTCTTTTTCGCTACAACGCGTTCCCCGGGAATGACTTCTTCAACACTATCTAATAATAAAAAGGGATAGCGATGTGGTAAAATTTCTTGAATTTCTGTAATTGTTAATTTCATGTTTTATTCTCCTTTAGCAACTCGGAATAGCGGCTGACCAAATTCAACCACATCTTCATTGTTGACTAATATTTCAGTAATCACACCGTCAACTGTCGCCGTAATTTCATTCATTAATTTCATCGCTTCAACGATACACACAACGTCACCCGTTTTAACAGTGTCTCCTACTTTGACAAAGTTTTCTTTATCTGGTGCTGGTTGTAAATAAACGATTCCTACAATGGGTGACGGAATTTCTTCTGTCTTTTCATTGGCTGTCGGTGTATTGGTTGGCGTTTCTTCAGCTACAGAAACTGTTTCAATAGGCACTGAAACTCCACTAGCGGCTACTGATGTTTCTTGTGGTTGCGCCATTGGTTCTACGGCACTTCGCCCAGAAGCTGTATTTTTATTCATATATAATTCAAACGAGCCTTCTCGTAAATCAAATTCGGTTAAAGTTGATTGATCAAATTGTGTTAATAGTGCTTTTACTTCTTCTAACTGCATGTTAATCCTCCCAGCGTTTTAAGCAAATAACTGCATTGTGGCCACCAAAGCCTAGCGAGTTACTTAAAGCATAATCAAATTTATGCTCTTTGCTTTCGTTTAAAACAACGTTCACCGTAATTGCTTCATCTTGATTTTCCACATTAATGGTTGGCGGAATAAATTGATGTTGTAAAGCATTTAGGGTAGCAATTCCTTCAATCCCACCAGCGGCGCCTAAGAGATGTCCCGTCATACTCTTCGTACTACTTACATACGCCGTTTTTGCGGCATTACCTAAAGCCAATTCAATAGCTTTAGATTCTGCACTGTCATTAGCTTGTGTGCTTGTTCCATGGGCGTTAATATAGCCAATTTTTTCTGGAGAAATCCCAGCTTCTTCCATTGCTAGTACCATGGCTTTCGCTGCGCCGCTCCCATCTGGTGTTGGTGATGTCATATGATAGGCATCGCAATTAGCACCATAGCCAACCACTTCACCTAAAATAGTTGCGCCTCGTTCTAGAGCATGATCTAATGATTCTAAAATAAAGACACCCGCACCTTCTCCCATCACAAATCCACTACGTTCTTTATCAAAGGGAATTGAGGCTTTTTCTGGGTCAGTCGCCTTTGTTAAAGCGGTCAAGGAAGCAAATCCTGAAATACCGATTTCTGTAATAGGCGCTTCTGCTCCACCGGCAATAACGACATCGGAGTAGCCATGTTTGATATTGCGGAACGCTTCCCCAATTGAATGAGTTGCGCTAGCACAAGCCGTCACTGTTGACGTACAAATTCCTTTGGCACCAACACGTAAAGCAATATTTCCCGCCACCATGTTTCCAATCGCCATTGGAATAAATAACGGTGCCACACGTTCAGGTCCTTTGTCGTGCATCCGAATTACTTGATTTTGAATTGTTTCCAAACCACCAATCCCGGAACCCACCATAACGCCAAACCGATCCACATCTAGTTGACTGGTATCCAAGCCACTCATAGCCATTGCTTCTAAGGCCGCATAAATGCCAAATAACGAAAACTTATCCATGCGTTTGCCATCTTTTTTAACAAAATATTTTTCCATTGGAAAGTCTTTCACTTCAGCTGCTAAGGTGACACCTGTTTCACTAACATCAAATTTACTAATCGGTCCGATACCATTTTTCCCTGTTTTCAAACTTTCTAAAAAAGTCTCAGGTTCATTGCCAATCGGCGAGGTGACACCGTAACCAGTAATAACTACTCGATTCATCCTTTTGACTCCTTTCGTTTATCCGTGCATGACTAAGCCGCCATCAACATTCACGACTTGCCCAGTAATATAGGGACTTTTAGCTAAGAAAATCGCTGTAGCTGCGACATCTTCGACTTGCCCAAACGTTTGTAAGGGAATTTGCGCATTCATTTGTGTTTTAACTTTTTCCGATAAAACATCCGTCATTTCTGTTTGGATAAACCCTGGTGCAATCGCATTGCAGGTAATACCGCGCGGCGCAACTTCTCGTGCCACCGATTTAGTAAAACCAACGACACCTGCTTTACTCGCAGCGTAGTTTGCTTGACCAACATTTCCCATTAAACCAGAAACGCTAGCCATATTAATAATCCGACCACTTCGTTGTTTCATCATACGTTTAACCGCTTGTTGGGTCATGTTAAAAGTTCCTACCAAGTTAATATCTAAACAGGCATTAAAATCCTCTTTTGTCATTCGTAATAATAATTTATCATTCGTAATCCCAGCGTTATTCACCAGAATATCAATCGAGCCTAATTGGTCAACGGTTGCTTGAATCATCTCACCTGCTGCATCAAAATCGGAAATATCTCCAGAAAGGCCAATACATTTTACCCCAAAGGCTTCAATTTCTTGTCGTTGTTCTGGCGTAATCTCACTCCGACCGTTTAAAACAATATTGGCGCCCTCTTTCGCAAAAGCCAACGCAACTGCTTTGCCAATCCCACGAGTGCTTCCAGTAATAAATACGTTTTTTCCTGTTAATTCCATTTTTTACCTCCCAGTAAGTGCTGTTAACGTTTCTGTTAATGTTGCAACATCTTCCACACGGTGCATTTCAATTGTTTTGTCAATTTTTTTAACAAAACCAGTTAATGTTTTCCCTGGACCAACTTCAATCATCGTTCCTACGTTCATAGCCTTCATCGTTTCGATACTGTCTTCAAAACGTACCGCAGACATGACTTGCTTTTCCAATAACGCTTGAATTGCCTCTTGGGGCATAATTTCGGCAGTCGTATTACTAATGACAGGAATTTGCATCGTTTGAAAGTTCAATTTTGCTAAATCCTGAGCCAACTTTTTTGATGCTGGTTGTAACAGTGCCGTATGGAAAGGACCACTCACATTTAACGGAATCATTCGCTTCACACCAGCTTCTTTGAGAAGTGTCATCGCTTGATCAACAGCAGCAACCTCACCACCAATCACGATTTGTTGTGGTGTATTATAATTTGCTGGAGCCACAATTCCGAAATCACTGGCTTCTTGACAGGCTTTTTCAATTACTTCACGCTCAGCATTCATGACAGCAACCATTTTGCCAGTTCCTTGTGGTGCTGCGTCTGTCATGTACTGACCGCGCTTTTGGACCAAGGCCACTGCTTCTGAAAAGCGCAAAGCCCCGCTGGCAACCAAAGCACTATATTCCCCTAAGCTTAAACCCGCTACGACATCAGGCGTTAGTCCTTTTTGTTGCAAAAGACGGTAAAATGCGACACTGACTGTCAAAATAGCAGGTTGCGTATATTCTGTTTCATTTAAACGTTCATTTTCAGTAAAACAAAGTTCTGCCATCTCATAACCTAAGATATGACTTGCTTCATCGAAGGTTTCCCGAACAATCGCTTCTTGGTGATATAATTCTTCACCCATCCCTTGATACTGGGCTCCTTGTCCACTAAATAAAATCGCTGTTTTCATACGACACCTCATTTTTTGTTAAAATTATCCACTTAGCCCCAACGCTGATTCATCTTATGTACAATCGCTTTGCATTCAGACATGAGTGAATCAATGATTTCTTGGGCTGTTTCTTCTTTTTTTATTAACCCGGCAATTTGTCCCGCCATGACGGTACCGTAATCCATATCCCCGTCAACGACAGCTTTGCGCAAAGCGCCCTGACCAATTTTTTCAAACATTTCTAAATCAGGCACTTCTTTTTGGAGTTCTTGCTTTTCTAATTGATTATATTGAGCGGTTAATTTATTTTTTAAAGTACGCACTGGATGGCCAAAATGTTGACAGGTAATTACTGCATCTAAATCACGTGCCTTTAAAACTTTCTGTTTATAATCTGGATGAACGTTGCATTCTTTGGCAATTAAAAAACGTGTACCTAACTGGACTGCTTCAGCACCTAACATAAAGGCAGCAGCCATACCACGACCATCACCAATCCCACCTGCTGCAATCACAGGAATTGACACGGCGTCAACGATTTGCGGTAAGCCACTCATAGTGGTTAATTTGCCAATATGTCCACCAGCTTCCATTCCTTCAAAAATGACAGCATCGGCACCAATTTTTTCCATTCTTTTTGCTAAAGCAACAGAAGGAACTACTGGGATTACTTTAATGTTATGTTCTTTAAAACGAGCCATGTATTTGGCTGGATTGCCCGCACCTGTCGTTACGACAGGAACCTGTTCTTCACAAACCAAATCGACAATTTCATCGGCAAAAGGTGAAAGTAACATGATATTGACACCAAAGGGTTGTTCCGTTAATTCTTTAACTTTTTTAATTTCTTTTTTTACGACTTCTTTTGGGGCATTGCCGCCAGCAATAATCCCTAATCCACCAGCGTTTGACACGGCACTTGCTAATGAAGCATCGGCTACCCAAGCCATACCGCCTTGAAAAATGGGATAATTAATTCCAAGCAACTCACATAACTGTTGATTCATTGATTTTATACGTCCTTTAGTTCTAAGATAAGTACACTTCATTCAAGTAAAAAAGGATTTTTCCAGCTTATTTACTTGTTTTTTTAGGGACTGGGTCATTTAGCAATTAAATGTCCCAGCCCCCTATTTTCATGTATTAGTTTGCTTGTTGTTTTTCTACATATGTTACTAAATCTTGAACGGTTTGGATGCCATCTTCTGTTTCGATTTTCACATCAAATTCATCTTCGATTTCGTTAATGATTTGGAATAAATCTAAGCTATCCGCGTCTAATTCTTCTTGGATGTTTGTAGTTAATTGTACCTCTTCAGCATCTTTTCCTAATTCTTCTACGATAATTGCTTGAATTTTTTCAAATACCATGTGTATATTCCTCCAAAATAGTCATTTTCTTCATTTATATGTGAACAGTTTTTTACAGCGTTAGGAGCAGTGAGCCCCATGTTAAGCCGCCGCCAAATCCTGTTAGCACCACGCGTTGTTGGGAACCTAAAATTAAGGTCCCATTTTCAACTGCTTCATCCAACAAGATGGGAATGCTAGCAGCTGAGGTATTGCCATATTTATCCATATTCGTTAAAAACTTCTCGCGGGAAATCTTCGTCTTACGTGCAATTTTATCGATAATGCGCACATTTGCTTGATGTAGTAGAAGATAATCCACGGTTTCGTCCGTCACGAGGGATAAAATATTTTGTGAAACATCTTTAATCGCAAAATCAAAAATACTACGTCCTTCCATCTGTAGCGTCTTACTAGCCTGCTCATGCCCCTGATAAAAAGGACTTTCGTTGATCGTGTAGCCTGACGTTAAAGCCGCCCAGCGTTGCCCGTCTGCTTGTAATTTTTCATTTAGAAAATGCGGTGTCTCAGCCGCTTCAATCAAGACGCCGGCAGCCCCATCACCGAAAAGCACCGCTGTGGAGCGATCGGTCCAATCCAACATTTTGGAAAATGTTTCGCCACCAATTACTAGACCTGTTTGATAACGACCACTTAGGACTAGTTTTTCTGCCATGCTTAAGGCATAGACAAAACCAGAACACGCTGCACTGATGTCAAAAGCAAAGGCCTCAGTGGCGCCAATTGCGCCTTGCACTTGGCAAGCAACAGAAGGCATATTGAAATCTGGTGTCACTGTTGCAACTAAAATAAAGTCAATCTCACTTGCTTGCTTTCCAGATTTTTCCAATAACTGTTTTGCGACTTGATGACATAAATCAGACGTATTTTCTTGCGTAACGATACGACGTTCACTAATGCCTGTTCGCGAATGTATCCATTCATCAGAGGTATCCATCATTTCACTCAGTTGGTGATTCGTGACACAATTCTCTGGAACATAACGGCTTGTACAACTAATTCGTGCATAATTCTTCATGAGGATCCTCACTTTTTATTTGTATTCTTGCAAGAAATCATGAAGATTTTTTAGTGCTCTTAACAGCGCTTGTTCTTCTTCTTGCTCCATGCCTTTCAAAATGTTTTTAACCATTTCACGATGAAAATGCTGATGGACTCTAAAAAGTAATTTTCCCTTTTTGGTTAAGCCAAGCTTTACTACACGTCGATCATCTTCACTACGCAAACGTTCAACATAGCCTTTTTTAACTAAGTTGTTAATCGCTACAGTAAGTGTTCCAACGGTAATTGACAGTTCCTTGGCTACTTCTGAAGACGTTTTTTTCTTGTACATACCAATTGCTTCGATTGTGTGCATCTCCGTAATGGATAAATCATTAAATTGTGATTTTTTCAATTCAGATTCTTCAATCGTTAAGATGTCATTAAAGACACTGACTAAGTAATCGTTGACTGTTTCTAAATTAGGTTCCATTCTGTGCACCATCCATATACTTTGATTATCAAAACATTTGATGTTCAAACTATATCGTAAATAAGCAAAGAATGCAAGAGAATTTTCTATATTTTTAATGAAATATTCTTCAAACATTTCAAAAAAGGCGCATTTTCAAGGGACGAGGCTTTTAAAAAAAGGATCAATTACTTTGATACCCAAACTATTTTCACAGAAAAAGGAAAGAAGTGCAACTAAAAAGCATCACTGGCACTCCCCTGATTGAGAAGTGCCAGTGATTTTTGTTATATAATTCTTAAACTCCCACTAAGCTATTGCTACAACTTGACTGGATAATACGAGAAGAGAGTGAACCAGAAGCTTTGGTGCTTCTACTCCACTCCCTTATTAAAATGTAGGACGATTAATTATTGAATTAAGTCGTAAATTTCCATTGCTACAATATCGATGTTATCGAATTGATAGCTTTGGTGCGTATCAGATTCTGTTAATTCAAATGTTTCTGTTGATTTATCAAAACTTACAATACATTTCTCTACGCCTTCACGTTCAAAGCGGCGTACTTGTACTTCATTATCTGCTGCTTCGATCATTGCTTCCAGTCTCTTAATAATCGCCACAAGTTGTGAATGTTTCATCAGTGGGCCTCCTTTTGCAAACTAGTTCTGTACCATTGTAACAAAACATTGCCTAACTTGCATGATTTTTCGTCATTTTTTTTGATTTTTTTGTTGTTCTTTAATTTTTATTCGTTGGTTGCTTGCCATCTGTCCACCAAAGCTTAATTAAGGCCTGTGTGCCATCATTTTCAAACCCTTTATCTGCAAGGCTTTCATATAATTCTGTCGCTTTTTGCGTCGCTGGTAATGGAAGGTCAAGTTTTTTTGCTTCATCTAACGCAATCTTTAAATCTTTGATAAAATGTTTAACAAAAAAGCCTGGCGTATAATCTTCTTTTAAAATACGTGGTCCATAATTACTTAATGACCAGTTTGCAGCACTGCCACCACCGACTGTTTCCAGAACTTTTTCTAAAGTTAATCCTGTCGCATTTGCGTAAACGAGCATTTCAGTCAAACCGGTCATTGTGCCTGCAATCATTAACTGATTCGCCATCTTAGTGTGTTGCCCTTTTCCAGCTGAGCCATGTAGCATAAATGTTTTACCAAATGTTTTGAAAATTGGTAAGACGGTCTCATAACTTTCTTGATCGCCACCAACCATAATTGTTAAAGTACCATTTTTAGCACCTAAGTCACCACCAGAAACTGGCGCATCCAACGCATGAGCACCCACTTCTGCTGCTTTTTTGGCAATCTTTTCAGCCAAGGTGGGCGTACTTGTGGTTAAATCTACTACTATTTTACCTGTAAGATCTGCTTGAAAAATCCCTGTTTCATTAAAATACACGCCTTCAACATCTGAAGGAAAGCCAACCATTGTAAAAATGATATCGCTGGCTTCCGCAATTGCTTTTGGCGTATCATACCAAACTGCTCCTTCAGCAACTAAATCATCTGTTTTACTTTTTGTTCGATTATAAACATTGACAGATAAATTGTTTTTCATCATATTACGAATAATTGATTTCCCCATGACACCCGTTCCAATAAAGCCGATTTTAGACATAGTAGCTTCCTCCGTTCTTAAAATAAAAAACTTTCCTCCTTCAGTATAAACGAAGGAGGAAAGTTTTGCAGTTTATTTTCTTAAAGATGTAAATTTTACTTTAATTTTTTTTATTGAGTCCGCATTTTCTTTTTCCATTTGAAGTTGATCAAAGTAAATCAATGTATCTTGATAAAATTCAATCATTTTATTGCCAAAGTTTGTAGAAGAAATTTCAAATAATTTTTCATCTAAAATAGTTTGGTCCATTTTAATATTTGCTTGTATATAGTCAATCAATGTTGGGGCAAAATCACTGTCTGTCTTAAAAGTTTTGCCTAAGCTTTCATGATCAAATAAATTATTTAAATAGGCGTTCCCTTCTGCAACACATTGAACGCCAGCAGCCATCGCTTCTGTATAAGTTAAGCCTTGTGTTTCCGACGTTGAGGCGCTGACAAAATAGTCAGCAGCTTTATAATAAATGGCGACTTCTTCATTTGGCACTTCACCCGTAAATTGAACGTATTCACTGACTTCTAGTTCTTCTGCTAATTCTTTTAAATCCTCTAGATAGGGACCATTTCCAACTATTACTAAACGAGTTTGTGGTAATTTTTCAATAATTTGTGGTAACCCTTGAATAATTGCTTGAATATTTTTTTCATAAGAAATTCGACTTAACGATAACAACATAATCTGTTGCTCTTCAATACCTAGTTGTTGACGCATTCCAGCGATCATTTCCTCAGTAATATCGGGACGTAAAAACTTATCAATTTCGATCCCTGTTGGAATAATTCTCATTGGTGCGGTCACTCCATAATCCCGTAATTTTTCTATTACACGTTCACTGGGACAAACAACACCTGTCGTATGATTTGTAAACACTCTTGAAAAGAATTTAACATGTGATGGACGGACAACTTTTCCTTTAGCAATATAATGTAAGTAATCTTCATACATCGTATGATACGTATGGATGACAGGAATTTTCATTTTTTTCCCAACCATTTTCCCTAAAATACCCGCACCAAATTCAGTATGTGTATGAATTAAATCTAATTCCAATTCTTTGGCAATTAAATAGGCGTACCACATGCCGCGAACCACTACTCGGCGATCTTTAAAAGATACGAATGGCACACTAGGCATTCGTATGACATCTTCTTCAAAATCAGTCGCGTTAGGATCGGTTGTCGTAAAAATATACACTTCATGGCCGTGCTTTTCTAATTCATCTTTTAAGGTCTTAATAGAAGTCGCTACCCCACTCACTTGCGGGAAATACGTATCAGTAAAAAAACCAATTTTCACTCTCATTACCTCCATTTCATCTAACAATAACTGTCTTCAATATTTGTTAAGATAAGACTGTTTCGTAGACTTCTTTTAACTCGTAACCAATTTGCTTGATACTTCTTTGCTCTGCTACTTGATAGCCTGCTTGTCTAGTGCTAGGTATTTTCCCTTCTAATAAGCCTTCAATATATTTTTTAAATTCTTCAATAGAATGACCCATATAACAATTTTCATTAGCCACTAGCCAGCCTTGATAAACTGGAATATCACGCACTAAAACTTGTTGCTGACTAGCTAATGCTTCTAAAACAACAATTCCTTCCGTTTCTTCACGCGAAGGGAAAAAGAAGAGATTCGCTGCCGCATACGCCCCTTCGATGACATCTCCTTTAATATAACCTGGGAAAATAACATTTTCTGGATGATCTTCTTTAACTAATTGTCGGATATTTTTAGGGATAGAATACATTGGTGTATCACCAAACCAGATAAATTGATACTCTGGTAACTGTCGTGCAACTTCAATAAAATCAGTGATTCCTTTGCGTTCAAAAAATAATCCCACACAAATAATTACTTTTTTCTCTTCATCTATTTTAAAATATTCTCGGAATTTTTGTTCCTTTTCTTCTGAAGGATAAAAACGTGATAAATCAATACCATTTGAGATCGCCGAAATAGGCACTTTAATGCCATAACCTTCCAGCAATGTTTTAGAATACGGTGTTGGTGTAATTAAATGATCCGCTTTGGAATACAAACTGATAAGATATTTTTTTACTAATGGTGCTAGTTGATTAGACCCAATAAAGGAATTACGAAAGTCTTCTTCTGTCGAATGGGCATGATAAATAACCTTTTTTCCTAGTTTGCGTGCTTTTCTGACCATACGATGGCTATTTATGCCATATGTATTAATATGCAATATATCATAGTCACTGCAATCAGCATCTAATGTATATTCTATTCCAACTTCAGAGAGCGCTCGTTTCTGGTGATCTAATGCTCGACCAATGCCTGATTTAGCTAAGATTTTCTCACCTTCAAAATATAACAATATTTTCAAACCCGCTCCTCCTTTTCTGCTTTACTAACTATAATAAACACATTATACCATAGCTAAAATTTGATGTATTCATTCTTCGGTAGGATCCTTTTAATCTTATAAATGT
>NZ_JBIOOA010000001.1:2372500-2735000 GCF_051711985.1 Enterococcus sp. DIV1758
TTTTCAACGTACGTGGGTTCGGTCCTCCAGTGCGTTTTACCGCACCTTCAACCTGGACATGGGTAGATCACATGGTTTCGGGTCTACGACTACATACTCATTCGCCCTATTCAGACTCGCTTTCGCTGCGGCTCCGTCTCTTCGACTTAACCTCGCATGCAATCGTAACTCGCCGGTTCATTCTACAAAAGGCACGCCATCACTCATTAACGAGCTTTGACTTGTTGTAGGCACACGGTTTCAGGATCTATTTCACTCCCCTTCCGGGGTGCTTTTCACCTTTCCCTCACGGTACTGGTTCACTATCGGTCACTAGGGAGTATTTAGCCTTGCGGGATGGTCCCCGCGGATTCCGACGGAATTTCTCGTGTTCCGCCGTACTCAGGATCCTCCTAGGTGTTGTCAGCATTTCGTCTACGGGGCTTTCACCCTCTTTAGCGGAATTTTCCAAATCCTTCAACTATACTAACAGACTACCATATTGGAGTCCTACAACCCCAACAAGCAAGCTTGTTGGTTTGGGCTCTTCCCGTTTCGCTCGCCGCTACTCAGGGAATCGAATTTTCTTTCTCTTCCTGCAGGTACTAAGATGTTTCAGTTCTCTGCGTCTACCTCTAATCAGCTATGTATTCACTGAAAAGTAATATCCTATAAAAGATATTGGGTTCCCCCATTCGGAAATCTCTGGATCATAGCTTACTTACAGCTCCCCAAAGCATATCGGTGTTAGTCCCGTCCTTCATCGGCTCCTAGTGCCAAGGCATCCACCGTGCGCCCTTATTCACTTAACCTTATCAACCTTACGGTTGGGTCTTGATCACTTCTTCTAGCGATAGAAGGTTAATCAATAAATAAGCAATTGAACTTATTAAAAAACTCATTCAACGCGGTGTTCTCGGTTTGTTTTGATTCTTTTTACTTCAATATCCAGTTTTCAATGAACGAATGTTTTGAGAGTAGACCTCTCAAAACTGAACAAAGTAAAGACGAAATGTGTATTTCCGTAATATTCCTTAGAAAGGAGGTGATCCAGCCGCACCTTCCGATACGGCTACCTTGTTACGACTTCACCCCAATCATCTATCCCACCTTAGGCGGCTGGCTCCAAAAAGGTTACCTCACCGACTTCGGGTGTTACAAACTCTCGTGGTGTGACGGGCGGTGTGTACAAGGCCCGGGAACGTATTCACCGCGGCGTGCTGATCCGCGATTACTAGCGATTCCGGCTTCATGCAGGCGAGTTGCAGCCTGCAATCCGAACTGAGAGAAGCTTTAAGAGATTTGCATGACCTCGCGGTCTAGCGACTCGTTGTACTTCCCATTGTAGCACGTGTGTAGCCCAGGTCATAAGGGGCATGATGATTTGACGTCATCCCCACCTTCCTCCGGTTTGTCACCGGCAGTCTCGCTAGAGTGCCCAACTAAATGATGGCAACTAACAATAAGGGTTGCGCTCGTTGCGGGACTTAACCCAACATCTCACGACACGAGCTGACGACAACCATGCACCACCTGTCACTTTGTCCCCGAAGGGAAAGCTCTATCTCTAGAGTGGTCAAAGGATGTCAAGACCTGGTAAGGTTCTTCGCGTTGCTTCGAATTAAACCACATGCTCCACCGCTTGTGCGGGCCCCCGTCAATTCCTTTGAGTTTCAACCTTGCGGTCGTACTCCCCAGGCGGAGTGCTTAATGCGTTTGCTGCAGCACTGAAGGGCGGAAACCCTCCAACACTTAGCACTCATCGTTTACGGCGTGGACTACCAGGGTATCTAATCCTGTTTGCTCCCCACGCTTTCGAGCCTCAGCGTCAGTTACAGACCAGAGAGCCGCCTTCGCCACTGGTGTTCCTCCATATATCTACGCATTTCACCGCTACACATGGAATTCCACTCTCCTCTTCTGCACTCAAGTCTCCCAGTTTCCAATGACCCTCCCCGGTTGAGCCGGGGGCTTTCACATCAGACTTAAGAAACCGCCTGCGCTCGCTTTACGCCCAATAAATCCGGACAACGCTTGCCACCTACGTATTACCGCGGCTGCTGGCACGTAGTTAGCCGTGGCTTTCTGGTTAGATACCGTCAGGGGACGTTCAGTTACTAACGTCCTTGTTCTTCTCTAACAACAGAGTTTTACGATCCGAAAACCTTCTTCACTCACGCGGCGTTGCTCGGTCAGACTTTCGTCCATTGCCGAAGATTCCCTACTGCTGCCTCCCGTAGGAGTCTGGGCCGTGTCTCAGTCCCAGTGTGGCCGATCACCCTCTCAGGTCGGCTATGCATCGTGGCCTTGGTGAGCCGTTACCTCACCAACTAGCTAATGCACCGCGGGTCCATCCATCAGCGACACCCGAAAGCGCCTTTCACTCTTATGCCATGCGGCATAAACTGTTATGCGGTATTAGCACCTGTTTCCAAGTGTTATCCCCCTCTGATGGGTAGGTTACCCACGTGTTACTCACCCGTCCGCCACTCCTCTTTCCAATTGAGTGCAAGCACTCGGGAGGAAAGAAGCGTTCGACTTGCATGTATTAGGCACGCCGCCAGCGTTCGTCCTGAGCCAGGATCAAACTCTCATAATAAAAGTTAGAACAATCTTGCGATTGTTAAGCTCAATTTGTTTGCTAGCATATTGCTTGCTTGTTAAAAATGTTTGTTGTCTTGAATTGAATCAAGACGCCCTACACATTTGGTTCGTCTATTCTTTGTTCAGTTTTCAAAGGTCTACGTTTCCTCGCAGCAACTTTTATATCATAACAAACTTTCGTTTGAATGTCAAGAACTTTTTTAAAAAAGTTTTTTCAAGTTGTTTTGCTCGGTCGTTGTTGTCCGTTGCGACAACTTCTATATCTTATCATCTCGTTTGTTATTTGTCAACAACTTTTTTGTTGTTTTTTCAAACTTTTTTCGAGAGATTTGAAATCAAGAATTGTTATTTAATTATTGATTTCTGAATCGCTCAGCTGTGTGACTCGCCTTGCGACATGTAATAATATATCAAGATTTTTATGTTTGGTCAACACTTTTTTTCAAAAAAATTAAAAGAAGTTTTCAATCTGTTTTCATTCTTTTCAATTATTTCGTTTTTAAACTTTTTAAATCCTAATTGTCTATCAAAACAGTTTAATCCCTTGCTAAAAATCGAACAATCTGAATCATATATTTGAAATAGTTCGATTAACTTTTTTACGTACAACATAAAAAAAGAAAGAATCTGTTCGATTATCGACAGATTCTTTCTTTTTTGTTTAAAACATTGGAACACCTTCAATATGATATTTTGACCAAATCGTTTTTAATTCTGCAGGTGCTACCCATGTATAGTCTTTATCCATTTCATTTTTAAGTGCTTGTTCATCCATCTCGAAGACAAACAGCGGAACATTTTCTTTATTGATATGCGCGTTAGTTAATTCTACTAAGCTAATTGAAGTAACGTCCAATTGAACCTCTTCTTTGAACCATTGTAGCATACTAGCTAAACCCGTCATCTCATCAGAAACTTTTGCCATCGCAAACTCAATCGCTTCACCTATTGGATGCATCAAAAATTTTTTACTACCATCGTTTAAGTTCAGTATGATTGTTCCAGCGACTTTTTTGTTAGACACGACATCCACCTCAATTAATTTTTAGATTCACTAACCAAAGAAATTGTAACACACTTTCTGAAAAAATACAGAATTATTTTTCAAGCAATTTATCCATTGCTTCATCAATCCATTCTGGAAGTTCTTTGTCTAAGGTTGCAAAGCCAATTTTTTTATTCTTATCCGTAAAATATTTTTTGCGTCGATGATTCACTGAATGAACTTTGTCTTCAAGGGTCCGTAAAGATAAGCTAATCTTTTGAGAATATTCATCAACATCAATAACTTGAACGGTTACTTTTTGTCCAACGGTTAAGAGTCCATGGATATTTTTGGTAAAGCCAGCTTGTACTTCCGAAACATGAATCAGTCCCTGTGTTTCTTCGTCTAAAGAAACAAATGCGCCATATGGTTGAAGTCCGGTAATTGTGCCAGAAAGTACCATACCAATTTTGTACTTCATCAAATTTCCTCTTTTCATACGATAAATTTCTTTTTCCGTTTCTACTCATTTAAAATAATAGCATTTTTTCAACGTTTGTGCATTATTTCTTCCCTAGTTGTTAAAACTATTGTTTCATCTTTTAAGCAAAATCTACTATACTATAGGAAGTAAGACTTTATATAGAAGAAAAGGAGTTATCTTATGTTTAATTTTAATGAAACCATTGATCGTCGCCACACGAATTGTGTTAAATGGGACACCGTTGAAACGAGTTACCACGAAAAAGATTTACTACCTTTATGGGTTGCTGATATGGATTTCAAAGTGCATCAGCCTATTCTTGATGCTTTGTCACAAGTTATTGAACAGGGTATTCTAGGATATGCAGTGGCACCTAATGAACTGTATCAAGCAATTCAAGATTGGCAACAGCAACACCATCAATTGATTGTTGAAAAAGAAGAAATTTTATTTAATAGTGGCGTGGTACCCAGCTTGGCCACAGCCGTTCAAGCGTATACAGCACCTGCTGATTCTATCATGATTTGTGATCCAGTCTACCCCCCTTTTGCAGATGTGGTAAAACAAAATGAGCGTAGACTTGTGCGACATTCTTTACTAGAAGTTAACGGACATTATGAAGTTGATTTGGTTAAAATGGAACAACAGATAATCGAAGAAAAGGTGAAGCTGTTACTTTTTTGTAATCCCCATAATCCTGGTGGACGTGTTTGGACAAAAGAAGAATTGCTAGCAATTGGCCGTTTATGCCAAAAACACCAAGTAACTGTGGTTAGCGATGAAATTCATCAGGATTTGATTTTCAAACCGAATACCTTCACTTCCTTCACTGTCGCTGATGAAGCATTTAAGGAATTCACTGTTACCTTAACAGCGGCAACGAAAACCTTTAATTTAGCGGGGATTAAAAATTCAATGCTGTTCATTCCTAATGAAAAACTACGGCAATCTTTCGTATCTTTACAAGACAAAAATCATCAAGGCGGTATCAATACTTTTGGCTACGTGGGAACGGCAGCTGCCTATCAAACAGGGGAAGAATGGCTAACGGCGTTACTTGATTATTTAAAAGAAAATATTGATTTTGCCCTTTCCTTTTTCCGTGAAGAGCTGCCTAGCGTTCGTGTAATGGAGCCTGAAGGAACCTATCTTTTATGGTTAGACTTTAGTTCTTATTCGCTAACGGATCGGGAACTTCGCGATACCTTAATTCATAAGGGGAAAGTGGTTCTAAATCCAGGAATTAGTTTTGGTCCCCAAGGTTCTCAACACATGCGTTTAAACTTAGCTTGTTCAAGAGAAACTCTCGAAGAAGGCCTTTTACGTATCAAAAAAGCCTTTAATTAAAAACAGCTGTCCTAGTTTTTAGGACAGCTGTTTTTAATTCTTTCTTTTGCGTTTAGCTAAATAAACTCTGACGAACCAGATACCTGAAAATAGAAGTAAAATTTCTCCAATTATTATTGTATAAAATCCTGGTTCATGAACGATTCCTTGCTGATCTACATACGTAAAAAACGTTCCTATAAATGGGAGTATTACTGCAAACAAAGCCAAGGCCATTGGATATCTGTATTTTTCTAACAAATTCGCTTCCTCTCCTTCTATTCTTTCACTCAGTATCCTATAAAGACTTCATTAAAAGAAGCGATTTGGATGCTTTTAAAAAAAAGTTAGTCGTTTTAAGAAAAAAATAAAGAGTACCAACGAATTTGTCCCTCGTTGATACTCTCTTTTTCAATTGGTTAAACTTATTCACCAATGATTTCAACTGTGTCCATCACGACGTCAAATGTTGGACGGTCTTGGGCATCCCGTTGGACTCCACCAATTTCATCCACTACATCCATACCATCAACAACATGACCAAAAACAGTATGACGGAAGTCTAACCAAGGTGTTCCGCCTTGTTTGTAGGCTTCAATAATTTCTTCTGGAAAACCAGCATCTTCTAACTGACTCATCATTTGAGCTGGAACATTTTGATTAGTAACAACAAAGAATTGGCTACCATTTGTGTTAGGACCAGCATTTGCCATTGATAATGCGCCACGCAAATTGAAAACATCCCGAGAAAATTCATCCTCAAATGCTTCTCCATAAATACTTTCGCCGCCCATTCCTGTTCCGGTTGGGTCACCGCCTTGAATCATAAAATCAGGAATCACACGATGGAAAATAACGCCATCATAGTAGCCCTTTTTCGCTAATTCAACAAAATTTTCAACCGTTTTAGGCGCTTGTTCTGGGAATAATTGAACAGTGATGTCGCCTCGGTTTGTTTTAATGACCGCTTTTGGGCCTTTAGCATTTTCTAAATCTAATTGTGGAAATTGTGACATGAGAATGTCCTCCTAGATAATTATTTTATAGTTCCATCATATCGAAAAATGCCAAAAATTGCTATGATCTTTTTCCAATGATTAAAGAATGCTTTGATTCGTTAGCCAAACTTGCTTTTTTCGAAAAGCCGTGCTATTTTGTGAAGTGTTCGCAAAACGATCAATAGTTGTCTCAACCCTAAATGAATTAGGAGGAATTTTCAAATGTCTGATGAAAAAGATATTTATGATTTAACGATTATCGGCGGCGGTCCTGTTGGATTATTTGCCGCTTTTTATGCGGGAATTCGTAAAGCAAAAACGAAAATCATTGATAGCCTGCCGCAATTAGGTGGTCAGCTAACAATGCTGTATCCCGAAAAATATATTTATGATATTCCTGGATTCCCTGCTATTAAAGCCGGTGAGTTAATTGCCAATTTGGAAAAACAGATGCAGCCATTTCAGCACGATGTTTGCTTGGAAGAAGAGGTCACACACCTTGCACAGGAAGCAGATGGACTTCTGCGCTTAGACACAACTAAAGGCACACATTACTCTAAAACGGTTATCTTTGCGATTGGTAACGGCGCTTTCCAACCTCGACGTTTAGCTATCGAAAATGTTGAAGCCTTTGAAGGTGAGTCAATCCATTATTATGTGACTGACATGAAAAAATTCGCTGGCAAAAAAGTTGCGATTGCTGGTGGCGGCGATTCCGCAATTGATTGGGCTTTAATGCTAGAAAACGTCGCAGAAGAAGTATCTATTATCCATCGTCGCCCACAATTTCGCGGCCACGAACATAGCGTGGAACAACTGGAAAAATCTAGTGTTTCTATCAGAACTCCTTATATCATTAGTGATATTTTAAAGGAAAACGAAACGTTCACAGGCATCCAATTAACGGAGACAAAAGGTGACCAAACATTGGATCTCCCTCTGGATGATTTAATTATCAATTATGGCTTTACTTCTTCTTTAACACACCTCAAAGAATGGGGATTAGACGTTTCTAGAAATGCTATTAATGTTCATTCCGATATGTCAACTAACATTCCTGGTGTATACGCTGTAGGGGATATCTGTTCCTATGAGGGAAAAGTGAAATTAATCGCTACAGGCTTTGGTGAGGCACCTACTGCCGTAAATAATGCTTTACATTACTTACGGCCCGATGCTCGACGTCAACCAGTTCATAGTACAAGTTTATTTGAAAACGGCGTACCTAAATAAGGTTAGCACTGGACTTTAGCAGTTTTTAAGCCAAGGACAAAAATCTAAATCGGATTTTTATCCTTGGCTTTCTGCTTTACTGAAAAGCCTTTCTTTTTCTCTTTTAAATTTATTTTTGATACAATAAAAAGTGCTAGGAGGAAGAAAGATGAACCAACCAATTATTTATTTAAATGAAGTATTCAACGAAGAACAACTGGAACAAGTGAAAGCTGTGGCACCCAATTATCTAGTTAAAACATCTACCGATTATTTATCCTCTGCTGAAGAAGAGGCCATCGAAATTATGTTAGGCTGGCATAAAGAAATTGGTCCGCGTTTATTAGCCTCTGATACTAGTCACCTAAAATGGATTCAGCTCATTTCTGCTGGTGCTGATTATATGGATTTTGATAAATTAAGAGAAAAAGGCATTCTGTTGTCTAATGGTAGCGGAATCCATAGTGTTTCTATCTCAGAACATGTTTTAGGCGTTTTATTAGCACATACCCGCGGACTGCAAGAAAGTATCCAACAACAAATGCAACACACATGGAATCAAACAGCCCCTTCCTATCAACAACTTTCTGGGCAAAAAATGTTAATCGTAGGCACTGGGCAAATCGGACAACAATTAGCTAAATTTGCTAAAGGTTTAAATCTTCAAGTTTATGGCGTGAATACCTCTGGACATGTGACGGAAGGCTTCATTGAATGCTATTCACAGAAGAATATGAGTAAAATTATCCATGAAATGTCCATTGTTGTGAACATTCTTCCTTTGACTGAAACAACAAAACATTTATACAATCAGGCACTTTTTGAAAAAATGGCTCCTGAAACAATTTTCGTAAATGTTGGTCGCGGCGCCTCAGTAGCAACGAACGATTTGATAACTGCCTTAAACAATAAAACCATTGCTTTTGCTGCCTTAGATGTCTTTGAAGAAGAACCTCTTCCCGAAGATAGCCCTTTATGGGAGATGCAGAATGTTTTATTAACACCTCATATTTCTGGCATGACACCGAAGTTCAAATCAAAATTACTGGCGATTTTTATTCCAAACTTAAATCAATTTGTGACAGATCAAACCCTCGTCAAAAACCAAGTTTCCTTAAAAAAAGGCTATTAACTCAAAAAAGGCCTTCAACCATCTTTCAAGTAATTGCATGGTTGAAGGCTTTTTTTGCTTTTTTTACCAGATAACCTTGA
The DNA here is from genome assembly GCF_051711985.1 of Enterococcus sp. DIV1758. Taxonomy (NCBI): domain Bacteria; kingdom Bacillati; phylum Bacillota; class Bacilli; order Lactobacillales; family Enterococcaceae; genus Enterococcus; species Enterococcus sp. DIV1758. The sequence goes on from NZ_JBIOOA010000001.1 coordinate 2,381,301, forward strand.
AGTTATCATTTGTCGATGCTTGAATGATTGGATGTTTTTTTAAATATTCTGCAATCAGTTCCGTCATATCAATTTGGATTTCTCGAATAATTTTTTCAGGTTGGAACATTTGATAGTTTCCGCCACCGACTGCTCGGTATTGATTTGTCACGATTTCCAAAACATCTTCTGCTTGCACTGCTTTACCATGATAATTAAGTTTCGTCACTCTTTCACCAAACGGTTGTCTTAAATCAAGCGTATACTCAATACCTTCATACATATCATAATTATAGTATTGTGGTTTTGGATCGACATATTTCGGGTTAAAAATTGGTTGACCTTTTTCTAACACAAAATAAGTAGCGCTTTGTTCTAACGCTTCACGGAGGTCTTGTCCAGTGACACGCAATACAGCCAAGGTATTTGGATAAATATAGTTGGTAATGATATCGCGCATCGTAATTTGATTATTAAACCCTTTGCCTTCATTGTTAAAAAGTGCAGTCCCTGAAATATCCGTTCCGCTTGAAGCCATTTGGACGTTATTAATAAATTCTATATATGGATGTTCTTTGATGCGTACGGCATTCGGATTTTGAATCGTCATATCCCCTTCCACATTTCCCACTGGTTGGTCAAGCCACTCTTCTACCTCGTCATGTAACGCTGTTGTCAAAGCTAAAACTTCTGCATCTGGTTGTTCGTTTCCAACAGGATGAATAGCTGCGTCACTTTCAATAACGCGATAGCCTTTAGCCATAGGTTCAATTTCTAAAGTAATTTCTCCAACGAAAGCTCCTCGAAAACCTGGTTGAATCACAGGTATTCCATTCAGTTTTGTAGCAATTTCTCGATGTTGGTGACCAGTGACTAAGGCATCAATCCCAGGAACTTTTTCCAATAAATCGTAGCCTTCATTTTCTCCTGTTAGTAATTCCGTGGGTTCCCCTGTTTCTAAATCTTTTTCAAAACCGCCATGGTAAGCGACAACAACTAGGTCCGCTTCTTCCCGCAGTTTTGGCACGTATTCCGCCGCTGTTTCAACGACACTTTTAAACGTTAAATCTTTGACTGTTGCCGGCTGTTCCCAATGAGGAATATATTGAGTCGTCACGCCAAGGATGGCTACTTTAACCCCTTGTTTTTCTATGATGACATACGGCTGACCGAAATAAGGTTGTCCATCTTTACCAAGAATATTGGCAGCTAAAACTGGCTGTTGATAACTGGCAATCGTTTCCTTTAAATAATCTAAACCGTAATTAAATTCGTGGTTACCTAAAATGCTAACATCATAATTCATTTGATTAATGATTTTAGTGATGGCTTCCACTGAATGTGTTTCTGCTTTTCTTACGTAGTAACTAAGCGGCGAACCTTGAATAAAATCCCCATTTTCAATTTGAAAAACTGGTCCTTTGGCAGACGCACGTAACTTTTTCAGCATGGTTGCTGCTTTTGCGGTTCCAAAAGGCAAATCCATCTTTTTTTCACTATAACTTGTCGGCATAATATACCCATGCATATCACTTGTTGCTAAAATTTTTATTTGCATTTTGTTTCTCTCCTTCTTCCGCCCAAAAGAACAGGAAGGTTAGAACACGAGCCATAACGACTCAGATCCCAACCTCCCACGTCTGTTTATTTATTGATTATTGGTTCCATGCTTGTTCAAATTGTGACGTTGCATCTTTCAATAATTTTTTCGTGTCTTTATTTGATGAAGCAAAAATACTTTCCATAATTGTCCGCATTTCATTATAGGCTGAATCAGCATTCTCTTCTACTGGGATAGCGAATAAATCTTTTACTGCGTTTTCAAGTTGTGCAGGTACTTTGGTTGTCTTAGAGTTTTTGTACTCATCACTGTGTAAAACAGATTCTAAAATTGGCATATAACCTGTTTGTTGTGCCCAGTACAATTGTGAATCAGGCGTTGCTAAGAATTTCATGAATTCAAATGCCGCTGTCCGTTGTTCTGGCGTAGCACTATCGAACATATAAATATCTGTTCCTTGTTGTAAGTTGATTTTTTCAGGACGTGGTGCAACACCGTATTCATAGCCACCAGCTTCAGCATCTTTTTGAACAAAACCAGCACCAGCAATACTACCGACAAACATTGCTACCTTTTTGTTTGCAAATGGGCCAGATAAATATTTATCTGAACCAGCTGTGCGGAAGTAACCTGCTTCGATACCATCACGGTAATAGTCCACGACTTCTTGTGAATCTTTGCTTGTTAAATCTAAGTCTTTATTAAAATCAACGCCTTTGTTTTTCATTCCAATTGCGTAATAGTTATTTAACGAGTCAAAACCAGCACCAACGACTTCTTTGTTGGATTTTTCGTAAATTGTTTTAGAAGCTTCTTTTAATTCCTCTAATGTTTTCGGTACTTCAACACCATATTCTTTCAACAAATCAGCATTATAGAATAACATTTCTGTCGATTTATTAAATGGAATGCCGTATTGTTTGCCGTCGATTTTGGCGCCGTCTAACAATACTTCACGAATTGGCTCTGCATCTTTCCAACCGATTGTGTCATCATCCATATATGGTTTTAAGTCCACTAACATTTCATCTTGTGCAGCATTCCATAACCAGCCTGGGTACGCTTGCGTAATTGTTGGTAAATCTTTTGGTGAAGTTAAAGTCGAATTGATTTTGGCTTGTAAATCAGGGTAAGCAGATTGATTTTGTAATTCCACTTTAATTTTTGGATTTTCTTTCATGAAGTCTTTCGTTAATTTTGTTAACGCTTCTTCTTGAACCCCATTCATTGCATGCCAGAAAGTGATTGTCGTATCTTCCTTCACTTCTTTCACAATATCGTTTGATTCTTTGGCCCCATTACCGTTACCACAAGCCCCCAATGCGAAAATAGCTGCGGTTGCTAACACTGTTGTTGCTAGAGTTTTGAACTTCATTTTTTTCTCTCCCTTAAAAAAATTTATAAAACAATTTGCTCGCCACGTTCTGGCAATATTCTTTCACCATACGGGTTTTCCAGTTTTTCTGGTTTTAACGTATGGATTGGAACCAATACTTGAGGTTCAATCAATGCAATAATTTTATCCAGATCTTCTGGAATTGCATGTCCTGAACAAGCTAAACGGACAAAAGTAATGTCTTTTTTAGCCAACAAATCTAAAAACACGCGATACTGTGGATCAAAGTCCCCTAACGGTTGCGCATCACTGTGAATGTATAAACTACCTTCTTGGAGGTTGTCAAACTGGTTCACAACTTGCCACAAATAGTCTGTTTTGTCCTTTAGTAACGTGTCATACGGGATTTCTAACGCTGGATTCAATTCTGGTATTTTACCAGATTCAGCATAATAATAACGAACTTCTATTCCAAATACTTCAAGTAACAACGCAGCCATATTTGCTTCTAAAACGACTGTACGTGGTGACTTTTCAATAATCTTAGCAAAACGTTCTACGTTTGCTGGATAACCATTAAAGGTAATTTGTCGATTCGGGTTTTCTAGTTCTAAACGAACCAAGTGCTGAACAAGATCTTCTTCACTGACAACCGCTATTTGCGCTGGATCTGGTTCACGTTCTGGGAAGCTAATGCTTACGCCTTCCATCATTAATAATTCAGTATGTTTGGCTTTTTCACAAAAAGCTAAAGTTTCTTCACGATTATGGCCATGTAAGCGCAAATCACCTGTGTATGTGATGAAATGGTCAGGCGTGCGAATCAGTAATGCCGAAGCACCGTACGCATCATGATCGACAGGTACGATTTCCACTGAAATTTCGCCAACTTTAATCACATCGTTTTTATTAAGACCAATCATTTCTCGGGTAAAATTCTTTTCTTCAAACGGTGATGGAATCAAAAAATCACCTTTTCGATTTAAACTATTTAGAATCATTTTTGTTTCTTTTAGGGTGTACAACGGAACAGCTGGGTCTAAATAATTAATCATGCGTGAATGATCTAAGTGGGCATGAGATAAGAAAACAGCTGTGTGTTGATACTCTTTGTCTTCTGCACCATGATATTCATAACCTAAACGTGGATCATATAAGTCTTTTAATTCTGGCACTAAACGATTATTAATTAAGGTTTCAATGTGATCATCGGGCAAATCTAATTCTGGTCGAAATTCTGTACCAAAATCAAAGAAGATATGGGCATCTTTATACGCCACTTCAATCACGGTTCCTCCAATTGTTAAAATGCCACTGTGAAAAGTCACAGTTGTTTTAGCCTTTGATTCCATTTTTTGCAACTCCTCTGATAATTTCTTTTCTGAAAATCAAGTAAATAATTAAAATTGGAATAACGGTTAATGTTGCAGCAGCCATTTGTAAATGTACGTCACTACCGCTCTCTGTCGCAAAGGCCGATAGTCCATTATTCAATAGACGGTATTTTTTCTCGTTCGTCACCAACAATGGCCACAAGAAAGAATTCCAACTAGAAATGAATGTTAAAATCCCTACTGTTACTAACGCTGGTTTTGACATTGGTACTAAAATACGCCAAATATATTCTAAATCACTAGCGCCATCAATCTTGGCAGCCTTGTAAAAAGTATCAGGAATACCTTTTAAATACCCGTTTAAATAGTAAATATAAAAAATACTAGTTAAAAATGGAATAATTAAGGCGCTGTAAGTATTTAACAAACCTAATTGCGCAATCGTTTGATAATTGGTAAAGATAATAGATTCATATGGAACCATTAACAACGAAATCATCAAAGCAATGACCACATTTTTAAAACGGAACTTCAAACTCGTTAACGCGAATGAAGCTAAAACGGCGGTGACTACCGTAGCAATCGTTGTAACGCCTGAAACAAAGACTGTGTTCAAGAAATACCGAAGAAAGGGTGCTTTTTGAAAGACCTCTGTGTAGTTTTGCCATTGTGGTTGTTTTGGAAACATGGTTGGCGGCATGCTGGTCGCTTCAGAGTAACTCATTAAACCAGCTAAAATCATATAGACAAATGGAAATAACGTAATAACGGCTAAAATGCCTAAGAAAACAAATGCGATAATCGTTAAAACTTTTTTCATTGGCTTATTGCCCCACTTTCTTTAAGAGTTTATTTTGTAAGAAAGTGACCACTAAAATAATCACAAATAAAATCACTGTGGCGGCCATCGCAATTCCGGGACGCCCTGCAATGTGGAATTTGTCATAAATATAGTACACTGCGGTTGTGGCACTATTGGCAATCCCCGCACGACCACCGAATAAAGCATAAACTTGTGTATAAACTTTAAAGGCGCCAATTAAATTGACCGTTAATAAAAAGGCAATGGTCGGGACTAGTTGCGGAAACGTAATACGTCGGAAAATTTCGCCGTCTGAGGCACCAAACATTTTCGCTATTTTAAAGTGTTCTTCATCAATATTTCTCAAGCCCGCCAACAAAATAATAATATTAAATGCTAAACTCGTCCAAACCCCAAAAATAATCAATGTTGGCATACTCATTTGAACATTATCTAGCCAGTTGACAGAAGGAATGCCGAAAAAACCTAAGACGTAATTGACAATTCCATAATCGCCATTAAAGAAGTAACGGAAGACAATCCCAATGGCAATCGTACTCGTTACATAAGGCATAAAGAAAATCGTTTCAAAGAAACTCTTATGTTTAACTTTTTCAAAGATAATCCAAGCAATTGCTAGGGAAATTATCAAGGCAATCGGTACCACAGCAAATGCATAGAGCGCTGTATTTTTTAACGCTTTATAGAAGATTGGATCATTCAATACACGTTGATAATTTTCTAAACCAGCGTAGCGTTGGTTAATTAAGGAACCTTTTTGGAAGCTCATCCACAAAGAACGAAACAGCGGATAAACGCTAAACAGTAAAATGATTCCTAATGATGGCAGAAGGAAGAGCCATGCTTTTGGTTGATTTTCTGGATTGTATTTTTTCATTAGTAAACCCGGTCTCCCGCTTCGTTAAAGATAAATACTTTTTTATATGAAAAATCAAAAGATAAAGTGTCTCCTTCTTCAATCGCTTCTTCTACACTTACAATTGATTTCACTTGTTCATTTCCTAATGTAAATCGTAAAATACGTTCTCGACCAATCAATTCCACTAAATCTGTCGTTGTGGTAAAGAGACCTGTTTCAGCTGGTACCACATCTTCTGGACGAGAAGCAAACGTATATTTCCCATCAGTCATCGGCATTTTAAAGCGTGCTTGCTCAAAACGCTCAAGCGGAATTTCAAAACTTTCATGGTACATTTTGCCGTCTTTCACTTCAACAGACAATAAATTAATAATTGGGTTACCTATGAACTGAGCAACAAATAAGTTATTTGGTTCTAAGTAAAGGTTTTGAGGTTCATCATTTTGTTGAATAACCCCTTCGTTTAATAAAATAATTTTATCACTGATTGATAGCGCTTCCTCTTGGTCGTGCGTTACAAAGATTGTTGTAATCCCTACTTCTTTCACCAAGCGGCGGATTTCTTCACGAATTTTCAAACGCAAACGTGCATCCAAGTTACTTAAAGGCTCATCTAATAATAAAACATCTGGTTTTTGAACTAACGCCCGGGTAATCGCAACACGCTGTTGTTGACCACCAGAAAGTGTGCCTGGCTTTTTATGGCTTAACTCTTCAATATTCGTTAGTTTCATATATTCTTCGGCAATAGCTTGTGCCTCTGTTTTAGGAACTTTCTTGCTCCCTACTGTCAAAGGAAACATTACGTTTTCTAAAACAGTCATATGTGGATATAAGGCATAGTTTTGAAAAACGAACCCGATGTTCCGATCTTTTGGTGCTGTTTTGACAACCGATTGCTGTCGAAACTGAATATCTCCATCACTTGGATGTAATAAACCTGCAATTAAGTTTAAAATTGTGGATTTCCCACACCCACTTGGTCCTAACAAACAAACCAAGTCCCCTTGCTCAATCGTAAAATTGACCGATTTTAACGCTTCAAACCCATTATCGAATACTTTTTTCAAGTCGATAACTTCTATCATGACCCAACCTCCAAAAAAACATTTAATAGCATACCTTTTGATTTTAACATTTATTTCTTGCAACCGCGAGAGCAAAGCTGTTTCATTAAGATAAAAATAGGTAAAGTTAATGTATTTTTTATGTAAAAAATGTTGTTTTTCTGAAAAGCCTGTTTACACTTTTTTTAACGCATAACAAAAAAGCAGAGAAAAATTCTCTACTTTTTTGGTTATTTTTTAGAATCTTTTTCTGATTCCTTTACAATATAAATTGGTCGTTTTTTCGTTTCTAAGAAAATTTTGCCGATATATTTGCCAATAATTCCTAAACATAAGAGTTGCAAACCACCTACAAAAAGTACAATACAAACCATTGAAGGCCAGCCGCTTGTTGGATCACCATTAACTAATGTTCGAAAGATAATCACTAACATTGCTAGTGCAGAACCAATACACGAAAAGGCGCCAACGTATGAAGCAATATTCAATGGTGTTTCTGAAAAATTGACAATCCCGTCAATTGAATAACTTAATAGACTCCAGAAAGACCAAGAGGTTTCTCCAGCAATTCGTTCTCGATTTTTAAATTCAATATATTCTGTTTTAAAGCCGACCCAACTAAAAATCCCTTTTGAAAAACGATTATACTCAGATAACTCTAAAATCGCATCGACCATTTGTCGGGTCATGACACGGAAGTCACGGGCACCATCCACCATTTCTGTCTCAGCAATTCGATTAATGAGTTTATAGAACATCCGAGCAAAAAAGCTACGAATGGGCGGTTCGCCGTCTCTTGTTATGCGTCGTGTGCCAACACAATCTAAATCTGTACTGGTTTCAATCATCTCAATCATTTGAGGTAATAACTCAGGCGGGTCTTGTAAATCAACATCCATGACTGTCACCAAGTCACCTGTTGCTTCTTTTAAACCAGCGTATAAACCTGCTTCTTTCCCAAAATTTCGTGAAAAAGAAAGATAACGGACCTTCTCTGGATGTTCGCGATAAAGCTGTCTTAAAACAGCTAACGTCTTATCTTTTGAGCCATCATTCACAAATATATATTCTACTGAATGAGACAGTTGCTGGCTAATTTTTTCTACTTCTTCAAAAAACAGCGGAATCGCTGCTTCCTCATTATAACAAGGGACAACAATTGATAACATTTTATTTCCTCCACACTTCAGTTAATTATCATTATACCATATAATAGCCTTATTAAATAACGATATCCAACTAAAAATAACTTAAATAGAAAGAACCTGAGAAAAAATCCAAAACGATTTTTTCTCAGGCTGACTAGCGGTTAAACGAAAGCAACAGAAATAGTCCTACGCACTATTTCAGCCTCTTTTGTTTAGCACTAAAATTATTTTGTTAAATCTTCTTGGTTTGCTTCAAATTGATAACGCGGTTCATCATTCTTTTCATCATAATCAACAATCAAATCATAGCCTTTAAAGAACCAATCATCTGTTTCTTCAATAAAATAGGTAATCCCATCTAGGTTCTCTTTAATCATTGGCTCATCTGGCGCTTCTACAGACATCGCAATGGAAAAACCATCATGAACAGGTGTTTTTCCGTAAATTTTTCCGAAAAAACGAATGCCTGTCTCAGGCTGAACCCCGGTTTCTTCTTTAAACCATTGTTGGGCTTTCGGTGTCACTTCTAATTTCATTCTTTGTTCCTCCTTCACATCTCTGTCGCCATTTATTGTAGCACAGCGCAGTGCTTTTAGAGAATAAAGTGCTTAGCCATTCATTTTTTCATCTAATAAATCAACATCTGCGGTATCACCGATAACTAATAAATTATCGTTTTCTCGAACAATTTCAGAAGCATCTGGCGAAGCAATTACTTCTGTTTTCGAGCGGCGAATCGCTACCACAGTTAAACCAAATCGTTGACGGAAATTTAATTCTGCTAAGGTTTTATTGTAAAATTTAGGATTGGTGACCCTAACCTCAGCTAATGAAAATTCGCTAGATAATTCAATATAATCTAAAATATTGCGTGAAACAAGTTTGTGAGCAATTCGAATACCCATATCTCGCTCTGGGTGAACGACCATGTCTGCCCCAATTTTATCTAAGACACGGGCATGATATTCATTGACTGCTTTGGCTAAGACATTGGGAACCCCCATCTCTTTAACCATTAGCGTCACTAAAATACTCGCTTGAATATCTTCACCAATTGCCACCACTACGTGATCAAAATTCCGAATCCCTAAAGAACGCAACGTCATTTCATCTTGGGCGTTAGCCACCACTGCATGCGTTGCAATATTCATATATTCATTGACACGGTCTTCACTGCTGTCAATGGCCAAAACTTCTTGACCAGCTTCCACCAAAGTTTGGCATATGCTGCCGCCAAAACGTCCTAAACCAATAATTGCAAAATTTTGTTTCATTTCTTCTGACCGCTCCTGTCTGTTCGTTAAAATTAGTATAACAAATCCATAAATAAATTCCTAGAAGGATTTCCTAGAATTTATTTATGGATTTATCTGATATTTATTTGGCTAAACCATGTTGAAAAGCATAAATCGCCGCTTGGGTCCGATCATCCACATCTAGTTTTGCTAAAATGTTTGAAACATGTGTTTTAACTGTTTTCAAAGTGATAAAGAGTTCATCAGCTATTTCCTGATTACTTTTACCTTGTGCAATCAACATTAAAATTTCGTGTTCTCGATTTGTCAAATCTTCATGCAACACCGGCTCTTGTTTTTTTGTTAACCGTTCCATCATCTTATGCGTCACTTCAGGTTCCAACACACGCTCTCCGCGATAAGTCGCCCGAATTGCATCAGCAATCTCATGTGCTGTTGATGTTTTTAATAGGTAGCCCGCTGCACCAGCTTCAATCGCCGGATACACTTTCTCATCATCAATAAAACTCGTCACAATAATAATCTTGGCTTCTGGCCAATCTTTCAAGATCGCTTTTGTTGAATCAATGCCGTCCATTTCTTCCATTACCAAATCCATCAAAATAACATCTGGACGTAGTTCCAATGCTTTTTCATAGCCAATCTTACCGTTTTCTGCTTCGCCTACGACTTCTATATCCTCTTGAATAGATAAATATGATGAAACGCCTAAACGGACCATTTCATGGTCATCCACTAACATTACTTTGATCACTTGCAGTTTCCTCCTTTATGACAGGAACTTTAATTTCAACGCTGGTTCCCTGCCCTTTAAAACTAATAATTTTAACTGTACCGCCCATGCCGACAACACGTTCTCGAATATTATTTAAGCCATAACTACCGGCTTTATTACTTTGTTCCTTCATATCAAAGCCGACACCATCATCAACAATACGCAATAACACGTTTTTATCGACTTGGTGTAAGTATACCTCTAATTCCTTTGCTTTGGCATGTCTTAAGGTATTGGAAAGTAATTCCTGCACAATTCGGAAAAGATGATCCTCAATGCTGCTATTTAAATGAACATCTTCAACATCCCAAATCAATTCAATTTTAATTTTTGTTTGTAGTTCTTTCAGTAATTGTTCAATACCTTTACGCAAACTTTTTCCTTCTAGACTGATAGGACGCAAGTGCAATAGTAACGCGCGCATTTCCGATTGGGAGGCATTAATGATTTCTGCCACCATGGCTAGTTGTTTACGATATGGTTCCGGGGTTTCTGTTCGTTGTGCTTGTTCATTTAAGGCAGACAACATCATCATGGCTGCAAAAAGTTGTTGACTGACTGAATCATGCAACTCCCGCGCCAAACGATGCCGCTCGTTCTCTAAAATTTCTTCTTTTGTTTGCCCATCCATTAATTGCGGCCGACTGTTTAATAATTGCAATTCTTTAGACATCTCTAATAATTTATTTTTAATCGACCAAATATCTTGTTCGACTTCGGTTAGATAATGATCTTGATTTTCACTGGTCGTTGGTTTGTTTAAGACTGGACTTTCATAATTGCCATTGGCCAATAACCGAAGTTTTTCTTCAATCCGTCCATATTGCCCTTTTTGAACCAATGAAATCAGTAAAAAGGTCAATAAGCCTATTAGTAAGGATATGAGAACAATGTGCACAATTAGTGGTAGATAAAAGACTTTTCTCTGAAGAAGCTCTAATAGCCACCGGTTTTGTTTAATCGAATGAAAATATGAAAACAATGTAATTAAGATAACAATAAAGGTGCTAAGGGACGCATATAATGAAATCATGCGTCTTGAAATCCGATCGGTCATACACGGATCACCTCAACATCTCCTACTAAAGTGTTCGTCATAATTTTCAAACGACGAAGATTGGTATCATAATCATTGCTGTAAATTTTTAATGATTCGTTTTTCAATTGATATTTTTCTTCTTCAAAACGTACCGTTCCGTAAAAAGTTGAATGTTCTAACAAAATAGCTACACCTAACGGCACTAGAATTCGCGTGCGGCCAAAACCTTTACGAATAATAATAATATTGTCTTCTTTCGGTAGTAGCGTATTACCTAAATCAATAATGGTGTCCCCAGAGATTAAATCAATATTGATGTCATCCCATTCATAGATATTGTTACCAATGCGTTCGTTGGCAAACCAGCGGCGTTTAAATCGTTTGCCATTTTTAGGTTCTTTTGCCGCCGTCTCTACCATAATCATTTGTTTTTTACGCCAAGGTGCTCGTTCAGCTATATCCACGCCTGAAATCTCAAAGCCTTTTAAGCCGATAAAGAGTACGCCAAAAATCAACATAAACCAAACAGCCGTGCTGTTCATTGCACCAATGACAATAAAAACAACGCCGAGGACGAATTGAAAGTTGTTAAAATGTGTTTTAGATGCTTTCCTGGAAACGTAGGCCACAAGTAAAACGCCAATTGTTAATAAAACAGCTAATCCAGGATTATGTACAATTTGCCATAACGCCAGAATAAAAAGTAATGCTTCTGCGACGATAAAAAAGCGCCAAGGGTTATTCATAGATTTGCCTCCTCCCTCTGTCATTTATTTTACTCGTTTATTTTATTTAATCATAGTGGTTTGCGCCTCAGGTTACCATAGGACTTTAGCCCTAAATGTCATAGATTGCGAAAGGACAGGCCTTGGAAGCTGCCTGCCCTGCTCAATTATTTAGTTTGCTTCAACTTTTGTAATTTTAACTGTCATGTCGCCACCAGGGGTTGCAATAATCACTTGATCGCCTAATTGTTTACCAATTAAGGCTTGCGCAATCGGTGAATCGTTAGAAATTTTACCAGAAAATGGATCGGCTTCGGCACTTCCTACGATTGTGTATTCCTCTTCTTCTCCATCAGGCAATTCTTGGAAAGTAACTGTTTTACCGATGGAAACTTCGTCTTGGTCCACGCCATCATTGTCGATGATTTCTGCAAAACGAATCATATTTTCTAACGTTGTAATACGTCCTTCAACGAAAGCTTGTTCATCTTTAGCTGATTCATACTCTGAGTTCTCTGAAAGATCCCCAAAGCTACGAGCGATTTTAATACGCTCTACGATTTCTTTACGTTTAATTGTTTTTAATTCTTCTAGCTCTTGTTCTAATTTTTCTTTTCCTTCAAGAGTCATAGGATATACTTTTTCTACCATGTTAATTCTCCTTTTTCGCTTAACGATACGTAGTTCTTGGTTGGTTATTGAAAAAAATTCCGCTTTCAATCCACAAAAGAGTACCACGCTTTTTCTAAATTGTAAATATAATTATTGAATTTTTGTGATTTTGCTAAATTTTATTTATATAAATTTCTAGTTGCTACTCTTTCTCTCTGTTAAACAGATTACTTTTTGAGTATCTAAAAGCTTGGTGAATCATACAAAATTGATTCACCAAGCTCTTTTATGTTTTCATTTTATTCACTACTTGAATTATTGACATACTGATCTACTAATACTTGATGTTCTTCATATGTTTTTGAGAAGTATACTTTTCCTGTAGAAATATCTGCTACAAAGTATAAATAGTCACTTGGTGTCGGATTCAAGACTGCTTTAATTGACTCCTCACTTGGGCTATCTAATGGTCCTGGTCCATAACCAGTATTTTTATACAAGTTATAAGACGAGTCCACTTCCAGGTCAGCATACGTTACAGTTTCTTTGTGTTCTCCTAGAGCATACAAAATAGAAATATCTGATTGGATCGGCATATCAGCAGCCAAGCGGTTAAAGAATACTTGCGCAATTTGTTTGCGGTCTGCTTCTTTGACTCCTTCTTTTTCAACCAATGAAGCTAACGTTAAGACTTGCTGATTGGTTAAATTCTTTGCATGAATTGTCGGCGTATATTGTTCCATTACTGTGTTCATTTTAGCAACCATCTGTTCGACAAATTCAGGAAGTGTTGCTTTTTTGTAGTAATCATAAGTCGCCGGGAACAAATAACCTTCTAAGCGATAACGAACACCTTCTGCGGTTGCAGCACTTTCAAGTAAATCAGGATACTTAGCCTTCATTTGATTGAAGAAGTCTTCATTTTTCATTAATGCAATGAAATCTGCTTTCTTGAAATCCGTATTTTTTTCAATGGCTTCGCCAATTTTATCTATATCGTAGCCTTCAGGAATCGTTACTTTGCCATCTGCGATTTTAGTTGGTTCTGGCGTGCCTCCTTCTTTTAGCATTTCACCAATTTCATCGAGTGTCATGCTTGGAGACATTTGATAATAGCCCGCTTGAAAATCTGTTAAGTTTTTAAATTTTACGTAGTAGTTAAAAACCATTCCGCTTTTAATGACGTTGCTTTCTTCTAAAACCGCAGCAATTTGCTTATTAGAAGATCCTTCTGGGATATGCACTTGAACAAGCTTCTTATTGTTCTTGTCTAGTGGTTGTAGCCCAGCGTCTACATATTTATAAAAAGTAAACCCAAAGATTGCCATCATTAAAACCAATACAGAAACTACAATTAACACGATACGACCGACTAAACGATCTTCTTTTTTACGTGTTTGTTTTTTTGTATTTGTTGGCTTTTCGTCTGTTTCAATCAGGGTTGGCTCTTCGACTGTCTGTGTTGTCTTGTCTTTCCCACGTCTTCGAGCAGCTCTAGAACCTGCACGTGTTTGTGTTGTGCGGCTCGCTGTTTCTTGTGATTCATCAGATGAAGGTTGGGGAGACCTATCATTTTTTTCAGAGGAATCAGGTTGATCGCCATCATTTCTACCTTTTAAAGACCCAGTTACTTGATCTCTAAGCGAAGATTTGGGATCTTGGTTATTTTGGTTATCATTAGCCAAAACTAACCCTCCTTACTATTCTATCGTTTATGACTGAAACTATTATACATGAAACCTCTTTAAAATTAAATGTTTTTAATAAAAAGACCGTCATTCCCCGATAAAAAATTCATCATTGACAACGTTTAAAGCCTATGATGGCGCTTTTCTATTGAAACGATAATAAATCTTAAAATCCTCCTAAATTTATCGAAAATCCATTTTCTATTAGGAATTTTGTAGCAAAATAGCACCTAAGTCTTTAGGCGATTGTACTAGGAATGTCGCTCCCGCCTCTTGTAACTCTGTTTCTTCACCAAATCCATACAAGACACCTATACTATCTAAGCCATTTTGTTGAGCACCAAGAATGTCATGATTACGATCACCAACCATGATAATCGCTTCTTTGGTTGGGTCTAATTGAGCTTCCGTTAATGCATACTGAATCACATCTGCTTTTTTAGAACGATGACCGTCCATACTCGCTCCATAGATGCCTGTAAAATAACGATCTAAATCAAAATGAGTAATAATCTTTTTAGCAAATTCTTCTGGCTTGGAAGTCGCAATGTATAACTTTGCTCCCGCTTCCTTTAACCTTGTTAGTACCTCTGGGATCCCTAGATACACATGATTTTCAAACATACCTTTTCTCTGATAATACGCTCGATAATGACTCACGGCTTGTTGCGCTGCTTCAGCTGAAGGCGCCATGTGCAAAAACGACTCATATAAAGGCGGCCCTATGAAAGAACGTAACGTCTCCTCGCTAGGAGCTGGCCAGCCTAATTGTTCTGTTGCGTATAAAATAGAACGCATAATGCCGCTACCAGAATCCGTAATTGTGCCATCTAAATCAAATAAAATCGTTTGATACATCTTCACTTCACTACTTTCTAGCATTTTTTGTCTAATTGATTCTTCAAAATAAGATACGCAAAAGAAGCACATTTTTCAGCGCTTCTCTGCCTTTTTATTTATTTTGCTGTAAACGTATCTGGTTTTTTATCTGATTGCTGCATTTCATAGGCAATGGCTTCAACGATTCGACGGCTAGCTTGACCATCCCCATACGGATTTTGTGCATGCGCCATCGCGTGGTAAGCATCAGAATCAGTCAATAATGTTTTCGCCTCTTGATAGACTTCTTGTTCGTCTGTACCAACCAATTTCAATGTTCCTGCCGCTACGCCTTCTGGACGTTCCGTTGTATCTCGTAAAACTAAAACTGGCACACCTAAGGAAGGAGCTTCTTCTTGCACACCGCCAGAATCAGTTAAAATTAAAGAACTTTTCGCTGCAAAATTTTGAAAATCTTTGACATCCAATGGTTCAATTAAATGCACACGAGCTAATTCACCTAAGTGTTCCGCTACTATTTCACGGACTTTGGGATTTTTGTGCATAGGGAAAATGACTTCAATTTCTGGATGTTCCATTACAAGTCGACGAACAGCTTTAAAAACATTTGCCATTGGCAGGCCTAAATTTTCACGACGATGCATTGTAATTAGCACGATGCGTTGGTCTGTAGGGATTTTTTCCAATAAATCATTTTGATAGTGGGCATCAACAGTGTACGCCATCGCGTCAATCGCTGTATTGCCAGTTACATAAATATGTTCTTCTGGATGATTTTCTTTGATTAAATTGTCCTTACTTTGAGTGGTTGGGGCAAAATAAATATCCGTTAACACGTCTACCAGTTGACGATTCATTTCTTCCGGAAACGGAGAATATTTTTGCCAGGTCCGCAATCCTGCTTCCACATGTCCCAGCGGAATCTGTTGATAAAAAGCAGCCAATGCAGCCGCAAATGACGTGGTTGTATCGCCATGAACCAAGACAATATCCGGCTGTTCTGTCACAAGAACCTCAGTTAATAAATTCAAAACACGACTTGTAATATCTGTTAAGGTTTGCCCATCTTTCATGATATTTAAATCATGATTCGGTGTAATTTGAAAATCTTCTAACACTTGATCCAACATTTGGCGATGTTGCGCTGTTACGACTACTACAGAGTCAAATCCTTCACTTTGCTCTTCTAAAACTTTGATTAAGGGCGCCATTTTGATCGCTTCTGGCCGTGTTCCAAAAACCGTCATTACTTTAATTTTCTTCATCATTTTCCTCCTAATTCTATGTTAGTTTCGGGTATTTTTGTTGGCGAAATTCTTCTGCTCGTTGAACGTAATGTAAGGCGTTCGTATGATTACTGGCTATTTCTGCTGCCGTTAACGGACGGATAACCTTCGCGGGTCGACCAAATGCTAAAACATTTGGCGGGATAATTTTGCCTTCCGTCACTAAAGAGCCCGCACCAATCAGGCTGTTTTCTCCAATAATAGCGTTATTTAGAATGGTTGAACCCATGCCAATCAAAGCACCATCACCGATTTTACAACCGTGTAACATGCATTGATGACCCACTGTTACATACTTGCCTACAATTGTCGGGGCATCTTCATCAACATGAATAATCGTGCCATCTTGAATATTACTACCTTCACCAATGGTAATTGTGTTACTGTCACCTCTTAAGACCGACTGAAACCAAATATTACTATCCTTCGCTAGTTGTACGTTTCCATAGACATCTGCACTAGCAGCAATAAAATACTCTTTTTTCAAACTCTGTCACCTCTTTTCATTAAGTATAGACAAGAATTACTCACTTTCATAGTAAAAAAGACAAGAAAGAGGTCGGGACAGAAGCGTTTAACTCCGAGAAATAAGAAGGAATTTCCGAAAATTGTTCTATAATTTTTGGATAATTTCGGCTTATTTCCGAAGGAGTTGCTTCTGTTCCCGCCGTTTATCAATTTTTAAGCCTGGGACAAAAATCCAAAGTGATTTTTGTCCCAGGCTCTTTTTTATTCCTCATAGTCGCCTTCTTCAGCGAATTGACTATTGTATAGTTTTTCATAGAAGCCACCTTGTTCCAGCAACTCATGATGCGTACCTTTTTCAATGATTTCTCCTTGTTTCATAACAAGAATTAAATCAGCTTCACGAATAGTTGATAGGCGGTGGGCAATAACGAAACTCGTTCGTCCTTCCATGACACGATCCATTGCTTTTTGAATTAAGGCTTCCAAGCGTGTATCGACTGAACTAGTCGCCTCATCTAAAATCAAAATTTTCGGATCAGAAATTACCGCTCGGGCAATGGTCAACAATTGTTTTTGACCAAGGGAAACGTTATCTCCCTCAGAATTGATTTCCATTTCATACCCGTCTGGCATTGTCCGAATGAAGTGATCCACATTGGCCGTTTTCGCTGCATCCACAACTTCATAATCCGTGGCATCCAACTTCCCAAAACGAATGTTATCTGCAATGGTACCTTTATACAACCAAGCATCTTGCAATACCATTCCAAATACAGATCGGACATCACTACGGTTCATTTTTTTCGTGTCAATGCCATCAATTTTAATGGCGCCTTCTGTTACATCATAAAAACGCATCAGTAAGTTGATTAAGGTTGTTTTCCCAGCGCCAGTTGGTCCCACAATCGCAACCATTTGGCCCGCATCAACTTTAAAGTTCAAATTACGAATTAACGGTTTTTCTGGGTCATAACTAAAGCTGACATTTTCAAATTCAACAGAGCCTAAAATAGGTTCTGACAAAGGAACATCTTGTTCGTTAAGTTCTTCTTCTGGCTCATCTAGGATTTCAAAAATCCGCATGGTCGAAGCTGAAGCGCTTTGTAAAGCTGCAGACAACTGCGTAATATTCCCCATTGGTTGGCTAATTTGCCAAATATATTGAATAAACGCTTGTAATTGCCCCACTACGATCACACCAGCAACCACATAGTAACTACCAAGGACAGCTACCCCGATATAGGTCCCATAAGCAGTCATTTGAACCAATGGCAACATTAATCCTGAGATAAAGGATGCTTTGAAACCAAAACCATTTAAGCGATGATTGACTTGTTTAAAGCCTTCAAGGGTTTCTTTTTCCCGACCATATAGTTTTAAGACACTGAACCCAGTCATATTTTCTTGAACATAACCATTTAAGTCTCCTAAAGAATTTTGCATTCCTTGGAAATATTTCTGGGAGATTTTAACAATTGTTCTGGAAATAATCAGCGACAACGGAATCATAATCACTGAAAAAATCGCCATCAGCGGATTGATTAAGAACATCATCACTACAGCCATCACAATCCCTAAGACTGCTGAAACAATGTTGATAAAACTTTGTTGCATCGCATTGCTGACAGCATCCACATCGTTCGTCACCCGTGACAAAATATTTCCTTGTTGGTTCTTATCAAAATAAGAAACTGGCAAACGATTGATTTTTTCTTCAATATCTCGACGTAAATCGCGCATGGATTGTTGAACGACATTCGTCATTAAAAAGCCTGACAAAAATTGTGCCACACAATAACCTGTTCCCACAACTAAAATCCAAATTAAACATTGGATTACATAATCAAAGTTGATTGATTCACCGGCCACAATATTACGGCTAATTTCTGTCGTTGGTAATCCAGTCAAATAAGGCAACGCTGCATTAAAGGCAACGGTTAATATTGTAAATAAAATAACTAAATAAAACGTCACTCGGTACGGTTTAATATAGCGACCGATTCGTTTCATAGAAGAAAAGGCGTGTTTCATGCTAATTCCTCCTCTGACAATTGAGAAGCCGCAATATCATAGTAAATTGGACAAGTCTCAAGTAATTCACGATGTGTGCCAATTCCGACCACGTCGCCTTCGTTTAAAACAACAATGCGGTCCGCATGCATAATTGTTCCAACACGTTGTGCCACAATTAAAACAGTGGATTCTGTTGTTTCTTTTTTCAGACGCGCTCGTAAATTTGCATCTGTTTGATAATCTAACGCAGAAAAACTATCATCAAATATATAAATTTCCGGATTGCGAATAATCGCCCGTGCGATAGCTAAACGTTGTTTTTGACCACCAGAAAAGTTCGTGCCACCTTCTGAAAGAGGTTCATCATAGCCTTGCGGTTTTTGTGAAACAAATTCTGTAGCTTGAGCAATGTCAATTGCTCGTTCCATTTCTTCTAACGTCGCATCTTCCTTACCGTAGCGAAGATTATCAGCAATTGTACCAGTAAAAAGTAGCGCTTTTTGTGGAATATAGCCAATCTTATTGCGTAATGCACTAAGTTGGTAATCTTTTACGTTCACTCCATCGATTAAAATTTCACCTTCTGATACATCATAAAACCGTGGAATCAATTGAATTAATGTTGATTTCCCACTACCTGTGCTCCCAATAAAGGCCACTGTTTCACCAGGTGACGCCTTAAAACTTACATTGCGGATAACTGGGCTTTCCGCATGTCCAGGATAGGCAAAGGTTACATTTTTAAACTCTAGATAGCCTTTAGTAGCTGTTTCTGTTACGCCTTCTTCTTCACGAATAGCTGGTTCCATGTCTAAGGCTTCTTGAATCCGTGAAGCCGAAACCGCAGCCCGAGGATACATCATAAAGACACTGGCAAATAACATAAACGAGAACAGCGCATGGAAAATATATTCAATAAAAGCTATTAAATTCCCAACTTCTAAATCCCCGTGGCTGATTTGAACAGTCCCGCTCCAAATGATTAAGACCATCACAATATTAAATAAGAAAAAGAAGCCTGGTTGGGCTGCTGCCATTAAACGAAACAAACTTTTTGAACTTTTAGTGTAAGTTTCATTGACTTTATTAAAACGAGATTCTTCAAATTTTTCATTAACAAATGCGCGTATTACCCGCAATCCAGAAAGATTTTCTCTTAAAATCCCATTGATTCCATCTAAGTTCTTTTGTTGCTTTTTAGATAACGGTTCTGACAAACGAGCAATTCCGACAACTGCTAGCAGCAGAAAAGGCAAGGCACCTAAAACGTACATTCCTAACGACGGACTCGTTCGCATCACCATGTAAAGACTGGCAATAAACATCACTGGCGTCATAAAGCCAAGACGTAAAATATTTCCCATGAAGAGCATAATTTGGTATGCATCATTGGTAGTTCGCGTAATTAAGGAAGAAACCCCAATACTTTCATATTCACTGTGTGAGAAAGTTTGAATCTTTTCAAATAAATCATCACGAATATCACGAACAATGTTTGTTGTAATTCTGGCACCAAAGTACCCCAGCAAAATATTCATTGCGACACCAATAATCGTAATTACAACCATCCAAATCCCTTGCTGATAAATATAGTCCATATCTTTAGGAATAATTCCTTTGTCAATCATTCGTGCTAAAATGGTCGGCAAGCCTAATTCAATTAAAATAAAACCAAACACACAAATAAAATCAGCGAAAAGTAATTTCTTATAACGCATTGTGTAACGCCACATTAACTTCAATTAATCATCTCCTTCTTATCTTACTTTAAATTTTCTAGTACTCCCACTGTATCAAAAAGAAATCGGTAATACAAGCTGTCTGGCTAGAAAAAACAGCCTTTCTCTTTCTATCCTTTCTCTTTTAGATTTTCTAAAAAATAGATAATTTTAATGATTTACTTATACGATTAAAATTGCTACTTCCTTTTGATTGTGCCATAATTGGGAAAAACTGAAAGGACCCTTTGAATGAAAAAATTATTCTTCATTTTTCTCGGTTCCTGTACGTTTGCTTTAGGCACGTTAGGAATCTTTTTGCCGCTTTTACCCACCACTGGTTTTTATTTATTAACGGCCTTTTTTTGGATGCGTAGTTCAGATAAACTTTATAACAAATTTTTAGCTTCTTCTTATTATCAAAAATATATCCAAGAAGCCTTCTTTGAGAAAAAAATTACTCGTAAAGGCAAATGGAAACTATTTATTTCCATGTTTCTTTTATTTGCCATTCCGTGTTTAATTGTCCGAAATACGTTGATGACTACGACTTTAGCGATTGTTTATTTAGCTCACGTGATTGGCTTAAGTTGGTATTGGCGTCCTAAAAAAAAGGCACTCGAACTGGATCAAGAATAAGGTGAAACAAGAAGTTTGTTTTTTTTAAAAGTCCAGTGAGTGTTTCTATACTTCCTTATCATTCTATGATAAAATAAGCTTAATTGTTGTTATTCACAACACACGGGACGGTTGAAAAAGAACACATAAAATCAAATACCCAGAATGAAGCAAAGTCGAGGCTTCATTTCATCATTAACAGATGTTTTTGATGAGCATTCTTTTTTAGGTGATCAGCACCTCGTTTTGTTGTGTTTAATTTTCTGTCTTAAAATGAAAAAAACTATAAATTGCTACTATTAGTAGCTGAAGGAGAAATGAATCGATGATTTACAAAGTATACTATCAAGAAACAAAAATCAGAAACCCAAAAAGAGAAGACACAAAATCTCTTTACATGGAAGCCGATAGCGATGTAATCGTGCGCCAATTAGTTGAAGAAAATACCCCATACAATATTGAATACGTTCAATTATTAGACGAAAAACATCTTGCTTACGAGCAAGAACATGCGGACTTCACTCTAACGGAGTTTTAACATGAAAGTAAACATAAAAAATAACGAAACTGGCGTTTTTGCAATCGGTGGTTTAGGCGAAATTGGAAAAAACACATATGGGGTACAATTCCAAGATGAAATTATCATTATTGATGCTGGGATCAAATTCCCAGAAGATGATTTACTTGGGATTGACTACGTGATTCCAGATTATAGCTACATCGTTCAAAATTTGCATAAAGTCAAAGCACTCGTTATTACCCACGGTCACGAAGACCATATTGGTGGCGTTCCTTATCTTTTACGTCAAGCGAATATCCCAATCTATGCGGGACCACTAGCCTTGGCTTTAATTACCAACAAACTAGATGAACATGGTTTATTGCGAGAAGCGGAATTACACGAAATTAATGAAGATACGGTGATTCGTTTTAGAAAAACAGCGATTAGCTTTTTCCGGACGACTCACAGTATTCCTGATGCCTTGGGCGTTGTGGTTAAAACGCCTTCTGGTAACATTGTCGCAACAGGTGACTTTAAGTTTGACTTTACACCCGTTGGCGAGCCAGCTAACTTGCACAGAATGGCAAAATTAGGTGAAGAAGGCGTCCTTTGTCTTCTTTCAGACAGTACCAATGCTGAAATACCCACCTTTACAAAATCCGAAAAAACAATCGGGACCTCTATTTTAAAAATCTTTGAAAAAATTGATGGTCGGATTATCTTTGCCAGTTTTGCTTCAAACATTTTCCGTTTACAACAAGCTGCTGATGCAGCCGTGAAAACCGGTCGCAAAATTGCTGTTTTTGGTCGTAGCATGGAAAATGCCATTGTCAATGGCGAACGCTTAGGCTACATCAAAGTGCCAAAAGGAACGTTTGTCGATGCGGCGGAACTGAATCAATTGCCAGCAAATGAAACAATGATTTTATGTACTGGCTCTCAAGGAGAACCTATGGCCGCGCTTAGTCGGATTGCTAACGGTACACATCGCCAAATTAGTATTCAACCAGGCGATACGGTTGTTTTCTCAAGTTCACCAATTCCTGGGAATACGACAAGCGTTAACCGTTTAATCAACTTATTATCTGAAGCCGGTGCGGAAGTTATCCACGGAAAAATCAATAATATCCATACTTCTGGTCACGGTGGACAAGAAGAGCAAAAATTAATGCTTCGCTTGATGAAGCCTAAATATTTCATGCCTGTTCATGGTGAATTTAGAATGTTAAAAATCCATGCTTCGCTCGCTCAAGATACAGGGGTTCCTGAAGAAAATTGCTTTATCATGGGCAACGGCGATGTCTTAGCTTTAACGGCTGATAGCGCACGTCCTGCTGGTCACTTCAATGCTAATGACGTGTACGTTGATGGAAATGGTGTCGGCGATATCGGGAATGTTGTTTTACGGGATCGTCGTATCTTATCTGAAGAAGGTTTAGTTTTAGCGGTAGCAACAGTTGATATTAAAAATAAAGAAATTATGGCTGGTCCAGACATTCTTTCCCGTGGTTTTGTCTACATGCGTGAGTCTGGTGATATGATTCATGAAGGCCAACGTCTTTTATTCAATGCTTTACGTGAAGCAATGAAAGATAAAAACTGTACCGAAGCAAAATTAGGCGAAGCCATGACGACCGCTTTACAGCCTTTCTTGTTTGAACAAACAGAACGTCATCCAATGATTCTGCCAATGATTATGACTGCCACAGTTAGTGATCAATAAAGCTCTCATTTAATAGAGAAGAAAAATGTTTGTCCATTTTTCTTCTCTATTTTTTCTAACAAAAAAACACCTAACATGCGTTAGGTGTTTTTGGATTATTTTTTATTAGTTTTTTTCTACGTTAACTGCTTGAGGGCCACGGTCTGAATCTTCAACATCGAAAGTCACTGCTTGACCTTCTTCTAAAGTTTTGAAACCATCACCTTGGATAGCTGAGAAGTGTACGAATACGTCGCTTCCGTCTTCGCGTGAGATAAACCCAAAACCTTTTTCTGCGTTAAACCATTTTACTGTTCCTTGTTCCATTCTTTTGTTCCTCCTCGTGCATTTGCACATAAATAGTCGTAACTTTGCTCGCTTCCAATAGAATATTTAAAAAAATTTAAAAAGTCTACATAATTCCAAACAAGATTACCCTTTCATTTTACACGTGATAAAATATTTTTGCAAGAATTGTCCTCATTCTGAAGCAAAAAAATTCTCTTCTCTCAAACTAATGTATCCGCTATCACCAACAATAATATGATCCAACAATTGAATCCCCATCATTTCGCCACATTCTTCCATTCGTTTGGTAAATTGAATATCTTGTGGAGACGGTGTCGGATTGCCAGATGGATGATTATGAGCTAATAGTATGCGAGCAGAAGAATATTTAACCGCTTCCCGAAAAATTTCGCGTGGATGAGCAATACTTTGATTCAGTGATCCTTTGAAAATCGTTTTCTGTTGGATAATGTCATTCTTGGTATTCAAGTAAATACAAATTAAATGTTCTTGTTGCAGCCCCTTCATCTCTTGGAGTAATCGTTGAGCGACTTGTTGACTGGACGTAACTTTGCCAAATTTGATTTGACTACTTTGATAAATTCGACACCCCAATTCAATGGCCGCACGTAATTCAATGGCTTTCACTTGTCCAATACCTTTAATAGCCATTAACTCGTTCAACGTGGCTTGCTGCAAATAAGAAAGTTGCTTAAACTGTTTTAATAGCGTTGCGGCAACAGTCATCACGTCTGCTTCTTTTGAGCCAGTTCGTAACAGAATCGCCAACAACTCTTGATTCGATAATGCTTTTTCTCCTATCGCTAAGAGCCGTTCTCGTGGTAAACAATCACTCGGCATATCGCGAATAAACAGATCCGATACTTGCATAAAAAAAACCTCCTTTGCTAGTCATTAATAAACTACGCAAAGGAGTGTTGTTTTTATTATTTTAAATAATGTGGCGCTTGATGTAAACTCTCCAAGACATGTAATGTTTTCTCTTGGATAACTTCAGTTGGTTGCAATAAATCAGGTACCATGATCACTGGAATGCCCGCACTATGAGCCGCACTTACCCCATGAAATGAGTCTTCGAAAATCAAGGTTTTCGGGGCTTCTGTTCCTAAAAGTTGACGAGCTTTTTGAAAAATTTCTGGGTCCGGTTTTGCTCGTTTAACATCCTCTGCTGAAACGATCCCTACAAAACGATCCTGAATCCCAGCATGGCTTAATAACATTTCAATTGCTGGACGGACGTTACTTGAAGCAACCAATCGAGGAATTTTTTGATCATCTAAAAAGTCGAGAAATTCCACCACCCCTGGTTTTAAAGGGACGTTACCAGATCGAAACTCTTGCAAGGTATCATCATAAGAACGGCGGATAAATTCTTCCACTGTGTCGTGACCATAAGATGCATAAATACGTCGGTAATTCTCTTGTACTTCTTCATCGGAAATCCCAACATAGTCTAAATAGACTTCTTTACTATATGGTAACCCCATTGCATCTGCTACTTTTTGAGTAGATGTATAGTAAATCAACTCCGTATCAAAAAGCAACCCATCCATATCAAAAATTACGCCATCAAATTTCTTCATCATTTCCTCCTATAGTTAAAAGTAATTCTCTTACTTGAGAAACAAAATATAATGAACCTGTTACTAATAATAAATCATCTGTCGACATTTTTTCTAAAATTTCGCCTAAGCCAAATTGCCATAAAGACACAATTTCTGTTAAATCGTCTTCATATTTTTCCATTTCTGTAAGTGCAATAGCTTTAGGATAATCGAAGCTAGTTAAGTAAAGATGCGCATTCGATACTTGCTTTAAGTCCTGAATCATCTCATCCACATCTTTAGTTGCTAAAGCTGAAAATAAAATATGAATCGTGTGTTGTGGAAACTCTTTGCGCAAGTTTTCAACTAAGCGTTTTACTGCGTGATCATTGTGGGCACCATCTAAAACAATCAACGGTTCATCACTAAGACGTTCCATTCGAGCTGGCCATTGCGCTTTAGCTAACCCTTGAGTAATGTCTCGTTCTTTAAACGGCAAATGTTGTAGTTGGCAATACTTGTCAAATAATTGAATAGCTACCGCCGCGTTTTCTACTTGGTGACGCCCCAACAAGGGAACTTTAATCTTTGTCAGTTTGCCCATTTCTCCATAGAAATTAAATATTTCCCCCCATTGTGTGTCAGGATGTAGATATTCCACTTGATACTCTTTGCCAAAACGAAAAATTGGACTCTGTTTTTCTTGTGCGACTTTTTCAATGACTGCTAGCGCATCAGCACAAATATTGCCTGTTACTACTGGGACTTTTTCTTTAATAATACCCGCTTTTTGATAGGCAATTTCAGCAATTGTTTCACCTAAAATTTCTGTGTGATCCTTCCCAATTGTCGTAATTCCCGTCAATAATGGCTTCACGACATTGGTGCTATCAAGTAATCCACCTAAGCCAACTTCAACAACGGCGATATCCACTTGTTCATTCACGAAATAGTCCAAGGCCATTCCTGTCAATGTTTCGAATTCTGTAATTCCAGCCACTTCAGTGATTTGGTCTAATTCTTTAATGATTGGTTGATACTTTTCCACATAGGTAATCAATTGTTCGTCTGAAATTGGTTGACCATTTATCGCAATTCTTTCATTAAATGATTCAATATAAGGAGAGGTAAAGGTTCCGACTTTCAAGCCCATTTCTTCTAATAGACAGCGTAAATATGTCACGGTTGAGCCTTTACCATTGGTTCCTGCGATATGAATCGTTGACACTTTGTTTTCTGGATGATCAATTTTTTCTAATAACGCATTAATCCGATCCAAACCAGGTCTTGAACCAAAGGATAACCGGCTATGAATCCATTCAATGGCTTCTTCTATTGTTAATTGCATCTTGTCCAACTCCTTGTCTTCTTCTACATTATAACTAAGTTAGGTGACTTTTTCACTAATAACCAATTGAAACTTTTTCTTGAAAACTTTTTGCATTTTTCATAATTTTGCGTTATTAGCGGATACATTAATGAACTTATGGTAAACTAACATTCTGGATGGTTCGTTCCAGCCAGCCAATTAAAAACTATTTTTAGAGCGTTCAACACGCTTATTCATGATTTTTTTATAAAGGTGGACTTATTTTGATGAAAAACAAATCGAAGCTTTTATGGTTAGGAAGTTTTTTCTTGCCGTTTTTACTTCTGTTGCTTGTATGGATGACATTACAACTTGCGCCTTTTGGTGACAACAACTTATTAGTTAGTGATTTAGGCACACAATACATGCCTTTCTTGAGTTTTTTAAAACGCTCTTTTCACGAGGGAATAACTACATTCTACTCTTTTTCCAATGAGATTGGTGAGTCGATTGTTCCTTTGGCAGCCTATTACTTACTGAGCCCTTTTAATGTGTTGGCTTTCTTTTTTCCTTATGAACAATTACCTATAGCAATTTTATGGATTATTACCTTAAAACTTGCCTTGATGGGTACTACGATGTTTAGCTATTTAAAATACACCTATCAAAAAGTTGATGGCACCACGTTACTTTTTTCAACCTCCTATAGTTTCTGTGGCTTTGTCACCGTCTATAGCCAAAACTTTATGTGGTTGGATGCACTGATTCTATTCCCGCTTATCTTATTGGGACTCCAACGTTTATGGGATCAACGCAAATGGGGCTTATACAGTATAACCCTGTTTTTAGCCATTGTGACGAATTACTACATGGGTTATATGATTTGTCTCTTTGCTGTTTTGTACAGTATCTATTGGTTCTTTAAAAAGAATACCCAAGCCCATGCTATTCGGCAATTTTTTAAACAAAGTCCGTTATTCATCCTCGTTTCTTTTTTAACAGGAACTGCAACTAGCTTTTTATTATTACCTGCAGCAGAAGGGATGCTCTATACAAAAAAAGCAGATTTTGATGTCTCGACGTTCTTTTTAACGCCTAAGTTCAACACTTCGTTCTTCTCGCAATTAGGCTTAGGTTCTATTAATTATGAGTTGCGTTTAGACCATTTACCAACCGTTTTTGCTGGATTATTTGTGACACTCCTCTGTGTTGCCTATTTTCAAACGAAACAAATTGCGTTAAAAGAAAGAATAGCTTCAGCAATTCTTTTATTCATTCTCTTTTTAAGCTTTTGGTTAGAAGCCTTTAACACTGTGTGGCACATGTTTCAAAGCCCAGCTGGGTTCCCTTACCGAAATGTCTTTTTCTTTAGCTTTTTATTGATTGTCTTTGCCTATGAAGCTTGGCTTAAAAGAGTGACCATTCCTTGGTCCGCACCTATTATTTTTAGTCTGCTGTTAGTCATTGGCTACGGATCTTTGTATTATGGTCCACAAAAGAATCTCTTAATTTCGATCAATTATTTATGGCTAAGTTTACTTTTTATTTGGTTGATTTTCGTTTGCTTGCGTTTAGCACACAAAAAGGCCTTAAGAAACTATGTAGTCGTGGCTTTATTCTTACTTGTCAGCACGGAATTAACAACGAATTTCTGGATTTCTTTTAAACATATGCCCTTTGGTAGCCAAGCAACATTTGCCCAAGATTACCGAAAACACAGCCAATTAATCGATGAAAAAATGGCCTCAGCACCAGAACTTTATCGCATGAAACAAGTCATTCCTTCCAAAGAAACAGGGTTCCGTGAAATCAATAACGGCTACAACAATCCTTTACTTTATGGCTACGCTGGCGTTTCTAGCTATACTTCGACTTTAACTGCCACTACCCAAGACACATTAAGTGCGCTAGGTTTGTATCGAAAAAATGATCGCCGGATTGCTTATGTGGATAATTCACAACTAACCAATTTACTTTTAAATGTGAAATATGACTTTTTACCAATTGAAAAACCTACGAGTGAAAAATTGCTAAAAACAGTTGGTTCCACGAAAATCATGGAAAATGATGAAGCGATCGGTATGGGCTTTTTGGCGCCAACCGCATTAACCAAGTTAAAATTAGCAAAAAATAATCCTTTAGATGCCCAAGAAGAACTCCTGCAAATGCTCGTGCCGACGGATAAACCTTACTTTAAAACAGCTTCGTTGATAAATGAACCTCATCATACCAACGAAACAATTGAAGCAACCTTTAAAGTGAATAGCACTGGCGACTTGCATCTTTATATTCCGAATTTAAAATGGAAAAAGGTTACACAATTGAAGGTAAACCAACAAGTTATCTCGACGCCAATTTATATTGCAACCAATCAGCTGTTCAATTTAGGGCATTTTGAAAAAGGAACTACCGTGACCCTGTCACTAACTGCTGAACAAGTGGTTGATTTAACTAATTGGCAGCTTCAAACTTTAGACCAAACAGCCTTTAATCTTGCGGTTGACAAATTACGCCAACAAGCTCTTCACGTGAATGCAACTAAAAAAGGCCATTTAAATGGCGCACTGAATGTACCTGGAAATGACACTCAGTTACTGTATACGTCCATTCCTTATGACCAAGATTGGCAAGTCAAATCGTCGCTACAAAAAGAACCATTAAAAACACAACGCATTCTAGGTGGCTTTTTAGCTGTTGAAGTCCCAGCTGGCAAACAGCAGTTAACCTTTGCCTATCATCCAAGAATGATTTATCTCGGCACTGCCGTCAGCGGAACGATTTTACTGGGGACGGCTGGTTATCTTGGGTTTAAAAAATACCGTCGAAAACGTCAGGAGGCCACTCATGACTAATCAGAAAAAATTTTTAAATGGACTCATTCGGTGGTTACCCCTAGTTGGACTGGTGCTTTTCTTCGGCTTAATTTTATGGGGATATTCCAGAGGAATTTTTCATTCTGTTGCTTCCTTGCAAGCTTTTATTAAACAGTTTGGTAACTATGCGGTTCTGTGTTTCATTCTTTTACAAATCGTCCAAGTGATTATTCCTATTCTACCTGGAGGAATCTCTTCTGTTGCAGGAATGTTGATGTTTGGCAATTTGCAAGGCCTTTTGTATAGCTATCTTGGGTTGATTATTGGTGAGTTTATTGGCTTTTTACTGGTTCGTTACTATGGACGTAGCTTTGTAAAAATAATCCTTTCACCCAATAAATACAAAAAATTTGAAGAGATTTTAGACAAAAATGAACACAATGTCAAAAAGCTCTTAATCTTTACTATGTTAGTCCCCTTCGCTCCAGATGATATTGTTTGTTTAGTGGCGGGAATTACAGATATATCTTTAAAGGAATTCATGAAAATTGTTCTTTTATTGAAATTCTGGTCTGTGGCTACTTACAGCTATTTAATGTTGTATTTGTTTCAATTATTTGGCAAATTATAATAAAAAGACAACAAAACCAACGTTTGGTTTTGTTGTCTTTTCTTTTTTAGATTGAACGTAATTGGGCAATCCGTTCTTTGACAGCCTCTTGTTTTTCAAGGTAGTCTTTTTCTTTTGCACGTTCTGCTTCCACGACCTCATCTGGTGCATTTGACACAAAACGTTCATTTGAAAGCTTGCCTTGCACACGTTTGACTTCTTTTGTCCATTTGTCTAATTCTTTTTCTAAGCGAGCAATTTCTTCCTCGATATTAATCAACCCAGCTAATGGTAGGAATAGTTCTGCGCCTGTTAATACAGCGGACATGGCTAATTCTGGCGCTTCTATTTCACGACTGATGACTAATTCCTCTGGGTTACAGAAGCGTTCTAAGTAGCTAGTATTAGCTGTTAAAAATTCTTCTACTTCTGTATCGTTTGTTTTAATTAACAAGGTAATTGGTTTAGAAAGTGGTGTATTCACTTCTGCTCGAATATTCCGAACTGAACGAATGACTTCTTTCAGAACTTCCATTCCTCGAGCTGCTGCTTCATCGTTAAATTCTTCATGCACAACTGGATACTCTGCCACAACCAATGACTCACCTTGATGCGGAATTTTTTCCCAAATTTCTTCTGTTACAAACGGCATAATTGGATGCAATAAGCGTAAGATTTGATCCAATGTGTACACCAAGATGCTCCGTGTTGTTTGTTTAGCTACTTCATTGTCTCCGTAAAGAATCTCTTTACTCATTTCAATATACCAATCACAGAAATCATCCCAGATGAAGTTGTATAATTGACGACCTGCTTCACCGAATTCAAAACGATCAAATAATTCTGTCACACGGGCGACTGTTTCGTTTAAGCGCGTTAAAATCCAACGATCAGCGACAGTCTTTTCACCACTAAAGTCAATATCTGCAGCAGTCATACCTTCTACATTCATGATAACGAAGCGACTTGCATTCCAGATCTTATTGATAAAGTTCCAAGAAGCATCCATTTTTTCATAACTAAAACGAACATCTTGACCTGGAGCTGAACCATTTGATAAGAACCAACGTAACGCATCTGCACCATATTTTTCGATGACATCCATTGGATCAATCCCATTCCCCAATGATTTACTCATTTTGCGTCCTTGCTCATCACGAATTAAGCCGTGAATTAAGACATTTTGGAAGGGACGTTCACCTGTAAACTCTAAACTTTGGAAAATCATACGACTCACCCAGAAGAAGATGATGTCATAGCCAGTAACTAATGTGCTTGTTGGGAAGTAACGTTGATAATCTTCGCTTGCTTCGTCCGGCCAGCCCATCGTTGAAAATGGCCATAATGCAGAACTAAACCATGTATCTAAGACATCACTATCTTGAACCCAGTTTTCACTGTCGGCTGGTGCTTCCATTCCAACATACATCTCGCCCGTTTCTTTGTGATACCAAGCAGGAATTTGATGGCCCCACCATAATTGTCGCGAAATAACCCAATCATGTACATTTTCCATCCAACGTAAAAATGTTTGATTGAAGCGTGGTGGATAAAATTCAACAGCGTCTTCTGTTTCTTGATTTTTCATTGCTTTTTCAGCTAGTGGTCCCATTTTTACAAACCATTGGGTCGATAAACGTGGTTCCACGACAACGCCTGTTCGTTCTGAATGGCCCACGCTGTGATTCATTGTTTCGATCTTAATTAAGCGACCTAGTTCTTTCAAGTCAGAGACAATCGCTTTACGTGCAGCAAAACGATCCATTCCTTCATATTTTCCAGCCAGTTCATTCATCGTGCCGTCTTCGTTCATAACATTTACTCGAGGTAAGTCATGACGATTACCGACTTCAAAGTCATTTGGATCATGGGCAGGTGTGATTTTTACAACCCCTGTTCCAAATTCCATATCTACATAGTCATCTGCAATAATTGGAATTTCTTTATCGACTAATGGCAAGACAACTGTCTTACCAATAAGTTCCTGATACCGTTCATCTTCTGGATGGACCGCAATCGCCGTATCTCCCAACATTGTTTCAGGACGCGTTGTCGCAATTTCAACAACACCAGAACCATCTGATAATGGGTAGCTCATGTGGTAAAAAGCTCCTTCAATATCTTTATGGATTACTTCAATATCAGACAATGCTGTTTTCGCTTTCGGATCCCAGTTAATGATATACTCACCACGGTAAATCAAATCTTTCTCGTAAAGAGAGACAAACACTTTACGAACAGCCTCAGATAGCCCTTCATCTAAAGTGAAACGTTCACGGCTGTAATCTAAAGAAAGACCCATTTTTGCCCACTGTTCACGAATGTGAGAAGCATATTCTTCTTTCCATTCCCACACTTGATCAACAAATTTTTCACGACCTAAGTCGTAACGTGAAACTCCTTGTTGTGCTAGTTTCTCTTCTACTTTTGCTTGCGTGGCAATTCCGGCATGGTCCATTCCTGGTAGCCATAACGTATCAAAGCCTTGCATTCTTTTTTGGCGAATAATCATATCTTGTAATGTTGTATCCCAAGCATGCCCTAAGTGTAGCTTCCCTGTTACATTAGGTGGTGGAATAACAATTGAATAGGGCTTCGCTTTTTTGTCGCCACTTGGTTTAAATAAATCTTGATCTAGCCATTTTTGATAACGGCCAGCTTCGATTTCTGTCGGTTGATATTTCGTTGGTAAGTTTTTTTCTTCTGACATTTTTTCCCCTTCTTTCTTAAAATACGCGATTTGGAGCGGTAATTATTTTACAAATGAGTTTTTTGAGCTAAACACTAAAATACGCCCTAAAATACTTTCGTATTTTAGGGCGTAGATTCATCTTATTTACGCGGTACCACCTAAATTGCATTTGAATTGAATTCATTCAAATGCCACTCATTCGTGAGATAACGTTCACGAAACGAATCGTTCTACTAACGTACTGTGTTCAAACCATTGACTCACAAGCTACCTTCTCACTGGTTGTGTAAAAGTCTTGCACCTGAACGACTTTTTCTCTAAAACGACGCCAATGATACTCCTCTTGTTCGCTGTCTTTGCTTCATTCTACAATGAAGCGCAAGCAAAGTCAATTTGTAATCTAGAGGGATTACACTTTTTTTGCAGCTTCTAACGCTTGTTGATAATCGGGTTCCGACGAAACTTCTGAGACGATTTCTTCATAAACTAACGTTCCTTCTGGGTCAATCACAAAAATAGCACGTGCTAAACGGCCCATTTCTGGAATATACAAACCATAAGCTGCACCAAATGAGTCTTCAGTATCATGAAGCATTTCCATTTCGACACCCTCAGCGGCACACCAATTTGCTTGTTCTTCAACTGTGTTATTGGAAATCGTGATAATCTGAACACCGTCTAATTTCGCCGCTTCTTGATTGAAACGTTTCGTTTGCAGTGAACAAACACGTGTGTCGATATCAGGAACCACACTAATTAAAACCGTTTTACCTTTATAATCTGCCAAGTTGATTTCTTGGTTGTTTAAATTTTTCAAAGAAAAGACGGGGGCTTTTGTGCCAACTTCGGGCTGTTCACCTGTCAATTCTAATACGTGCCCTTTTCTTGTAACATTCATTCTGAAATCCTCCTTTTCCACTTTCAATAATAAGTATAGTAGAGGATTTTTATGAAGACAATTTTATTGCTTTGGGCTATTTGCTAGTGAAAAAGTTTCATTAAAATAAATCAGTGTTTGCAGTTCCGTTGTTAAATCAATATACTGCACACTAACGTTGGCTGGCACACTGACACGGTCTGGCGCAAAATTTAAAATCGCAGTCACACCCGCTTGAACAATTTTGTCGATGGCTTTTTGGGCATGGTGACTTGGCACTGTAGAAATGGCTACCGTGACCCCTTCTTGTCGAACGAATGCTTCTAACTCAGACATATCATGAACTAATAATCCATTAATCGTGGTGCCAACTAAAGCTGAATCATTATCAAAAGCACAAACAATATTCAAATTCTCGTTGCGTCTAAAATTATTTTTTAATAATGCCTTGCCTAAATTGCCACAACCAATCAGAGCAATTCTTTTTTCTTCTTGCGTATTTAAAATATTACTAAATACCTCAATTAAATACGGCACATCGTAACCATAACCGCTTCGGCCCAGTTCACCAACATGGGAAAAATCACGCCGAATCGTTGCAGAAGGAATCTGGATCATTTCACTAAACTCTCGTGATTTAATACGTTTAACACCAGAATCCCCTAACATTTTTAAATAACGTAAATAAACCGGCAAACGTTTTGCCGTTGCTTTAGGCATTTTTTTCTCCATCCTCTGTCCTCCTTGTTACCTACTTCACATATTCAGTTTATCACGGTTCCCCTCTCCGAGCAACTTGTTTGTGAAATAAGTACAAAATAAATACAGTGACGTCTAAGCGACCGTCACTGTATTTATTTCTTATAGAAAATCTGCAAATTCGTCTTCTTGTTTATCTTTCGCTGTTTCTGCTGAAATCTCTGTAATTTTGAGCCCTTCTAAGGCCCGAGCCATTAAACCTTCCAAGTCTAAGCGCGCTTCATAATCTTGCGCTTTATCTAAGCGAGGTCGTGTTTTCGGTTGCGGTGGCGCAAAAATTGTACAACAATCTTCGAAGGGTTGGATGGCTAATTCAAACGTGTCAATTTTTTCGGCAATTTCGATAATTTCTGTCTTATCCATTGAAACAACGGGGCGAATTATCGGTGTTGAGGTAACCTCATTAATTGCTACCATACTTTGAAGTGTTTGCGAAGCCACTTGTCCTAACGATTCACCATTAATAATGACTAAACCTTTCCGCATTTCACGAATTGCATCTGTTAAGCGTAACATTAAACGTCGTGTAATGGTCATTAAGTAGCCTTGGGGAACAACTCGTTTTATTTCTTCTTGAATTTCTGTAAAGGGCACTTCAATAAATTGAATAGTTCCTACATAAGGGACTAATTTTTCAGCTAAATCTTTGGCCTTTTGTAACGCTTGTTCACTTGTATAAGGTGGACTAGCAAAATGGACAGCTTCCACTTCCACGCCACGTTTCATAGCTAAATAACCTGCAACTGGTGAATCAATGCCTCCTGACAACATCAACATACCACGACCACTGGTGCCCACTGGCAATCCACCCGCACCACGAATCGTTTCATAAGATAAATACGCCGCATCTTTACGAATTTCAATTCTTAAGTTGATATCAGGCTTTTTCATTTGTACTTGAATTTCCGGGATGGCTTCAATAACAGCCCCACCTAATTCTTGATTCAAGCCATTTGAATCAAGTTCAAATGAATGGTCCGAACGTTTAGCAGTAATTTTAAACGTCTTACCTGGCGTATAAACTTCCCGAACAACCTCTTGAACCATTGCACGAATCGCTGGCATTTCTTTTTCAATACGAATACTTGGCGAAAAATTTTGAATCCCAAACACTTTACTTAGTTTCGGAATCACTTCTTCACTATCTTCCCCATTTAATAAAATATGCATTCTGTCTCGATCTGCATGGATTTTCAATGCTGGAAAATCAGCTAACGCACGTTTCACATTTTGTGCTAACTGCATGATAAACGTTTTACGATTTTTTCCTTTAGTTGATAATTCGCCATAGCGAACCATAATTTCTGTATATTTCACTCAATTAATTCCTCTCTGTTCCTGTATCTTCACAGGTCAATGTCTTTGCAAATTATACATCAAATAAGGGGCGTTTTTCTAGTGCTTAGTCGAAAAAAAATAGTTGATTCATAAGTTCATTGTCTTATGAATCAACTATTTGATAACTTTCTCTCTTACTTATTGCGCATTCAGGATCCACATGAATCCGACAAAAACAAAGAACAAGCCATACATAATTGGTGAAACTTCTTTCCCACGTTTTGCCGCAATCATTGTAATTGGATAGAAGATAAAGCCTAAGGCAATCCCATCTGAAATGCTATATGTCAATGGCATTCCTAACAAGATTAAGAAGGAAGGGATTGCAATTTCCATCTCGTTCCATTTAATTTTGCTTAAGGATTGTGCCATCAAAACGCCAACAATAATCAACGCTGGTGCTGTAACTTGCGAAGTGACAACTGCTAACAAAGGAGAAAATAGCAAGCTGAAAATAAATAAAATCCCGGTTGTAATAGCTGTGATTCCTGAACGACCACCCACAGCAATCCCCGCAGATGATTCGACATATGCGCCAACTGGCGATGTCCCTAGTAGAGAACCAGCTAACATCGCTGTTGAATCAGCGGCTAAAGCTTTCCCCACACGCGGCATTTTATTGTCCTTCATAAAACCTGCTTGATTGGCTAAGCCCACCAACGTACCAGCCGTATCAAAGAATGTTACTAATAGGAACGTTAAAACCACGACCCACATTTGAATCGTATTGATATCTTTCACATGTCCTAACGCCACTAAAAATGTTGGTTCTAAACTTGGCGCGCTTGAAATAATCTTATCAGGCATTGGAATAACCCCTGTCGCTAAACCAACAATCGTTGAAATTGCCATCCCAATAAAAATACCACCAGGCACTCGACGAACTAACAAAATTGCAGTTACGACTAAGCCGACAATGGTGACCCACGTTGAGCCAACGTTCAAAGGTCCTAAGCCAACGAGTGTCGCATCATTAGCCACAATTAAGCCACCTTGGCTTAAACCAAGAAAAGCAATAAACAACCCGATCCCACCTGAAATGGCAAATTTCAAGTCTGCAGGAATTGCATCAATAATTAGCTCGCGTAATTTAAAAATTGTAATTAAAATAAATATCAATGAAGCCACAAAAACGCCTGCTAATGTCGTTTGCCAAGGAATCCCCATACCAACAGAGACTGAATAAGCAAAGAATGCATTAAT
The DNA here is from genome assembly GCF_051711985.1 of Enterococcus sp. DIV1758. Lineage (NCBI taxonomy): Bacteria > Bacillati > Bacillota > Bacilli > Lactobacillales > Enterococcaceae > Enterococcus > Enterococcus sp. DIV1758. The sequence goes on from NZ_JBIOOA010000001.1 coordinate 2,418,104, forward strand.
TCCTAAAGCTGGTGCTGTCGCAATCGGATATTTCGCCAACACACCCATTAAAATACAACCTAAGGCACTCGCTAAAGCGGTGGCAGTAAAAACAGCGCCTTCGTCCATGCCAGAAGCACCAAGTACGGTTGGATTAACGAACAAAATATACGCCATTGAGATAAATGTGGTGAAACCAGCTAACATTTCTCGTTTCATATTCGTATTCAATTGTTCAAGTTCAAAATATGAACTTATTTTTTCTTTCATGTTCCGTCCTCCTAAAATCTAAATATTTTACAATGTTCGTAAAATATTCAATTTATTAATGAAACAACGTGTTTAATCATATAATAAACCAACAAATAAGTAAATATCAAATTCTAAATTCTGTAAAAAACGAACAATCACGATTAAAAAAAAGTATTCCTTTCTAGGAATACTTTTTAAATTAAATCGTTTGTGTTGTCGGGCGAACAACCATTTCACTGATTGACATACGATCTGGCGTGTTTATGGCAAAGACCACCGCTTGCGCAATGTCTTCCGCCTTTAAGCCCCAACTTAACTGTTCTAGATGTAACGTTTCAGCTACTACTCGATTAGAAATTGTTTGATAAAGTTCTGTTTGTACAGCACCTGGTGAAATAATCGTTGATTTAATGTTATTCTCTCTTTGTTCTTGTCGCAATCCTTCCATAATTGCTCGAACAGCAAACTTTGTTCCACAGTAGACAGCCGAATCTGGATAAACGACATGTCCTGCCACAGAATCAGTAGCAATAATCTGCCCTGATTTTTGTTCAACCATAATTGGAAGAACTGCCGCAATGCCATTTAAAACACCCATAATATTAATATCTAGCATTTGACGCCATTCTCCTTTTGGTGCTTCAATAAGAGGCGCCGTTGGCATAACTCCTGCATTGTTAAAAAGAACATCAATTCGTCCATATTTTTCCATTGTAAGCTTGATTACACGCTGAACTTCCTCTTCTTTCGTTACATCTGCTTGTTGCACGAGAATCGTTGCTTCAGGAAGTTCTTTTTTTATAGCAATTAAACGTTCTTGTCGACGTGCTGCAATGACTAACTTCGCTCCTTTTCTGGCAAGTAAACGGGCTGTTGCCTCACCGATGCCACTGGAAGCGCCCATGATAATAATAACTTTTTCTGATAATGATTTCATTATATTTCCTCCTTATCTTCCTGAATCCAACGAATAATTTTAGCTGGTGTTCCTGCAACAATAGCGTTAGCTGGCACATCTTTAGTTACAGTCGCATTAGCTGCTACGATAGCATTTTCACCAATCGTAATACCTGGTAAAACAGTGACACCCGCGCCTAACCACGCAAATTTTTTAATGGTAATTGGTGCTAGCAATACACCTCGCCGTTTCATTGGCAGTTCCGGATGATTGACACTTAAGAGATTAACGCGCGGCCCAATTAAAACATTGTCTTCAATTATAATGCCCCCTAAATCAACAAACATAGCTGCCCGATTAATAAAAATATTTTTACCAAAATGTATATTGCGTCCAAAATCTGTATAAAAAGGCAATAAAATCGTAACGGTTTCGTCAATTTTGTCTTGGATAATCGTGGCAAGAAGATTCCTTACTTCATTATGTGTGTAGGCTTGTTGATTTAATTCTATTAAATAGCGACTATTTTCCTCTTGAATCTGATGAATAAGTTGAAATAGTGGTTCATCTTTATCAATGCTACCTGTTGCAATTAGTTCTTGGAGATTTTTTGTAAGCATTCCTAATCGCCTCCTTTTGCTAAATTTATCGTAATACGTGACAACTCCTCTGTCTAATACTTATAATAAATAGATAAGTATGCGTTTTAGTTATAGGAGGGAAAGTAATGGAATTACGAGTGATTCACTATTTCTTAGCAGTGGTCCAAGAAAAAACGATTAGTGGCGCAGCCAAACAATTGCATGTATCACAACCAACATTATCTAAGCAATTAAAAGAATTAGAGGAAGAATTAGGCGTGACATTATTTATACGAGGAAATCGACAAATACAACTAACACCTGAAGGAGAATATTTAGCTAAACAAGGGCAAGATATTTTAAGCTTAGCGAATAAAACAGTCACCAACTTGTCGCAAAATGAATTCATTAATGGCGAAATCACGATTGGTGGCGGCGAAACAAAAGCTATGTCTTTTTTAGCGAATGCACTACAACAAATAACAAGCCAGCACTCAGCTGATATTCACCTTCATTTATACAGTGGGAATGCAGATGATGTAATAGAACGGCTAGACAAAGGATTATTAGATTTTGGTTTAATTATTGAGCCTGCACCTAAACAAAAATATAGCTATTTAACATTACCAATTGTAGATACATGGGGCTTAATTACTGTAAAGGACCATCCCTTAGCCACTAAAAATGTTATTACTGCAGCCGATTTAAAAGAAGAACCTTTATTTATTTCTCGACAAGCACAAGTTCCGAGCCAACTCTCTGATTGGCTCGAAGCAAGTCTAGATCAGTTCCGAATCGTTGGGACCTACAACTTACTTTACAACGCTTCACTGATGGTAGAAGCTGGGCTAGGTAGCGCCCTAAGCATTGATGGTATTCTAGAAACAAAGCAAACAAATTTACGTTTTATCCCGCTATATCCTGCTTTAACAGCCAAAATTAGTTTAATTTGGCGCAAAAATACGGTTCTTTCCACAGCTGCTGCATTATTTTTAGAACAAATAAAAAAAAGTATTCAACGCCCTGAATAATAGGTCGTTGAATACTTTTTTAAATCATCACTGTGATCGTAGCTGCTGCCAAAATCAAAACTAAGCCGATAATCGTTACGGTCATTTCCTTGGCTGTTTTCTTTTGACCTAAGAACCAAATACCTGTCAACGTTGCAAGCACAACTGATGTTTGGGATAGAATAAAGCCCGTTGCCAAGCCGTTCATATCTGGCTGCGCTGAAATTAAATAAGTTAACGCTGCAAAGGCGAAGAAAAAGCCTGAAAAAATTTGTTTGTAAGAAACAGCTTCTATAAATGGAGATGTTTCCCCACCCTTAATAGTGACAACTGCTGAATAAATAACTGCGACAATTACCATGCCTATTGCTTGTGGTAAAAAGGCATGCATGCCATCAATTGCCGTCGCTTGGGGTGCTGCAGAGTACGCCCAATAGCCGATTTCACCAACGGCTAATAGAAGAACTGCTTTTTTCATAATCCCAGCACTCTCAGCGGACTCCGTTTCCGACCAGACCGTCATTTTGGCACCAATCATGATTAACACTAAGGCAAATGCGCCTAACAATTTGGCTGTCGCACCTGGCCAGTTTCCTAAGAAAAAGACACCCCAGAGAGAAGCACCTAAAAGTTGGAACGCGGTCGTTACTGGCATAGCACGTGATGACCCAATCATCGTGAAGCATTTAAACGTAATGATTTGCGCACAGGCCCAACCGACACCAGATAAAATTGAAAAGAATAAATCCATGCCCGTTGGAAAAGCTAAACCATTAATCATTGAAAAAATAGCGGCAAAAATTAATGTTCCTAAACTGGTACCAAGAATTTGATTCACTGGACGACCACCAATTTTGGAAGCGATTGTTGGGAAAAGCCCCCAACCTAGAAGCGGTCCTAAACCGATTAATAATGCAGTCGCATTCATCTCTATTTCTCCTCTCTCGTTTAAAAGACAACGTTACTTTCTAATAAAATATTTGCGTAAGGGGTCATTTCCCCTGTCCGAATAAATGCATGGCAGTTGTTTAATTCTTGTTTCATTTCTGTATGAGGAATAAAACTGATGGGAGTTTCTGGTAAACGAGTTTTAATTGCTGTCAACATATCAGGATTTTCTGTTTTAATTTCTTCTGCTAAATAAATTCGTTGAACTGCCAATTCCTCAAGAACATTGTTTAAAACTTCCATAAAACTAGGGACACCATTAGTAACAGCTAAATCAATTTTTTCTGTAGTCCGAGGCACAGGCATGCCTGCATCACCAATACTTAATTTATCAAAATGACCCATTTGTGCGATGACGCGGGAAATATCTGAATTAATAACTTTTGTTTTTTTCATGTCGCTCGCTCCTTTTTATTTGTCTGCCAATTCGTGTTGATAAGGAATCGAAGGTTGGGCTCCAAAACGTTGAACAGTCAACGAGGACGCCTTGTTTCCATAACGAATAGCTTCTTCCAAATTGCTAAAGTCTTTCTCTAATATACTACTTAATGCGCCAATAAAAGTATCGCCAGCAGCCGTTGTATCAACCGCTTTCACTTTAAAAGCAGGCACAATACCACTTCGTCCATTAACGTCATAAAAGGCGCCTTTACTACCTACTGTAATAATTACTGCTTCAATCCCTAATTGATGAAGTGCTTCTGCGGCTTTACGCATACTAGCTTCATCTGTGATTTTAATGCCTGTTAAAATTTCGGTTTCTGTTTCATTTGGTACAATCATATCTGTCACGTTTAGTAATTCTTCAGGAACTTGTTCTAACGCAGGTGCGGGATTTAAAATCGTTTTGACGCCTGCTTTTTTAGCAATTTTAAACGCTGCAATCGTACTATCAATCGCACTTTCAAATTGGGCAATCACAAAATCACTTTTTTCAATAATTTCTTGATGTTCCTGTACTTGTTTTGGCGTAAAGGCGTTATTGGCTCCTGCGTAAATCATAATGCTATTTTCACCAGCGTTATCTACCATAATAAAGGCTTGGCCAGTAGCTGTTTTCTCTAAAGTGGTGACCCCAGTTAAATTAATTTCATCTTGACTCATTAAATCAGTCATCATAGCTCCAGCGCCATCATTTCCCACAGCACCAATAAAATATGTTTCTGCGCCTGAACGTTTCGCTGCGACTGCTTGGTTTGCTCCTTTACCACCACCCGCTGTAAAATGTTCAATGGCGTGAATTGTTTCGCCTGGTTTTGGCATTTCTTTGACTCTTAATGTTGTGTCTAAATTGATACTTCCGATAATTGTAACCGCGTTCATTTTCATCCACCTCAATAAAATTTATTTTTTCATTCTAATTAAAACGTTTTAGTAAAACGTTTTAATTCCACAACAAAAATATAGCACACCTTGAAAGCTATTTCAAGGGTGCTGTCGAAAATCGTTCAATCAGTTGGACAGGCAAGGTTTGCTCCTCCCAATCTTTTGCAGGCTGATGGATTCTTTCCAATAATAAAGTCGCCGTAGTTTGCCCCAATTGAAAAACAGGTTGAGCAATTGTTGTTAGCGGCGGCGAAACATACTCGCACATATCAACATTGTCATAACCAATAATACTATAATCCTCAGGAATTTTTTTGCCCGCTTCTGCTAATCCTCGATATAAACCAAAAGCAATTTCATCATTGATAGCAAAAATTCCGGTGCTCTCTGTTTTTAAAATTTCGGGGACAGCTTGGTAGCCGCCGGTTTTTGATAATTCTGTTTCGATCAACTGGACCTTTTCCGTATAAACAGAACAAAAACCTTTTAAACGTTGCTGAATATTGACTGGCGCATGTGGTGGCATTACCACGACGACCTGTTTATGTCGTTGCTCTTGTAAATGCTTTGCTGCTAGTTGCCCACCTCTATAATCGTCTGTCAAAACAGCATCGCTAAAGCCTTCTGCTTTTTTTTGGTCAAGTACAATAAACGGAATCTTTTTCGCACGTAGCGTTTCATTAATCGTTTGATTGGAAATTTCAGAACTTGCAATCACAAAGCCATCGACACTACGACGAATCAACTCTGTTAAATATTCATGTTCTCTTGTAACATCTTGGTCCGCATTGCATAACATCAGTATAAAATTTTCTTTGTATAAAACACTTTCAATTCCTCGAATCAATTGCGCGAAAAATGGGTTGGTAATATCAGGTACGATTACGCCAATCGTCTTACTTTTTTTCATCACCATACGTTGCGCAAAATAGTCGGGCTGATAGTTTAATCGCTCTTTTGCAGCCAATACTTTTTCGACCGTTTTCCCACTAAACCGTGCCCCATTCCCGTTTAAAATTTGTGAAACGGTAGTAATGGAGACACCTGAGTCATTGGCAACATCTTTAATTGTAACCTTTTTATTTGTCATCCTACTTCTCTCCTTGCCGTGAACGCGCCCATTCACCGGACCTCTTAATCTCATTTAATTTACTACAATCATTTACTTTACGCAACCACAAATAAATACGTACATTCGTTTAAACCGTCCTTTCATCCCTTCAACAAATTTCGTTGTTCTACTTTTAAAATGTTATACTGTAGAAAAAATGATTTACTTTTTGCTGAATGGAGGGCCTTAATTGAAAAAGAAATCGATTGGTTTGTTGTTAGCTAGCGCATATTTATTTCACGCACGTTCTCGTCAAAAATCCTTAAAAGCCTGTCTTTTTGAAGATTCTTTACGTCTTTCCCAAATTGCTCGACTTGAACGAAATCCGAAAGTCACCAAGGCTTTTTATCATTGGCAACGATCATTAAATGAACAAGTGACTTTGCCAAAACATTTACGTCATCTTTTTCCTCTTCAAGAAATGACTCAATTTCCTACGATGTATCGCATGTCAAACTCCGTTATTGCACCTACCAAGAAAGCTGTACTGTACCTGCATGGTGGGGGCTTTACATTGAATCTCGCCTATAGCCAATTAGACTTTAGTTATAAACTAATTGAAGATCTCTCTTTTGCAACAGATTATTTTATCCCTGTATATCCATTAGCACCAAATAAGTCTTTTGCTGATATTTATGATCATTGCTATGCTGCTTATCAAGAAATTTTACAGCATTATGATCCCGAAGACGTTATTTTATTAGGTGATTCTGCTGGTGGCACATTGGTTTTAAACGTATTGCAGAATTTAGCCATCGATTTCCCTGAACGCTTACCCAAAGCTGCTGTTTTAATTTCTCCTTGGTTAGATGGACATTTAGACATTCCTGTTGCCAAAAGTTATCAAAAAAAGGACAAAATGATTGGCATGAACTATTTACAATTAATTGCCCAAGAGATTGATGACACGGCTAATCACTCCACGCTTTCTTTAAATTGCTTGTCCTTTGATTATCAAAAATTTCCGCCACTTTTTTTCGTGGGCGGCACACATGAAGTTTTTTGTCCTTCCTATCACCAATTTTTAAAACAATTAGGGCCACGACCACAAGATACTTGCCGATTGGTGCCTGGCATGCAACACGTTTTCGCAATGAAACAATACTTGCCCGAAGGACGACAAGTGCGGAAACAAATTGCACAGTTTATCCAAGAACAATGGTAAAAGGCAAATGGGACAGAAGTCAAAACGACTTCTGTCCCACTTGCCTTTTTTTAGAACAAAACACTTAGTTTTCTTCGGCGACTTTTTTCTCCCGCATAGTCAAAACAGCGCTAGCCAAAAGAACAACCACTACAAAAGCAATGATTCCTCCTACTAAAAGACTCGGACCTGCCTCACCTAATTTACCTAAAAATAGGCCTGGGATTAAATAATCTGTATCCGCAAACGTTGAGGATGCTAACTGTAGATCACCCAAGACTGGTAAAATAAATAACGGTAACCAACTAATTAATAAGCCATTAAACGCAGCCCCTAAAATCGCTCCCCGACGTCCCCCTGTGGAATTTCCAAAAACGCCTGCCGCGGCACCACAGAAAAAGTGCCCAACAACGCCTGGTATAATCACGGTGGTATTCAGACCAACCATCGCTAACATTGAAATAGTTCCCACAATAAAGCTCACAAAGAACCCAATCAAGACAGCATTTGGCGCATAAGGAAAGATAATTGGAACATCAAGTGCTGGTTTAGAATTAGGCACTAATTTTTTAGCAATTCCTTGGAAAGCTGGTACAATTTCTCCTAAAACCATCCGCACACCTTGTAAAACCACTACGAAACCAGCCGTAAAGGTTCCTGCTTGAATTAATGAAAAGATAATCGCATTTTCGCCATTGCTTAACTCATGCTCGACATAGCCTGTCCCAGCCAGCAAAGCCAAAATCACATAGACAATCGACATCAAAATCATAATTGAGATGGTTGAGTCTCTTAAAAAACCAAAACTTTTAGGAATTTTAATATCTTCCGTTGACTTTTCTTTATTCCCAAAGACTTTTCCAATAAAGCCACTTGCAGCATAACCAATATTCCCTGTATGCCCCATTGCTACTTTATCATTTCCAGTAATTTGTTTCATAAAGGGCTGACAAAGAGCAGGTGTCACTGTTAATAAAGTTCCTTCAAATAAACCACCTAAAAGAATCATTGGCAAACTAACGCTAAAACCGGCCCCAACTAAAATAACGGCTGTCAAACACGAAACGTACATCATCGCTTGACCTGTCAAAAAGATATATTTAAAACGTGTAAAACGCGCCAACAGAATATTAACAACCATGCCCACCAACATAATCAGAGCAGTTGGTGTCCCATATTGTTGCAAGGCAATCGCTACAACCGCTTCATTACTAGGCACCACGCCTTGTGTATTTAATGCGGTTTGGAACATCTCCGCAAAGGGCGTTAATGAGTTCGCCAATAGCCCTGCGCCACCAATTAAAACTAAGAAGCCGACGAATGTTTTCAACGTTCCTTGAACAACATCAGAAAATTTCTTTTTCTGTAAAACTAATCCCAACAAAGCAATTAATGAAACCAGAATCGCTGGCTGACTAACAATTGAAACAAATAAATTCAATAAAGTTTCCATGTTTTTCCTCCTTCTTATTGATGTGCAATGCCATTGTCATCTAAAACTTTCAAGACTTTCTCCTTCGTTTCATCGTAATCAATAATCGCATTTAAAGGAATGATTTTTTCATCAGGAATTGACCCTAAAGCATCTTGCAATGTTTTTTCGACAAAGAAGTAATCAGCCATATCACCACTGGCACTCCCGACATCTGTGTGATCAATTTGAAAATTATCTGTATCAACACCGACTTCCTCTAAAATTTGTTGGATATTCATTTGCACCATAAAACTTGTTCCTAAACCACTTTGACAAACTGTAAAAATCTTCATCTTATTTCTCTCCTTCTTGGATAATTGATAATATTTCTGGGACGGTTTCAGCCGCCACTAAGCGATGTAATGATTCTTTTTTTGATAGAATTTTTGTCAGACTAGATAAGGCCCGTAAATGTGTTTCGTTATCTGAAGCAGCTAAACAAATAAAAAGGTGAATTTCATGCTTAGGATCTTCCAATAAATCGACACTTTTTTGGATTTTTAGTAATGACATGCCTAACTGATTAACGCCATCTTCTGGTCGCGCATGAGGCAATGCTACGTCTGGACAGATATGGATAAATGGCCCAAACGATTCGACTTTTTGAATCATTGCATCAATGTACTTTTCCGTAATACTGCCATTTTTTAATAACGGCTTGGCAGCTTCTGTAATTCCCGCTCGCCAGTCTGCAACTTCAGGCAGGACTTGGACTGTTTCTGTTGTTAATAATTCCGATAACATTGGACGCAGATCCTCCTCTTTTTCTAAAATTTTGTTCATTTTACGATGCAAGACACGATATAACTGCGCTTCTGTGACTCCTTTTTTTAAGGAAATGTAAGGTTTTAACGCATCTAAAATATCTTTAACATCTGGCATGGAAATACCTGGCAATAGACAATCTGATTGAACTTGGTGCATCAATTGATTTTTCTCCAAAGAGCTCATAATGGGCTTGGTAAGATAAACCTTTTTGGCTGTTTCAATAGGGACCGTTGAGAAAATGATGTCATAGCTTTTTTCAGACACATTCTCTATTTCCCTCACCGCATTTGTTTCTTTAAATTCAATCATTGGAAATAGCCGACGCAATTCCGATTGCAAAATCAACGAAGAACTGATACCACTGGGACAAACAATTAGCGCTTTTAGCTTTTCTTGCCGCTGTTCATTTTTTTGGCCGAAAATTTCTCCACCAAATAATATGGTAAAAAAACCAATTTCCTCTGACGGGATTGAACGTTTCGTTAATTTTTCTAAAGGAGCTAACGCTTGTTCACAAAGATGATAAAGCGACCGATACGATTGTCGAATATCCTTGATTAAAACATTCGGTAAGTAAAAGCCATAGTTAATCCGAAAATAAGCAGGAACCAGATGATAATACACATTCATGAGCAATTCACGAGGCTGTTCAAATTGAACGACGGCCAATAATTCCATTTTCCGAATAATTTCACCAGAAATATCTAATAAAAACTCTAACTTCGTATCTCGCAATTCTCCTTGCAAGGCTGTCATTAAACAAATCGTTAAAAAAAGACTCTCAGTTTCTACATTCGCCACTGGCCCAACTAAATCACTTAAAATACGACGACTGACGGGATAAGCGCGTAAGGACTGAATTAACTGGTTCTCAGGCCAGACGACTGTTTTATATTTGCCTAATCTTTTTTGAGAGAAAGCAAGAAAGTAACTAATTTCATCCAATCTGCTGGGTACCAGTTGAAGCTGTGCTTCCTGGACGGCTAATTGAATGCCGTCACGCATTTTTGCGTATTGGCTCATTTGATGCTGGCTGAGCCAGCAAAATAAAGCGAAGGTGCCCGACTTTTGTTGTAAGAGGCGGGCAAGCCAATTTTTCCCGAAACGACGAATCCGAAATTCATCTCCTTCTAGGTAAAACCCTCGTTTTCGTTCGTAGGATAAAGCAATGTTTTCAGTCGCTAGTTGGTGTCGTACTTTTTTGATGTCCGCTAAAATAGTACCTTTCGAAACATCTAAAAAATTTTGGTAATGATACACCGATAGTTCTTCGATTTCTGAATAAGTGAGTAAAAAAATGAGTGCTTGTCTTTCTGTTTCGCTATAAATCACTTGACGTTGTTGAAAAAGTTGTTTTCCCCATTCATTTGCGGAAAGGTTTGGAATGCTGACGGTATTCTTTTGAACTTCTCCGCCTATTGTCGAAAGTTGTGTCACTAATTCTCGTTGCGAAAGATCGGTTATTTGTTGAGCCAAAGAGAGCGCAATTTTTTGCCCTGCATACTCGTCAAGGAGATAACTTATTTTATAATTCACAGCTGTGTCCTCCTCCTGTAATCATCATATAATGATAGCGCTTTATTTTCTATCTAAGTTGGGTACAAATGTCTACTGTACTTTTTTGATAAATTGTACCGTTCTTTATTTTAAAGTTAACAAAAACCCGTTGCAAGTTTCTCAAAAACTTACAACGGGTTGTCTTTATGTTAATTGTGTTTGTAATGCGATATTCAGCAAGATAGCTATTGCTACCCAGCCACCACACATCACCAGAAGCAGCCAACTAAACATTGATTGTTTTACTAAAGACTGCTTAGGCTTTGCTTGATGAACAAAATTCATGCTACTTACTAAGAACAGTAAAAATAAAGCAAAACAAAGGACGGCCAAGCCAGCACAAATCCAAATCCACATCGTAATCTCCATCTATATTCCTCCTTCTACAATTGACTCTGTTTATAAAAACAGCACATTATTTTTCCTTTTTCCTTTTTTTATTCAAATAATAGAAACTTATTAGTGCTACAAGTAAACAGGCAATACCAAGGCTGTAAAGCCATGTGCTATTTCGTTCACCTGTCCTTGGTAAGGACGTCTGTGCAATAGTCGGATTCGTCTTAGCAGTGTTTTTTCTGATCACTTTGTCTTGTTGTTGTGACGTTTTTTTATCTTTATTAGTGACTGGTTGTTCTGTTGACTTAGTATCACCTTCCGTTTTTAGGGGTGCCTTCCCTCTATAAAGCGTCACACCGATATTCGTTTGTCCCGCTTCTTCTGCAAAGCTCTCAGAAGAAGCGGTCAGACTCGCGTTGGCGATGATTAAAAGCATTCCTAATGTCACCAGAAGTGACCCTTTACTTTTCGCTGTCATCATCGCGCACTCCTTGTCTATTTTTCAAGGCTGCCTGTTTTTCTTGTTGTAAATAGGCTTGTTGTTTTAGTATTGCTTTCTGTTGTGTAAAACGCCAAATAGCTAGAATTAGACTCACAATTGTTGCAGCTAACAATCCATAAAAAGCTTGATTCCACCAAGTCGGTAGGACCAATTTCACTACTGCTTCTTTGTTTAATTTCTTGGCTTCTTGACTACTGATGGTAAATTCTTGCTTAAACGGCCACACTTGTTGTTCATCTTCTTTCAAGACCGCTTTTCCTTCAAAAATATAGGTTCCTGGACGAAGATCTTCTTTCCCGAAATCTAAATGGAAGTTCATCGTCGAATTCGGTGCGAAACGAACACTTGGTAAAATCCGTTTGGCATATTCTTTCGTTTCGCCTTTTTTCGTTACTTTTCCTTCTAAACGTACTTCAGGAAAAATAGCGGATGTCGGATTCTGAATAACCGCTTGGACCGATTTATTTCCTAAAGCAATGGTCGGAACTAATTTAACTAATTGAAGAGTCTCTGCTAGATACATTGGTGTATCTTCTGACGTTCGTAAAGCAATCGCTACGTTAAACCCATATCGACTGGTTAACCCCGTTGATTTTCCTTTTTCTTCCTTTTCATCTTCTGCAAGCGAAGCATAGACACCACCTAAGACTAATCCCTGAAAACCATTTTCTGGAATTTCGACAGTCATTTTGGCTGCTACGGTTTTCTTAGCGGGAACTTTCACGTGTTCCTCAGGCAATTTGATCAATGTTGTCAAGGGTACTTTCAAACTTGCATCTGGTTTTTTCTCGAAATCATTGTACACAATTAAACCATTGTCATTCGTCGTAGCATTTGCCAAATTTAAATCAATCGTTAATTCTTCATTTGTTTTATTAATTAATGACAGTTCTACTTCTTGTTTCTGTCCTGGTTTCACAATGAGATCGTAGTAGGATTGCGTATTTTTCGCTTGATTCTCTGGGATATTGGGTTTAACTGTAAATTTTGTATTCATGTTGTCATCCGCTTCTTCTGCTTGTACAGCAGAAGGGATGCTTAATGCCATCACACAAATAAAAACTGTGACGATTAGCCAGCGCATTGTCTTCATTATTTGTTCCTCCTATGTATCGAAAAGGAGCCGTGCACCACTGCGCAGCTCCTTTTCTAGTAATGCAGTATTCTCGTTAGTAACTGTTTATGGCGCAGCCACTAATGTCCAAGTTACGTTACCTGTATACGCACCATTTGTAATTTGTGAACTAGGTGTTGTAATGTTTAATTTTACATTTGATAATTCAGAATCCCATGTACCTTGACCTTTACCAACTGCTGCTGTAGCAATTGATACAGCTGCTCCACCTACTGGAATAGTTGTTCCAGCAAATTCAGGGCTTCCTGGGTCTGCTGCAAAGGCAGCCACATCACGTGAGTATGTTTTTGCTGTTTCATTGTATTTAGCTACAGCCCCTGTTTGTGTAAAGGTAATTGAACCTTCTAAAGTAGCAGTACCATTTTTCATTTCAGCAACGCCTGCAGTAACCGACCAACCAGCTTGTGTTCCACGAACATCCCCAACGGCATAACGTTTTGTTTGGGTTCCTTTTGCATCTAATGAAATCGCTGATAAATCAGAACTAACTTCTGTCGCAGCAAATTTGAATTCTGTTGGAACATATAACAAATCAAAGTTAGTATTCGGATTTGCAGGATCTGGATCTTGTGTATCTCCGTCACCATCTCCAGTCCCATCAGGTGGTAATGAACCACTCGTCATTTCTACGTTTGCTGGTGTTGTACCAGTCGTTGTTGCATGTGCTGCTGCAGGAGCGATGCTTGCTCCTAAAATAGCTGTTCCTGCAAATAAAGTTACCAATGTTTTTTTCTTCATTTTACTCTCTCCTTTATTATCTTGGTTGATTAATGAATAAAAAAGTTAAAAACTTTTCTATCTCGGTAGAACGTAAATTAAGTATAGCGAAAAAAAGCCTGCTTGTGATTTCAAATTTTAAACACCTCATGCAAAAAAAATGAATTTACTATAACAGCAAGGTTCCAACGACTTTTCGCGTCTTTGAAAACGTAATTTTCAAAAAAGATATTGTTTTTTTCCATATATAAAGTGGTGATTTTATAAAAAAACAGCGAAAAAACGTCAAAACATTAGTAACAAACACTAACATTTTGACGTTTTCTCGCATTTATTAAATCAAAATTCCCTCGATATTTTTAAAAAAATTAGTGAAAACTAAAATTATATCGTTTTCATAGACAAAACGTACATTTTTTCTTACGAAAATTGATAATCACTCGCTGACTATTCTCTAATCAAAGCTTGCGTTGTACAACGGAAAGAACCACCTAACATTCTAGAAACATGGTAATCAATTGCCTCAACTTTGATACCTTTTTCCTCTATTTGAGGAATTAAGGTTGTAAACGATTGGTCCGTTATATACGTTTCTTCATTAAGTGGTAGACCATTTGTCACTAAATACGCTGCTTCTTGCAAAGTAACGTGAATTTTTTCCCAGTTTGCTAATTGCGCAGGAAGACCATCCAAAAAGGCTTCTTCACAAACAATCATCAAGCCATCTCTCAACAAGCTTAACGCACAATCTAAGTGGAGAATATGTGGATGTAACCGAACTGGCACCACCTCATAACCAAAATGACCAATCATATTGGTCAACCACTGAATCCCCGCTAGGTTACTTGCCAAACCGGAGTAGCCCACAAAAATTGTTTTTCCTAAAACTAAAACATCGCCGCCTTCAATAAAGGGACCTGCTTCACTTAAAGCCCCTTCAGAAATGTCAGGTTGTGGCGCAGCAAAATAATAGCCTTCTGCTTCTTGTGTCCACTGCTGAATAATCGGACGAATTGGTAAAATTTCTTGTCGACGGTGTTGGAATCTTAAGTTTCCTTCTATTAAGAGATTGCCAATTGTAAAAAAAGGGTCTCGTGAAAAGAAGTTACTATATCCTACACCCAATTCCTTGCCATGTTCTTTTTCATAGGTTGTCAATAAACGCGGACGAAATACTTCTACGCCATAAGATTCTAATACTCCTTGCATGACTTCTTTTTCTTTTTCCCAACGAACTTGTTGTTCTGGTGCAAAGTCTGCTAAATCACGCCCTTCATTATTCTGTGTTAAACGGGCATTTTCCTCTGTTAAAAAAGTCGTATCCGCTTCATCAAATTTATCTGGTAAACAAAATTGCGATTGTGCTAAAACAACTGAACGCAACGGTGCAAATTCACTTTCAACATGCATTTTTTTCATTATTTGACCTCACTTTTATCTGGTTACCTTCATTATAACAGAGATAAAATTTTTATGCCTTTAATGAAGAAAAAGCAGAACGTATAGAAGTTCTGCTTTTTCTTTATTTTGTTATTTGCCAATACCTTTGTCTTTAATCTCAGCTTTTTGCCCGGTGCCATCTACTAAGCCAAAAATAATCTTTGCTTGGTCTGTATTATCAATTTGTCCTGAAAAAGCTTCTGCTTGTGGGCCATAAGCATAGACATTTACATCTTCTCCCGTGTGTCCGCCAGTAGTCCAACCAGTATTCGAACGTTCATCAAAAATCTTTCTTAATGCCTGAGCGATTTTTTCAACATCTTTTGACTCCGCCGCTGTTTTCACTGCTTTCAATTCAGCCTCACTTAATTGAAAATCAATATACTCAGTCACTGTTTTTTCCACATTACCATTTTTAATAATTTCTTCTGCCATGAAATCAGGCGTGCGTTTTGCCGCATGTAAAGGCTCCGTCAACCAATTGTATTGATCGCCTTTACCTAAAGACAAACCACCAGTAGAATGATCTGCAGTTGTAACCACCAATGTTTCACCATCTTTTTTGGCAAAATCGATGGCCTTTTCAAACGCCGCTTCGAAGTCTTGCATTTCGCTCATCGCGCCAACAATATCATTGCTATGCCCGGCCCAATCAATTTGGCTACCTTCAACCATTAAAAAGAAGCCTTTTTCATTTTTATCTAACCGTTGAAGAGCCGCTTCTGTCATATCAGCTAATGAAGGAACTTCTTCCGTTCGGTCAATCATTTTAGGTAGCCCGCCTGGTGCAAACAAGCCTAAAATTTTGTCGTCTTGGTTCTCATTTAACGACTTTTTATCTGTGACATGACCATAACCCGCTTGGGAAAATTCTTTGACTAAATCACGATCTTTCCGCGCAAATAATTCGGAGCCGCCGCCAAGTAACACATCGACTTTGTGTTGTCCGTCGATTTGATCATCAAAATAGTCATCGGCGATTTCTGCCATATTTTTGCGTGAAACATTATGTGCGCCATATGCAGCAGGGGTTGCATGTGTTATTTCAGATGTTGCTACAAGCCCCGTTGATTTCCCCACTTTTTTCGCACGTTCCAGCACTGTTTCTGTTTTGGACTTGTCATTATCGAGTGCTATAGCATTATTATAGGTTTTTACTCCGGCAGCCATCGCTGTCGCTGCGGATGCTGAATCGGTGACATTCTCTTCTTCATCTTCTGGATAAGTGGCTTGCTGTCCGACCAAATAGGTATCAAAAGCTGTTTGGGGAACACGCTTGTCTGAGTGATTGGCTTTGAAATAGCGATAGCCCGTTGTATACGGATTCCCCATACCATCTCCAATCATAAAAATAACATTTTTTACTGGTGCTTTTTCGGATTCAGTTGCCTTCGCTTCAGCAACCTCTGTTTGTTTTTCGCCGCTTTTCTGTTCAGATAAATTTGTACAACCCGCTAATGTTGTGAATGTTAATAAGGTAACCCCTAGCAAAGCTCTTTTCTTCATTTCCTTGTTTCCTCCTTCATATCTACCCATACATTGACTATAACAAGTCTTAGTTGATTTCTGATAAATAACAAGTAAACAAAGTGTTAAGTTGTTGTGTTGCTTCTGTTAAGTTCCTTATTTGTCGCGTCTTGCTGCTCTTTTTTCGGCCTCTTTGCGTAATTGTTTCTGCGCTTTTTTTGAGCCGCGTTCAATATCTTTGAGTTTCTTTCGTTCATGGAAATCTGTAAATAAACTTTCTAAATCATAGTCTTGCGGATATAGATCTTGTGCTTTCGCTTGTAATTTCAACCGTCTTCGTGGTACATTTTCAATTTTATCATTCACAAATACTTGGATTTCTTGTTCACCCTCATCTGTAAAAACCAACCCAATTTGTTGTGTTTCTGTCAATAGGACACGATCACCTTTTTGATAACGGTGTGTTTCTTCTACAAACGTGGCAAAGGTCGTTTCTTTTGCTTTCAGGGGTTTAAATAAAATTCGATTAGTAGGGTATTCTTTCCGCTGAATATAATGAGCCGCCTTTTCAATGAGCTGTGGCTCCATCTTCATTTTACGTGCAATCCAAAGCGCCTGACTATCGCCAACTTCACCAATTTTCAATTGATATTTGGGCGTTAATGTTTCACGATCGAAGGCCATTGCGGCGGGCACAAAATCATCATGTTCTTGGGCAAAACGTTTAATTTCACCATAATGGGTCGTCGCAACTACCAAGGCACCCTTTTGATACATCGTTTCCATGATCGCAATCGCTAAGCCAGCTCCTTCGTTTGGCTCGGTGCCACTGCCAATTTCATCTAATAAAACAAGTGTGTGTCGCTTAACGTTACGCAACATTTCCGCAATATTTTTCATGTGCCCAGAAAAAGTGCTTAACGCATTTTCCAGATTTTGCTGATCACCAATATCGACAAAAATTTCATCTAATACTGGAATCTCTGTGCCCGCTTGTGCTGGAATTTGCAACCCAAATTGTGTCATGACAGTCAATAAGCCCACCGTTTTTAAGACAACCGTTTTACCACCAGCATTAGCGCCTGTAATGACAAGTCCTCGATACTCTGCTCCTAAAGAAAACGTCAATGGTACTGCGTGTTCTAATAAAAGTGGATGTTTTCCTTGAACAATGCGCAAGCGTTCTTCTTTGTTTACTTTTGGCGTGATCCCACCAATTTCGCGACTATACTTTCCTCGTGCAAAAATAATATCTAAGGTGGTCATTGTATCGACGGCTTGATCGACAAGTCGTTCTTGCTCATTAATTAACCCAGTTAGTTCCGCCAAAATTTGATATTCTTCCGCTGTTTCTTCCGCTTTTAAGAGTGTCAATTGTTCATTTAATTTACTAATTGCTACAGGTTCAATAAAGACCGTTTGTCCTTTATTGGATTGCTCAATGATTGTGCCTGAAACCTTATTTTTATAGCTAGCTTTGATTGGTACCGTGTAATGTTCCCCTTTTTTCACCATCATATTTTCTTGAATATACAGTTGATTATTTTTATTACGTAAAAATTTGGTGACTTTTGTTTCAATGTCTTGTTGGCATTCATTGATTTGACGCCGAATTTTCCGAAGTTGACGGGAAGCATCGGTGGCGACTTTTTGGTTATGGATTTTCGTATAAATTTGTTCTTCGATTGCTCTGAAGTCAGCTAAGTGCTGACTGTAACTAAATAGGCGTGGTGTTTGGTATTGATTTTTTTCAAAAAACTTCTGGATTCGCTGACTACTTCTTAAAAAGTCAGCCACCTCAATCAATTCGTTTGGTGTAAGGATTAAGCCTTTTTTCACTTGTTGAAGCAAGCGGGTAATTTGACTCAAGCCCATGAAAGGGACGTGTTGTCCGCTATCAATAATTAAGCGGGCCTCAGTTGTTTCCGTTAAGCGGGACTGCACTGTTTCTAAACGTGTTGCAGGGACCATTTTCGCCAACCGTTCTTTACTATACTCGCCAATCGCACGTGTTTGAACTTCTTTAAGAATTGTTGTAAATTGTAATTTTTGAATGGTTTCATGATTCATTTGTTTTTTTCTTCCTTTCTATCGCGAAAAGAATACCTGGCGCCTTTAAATAAAAACCAGTTTCTACAGAAAAAGAGGACAGCGTTCTACCGCTGTCCTCTTTTTCGTTGGATAAAGGTTACTAAAGAAACCTCTTTTAAATGAGGTATTTAGTAATTGAGATGACTGACAGGTATCACTTTCTAAGCACACCAAATAAACCTTGCTTGGTTCACTGGTTATTCAACTTATCAATTAGATACCTACGACACTCACCAAAATACCCCACATTCGTTTGTTGGTTTTTATTTATTCTCCACTTGAGAGTAGCAAATCTGGTGGAGAAAGTCAACTAAAGATTGGCCCTTTACTTATTCAATGTGTTTTTCATCATGGTTAGTAACGTTTTCACGTCTTCTGTTCTAGTGTCCCCTGTTTCTTGATCGATAATTGAGCTGTAGACATGAGGAATGATTTTTTTAACGCCGGCATTCACCGCAATTTGAACAATTTCTTCAAAGTTTTCTAAATCAATGCCCCCTGTTGGCTCTAAATAAAAGTCATACTTGGCACAAGCTGCTGCTACTGCTTGGTATTCTTCTTTGTGAGCCAAGCCTTTCATCGGGAAATATTTAATGGAACTACCTCCCATGTCTTTCAACAATTTGATGGCAGTTTCGATAGGTACTTCTGCCGCTGGCGCACCCGAGCTTAACGGACCTGTCGCAATGTTAACATAGCCAACTTTGCCTGTGGGTGACACCAAGCCATTAATCACTGTTTCGTCTTGACGAAGTAAGGCCCGCGAAGCGCCGACACCTGTGAAGACTTGGTTCACGTGTTGCGGTTGTAGAACTTCTGATAAGCGAGCCACCATTTGACTTTGATTAGGATCGCCAGCCCCTAAGCCGACAGATAAAGCGTTGTTGGTTGCTGCTTGGTATTTTTTCATATCTTCAATGGCTGCTTCATCGGTTTCATAGTTTTTTGAAAGGACGCCTAACACAACATGCCCTTCTGCTGCTTCATAACAGGCTTGGGCATTTTCTACTGAATTGGCTAAGACGTTTAAACAAATGCGTTCTTCTAAATAATTAGGTTTTAATGACATGGCTTATTTCTCCTTTGTGTCCATAATTTCTTGTAATCGTTGCACGATTTTGTTCATTTCTTCTTGATTGACAGAACGAATGTCAAATTCAATGATGCCATTGTTGGCTTGATATTCACGCGTATAAATGGCCGGACTTTCTGCTTTTAATGCTTGGATGACTTCCTTAGCGGTTTTTCTGCCGTCCACTTTGACACTGGCGCGATAAATGTCTCGGCCAGCGCCATCTTGGACGATTTTGGCGGTTAAATCTGACAAGTTGTTGATAGCTTCAACAAACGGTTTTAAGCGCTCTTGCATCGAAGCCCCTGATTCACTGCCATGCGCCAAGTATTCTTCCACTGCTTGCGTAAAGCCTAGGATATTGTCTTTGCCAATTTTCATTGCTCGACCAATGCCTTTGCCTTGTAGGCGCACCCAGTCAATGTATTCTTTTTTCCCGACCACTAAACCGGCACTTGGCCCTTCAATGGCTTTGGCGCCGCTGTAAATCACCAAATCAGCGCCTGCTTCAGTGTATTTGAAAAGATCTTCTTCTGCTGCCGCGTCAACAATTAGCGGCACCTTGTGGCGTTGCGCCACTTTGGCCGCTTCGGCCACCGTCAGCATACTTTTTTGCACGGTATGATGGCTTTTGATGTATAGAATGGCCGCTGTTTTTTCGGAAATCATCATTTCCACGTGTTCTGGACTGCAAATGTTGGCGTAGCCAGCTTCCACTACTTGGCCGCCGCCTTGCGCTACCATGACTTCTACAGGCGTGCCGTAGTCCACGTTGTGCCCTTTAGGTAAAACAATCTCCCGTTGTTCGATCTTTTCTGTATAGGGATGATACGCGTGGTACAAGCTGCCTTTTCCAATCAAGGCAGCCACCGATTGGGCAATCCCCGCTGAAGCCGAGGAAACGATTTGGGTATCTTCTACCTTCAACAAGTTGGCTAAAAAGGCCCCTGTTTGCACACTAAGTTCACTCATTTCAAAGAAATGTTCGCCGCCGAATCGTTGAGCTGCTAGGACTGCCTCCGAAACTTTGGAGACACCTAGAATGGTCATTTTCCCAGAAGCATTAATGACTTCTTTTAAGTGGAATTTTTCGTAACTATTCATTATTTTCTCCTTTATAACAAACCAAAGAATGAAGTGACCAAACTAACTAAGACAATCGTGCCGATAATGATACCGTAACGTGGGCCTTTCTTTACCATGAAGAAATAAATAGCCATGACTGCTGCTAAAGGAAGTAACCCTTTCATAATTTGATCTAGAATATCTTGTAAAACAATCGTGGCACCGCCAGTAACTTTAAACGTCATCGGGCTAGCAATTTTAACATAACTCGCACTTAAAGCGCCCATCATCATCATTCCTAAAACATTTGCTGAATAAATGACTTGCTTAATTTTGCCGTCTTTTAACAAACTTAAGATTGAATTACGCCCTAATGTATAGGACTTATTCACTAATGTCCAACTGATGTATAACGTAATGGCTGTGTACAGAACCAACGGACCGATACTTCCAATCACGTTACCTCCTTTAGCCATTGGAATAAAAATGGAAATGATTAACGGCATTAATGCTGCCCAAATAATCGAATCGCCAATCCCAGCCAGCGGACCCATCAACCCAGTTTTAATCGATGTGATCGCCGTATCAGAGATCGCTGCACCATTGGATTTTTCTTCCTCCATAGCAATTGCAATCCCTTGAATTGAAGCCCCTACTGTTCCTTCAGTATTAAAAAAATTCAAATGACGTTTCAGAGCTTCTCTTTGTTGTTCTTCATCGTCTGCGTAAAGTTTTTTAATTGCAGGAATCATCGATGCACAAAAAACTAAACTTTGGAGACGTTCATAAGAATTGGATAACTCACAGCCTAGTTGATAAATCCAAAAGGCTTTGGATAATTCTTTTTTAGTAATTTTTTTCTGTTCCAATTGTTGTTCATTTGCTTGTGTCATTTGTTCCATTATGCTGCCTCCTCACTCAATGCCTTATTTCTAACTAAAAAGGCAATACAGATTCCTAAAATAGCGACGGCCATAACTTCTGCGCCAAAATATACTACTGCAACAAAACCAATTAAAAAATAAGGAATCAAATTTTTCTTGCCAATTACCATAATTGTTAAGGCGAATCCTAACGCTGGTAAAATACCACCCATTACTTCAAAGCCGTGCATCAACCATGCTGGGATAACTTCTAAGACTTTATTCACCACAGATTGACCAAAAAAGTTCGCCGCAAAAACCAACGGAAAGCGAATTAAAAATCCCGCTAAAGCTGGATAAACAAACGCAGCTCGGTAAATCCCCCCATAATTTAACTCTTCTGCATATTTATCAGCCATATGCACCCACGTCGCATTGATGGTCCGCCGTAATTGATCCATAAAGACGCCTAACACACCAAAAGGAACAGCTAGTGCAACAGCCGCCTCGGCATTCATTCCCACACCTAAAGCAATTGGAATCGCAATTGCTGAAGCTAAAGCCGGATCACTAGGCACATTGCCGCCCGGTGTAGAGGTGACTCCGAGATAAACAAGTTGAATCCCCGCCCCCACAACCATTGCTTCACTAAGTTTTCCTGTTGCTAAACCAGCCACCAATGCTGCACCTAATGGCTGAGACAGCATGCCTGAAAATGTGTACCCAAAACGCAAACGTGCAAACCAATAATAAAGTCCCATAATAATTGAAACACCTAAAACGCCCATATGATTCTCTCCTTTTTCTCTGATTATAGTGATTGATATTTTTCAATTAATTTTTGAATTGGTAGGGGATTTTCTTCGGGAATCGCTTGGAAGAAAACATGGATGCCCTTCGTTAAAAGTTCAGTCAAAATTGCAACATCTTCTTCAGATAAATTGATATTTTTTAAAACATTTTTCCGATTTGGTCCGCCACCTAAGCCACCAACTTGAATCTCCTCTTTAATAATTTCTTGGTCCACCATCGCTTTTAAGGTCGTTAAATCTGGCACTAAAAATAACACCTTTTTCTCTTCCTTTTCTTGCGATTCCCAATATTCTTTGGCATTTTCAATCCCTTTAATTACTACAGAAACCCCTGGAGGCGCTGCCATTAAATAAATACTTTGTAAAAATTCATCTTGCTCTAGTTCATCACTCACTACCAAAATTTCATTTGCACCTGATTGTTGTAACCATTTAGTCACTACTTGTCCATGGATTAAACGACTATCGACTCTTGTTAATACGATTTTTGACATTCTGTTCACCTGTACTTTCTTATTTTGGAATTTCTAAAATTTGACAACTGTCTACTGCTGCTTGTTGAATCATTTCTGCGTCTTGTAAACGAAACCCAGGACCACTTTGTTTCATGACGGATTCTAATAATAACGATGTGCATAGTCCGGACACAATCAGGAGGTCATAATCTTTTGATAAACGCAATGCAACGTTACTAGGTGTGCCGCCTTTAACATCTGTTAAAATTAGCAGCTGGTTGTGCCACGTTAATTGTTCAATTTTTTCTGTGACTCGTTCTAAATAATCCCCCAGTGAATCCTCTGCTTGTAATGCAACTTCATGTACATTTGTAACTTCTCCAACAATCATCTGGACGCTTTTGACTAATTCCAAGCCCCAACCATTGTGTGTTAAAAGTAAAATTGGTTCATTTTCCATAAACAAACTCCTTTGCTAATTAATCATTTTATTAAAAGCAATAAGTGTGCCAACTTTCATTTCCGTTTGAATTAAGCCTTTTCAAAGAGCAATTCATAAATATAACGCACTTCCAAAGGTGGAATCAACAAATTATAGGACACTTCAATCGGTCGAAACGCCATTTTTATGACAGATACTGCTTCTGGCAACTCTCGGTATGACACTTCATAAGCTGTCGGGTCATATTCTGGATTTAGCAATTGCCGTTCTAACATACAAGCACAATGAATGATAAAACGAAGTAAAACCTTTTCGTCACTTTTTATTTTAGTTTGCAAGCAAATATCTGAATAAATCTTAGCTAATTCGATTGAAATGGTTGTAGGATTCAAAACCGTTAGTAAGTCTGTAATAGCTTCGATTGATAATCCTTGAATATATTTAGCTGAAACTTTTTTTAGTAACTCTTGGTTTTGTTTTTCTTCTAAATGATGGCCTAATAATTCGAAAACTAGCTGAATGCCCCGCTTCGATAGTAAATCTTGTAAAGAAATAAACGGAATATCTGGCACTTCTGTCTTTACGGTGCCAATGATACCAACGATTTTCTCTTCTTTCCGAATAAAAGAATGCAAACGATCAATGTCTTCCACTTCTCTTTTCTCTAAAGTAATGATGCGTACATTCGTTAGTAATTCATTAGGAAAAGTTTTTAGTAACAACTGTTCAATTTTAATAGCAGTCCCCATGCCAGTTAGACAGGAAATAATGAGAACTTTTGCCTCGTTGAAGCGACCTTTACTGCAAATCAAGGCGCGATGATTTTTTTCTTTTAAGACTGGTAATAGATACTCAAACGCCGTCGATTCATAAATGACTTCTCGGGCCACTTCTAGCAATGTTAAGAGATTGATATTGCTAATTAGCAGCACTTCCATTTGAAACGTTTGACTGATAGCATTACCAAAGTAAACCAAGGAACCGATGTCCACCATTAAAATAATTTTTTTATACTGATTTTGCTTTACAATTGTACGGACTTTTTCTAATGTTTCTTCCACTGATTGATTAATTGGCATATCAACTGCACGCATGACCGTTGTTGAGAACAGAAGGTTGGTGTACTCAACCATGCTGCTGGCCGTCGCGGCACCATGTGCAACGACGATAACGCCACAGTTTTCTTCAACTGAGTGCGCTCTTTTTTTAGCTGTGACTTTACGAATAAATAGATCAAAAAAGAGGATTTCCGTATCAGCAAAAGAAATCCCAAACAGCGTTTGTAAAAAGTCCACCATGGTCTTAGCAGCTTGATACTGGGTTACTTTGCCAGAATAGATATTTTTGGTATCTGAATAAAATGTTTCATTCATTTGTGCAGAATAAAAAACAGCAGAATAAAGGTGGACAATTAAAATATTCTGGAAATCCTCTGTCAATTTTTCTTGGATTAATTGTTCAAAAAAGACAATGGCTTCTTGAATTTTTGGCTGCAATGTTTCGTCAATGGACTCTAAGGCTAGCGGTTCTTGAGCAAAAATGTCCATATCATAAAGTTGCTCGACTTTGTTTTGCATGATTGCTAGCGCATCCTCTGTCGAAAGAGTTAATTTTTTCAAATCTGCATATTCTTTCAATAGAAAATTATAAAAACGATCATTTTTCAGACTTTCTGATTTGAGTAACTCTTGACTGCTTAAATAAAAATGGTTGTATTGAATCGTGAGGCCATCGTTAGGTATCCACTCATTAAAAGCCAGCAGACTTTCTACATCAGGTTGCTCTTTGACTGTCCCCTCGTTTGCTTCAATGCAAATAGTTTCCGTTAATTGATCGAACACCTCTAAATAGGCTTGTGCGCTCATAAATTGAATCGCCGCTTTCAATTCGCCAACGTTGGCTTCAAAATGAGTAAACGTTAATTGTTTCAACGCCTCATAACGAATATGGATATTCTTTTGAATCCGTTGACTTTCTTCTAAGAAAAAGGACAAAATCAATTGAATTTTTTCTTTCATAGAGCGCTCGGCTAAAGCTGGAATAGCTAATGTCACAGGGATCCTTCTTAAAAACGTTTTCAAAAAATGTTGATTGACTGCTTCGGTTGTTGCAAAAATAAATTTTATCGATACATTTCTTTGTTTTTCGGCTTCACCCATCCGTGTAAAATACCCTTTATCCAAAACTGTAAACAATTTTTCTTGACCTTCGCTCGTTAATCGATGGACTTCATCTAAAAATAAAAAACCACCATCTGCCAACTCCACTAAGCCTTTTTGGTCATTGACGGCACCAGTAAAACTGCCTTTTTTATAGCCAAACAGATGAGAAGTTAATAATTCTGGATTGTTGAAATATTCTGCACAATTAAAATAAATGAATGGAACTTCTTGGTTCATTTTAACTTGATAAAATTGGTGTAATTGTTCTGCAATTAAGGTTTTCCCAACTCCAGATTCTCCAGTAAGTAAAATATTCAAGCCATTAGGCGGATATAAAATAGCGGCTTTCAACTTCTTGATGGCGTCTGCTAAGCTCCCATCAAAACCAATTACGTTCGCAAATGGATTCATTTTCAGTAGCTGCTTTTTCTTATGTATCTGTTCTGTCTGTTGATAAATGTCCTCTTGCAGCGAAGCGAGGGAATCGTAACACGTGCTACTTTTAAAAAAAGGAAACTGTTCCTCTAAGTAGTCTTTATCAAAAAATAACACTGGTCTTGATTTAACTTTAACGACTTGGTCTTTTCTCACTAATTCTGAAAGCTCTTCACTAACAGCGGTTCGGGTATAGCCAGAGGCCTGACTTAATTGCGAAGCCGTTGCGGGCAACAAGGTTGCTTTGCTACTTGGATTTTGTACGTGAAACTTTTTTAACGCTTGATGAATATTATCAATTCTCATAGTCTTTTCCCCATTTCTTTTTTGATCCAAAAGTTAATTTATTATACATTAAAACGGAAGCGGTTTCTTATTTACCATAAAAAAATCAAGTCTTTAACCAAAAGATTAAAGACTTGATTTTTATTCTCCGTATTGTACAAGTTGTGTATTTTCACAATGAAAGTCCAAGAAATCTTGGATTTTTTTACCATTGAAGTAGTTATCAATGACTCGCATAACCGCATTGTGGCAAACAAATAGGTAAGTTTCCTCTGAAGCCAAGGCTTCCTCAATCAAGGGATAAATTCGGCCCGCGACATCTAAGACTGATTCCCCTTCTGGAAATGGCAAGGAAATCTCAGAACGATTTTCCTGGAAAGCCGTTGTTTCAATCGGTTCACCATCATAAATGCCAAAATTCATCTCAATTAAACGTGGTTCTGTTTCAATCGTCAATTGATTTCGTTCCGCAATTTTACGTGCTGTTTCTTGCGCCCGTTTTAAAGGCGACGCCAGTAAACGGTCGATTTGAATTCCTTGTTTGGCAATTTTTTCAGCTACCAATTCCGCTTGTTGATAGCCTTTTTCGGTCAATTGCGCTTCCGCATGACCACAAATTCTACGGGCCACATTATAATCTGTTTCACCATGTCTCACTACGTACAGCATTTTTCCACCTCAGTTTTTTGTCTTGTGTCTATTTTATCTGAAATTTGGTCACAATAACACCCTATTTAGCGATAACTTTCTGGTAATTTAAATTTGCCTTCTTGCTCAAACTGTTCGCCTACTTGGAATAAGAGATCTTCACGTCCACGAGCAGCCAGCAATTGAATGCCTAAGGGTAACCCCGTTGCCGTCACATGTGTGGGCAAGCTGATGGCTGGTTGTCCTGTCAAGTTCGCTAGTTGAGTATACGGTGTTAGCTGTAAACTTTTATCAAAATAATCATAGATTAATTCAGCTAATTCTGCTTCTGTTAATTCTGCTGCTTGCGCCATTCGTTGACGAATGTGCTCACTTTGCAAATCTTCGTTAATTTTTGGTGCTGAAAAAGCCGTTGTTGGTGATAAAAACAGATCAAATTTTTGGAAAAGTTCTTCCATCGTTACTGCTGCTTGATCCCACAACTGTAATGAATGAACATAGGTGGCTGCTGGAATCTTTTGGCCAAATTGATGCATGGTCCATGAAAAAGGTTCGATTTCTTCTTTACGAATTGGGCGCCCGAGCCCCTGTTGAATGCTATTCATCATCGCTGTAGTTTCTGCGCCGTTCATTTGATAATAGGAGCGAATCAGCGCTGCACCATCGACTGGATAAGGAATCTCAATGATTTCATGGCCAGCGGCTGCCAGAAAATCAGCCGCTTGTTTCGCCGCTTGTGTTGCTTCTGGCGAAATCAGTGAGCCGATAGGCGAAGCGGTGCACAGAGCAATTTTTAGCCGTTGTTTTTTAGGGTGTGTTTGCCATTCTGCCAAGGGCGCTTGGTAGGGGGCGCCACTGTGGCTACCACGTAGGCCATAAAATAATGCTTTGGTGTCTCTCATAGAAATAGTCAACGCAAAGTCAATCGAGGCACCTTGCCAGCCTCGCCAGCCTTCTGGGCCGACAGGCATGGAGCCACGGCTAGGTTTTAAGCCAATTAAGCCACTAAAAGAGGCGGGAATTCGGATGGAGCCACCGCCATCACTAGCGCCGGCGATAGGAACAATCCCGCTAGCGACAACTGCGGCAGCGCCGCCACTGGAACCGCCTGGCGAATGTTCCAGGTTCCAAGGATTGCGGGCTGGCCCGTAAAGCGCAGGATCCGTAATATTTTTAAAGCCAAACTCTGGGGCGTTGGTTTGTCCTAAGGGCATCAAACCAATCGTTTCTGCTTGTTTGACAAAGTTAGAGGTCGTTGTTGCAGTACTATTTTTAAAAAGTTGCGAGCCGGCCGTTGCTGACCACCCCGCTTTTTCTTGGCCTAACATTTTCAATGGAAATGGCAAACCAGCAAATAGTGTGTCCTGCTGTTTATTTTTTTGATAAGTTGCTTCTGCTTCTTGGCTATCAAAAGTTACAAAGCCATTGATCTTTGGATTTAACTTTTGGACTTTTTTCTCAATATCCTTTAAGAGTTCTGTGCGACTTACTTTCTGTTCTTTTAATTGTTGTACCCAATATAGTCCGTCTTTCATACAGACCCACCTCCTATACTATTCCGTATTAGTATAGCATGGTTTTTAGAGGTCATCCTGTGATGGTGATTTTCATTCGTCAAGTGCTTCTCTATTTTAAGTAAATAATTCGCCAATGTAAGGAAGCAACTGCGGATGCAGTTTGTAGCCTTTATACCGTGTATTTTGGATACCTTGTTTTTTAAAGCCCCCTACTTGAATTTTTTTATTTAATTTTGTCAGCTGTTTGGTCATTTTTTTTCGATTGTTGGCTGTTTCTTCTGTGTCATAAATTAATTTACACAGGCGCTCCATTGGTAAGTGTTCTTTTGGCGTACTGTACAAGACAGCCAGTAGTGCCCGTTCTGTAGCGGTTAGCTTTATCCCTTCTACGTTTAACTTTTCATCTTCTCGTTGGATGGGTTTATTTAATTCTGCCAAGAGGAGATTTTCTCTTAATGTATCCAAAGTCGCATCCAATCGTAGCCAATTGAGAATGCCATATTGATAGCTGATGCTCAATTCTTCCGAGGTAGGAATGTCTTCGGAGCGAAGAAACAACGGCGTTTTAACTCTGGCTAATTCCTTTAGATATAAATATTGTTCTTTGCGAGGAATCGTTTCGCTGAGAATGATGGCATCAAATTTTCGATAAAACAAATGACTTTCCTTAATTTCACCAATCAGACACGTCGTACAAAAAACTTGGTGATCTAAATGCTGTAAGCGGTTTTGAAAAGCAGTTTCTGATAAAATATTTTTTGTGATGACCATTATTTTCATTCTTGATTCCTCCTTAATTCTTTTTTAGTTCAAAATTTTCTCAATTTTCGTGTTTCGATTTGATATATTTAGTATACTGGAAATTTTTCGAATTAAAATTTAGAAATTTACAAGCAAATCAGTCATTAACAGTCATTCCTATAATCCCTGATTTATAAAGGCTTTCTAATAGTCTTATTTAAAAAAATATTTGTTATTTAATCCTCAATATGCTATTTTTTTAATTTTTTCTTTTTTTATTTAGCTAACAAACGTCAAAAGGTTGGTAGCTAATATCAACCTTTTGACGTTTGTTAGCTATTTTCTCTTGAAATCTTTGGATTTTTTTCTACTTTCACTAAAAAAAACAGCCAAAAGTGGCTGTTTTTTTGCTGCTTATATTTATTTCATAATATCGATCAAGTCTTTTTTCGAAGCTGCCGAGGCAGGGAAATAGCTAAATACAACCCCGATAAAGACAGAAATCCCGATGGCTAATGAAACGGTCATTAAATCTGGTCGAACAGAAAACGGTAGTGCCATTGAGGCCAAGTAGGCAATAATCATTCCTAAAAGATAACCAGTAATTCCGCCGATTAAGGTCAAGGCAATTCCTTCTGTTAAGAATTGCTTTTTAATATCACTGGCTGTCCCGCCCAATGCACGTCGGATACCAATTTCCTTAATCCGTTCTGAGACCGAAATGTACATCATATTCATAACGCCGACCCCAGCAATTACCAGTGAAATGGCTGCAATTGCGGAAATAAACAAGGTTAAATTATTTAATAAAGAGCCCATTTCTTTGATGGTATCTTTAACATTATATTCTTGATATGTCCCGCTGTTTTTCATGGTTCCTTGTTGAGAGAGAGCTTTTATTGTTTCTTTCAATACTTGATCTGGTTGGTAGCCAGGTGCCACTGTTAGCTTCAACGTAGATGTATCTTTTAGCTTGCCGAAATAATGTTCATAGGTCTTTTTGGGAAAATAAAGTAATGAGTCATCATTACCTGGACCAATGGCACCGCTGGTATTGGTTGTCACGCCAACAATGGTAAAAAGTTGCTCTTTATATGGAAAAGTTCGATTAACTGCTGCAGTTGGGTCTTGGTAGAGTTCTTTGGCAACCAGTTCATCCACCACCACTGTTTTATCCAGTTTTGCATTGTCTCCATCATTCAGTTGGCGTCCCGCCAACAATTCTTTGGTGGTTTTGTTGGCAAGTTCATAGGTTACGGAAAGATTTTTCGGTCCTGCTTGAAAATTCAGTGTACCTTTTTGGGCGCCATCAACTTCTCTTTGATCAAAATCAATTTTTTCTACGCCAGGAACCATGCGCACGACCCCTAAATCATTGTCGGTAAACATCGCTTGGTCACTAAACATATCCGAAGTGTTGTAGGCCGAAAAAGAAATCTTCTTCACATTTTCTTTTTGTTTTTCAGCGGATAATTTATCGACCATGTCTTCTTTAAAGCCGTTACCGATAGCCACGATGGTAATCACCGAAGCGATCCCGATGACAATCCCTAGCATCGTTAACAAGCTGCGTCGCTTATTTTTCAAAATGGAACGGAAGGCGGTTTTCCAAATAATTGAACGTTTCATGTCAGCACCTCCTCTAAAATCTTTCCATCACGAACTTTAATCAAACGATTGCAGTATTCAATTGTCTCTTCATCATGTGTCACTAAAATAATGGTGACACCTTCATTGTTTAATTGCTGAAAGAGCGTTAAAATTTCTTCCGATGTTTTACTATCTAAAGCCCCAGTTGGTTCATCTGCAATAATAAAACTTGGCCGATTGACAATCGCACGTGCAATGGCCACACGTTGTTGTTGTCCACCCGAAAGTTGTTTTGGATGCTTCTTGCCTTTATCTGGCAAGCCGACTTTTGTCAGAACTTCGTGGACACGATCTTTGGCTTCTTTTGGGGTTAACCCACTATATAAAAGAGGCAATTCAATGTTTTCTTCAACTGTTAGTGTTTCAATTAAACTAAAATTCTGAAAGACAAAGCCGACTGCTTCATTTCTAATTCGGGATAGTTCCTTATCAGAAAAGTCGCCAATTTCACGGTCTTCAAATAAATACGTTCCTTCAAACTTTTTATCAATAAAGCCTAGCAAATTAATCAAAGTCGATTTCCCAGAACCAGAAGGACCCATAATCGCTAAAAATTCTCCAGCGTCTACTTGGAGGTTAATATCATCTAACACATGCAGTGTTTCTTCTTCGGAATAATAATATTTATGAATATGGGCTAGCTTAATCATTGGCAGCTACCTGAACATCTTGATTATCTTTTAATTCTTTATTGGGATTGGCAATCACTTGGTCTTTCCAGTTCAAGCCACTTTTGACAACTTTACGACCTAAATTTGTTTCTGTTTCAATCAGTGTTTTTTTCGCTTTGCCCGCTTTGTAAACATAGACAAATTCTTTTTCGCCTTCTTTTTGGATTGCTGCTGTCGGTATAATCATTTGTTTTTGCGGCACAGCGATGCTAGTAGACAAGCCTTCTGCCCAAGGAAAATCACCTTCTACTGTAAATTGATAACTCACTACTGGGTTGCCTTCATTTTTAGCTATTGGGGTTTGCGCGATGGAAACGATTTTGCCTGGCGCTGTTTTGCCTGAACCAACGGTCGTCACTGTTACTTCTTCCCCTGTCTGTAATTTATCGTAATCATATTCGGTTACTTTTCCTTGAATATTTTTCTTTTGTGTTGCAATTTTAATGACTGGTTTGTCGGTACTACTCATGGCACTAGCATCGACAGTGACTTGGCCATCAATTGGTGCTGTAACGACTGTGTTGACTTTGCCACGTGTTTGTTCAAGCGTGTTTGCTGCTCCGACGGCATCACTGTTGGCTAATTGAAGGGCTTGGTTAGCTTGGGCGACTTCACTATTCGCAGCACTAACAGCTTCATTCAATTGCTGAATTTCCGCATTTAGTGTTTCTTTCTCTTCAGCCTCTTTTGCGGTGTTTAATTTTTGCTTGGCTGCAGCAACTTTGTTTAAGGCTTCATTGTATTTTTGAGTGGCTAAGTTAACGTTCTCTTGTGCTTGTTGGACTTGAAGATTATTCCGATTAACGGCATTCGCTTGTTCTGTTTCTGTGGCTTGGATGTCTGAGTTATTGTACGTTAACAATGGACTATCTTTCTTGACTTCTTTACCATTTTCAACATTTATTTCGGCAATTTTCCCTAAAGAAGGATCAAAGAAAATATCCCGAGTATCTAGAAAACTCACTTGACCATCTAATTTTAATGAGGCCATTTCTGTAATGGTATACGTTGTGTATTCAGGTTCAACTTCTTTTGAAGAAAAAACTGTTTTTGCTCCGATAAATCCGACGACGACCACTGCGGCACCAATACCGAACCACACTTTTTTATTTCGCTTCTTCTGGCCTGACTTTTTCATTTATTTGTTCCTCCTTGATTTCTGTTGACGAGTTTGTCATTTTATTTAGTATATAATGAATAAAAAAATCGGTCCCTTCATCTTCCTATCATTCCTCTTACAGTTTTGACACATCTTTATCTAACAAAAAAACGTTTATCCTGTGTAAAAGGATAAACGTTTTTTGTTATTTTATTGTTCTAATTGACCCAACCAGCCAGATGTACCACCTAGAACATTGGTTACTTGATACCCTTGTTGACTGAGAAACGCACATGCTTGTGCGGAGCGCGATCCCATTTGACAAATCAGATAATAGGGTTGGTTTTTATCTAATTGCTGATAATTTTCGGTTAAAGTACTTAAAGGTAAGTTGATGGCCTGAGGGACATGCCCCAGTTGGTATTCCATTTCTTCTCGTACATCAATAATCGGTAATTTTTTTCGTTTTGCTTCCTGATAAAATTCAGGCATGCCAATCGTGTTATACATTTTCTAGTTCCTCCGGTTTTACCATTCTATATAGCGCAAAAGCACCATCTAAATTTTTGGCTGAGATGCCCGCTTGTTTTAGCATCCGTTCTGCGATATAACTACGCAAACCGCTGTGACAACTAACAATGTACTCCGTTGACTTGTCTAATTCCTCCAGACGTTCTCTTAACTCATTTAAAGGAATAGAGACAGCATTTTTAAATTGACCATCGGCTCGTTCGGCGGGATTACGGACATCTAATAAAACAGCCCCATTAGCTAATTCGTTGGATATCTCATACCATTGAACGTTTTCACTCAATCCTTCTGCAAGGTTCATCGCTGCATAGCCTAACATGTTCACAGGATCTTTCGCTGAACCAAACGGCGGCGCATAGGTAAACTCTAATTCAGGCAAATCAAAAATAGTTAACTGTCCTTTAATAGCGGTCGCAAGAATATCAATCCGCTTATCTACGCCCTTTGCCCCAATTCCTTGTGCGCCATAAATTTCCCCTGTCGTAGGATGGAAAACTAATTTTAACTGAAGATCTGTTGCGCCAGGATAATACCCCGCATGGTCTTTTCCACTGATATGCACAACAGCTGTTGTTAGTCCAGCAGCTTTAGCAGCCCGTTCGCTTAAACCAGTTGAAGCGGCGGTTAAATCAAAGACTCGCACAATGGCGGTCCCAATGCTCCCTTGATTTTTTCTCTCTAACCCAGCAATCACATCCGCTACTTGACGTCCTTGGCGATTGGCGGGGGAAGCTAAAGAAATCAGCGCATCTTCTTGAGTGATTTGTTGTTTCACTACAATAGCATCCCCAACCGCATAAATATCGGGTTGATTCGTTTGATAGTGTTCATCAACAACAATACCGCCACGTAAACCAGTTGCTACACCTGCTTCAACTGCTAAGGTATTTTCTGGTTGGACACCCACCGACAAAATGGTTAAATCAGAAGCTAATGTTTGACCGTCCTCTAAGCGAATCACTTGCCCTTCTTCTTCAAAAGCAACCGCAGACTGTCCCGTAATTACTTGAACATTGTTTTTGCTTAATTCAACTTTGACAAAAGCGGCCATTTCTTCGTCTAATGGCGGTAAAACATGGGGTGCCTTTTCCACGAGAGTGACTTCTAATCCGCGTTTTTGCAAGTTTTCTGCCATTTCCAAGCCAATGAAGCCTGCGCCAATCACGACGGCTCGTTTTGTTTCTGGTGTCAAGGCTGTCATAATTTGATCTAAATCAGGAACATTTCTTAATGAAAAAACATTTTTGGCTTCTGCCAATCCTGTAATTAGCGGCACAAAAGGTTTCGCCCCTGGTGATAAAATTAATTTGTCATAGTGTTCTGTTAAAATTTCTGTTTCATGTTTCACTGTGATCACTTTTTCTATTGGATCAATCGCCACGACTTCATGGTGAGGACGAACATCTAAATTAAACCGTGCCTTTAACGCTTCGGGTGTTTGAACAAGCAGTTGCTCTCTTTCTGCGATTTCGCCAGAAACGTAGTAAGGCAAACCACAGTTTGCAAATGAAACAAAAGGGCCTTTTTCCATGACAACAATTTCAGCATCTTCCATTAAACGACGTAAACGTGTCGCTGCTGACATGCCACCAGCCACGCCTCCGATAATTACAATTTTCATTTATTTTCCTCCTTTAATTTGACCAGACCATTGGGACATCCCGCCACGAACGTTAATCACGTGATAGTTTTTTCTCGCTAAAATTTTGGCCGCATTTTTGCTGCGCATGCCGGACTGGCAAATCACATAGACCTCGTTAGCGGATTTGTTGTAGGCGGGAATTTTGTTAAGTGGGACATTAATCGCTTGTGGAATATGCCCTGCGCGGTATTCGCTAGGTGTCCGGACATCTAATAACGTTATCTCTTTAGATAAACGTGACTGCAATTCTTTTGTTGAAATACTTGGCGTTTTTTTAAACAATTGAAATAACATCTTTTTCTCCTTCTCTTATATACCTTACGGGGTATATTTAACATGAAAAAGTTAGACTTGTCAACTGAAGAGATTTCTGCCATTTTTAGATTCAAAGAAAAGATAGTTGACAAAAATACCTCGTGTAGGTATATTTTAAACCAATCACTACTCTTAAGGAGGGGCAAAATGACTGAAGAAAAAAAGAAAGTGCTGAATCGTTTACGCCGCACAGAAGGTCAAATTCGCGGGATTCAAAAAATGATTGATGAAGAAAAAGAATGTATCGATGTTATCACTCAGTTGAGTGCGGTCCGTTCTAGTATTGATCGCGTAATGGGGATGATAGTTGCGGAGAATTTAAAGCATTGCTTTGAAAATCCTGAAAAAGATCCTAAAGAACAAGAAGAGCGATTAGCACAAGCGATTAATATGATTGTCAAAAAGTAAAACAACGCAAACTTATTCAGCGAAAGATAAGTTTGCGTTGTTTTTTTATTTATTAGACGAATCTGCCCCGCGTTTTTTTAAATTGACAAGCATAAAAAGAATCGTGCCAATTAGTAAAATCACGACGGCGATATAAAAGCCCATGACTTTCGAACCAGTTGTGTCAGAAATTTTCCCAGTTAAAGCTGGGGCGATCACAGATGACATCATGCCGAAAAAGTTAAACACACCCAAAGTAGTACCAATTCCAATTTTTGGTGCATTTTCACCTAGCCAAGAAATAATAATCGGTTCTACAGCTAATTTCCCTAAGAACCCATACATAATTAAAGCAATTAATAACAACGTTGCATTACTTACTTGTACAGTTAACAAAAGCATGGCTGTTGCTAAAAATTCTAAAACAACGATGAATTGAACTTTTTTATGCATGTACTTATCCGCCAACCGACTAAAAAATAACGCTCCTGGAATAGAGGCAAATGCGACCAGCGAAGAGGACAATCCAATTGCCGCTCCTTGGAAACCACGTTCGGTACTTAAAAAATTAGGTAACCAAGTCACAATCATATAATATGCATAACAAGTGCCAAAATATAAAATATACGCAAATAGCATATGTGGCGCAAACAGTTTTTTAAAGGGCACTTTTTCTTTTACCGCTCCGTTATCTTTTTCATCAACAACGGTTGGCTGAATCAAGGCCATGTCTTCTTTATGATTGCGAATAATCACTTGAAAAGCCACTAACATACAAATAATCATAAAGGCGGAAATGTACATCATCACTTGCCAAGGCAATCCTTTTTGGGCAACTAAATAACTAGATAAAATCATCCCTAAACCTGAACCAACGGCTGAACCACTGTTGACAATAGCTGTTGCAAAACTTTTTTTGGCTTGAGGAATGTTTTGCGACGTCAACGAGTAAGCCGAGCCATAGAAAGAACCACATCCTAAGCCTGCCAATAAGCTACCTAAGTAAATTGTTCCAATCGTTTGGGCTTGGGCAATCAGTAATGCTGCCAGCGCAAACAAGATAAAGCCTGGAATTAATACACGTTTTTTCCCAATTTTGTCTACCAAGAAGCCTGCAGGAATCTGCATGACTACGTAACCGAGAAAATAAAAGCTAGAAATGGACCCTAGGGCCGTATCTGAAGCGTTACCATTTAAAGACGCACGAATTTGCGGATAAACAGGAGAAAGCGCGGAACGATAAATCCAGATTGTTACCCAGCCCATACATAGTAAAATAACGATTTTTTTCCAATAAGCCAACGAACTTTTTGTCTTGTCTGTCATTTTCTTTTCCTCCACCAATCATTTTTTTGGTTAACGTTTCATAAGGAACAAAAGCACTACGCTTTTTTACGTAGTGACCTTTGTCCTACCTTCTTTTTTAGTTTAAATACTCAGCCAATGCATGAGTACTACCGCTACCGCCTTCAAATTGATAACCTTGGTGTTTCAATACAGTCTCAAAGGCACTCAAGAAATGCAACACATTGTCTTCGCGACTGCTGTACCCCATATTACCGACCCGCCAAATTTTTCCTTTTAAATCACCGAAAGAAGAGGCAATTTCAACTTTAAAATGATCCAGTAATAAGCTCCGCACCTTTTCACCATCAATTCCTTCTGGAATGACCACAGGAATGACTGTTGGTGTTTTTGTGTCTAACTTCCCGAAAATTTCTAAGCCCATTTTTTGCAGACTTTCAACTAAAATACGATCGTTTTTCCGATGACGTGCGTAGACATTTTCCATGCCTTCTTGAAGTAACAAGCGCAGCCCTTCATGTAGCCCATAAATCATTGTAGTCGCTTCTGTATGGTGATTTAAGCGCTCTGGTCCCCAATATTTTTCTAATTGCGATAAATCCAAGTAGTTACTTTGAATGAACCGTTCATTCCGCGCATCCGCGCCAAGCCCTAACTCTTTTTGGTAACGGCCCGCCAGATAATCGGCTACACGTTGGTTGTAGGTAATCAAAGAAAGGCCTGAAGGTACGCTGACACATTTTTGAGTGCCTGCTACCGCAATATCAATCTTCCAATCATCGACCTTTGTTTCGACACCGCCGTAAGTCGCCACCATATCTACTACGAAGAAAATTTCATTTTCCCGACAAAAGGCGCCAATTTGATCCAGTGGTTGCATTTGTGCATTCGCCGTTTCGCCGTGGACCATCGCAACAATTTTTGGTTGATGTTCTTTAATCGCTTCAATCACCGTTGTTTGTTCAAACGGTGCGAGCCAGTCCTTTTCTAAATAAATGACTTCGGCCCGGGCGCGTTCGCAAATTTCACCTAATAAATAAGCAAACCGGCCATACGCAGGCACAAGCACTTTGTCGCCTGGCTCAATCAATGCAAATAACCCCGCTTCCAAGCCTGAACGTGACGTGCCATCAATGGCAAAGGCTTGTTGATTCTTTGTGGCAAAAGGTACTTTAATCATTTCCCGAACTTCATCCATAATTTGTAGAAATTCTGGATCGAATTGCCCTAAAATTGGTTGACCCATTTGACGAAGTACCGATGGATGGGCTTCGACTGGTCCCGGCGTCATGATTGTTCGCCGTACAAAATTTGGTTGTTGATACATAGTAATCCCTCACTTCATTTTTAATTCTTCTCTTTTATTATCTTTGGAAAAACTCAGAAATTCATTGTTCAATTTGCACTATTTTGACTTTGTTTTTTAGACATATTCAATAACTATCTTTTGTACTCCTTTTTATTCTTCGCTATACTATAAAAAAAGGAGGTTGTTGTGATGAAAATATTAGCTGAGGTCTTGGCTTTACCAAGATTTTCTGACTTACAATTATTATCGTCTCACTCAAACTTAACACAGCCCTTGGAAAGTGTAGAAATCACGGAAACACCTGATGTGGCTGATTTTATCCCTAAAAATGTCATGATTTTAACAACGGCAATGATTTATAAAGATGATCAAGAAAAATTGAAACCTTTTATTGACTCGCTAAAACAAGCAGAGTGTACGGCTTTAGGAATCAAAGTTGGGCGGTTCCTTGACGAAATTTCACCAGAAATTGTTGCCTATGCCAGTGCCGTTGATTTGCCCCTGATTAAAATTCCTAGCACACAGCCACTAGGCGGGTTGTTGCATGAAATTGTAGGCTATCTTCGTGATAGCAAAACCGAACAGATGTCTGCGGCATTTGACATCCAAAAGCGTTTTTCAACATTATTAATGCAAGATGTTGATGCTACGCGTTTCATCGCTGAATTTGCGAAAATTTTAAATGCGCCAATTATTTTATTAAGTCCTTGGCAACAGGTGATTGCCCACTCGAATTATTTTTATGGCAATCAAAAATCGGCGGAGTTTTTCATCGAACAATTATCAAAAGACCACTTTCAACAATTGGCACAAGAAAAGAAAATCTTTCGTTTACAGGATGAGCGACAAGAAAACATTCAAGTAGCTGGCTTTCCAATTCGTGTGAACGATTATTTTCCCTATTATTTATTGGTCTTATCTCCTGAACAGATTCCTTATCCTATTTCTGAATTTGCCATTGATCAGGCCATTTTAGTTTTGACTTTTATGTTATTTAAAAACCAGAAAATTGCTGAATCTTTTGAACATCTCAAAACAGACTTTTTGGACCGCTTGCTTGATACACATCAAGAAGCGCTGAGTAAACATCAAAATTGGTTGGAACTTTGGAAAAATTATCGTTTAATCAACAGTGATTATTATCAATTAGCGATTGTCTACGGCGTGACTAAACCAGAAAATGAAACCCATATTCGTTATCAGCAAGCGGAAGGGCAACTAATTTTCCAATGGCTCAAAGAACAATTGCCGGAAATCCTGCCAGATGTCGCCTTGTTTAAATTAAAAAATCAAAATAAAAGTATCTTGATTTTTCAATCTAAGAAAAATGACCATTTGATGATTTTGCAAAACCTCGCTGAACGTTTGCAACAGGCTTTGCCTATTACCATTCGCTTTGCTTTAGGCAACGCTTATGAAAACCTAGAAGATTTGCCTAATTCTTATATTGAAGCTTCCTCGACATTAGAGGCTTCTTTACACGCTCAAAAACCAGCAACTGTGCAATTGTTCCATCCCAAAGGCCTAGCTGGACTTTTTGAAAAGATTGGTACTGAAGATGTTGAATACTTTTGCCAGCAACAATTGAAAGAGTTGGCCTATCCGACGGAACCGACGTTACAAGAATTACGAAAAACCTTGAAAGTTTTTTTAGATTTCAATTGCGAAATTACTAAAACGGCCAACGCTCTTTACCTTCACAGAAACACCATTAAATATCGCATGAATCAATGTGAAAAATTATTAGGTACCTCTATTCAAGAGCCTGAGACGAGTTTACTCTTACGGGTAGCGCTGGAACTTTCAGAAAAATAATTAACAGGAAAATAGCCGAATAAAAGTAACGTCTACCAAGAAA
Organism: Enterococcus sp. DIV1758; assembly: GCF_051711985.1. Classification (NCBI taxonomy): domain Bacteria; kingdom Bacillati; phylum Bacillota; class Bacilli; order Lactobacillales; family Enterococcaceae; genus Enterococcus; species Enterococcus sp. DIV1758. The sequence goes on from NZ_JBIOOA010000001.1 coordinate 2,458,104, forward strand.
AAGGACTCTACCGTTCACCACTGCGTGTTCAAATCCTATTGTTCCGAGGTCATTACTTTACATTCGGCTTTTCGTTATAATTCTGGTTCACGATTGGCATCTTTGGAATAAACGTACATTAACGGTTCTTCACGGCCAACCGCATAGGCTGCTTGTGGCACATAGGCACTCATGAAAATATAGTCCCCTTTTTCCACTGGATACCATTCATTGTCCAAATTGTACATCCCTTGGCCACTAATTAAATACGCACCATGCTCTTGGACATGCGTTTCAATGTAGGCATGACTAGCGCCTGGTTCAAAAGATAAGATATGCATATTCATATCAAAGTCAAACTCTTTCGGCAATAAACTCCAAAGTAAAACGTCTGTCATTCCTTCATATTCTTCGGGTTGTTGGTCATGAATTGACCCAACCACTTTATAAGGTTGATGGCCCGCCAACGGCTGATAGCGTTTTTTATATAAGAAAACTTCTGTGTCCGCTTCCTGTGCATTCGCTAAATACATTTTCATTTCAGGCGTAAAGTAGGCATAGCCCCCGGCTTCAAGCTCATGGGTTTCTTGACCATCTGAAACGCGCAAACGACCGTCAATGACATAAACCAACGTTTGGATCCCATCGCCACCAAAACCAGATGTTTGTTGACCATTTTTATGAAACGTAGCAATGTAATCCACAAATGTCGCACCTAATTTAGGCGATCCCAAAATGGAAATATCGACATTTTCAAAACCAGGTACTGCATTTTGCACCAAACCATCATGGGGAATAATGGCGTAATTGTCTTTTTTTATCACAGCTCTTGATGTTAACAATTCTTTTTGGTAACCAACTCGATTATTTTTATAACCCATCACAATTCTTCCTTTTCTATCTTATTTATACGCTAATTCATATAAGGTATCTGCTAAAAGCTTGACGCCTTCAACCAAATCTGGAAATGCCGTTGCTTCTGCTGGATTATGACTAATCCCACCAATACTTGGCACAAATATCATCGCCGTCGGGTAATGGGGCGCAATAATTTGCGAATCATGCCCAGCGCCACTATGCATCATACGATACTGATACTTGCCTTCTTTGGCTTTTTGTTCAATAACTTCTACAATTGCTTGATTCATCGGTACAGGGGCTTCATCCATCCAGCGGTCAATTGCAATCGTTAAGCCTAATTCTTGAGCAATTGTCTTCATCCGTTCTTCTAATTCACCGGTAAAATGTCGTAAAAAAGCAGCGTCGGTATGACGGCAGTCAATTGTAAATTCCACTTCTCCAGGCACCACGTTGACTGTATTGGGTTTCGGAATGACTTTACCGAATGTTAAAACTAACGGATCACCAATTTCATTCGCACGATCAATGGCTTCTGCACAAATTTTAGCAAAACCGTACACCGCATCATGACGGTAACTCATTGGCGTAGTGCCTGCATGATTGGCTTGCCCTTTTAAGTTAACCGTGTAGCGACGTTGCCCTACAATACTATGAACAACACCGACTTGGAGTTTTTCATTCTCTAAAATATTGCCTTGTTCAATATGAATTTCGACAAATGCTTCAATGTCCTCACGTCTAGTTTGCTCCTGCCGAAAATCAAAGCCTTGGCGATGCATCTCATCAACAAACTTTTTACCTTCGTTGTCAGAGATATCGACTACTTCTTCACGTTTGGCTTCACCAACGACATTTTTGCTTCCCCAGAAAACCGTTGGAAAACGACTCCCTTCTTCTTCAGCCATGGAAAGCACTTCTAGAGAACGCCGTGGTTTCCCATATTTGTCTAATAAATATTGAACAGCCGTCATGGAAGCAATAACACCATATTGACCATCTAAGGTCCCACCATTAACCACGGTGTCGATATGTGACCCAGTTAAAATCGTTTCCTGAGGAAATTCCGTTCCTGCCACTCGACAAAACAGATTCCCGACTTCGTCAAATTGCGTTTCCAGTCCAAACGCCTCAGTTTGGCTTTGCACATACTTTTGTGCTGCCAACCACGAATCTGTATAAAGTAAGCGTGTCATCCCTCCTGCAGGATCACTCCCAATTGCTGACAACTCTTCGATTCTTTGTTTTAAAACTTTTTCCAAGTCCATCACAAAACCTCCTGACTGATTACACTCTGATTGTAAACGTTTCCCTAGTCATCTTCATTGTACTTATCAAACAAAATTAAGTGTATTTTTGTGCGAAATAACCAATGTATAACCCGTAACTCGTGGACAGAGGCGCTAATTCAATCACGCTTCTGTCCCTTTTCATTTCTAAAATAGGTGTTTAATTTTTGATAAATACGCCGTTAAACGCCTCGGTTACCCCAGTTTCTTGTGCGTAAATTGTTTCGCCTCTTAAAATTGTTTGAATCACTTGGGCCCCAATTTCACGACCAATGTAAGGACTAATTTTATTTCGATATTCTAAATCTTCTGCTTTTAAGATATACGGCGCATTAGGTTTAATTAGTACAAAATCGGCATCCTTACCAATGCTGATGCGGCCCTTTTGTGCTAAGTGATAACGGTCAGCTGGGTTTGCTGCAATCATATCCGCGAATTGTTTCAAGGATAAACCACGTTTTTGGACGGCTTCATCGAATAACACGTCGACGTTATTTTGAACACCAGAAATGCCGCCCCAAGCTTCAAAAGCATTGGTTGTATCTTTTAAGTCTGGCGTACAAGGAGAATGGTCAGAGGTTACAAACGCGATGCCGCCTGTTTGCACGTGGTTCCATAAGGCGGCTTGTTGGTCCGCGTCACGAATCGGCGGCGAACATTTGACGACTGGACCAATGGCATCAAGTTCATCCGTGGTAAAATATAAATAATGCGTACATGTTTCACAAGTCACATCTACCCCTTCTGCTTGGGCTTTTAAAACTTCTTCCACACCTTCTTGACAAGCCACATGACAAATATGAATCCGACAACCTGTTTCTTTGGCAAATAAAATGGCTTTTTGAATCGCTTCAACTTCGGTAAACACAGGACGTGTAGCTACATATGCCGCTAAAGTCGTTTCGCCATTTTGATAAGCTAACGCGCCTAATTTATCCGTAATTGGCGCATTTTCTGCATGGATTGCTAGCACTTTGCCAGTCTTGGCAACTTGTTTCATTCCTTCATATAGTGAATAATCGTCGACATTTTGAAAATCTCCTTCAATTGAACGATCGCCGCACGTTCCTAAAAAGCATTTATAGCCGGAAACGCCTCCTTCATCAAGTTCCTGAATCCCACCAGCCAAGTTGGTCGGGACCACGCCCCCAAATGACCCTACATCTACTTTTAGTTTATTTTCTCCTGCCTTGTATTTGATCTCAAGAGAGGTCTTATCCACAGTTGCTGGAATCTGATTTAAAGGCATTTCCATAAAGGTCGTCACGCCCCCTTTGGCACAAGCGGCCGTTCCTGTGACATACCCTTCCCATTCATCGCGGTAACCACCACCAGGATCGGTAATATGAACATGAGCATCCACCATCCCTGGACTAACGACTAAACCCGTCGCATCAATCACACGTTCTCCTGACAAGTCTTGCCCAATCGCTACGATTTTTCCTCCTTGAACGGCGACATCCGTAATGACTTCTCCAGTTTCTAAAATAACTAACCCGTTTTTAATCACTAACTCTGCTTGCATTTATTTTCCCTCCTGATAAGCTGTTTCTTTCACTTTTTTTGAATCCCAAGTCCATTTTTTTAACACTAAGTACAGCACAAAACCTGTAGCAAAGCCCACAAACCACGAAATATCAGCAATGATTTTAACCTGTGGAATAAATTGACCACTTAAGGAAAGAACCAACGCCAGAATAGTAGCAACATACGCCGGCTTGTTTAATCCGTAAAAAGGATTGGCTTCCTCTTTTTTGTGTTTATCTACGTATAAATCATTTAAATCAATTTGTTGCTTTTGAACAAAATAATAATTCGCAATCATCACACCAGCGACTGGTCCTAAAACAGCCCCAATTGCGTTCAGAAAAATAAAAATACTATCGGCGTTTTCCATCAGTTTCCAAGGCATAATGAGAAAGCTGATAACACTGGCAATAATGACGCCTTTTTTATACGTCATTTTTTTAGGAAATAGCGCCGCCAATTGATAACCTGCCGGAATGATGTTCCCCGTTGCATTCGTTGAAATAGTCGTTAATAAGAAAACCGACATGGCTAAGACCACCACTGCCACATTATCTAAACGATCAATAATGTTTAAAATATTCCATTCTTGAATCCCAAAATACAGCGAACCACCTAACAGAATAACCACACTGGAAAAAGCGAAAATCCCATAACCAACAACTAAACCTGCTGTTTGCCCCACAACCTGAGCACGTGTCGAGCGCGCATTCTTAGTAAAATCCGCCACACTCGCACCAGGCGCTGACCAAACGGCCACAACCGAGTTAAAAATAATCAGATACGCCACAAGTGGATTGACTGAACGAATCGCACCAGAAACTTGATAGGACAAAATTGGTGTTAAACCGCCCCCAGCTCGAATGGCCCAAATCGTTAATCCAATAATAACGACATAAATCAATGGACTTAAAATGGCGGTAAACCGGTTCAAAATTTTGCTACCACCGAAACCTATTGCCACATTTAAGAGCCAGAAAAGAGTAAACGCCATTAATTCAGGTAGCCTGAGACCAAAAAACTGGAATGACCCACCAATTTGTAAAAAGTTCGGCCAAAATTTCCCGAGAATAATTAATAAAGCGAGCGATCCTGTAAATGTTTGCAGACCAAACCAAGCAATCGCGGCCACACAACCTCTTAAGAACCCTGGCAGTTTTGCTCCGAGACTGCCGTAAGTAGACTGTAAGTGCATCGCAAAAGGAATCCCATATTTAGAGCCAGCCACGCCATTCAAATTCATGAAGGCTGCTACAATGAATGAGCTTAACACAACTGCCAACATAACTTGCAGCGGCGATAAACCTAAGAAAATAAAGCCGCCCACTGCTGCATAATTCGGGATATTATGAATCGAACCCATCCATAATGTAAAAAAATTGCGCGCGCCCATTGTCCGTTGTTTCGGGCTACTTGGCAACAAATCCTCATTGTAGCCACGTGCTTTCAGCGCTGTTTCTTCTTGAGCTGTTACTTGAGACACATTTTTCTCCACGACAAACTCTCCTTTTTATTAAAAATTTTTTCTATTAAAACACCCTGCCTTCTCTTTTTTGTCACTTTTGCACAAACATGCGTACTACTCTCATCACACGAATTGTAAGCGCTTTTTATAACAAGAATCATTAGTTACCCCAACTAAATAACAAACGATTCTTTGTTCACTTTGAACGAAAAAATAGCAACCTTTTTTATATCGCCCTCTCACTCTAGAAAATAAGAAACAAATCTTTTTATTCACATATTATGTACAACTTCTCTTTTCAAATGCTAAAATACGCTTATTATTAAAAATTACATAAATAAATTATACATTTAAATGAAATACAACACAATATTTTTTAATCAAACACACACAAATTAGATAAAATGAAGTGGATTTTCAGGAAGAGAACCATCCTGAAAAAAGACACTGACAAAAGAGTTTTCTCACAAGATTGACAACTTTTCACAGATTTAAAATCTTCTTTTTCAATTTTTACGTTTTAAAAAATAACATTTTGAAAATAAAAAATTGCTTAATTTTAATCAAAAAAATAAACAAAGATTTCTGATTTTATCAGAAATCTTTGTTTCTAAATTTTCTTGCTATAATTCCTTTAACAAAATAAAATCCGTCTGTTCATCGTCTCCCATAAAAAATGAATGTTGACTATAATAGCGGTAGCCAATCGTTTTATAAAATGCCCGCGCCGCATCATTGTGTTCCCAGACACCTAACCACAGTGCGTTTTTACCAAATTCACGAGCTTTCTCTTCCGCCAGTTCTAACAATTGTGTCCCCAGCTTCTTTCCTTTAAACGCAGGTAAAATATACAATCGCTCAACCTCGAGCTTTTCTGGCCCCATCGGTTCCGTTTGTGCCGTCTCACGATTTAATTTCATGTAGCCAGCTAATTGATTATCGACAAAGATAAAATAAAAGTCAGAGTGGGGATTAGCCAATTCCTTTTGTAATTTTTCTAAATTGTAAGCTTCTACTAAATAGGCTTGCATATTTTCTGGGGTATTATATGGTCCGAAAGTATCTGTATAAGTTTCAATGCTGATTTCTTGTAACGCTGGTGCATCTTCTATTGTTAATTGTTTTATTTCTCCCATCAATCAGTCGTCCTTTCCTTAATAATTTCGAGTGTTCCCTTTTTTGACAAATTCCCAATCTTCGCTGACATTTTTACGCATCCGGACTAAGTACTCTGCCAATTGTGAAATTTCCACTTCTGACAAGCCTTGCAAAGCAACTTGATTCGAGTGTTGATTTTCGCGCACAATGATTGGATAAACGTTTTTCCCTTTTTCTGTGGCATAAATCCGCTTAATTTTTTTGTTGCTTGCATCTTCTTGACGATAAATAAAGCCTTGTTCTTCCAAACGCTTAATCGCCCGCGCCGCTGTGGTTCGATCAACTTTAATCAGTTCGGCGATCTTTTCTTGGATAATCCCAGGATTTTCACAGACCCTGACCAAATAAAGATATTGTCCTCGTGTTAAAGATAATTCCTTAAATTCAATATTACTGATTGAATCTAAGGCCCGCGCAATCATACCAATTTCTCTTAAAATATCTGTCACTAGGACACTTCCTTTCGCTAATATTTTATGATTGTCATTACTTTAACTTATTTTTGTTGCAAATGCAACAAAAATAAGTATAAAAACTACAGATTTAAACAATTTGAGCATTCGTGAAAATAAAATAATTATTCCTTTTGTTATATTAACAAGTAAGATAAAATTAGTTATAGCGTCTATAGGAGGAATAGTATGAAAAAATTAGTTTGTGTTATTTTAGTTATTTTTTTAACAGGTTGTAGTTCTCAGAAAGCGAATGAGCCTAAAAAACAAGAAAATTCTACCAATCATACAACATCAATGAAAAGCAGTACTAATCATTACAGTTCTAGCATAGAAACAAGCTCTAATAATAAACTAAAAGAAACTTCAGAAAGTGCCAGTACCACTCAGGATTCGGCAAAGTCTAAAAATGAAGTATCTACAAATGTCGAAGAAGCAAATTCTTTAGAAGCAACACCTTATGCTGTCGATCTTAGTAGTTTAAACAACCCACTCGTATTTAATTTTAAAGGAATGAATGTGCCAACTTCAATTACGTTAGAAAACTTAAATTCAACACCAACTGCTACCTTCCAAACTAAATTGTTTGGGGCTGAAAATGGTCAAGTGAAAGAAGCCATTAATAAATATGAGCTATCTATAAATACAATTCCTACAAAAGAGATTAGAATATTTTCAGCGGACGATAACAGTATTCGAACCGTTAAAGTAAATACAGAATTAATTTTAGGAACTAATATTTCTTCAAACGATGAACAAAATAGATCGGGTACTTTATACTTATTCAACAATAAAAATGGTTCGATATCTTTAATCACTCCTAACTACGCAGGCAATGTTACGGATGATCCAAAAGACGTTATGCTAGAAGTACTTCAATAAATAACCTAAAAAAAATAATAAAGAGAAAACTTCTAAGTATGAAGTTTTCTCTTTATTATTTTTTAGGAACTCATCTAGAAACTCGTTTTAGTCCCCACTTATTTTTCTTATTTCTTCACACATTAAGCACGCAATAGAAAATAGAACATTTCATTTGAAAATGACTTATTGTTCTGCAACATGCACCGTTTGTAAAAATTCTGCGACTGAGAAATGGTATTCCTTCTCTTGATTTCCTTGAATGGTTCGAATCATTTTTTCAACTTCTGGTTGCAGAGCGGCAAATTGAACTTGTTGTCCACGACCTTCTGCTGCAAGACAAAATTCTTCTAAAATATCTAACGCCGTACTATCAATGCTAGGAACTCCTCGCATTGAAAATACTACACCACTTTTTGTTTCCAATTGTAGTAACGTTTGTTTCAATCGTTCAGAAGACATGAAAAATAACGGGCCACTCAAATAAACCACCACCCAATTTTCCGTACAATCGGTCGGTACTAGCCCCATTCTTGACCAATCAACTTCCTCGACATTAATCGTAATCACGGCACTTTTCGCAATGAAAAACAGACAACCCGCTAAGACCCCTAAAACAATCGCTAAACTCAAGTCAAAAATAACGGTCGCTACCATCGTTAAGAAGAATAAACACAAGGCTGTGTGGAAACGTTTCTGGAAGAATTCTTTAATCACCGACCATTCATTCATTCGCCACGCTGTCACCACTAAAACACCAGCTAACGCAGGCATGGGAATTTTAGACATGACTGGCGATAAAAGCAACATCGATAACAATAAAAAGACCGCATGAAAAATACCCGCTAAACGTGTTTGCGCACCAGATTTAATCACTACGCTCGTGCGGGCAATCGCTGCTGTCGCAGGAACGCCACCGAAAAATGGCAAAATTAAGTTGCCAATTCCTTGTGCCACTAGTTCCTGATTACTGTCTAATGGTTTCCCTGTCATGCGACCAGCCGAAGCGCCACAAAGCAAACTTTCAATCATACCTAACATAGCAATGCTAATCGAAGGCACCAAAATATCCTGAAACGCACTTAATTGAAGCGAACCAAGTTCCAAACGTGTATCACTAAAAATACTTGTCGGAATTTTCCCTACAGTGGCCACTGGCAGTTGAAAAACCACTGTTGCTAACGTAGCTAAAATAATCATCACCAATGAAGCTGGTATCATCGCATTCCACTTTTTCGGAAAGAACACTAATCCAAGTACCACTAAAATCGACATAACCGTCGTTGGTATACTTAAATCAAAGCCCAATGAACGATAACTGCTGATTTTCTCAATTAAATTGTGTCCTTCTGAACGAACCCCAAAGAAATTATCAAGCTGCCCCAACGCAATAATAATAGCAATTCCTGAAGTAAACCCGGTAATGACCGGTGACGGAATAAAAGAAGTCAAGCTCCCTAAACGCAAAATCCCTGCCAAAAGCAAGAAAATTCCCGCCAAAAAGGTGGCCAACAAAATCCCTTGCATGCCATGCACTGCCGCAATTGACATTAAAATAGCTGCCATCGCACCTGTTGGTCCTGAAATTTGATAAAACCCACCCGAAAGGCTCCCAATCACAATTCCAGCGATAATCGCCGTGATCATGCCAGCTGCTGCAGTGGCGCCGCTAGAGACCCCAAACGCTAACGCTAACGGCAACGCGACGGCTGCGACAGTCAAACCTGCCAAGAAATCTTTTTTCAATTTTTTTTGATTATACCCTTTAAATTCATCCCTTATCATTTGTGTGTACTTTTTAAACATTCGCATCCTCTTTTCATGAAATTTCCATTCTAAAGATATCATATTTTCGGAAAGATAATAAGGTGTTTTGTGAAGGAAATCGCAATTTTTTCGTCTTCTCTCCATTATTAATGAGTTAATTGTTGATAGCTGTAACTCAAAAAACTTCTCTGATCAATAAATCAATCAAAGAAGTTTTTTTCTTCATGTAATGCCACGTACAGAGGCGCTAATTCTTGAAGCGCCTGACAACTTTTTTCTTCAATCGTTTCAAGCTTTTCTGTCGCAAACCACAACTTACCAATCTGAAAAGAGTGATTGCCTATCCGCTCTTCTAGAATTTTCCGTTGTTTTTCATCTGCTAAATAATCTTTTAAAGGCAAATGGTCCACTAGTTCATGCTCTTCCTGCGGCCAAATATAGTAGCCTTCGCAGTCGATGGTTTGACTCCAAGCTTCAAAACGATTGAGCAATTGATTGTAAGCGACGACTGAGCCTGCCCGCTCCTCACTTTTGTAATGTTGAAACATCAAATATACTTGAAATTGCTTTTTATTTAATAACAACGCCAGACAAGCATTTTCCGCTTGGCGTTGCTCACTGCGATATGCAGCCCAGAAATGACTGCGTAAATTCCAGCCGTTGGTCCAGCTTTCAATTTTCGGCTTAGTGATGCCGAGTTCAGCTGGTAAACTTTGGGCGATGGCGAGGTTTAAGGCTTTCCACTTTTCCCAATGTTGCTTGTAGGTTTGCTTTAAGGCATCGATTTCTGCTGGTGTTTGTTGTTCTTTGAGTTGTTTGAATGTGAAGATTTCTCGGTTGAATAGATTGAAGTCTTGATGGGTTAGGTTCATTTTTGGGCTTCTTTCTAGGGTGTATTTTGTTAAAATTATTTATTATATCATGATGTAATTTTTGATGATATATAAAACAGATAGTGTATAGAGACGATTGGGAACAGTGTAAGTGTAATGAATTACCCCAATTTTTTATTGATTAAATTATCCTTCTTGTATAATCGTTTCTTTTAGCTATATATATTCCATTAAATTAAAAACCGCCACTTATATTGCTTCTTAAGTTCCCAAAAACAACGCCACTTCCAGCGCCAACAAGTCCACTTCTTTATCAAAATCCAACAGCACTAGCTGTTCAATTTTCTCCAATCGTTGTAACAAAGTATTACGATGAATAAAGAGCTTTTTGGCTGTTTGAGACAAGTTTCGTTTTGATTGAAAATAGACATTCAGTGTATGGACAAAGTCGGTATGTTGCTGTTGATCACTTTTCTGCAATGGTTGAAGATATTTTTTTCTGAGGGTTGCTTGTCCTTCTTCTAAAAAATAACGTTGTAGTGTCTGTCTAAAATGAAAATTCGCGTAGGAAGCAATCCTCATTTCAGGTTCTTCTGCAACGAATTGACGTTGAAAGGCTAAAATGTCAATCGCTTGTTGATAAGATTCATGAATCTGGGTCAGACCTTGAATCTTAGGTCCTATTGTTAGGAAAAGTTCCACATCTTCTTGTACTTTCATTAACTGATTTATGCTGCTTTTTGCTAGGCGTTGCATCATTTTCAGATAATCGCCTTCTTTTTCAGGTGGATCTTCAACTAATAAAATAAAGGAACTATCAATTTCAATACAAACAATTTTTTGTTTATCCCCTAAGATAACTTGGTTTAACTGGTTACCTAAAATAGACATTTTTTCTTGCCTTTGGCGTTCATTTAAGGTTAATGAAATTAGCAAAATCGCATAGGGCTTATCTATTGCCAAGCGATAATACTGTTGAAATTGTTGGAAAACAGCTTGATCCCTCTTTTCATACGCAATCAGCTTAAAAAATAATTCGTTTCGTTGTTGGTATTCTTCAAATTTCCGTGAGTATTCCAATTGCAATTGTAAAAGTAAGTAATGAGCTGTGATTTTAAAATGAGCCACGTCGACTGGTCGTAATGGGGCCAAGGTGTTCCAGACGAGTAAATAATATAAAATAACATTTTTCTTTTTAATTGGATAAATTTCAATTGGCACCACTTGGTTCTAGAGTTTCAACTGTAAATGAATCGGTTCTTGATAAAAGCGTAGTAATGGATGACTTTGTTCAAGTAATTGTTTTTGGAACTCTGAGGTTTCTTGTCTATCTTCTAAAATGCTAGAAATACGAATTGGATTTTTAGGCAAGTCAAAAAAATTAACTCCTTCAAAGTGGTCATTCAATAACAAGACAGGATTTTGAATAGTTTCTGCTAGATCCTGCAGCAAATGAAAACTGCTACTTCCCGTTTCTAAGATTTGATAAATTTTATTATGCAATGCGGTTTCTTGCGCATTCATGTCAAATTGTTCTAACGTGACACGACTTTTCAACACGTCAGCAATTTGCGAAAAGGTGTAATTGTAAGGAATTGCTAAAATAGGAACGTTCATTTCATCTGCTAATTTGATTAGGTCTGGTGGAACTTCTTCAAAATAACGTTGGGTTTTAAATCCCAAGGCAGCACAATGGTGTTTGGCTAGTTCTTTCAAAAAATTTTTCTGTAATTTCCGATCATCTTTAAATATGTACCCTGTCGTTAACAGCAGCTCACCTGCTGTTAGCCAATCTAAAATATCAGGATTTTCTAAAATATTGACTTTTAAAATCGGTTGGTCCTGATTTTTATGTCCTGCCACTAAGGTAATGCCAGGTAATTCTTCTAACGTTAATAAATCACTCACTTTTAACATCATTTATCCTCCCAATGTACAAATTGTCCATTCAAACTTGTAAATCAATGTCAGTTTTAGCAATTGTTTAGCGTGCTGGATTCTTTTATTATAAAGTCGTGAAAGCGCTATTAAAAAGGAGGTCGTTGGAATGACAAAAATTTTAGCTTATGACCAAACGATTTTATCGAAACTCCCTCATCAAACATTGACTAGTTTGCAATGTTTTACGCACGCTATTAATTATGGTCATGTAGACACCCAAGAAATTCTCTTGACCATTTCAACGCATCCCGAACATATAGCACCTAACACGATTATACTCGATGAAAAAAAACTTAGCCATTTCGCTGATTTACCTGTCCAAATTGAGCCCCTGTTTATCCGGTTAGGCCGACGACAATTAACCCTAGCCGATGCCCAAATTTGGCAACCAACGCCACTTTATTTAACACCCAGTAAAACAAAGATAGCTATTTTTTTAACGTATATTCAGCAAACTCGTTTCAATCCTTGGCAAGCGCTTTTTCCTGCTTCGTCGTCAACCTTTCTTTTTGATTCTTATAGTCGGACCCAGATTCAAAAAGAAATGGTTCATTTTCAACAGGCTTGGGCGCAAAAATCTATTAAAATAGCTCTTGATTGTTTAACGAAGATTTTGGGATTGGGGATTGGTTTAACCCCCACTGGCGATGATTTTATCACAGGATTACTTGCTAGTTTTTCTGCATTACAGCAGCTTCCCTCGAATTTCCAACAGCTGGCTGTGCTAGCCAAGGAACGAACGAATGCGGTCAGTTATGCGGAAATCCATGAAGCAGTGAACGAACGGTTTTCTCAGCTAGTTCAGCGTGTTTTTTTATCAATTGAAAGCGGAAATACAAACGAAATGGCTCAAGCAGTTTCAGCTTTAGAGGAGGTGGGCTCAACTTCAGGAAGCGACATACTTTGCGGCATTATTTTTGGTTTAAAACTATTTTGTGAGGAGAATAATCATGACAATTCAAACAGTAATTAAAGAGAACGCCTATTTTGATTCAGTTACTTTAATGACCATTTCAACACGAGCCAATGAACTGGCTGGAGTTAAAACCGCAATGATTGGGATGGGAACCGACATGAATCTTGAAGTGATTCGGAATGTTGGGTTATATACACCCGCCTTGGAGCATGTTACAACAGGTGATTTATTAATTGTTTTAGATCTTGATGACCAAGCGAACTCAGAAGAAATTTTACAGCAAGTCGACGAGTTATTTACGAAGAAAAAGAAAACTGCTTCTTCTGAAGTAACCTATAAGACGTTAGATTCAGCCCTTCATGAAGAGCCTGATGCCAACTTAGTTGTAATTTCTGTCAATGGAAAATTTGCTGCACGAGAAGCGCATAAAGCTTTAGATCAGCAAAAACATGTCATGCTCTTTAGTGATAACGTGACGGTTGACGAGGAATTAGCGTTAAAACAAAAAGCACACGAAAAAGAACTGTTTGTGATGGGCCCTGATTGTGGAACAGCGATTATTAATGGCGTTGGGTTATGTTTTGCTAACGAGGTACGTTCAGGAGATATTGGAATTGTCGGCGCTTCTGGTACAGGTAGCCAAGAAGTTAGTGTCCAAATCCATAAATATGGTTATGGGATTTCACAATTAATTGGTACTGGTGGCCGTGATTTGTCTGCTGAAATTGGTGGGCTGATGATGCTTGACGGGCTGGATGCTTTAATGGTTGACGAACAAACTAAGGCAATTTTGCTTATTTCTAAACCGCCTGCTCCAGAAGTAATAGAGAAAATTTTAAAAAAATTAGCTGTTTCAACTAAACCAGTTGTTATTTATTTTATCGGCAGTGAACAAACGGAACGAAAAATAGACAACGTCACTTTTGCTACTTCTTCTCTGGATGCAGTTCAAAAGGTGATTCAATTTAGTCAAACACAGGAAGCGGAAACCAGCCTCTATCAAAATCCGACAGGCGCAACGTTAACAACCATCCAACAGCAACAAGCCCCTTCTCAAAAATTTGTTCGTGGGTTGTTCTGTGGTGGCACTCTTTGTGATGAACTTTTATATGCTTTAACAGAAGTCTCTGATGATGTTTATAGTAATATTCATAAAATTCCTGAACGGCAATTAGCAAATCCTGACCACAGCCAAGCACATACATTGATTGATTTCGGTGATGATCGTTTCACAGAAGGCCGCCCACATCCAATGATCGATCCGACTTCTCGGATTACTCGCATTCTTCAAGAAGCCAAAGATCCTGAAGTGGCAGTTTTAGCGTTAGATTTTGAATTAGGTTATGGTTCTCACGAAAATCCTGTTGGCGTGTTAGCGGAGGCGTTAAAGGAAGCCAAAGCAATAGCGAAATCAGATGGTCGTGAGCTAGCCATTATTGGCTATGTTTTAGGGACCGAAGAAGATCCACAAGATATTCATGAACAGCGGAAAATTTTAGAAGATTTAGAGGTTCTCGTTGTCGACAGCAGTCATCAACTTTGCGAAGCCACCAAAACTTTTGTAAAAGGAGCGAACGAACATGAGCAGAAATGATCTTTTTAAACAGCCTTTAGATACGATCAATGTAGGCATTGACTTTATTCATGAAGATATGAAAAAACAAGGGATTCCTTCACATCAAGTAAATTGGGCACCGCCAGCCAATGGTGACCCAGAGCTATTGAAATTATTGGATCAATTAAAAAATCCAACACTTTATGAAAAAATCCAACAAGCCAACGAAGAAGCGGTTACCCGCATTATTCAATCAAAACCTATTTTAGTGGGATTTGATAAAGCAATTAATGTCATGCCCAATATGACTGAAACGACCATTTTACATGCTGGACCAGCCATTACTTATGAAAATATGTGCGGACCGATGAAAGGTGCCGTTCAAGGAGCGCTTGTTTTTGAAGGATTAGCAAAAGATCTAGCTGATGCCGATCGGGTTGCTCGTTCTGGCGCGATTACGTTTTCTCCTTGTCATGAACATGATGCTGTTGGTTCTATGGCTGGCGTGACTTCTCCGAATATGTACGTTCATATTATCAAAAATGAAACGTACGGCAACACAGCTTTTACTAATTTAAGTGAACAATTGGCGAAAGTTTTACGATTTGGTGCAAATGATCAATCCGTCGTGGATCGCCTGATTTGGATGCGCGATGTTTTAGGTCCATTACTTCATGATGCCATGACTTTTTGTCCAGAAGGCATTGATTTACGCTTAATGCTTTCGCAAGCCTTGCATATGGGCGATGAGTGCCATAATCGCAATGTAGCCGGAAGTACGTTGTTAGTCCAAGCATTAACACCTTACATGGTTCAAACTGATTTTTCTCGTGAACAATTAAAAGAAGTATTTGAATTTCTTGGCAGTTCTGACTATTTTTCTGGTCCGACTTGGATGGGCGCCGCTAAATGTGCGTTAGATGCTGGGCATAATGTGAAGAATAGTACAATTGTCACCACCATGTGTCGAAACGGGGTCGAATTTGGAATTCGTGTCAGTGGGATTGGTGGAAATCACTGGTTTACGGGGCCTGCCCAACGGGTGATTGGTCCGATGTTTGCTGGTTACACACAAGAAGATGCTGGTTTGGATATGGGCGATAGTGCTATTACAGAAACGTATGGTGTTGGCGGATTTGCCATGGCAGCTGCACCAGCAATTGTCCCATTAGTTGGCGGAACAGTGGCAGAAGCATTGAATTATTCAAAAGAAATGCTGGAAATTACTACGAAAGAAAATCCCAATGTCACGATTCCTGTTTTAGATTTTATGGGGATTCCTTCAGGCATCGATGTCTTAAAAGTCTTAGAAACAGGGATGCTGCCTGTCATTAATACTGCTATTGCTCATAAAGAACCGGGGATTGGTATGATTGGCGCTGGATTGACTAATCCGCCAGCAAATGTCTTTAACGAGGCACTAAAAGCTTTAGTATCTAAAATAAACTAATTTCAAAAACTTAGTAAAATGTCATTTTTTTTGGAGCGATCATATGAAAAATAAATCGATCAATTACGAAGCCGTTTTAGCTCTTGTTGTAAAAATTTTTTTGGGAATGTTCCTGTATTGGATCATGAATGGCTTTCGACATGTGTCTAACTTTTTTCCTTACAATGACGTAGTTACCAAAGTGAATCAGCAGGGATTTTACAAATTTATCTATTTTGTTATGAACTTCACGGAAGGAGAATTTTACGGTGGACTTTTTACAACGCTTTTCTTACTAATCGGCGGTCTGATTGCTTGGCAACTTTATCGAAAAAATTCAAAATGGCAGGGATTTGCAATTGCTGGTGGTTCTGGTGCTTGGCCTTGGGTACTTGCTTCTCAGCTACTTTCCCTCTTTTTAACTATTTATGTTTTTGATTTTACACGCTTTTTTACAAAAGAAGTGTTGTGGTTACCAACGTTTATTGTAGTGGTCGGCACGCCGCCAGCTTTAACACTCGTTTACGGTCCTGGCTGGAAAAAATTAGGAACGATTTCTCTGTTGAGTGCGCTTTTCACTTTTCCGTTTGCCAATTGGCTGAATGCGCAATTGATGCCTCTTTTAAATGTGCCTGGTACAGTTTCCAACGTTACCACAATGGCTTTTGTTGGCTGGATTGTTTCAGCCATCTGTCATCAACTTCCTTGGATGGTTCCTTCTGTTGCACCAATCGCTCAGAAGCGGCAAAAACAACCTAAAATTGAAAATACGCAAACCTTTCAATGGTCAATACGACGCACTTTTGCTGACTTCTCCGAAGCTTGGTTTTATGGAAATGAGTTAGTTGGAGGTTTGGTAATTCTAGGCGTTTTAACAGATTGGTTTGTCAATATTAATCATATTACAAATGGTTCTGGCTTGGTTCCTGACATTTTAATGGGACAAATGATTGCTTCGGCTGTTGGTGTTTTTCTTTATCGAAAACATTTCGCTGAAGAAGGTTGGTATCCAACGTTTATGCCACTGGTCAGCATTGTTCCTGGTGTGATTTTAATGATGGGTGGTGGTTTTTGGCTTTCCCTGACCATCGCCGTTTTAGCAGGAATCAGTGCGGCCCCTGTCGGTAACTATATTGCTAAACGATTACCTCCGTTTGTTCCTGATGCTGTCGGCTTTGTATCAGGAATGGCTGTTGTAACTATTTTATTGTCAGCCGTTTTGTATACATTTGATATTTTTGTATAGTGAATAAAAAGAAGCGAATCGTAATTCGCTTCTTTTTTTAATTGACCAATCCCCTTTTTATCCGTATTCTTAAGCAAAAGGAGGTTTTGCCATGTACTCCATGTTAAAACGTGTGATAACGGAAAAAGATTTGCTTCGGCAAATTCGTTTGTTGGAACAGTTATTAAATGTTCCTCAGCTGACAGCCAAGCGTTTAGCCACGCAAATCCAGACGACAGAGCGAACCGTTTTTTCGGATTTACAATATATTCGCAGTCAATTACCAGCCGACTGGTCCATTGAAACCGATAGCAGTGGTATTCGGTTACGCAATCAGGGGAATGCGCAAACCAATGAGCTTTGGTCATTATTTTTACCTCAATCCATTAGTATTCAGCTATTAAAAGAACTACTATTTACGAAAGAGTTAGTGACAACTTCTTTTTTGAGCACTAGTGGTGTTTCTTATGAAACTTTGAAGCGACATATCAAAAAAATGAATCAGGCCTTACGTGATTTTCATTTAACGATTCAACTAACCACGACGACCATTCAGCTAATCGGGGCAGAAAGCAATATTCGGATTTTTTATCATCGTTTGTTGGTGCCTTTTACTCATAATAATTATTTTTTTGACGATTATTCGATTCATGAGGAGCATTATTTTCAATTTTTGAAACAAGTTTACAGTAGTGAGTTGACGGTGGAAACGGAAGAAATTTTTGGTGCTTGTTGGTTTTTCATTAACACGATTCGCAACAAAGCCAATTGCCGAGTGAGTCAATTTTCTTTTGACTCAAAAGATGTCTTGTTTCAACTTTATCAACCGTCCTTAGCAAAACTTTATGCTTCTGAAGGCATCTATTTGCAAGGAGAAGAAAGTTTTTTTGCCTTCTTTTGTTTCTTAGAAAGCTGGAATTACGATAATGTCTATGGCGAAACGTTGGCTTCTGCGCTCCACACTCATTACAGTCAGCTGCGAAAGTCGTTACAGCAGTTTGTCACTAATTTGTCCACTGAAGAAGCCCGGCCTGATTTAATCCAAACAAATTTATTGGATAATCTGTTATTGTTATTCATTAAATATACCGAGTCCCCAACACTTTCTGAGCAATTTCAATTGGAATATCAAGAATTAATGACCGAACAAGCCGCAGAGGACCTTGCGTTATCAAAGAGCAACCAAGAACTTTTGGAGATTTTATCTCGCTACACCACGATTGAAGAACCAACTTATTTTCTTAGTTTGGCTTCTTTGTTAGAAAAACAAGCCAGTTATTCCATTCAGGCGCAAACGATGACTGCCTATTTCCTCTTTCAAGGGGAACCTGCTTGGAAAGCTTTTTTACAACAAGAATTAGCTGCTTATTTAGGTACTCGTGTGAAATTACAAGCTATTGAATATGTGGAACTAAGCCAGTTGACGTTAAATGAAGCCGACATAATTATTTCCAATTTCCCCTTGGATCATCTTGATCTTCCTGTCTTTTATCTCTCTTTAATTCCAACAAAAAATGAACTCCGCCGACTAGCAGAGCTCACTCTTCATTCTTATTTTTAAAGGAACTAGCGAGGACATTCGCTAGTTTTTTGGCTTTCTTTCGTCATGAATCGTTTGGTTATATATTTTTCCCCTTCAACAAGGAAAAACAGACTCACAACATGGACGAAAATCATTGCTAATTGAAGGCCATTTAAAGAAGTTGTGCCAATTAATTGCTGCGCTACTGGCCAGTAAACTACTAGCGCTTGTAGTAAAAAGAGGATTCCTAATGAAGCAAACAACACTTTATTTTGGAAAAATCCTGTGCTTAACGACGGATCAACCAACTTACGACAGTTGATCATATACGCTGCTTGCGCTAAGACGATACTTTGTAAGAGGAACGTTTGCTGTAAGGCTTGGCCCTCAAATTGTAACGCCATGAGGTAACCTGGTACCATAATGAGTACCGACACATAGATGATTCTAAAAATACTGTACTTTGTTAAAATGCCTTCGTTGACATCTCTTGGTGGTCGTTTCATAGTATCAGCACTCGCTTTTTCAAAACCTAATGCATAAGACAAAGTAATCGTAGTTACCATGTTTACCCATAATATCTGGACAGGTGTCAACGGTAGAGGATGATTCATTAAAAGCGCCCAGACAACAATTAAACCTTGTGCTAAAGAGGTTGGCAAGAAGAAGGTAATCGTCTTTTTCAAGTTATCAAAAATGCGGCGTCCTTCTTTCACGGCTTTAGCAATCGTATGGAAATTATCATCTGCCAAAACCATATCTGCGGCTTGTTTGGTTACTTCACTTCCTTTAATTCCCATGGCAATTCCGACATCGGCTTTCTTTAGTGCTGGCGCATCGTTCACGCCATCGCCGGTCATCCCGACAATTTCACTATTGTTTTGTAACGCCGTGACAATTCGTAATTTATGTTCTGGCGTCGTTCGTGCAAATACATCGACTTTTTGAACGTGCTGGGCTAATTCTTCATCTGACATAGCATCAATTTCTAATCCTTCAAGGACTTTTTTCGTATGCTTTAAACCAACTTGCTCGCCAATGGCTTGCGCTGTATCTTTATGGTCTCCGGTAATCATTTTGACGGAAATACCTGCTTCTTGAGATTCTTTGACGGCTTGAATGGCACTTTCTTTTGGCGGATCGATGATGCCTGCCAGTCCAGCAAACGTCAATCCTGACAATGTTTCATGTGTCAGTTCCTGTTGTGACGTAACTGTCTTATAAGCGAAACCTAATACCCGTTGTCCTTTTTGCGCTAATTGCGCAGCTTGTGCTTGCCAAGCACCTTTTTGATTATCAGATAACGTAGAAAGTTGTAACAATACTTCTGGCGCACCTTTGACATAAATAATTGAACCTTCTGCTTGCGGATGGCGAGTGGCCATGTATTTATAACTTGAACTAAACGGAATTTTCTTTTCTACAGGGCGTAAAGACAGTTGATCCTGATCAACATATTGTAGTAAAGCTAACTCGGTAGGATTCCCTTGCAAGTCGGCGATTTTTTGTTGGTCTTGTAATTTCAATTCTTGGCAGTTGGCCATAATCTCTTTGACAATGGCCATTTCTTCAGTCACTACATCCATTACCGTCATTTCATTTTTAGTTAGCGTTCCTGTTTTGTCTGAACAGATAACTGTCATTGAACCTAATGTTTCAACGGAAGGCATGCCTTTAATAATCGCATTTTCTCTAGCCATCTCATGAACACCCATCGATAAAATCATCGTTAACACAGCAGGTAAGCCTTCTGGAATCATTGCTACAATTAATGCAATCATCGCAGAAAATAAGAGGCTCCATTCCATGCCATGACGAAAAGTGGTAAAGAAAATCAGAAACAAGATCAAGACCATAATCCCTTGGAAAATTTGCTTGTTTAATTGGTGCATTTTCCGTACGAGCGGCGTTGTTTTTTGATCTACTGACTGCAACGCGTGATTAATTTTTCCAACTTCAGTGGAATCTCCTGTTTCTACTACAACGCCTAAGGCTGAGCCCGCTTGGACAAGTGTTCCTGAAAAAGCCAAATTCTTTTGATCGCCTGTTGGCAATTCTTCATTCAAGGAACCGGTAATTTTCTCCACGGCTTCTGATTCGCCTGTCAAAATTGATTCTTCAATCATCAGATTATGAACATCAAATAAGCGCAAATCTGCTGGGACTACATCGCCAGCTTGTAACGTGACTACATCTCCCAGAACCAATGTTTCAGAAGAAACGGTTGTTTTTTGTCCATCAATTAGAACGACTGCCTCTTGGCCCATCATCTGTTTCAGGCCGTCTAATGATTCTTCTGCTTTACGCTCTTGCCAATAACCGACAAAGCCATTGACAAGTACCACTAGAAAAATGATACTTCCTTCGACCACTTCGCCTGTGGCAAATTTTAGAATTGCGGCAGCGAGTAAGACCACCATTAGTAAATCTGTAAAATGTTTGGCTAGCTTTTGCCACGTTTTCAGTTGTTGTTTTTCTTCAATTTTATTTGGACCATTCGTTTGTAAACGTTGCTGACGTTCTTCGCTAGAAAGACCCGTTTGCTTCGTCTTAGTCTGCTCGATTACTTTTGTTGAGGAAAGTTGATACCATTTCATTTCGTGTACCTCCTATTTACTTGATACCTTTATTATAGAGAGGATTTTCTTCACAAAATGGTCGATAATTTCAGTGGCCCCTGAAAAAAATGGGGCCGAGATTATTAAAGAAAAGAACAACCCACATTTTAGCGGGTTGTTCCTTTCTTTTAAATATTTTCTTGTTCGACCACCAATTGACTTTTGCCAATTAACGCTTTAACATCAATGATTTCACCATTTTTACGTCGGTCTGCTAACTCAACTGAGGTGGTAAACAACAAGTCACTAGAAGAGTTCAACGCTGTTTCAATGGAATCTTGGACTACGCCGACGATAAAGCCAACGCCGACGACTTGCATGGCAATGTCATTGGAAATGCCAAACAAACTACATGCAAGCGGAATTAACAACAAGGAGCCACCAGCAATTCCTGAAGCCCCACAAGCAGAAAC
Organism: Enterococcus sp. DIV1758; assembly: GCF_051711985.1. Taxonomy (NCBI): domain Bacteria; kingdom Bacillati; phylum Bacillota; class Bacilli; order Lactobacillales; family Enterococcaceae; genus Enterococcus; species Enterococcus sp. DIV1758. The sequence continues at coordinate 2,479,912 of NZ_JBIOOA010000001.1, forward strand.
AGCGGCGATGATGCTCAACAATAAGGCTAAATAGATTGGTACGGACATGCCTAATGTGTGGACTGCCGCCAATGTCATAATAGTAATCGTAATGGCTGCGCCACCCATATTAATCGTTGCGCCTAGCGGAATAGAGACCGCATAAGATTCTTCATTTAAATCCATTGCTTTCGCCAATTCCATATTAATGGGAATATTGGCCGCAGAACTGCGTGTAAAGAATGCGGGAATCGCACTTTCCTTTAATACAAAAAAGACTAACGGATACGGATTTTGCCGAATATTCCAAAAAACAATCGCTGGATAAACGACTAAAGCAACCACGGCCATCGTACCAATTAACAATAATAATAACTGGCCATACTTGGCTAACCCTGCAATGCCTGTGGTTGCCACCGAATGAAACACCAATCCCAGAATCCCAATTGGCGCAATGCCGATAATCATTTGAACGACCGTGGTAATCCCTGTTGAAAGATTGGCAATCACATCCTTGGTAGCGACCGAACTTTGACGTAACCCAATGCCGATTAATGAGGACCAAAATAAAACAGATAAATAATTGCCTTCAATCATCGCTTGAATCGGATTTTGAACAACGCTTGTTAACACATTACTTAAAACATCACTAAGTTGCGTTGGGGCTGCTTGCGATTCCTGCGCCGCCTCCAAGACAATCTTAACGGGAAACAGATAGCTTGCTGTCACGGCAACAACAGCTGCCAAAAATGTCGCTAACAGATACACAACTAAAATTGATCCAACATATGTTTTCGCCCCAGCCTTTTGTTGGGCTAGCGACGCAATAATTAAGACAAAAACTAAAATCGGCGCAATTGCTTTTAAGGCGCCCACAAACAATTCACCAAGAACGCTGATGAAGGTCCATTCCGGCACCAAGAAACCCAAGGTGGTTCCAATCACAATCCCTATCATGATTTTTTGAATTAACGATAATTTCCGAATCGCTTTGACCATTCACTTCACGCTCCTTTAAAATAAAATACAGTTTGGGACATACTACCATAATTATTAAGATAAAAAAAGAGTGTTTCTCAAAAAACTTTCATTTTTCGAGAAACACTTGGTCAACTCCTCAATTTCGTCTATTTTTCTGAAGACTTTTCCGCTGAATGTTCTTTGTTTTTATGGTGATGGTGGTGATGACTTTGTTTAGAATACAGGTAGGATTTTGCTACGACCGAAATAAACATAGCCATAATCCCCAAGCCTACTGTAGCATAAACCATGGTGAAAATTTTTCCCAAGTCAGTAACTGGATGCACATCTCCATAACCAATCGTGGTTAACGTCATGAAACTTAAATATAACGAATCTAATGGCGACAATTTTTCCACTGTTGAATAAAAAATAGTCCCACTCAACAACGTGGTTGCCAGTAAAAAGAACAAGGCACGAGTGTCTTCTTTTTTTAAGATACCTAAAAAAGATGAAAATAATTTTTTGACAGAAATAAGTAAAGATAGCAACAAAATGACCTCTTTCTATTGTTAATCTCTTCTTAACGTTAGCACTTTTCAAAAAAAGTTCAACTTTTTAATTGGTGTGGTTAAAGAAAATTTATTTTTTTGTTATTTATAATACACTTCATCTAAAAACAACCCTTGTGCCGGAGCCGTTTCACCTGCGCCTTCTCGGACTTTTGTTGCAAATAATTCGTCAATTATCGCTAATTCTTTGGTGCCTGCACCAATTTCTAAAAGTGTCCCAACGAGGATGCGGACCATTTTATGCAAGAAACCATTGCCCACAAAAGTGAACTGTAACATTTCGCCGTTTCTTTCAATCGTAATCTTTTCAATCGTTCGAGTAGTCGATTTTTTGGTTTTTTTCAATGCTGAAAAACCAATAAAATCATGGGTCCCTATTAATTTTTGGCAAGCTTGTTCCATTTTTTCTTGATCCAACGCTTTGGGAAAGTGAAAACTATGATACCGTTCAAAGGCATTAGGAATTGGGCTATTCCAAACATAGTAGCTGTATTGTTTACCTGTGGCGTTATACCGTGCATGAAAACGTTCAGGCATTTCTGTAACTTCTTTAACAACAATATCGCCAGGTAAATATCGATTTAAAAAGGATAACATTTCGGTTGTTGTTAGTGAACTAGTCGTTTTAAAATTCGCTACTTGACCACGTGCATGTGTGCCGGCATCTGTTCTGCCTGAGCCAATAATTTCAATCGGTTCACCTGTCATTTGTGTTAAAATACTTTCAATTTTCCCTTGAATCGTTTTCTCTGAATTGCCTAGTCGTTGCCAACCTGAGTATCTTTTACCATCATATTCAATGGTTAATTTTATGTTGCGCATGGGCGAAGCTCCTTCGTATTCTTTTTCTCTCTTATCATAGCAGAAATAGGTGGATTTTTCTTCTTTTCCAAGAATAAAACACCTCTTTTCCATAGAAAAGAGGTGTTTTATTTAGTTTAATCCTTCAATTTTCAATTCTTCAACATTCGCTGCTTTAGCATTTTCAGTCACTACGGCTTTAAATGTCACTTGGTCGCCCTCTTTTAAGAATAGCGCCAGCGGACTGTTATTAGTCGTTACGCTAAAAATGGTTTTTTCATCTTCTAGTAAAAATGAAACTACCGTTTGCGCTTCCCCAGCTACTACTGAGACACGAGCTACTTTACCTTGCATCGTTTTCAAGTTGGCTTTGTCTGTATTTTCATTGTTACTTCCTTTGGTTACTAACTCAATTCGATAAGCGTCTAATGCGCCTTGTGCCGTGTCTGCATCAATCACAATATCATTATCTACGGCGTTTATATAGACATATTTTTTGAAAATCCCTTTACTGTCCATTAACGAAACAATCCACGTTGGCACGCCATCAATGTTATAAAGGACTGGCATACTAGCTTTCCATTTCTTTTCTGGATAAATTTTTGAGGCGATAGAAATGGCGCCATCACTATCCATAATGCCGACTTTAGTATCACGATAATACGTAACTTGACCTGTTCGGGCATTGATTAAGGAGTAACCTAAAGCGGAATCTTGGTCTTTTTCACTACTTGTAAAGTCCGTAAAATAAAGCAACTGGTTCCCTTCCTTGTTCATCATCGGCGTAATTTGTCCTGATGCATAAATACCATTTTCAGTTGGAATTTTAACATCTTTTTTGGCACCAAACATTGTCTGGTTCCACCAGCCTTGACTGTAACGACCAAAGAATTCATTTAAGCTATTCGCCGCTGAGCTAGTAATCGGCGCATCAACGAAACTTGGGGCTTTTTGACTGTCATAAACGTTAACTTCTCCTGTTGTAGCATTCAATACTGCCGTTTTAAATTCATTATAGTGCATGCGACCAGAAACCCCATACTCTTTGTAAAGCGTTTGAATATAGTAAGGATTCCCTTGGTCATCCAGCTCTAAATTGATTGTGCCAGTTGCTGCATAACCTGGATAAGCGGAATAAATTTTTCGTGCGGCATCTTTGCCAAAGTAAGCTGAAGGAGTATAAACAATTGGTTTTTCTACAAATTCTGGCTGTGCGTTGATATCTGTCGCACTAATGATGAAATAGCCAGGTACTTCCCCCAGTTTTAGCCATTTAAAGAAGCCATTAAATTCGACTGTTGCTACATAAACATACTCGCCATTGACAACTTGTGCCGTTATACCATCCAAAGTAAACATATTGGAATTGGGAATGACAGAAAATTTCTGTAACATTTTTCGTTTCGCCGTTTGTGGTGCAATCGCAATGGGTGTTTCTTTCGCCGAAGTTAAAACTTCAGCTTTTTCTTCCGTTTTTAAAGGAATCGTTTGATAAATTTCATCAATAGAAGAGATTCTGGTAATACTACTGACAATGGTCAACAAAATCATTGCCAAAACGGCAACACCCAAAATTTTGCCAGACCAGTCTTTGTTAGCCGTTTTGTTGGTATTCTTGCCTACTTCTTTGCGGCCCTTTTGGATACCAGGAACTTCGACTTTACTAGCTAAGCGTGTACTTAATAACACCCCACTAGCAATCACTGCGCCAATCAAATTAATCCACAACACGGTTGAAAGATTTTTACTTGGCAAAGTCACAAATAAAAAGATACCTAACAAGAGCAGTTCCATCACCATTAATAGAATAGTCCCTTTACTCTTTTTCCCTTTATTCGCTACAATGTTGGCGCCATTCGCAACTAAGATCCCGATACCAAAAAATAACGTTAACCCAATAAAATTAAAAAACATTCACTTGCCCTCCTCATAGATAAGTAAAAAAAGTGCTCCCACGCATTGTAGAAGCACTTCCTGTGATCCATTCTATTATAACGTTTTCTATTTTTACTGACAATATCGTTGAAGCAAAATCAGTCGGAAGGCTTAGAGTTCTGAAGAACGTTTATTTCTCTGGCTGAATATAAGGAACGATAGGTACGGTCACGCCAATTGAAGCACCACGAACAAAAGGTTCATTTTGTAAGGCTTTGAAATTTTTGGTTTGTCCGGTGAGCATGACTCCCCAAATAGGTAATTTTTCGACTTTTTTATTTTTATTTTGTTGGATAAACTTTTGGCCTTCTTGGTTGTCAGCAAACAACGGGGATTTTTCTAAGGTTTCAAAAAAGTGTTGCTTGTCGTTTTCAGGATCAAATATTTCGTTGTGATCGTCCATGCTTAATTGAAAACCATAAGGCAGCGTACCAGAAGGACCTTCTTTTTCATTAACCGTTTCGGAGTATACATAGAGCCAAACTAAGTTGACATTGCTCGGTAACATTTTGCGGACTTCTTCATATGGATAAGGTTTATCAAAAGAAATCGCCACTTCCGCTACTTGGTTTTCCATTTTATCTAATTCACTTAATTCGTTTTTGATACCACCATAGTAATTGGTAATCGCTGGGTTATAAAAAGATGCTACTTTCTGCTTGGTTTGTCGGTTGTATTCATAAAAATTCTTAGAAGAATAATAGCTACCAGGATAGACTTCATTCCAGTCAATCGAATTTCTGAAAAAGCTATATCTGCTACGTAAATTACTCCACTCCACCGTGTAACCATCAATATTTTTTGAACGATTGGTCACAACTTCGCCCCCAAAAGGCGAACTATTAGCAATTACTTGGGAATCTAATTGAGTGTTTGGTGAAGCAATCATTTCTTGATCATTAATTACTTCTAGTAGGGTATGATAGTTTTTCGTCGAAAGTTTATCCATTCCCACAAAAAAACCGACAAACAATACAGCAAAACTAACAACGGTTATGGCACCAATCACGATAAATTGTTTTCTTTTCGCTTTACGAATACTTTTTTTTAAATCCACTTCTATTCCTCCAGTTCTTTTTTTAATTTTTGACGTGTGCGATACAATTTTTTGCGAACATTTTCAACAGATAATTCTAAAATCAACGCAATCTCGGCATACGATAATTGATAATAATATTTCAAAAGTAATAGTTCTTGTTCCTCATCTTTTAAGGAATCGATCAATAATAATAACTCTTGCCCTTCCATTTTTTCTATTGATTGTACAGGATGGCTGTTTGCCACAAAAGTGCGTTCTCGTTTCTTTTTTCGATACATCGTAATGTAGTAATTAAATGTTACTCGGAAAAACCACGGGCGTAGATTTTCTGATGTAATTTCAGGTAATATTGAAAAAATCGTTGTATATGTTTGCGACACTGCATCTTGTGCATCTTCAAGACTTGCTCCTCGGCGAATCAAGACTTGGATGACTTCTTGCCCCAAAGAAAATAGTACTTCGTCAAAATTTGCCTCCTTTTTCATCTGATTTCTCCTTTCACTTATACAACGTTTCAACTAGGGAAAAAGTGGACAGTCCTTCGTTCATTATTTTTATGTATTTTTTCTTTCAATAAAAAATGCTCCTGCTTAAGCAGAAGCATTTTTGTTTTTGCTTATTTATCATTTTCCAATGACTAATCTTCGTGTATAAACGGCTTGCCCAGAATGCATCACTGCATCATCAATCGCTGAAACTAAACGCACTTGTCTAGTCACCGGCGGGGTCCAATTTTTATCAATCACGTCTGACAATTGTTCTTCTTTGATTTGGTCTAAATAGCTTTTGGTAAGTGCCACACTGGCAGCCAAATAGTCACTAAGCAATTGCTTTTCTGCCACCACGACTTTCGCCGCTTCCTCTGGTGTGTGATGCCAGTCTTCTGTTTCATCTGGCAAATCCAAGGCAAATTTTTCTGTCCAGTGTTGGCTAAGCCATAACGGTTCACTATGATTAAGTGCGGAAATTTGTAGGTCTAATTCTCTGGCTGTGTGCCACATCAGCCAAGTAACAGACTTGATTAATGGTGCGGGCATCGTGTTTGCTTCGGCAACGGTCATTTGCGCAAGTGTTTCTTCAAAACGTTCATGCGCTCGGTCAAGGGTTTCACTAGAAAGTTGAGTGACTTTCATAAAAATACCTCCTTTGTGTTGGTGCCTGTTCTTTCGTTTCTATTTTCTATTATACTGCAAAAGAATCCGTTGTAGTTCTTTTTTGGCTGCGGTATCTGCGGAAAGGGTAAATGTTTGAATAGGCCTTCCATTTTCTTGCCGATTGCCTTTATCATCCATCTCATAAAAACCATCTGTAAAAGAACCACTACTGTGATATTCATAAATTTCACCATCATCACCAAGTAAATATTTTATAATTGGTTTTCCTAAATCAGCAACTTCATTATAGCCTGCTGCTAAAGCCGAAGTCATTACTTTATCAGACTGGCCCAAGGTGCCATCTTTCGAAGTATAAAATGTTACCCCACCCAAGGCTTGAATAGAGTAGCTATTTTGTCTAGATGAATCTTGCCGCTGAACTAAAATAGCTTGCCGATCTGGTGTTAATGCATACCAATCACCTTTACCACTAGCTCCATGATCAAAAAATCTAGTGGTAACAGCCATTCCACCAATTTCTGCTCGTTTACTAGCCCAGAGCAGAAATTCATTAGTTATTGCTCGCTTCTCTGACTCCGTATAATTCATTTCGTTTAATCTTGTTGAACTATTTTGCTGTGAACTCATTGTTTGAGGTATGGTTTTCAAACTCTCTTTACTAATTTTTGTTGTTTGGGTTGTTTTGCTGGAACTTTTTGTTTGTTTTTCAGAATTTTTCCCACCAGTAACAATAAGAAAAATAAGTAAGCCAATAATGACTAGTAGCAGTATAATCACAACAAAGAAGTATTTATTTTTTTGGTGATGATGATTAAACATACGCTTTAACTCCTTTTCTAAATCAGCGCCCTATTACTTTATGACAATCTGATCCGCCACTCGATTCATACTACTTAAATCACCCACATCAAAAAAATTTTTCCAAATTTTATTCATATTAGCTTGTCCCAAGTTTATCGCTGTTGGTTGAGCGGATGGATTATCCAGGTTCATTTTAACAACATAATAGTAAATCATTTCCCCATCACGTCCGAACGCATAGATTTGCGAAGGAACACCGCCAACACCTTGTATATTTTTTCCAGTTGCAAAAAACATTTGATCATTTTCACTAGTGTTATCACTTAACTTACTACTTACTTTGGTTAACGTTATGGTATTCATATTGGACAAAGCAATCTCTTGAACTGATTGATTCGAATTTTCTTGAGCTGGATAGCCATTAAACCGCCATCCTGAAGGCGCACCCAAAATAACTAGCGCCGCACGTTGGCTAGTGGAGAGTTTTTTTACTGCTTCTGCAGCCACATTTTCTTCATCTGAAATAGTAGTAACTTCTGAACTACTTTCACTTTCTTGCACCACTGAGGTACTTGAATAACTGCTAACGGTCTTTGTAGAGGAAGATGGTGTTGCATCTACTTCTTCTACCGTCTTTCTTTTTAAATTTGTTTGCCCATTCACTAAGATGAATACTAATAATCCAATAATAACAATTAATAATCCAATCACTATTCCTAAATACTTGTTATTATGATGTCGATCACTTCTCATTAAAAATACTCTCCTATCATATAGAAAGGTAATATTTCCTTTCACTTATTCTACTAATGATTATTTTAACACAATCATTAAACAAAAAATGAAAAACGTCTGTTTCTTTCCTTTCTTTCTTCAAAAATAACACTTCCCTAAGTAAAAAAGAATTGACAATTCTCTTAGTTTCCCTTAGTATGTGGAAAAGTACCTTTAAGATAGTCCGAGAGGCTAACAAGGCAAAGTTCTGTAAAATTCTGTATTTTTGTATAGTGAATGATACGAGATGTCTTGCCCTTTTTTTGTGTGCAAGGCTTTTTTTGCGCGGTGCTTAATCAATTTATTTGGGAGGCAACAAAGTGGAAAAGAAAAAACGTGAAGTGAAAGGTATCTCATTTACCAAAAAAATGGTGATTTCATTGGTGGGAGGATTAATCGTTGGGCTCGGCTTTTTATTTTTAAGAGAGCACCTTATTCGCAGCAATCAAGGCGCTGTGTGGCAGACAATCAATCAGATTCTTTTCCAAGATATTTCAGATCCTGAAAAAGGACAATCTGCGATTGGGCTTTTCTATATTATTGGTCAACTATTTATCAACGGCCTACAATTAGTGATTGTGCCGATGGTCTTTACTTCAATTACTTTAGCCATTTGTCATATTACCGATACGCAGAAATTAGGACGAATTTCCTATAAAACGATTTTTGGCTTTTTATCGATGTCACTGATTGCTCTATTAACGGCTGGAATTGTGGGCTATAGCGTATATTTAACTGGTGCTTTTAATGTGTCGTTATCTGAAACGCTAGCTCCTGTCGAAGTAAGTACGAGCGGCAACCCATTAATGGTGATTGTCAATGCTGTCACGAAAAATATCGGTTCTGCATTTAGCGACAATGGTGCGATTTTAGCCGTTGTTGTGTTGGCAGTGATTACTGGTTTATGTATTAATGTATTAGGGGATAAAATTCGTGTTTTCAAAAAATTAATTGAAGAAGTCAATGCGATGGTCACGTTATTTTTAACCTTTGTAATTACTAAATTTGCTCCTATCGCCGTCTTTATGTTGTTAGTTCGGACGTTTGCTTCTTACGGGATTGATTATTTAAAACCAGCGTTAGTCTACGTCGTAACAACGACAGCGACGCTCTTAGCCTTTTTGATGATCGGTTACCCATTATTTATCTTATTTGCGACAAAATTAAATCCTGTTCCTTTTATTAAAAAGATTATGAAAGTTGTGGTCTTTGGATTTTCTACTTCTTCTTCGGCAGCCACTTTACCGTTAAATACAAAAACAACGGTTGAAGAGTTAGGTGTCGACAGCGATGTTGCCGCCTTTGTCTTGCCGTTAGGAATGACTATTAATATGAACGGCACAGCGATTATGCAAGTAATTGCGGCTATTTTTGTGGCGGGCGTAGCTGGTTATGAAGTGACACCAGCTAATATTGCCTTGATTGCCATTTTAGCTTTAATGTCATCCATTGGTACACCGGCGGCACCTGGCGCTGGCGGGATTATCCTTTTCACTATTTTAACTGGTTTAAACTATAACAATGAGATTGCGATTGCGACGTATTCATTGATTTTAGCCATTAATCGTCCAATCGAAATGCTCGTTACTAGCCTAAACGTGGTTGGTGATAGCGCCACTGCGATTTATGTTGCACATTCGGAAGATTTGTTGGATGAAGCCACTTATCTGACTGATGTCGCTGACTTGCAAAATGCGGAAGCGGAGTAATTAATGAAAAAGCAGACTTCTTGTATGGAAGTCTGCTTTTTTCGTTATTGTTATTTTGAATATATTCATTAAAAAATAACTTTTTTAAATAAAAATTCTAGTTATTAATATACGCAACAGCACTACCGCTACCAAACTTAATTCCTGGCAAACATTTTTTATACAAATTGAGCTCTTTTAATGTGTCTTTTCTACTTGATAAAGCTTGGAATGCATAACGAGTCAATCCATTCTCAAATATTTTTGATTCTGAATACTTTGAAGAAACTTTGTATGCAGCAACAACAGCATTGTCCGCTCCAGTGTTAACGGCAATAATATAGCGAATACGGTGTATTTTATCACGACCAATTACCCAGTTACCCAAGGTCCGCGATTTCAAGTTATTAACATCACGTAATGTATCATCTAATGGATACTCTTTCGTTTCATCCTTACTAAGGCGAAAAGCATCTCTTACTTTCACCGCTAGAATCAACTCATCTGTTGCTATTTCACTTATTGACATAGGTTGAAAACCAAAACATTCTTCAATGTCTTCCACTAACATAGCTTTAGAACCATGCCCTTTTACTAAGTTTGTCAACGGTAGCCTTTGAATAAGCCGTGCATAATTAATCAACGCATTTTCACTTGCAAAAGCCTCAGCTTCAGATAATCCATAACTAAGTATATAGCTTAGTACTTGCATCCCCAATGCATTTATCTCTTGAATCGTTTTTATTTTTAATGTTCCCGCTGTTTCATCGTTTTTTAATAAATTTGATTGTCGCAACAAATTTAGCGCAGCTTGTCGATGAGCAAAAACACGATTATCTTTCCCTTTACCAATATAAAAAGGTTGGTTGTTTCTTGGATCAACCAAACAGTATACATAATAAATATGCTGATTATCTTTTTGTAACTTATTTAGTGTTGGGGCAGAAAACTTATCTAACATCTATTTTGACTCCTTCTTTCTAAATTTCCGCTTCTTAAACACCGCCCCTACTTATGATAAGGTTCCCCTTTCATAATCCGAAAACCGCGATAAATTTGTTCCACTAATACCAAACGCATTAACTGATGTGGATAAGTTAAGCGGCCAAAAGAAATTTGTTGGTTACTTCGCTGAAGGACTGAATCACTGAGACCTAAGGAGCCACCAATGACAAACGTTAGGTTACTTTTGCCACTAATCCCTAATTGTTCAATTTCTTTTGAAAATTCTTCACTAGATAATTGTTTGCCCTTAATGGCTAAAACAAAGACGTATTCGTTGTCATTAATTTTTCCCAAAATACGTTGGCCTTCTTTTTCTTTGACTTGAAGCATTTCAGCGTCACTGAGTTTTTCCGGGGCTTTTTCATCTGGGACTTCAATGATTTCCATCTTGGCATAGCTATTTAAACGTTTTAGATATTCATTAATGCCTTGAATCAGGTATTTTTCTTTCAGTTTTCCGACTGTTACTAGTTTAATTTTCACCTATTCCACTACTTTCTCGTTTTCTCTTCTTTCTTATTTTAGCACGAAGTTTGGCTACTTTCCACAACGTTTCCACATACTTATACACATATACACAGAGTTATCCACAGAAGAAACTAAAAAATTACTTTATTTAACAGCTTTTTCAATACAAACACATATTCGCCACTGATTTGTCCACATTATCCACATTCTGTGGATAACTTTCCTGAAAACTGTACACAGAGTTATTCCCGATTTGTTCACATTTTTCTGTGTATAACTTTTTCATTCGTATTTTTTCTGTAATTTTTCCCTAAGTTGTTCATAAAAAATTCAAAGCTATTCGATAGACTAAAGGAGTAGGAAACAGATATACTTAATATAGAAAATTCAGATGCACTTATTGGGAGGTTATTTTATGCAACGAAAAGATGTTACACCTAATTCAGATAAAAAAAGTTTATTGCAAAAATTTGGGATTGGTTTAGCTGGCGGCTTACTTGGTGGCGCCCTTATTCTAGGAGGCGCTTATTCTGGGATTATTCCCACACCCAACGGCGGAAATAATGCGGCGACGACGACGTCCACTAATCACGGTGATACAAAAGTCAGCAATGTGAGTTACAATGTTTCTAGCGATGTCACAAAAGCCGTGAAAAAAGTTCAAAATTCTGTGGTTTCTGTCATTAATATGCAAAGTGCTAGCAACAATTCTTCGGCTGATGATCCTTTTGGGGGATTGTTCGGTGGGAATGAAGGTACTCAAGACTCTTCCGGCAACAATGGTAACGATTTAGAAGCAGCCAGTGAAGGTAGTGGGGTTATTTATAAGAAAGATGGTAAAACGGCTTATGTCGTGACAAATAACCACGTCGTAGATAAAGCACAAGGATTGGAAGTTGTTTTGTCTGATGGTACCAAAGTGAAAGGCGAATTAGTCGGAACCGATGCTTATACGGATTTAGCCGTGATTAAAATTTCTTCCGACAAAGTTGATCAAGTCGCTGAGTTTGGGAATTCTAGTAAAATCACAGTCGGTGAGCCTGCTATTGCAATTGGTTCCCCTCTAGGTTCTGATTATGCTAACTCTGTCACACAAGGAATCATCTCTTCTGTGAATAGAAATATTACCAATAAAAACGAGTCTGGTGAAACCATCAATATTAATGCCATTCAAACCGATGCTGCCATCAATCCAGGAAACTCTGGTGGTCCACTAATCAATATTGAAGGACAAGTCATTGGCATTAACTCAGTAAAAATTGTGCAATCAACTAGTCAAGTGAGCGTTGAAGGGATGGGCTTTGCCATTCCAAGTAATGACGTAGTCAACATTATCAACCAATTAGAAAAAGATGGTAAAGTGACACGGCCAGCTCTTGGGATTACGATGTCTGATTTAACAGGTATCTCTTCACAAAAACAAGAACAAATTTTAAAAATTCCAGCTTCTGTAAAAACTGGCGTAGTGGTTCGTGGTGTTGAAGCAGCGACCCCTGCTGAAAAAGCTGGATTGGAAAAATACGATGTTATCACGAAAGTTGACGGCCAAGACGTAAGCTCTACTACAGATTTACAAAGCGCGCTTTACAAGAAAAAAGTTGGCGACAAAATGGAAGTGACTTATTATCGTGGTTCTAAAGAAATGAAAGCAACCATCGATTTAACCATTGATAAATCAGCTTTAACACAACAAAATAATCGCTAATACAAAATGACCTAATATGTAGAACAACTGTCATTCTGAATGTCCTACATACACTACTAGACCTCACGAAGAAAAAGCACCTACAGAATATCCTGAAAGGGAATTTCTGTAGGTGCTTTTGTCTGTTTTTACTAAGGTCAACTTTTTCAATTCCTGATTAGGATAAAAGATATTCTTACTGACTTTCATCACCTAAAAATCAGCTATCTAAATTGTGACTCTTTTTCCATAACACTTCATTAACTCAGACAGATTATTTGCTAGTAAAACCACTGTCAATACCCCTATTATTGTGAATGCTTCTTTTTATAATTTACTAACATCAATAACATGGTCAACTTTTTCAAAAACTCGTGGATCATGCGTTGCAAAAATAACAATTGTATTTGGCGAAACTAATTCTAAAAGTAATTGAATAATCGACTGACCCGTTACTTCGTCCAACGCACCTGTAGGCTCATCTGCTAATATAATTTGTGCTTTTTTCAGTAAAACCCTTGCAATTGCAACTCTTTGAGCCTGTCCTCCTGAAAGTTCGTAAATTTTCATTTTTAAATAGCTTTCATCAAGTCCAACTTTCTTTAAAGCTTCAATTATACTTAACCGATTATCAATAATTTTTAAATTTTCATACACCGTTGCTTCATCCATTAAAGCATAGTTCTGAAAAACATAGCCCAAATATTGACCAAAATACTTAGATTCTTTCATTTTCCAAATATCTTTACCCTCGAAATAAATCTTACCCTCAGTAGGTTTTTCTAATCGTCCAATCGCATTTAATAGCGTTGTTTTCCCCGAACCTGAAGGTCCAACCAAAGCATAAGAATGATTTTTTTCCAATTGTATATTTAAATCTGTGTAAATCTGCTTTCCCCCATATCGCTTTTCTAAATGTTCTATTTTTATCATAAAATTTCAAAATCTCCTTTTATAATTTGGACTCGTTTCTTCTTAATTAAGTAAAACGCCCAAGATATCATGAGCGAAACTTCTGTCAAACATAAAAAGTTTAGGCTAGCAAAAATAAACCAATTTTTTGTATAAAAAAGAAGACTACTGCTTATACAAATAATCCCTACTACTAAGTAAAACAAACACTTGAAAATCTCAAAAATTGTATTGCCTCCTAGTAAATTTCTTATCACTATTTGTTTCCCACGACTTCTAACTTGTGTAACTACATACTGATAAATCACGAAAAATTGTGCAATAAGTAAAACACTAATAGCGATTAGTGTTCCTCTTAACTGACTCATTAGCGTTTCTTTTTTGATAAAAATTGCTTTTGCAGCATTTGTCATTCCACTAAATGACTGATTTAATCCAGAAGATTTCAACGCTAGCAAGACTTTTTCTTGTTTAAATAATCCATCAAAAACCACTTGCGGATACAAAGAATTTAAGACCTCATCTTCTGATGGAAATAATGAAAAATCTAGTTCTACAATAATTTTACCTTCTGCTTCTTGATGAGCAAGAACATCATTATTCTCATGGTAGTTAAATAGAAAAGTTTTTTGTTCGTTAGGAATACTATTAAAGTCACTGTCTTCTATATCTATTGTTGTATATTGGAACCATTCATAATAGATAATTTTTTTGATGTCTTCGATTTGTTCTTGATACTTTTCAGGAACATAGACTGTTATTCGCTTGCTTGCCTCTTTAGGCCATTGATTTTCAGGATATTCTTTTCGATTTTTCTGGACAACTGCTGGATTCACATAGTGTATTTGTTGTGCTATTTTCGTATCAATGCCTGTTTCCTTTAATTGATTGGTTAATTCGGGGATGTTCATTTCTTCAGCGGTTCCTAAATCTGAAGATTTTGAATATAACCATTCGTCAGAACTAAAAAATTGAACAAATTGTTTGTTTTCTTCACTTTCTTCGATAATGTCTTCCCATTTCACTTCACCTTTCACATTTTTTTGTTCTGTATTTTTTTCAAACCAGTCAATTTTCACAAAATCTGCTGCTGCTTGCCAATGATCCAACGTTTTTATTTGATTGCAAAGTGTTCGATTTACTTTCAGACTTTCATTAATTGTCAGGCCAAAAATAAACAGAGCCAGTAAAATACCGATTAACCAGACGACCTGAACAAATGTCTTATTTTCTTTATTTTTCAATATTTGAATAGGTTTAAACAACGCTACGTTTAAGAAAAAAAGACTATTAGAAATTAAACTTATCACAATCAAAAGGAGCATATTTACTACATTTAATAAAATAAATGTCTTAACAAAAACACTCGTGATATTTCCCAGGTAACTACAAAAGATCAAGATGATAGACAATGTTGATAAAATTAAGACCAATATATCGCTACTCATTTCCTTTATCATCTGTTTTCTTAACAGTCCCAAACTTCGCTGAATCATTGCTTTTTTCAAATAAAACATTTTGATAGCGAAAAGTAATAATGCGAAAATAAAAAAAACTGTCCATACAGAATATGAGCGTAAGTTTCCGAATAAAAAATCAAGAGGCGCCAACCACCAACCTATATCCCCTGCTTTGTATTTGAAGCCTTTTCCAGTTAACTTGCTTTGCATTGTTTTATTCAAAGGCTTACTACTATAATACATACCTGTCAGTTCTGTATCAGATAATAATTGTTTATCTTGTGTATAATTTCCATCTGATTTGGACAACCATCGAGGTGCATGACCAAAAACAAAGGTCGATTGATGATTATTTGTATAAATTGGTTTAAATAAAACTAAGTCTTGTTCTTTAGCAAATTTCTCTAATTCAGTAATAACGCTAGTCTTGTCCCTTTCTTGACTATAACTAGTAATATTCACTGCACTTTCTGCAGGATATTTAAGATCATTACCAAACTCTTTTATCTCGCTAAAAGAAAGCACTGCTAATAGTCCCGTTATAATCAACAAGACACTGATTCGCCATTTCATATATTACCTCCCTCAATAGACGAATTGAGCGAAACGTTATTCCACAAAGCCAACGTTCCACTCAATTTTTGTTCATTATATTATATCTTAAAAATTATACCAATCATAATATGAATTAGCGACTAGCCAATACCACTGTTTTTGCGCGCCTGCTCTAGCCCATCCATAATTCGATCTTGCTCTACTTTTCACATTTCCATATGCATCTGTAACAGAGGCATAACTTCCTAAGCGAACAGGAGCTTCTAAATAATAATAAGAATATGCGTAGTTTGACTTTGTAACCCCATACTCCCAAGTATCTTTGTAATGGGGATGTGGATAAGCAACTGCGGCTTCTACAGATTTCCCACCAAAAACTACACTACTAAAAAAACCGACACAAACAAGACCAACAAATAATACTTTTTTCATTTTTTCTTCCTCCATTTCATTATTTGAAAACGATTAGAGTACGATTTCAAAATAATGGTATCAAATATAAAAAAAACTGTCAACTATTGATTTTATTTTTAAAAAAACATTTGAATTATTATATAAATAAAAAAAGAAATATTTTAACATTTGGAACATGTAGCTATTTTTAATATAAAATGTCCCTTTGTTAAACTAGCCGAATTTTTAATTCATTTGAATAATAATTATCTTTAAACATAACAAAAAGCATCGTCCTATTTATTTGGCTAAATAGGATGATGCTTTTTTATTGCACTAGTTTTCTATTGATCGTTTCTTTTATTCTCCTACCGCAAATGCAGAACCAACTTCTGCATCAAAAGGCAATTCTAAGATTCCTTTTTTAGCAGGTGCATTTGGTAAACGTAATTCTTTTGCTGAACAAATCATTCCAAAACTTTCTTCCCCACGTAAAACCCCTGGCCAAATCATTAAACCATCAGGCATCATTGCGCCTGGTTTGGCCACAACTACTTTTTGTCCTGCTTTGATGTTCGGTGCGCCACAAACAATTTGTAAGATTTCGCCGTTGTCTACTTCTGTTTGTGTGATAGATAGATGATCTGAATCTGGGTGTTTTTTACATGATTTGACAAAGCCAACCACAATTTTAGGGGTGTCGTCTTTTTCAAGGGTTTCTGAAAATCCCGCATCTTTAATCGCTGTATTGACTTTTTCGATTTGCTCGTCTGTTAAAGTTACTTGGCCGGTGCCATTAATGTCGCCTAGAAGCGCTGAAGCATTGAAAATATTCCAAGCTACCACTGTTTCTGGTGCCTCAACTAAACTTACACGTGCCACATCGCCGACACGTTTTACTTGGTTTTCCGCACCTTGATCGTCCGCAACGATGACAAGTAAAACATCGCCAACGTGTTCTTTATTATATGCAAAAATCATTTCTGTTCCTCCTCTGTCGTTTTCCTGTCTTATCTTATCAAAAATTGACCCATTGTGCATACTTTTTTGTCGAAAAACTAAAAGACTTGGAAAATATGTCGCTACGACTTATTCTCCAAGTCCTCAATTTTGAGTGACAAGCCGCTGATCCTTTGAAAAAACAAAAGAAACGTTAGGTCAACTCTCTATTCAATCAATAACTTTTTTTACTTATTTTTCTTCAGAGTGAACAATTAAGACATCGCAAGGGGCTTGACGAATAATGTAGCTACTGACGCTTCCCATGACCACACGTTCGACTGCGTTTAATCCTGATTGTCCCACCATAATTAAATCAACATTGTATTTTTCAGGTAATTCATGACTCATGACTTCTTTGGGCGAACCAAACATGGTAACTGTTTCAACATTATGAAAATCAACGCTTTCAGCATACTTTTTACAATCGGCCATTAATTCTTCCGCAGCAGCTGTTTCTTGATCAATTAATTGATCATTTAACGTCGAATACCCCATCATTGTATACACTTGATTTTCTAAAATATTTGCAACAATGACTCGGCTTCCGTTTCGACGAGCAACCTCAATTGCACGTTCATAAGCTAAATTAGCTTGATCACTACCGTCTACGCCGACAAGAATATTTTTATACATTTGTTCTTCCATTTTCGTCACCTTCCCGATGGAGGCTGATCTAAAAGGCTTCTTTGACTAAGAAATTAGAGTCAAAAATGAATTTAGGACCCTTGCGCAGAACGCCCTTTTGTCCAGCTGATTCTCTCTTAATTTAATGGTTCCTCTGGTTCATGAAAATTAGCCTAAGCTAGTTAAAAATGCACTGATTTCTTCTTTTGTTTTTCGGTCTTTGTTTACTAAGCGTCCTAATTCTTGACCGTTTTCAATTACGACAAAACTCGGAATACCAAAAATATTCCACTCGGCAGCCACGTCAATAAACTGATCACGGTCAACTTCGATAAATTGAAACGCTGGAAATGCTTCTTCAATTTCAGGCATGACTGGTTTAATGAAACGACAGTCTCCGCACCAATCAGCAGTAAAGAAGAAAACATTTTTACCTTTTTCAACATAAGTTGCTAGTTCTTCTAATGAATTGGGATAAATCATTTAAACATCCTCTACTTTCCGTAAACAATTGTATTAACTGTTGATTTATCCAAGCCACGTAATGCTTGTAACAACATTTCCCGCGCTGCTTCATAATCCGCAATACTAAACATTGTTTGATGCGTATGGATGTAACGACCACAAACGCCGATGACTGTACTTGGTACACCATTATTAGTTGTGTGCGCAGCCCCAGCATCCGTTCCGCCTTTAGAAACAAAATATTGATACGGAATATTGTGTGTCGCTGCTGTATCTAATAAGTATTCACGTAAGCGAGGCAATGTGATCAAACCTGGGTCGAAAATCCGTAATAACGTTCCTTCACCTAAATGACCATATGTCCCTTTTTTCGTGTGAATATCATCTGCCGCTGAACAATCCACCGCAAAGAAGATATCTGGATTAAATTTATGAACAGATGGTTTAGAACCACGTAAACCGACTTCTTCTTGTACGTTTGCTCCAGCAATTAATGTGTGGCCTAATTCTTCATTTTGTAACGTTTCCAATGCATCTAATACCAACGTACAACCATAGCGGTTATCCCATGATTTACTGATAATATTTTTGCCATTGGCTGTTTTAATCGTTTCTGTTTGTGGAACAATGGAATCCCCTGGACGAACGCCAAAGCTTTCAGCTTCTTCTTTTGAAGAGAATCCTGCATCAAATAACACATCAGAGACTTCTAATTGTTTTTGACCACTCGTACCACGCAACAAGTGTGGCGGAATAGATGAAGAAATACATGGATAGTTCCCTTTACTTGTTTTTAACGTAAAACGTTGTGCTGAAACAACATAGGGATTCCAGCCACCTAAAGGAACCACTTGGAATAAACCATTATCGTTAATTTGAGTTAACATGAAGCCAACTTCGTCCATGTGGGCTGCTACCATTACGCGTGGCGCTGCTTCCACTTTTGAACGTTTAATCCCAAAAATACCACCTAAACCATCATATTGAACATCGTCCACTAACGGGGTGATATGTTCTTTCATGTACGCGCGAATGTCGTCTTCAAATCCGCTGGTTCCTTGTAATTCAGTTAATTCCTTGATTCGTTGAAATGTTTTTTCTTCCATAGATGTATGTCCTATTGCTTTTGATTTGTTGGAAATTACGCCAACCAAGCGTCACTTTTTCTCTAAAAAGTCACTTTATCCTGTCGATAAAAATAGGTACTCCTTTCATATGATTTCACTCTTATTATAACGCAAATACTAGAAAATGCACATCGCTTTCTCTTTTTAAACGTGACAATGAGAATGCCCTAAAAGAATGATTGAAAAACTTTTTTTATTTCTCAGCGGCCCCTTCTCTATGGTAAAATAAGAGTGATACTGACAAAAGTAATAGTAAGCAGAAACCGACCAAGGGAGGTCATACAAATGAACGAAGAAAATGAGTTGACATACTTTAAAGGCGGCTTAGCGCTAGGCGTTGGTCTTGGTTTAGTAGGCGGCATTGCCTCAACCTTGTTCTACCATAAGAAAAAAACAATCTCCGCTGATCTCGTCTTAGAAAATGTAAAAGCTGCTTTTTTAAAAGAAGGACCGATTGAAGGTTCGTGGATTGAGTTTGAGAAAAAGCCCTTGCGGAAATTCGCCATCCACTCCAAAACGTATACTGGAGGAATTTGCCGCATTGAAGACGACGGCATTGTTCAATACGAATTCACTGCAGATGCCTACACAGGAACTGTCATTGACATCCAACGATTAAAAGATTAAAAAGATTGTTACAAAAGCACTTATTTGCTTTTGTAACAATCTTTTTTTCTTCTCATTTGTTTTTTGTAAAAGGGATGTTTATTTTATGTCAAAAAAATCAAATCAATGATGAATAAATACTCAAAAATCGAATGTTTTCTGCATGGAAATCACCTTAAATCTCTACTTATCAACGTTTGTCCACTTTTTTCATAAAAAAGATTAGACATTTTTTAAAAATTGATAAAAGAATAATCATTTCTAACGATTTTTTAATTTCTCCTTTTCATTTTTACATTATACTGAGAGTATTGCTAAAAATGAAAAGGAGCGTGTCAAATGAAGAAATCTGTTTTATTTACTTCATTACTTGTATTATCAAGCTTAGCTTTAGCGGCCTGCGGCGGTGGCAGTGACGATAAAGGAGCAAGCAACGGCGGTAGCAACAACCAAGTATACACAATGGTTGAATCCCAAGAAATGCCTAGTGCCGATCCGTCCCTTGCGACAGATGAAGTGAGTTTTACCACTTTAAATAATGTCTACGAAGGAATCTATCGTTTAGATAAAGACAACAAACCCGCGCCTGCTGGTGCAGCCGAAAAAGCGACTGTTTCAGAAGACGGTTTAGTTTACAAAGTTAAATTACGTGAAGAATCAAAATGGTCTGATGGCAAACCAGTTACTGCTGCAGATTACGTTTATGGTTGGCAACGAACAGTGGACCCTGCCACTGCTTCAGAATATGCCTACATGTTTGAACCAGTAAAAAATGCTGAAAAAATTTCTAAAGGGGAACTACCTAAAGAAGAATTGGGCATTAAAGCAATCAATGATCATGAATTGGAAATCACTTTAGAAACAGCAACACCATATTTTGACGATTTATTGGCTTTCCCTTCTTTCTTGCCGCAACGTCAAGATATCGTTGAACGTTTTGGTAAAGATTATACAAAGAGTAGCGATAAAGCAGTCTACAATGGTCCATTTACACTAACTGAGTTTGATGGTCCCGGAACAGATACTAAATGGTCTCTAACTAAAAATGAAGAATATTGGGACAAAGAGACTGTCAAGTTAGATAAAGTCGCTATCAACGTGGTAAAAGAAGCCCCAACTGCCTTAAATCTTTATGAAACTGGTGAAGTGGATGATACGTATTTATCTGGCGAACTGGCCCAACAAATGCAAAACTCGCCTGACTTGGTCCAATTAAAAGCCGCTTCTTCTTTCTATTTAGAAATGAATCAAGCAGATGAAAAATCACCATTGACCAACGCAAACTTACGTCGTGCTATGTCTTATGCCATCGATCGCGATTCATTAGCTAAAAACATTTTAGCCAATGGCTCTCTTCCTTCACAAGGCTTCGTTCCTGTGGATGTCGCGAAATCACCAAAAACGGGTGAAGACTTTGTTAAAGAAGCTGGTAGCGACAAATTAGTCAAATACGACAAGAAAAAAGCTGTGGAATACTGGAACAAAGCGAAACAAGAACTTGGTGTTTCCAACTTAACGGTTGATTTAATGGTAGACGACTCTGAAGGCGCTAAAAAAATGGGCGAATATCTTCAAGGATCACTGTCTGATACTTTGGAAGGCTTAAAAGTAACTGTGACGCCTGTCCCTATGGCTGTTCGCTTAGATCGTACCTTAAAAGGGGATTTCCAAATCGCTGTTCGTGGTTGGAGTGCCGACTATTCAGACCCAATTAACTTCTTAGATTTATTAGAAAGCTCAACTTCTAATAACCGTGGACGTTACAGCAATCCTGAATACGATAAATTCATTGCTGCGTCCAAAACCACAGATGTTAACGATCCTGAAAAACGCTGGGAAGATCTAATCAATGCTGAAAAAACAGTAATTGCTGATATGGGTGTTGTGCCAATTTACCAAAAAGCAGAATCACACTTACGTGCACCAAACGTGAAAGAAATTATTTATCATCCAACCGGTGCTAAATACGACTTCAAGTGGGCGTATAAAGAATAAAGTAAAGGTCTCCTTCAATTTTGGAAGGAGACCTTTATTATTTATACTGACACGTTTCTAAATGATCATTCACCAATCCCGCCGCCTGTAAAAAGGAATAGACTGTCGTGGCACCTAAAAATTTAAATCCTCTTTTTTTTAACGCTCGACTAATCTGTTGCGATAATTCCGTGGAGGCTGGAACCTCTTCTGGGTGCTGCCAGTGATTAACGATTGGTTGCTGATCGACAAAGTTCCAGAGGTAGCGATCAAAGGAGCCAAATTCTGCCTGAATTTCTTGAAAAACTTGCGCATTCGTGATGGTCGCTTGAATTTTTAAACGATGACGAATCACACCAGGATTTGCTAGTAAAGCTAAAATTTTTTCCTCATCATATCGCGCAATTTTCCGATAATCAAACGCATCATAAGCTGCTCTGAGCGTTTCTCGTTTATTCAAAATAATCGCCCAGCTTAAGCCCGCTTGCATACTTTCCAAGGTCAATAACTCAAATAACTGTTGCTCTTCATGAACTGGACGTCCCCATTCATCATCATGATAGGCTTGCATCTCTTCCGTTGTATTCGTTGCCCAAGTACATCGCTCCATTGTACTGCCTCCTTTTATTTGCTAAAAAAGATGCGAACAAAGGGCACTGCCTGTTGTTCCACACCTTTTCTTATTCCTAATAAAATGCCCAGAAGTTTAACGCTTCATTCATCACTTCTTCGGCTGTAAATGTCCGTTTTGAATGGCCCTTTTCTTCTGAATCGTTTGGATCATTAATCCAGAAATCGCCTTTTTCATCCACGCCACTCATCACCATAATGTGACCAGTTGTAGTGAAATAGCCCGGTTTTACAGAAATAATGACTGGATGACCTTCCTTCAAGAAAGCTGCCACTGTTTCAATATCCCCAATTTCTTGACAGTTATAGCCTTTCATTTCAGCATACGCACCAAAAATAGACCACGCCGTCCCTTGTCCTTCCATAAAGAAGTCATTTTTTGCCCAAGCTAACACATCTAGCGGGGTAACTTCTTGGTGATCCATGTATGAACCAACCATTGCAAGCGACACAATCGCACAGCCATTAATTTCGATTGTATTCGGCTTATCTACATTGCCAAATCCGTACGCGGTGTCTTTCCATTTAGCATCTGTCTGCAATTCTAACGGCAAATCCAGATGTCCATCATATTGCTTCTTTTCAATTTCTTGATTGACCTGTTGTCCATAGCTTAAAGGTTTGACTTTTTTCTCAATTTTAACTGGTGCTGGTTCTTTTGTTTTACTTGATTCAGCACTAGCTTTAACATATGAATCATCAAACCAACTTGAAAACCCACCTGATTTCATCGGCGAAAACTGCGCTAACAATCCGCCAAATCCAAACGATACCAACAACACCGTGAGAACTTTTTTTTGGTAACCTGATGGTTTTTTTGACATACTATTCATCCTTTTCTATCTATTGACTACATCCGATAATCTTATGTATTTCTTATATGCTCACACATTATACTACTTTCTTTTTCGAAAAACAGAAACGTTGGTAAATTCTCATAATTATTGAAGGCGAACATATTTTCTTGAATTTTATCACAAAATTAGGTAAAATACAGGTAATTAGTCATTTGAGTTTTATTCTATTTTATTCGTAAAGGAGGCAGAAGAATGGATCAACATAAAGCTACCATCAAGAGCATTTCTAAACTGATTACGCTCTCTTCCCAACATTTCTTTTCGGCATTTTTAGAAGATTCTCAAGATCAAAAGAATAAAGAAAAGGAACGCAGTGCGCTTTTACAAGAGCTCCAAGTCGCTGCCGCCCAAAAATCCTTAGTGGTCTTACAATTGAAAGAAGTCCCTACAGCGCATAAATTCGAAACGGTGATCGGCTGGATTGTCTCAAAAAATATTTCGGACAATATCGTCGTTCGTTTACAAACGGATGAACAACAGTTGCGCATGATTCCTGTTGCTTCTGTCATGAAAGTCAGCACGTTAGCCAATCGTCACCAACGTCAAATTCACTAGAATATTGAAGTCTTTATAAAATAAATGGAAACCACCAACCCTGGCGATTGCAGGTTGGTGGTTTCTTTTATTTTAGGGATGCGCCAAAGCGACCTCAATTAAACGATTTTCTGTTTGTAAAAGATCAAACAGTGTGCCAATTCTTTCTAATTGTTCCAAGTCTATTTGATAAAGTTTCACTCTTGGTTTGGTTAGCCAGGAGCCTTGTGTAAGCTTCATTCGTTCCTTGATTAACACGCCTTGCTCATAGAGCGTTTTTATCTCTAATTCAGAAACTTGGTCTGTCAAAGAGGTCACGCGACCATGGTGAGCTAATTCTGGTAAAAAAGTAGGGCCTTCTTTTTGAGGGAACGCCTTTAATAATTGTTGATTAATCTCCCAAGCTTCTTTCAGGAATTTAGCTTTTTTTGATAACTCATCGTAGTAAAACAAATCAATTTTAACGAGATCGTACCATTCCTCTTCCTCTAATTCCTTAGTTTGTTGCTCCTCGAAGTGTGCCCAACTACTTGCGAACACCCCTTTTTCTAATCTTAATAGCTCTTGTTCTGCTTTTTCTTTCGCTACTTTCATGCGCGCTTTAGCTGCTTTTTCTTGTCGTAAGCTTTCTTGTAGAAATCGAATTTGCTGCTCTTCTTTTGTTTTTATTTCAGATTGGCTGCCCACTTGTTGGGGTAAACTTGCCTGTTGATAATATGTACCCGTTACGGATGCTTGTTCTATTTGTCGTTCGTTATTTAGCCACTCGTTAACAATTTCTACCAATGATTGCGTGGTTGGATAATTCATTTGTTGTAAGCTTGCTTCGAGGTTGCAAGGTTGTGCCGCATTGGAACAGATTGGTATAAATTCACAAAAATAACAATTTTCTGTATCGCTTGTTTCGGCTTGTCCCTTTGTCCAGATAAAGAGAGGAAACAAGTGTTGCAACTTTTCTAGCAAAATCTTCGGGTCTAAGGTCAGTCCTAAACAACGGATGCTTAAATAACTTTTGCTAGCTGATTGCTGTAACAGCTTTTCTGGCATTATTGTTCTTTCGTCCTGTCTAGCACATGACTGTTTTTGTTGCCATTGCTCAACTAGCTCCTGTTCACTTAACGGACCGAAAATGGTTACTCTTTTTGCCACATGTGGCAAAGCCTTCGGATAAAAAGAGACTTCTAACAATTCACTCAGTGAAACCACCGCCTTTTTTCTTTTTTTATTCATATTATACCGTACTCGACAATGAAATAGCTAGTTGCTTTAAAAAGAAAAAGTCCTAAGTCAGAAGTAAAGGAAACTTCTGACTTAGGACTCAACTTATTTCTTAGGAACAAATAATTGCGGTGCTACTTTTGCCAATAAGCCTAGTACTAGACTTACATACAAACAATTGACGACGGTACTCGTACCGTTTAGTACAAAAGAATAGAGGTATGGGCTCATTCCTTCTGGTGCATACATGCCCCAAACCAATACACCCGCCCAAAAATGCCAAAACCAGCGGGCGAAGACTGCGACAACACTTCCTAAAATAATCGTACGAATGGCTGATTTTAAGCGATTCGCTTGAAAATAGAGTTGAATTTTTCTAGCGAATACGCCACCCATTCCTCCAAACGCAAAAGCAAAGGGATATTCAAAAATAATCTGTGGAACGGACAAGAAATTTTTCATGGCTGTACCGAGAATAATATTTAACATGCCCCAAACAAAGCCTGCTGCAACTCCGGGAAGCAACCCACGACGAAACGAATAAAGAACTAATGGGACCATTCCCAACGATAGGTCCAAGCCACTATTGGCAAATTCAATCGGTAAAAAAGAGAGGGCCATTGCCATTGCTGCGACGACTGTTCCTTCTACCCAAATACGTAAATCCATTTTTCTAGCCAAACAAATTTCCTCCTATGTTCTGACGCTCTCAACCACTAATACATCGTTATTTTACCATAGGGACTTTAGAAAAACACGTTTGTCGAACAAGCAAAAAAATAGCTGGACCAACGTTTAAGGGAATCAACTCCTACTCAAACGCATGCCAGCTACTGTTTATCCATTAATCATCCCGCTCAGTTGTCAAAATTTTACCAGAATGAGCATCGATTTTTACCTCTATTTTTTGTTGGCCCTCTTTCACTTTCACTTCCCAATAGGTGATTCCTAATTCTTTCTCTAACTTCCAATCTGTTGCCTGGCCGACTTTTGCTGCTTTTTCAGCCAAGGTTGTAGCTTGTTCTCTGGAAATGATCTTTGTTAAATCAAGTGCCTCTTCTTGCATTTTAACGCTATTTTGTTCATCGACATCCAAAGTTTCGACTTTTTCTTTTGTGAATTCGCCTGTCTCTGCGTTCACTTCAACTTGATATTCTTTTTGCTGATCCACGCCTTCTATTTCATAAAAATAACGGCCAAAATCTGTATCTAACTGCAGACTTGTTATTTTAGCTTCTGGATATTTTTTCTCAAATGCTATCGTTACTTTTTCTAAAGAGACAGCTACCGCACTTGTCTTCTCTGATGTCGTCGTTGCTTCTTGTTGTACGGATGAACTTGTTTCACTAGTTGATATTGCTGTTTCTTTTTGTTCATTTGTTGGTGAAACAGCAGTAGGCGTTTTGGGTGTACAGCCAGCTACCAAAAAGAGGGCCAAGCCAGTCAGAGCGCCATAGAGTATTTTTTTCATTAAACAACCTTCTTTCCTTTTTATCATTTTATTATACTTGATTTCTCATTCAAATCATAGCTACAAAAAGAGCCCTACTTTAGTTGATAAAGTTAGAGCTCTCTCAGCCTTCATGGGCTAACATAAAAATTTCACCGAAATCATTCTCTTGTTCAATGTGCCAAATGCGTTTTTCACTATTATAGACAAGCGTTGCCAAAATTTCTTCTTTTTGGTAAGAGGTATTTTTCATCTTGCTAAGTGAATCTTCCACCAAGTAAATAGGAATCCGATATTCTTCTTTATCCACTTCCGTTTGTTGGAAGCAAAAAATAACACCTTCTTGCAAGATACCTTTCATATTTTTAAGTAATTCAGGACTTAATTTTTCGACAGGCGTATTTCGTTTAAAGAAGGCCTTTTTCTGGTTGACTTTCTCTAAAACAACACGTGTAATTTTATCAGCAAAGATTCGATAAAATTCATCAATATAACGATAATAGACACGCGTCATCTGATCTGCAAATTCAAAAAAGACAAAATCATTTTGTAGCTTATAAAAGAAAGGCGAATGCAAACTATTCTTCATGTGTCCAAAATAAAGAAGTTCCGAAATTTCTAATGGCGTTAGCTCTTTTAGCATCGTCACATCGGAAAAGTCAATCCATTTAATCTCTTCAGTCATCCAACGACGTTGTAGCGATTGAAAATAGCGATTGACGCTTTCTTCTCCACGAATAATTTTCAAGCCTGAATGCATATCGTATTCGCCAGCTTCGGCAGAAGGATCTAATAATAGTAAGTTCTGTGGATGATGCACAATTGAACGAACAAAATCGGAATGGGTAATTCCTTTAGATAAAACCGCGTTGCTGGTTACATCTATATGTACATAAATTAAATCAAGCAAATTCCCATCTCCCCTCTACTAGCCTCCTTACCATTTTACAATATTTTCAAAAGAAAAGCTTGTTTCTTTTACTTTAAAATTCCATTACAAAATGAGGATTTTTTTGAAAAATCAATCGATTCAGTTGTTTTTTATTAAATCAAGGTCCGGTCTGCTTACCTATTCCCCGAAGAAAATAAATAGGTTTTTCAAATAAATTGTGGTAAACTTGATACATTAAAAGGAGGGAGAATATGCGCCCAAAAGAGAAAAAAAGAGGAAAAAATTGGTTAATCAACAGCTTATTAGTTTTACTATTTATCATTGGCTTGGCCTTAATTTTTAACAATCAGATACGCAGTTGGGTGGTTCAACAAAATAGCCGCTCGTACGCCGTTAGCAAGCTGAAACCAGCTGATGTGAAGAAAAATATGGCTCGTGAAACAACGTTTGACTTTGATTCAGTTGAGTCCTTGAGCACAGAAGCGGTGATGAAAGCCCAATTTGAAAACAAAAACTTACCTGTGATTGGTGCCATTGCGATACCAAGTGTCGAAATTAATTTGCCTATTTTTAAAGGATTGTCAAATGTCGCTTTATTAACTGGTGCGGGAACCATGAAAGAAGATCAAGTCATGGGGAAAAACAATTATGCCTTGGCTAGTCATCGAACGGAAGATGGCGTTTCCTTATTTTCACCTTTAGAAAGAACCAAAAAAGACGAACTCATTTATATCACTGATTTATCTACTGTTTATACATACAAAATAACTTCTGTAGAAAAAATCGAACCAACCCGCGTTGAGTTAATTGATGACGTTCCTGGTCAAAATATGATTACCTTAATTACCTGTGGCGATTTACAAGCAACGACGCGAATTGCTGTTCAAGGAACATTAGCAGCAACGACGCCTATTAAAGACGCCAACGACGATATGTTGAAGGCTTTCCAATTGGAGCAAAAAACCTTAGCCGATTGGGTGGCTTAATAAAAAAATCCTTGAAAAGTTTTGACACTTTTCAAGGATTTTTTGCTTTATTTCATCGCTTGACGTTCTTGCTGTTTCAAACGAGCAAAACCATAACGAATACCTGCAAATAATAAAACTAACGGAGATAAGAAAACAGAGATCATTAACCATTCACTTGTATACATACTACTAAAAGATAAATGATACGTGACAGCATACACTAGCGGCAGACTCATTATCAACAATAAATAATACAAACTTAATTCAAAAACATAGGATAAATAACTACTGTTCATCTTACTTCCCTCCTGTCTCTTTTTCCCTGAACAATTTGTTAGCACTATTGTACCAAGGGGAAACAGAAAGTACTATCGGACTATAGTCCTAATCTTTCAGCTGTGCTTTTATTTTTTTCAACCATTCTGAGGTACCTGCTTCCACTAAGCGGTAAGTTTCCTCAAAATCTCCAGTATAATAAGGATCAGGTACGTCCATGGTTTCTTTACCAGCCACAACTTCCATAAATAAATGAATCCGCCGTTGCTCTTCTTGAGGAGCTAATGCTTTTAAATCTGCCACATTATTCGCATCCATCCCAATGATATAGTCATATTTTTTAAAATCACTTGGCTGGATTTGTGTTGCCTGCATTCCTTGATAGGAAATTCCTTGTTGCTCCAAAATTTTTCTGGTTCCCTTATGTGGCTGACTGCCAACTTCCCAGTGGCTAGTAGCTGCTGAAAACACTTGAATAGCCGATTCTAAACCAGCTTGTTGGACTTTCTGACGAAAAATCGCTTCTGCCATTGGCGAGCGACAAATATTGCCTAAACAAACAAATAACACAGTTACCACAACGTTTCACTCCTTCATAAAACTTTTTATCCTTCACACATTACTCATTGGCTTCTTGTTCATACAAATGATAAGCCATAAATTCTGTATCTTTCGCTAAACGGAATAATTGCGTCGCCATTTCCAAAGGAGTCTGAGGATATTCCTCAAGAATCCATTTCGTTAAGACGCCACTACATCCATAGGAAAAGAAATTCGCATAAAATTGTTTGTCTTTATCTGTTAAATGATTCTCAACATCGACTTGTTCAAATAATGATATAAATAAGCGATTGGTCGAAGCGGAAAAAACATTAAGAAGAACTTCTGAATCTGAGGTCACCGTTGTATAGTAGAAATGGCTCTTCTCTTTAATCGCTTTTAATAACTTCAGGGCTTGTTCCTCCCAGTTTTCCAAACAAATATCTGTTTCTAAGTAAATCAATGCATCGTGACGATAAATCCAACGTAATAAATCATATTTATCTGTAAAGTGATAATAAAATGTTTGGCGATTCAAGCCCACTTTTTTGGTAATATCTTGGACACTTATTTTACGAAAATCCTTTTGTTCACATAATTCTATTAAAGCTGAAGCGATTGCTTGTTTTGTATCGTGCGTTCCGCTCATGCTGATTCCTCCGCTCCTAATATGTATATACCTCTATAATTGCAAAAAAACGGCCAGATTACAATATTTTCAGATACATTTTATGCATATATTTAAAATTAAATGAATAAAAAAAGCGGCAACTAACGATTTTTGTTAGTTACCACTCCTTGTTATCAATTATTAATAGATGACTATTTAGCCTGGAAAACGCCATACAACAGCGCGGAATCCTGCTGGTGGTGCTGGTGACCAGTTAGAGTTAGAAGAAACATAACCAGAACCTCCTGGGTTGTTCGCTTCAACGATTTGAACACTTCCACCACTTACACCTGTAACTAAGACAGTATGCACGCCACCAATCCAGCTATCTGGACTATAGGCACTTTCATATTGAACAACATCGCCTGGTTGCACGTTACTCCAGCTAACTTGTGTTGCGCCAGAAGCAACATAGCCACTGTTTGGACCACCATAACCGAAGTTAATACCGCCTGCCGCTAACCAGCGACGAACGGATACTAAACATTCGCCTGGCTGATTCCAACCTGTTGCATAAGAATTACCAACATCTGCTAAAGCTGCATTAATTGCGGCTTGTTTTCCTGAAGTCACGCCACCATTCCCTGGTTTTGCTTCATTACCTTTTTCAGGAGTCGTTGGGTTAGTTACAGGAACTTCTTTTTCTTTTTCAGGTGCTGCTGCAGGTGTTGTTACAACACTTTCTGTTTCAGTACTTGAAGTTGTTGTTTCTTGCGTTGTGGTACTTTCAGTAGTTGTTGATGATTCTACTACTGGTGTTGCGGCTTTTTCTTCAGCGGCGGATGCTACTGCCTCATTGGCTGCTTTTGTTGCTTTCGCTTGCTCTGCTGCCGCTTTTTGTGCTGCGGCTTGTGCTTGCGCTGCCGCTTGTTCTTCTGCTTTTTTAGCAGCTGCACGTTGGCGTGCTTGTTCTTCTGCTAAACGTTTTTCCGCTTCTTTTTTCTGTTTAATGAAGCCGTCTTTTTTCCCTTGTTCTTCAGAACGTTGTGCTTCTAAATCATTTTTAGCCACTTCTTGTTGAATCTTCAATGTTTTTAATGATTCTGTTTTGTCATTTAATTCTTTTGTTGCTGCTTCTAATTCAGCAATTTGTTTTTCAACATTCTTTGTTTTCTTTTCAACAGTCGCTTTGTCTTCTTTTTGTTGTTCTAGTAATTCATTGTTGG
This sequence comes from Enterococcus sp. DIV1758, assembly GCF_051711985.1. Taxonomy (NCBI): domain Bacteria; kingdom Bacillati; phylum Bacillota; class Bacilli; order Lactobacillales; family Enterococcaceae; genus Enterococcus; species Enterococcus sp. DIV1758. Next base: position 2,511,052 of record NZ_JBIOOA010000001.1, read on the forward strand.
CGCTCATCATTGTTGAGACCGCTTGAACGCGACCAATTGCATCTGCTACTGAATCTGCATCTAAGACAGCATCAATAATTGAATCACTTTGACCATTCACTTGGACATCGCGTGCTTGTTTTGTCATTTGTACTTCACGTTTTTGAATACGGACATTCAAATCAGAAATTTCACTATATAATTTAGATACTTCTGATGATAGCTTGTTCTTTTTAGCTGTTAATGTATCGATTTGTTTGGCCGTTTCAACCATATCATTTTCCATCGCGGCAACTTTTGCTTCTGCATCTGACATTTGGCTTGTTAACGCATTAATTTTTTGATCTTGTTGTTGAATCTTTGTATCGTATTCATCTGCAAATGCTGCGGATGGCAACGCTACGCTTGTTAATGTAATGGAACATACCATTAGAGCCGATAATACACTTTTCTTCAATCTGTTGTCCTCCGAAAATCCTTTTTTGTTAAGCTTTTTTATTATTTATTAAAATTTGAATAAATTTCTCTTTTTCAACGATAGAGCAATTGTAGCATAGCTGTATGTCACTGAGATAATATGGATGTTACAGTAATATTTCAATTTTCTTCTTGTAAATGACAAAAAAAAGCTTCACTTTTTTCACAACTTTCTTCAAGGCTCCAGGGTAATCTTCTCATTGTTTTGTTATTTAAAGAAAATAAAAAAAGCGAAAAATGCTAACAAATGAGCATTTTTCGCAAACGAACAAAATTTTCAATTTTTATTTTACGGAAAACAGTTTTTTCAGCGGATAAGATAAAATAACATACCACACCATGTTCAATAGCAATGTAGGGCCCAACACACGCGTAATAAATAAAATCGGGCTGACATCCGCTAAATGAAAGGCCACTTGAATCAGTACCGCAATCAGTTCATACAACGTGGTAAAAATAACGATCCCAAAAAAACCAGTTAGTAAATTTGTTTGAATTACTTCTTTAAATGTATACATCAACATAACCGAAATCGTCAGTGCGACTGTATAAATCCCGATAATGCCAATGTAGTAGCTATCGCAAATAAAGCCTAAAATTAACGAAGTAATTAATAAATAACGTTTAGAAAAATTAGGAACGGCAAACATAAACGCAAGTAATAACAGATGAGAACTGGCGAAGTAAACATTACTTGTCCACGTTTCAAAAGACTTTGTTAAATGAGCATCAATTAACATTAAGAAAAACAAGAGAATAGGTGTGACGTATTTTAAATACTCTTTCCGAATCATTCGCTTTCCCCTGCCGATCTTTTCACGACCGTCACAACGGAGATACCATAGACATCCGCATAAGGTTTCACATACACTTCACGATCTAAACCAAAACTATCTGGTTTCACTTTAATAACTGTCCCTACCGCTAAATCGGCTGGGGAATTACCACCTAAGCCAGAAGTCTGAACGACATCGCCTTCTTTCAGAGTGGCATCGCCAGTTAATTGTGACACAATTAATGCATTTGTCTTATTGTCGTAATTTTTAAGTAAACCAAACGATTCGCCATTTGCGGAAGTTACTCGCACAGGGAAATGGTTCGAGTTGACATTTTTAGACGTTAGTAGTTCCACTTTTGCAGTCGTTGCATTGACTTCAATGACACGCCCCACTAACCCTTTTTGCGCCATGACCGCCATGCCCGCTTCAATGCCGTCATTGGTTCCTTTATCGATAATTAATAAGTCTTGCCAAGTATCCGGCGAACGCGTAATGACATTCGCAGTTACTTTTTCATAGTTAGCTAACGTTTCGTTCAGATTCAATTCTTGTTTTAAACTATCAATTTCGCGTTTATAGTTATTGTTTTGGACAGCTAATTCATTATAGCTATCAATTTTTTCTTTTAGACGTTCATTTTCTTTAAACGTGTTAATTAAATTGCCCATTGAAGACAAGCCGTTTTCCACCACACGAGCTGGAAAAGAAATCACACGATCCACCATACTAACGCTATTGTTGACGCCACCTTGAACGACATTGGTTTTGCCTTTTTCAGAACGTTGCGCAGCAGTTAAACTAATAATGGTTACTAAAATAATGACTAAAATTAAGGTAATGATTATATTTTTATTTGGATTAAATTTTTTCACAAAGACACCCCAGATATTCTTCAGACTGATAGTATTAATTTTACCACTAATTGACTATAAACAAAAGAGTTGGCGATCGTCTTTAGCTTTTTTTATCATTTCTTTTTTAGGGCTTATTTTCAACGAAAAAACCAACGAAAAGAAAGGAAACTTCCTTGGTTTTCGTTGGTTTAAAAAGAAATTATTTTTCTTTGTTTTCTTCGTTTAATAATGCTTTTCTTGACACGTTGACACGGCCTTGTTTGTCAATTTCAGTTACTTTGACAAGGACTTCGTCGCCTAATTTCACGACATCTTCAACGTTGTTCACACGTTCGTTTGCTAATTGAGAAATATGGATCAAGCCATCTTTGCCTTTAATTAGGTTAACAAACGCACCAAATTTTTCAATGCGGACAACTTTTGCTAAGTAAACTTGGCCGACTTCGACTTCTTTGGTTAATTCTTCAATAATCTTGATGGCTTTTTTAATCATTTCAGCATCTGATGAAGCAATACTTACGTTACCGTCTTGATCGATATCAATCTTAACACCAGTTTCATCAATGATGCTGTTGATTGTTTCGCCACCTTTACCAATGACATCTTTAATTTTCGCTGGTTTAATTTGAATCATTTCAATTTTCGGTGCATATTGACTTAATTCTTCACGAGGAGCAGCAATCGTTGTTGTTAATTCTTCTAGAATTTCCATCCGTGCTTTCTTCGCTTGGTCTAATGCTTCCGTTAAAATTTGTTCTGTAATTCCTTGGATTTTGATGTCCATTTGTAAAGCAGTGATTCCGTCTTTCGTTCCTGCTACTTTAAAGTCCATATCGCCAAGGTGGTCTTCTAAACCTTGAATATCTGTTAAGATTGTATAGTTTTCGCCATCACTAACAAGACCCATTGCAATACCTGCAACTGGCGCTTTAATTGGCACACCCGCATCCATTAATGCTAATGTTCCCGCGCAAATACTTGCTTGTGAAGAAGAACCATTTGATTCTAACACTTCTGCTACTAAGCGGATTGTGTAAGGGAAGTCTTCTTCTGATGGAATAATTTGTGCTAAGGCACGTTCACCTAACGCACCGTGACCGATTTCACGACGACCTGGTGAGCCCGCGCGTCCTGTTGAACCAACAGAGAATTGCGGGAAGTTATAATGATGGATGAAACGTTTGCTATCTTGGACACCCAATCCATCGATAATTTGATGTTCCCCTAAAGGCGCTAATGTACAAACGGATAAAGCTTGTGTTTGACCCCGAGTAAATAAGCCAGAACCATGCACACGTGGTAAAATACTTACTTCTGATGATAAATGACGAATTTCGTCTAATTTACGGCCATCCGGGCGAATCTTATCGATCGTGATTAACTCACGTACGACATCTTTTTCAAGATCTTCCGCAATTTGTTTCACTTCTTTTAGTAATTGCGCTTCTTCTTCGTGTTCCGCAAATTTTTCAGCGTAAACTTCTTTGACTGTATCTTTTACTTTGTCAATTTCAACTTCACGTGCTAATTTTTCTTCCGTCATTACGGCTGTTTTCATTGTATTGTAGTACGCATCAAAAATTTCTTTTTTAAGATCAGCGTCCACTTGTAATAAGTCCACGTCCATTTTTGGTTTACCTACAGCGGCAACGATTTCTTCTTGGAACGCCACTAGTTCTTTAATGGCATCAAAACCGAAAAGTAAGGCACCTAACATATCTTCTTCTGATACTTCTTTAGCACCACTTTCAACCATGTTGATGGCTTCTTTTGTTCCAGCAACAGTTAATTCAATATCTGTTTGTTCCGCTTGTTCTACCGTTGGGTTTAAAACATATTCGCCATTAATACGACCAACGTCAACACCAGCAATTGGTCCATCAAACGGAATATCTGAAATTGCTAACGCTAAGGAAGACCCAAACATTGCAGCCATTTCTGGTGTACAATCTTGATCCACACTCATAACGATGTTTGTGATTTGGACTTCGTTACGGAAGCCTTCTGAGAACATTGGACGAATAGGACGGTCGATTAAACGAGCGGTTAATGTCGCACGTTCACTTGGACGACCTTCACGTTTAATGAAGCCACCAGGAATTTTTCCTACCGCATACATTTTTTCTTCATAGTTTACAGTTAATGGGAAAAAGTCTACATCTTTTGCTTCTTTAGAGGCAACAGCAGCACTTAAAACGACCGTATCGCCGTAACGTACTAAGACAGCTCCATTGGCTTGTTTGGCTAATTGGCCGATTTCTACTTCTAGTGGGCGGCCGCCCCAAGTTGTTTTAAAGACTTGTTTTTCTGTCATAATTCTTCTCCTTTACTCTTGCTCTTTGGAAAAGTCAGACGGCTACTAAACAAATGAAAAAGTAACAAGTCGTTGTTGCTCTTTCATTTGGTTAGTAGTTCCTAAAAACTTTCCAAAGAGGACCTTCAATAGTGACAATAAGATAAAAAGCGAGATTCTGATTGAACCTCGCTTTATACGTAATGATTAACGACGTAATCCTAAACGTTGGATCAATTCGCGGTAACGTTGGATGTCAGTTTTACGTAAGTAAGCTAACAAGTTACGACGGTGACCGATTTTTTTCATTAAACCACGGTAAGAATGGTGATCTTTTTTGTGTGTACGCGCATGTTCGTTCAATTGGTTAATGTCTTCAGTTAAGACAGCAATTTGTACTTCTGGAGAACCAGTATCTCCTTCATGACGTGCGTATTCTTTAATGATTTCGTTTTTTCTTTCTTGTGAAATTGCCATTTGTTCCACCTCTTTCTCTATTATTCGTCTGATCACTGAGTGAAGCGTTGGTGACTCGCTAAACCAAGTGATAGATGGTGTGTTTCCACACAAGCTTACTTTACAGGAAACACCGCTAAAATGCAAGCTTAATCTCTATTATTCGACAGTTTTTTTAAACAATCTAGCCCCTTTTTTGGTGATTTTGTGATACACTAAATGGTGGTAAACAACTGATTATTTCAGCGCATGAATAAATAAAAGAAGAATTTTTTTATGTTTCAAAGGAGGAACCATTGAATGATTACAATGAAAGATATTATTCGTGAAGGGAATCCCACACTTCGTGCTGTGGCAGAAGAAGTGCCTGTCCCTATCACTGAGGAAGACCGACAATTAGGTGAGGACATGTTGACTTTCTTAAAAAATAGTCAAGATCCAGTCAAAGCCGAAGAATTACAATTACGTGGTGGCGTTGGTTTAGCTGCACCACAATTAGATATTTCTAAACGAATTATTGCTGTCCATGTTCCTAGTAACGACCCAGAAAACGAAAAGCCTTCATTAAGTACGGTAATGTACAACCCTAAAATTTTGAGCCATTCTGTGCAAGATGTATGTTTAGGTGAAGGGGAAGGCTGTTTATCTGTCGATCGGGATGTGCCTGGGTATGTCGTTCGCCATAACAAAATTACCGTCAGTTATTTTGACATGGCTGGCGAAAAACACAAAGTTCGTTTAAAAAACTACGAAGCGATTGTGGTTCAACATGAAATTGATCATATTAATGGCATCATGTTCTACGATCATATTAACAAAGAAAATCCATTTGCTTTAAAAGAGGGCGTTTTAGTCATCGAATAAAGAAAAAAACTGCGCCGTTTGTTTTCAGACAAACGGTGCAGTTTTTTTAAATGGCCTTCATTTCTTTTAAGGCTTTCCAAATGCCATCATTATCATTGGTATCTGTGACCATCGTGGCCACTTTTTGAATGGAAGGACTCGCATTGCCCATTGCGACGCCAATCCCTGCATGGCTTAACATTTCTCGGTCATTTTCGCCGTCCCCAAAGGCAATGATATTTTTTGCATCAATACCCACACGTTTAGCTAAATACGTTAACGTAGCTGATTTTGAGCCATCTTTAGGCACAACATCTACGCTATGTTGATGCCAGCGAATAAAGCGGAATTCTGGGTATTCTTCTTCAAACGTACACTGATCTTCTGCGTCATAAAAAGCCAGCGCTTGGTAAATATCATTTTGACGATAAAAGTGTTCATCATAAGCAGGTGAATGAAAATGAAAAGAGTTCATCGCAATTTCCATTTTTTCAGCACGGTGCTGGTTGCTCTTCTTAATATCATCTAAGCCCACACAAGCAAATCCTAAGCCGCGTTGATCACTATCTTGTGCCAAACGTTCCAACGCTTCAGCATGCAATAAATTTTGATAATATTGCTCATGATCTACAAAAGCCGCAGCGCCATTACATAATACGTAATTGGTAAAATCTAAATCCCAAATCACCTCTTGCGCCATGTAACGACTTCTGCCAGTTGCCAGCGTAACTAAGTGTCCTTGCTCCCGCAATTTTGCTAGCGCTTCTCTCGTGCTATCCAATGCTTTCTTCTCCGAATTTAACAACGTCCCATCAATATCAAATGCAAAAAGTTTTCTTTCCATCATTTCTCCTTATTCGCTCGCTTTCGCTAAATATTTACTGCCTTCTCGTTGTGCTAAAGGACTCAACACTAATTCATTCATCAATTCCTCGACCCATTGCGGATTCGTTTTACTATATTGGCGTAATGACCAGCCAATCGCTTTTTGAATGAAGAACTCCTCTGTAGTTCTATCATAAATAATCGCCTTTTTCAACAGGTCCTGATTGGTCTTTTCTTTCAACATCAACTGTAAATTCAGCGCAACTCGCCGATTCCATAAATTTTCAGCGCCATAAAAAAGGGCAAAAATCGTTGGCAATTCAGTCAGATGCAACGCCACCCACGACCCAAAAAATTTTCGCCAAGCATCCACACTATCCCACCACGCTTTTTGTGGAACATAGGCTTTAAACGCTACGACCTCTTCTAATGAAAATCTCCGAACATTTTGAAGAGCTAAATCAATAGCGACATACTGATATTCTCGTTCTGTTTTTTGATAGTAAGCCTCAATCTCTTGGCATAATTTTTCCTTTGGCCACGTATGACTTTCTTTTAAAAGTTGTTTACTTAACGCTTGACGTTCTGGGGCGGGGATGCCTGCAAAAACAAATTGGTGTTTCATATAAGCAGACATTTTTGCTGCTGTTTCTGGGTTCTTCTGAAATTGAAGTGTGTCCATTCCTTCGCTCCTTATAATAAAAAAACTATACTAAAACAGTGTACCATGTTTTAGTATAGTTGGTTGATCAATTAATCAAAATACGTTAAGTTTTTGTTGTCTTTATCTAACCAGGCATAGCCGAGACCCATAATTAAGCCACCACCGATAAAGTTACCGATAAAGGCCCAGAACAGATTATGAACAACATTACCAGCTGTGAAAGCTTCAATTGCGCCGTTTGAAGCAAAGTAAGCTAAACTGAAGGCTGGGAAGTTGGCAATCACGTGTTCAAAACCAAGGAAAGCAAAGATAAAGATAATGAAAATAATGGCCGCGACTTTGCCGGCGTCATCTTTCATTCGCATACTCACTAATACGGCTGTATTAACCACAATATTGGCGAACATAGCTTCAACTAAAATTTGCAGGGTGGTTTTTTCTAATTTTCCAGCAATCGACGTAAAGAAGAAACTATCTTTTGGTAAATCTTGGAACGGCACCGTAAGTGATACCAAGAAACCAAATAAGACACCACCAATTAAATTGAATAAGATACAGGTAAATAAAATTTTTGCAGCTAAGGAAAAGTTGACTTTTTTACGATAGACGCCAACAGTCATGTACAACATATTCGAGGTACCAAGTTCGGCATTCATATATAAAATCATCACAAGTGACCAACTGAACATGAAGGCGTAAAGCATTTTCCCTAAACCATGAGAAATTCCTTCTCCTTTAATTGCGATTGCAAAAGCAACGGCTGTTCCCAACGTTAAAAATAGACAAGCAAGCATTGCACGAACAGCGTAGCGGGAAAAGCTGTTTGAGAATAAATTCACTTTCTTGTCGATGGATTTATCAATTTGTTCAAACAATGGTGAACCAGACTTCATTGTAAACTCCCTTTCATTCCGTTTTCAACTTATATTTTCAAAACATCTCCTCTTATTCTAATGAGGAAAAGTGTTTTTGTCTACCTTTTTTTTCAGATTTCACTTTAAAACCTTGACGTTTCCTATCCTATTAAGTATACTAGATTTTGTGTAAAATAATTGCAGCAGAAGAATAATAACTCGTCAACAGTTCATTGCCAAACTTGGTTCAACTGCGTAACCGCGGCTGCAAAGGCGAAGGTTGAAGAATGAACTGAACGAATATGAATTTTTCATCTAATTATTTTACTCCAAAAAAACATTTATTTATTGGAGGAATTTTTAATGTCTCGTTATACTGGACCATCATGGAAAGTATCTCGTCGTCTAGGTATCTCTTTATCAGGTACTGGTAAAGAACTAGCTCGTCGCCCTTACAAACCAGGACAACACGGACCTAACAGCCGTGGTAAAGTTTCTGAATACGGAATGCAATTAACTGAAAAACAAAAATTACGTCATATGTATGGCATGAACGAACGTCAATTCCGTACGTTGTTCATTAAAGCAAGCAAAATTAAAGAAGGTAAACACGGTGTTAACTTCATGGTTTTACTAGAACAACGCTTAGATAACGTTGTTTACCGTTTAGGTCTTGCAACTACTCGTCGTCAAGCACGTCAATTAGTTAACCATGGCCACATCACTGTAGACGGCAAACGTGTTGATATTCCATCATATCACGTTGAAGTTGGTCAAGTGATCGGTGTTCGTGAAAAATCTCAAAACATCTCAACAATTAAAGAAGCAGTTGAAGCAACTGTTGGACGTCCAGCATTCGTAAGCTTTGACACTGAAAAATTAGAAGGTAGCTTCACTCGTTTACCAGAACGTGATGAACTTTACCCAGAAATCGACGAAGCACTTGTCGTTGAATACTACAACCAAAAACTTTAAGATTTCAAAAGGTCGAACTACGGTTCTTACCTTCTTTCAAAACCTTGCCTTTCTTGGCAAGGTTTTTTTCTTTGCCCTCTTTACAAAATTGTTTACTTCCGCTAAACTATTGTTAACCAAATAAAAATAATTGGTTAACAATAGAAAGTGAGGCTTCTTATGAATAAAGCATCGTTACGCTCCTTAATTTTAGCAGCAGAATTCGCTGTGATTATTGCTGTACTTTCACAATTTACAATTCCATTGGGGATTGTCCCCTTAACTGGACAAACATTTGCCATCGGCTTAACCGCTACCGTTTTGGGCAAGAGAACGGGGACCTACGCTATTTTAATTTACTTCTTATTAGGATTAATTGGTCTACCCGTTTACGCTGGGATGTCTAGCGGGTTCGGTGTACTCTTTGGACCAACTGGCGGCTATTTAATCGGCTTTATCTTTAACGGCTTATTAACTGGTTATATTTTAGAAAAAACAACCTTTAACTATACTTGGGCCATTATCGCAAATATTGCTGGCGCCTTAGTTACCTTAGTTTTCGGTATGATTTGGTTGAAATATTCCGCAAATCTGCCGTGGCCAAATGCTTTCGCTGGCGGGTTTGCTCCGTTTATTATTCCTGGTATCATCAAGGCTATCGCAGCTGCTTATGTTGGTATTTTAATTCGCCAACGCTTTATGAAACGTTTTTTAGCACACCTTTCTTAAGGGGAAAACTTTTTTCTTTTCCTTGTCTGTAGTACACTAAAAGGACAAAGGAGTGAAGTCCATGTCCTCATTATTAAAACGATTGGTTCAGTTGGTTTTGTTAGTCGGCGCTGTCTTGCTGATTCGACACTATGTGTTCTCCCCTGCTGCGGTGAATGGCTCTTCAATGGAACCAACACTTCATAACAACGACCGTTTATGGGTGACTTCGATTAAAAAGCCACAACGCTTTGATATTATCGCTTTTCCTAGTCCTCGCAACGGCCAACGAGTAGCCAAACGTTTAATTGGTTTACCTGGCGAAACAGTCGAGTATCGTGATGATACCCTTTATATTAATGGTGTATCACTCAGTGAAGATTACTTAGCAAGTGCTAAACGAAATGTCTCTAAAAATGAAAATTATACCCAAGATTTTACCTTAGAGACCTTAGAAGCCACCCAATCCCTGACCGTTCCAGAAGGCATGTATTTTGTCTTAGGCGATAATCGCCCGCGCTCAGATGACAGTCGTTACTTTGGCTTTGTAAAACAAGAGAGCGTGGAAGGTGTTTTGACTTTTCGTTATTATCCATTAGATAAAATTGGCTTTCCATAAAAATAATAAACCACCCTCAAAAAGTTAGACTTTTTGAGGGTGGTTTATTATTTTTTTAAGGTCCAGTGACTAAGTTCCACGTCACCGTCCCTTGATATTTCTCATTTATTTTCCCTTGATTGGCTGGGACGTCTAATTTCACGCTAGCAAAATCAAAATCTAATTGGTAGACATCATTACCTGTAAATTGGTTATTAAGAATTACTGGTGTAGATGTACCGTCACTCGTCAAAGTTAAGGCTTTCGTAACCCCCACTTTATTCGTTGATTCTGTGACTTGGTTATAGTTTTCGATTGCTGCAACATCCGCATTGCCTAATAATAAGCGCGTACTTGTTGGCAAACTATCGGTAGATGCTTTGAGCTGTGATAATTGTGCTGTCAACTGCCAATTGGGTTGGCTTTTCTTGATCCGCAAGTATGGATTACGCGTACCATTCCCATAATAATCGGCTGCTTTTTTCAGACCGTACTGTTTGGCACTACTGCTAATCGTAATTTTCCCAAAATCAAACGTTGGTGTACTAATGAAACCTTCTTCTACTGGCGCAGGCGTAATCGTTTGATCTTCGCCTTGAATACGCACAAAGTTACTAGCTGTCACTGCAGAAAAGTTCCCGCTAGCTGTCATTTCTGCGGTTAAAAGTTGCCTTGGTTCTCCAGTGATTTTCGCTGTGTTCACTGTCACTAAAGCTTCACCATTCACCGGAATTTCCACACCCAAGTTAACTCCTGTGCGCCATTGTTCTGCCGTCACTGGGATAATTTTTGATGTACTACCAATGCGAACAGCTAATTGAGTCGGCGCCGAAATACCTGCCGCCCATTTGGCCGTTGGTGCTAGTTTAATATTGGTCAACGGAACTTCACTGGTGTTTTTTAGTCTAACTGTCCAAACCATAGAAGATCCGTTGGGAATCACTTCTAGTAACCGACTAACAGTCATTTCTGCCGTTGGTTGGACTTCCTCATAGACTGCTGTCATGTCATCCTTGTCATCGTAAGTCACGGCATAACTTGGCGTTTTCGTGGTTTCCAACGCAGTTTTATCAATACCTTTGTACCAACCTTTGAACTTATAAGATTTGTCTCCTGCGGTATACGTATCTGGCAAGGCATTGGCACTCGTGTAGGTGAAGCTATTGCTTGTCATTGGTATTTGTTTACCTTGCGTAAAACCTGTTGGTGGTGTAATTTTGGCCCCCGTTGCATCGACAAAATTTTCAGTGACTTGTTTTCGTGTAATTTTATAGTTTATCGTTTGCTTGTAGTCACTAGTTCCATCAAAACCAAATAGTCTTGGTTTGGAATTTGCACTGGTTAAAAATAACAGATTAGGTAGGATATCTCTTGATAATCCTGATTGGCCCCACTTGGCCTTAACAGAAAAAGTATTGTTCGTTTCCTTGTTAAGCGTTGTTTCAAAGCTATTTAAACTAGTCGTTGCTGCATCTGACAGAAGGTTGGTGCCAATGTCACTAATCGTATCATAGTCGTACAACGTAATGGTTTTCGTTATTGCTTCCACTTTGTCCACGTACTTCAATTCATTCGTAATACCAAAGTTATTCAACGCAAATCCTCTATTTAAAACACCTGTTGCTGGATCAGGTAAAAGCTCATAATTATTAGGAATCAAGACGTTTTGCTTGGTTTCTATCTTATAGCGATTAGCAACAGTTGCCTCTTTACTTCCCGCCATTGGGTAAAGCGAACCCGTCGCTTCAAAGGGACTAGTAGCATTTTTTCTGAGAAATTCTGTATAGTTTCCAGAAAGCGTAAGTGGATTCGTGAATGCTTTGCCTTGTTCATCGACAAACTCCGCGTAGAAACCAGGGTGAACAGTGGTTTCTTGCACTTCTTCATAGACCGCTGTCATGTCGTCTTTGTTATCGTAAGTGACGGCGTAACTTGGTGTTTTCGTGGTTTCCAGCGCAGTTTTATCAATACCTTTGTACCAACCTTTGAACTTATAAGATTTGTCTCCTGCGGTATACGTATCTGGCAAGGCGTTGGCACTCGTATACGTAAAGTTTTCACTATCAATCACGGTTTGTTTGCCCTGCGTGAAGCCTGTTGGCGCTGGAATTTCATTGCCGTTATTATCAACAAAATGTTCCGTTACTCGCCGTTGAGTTAACGTATAATATACTGGCCCACTAAAGGTTGAGTAATTAGTATAAGGATCAAGCCCCATTGGTGGGACTGCATATCGACGATAAAGGATTGGAAACTTAACATTAGGCGCTACTGGATTACTATTCGTATATGCTGTGGTATAAGATTGATCTGCTACCTTTTGTAAAGCAAAACTAGCATCGGTTGTTGGTACTTCTTTTGGCGCTTCATTGCTTCGATGTTCAGTAACTACAGGAAGCGGATAACTGCTATTTAAGCCAGTATTGATAGTCATATTTGAATAATATTTTGGCAAGGAGAACGTCATGTTGATGGGACTAAACAGACTATTCCCATCTCCATAAACAGGCAATGGAATTTCTTTATCAGGAATACTCATTGACTTAACATTGCCAATATTGACTCCACTTAGATTTTTGTTAGTAACGGTACTTACTTTTTTATCTAACAGCCATAAGTCATAGGTTAAACCAACTTTTGATGGATCCACTATCTTTCCTGAATCATCAATAAAACCAAATTGATAGCTTGCACCTGGCAAAGTAATTGATGTTTGGTCTTCATAGACAACTGTTAAATCGTCATTATCATCGTAAGTAACAGCATAACTTGGTGTTTTGCTGGTTTCTAATGTTGCTGGTTTGGTTTTGCCTTTGTACCAGCCTTTGAATTTGTAGGTTTTTGTGCCAGCTTTATAGGTGTCAGGCAAAGTACCAGCTTGTTTGAAGGTATAAGAATCACTATCAATCACGGTTTGTTTGCCTTGCGTGAAACCAGTTGGCGGTGTAATTTTCGTTCCATTACTATCGACGAAGTTTTCGGTGATACGTCGGTTTTCTAAGAAATAAAACATTTTATCCTCTGTTGTAAAGAAGGACGGCGCGTTTACGGTTGTAGTCATGCTTAAGGCTTTTGAAAAAGCTGTCTTAGTTGTATCACTTGCCCAAAAATTGCTTACTAGCAAATAATTGTTAGGCTTAGCTGACTCATTTGGGACAACATCAAAGCGTGAACCGTCTACAGAAGCGTTACTTTTTTGACCGTTGGCAATGTTTTGCAGAGCGATGGTAGCCATCGGGTAGCCGCCAAGAGGTCCAGTAAAATAACTACCTGGTTTAACGGTTGGTTGTTTATAGTATTTTGGTACTTGCACGTTAGCTTTAGTAACGCCATAAAACACGGGTGACGTTTCCGTATATGTTAATGCTTTACTAGGAATTGTTAATTTTTGGAAAACACCTTCGGGTACACTAGTGATTGCACTACCGTTTTTGACTGTTCCACCACTGACCTCTGTGATAGTTGCAGTTAGTTTCGCATCATAGACGTACACACCTTTCTCATTGATAAAGCCAAATAAATAATCAACTGCTGGTACCGTTACTGTTTTAGGTACAACTTCCTCATAGACCGCTGTCATGTCGTCATTGTCATCGTAAGTCACAGCGTAACTTGGTGTCTTCGTCGTTTTTAAAGTCGCTGGTTTTGTTTTGCCTTTGTACCAGCCTTTGAACTTGTAAGTTTTGCCGCCTGCCTTGTACGTATCTGGCAAGGCTTTGGCACTTGTATAAGTAAAATTGTTACTTGTCATCGGTGTTTTCTTATTTTGCGTAAAACCAGTCGGTGGTGTAATTGCCACACCTGTTCCATCAACAAATTTTTCTGTGACTTGTTTTCGAGTAACTTTGTAAATCATTTTTGATTTAATTGTATTTGTACCATCAAATCCAAATAATCTAATATTACTGTATCCAGGAATCGTCCAACCAGTAAAATCCCCACTTGAAATCGCAAAGGTACTGGGCTGAATAATTTCAAAATATCCTTGCGCATTTTTTTGGAACTTCGCATCTTTTGATGTTTCCGACATTGGAAATGTTTTTGCTTCCTCAACACTGTTATCAAAGATACCTGTCGTTGCATTAAATCCGGTGTACAGGTACAGAGCCCAATTACTGTTTACAAAATCATATTCAATACTGTCCACAAATTTCAATGGTGTTGCAATATTCAATTTATCTAAAATAAACATTGTTCGATACTTAACAACGGGGTTTGTTCCACCACCGCCATAATTTGCAATTGTTTGCTCAGTAAATGGCATTGCTGAACCATTACTAACACTTAAAATATAAGAACCCGAACCATTGTTCTGAGCTGATAGTTTATTATATGGTGCCGGCAAAGGAACTGGTGTTGAATTAAAATCACCACCTTTAAACGCTTGATAGTTTCCAGAGAAGACTAATTGTTCTGTAAAAGGCGTACCTGTTTCATCTACAAAATCATATTGAACATTAGGATAAACAACCGTTTTTAAAGGAACCCATCTCGGTTTAATTTGGGATGGATTTGCCTCTGATGATATCGGTGTAGTCTCGGATGGTGGCACACCTTTTGATTGATTATTTTCTGCGAAGGCATCTTGTGATGTATCAACAGTTTCTTGATTCTGCACCTCTACTGGTTGCTCTGTCTTCTCTGCCACTTCCCGACTTGTTTCAGTCGTTGTTTCTTGCGTTTCACTACTTGCTTGTGTTTCTTCTTTCACACTACTTTCGGCGGTCGGACTACTTTCAATCGTCACGGTTTCCGCAACTGCCGTCACGCCCGAAAAGGCATTTACTAGCAAAGAACCACATAAGCCAATAGCTGCAAGACGTTGCCATTTATTTTGCTTCATGTCGTCCCCTCTTTCTATGTACTATTGCTACAAGGCCAAGTACGACGAAGCCAAGTATGCTAAGATTGGCCTGGCTCTTACTTCCTGTACTCGGTAGTTGTTTGTCGCCAGTGGTAGGGGTACCTTGACCGCCTACCACACCGGCTTGATTAGTTCTCGTCTGTCCCGATACTTGCCCCTTAGGACTTGGCGCGTCTGTTTTCGGTGAGGGCTTTTCTTTCGGAGCTACTTTCGGGGGTGCTTTTTTGTAAAATTCAATCCCCACCGAACTAGAACCACGTTCAGACGCTTCAGCATTTATAAAAAGACTAGGAGAAAATAGTAGGCACGCAAGTACTAAATAACGCTTTTTTTTCATTTAAAAACCTCCTTTAAATCAACAATCGCTTTGAGCTTTTACTTCCTGCTGCTCAAAGAACCTTTTTTTATACCTCCATGATAACAAAGAAACAGCTTTTCAAAACACCATTATTTTCCATTTGACAATCCTATTTTTCACAAGTCTCTTATATAGCAAGCCTTTCCCGCTTCGTTATTTAAAGATATCCTTTGAAAATGATTGTCAAAACACGTCCATTCTTTAGAAAACGCCTTTAATTTCTTAAAGTTTTACTAGTAAAACTTTAGAAAAGCTCACAATGTTAGTGTTGAACACTAACATTGTGAGCTTTTCTAATTTTTGACGCTTGTACAATTAAATAAAATAACACCAAAGCAAAAAATAACTGTCTGTTTCTCTTATTGGGCAACAGCCAATTGGTACAATGGCAGGAGTTGTTGGTAGGTTGCCAACATATAAGCGCGTGCTTTTTCAGGGCTTTGCCATAAAGCACTATCTTTGGGAATGATGCGCCCGATTTCAAATTCCCCTTTTTTTACATCTCTAAAACGAGTTAAGGCTTTTTCTAAATCCGTGTCTGGCAGCGGAGTAATTTGAGGAACCGTATGATCCAAGGAAACATACGTATCTTCTGGTAAAGCTTGGAATAATGGCTGATTCTCTAAAAAGGCTTGCGCAATCTGCTTTTCATTTTTAGGATTATCAATGAATGACAACCACATAAACACATAGTCGCCCCAAATGCCTAATTGAAAATGCGGCTGCATTTTATAGCCACGCTTATTCGGACTGAGTGCGGACCAAGTATTTTCTGGTGGATACACGGTGCGACGGCGATGTTGCGCAATATGGACAAACAACTCCGTTCCTAGTTCAGGCGCTAGTTGTTCGGCAAAATAAGTGTCTAATTCTTGAAAAATCGGTTGAATTTGCGCACGGATAACCGCCATTCGTTCATCTAATCCAGCAACTTCAAAGGCTGCGAATTCTTTTTCTGTAAACATCAACATTTCTCTAATTCCTCTCTCAACTTGTCTTACACTTCTATTTTTGTCGATTTTGCCATGTTTCCAGCGTCATCCCACGATAAACATCTGTGACAATTTTCCCTTTACTAATTCGGGCATTGGGCAGTGTTCCTTCGTAGGTAAAACCAATTTTCTCCATGACACGACCAGAAGCTGGATTGTCTTGATCATGTAAAGCAAAGATTCTCATGAGTTTCATTTTTGCAAAACCCAGTTCAACTAACGCCGTCGCGGCTTCAGGCATGTAGCCTTTGCCCCAAAAGGCACGGTTCAAGACATAGCCTAATTCTCCAATATTATTGGTTTCATTGACCCGCAAATCAATCGTGCCAATCATTTTGCCCGTTTCTTTCACTTCAATCCCATATTTTCCTAAAGGTTCCCCCATAAAATATTTCGCAATACTGGCTCTTGTTTCTTCTTTGGTTTCATTTTTAGGAAACACAAAACGCGTCGTTTCTTCATCTGAAGCATATTCAAATAAATCATCTGTATCTGCTAATGTCACTGGTCGTAAATGCAATCGTTCCGTTTCCAATTGTTGGTTTTCTGCAAAAATCAATGGATAATTCATGAGCAAAACTCCCTACTTTTCTAAATACTTTACCGAAAAACAGCGAAACACGCAAGGAAAATCGGCATTTCCCTCGCGTGTTTCTTTAATTAGCGTTTAGGCGAATGATGGCAATGATTGTTTGAACAGCTTTGGCCATTGATTCAACGGTAATAAATTCATATTGCCCGTGAAAATTTTCGCCTCCTGTAAATAGATTAGGCGTGGGAATGCCCATGAAAGAAATCTTAGAACCATCTGTCCCGCCACGAAAAGGTGTGATAATTGGTTCAATGTCACAACTTTCCATTGCTTGGACGGCTAATTCCACAGGGGTCCAATCTTTTTCGATGATTTCCTTCATATTATAATATTGGTCTTGGAAAGTAATTGTTAGTCTGGGTTTATCCGCCAGCGCATTTAAACGTTGAACTTGTTTTTCCAAAAATTGCTTTCTCGCTTGAAAGTTTTCTTGATCATGATCCCGAATGATATAGACAAGTTCTGCTTTTTCAATACTTCCTGTAAATTTATTGAGTAAATAAAATCCTTCATTTCCACGTGTTTGTTCTGGTACTTCCTTTTGCGGCAGTGATTGATCAAGTTGTTCGCCTAATTTAATGGCATTTACTAACGAACCATAGGCCGTTCCCGGATGGACACTGGTTCCCTCAATTGTTATCACAGCTTGAGCAGCGTTAAACGTTTCATACTCGAAATGCCCCACGCGGCCACTGTCGATTGTATACGCAAAAGCGACTGGGAAGTTCGGCGCATCAAATTGATCGGCCCCGCGTCCAATCTCTTCATCTGGACCGAAAGCGAGCCAAACATCCCCCCGCGCTACTTCTGGATGTGCCAAAAAATACTCAACAGCAGCTAAAATCTCGACAATTCCCGCTTTGTCATCTGCTCCTAAAAGTGTGGTTCCGTCTGTAGTAATCAACGTTTCCCCTTGATACTCTTTTAAATTGGGAAATTCAGCAACCGATAAAACGATGCCTTGTTCTTGATTCAAGAGGACATCTTGGCCATCATAATTAGTGATGACTTGTGGACGGATGTTTTCTGCTGAAAAATCCGCCGTATCCAGATGTGCAATCAAGCCGATGCTCTTCGCTGCAGGTTGGTTACCAGGCAACCTTGCCGTTAAAAAACCGTTTTGTTCGTTATAATGCACATCGGCCAAACCTAATTCATGCAGTTCTGTTTCAATCATTCTTGCTAAAACCACTTGCCCGACCGTCGTCGGTGTGGTTTGACTGTTGGCATCTGAACGGGTGTTAACTTTCACGTAAGTTAAAAATCGTTCGACTAATTTTTCCATTTCTTACTCCTTCTTCCTGAATCATTCTGTTAAATAAGCATTGCGCAAGTGGAAATAATCCCCATACAAGTGATAACTAATGCCTTTCAATTTAGGATTGATTAGATAATTTGAGGCACTTTGATACAGCGGTACTTGGGCAGCATCTTGGTTCAACAAGATGTCTTCCGCTTCTTTGTATTCTGCAAACTGTTTCTCTGGATTATTGGCATTAATCGTTCGTGCATCTTCTACCAGTTGGTCGTATTTGGCATTATGATAATTGCCATAATTGTAACTTGATTCTCCTGCATATAAGTTAAAGTAAGAGTCTAATTCACTACTGCCGGCAATCCAACCTGAAAGAGACAACTCGTAATTTTTTTCACGTCGCGATTGGTTCACATTATTACTTGGTTGCGATGAAATGGTAATTTCTAAACCTGGCAGATTTTCTTGTAACTGACTTTGAACATATTCCGCAATTCGTTTTCCTTGATCTGTATCTGCCGCTAGCAAGGAAAGTTTCACTTTTTTACCGACATCCGCCTGGGCTTTCGTCCATTCAGCTTGAGCTTTTTTGATGTCATTTTTCAAATATTCGCCACTGTAAGCTCGGAAATCTTCATCTGTTTCTGGGTTCGCATAAAGTTTACTTGGAATCAATCCGTTGAGGGGTTTTGACCCATCGTTTAAGACACTTTGTGTTAAGGCTTCTTTATCAATTGCTTGGCCAATCGCTTTTCGTAAATGAACATTCGCTAATGGCGTTCCTTCTTTTTTGTTGAAATCTAAGAAGTAGTTGGCCACATCTGGATGACTGACATAGCCTGGATCCTCTTGATATTGTTGAACATATTGTCCGTTAATGCGAACTAAGTCTAGTTCATTCGCTTGATATAAGTTAATCCCAGTATTATCTTCTTTGATTGTACTAACCGCAACTTCTTCCAGTTTCACTTGATCCGCATCATAGTATTCTGGATTTTTTTTCAATGTCCAAGTATCTGAAGTCGCATCCCAATTGGCTAGCGTAAATGGCCCGCTATAAAGTAAATGTTCACTATCCAAGGCGTAATCTTTACCTTGCGCTTCGACAAATTTTTGATTTTGTGGCGCTAACCAAGCAATCGAAACGACTGCTAAGAAGGAAGGTTGGGCCTGTTTTAATTCAACAATGAATTCTTTGTCATTAGGGGCTGAAATCCCTAATTCATCGACTGACTTTTCACCGTTGCGTATTTCAAAACTATTTTTAACACTATCTAGTAAATAGGCATTCGGTCCAATCGTCGCTGGTGTCACCAGTTTTTTCCAAGAATAAACAAAATCTTGGGCCGTGATTGGCTCGCCGTTGCTCCACTTAATCCCCTCCCGCAAGGTAAAGTGGTACTTGCGCCCATCGTCACTAATCTTGACATCTTTAGCTAGAGCTGGCACCGTGGCACTATCATCAAACCGATACAGGCCTTCAAATAAATGTTGTGCCATTGTAAAGGTATTTTTATCTGTTGTTTGTGTTGTATCCAATGTTGAGATTGGTGCAGGTGAACTAATACTGATTTTTTGTTCAGCTGCTAAATTTCCCGAATCTACTTTCTCTGCTGCTTCTTTGGTTCCGCCACATGCGGCTAAAAGAAACCCTGTTGCAATCAAACCTACTACTTTTTTCCCCAATTTCATGTTGTTGCCCCCTCATATTTTTTAAACAAATAAAAAAAGCATTCGTCCTAAAAAGGACGAATGCTTATGCAATCGCGGTACCACCTTTGTTGATCTCTTCGCTAAAAAAGATCCGCTCGTTTCCAGTACAATCATACTGTAGCGCTATAACAGGCGCACCTGAATTGGTTTAAGCGAACGGCTTCAACCAACCTGTTCAAAGGCCATTTTCCTCTTTAACGTCACTACCTCTTCTCACCAAACGAGGCTCTCTGAAAGCTATTTTAAAAAGTACTTTCCTTCTCATCACATTTTGTTCTTTTATTTGTTTCATCAATCATACTGATTTACGGATAGTTTAGCAAACATTTTCGAGGCCGTCAACCACATTTTTAATTTAAAACTTTTTTGTTTTTCATCAAAAAAAGAAAAGAGGTTTCAATTCCTCTTTTCTAAAACAATTTTACTCTAATCCTTTTTTAACATCTTCTATCATCAAATGCATTGATTCTAATCCACCACCACTTAGATACCAAACATCTGGTTGAAGCATAATGACTTTATCATTTTTACCAGCATCGGTTTTTTGAATCAATTCGTTTGCAGCGACGTTATCTTTTGAATCGTCGCCACCAATTGCTTTGGTACGATCTACCACAAAGAGAATCCCAGGATTTTTTTCTAAAACATATTCGTAAGAAACACTTTGCCCATGAGTGGAAGCTTCAATCTTATCGTCTGCTGCTTTGAAGCCAAATGTATCATGAATTAAACCGAAACGAGAGCCTTTTCCGTAAGCGGAAAGTTGTCCTTCGTTAACTAACACAACAAGCGCATTATTCGCGCTAGCTTCTGCTTGTTTTTTCACGTCAGCAATTTCTTTTTCTAAGCCGGTTATTTTTTCTTTGGCTACCTCTTCTTTACCAAAAATAGTGCCTAACGTTTCAATATTTTGTTTCGTTGATGCCCAAGGATTTTTGGCATCTACAGCTAAGTAAATGGTTGGCGCAATGGCTTTTAATTGTTCTTGATAATCTTGTTGACGACCAGAGATAATAATTAAGTCTAGTTTTAGTTGATTGATTTTTTCTAAATCTGGTTCTTTAATACCGCCTGCTGATTCAACTTTTTGGTATTTTTCCAAATACGCAGGGATATTTTTGGTTGGCGCACCTACCACGCGGTCACCAACACCTAGTGCATCCATTGTATCCAAGGAACCATTATCAAAAACAACGACTTTCTTAGGATTTTGGGGAACGGTTAATTGACCATTGGTGTCTTTGACTGTGACTTCCGTTTTAGCTGCTGTTTCTGTTGTTGCAGAATCTGCTGTTTTTTTATTTGTTTGACAAGCACTTAACATTAACAGTCCCATCATTGAAACTGCCATCATTGCTAAAAATTTCTTTTTCATTCTTTTCCTCCAAAAACGTTATTTTTAAATTGCTCGATTTAGTGATAAAGACAAAAGCGTTTTCCTTCAATTTCACAAATCCGGATATTCATTTCATAAAGATCATTTAAAATACTTGTTTGAATAACTTCCTCTGTTGCGCCATGCGCATAGAGCTTTCCGCCTTTCATGGCGACAATTTCATCTGCATAGCTTGCGGCAAAATTAATATCATGTAGAACAATCAGAATTGTTTTTCCTAGTTCACCCACTAAGCGTTTAAGAATCTGCATCATTTGAACCGCATAATTCATGTCGAGGTTATTTAAGGGCTCATCCAATAAAATATAATCGGTATCTTGGGCTAAAATCATGGCAATATACGCCCGTTGTAATTGCCCTCCAGAAAGGGTATCAATGTATTCTTCCGCCATTTCAGTTAAGCCCAATTGTTCCAGTGCTTCTGTTACTTTTTCATGGTCAGCGCTTTTTAAGCGACCTTTGGAATAAGGAAAGCGGCCAAAATTGACCAGTTCTCGCACAGTTAATTTAAGTTGTACACCGTTGGCTTGTTTTAAAAGGGCAATTTTTTGTGAAAAAGCCGATTGCTTCCAGGTTTTTACTTCTTGCTTGTCCAGATAAATTTCCCCGGTATCTTTGGGAATTAAGCGACTCATCATGGCTAGCAGCGTGCTTTTCCCAGCGCCATTCGGCCCAATAAAGGCCGTTAATTTGCCTTCAGAAATAGGTAAATCAATGTCTGAAACGACAAATTTATCGCCATATTTTTTTGATACATCACTCATCTGGATCATGTGCGTTGCTTCCTTTCTGCAATAATTTTCCATATAAAATAAACGCCCCCAACAAATTGAATCACCACACTGAGCGGGGTATTCAAATGAAAGACCTGTTCAACCATCAATTGACCAAACACCAGTAAAAAGACTGCTATTAAACTCCCTGCCACAAACAGTTCTCGGTGGCGATAGGTTTTCATGAATTGATAACTCATATTGGCCACGATAAAACCTAAAAATGTAATCGGTCCCACTAATGCTGTTGATAAGCCGACCAGACTACTGATCAAACACAACAACACTAATTGAAACTGATTCACAGCAATCCCCAAATTCTGGGCTTGATGGTTCCCTAAATGTAAAACGTCTAAACGGTAACTTTCCCGCCAAAGTATCCCACAAATCATGAGTACCGCCACACCAACGAAAACGAGATACTGACTATTGACGTTACCGAAACTGGCAAACAACTTTCCTTGGAGTAAGTCGTATTCGTTAGGATCCATAGTCACTTGTAAAAACGTACTGATACTACTGAAAAAAGTACCTAAAATCATGCCAATCATCAACAATAAGAATAGGTCGGATTGATTTTTGCGTAATAGAAAATACGATAAACTAGTGCTTAAAAATACCATTAAAAAGACGTTCATCAAAAACGAGCCAAGACTTACTTGACCTAACGCTTGTGCGCCTCCTAAAAGAAAAAATAACACCGTCTGCACAAAGACGTACAAGGAATCCATCCCTAAAATGTTTGGCGTTAGGAAATGATTTTGCGTGACTGTTTGAAAACTAATAGTTGAAAAAGCCGCAGCGATTCCGACAAAAATAAAAGCCAATAACTTTTTCCCTCGTAACGCCAAAGCAAAGGACCAATTGCCATACGTGTTATAAGTTAAATAACAAAGACTCACAATTACTACGGCAGCTAAAAGCAAAAGTAATGAAAGCCATTTTTTTAAAGGCCGTTTCATCGTTTGCGCCCCCTTAGTAATAATAAAATGAACAAAATGCTCCCTAATGTTCCGACAACCACGCTGACAGGAATTTCATAGGGGGCAATCAATACTCGTGCTAAAATATCACAGATTAACAAGAACAAACTCCCGCAAATCCCAGTTAACCACAAGGTATTTTTCATATGATCGCCATAACGTAAAGACACGAGATTGGGAATCACAACCCCTAAAAACGGAATATTCCCCACCATCAATAAAACGATGGCACTTGCTAAAGCAACCAGCGTCAAACCTAAAAACTGAATTCGCTGGTAATGGACGCCAAGACTATTTGCAAATGCTTCACCCATACCAACGACAGTGAAATGATAAGCAAATAAATAAATAACAAACCACAAAGGAATCATTAAAAATAACCATTCATAATTCCCTTTCATAACTGTGGAAAAATTTCCTTGTAACCAAGCAGACATATTTTGAACCAATTGGTATTGATAGGCAAAAAATGTGGCAATTGAGCCTAGAATGTTACCAAACATCACGCCCACCAAAGGGACCATTACTTGATTCTTACTTGGTAATAATCGAATGAGCGCTAAGAATAATAAGGTCCCGCTTAGCGCAAAAATAAAAGCAATTGCCGTTCGATAGAGAAACGGAGCTGTTGGGAAAAATAACATTGCAACTAAAATACCCAACCTTGCACTATCGGTTGTTCCAGCGACACTAGGAGCGACAAATTTATTTTGTGTGAGTTGCTGCATAATCAATCCAGAAATACTCATCGTACTACCAGCAATGATTAAACTCAACGTGCGGGGAACACGGGTGGTAAATAAAACAAATTGTTGCTGCGCATCTAATTGAAACAACTGAGAAAGTGCAATGTCCTTCACCCCTATCACTAATGACAATAAGCTGAAAAATAATAGTAGAACAAACAAACCAATCTTTTTCATGAGAAAACTCCATTTTTATTTAATTGAGAATGATTCTCATTCTTAATTACAGTGTATGAGAAAACCATCACAAATGCAACCACTTTTTTTCCTTTCTTAAAAACTTCTTCTCAAGCCGACTGACCAACGACTTATCTAAGATATGCTATAATGGAGGGAAACGTTAGGAAAGGAGTGTTACTGAATGGCGAATGATGACTTACAACAACGTCTGGATAAAGGAATGTATGGTACGCCCCTCGTCAATCCTGAAGAACAACACAAATACATGGGCACATTTCGTGAACGCTGCCGTCTCTCCATGACCGTCGCTGAAATGAAAGATGCACAGAACCAACAACATTTATTAGAAGAATTAGCGAAGCATCCTGAAGTTACAGTACTTTTAAACGGCGAAATCTCTTCTGACCTGCAAAGTACCTATATTAAATTATTAAATCAGCATGGCGCAACCTTTAAGATTGTTAACAATTTTGTGGAGAACAACCCTGACTCTCTCGGCTTACTGTTAGCTGAAAAACATGCAGTCGATGAACCTGTGATTGACGTTACAGAAAAATATCCTCAAGCAACCGAAACGCCAAAAGAAGAGCCAAAAGCTAAAAAAGGCTTCTGGCAAAAACTATTTCACTCATAAAAAGCTCAAGAAAAGTTATGAGTCATTGGATTGTTTAAACATAAGTTATGAGCGCTTCCATTTATAATAGAATTGTGCTATTATAAAGATGAAAAAGAGAGGTATGCGGGTACATACCTCTCCTTTATACCAGCGCCAGTTATAAGAACTGGTGGCTTACTGAGTTAAATTTTTGTTACTATTTAACCGTTCGGCCTGTCAAGCTTATGAACGGTTATTTTTTATTGTTTTTCGTTGCTTCAAGGATACCGAAAATCAGTAACGCAACAAACGCTAATCAGCTGAACAAAAGCAACTCCTTCGGAAATAAGCCGAAATTCTCCAAAAATTGAAGAACTATTTTCGGAAATTCCTTCTTATTTCTCGGAGCTAAACGCTTTCGCCTTAGCCTCAGAGCAAAACTAATCATCAATTCCAATGTCGCTTCGATTGACAAAAAAATGCTCCTTTCGTTAAAGTGCATCGGATACACATAGGCATCACCTGCCTCTCTAACTCAGAGCCACCGTCATACAACTTTCATTGGTAATAGTTTTAGTATAACCTATTGGGTTCACCAAGAAAACGTTTTTATAAAGAATACCGCCAAAAAATCTATTATGACTTTTTGGCGGTATTCTTTTTTATTGAACCACTTCTGGGTATAAAAGTTTTAAAACGTCCATTGTTAAACGGCGTCCTTTTCCAGCGTAAGGATAC
The DNA here is from genome assembly GCF_051711985.1 of Enterococcus sp. DIV1758. Lineage (NCBI taxonomy): Bacteria > Bacillati > Bacillota > Bacilli > Lactobacillales > Enterococcaceae > Enterococcus > Enterococcus sp. DIV1758. Next base: position 2,536,521 of record NZ_JBIOOA010000001.1, read on the forward strand.
ACATGCATGTGCATGGCTGGATTAAAGTTTGCTTCAATAATCCCGTACGTTAAGCTATCACGTGTGCCTTTTACGTCTTTGTCAGGAATGATTAAATCAATGCCACAAATTTTGGCTCCTAAAGCAGCTACGGCTTCAATGGCGATTTGTTTATAACTATCATCAATGACATCGGTCATATCAATCGAATCCCCGCCCGTGCTAACATTAGAATTTTCTCGCAAGTACACGATTTGCTCTTTTTCTGGCACAGAATAGATAGTTAAACCTTGTTCTTTCAACATTAGTTTTTCTAAATCATTTAACTGGATTAATTCTAGTGGTGCACGGTGATTGGTTCCCCGCAATGGATCACTATTTTTAGCGGCCACCAATTCTTCTACAGTATGTTTGCCATCTCCGGTAACATTGGCTGGCACGCGCAACATGATGGCTTTTACATCATTATCTAACACAAAGAACCGATATTCTGTTCCAGGTAAAAATTCTTCAATTAAAACCGCTGTGTCCTCTTTAAAAGCAATCCGTAACGCTTCCGTAAAGTCTTCCAACGAAGCGCCTTCTTTAAAAATGGTAATTCCTAAACCGTAATTCGTTGATTTTGGTTTCACGACAAACGCTTTATTGGCATAGCGCAAATGTGCTTCTTGTGCCTCAATAAAAGATGAAAATTCTTCACCGCCAGGCACATGGAAACCTGCTGCAGACAAAATTTTCTTTGTCACGGTTTTGTTTTCCATAATCAATGGTACCACGTAGTTATCTTTGCTAGTCATGTTGGCATTTTTGACGTATTCAATGTGCTCGCCATGTTGCAGTTTCAAAAATTGCTCTTGTTCATCTAAAATTTCGATTTCCAGACCTTTTTGAATCGCATCAAATAAGAAAATTTGTGTGGATAATTCCATCTCACGGAAACCAGCTAATTGATAAGGGCGTTCAAAGGCCATACTTTGATATTGGTTTCCAAAAATATTACCCAATTCACTGTTGGAGTTTTCTTGAATAATCGTCCACATTTTGCCAGAAACGGTGTCTTGTGGATTCCGCAGTTGTTGATAATACTTACCGACAACTTCTTTGCCTTTGCGAATGCCTAGAGCATCTAACATATCAATCATTTCTGAAAAAATCCGATCGCCTTCTGTAATTAACTTAATCGTTTCATGAGGATGACCAAGAGCCACTTGTTCATTAAAAATATCGCCAGTTTTTACCCATTCATCCGCTTCTTCTTTTTCATCTGTCCACAATAAATACAACATGAAATAATGTAAGAAATCCACGGTATCTTCCACAATGCCTAAACGTGAAAAAGGATTTAAGTCTAAATTACGCAACTCGATATAGCGAATACCTGTTTTAGGCAGATCAGACATTTGTTTCCCGCCACGTAAGCGCACAGGCGCATAAAATTCTTTTTCTTCAGAAAGTAAACCATTTTCCACCATGCGATGAATATCTTCTAAATAGCGTTCCAATGAGGCATACGATACTTTCACATTGTCATGATTTCTGTAGCCATACGTACTATTCCGAATACTGCGAATAGGTTCTTGCGGTTGGTCGTCGTAGACCCTAAAGTAGCCGTCTTCACTAACTGGCGAAGCCCCAAAAAGATACGTAATTAACCAACGATAACGTAAAAAGTTACGGGCAACTTTCATGTACACTTTCGTTTTAAATTGTTTGCAATCTGTCACTTCGGATTGTTCATCATATAATTGCTGAATCAGGGCTTGGTCATATTCAAAATTAAAATGAATTCCGCTGACCATTTGTTTTCGTTTGCCATACTCTTTTGCCAAATAACGACGATATAACACCGCATCATATTGATCTAATTTAGCAATTTTAATCTCTTCATCTTTTGTTGGTAATTGTGGCGGCATACTTAATGGCCACAGCATTTCATCTTCTGGAATCGAACGACGAGCCACATCGTGAATGGCATCTAAAAAACGAAGCATTTCTGTGCCGCTATTTGCTACAGGCGTGATTAGTTCTAATTGTGTTTCACTAAAATCTGTTTGAATATATGGATGATAAGAACGGTTACCAAAAACCGTGGGATGATCAGTTGTCGCTAAAAGCCCTTCTCGTGTACTACGTTGGTTTTCTTTTTCTAAACCAAAACGAGCCATCAATACGTAAGGACGAACATTTTTCTTTTGCATTAATTCTCTATAATTCATCTTGTCGCCTTTCTTTCTACAAACTATCTGTTTCTCTTACTATTATATAGGAAAACGAGTAAATATGCTGTTTTTTTGAACGTTCGCTTGGGAATTTTCGAGACACTTTTAGAGAGCGCCTTTTTCCGTTATACTGAAAACAACTAGTTTATAGAAAGTGGGGATTGCTCATGAAAAATCGTGCATTACTTTTAATTGACTTTCAAAAAGGCATCGAAAGTCCGTCGCAGCAATTGTACCGTCTGCCAGCAGTGTTGGAAAAGGTCAATCAGCGTATTGCTGTCTACCGCCAACACCATGCGCCCATTATTTTTGTTCAACATGAAGAAACTGAACTACCTTTTGGCTCAGACTCTTGGCAACTTTTTGAAAAACTGGATTCACAACCTACAGATTTTTTCATCCGCAAAACACATGCGAATGCCTTTTACCAAACAAATTTAAATGATTTATTGACGGAACAAGCCATTCAAACGTTAGAAATTGCTGGCGTGCAAACCGAGTTTTGTGTGGACACTACAATTCGGATGGCTCATGGTTTAGGCTATACGTGTTTGATGACACCGAAAACCACTTCCACCTTGGATAATGGACATTTAACCGCGGCACAAATTATCCAGCATCATGAAGCTATTTGGGCTGGCCGCTTTTTGACTTTTTTGCCTTCAATAAATTGAGAGCTTTTCCAAAAAATTGTTTGTTCACTATGTTTTCTTGTCGTATTTCATGTTAGTATAAGGAAAAAGTGTTCAGTTGATTAGTTGAAGATTTAGAGTGTGGGACATAAGTCGATTAGGCTTGTCTCTCATGTTCTGTCTTTTTTTATGTCATCATTCACTAAACTAATAAATAATTGGAGGTATTTTATGAACAAATTTTTTACAGCCCAACGTTTAAAAGACACCGCCTATGTAACAGTCGGTGCATTCATTTTGGCCATTTCAATCAATGCGGTCTTATTGCCAAATAAACTTGTGGCAGGCGGAGCCAATGGCATTAGTATTGTTATTAATTATGTTTTCGGGATTAGTCCCGCCATTGTTCTTTACGCCATCAATATTCCTCTTTTAGTGCTTTGTTTCCTACTTCTTGGGAAAGAGGTCGGTGTCAAAACCATTTATGGCAGTCTTATTTATCCATTTTTTGTAGGAATTACTTCAGGGATGCCTGTTTTAACACATAATATTTTTCTAGCAGCATTATTTGGCGGTATTATTACAGGTGCTGGCCTAGGCTTGGTTTTCCGTGGCAATGCCTCAACTGGTGGCACAGCAATCATTTCACAAATTGTCAATAAATACTTCAAAGTTTCCTTAGGTATTGCTATTTTATTCGTCGATGGTTTAGTCATTTTATCAGCAATGTACGCTTTTAATGCAGATATTGTGTTATTCTCTTTAATTTGTTTATTTACAATTGGTCGTGTCGTTGACATGATTCAAGTTGGTCTGGTTCGCTCGAAGAATGTGATGATTATTTCACCAAAATATGTCGCTATTCAAGAACGCTTATTACGTGAACTAGATAAAGGTGTGACCTTGGTGCCAATCGAAGGCGGTTATCGAAGTGCGAAAGGCATGCTCTTAATGACCGTCATTCGTGAAAAAGATTTTCCCCGCTTAAAAGAAGCCATTCTTGAGATTGATGAAGAAGCCTTTTTGATTTCAATGAGTGCAAGTGAAGTTTACGGAAAAGGATTTAGCTTGAAAAAAGTAGCTGATTCTTATGGTGTTGAAGCTACTAATGCCAATAATTTACAATAGTTTTTTGTAGGAGAAGAGCCGCAAAATCTGTAGAGATTTTGCGGCTCTTTTTACATCTTCATCCAGACAGGTTCTAAGCTATTGCCATCCAAATCTTGCACTTCTAAGCCATACATTTGCTCTTCTGGTATTCCCATATCAACTCGGTAACAGTTGCCTCCGTTAGCTTTGGCGATTTCGCCAAACTGTTTTACGGCTTCGGCACTCTCTAAACTAAAGGAAATTAATGCTCCACTGGTTGTTTGCGCATCAATAATTTGCTTTTCTTGGATAAATTTTCCATAAAAGTCATGGTTCAACAACATAATCCAAAATTGATCATCCCACATCATCGAACTAGCTTCCTCTGTTGAAAATTCCTCGTTCTTTTTGAATCCAAGTTTTTCATAAAATGCTGTAGAACGTTGGACATCCGCTACTGGGAAGTTAACAAAAACCATTGTGCCCATGTGATTCATCCCTTTCTTTTAATCATCTACGACAGCTAAGTGTGCGTTGCGACAAAATCAACAAGCTTGTTTGATTTATACTAGCATATTCATAAAAGAAATGTTACTAAAACGTTTTCTTAAGGTAATTCTCGATAAGCCAAGTGCTGAATGATTTCACTATGTTGTGGATAATCGTTTAACAATTCCGCTTGAGTAAATAACTCGAAGTCTTCAAACTCAAAGCCTGGTGTAACCACACAACTGACTAACGCAAATCCTGTCGCTACTGTAGAGCCAAAGATTGTGCCGGCAGGAACTGAGAGCGAAAGCTGTTGCCCTTGAACTAAGTCTTTCCCTAACTGAACAGCTTGATATGTTCCATCAGGAAAAATACAGTGAACGGTTAACGGCTGACCATCGTGAAAAAACCATAATTCATCCGCTTTTAAACGATGAAAATGTGACGGACTTTCTGTATTTAATAGAAATAAAATCGCTGTATGCAACGCCCGTTCGCCTCGTTTGGTCGGAATCAATTGTTCACTTTTATTGGTTTGTTTAAAATAACCGCCCTCAGGATGCGCTTCTAATCCTAACTTCTCAATCCACATTTGTTCTGTCATCTTCTCCCTCACTCCTTCATTTTTTTCAGAAACAATTTAGGAAGAACTTAGAACATCCGTCCTAATCCTAAAATAAACGGCGGGACAGGAGTAGCTTCTTCATTCTTGAAGCTAAATACTCCTGTCCCACGTTCTTCCCAAACCTGTTTATTTTCTACAACTAAACATCTTTTAATAAGCCTTTAAATAAGCCCATTGCGAAATCGTTGGCATTGAATGGTTCTAAATCGTTAATGCCTTCACCTAGACCAACTAATTTCACTGGCAAGTGTAATTCATTCCGAATAGCAATGACAATACCACCTTTGGCTGTTCCGTCTAGTTTGGTTAAAACTAAGCCAGTGACATCGGTTGTTTCTTTGAACTGTTTAGCTTGTGTCATCGCATTTTGCCCAGTAGTTGCGTCCACGACTAAGAGAACTTCGTGAGGCGCATCTGGAATTTCTCGTTGGATGACTCGTTTGATTTTTTCTAATTCCTTCATTAAGTTGACTTTATTTTGTAAACGACCTGCTGTATCCACTAGCAAAACATCGGCCTGTTCTGCTTTGGCACGTTCCACTGCATCGAAAACGACCGCTGCTGGGTCGCCGCCAGCATTCCCACGCACAACTTCAACGCCAGCCCGTTCGCCCCAAACAACTAATTGATCGATGGCGCCCGCTCGGAACGTATCGGCAGCTGCCATTAAAACTTTCTTTCCTTCCAACTTGTATTGATGGGCTAATTTACCAATGCTGGTTGTTTTACCAACTCCATTAACACCAACAAATAAAATCACGGTTAAGCCATTTGGCTGTAAGTTAATCGCGTTATTTTCATTAATTCCTGCTTCTTCATACAAATCAACCATTTTTTCAATGATGGTATTTTGAACTTGAGCTGGTTTTTTCACATTTCGCAGTTTCACTTCTTGTCGCAAGGCTTCTGTAATTTTTAAGGATGTATCAAAGCCTACGTCTGCACCAATTAACGTTTCTTCTAATTCTTCAAAGAAATCTTCATCGACGCTCCGGAAATTAGCAAACAATTCATTCAACCGTTGACCAAATGTTTTACGCGTTTTTTCCAAGCCTTTTTCATATTTTTCTTGGACCTGCTCTTCTTTCGACTCTTCAATTTCTTCTGAAACCTGCGTGTCTGTTGGTTCTGCCAAAGGGGTTACGACACTACTTTCTTCCTCAGGCACTTCCACAACAACTTCTTGTGTTTCCTCTGTCAAGATTTCTTCTGGCTCTTCTTCTAATGCTTCTTCTACGCCAGCTAATTTTTCCATTTCAGCGTTATCTGTTAAATCGGCTGTTTCTGCGACTTCTTCCGCTGTCGTTTCTGGCGTTGTTTGCGCCTCTTCTGCTGCGGTTTCTTTTGATTCAGCAGGCGCTGATTCATCACTTGGTGTTACGTCTACTGTTTCTTCAACAATCTCTTGTTTTTCTTCTTCCTTTTTTTCAGCGGAAAAAGCTTTTTTAATTTTATCAAAAAATCCCATTCTTATTGGCCTCCTTCCAACGGCGTTAAAATATATTTTTCGACCGCTTTGGCAACGCCATCTTGGTCATTCGTGTCTGTAACGACATCTGCAGCTTCTTTAACTAATGGAATCGCATTTGCCATGGCGACACCTAAGCCAGCGTATTCAATCATCGGTAAATCATTTTCTTCGTCCCCTAGGGTCATGATTTCTTCCGCACGGATTCCTAAATCTTTGGCTAACAAGGAAATACCATAGGCTTTCGTAATCCCTTTTGGCATAAATTCTAATAAGTTATTTCGCGTTTTAATAATTTCAAAGCGCTCATAAAAAGAGGCCGGAATTTCCTTGATGCGTTCATTTAAATACGCTTCATCAATCGCAACAACAACTTTATTATAAATTCGATTCGGGGTTAACTCTTCTAATTTGTAGGACTCAAAGGTTAATAATTTGTTTAGAGAACTATAAATTGAAGGATAATTTGGAGCAGAAGGCAGTTGCATCACGACCTCATCGGATAAGACATCAAACGGCATGTTGAGTGTGGTTGCTAATTGGTATAGCTCATGAATTGCTTCCAAGGGCATCAATGTTTTCTCAATAATGGCCCCTGTATCATTTTTTTGAACCAATCCGCCGTTAAAAGTAATGCTATAATCGCCTTCATCTTGTAAACCTAATTCTTCTAAGTAAGGACCAATAGCTGCCAAAGGTCGACCTGTGCAGATAACAACTTTCACGCCTGCTTGTTTCGCAGCCATCAGTGCTTGTTTATTCCGTAAAGAAATCTCTTTTTGGCTATTTAATAATGTTCCATCTAAATCAATAGCAACTAATTTTATCAAACGTTCGCTCCTCCTTACTTCTGGCTAATTGCTTTTTTCAATTGCGCCACCTTCTTTGACCTCTTCCAAGCGAACTGAAACGATTTTTGAAACCCCAGATTCTTGCATAGTCACGCCATATAAAACATCTGCGGCTTCCATTGTCCCTTTACGATGCGTCACCACAATAAACTGTGTGCCATCTTCAAATTCGCTTAAATAATGGCCAAAACGAGCAACGTTGGCTTCATCTAAAGCTGCTTCTACTTCATCTAAAATACAGAACGGAACGGGTCGAACACGAATAATTGAAAAGAGTAATGCAATCGCCGTTAATGCCCGTTCGCCTCCAGACAACAAGCTTAAATGTTGTAATTTTTTCCCTGGTGGTTGCGCCTCAATCTCAATCCCTGTATTCAAGAGATCCTCTGGATTGGTTAGCACCAGTTCTGCCCGGCCGCCACCAAACATATTAGGAAATACCACTTTGAACTGGCCACGAATTGCTTCAAAGACTTCTTTAAACCGTTCTTTCACTTCTTGGTCCATTTCATCCATGGTTTCAAATAATTGTTCTTTCGCATTTAATAAATCATCTCGTTGACTGACTAAAAATTGATGGCGTTCATCGACTTGTTCAAATTGCTCGATGGCGCTTAAGTTAACAGGTCCTAACCGCTCAATTTCTTGTTTTAGGCGTTTCACTGTTTGCTGCGCTTGCGCTAAATCATCGATTGGGAAATACGCTTCATAGGCAGCTTCAAAGGTTAAGCTGTATTCTTCCTGTAAGTAACTTAACGAGCTATCTAATTGCATTTCTGCACGATTTTTTAGGACTTCAATTTGTGTTTTATCTGCTAAATACTGTTGTTGGCGTTTGTTTTCTTCCGCTAATTTTGTATCTAACTCGTCTACTTCTTCTTGCAACGCTTGTCGTTGACTGCGTACCGTTTGTAAAGACGTTTGCAACGCTGTTTGTTTCTCCGCTAATTGCGCGACTTGTGCCGCTAAGCCTTCTTCGGTTAACTGGTGATCGCTAGAATGGCTACTTAGTTGTTGTAGCTGTTGACGGATGGCCGTTTCTCGAATCAACAATTCGTCCAATTGTTCTTGTTTGTCTTGCTTTTGACGAGCAAAATGGGCACATTGTTCCGCCGCTACTGCTTGTTCTGCTTGAACTGTCGTCAAGCGTTCTTGCGCTTGGGCTTTAAAGGTTTCCATTTGGCTAGCTTCTTGTTCCACTTGTTTCATTTCAGCATCTAAACGTTCTTTCGTTGCCGTTAAGTTTGCTTGTTGCTCTGTTAATGTGGCTTTTTTCGTTTGATATTCGGTTAAGAATTGATGCAATTCCCGTGATTCATATTCAAACAGACGTTTTTCTTTTGTTAAACGAGTAATCGTTTCTGTTTGATTGGCTAATTTATTGTCAATTTCTTGTTGTTTTAAGCGATTTTGTTCACCAGCAGAGCGCAACATTTCTGCACGTTCCGTGGCTGTTTTCACTTCTTGCGAGAGCGCTTGGACTTCTTGTTCCACACTTCTTAGTTGTGTCTCTAATTGAGTCATTTGTTCAGTAATTGTTTGAAGTTCTTGCGCTTGTGAAAATAGGCTTCCTTGGTTGCCACGTTTATTGGCTCCCCCAGTCATCGAACCGCCAGGATTCATCACATCGCCTTCCAATGAGACAACGCGATATTGGTAATTGACTAATTTTGCTAACTGGTTGGCACTCGTTAAATCTGCCGCTAAAATCGTGACGCCTAAGAGATTTTGAATAACGGTTTGTACTTGTTCTGGATAACGAACTAATTCACTGGCAATCCCCACGAAGCCCGGTGCACCAGCCAAACGATTCTGAACCATCGCCGATACAGAGCGCGGCTTAATGGTGGTCAATGGTAAAAAGGTTGCTCGGCCACTGTGTTGTTGTTTTAGGAAGGTAATGCCTGCTCGACCATCTTTCTCATTTTCCACAACAATATGTTGTGCCGCACCACCTAGGGCCGTTTCAATCGCCAACGTATATTCTTTAGGCACTTCAATTAACTCAGCCACTGCGCCAACAATCCCAGTTAATTGGTTTTTGTGACGCAATACAGCTTTCACACCTTGATAGAAGCCAGCGTAATTTTCTTGAATTTCTTGCAAACTTTTTTGGCGTGCCTTCGCTTGTTGCACTTGATTCATCGCTTGGTACATATCGTTTTGACGCTGTGCTAATCGTTCACGCTTAGCTTCAAGCGTTGCTTTCAACGCGGTGTATTCTTTCAGTTGTTCTTGTAAGCCTTGTTTTGCGACTTTTTGCTCTTTTTCTAGCGTTTCTTTCATTGCGAGAGCTTCAACCATCTGTTCTTCTAGCGCTTCGTGTTTTGCTAGCGATTGTTGATTTTTAGCTGTTTCTTGTTGATATTGTCGTTCTAAATATTTTAAGTCATTGGCTGTATTGGCTTGTTCTTGCATGACTTCCACATACTGACTGCGCAATTCCTCCATCAATTCTTTAGAAGACTTACTATATTTTTCCACATCTTTCGTTGCCAAAGCCAATGCTTCTTTTAACGTCTGACGTTGTGCCGTTTTTTCTGCAATTGCTGTTTCCAGCGTCTGCAATTCTTCTCGATAACGAACAATTTTTTCGGCCGTTTCTGCCAATGTCTCTTCGTATTCGCTTGCCGTTTGGGAGGTGTGTTTGGAACGTTCAATTAAAACATTTTTTTGTCCTTCTGCTTGTTTCAACGCTTCTGTCACTTGTAATAATTGTTGTTGTTCCGTTTCAATTTGTTCATCTAAACGATTGCGCTTGCTGCGTAAACGTACCAATTTGCCTTCTAAGTCATGGACTTGCTTACTTGCGTCAGCTAACTTTTCTTCAATGGCTGTTAATTCTTGCGTTTTCGTTTCCCAAATAGCTTTTGCTTCTTGAATTTCGGTCACAGTTAAATTGACATCAATTTCGGTAAGTTCTTCTTTCAAAGCTAAATACTTTTTAGCCGCATCTGCTTGGGCGGCTAGAGGAACTAATTGGTCTTCCAACTCGTAAATGATATCTTGGACACGGCTTAAGTTGTCCTCGGTTTCGAAAAGCTTTTGTTCAGCCTTTTTCTTTCGTTGTTTGTATTTTAAAACGCCCGCTGCTTCTTCAAAAATCCCTCGACGGTCTTCAGGTTTACTATTAAAAATCGCTTCAACTTTCCCTTGTGAAATAATTGAAAAAGATTCTTTGCCTAACCCTGAATCCATAAATAAATCTTGAATGTCTTTTAAACGGCACGCTTGTTTATTAATAAAAAAGTCACTTTCGCCCGTTCGTTTTAAACGACGGGTGACACTAATCTCACTATAATCCAATGCTAAATAATGGTCGCTGTTGTCTAACGTCACGGTAACTTCCGCAATATTTAGCGGCTTACGACCTTCCGAACCGGCAAAGATAATGTCGTTCATTTTGCCACCGCGAAGGTTTTTCGCAGATTGTTCACCTAATACCCAGCGAACGGCTTCCGTGATATTACTTTTCCCACTTCCATTCGGACCAACCACTGCTGTCACATCATCTTCAAATTCAATAATGGTTTTATCTGCAAATGATTTAAATCCTGTAATTTCAATTCGTTTTAAATACACGAATATTGCTCCTTCCAGCCTTACTGAGGAATACTTTTCAGTGCCCGCTCAGCGGCATCCTGTTCAGCTAACTTCTTCGATTTTCCTTGGCCTAACCCAATGAGTTCACCATTCATGTAAACTTCAGTGAAAAAGGTGCGGTCATGAGCAGGGCCTTCTTCTTTAATTAAGCGATATTCAATTGAAACATCGCCTTTGCGTTGTAAAACTTCTTGTAATTGTGTTTTGTGATCCATCTCATGTGAAAAAGCACCGGCATCAATTTTCGGAAAAATAACGTCTTCAATAAATTTCTTGGCTGCGCCAACTTTTTGGTCTAAGTAGAGGGCACCTAAGAAGGCTTCAAATAAGTCACATAATAATGATGCACGTGTTCGTCCGCCCGATGCTTCTTCTCCTTTACCTAATAAAATGTAGTTGTCGAAGTGACATTCTTTCGCAAATTTGGCTAAACTATCTTCCCGAACGATGGCTGCGCGCATCTTCGTTAATTTTCCTTCTGGAAGTTCTGGGAATTTTAAATACAAATATTGTGAAACAATTAATTCTAAAACTGCATCTCCTAAAAATTCAAGACGTTCATTATCGGATAATTTTAAATAGCGATGCTCATTCACATAGGATGAATGAGTAAAAGCTTGCTCTAATAGATTGACATCATGGAAAACAATGCCGTAACGTTCTTTTAACTCTGTTGTTAACTGATTGTCCATTCTCCACATTCCTTTACATTTATTTACACCTTGTTTCATTATACTTTTTTTTTCACTTTTTTTAAATGGTTCTATTCAGAAAAAGCCTGTTATTCACTGTGTTCTCATTATTTTTTAGAAAAAAATAAATAAATAGAGCTATGACTGAGATAAAAGCGTTTGTTTACGTAAGAGATAGAAAGAGCGTGGGACAAAAATCACTTTGGATTTTTGCGCCACGCTCAAAAACTGATAAACGGCGGGAACAGAAGCAACTCCTCCTTATTTCTCGGAGTTAAACACTTCTGTCCCGACCTCGTTCTATCTCTATTAAATCAGCGGAACGTTGTTTAACGTTTTTCCGCAGTGACACCCACCGTTGCCCATGGATTATCTTTCGTATCAACTGCCCAAGTAAAGTCAACTACACGGTCGTTGACAGGCAAGACTTCATTTCTGTAAAGCGTTGGGATTACAAATGCTTCATCAATGGCATACTCTTGCCAATCGTAGAAGGCTTTTTTACGTTTTTCTTCATCAAATGATGCTTTTGAATCGATCGCATCAAGTAATTTAGTATTTTCTTCTGACTCAAAACGTGTGTAGTTAAAGGCTGAGTTTGGACCATATAAGCCGGTTGGTGAAGGATCTGAACCTGTGCCCCACGCGCCTTGATAGATATCTACTTCTGGATCATCATTTTTCAATTTATCATAGAATGCTTGGAAATCAATTAAGCGTCCTGTTGTATACGTTACGTTTAAGCCAATTTCTTTCCATTGTTGGACATAGTAATCAGCAAGTGGTTGTGCAGTTTCGCCGCCTGACATTGAAGCAAACTTGATTTCTAGTGGTTTGCCTTCTTTGTCTTCGCGAATGCCATCGCCGTCTACGTCTTTATAACCAGCATCATCTAATAATTTTTTCGCTTTGTCTAAATCAAGCGTATAGCCTTTCGCTTCGCTATCATGCAAGCTCTTGAAGACTGGTGGAATTAACGTTGTTGCCCCTGTTCGTAAGCCGTTGTAGAATTTTTGGCCGACTGCATCATTGTCAATTGCATAGCCCATGGCTTGACGTAAGCTTTTATCTGCCATTTTAGCTTTTGGATTGTATTTCACTGTATTTGTTTCTTTGTCAAACGTACCCATTTTAAAGCCAATATACGTGTAGGCTTGTTCGGGACGTCCTAAGATTTGATACCCTTCAGTATCTTTGTAGGTTGGATACGTATCTGTTGGCATTGATAATGCAATATCGTATTGTTTCGCTTTCATCGCTTCTACAATGCTCGCAGAAGGAACAGATTTGAACACTAATTTATCTAATTTAGGTTTGCCACCGTAGTAATACTCATTTGGTAGGTATTCAACAGATTCACCTGTCACAATATTACTCATGTAGTATGGTCCAATAGTCACAGGGTTTTTACGAACTGCATCGCTTGATTCCATGTCTTTAACAGCAATTCCTTCAAAGGCATGTTTTGGTAAAACTGAACCCCAAACACCGCCACCTAATTGTTGCATTCCTGGGTGAACTTCTTTGTAAGTGATTTTAACTTCTTTATCATTGACTTTTTCTATGCCAGAAATGGTTGGCGATTTACCATCATGGTAGTCTTCCATGCCAACAATATTCGTAAAGTTATCATCATAACGAATCCCTGTATAGTCTTTATGACCAATGACTTCATAAGAGAAAATCACGTCATCGGCTGTCACATCTTTACCATCAGACCATTTCAAATTGTCACGTAATTTAATGGTTGCTGTATTGGCATCTTCATCTAATTTCAGATCCGCAGGACCCCCATCGACAATCTTAAAGTCTGCATCATTGTTAAATAATGGCTGTACCGTTGGAAGCATGTATTGTGCATCATAGTTGTCTTGATAAAATTCTTGCTGGAAAAGTCCTTGGAATTGTGTATCCATAACTACAGCGACATCTAATGTCCCGCCATCAATTGCTTTTTTATCATTTTTAACAGCGATTGGCATTTTTGAAATGTCTTCTGTTTCCGTTGCTTTATTGCCCCCGCCTTTATTACCGCCACCACATGCAGCTAACCCGAATACTAACACAGAAGCTAACGTGATTGCACCTAAAATCCGTTTCTTGTTCATCTCTTTTCCTCCCTCATTTTTTGGCTAATTAGCCTAATCGTTGTCGTGCATCTGCTGAGCGCTTAAATGCTTGTCCAACATAGTTTATACTTAACATCAAGACTAAAATTAGAATTGATGCAGGTAACCAAACCCATTGTTTATTGACTAATACATCCCCACTGCTGGCGTAGCCAATTAAGGTTCCTAAACTTGGGACACTTTGTGGTAACCCGAAGCCTAAGAAAGTTAACGTTGTTTCGATCCCGATATTGGCCGCGAAATTAATCGTTAAGTTCGTAATAATTAATGAACTTAAATTCGGCATAATTTCTCGAAACATAATTTTAAAATCGCTTGTTCCCATTGTCTTAGAGGCACTAACGTAATCTCGGCGCCCTTCAGATAACGTTTTACTGCGGAACAACCGCGCTTTTCCAACCCAATAAAACGCACACATAATCCAAATAAAGGACCAGATACTATATTTAGGAATCACGGAAACGAACACAATAATAATTAACATAATTGGCAAAATCATAATAAAATCCACGATACGCATCAAAATATTATCAATCATGCCTCCATAATAACCGGAAATAATCCCTAAACCGACCCCGATAATAGACGTAATAATCGTAATGGCAAAACCGATTAAAATCGAGTTTCTAGCCCCGATAATCAATTGTCCTAAAACATCACGACCCCCTTCATCGGCACCTAAAATGAACTTGGTGCCATTCATTGTAACGGTACCTGGTTCCGCATATTTATCTAAAATACTTACATGCATAACGGCACTTTGGTCTAACACTAACGAACCGATAAAAACGGCTAATAAGATAATGACCAAAAGGATTAAAGAAAACATCGCCATTTTTTCTTTGACGAATTCTCGCGCAATCATCCGAAAGCCCATTGGTGGAATACTTTCTTGTAAGACTTCTTCTCTTTTTTCTTCTGTCAATTCCATTTTTATCACCCTTTCTTCGTGTTTTTTCTACTGAATTCGAATTCTTGGATCAACAATACTCATTACAATATCAGAAATTAAGGTTCCGATAAGGGTTGCCAATCCCAAAATCAACACGAGAGCGGTAATAACGGAATAGTCACGTTGAATGATACTATCAATAAATAATTTTCCAATTCCTGGGAAAGCAAAAATCTTTTCAATAACGACTGATCCGGCAATCAAAGCAGTAATTTCATAACCTAATTGAGAGGCAATTGGTAATGCTGCATTTCTAAAAATGTGTCGATTAAAAATTTTATTCGTTGGCACTCCTTTTGAACGAGCAGTACGAACAAAGTCCATGTTTTTAACATCAATCACTTCACTGCGCAAATATTGAATAGTGACCGCTGTCCCTAGCAACGCTTGAGTGACCCCTGGTAAAATTAAATGCTTCAGTTTATCTAAATAATACGGCCACGTTCCCTCAGCCAAACCAACAGTCACGGTTCCACTCGTTGGGAACCAGTCTAAGCGATACCCAAAAATAAAGAGCATAATCAAGGCAAAGATGAATAATGGTACGGCAAAACTGAAGAAGTTGTAGATAACCACCATTTTGTCAAACCATGAATTTTGGTAACGGCCAGCAATTAAACCGAAAGGAATGGCGATTAAATACGTGATTATAACTGACACAGCGGCCAATGCAATCGTATTCCCCACCCGACCAGCAATGAGCGTGGACACAGGTAATTTAAAGATAAAACTATGACCAAAATCTCCATGTAAGGCATTGCCAATCCAACGGAAATATTGTTCGTACCAAGGATCATTTAACCCGGCAGCTTCGCGCATGGCTTCAATCACTTTCGGGTCTTGGTTCGGATTAATCAATCCTGTAAACGGATCACCAGGCATCATTTTAGCCAACAGGAAAATCAAGACACTTAAAATAATCACTTGCGGAATCATCAATAACAAACGGCGTAAAATTGTTTTCCACATTATTCAGCACCTCCATTTTTTAACGCTACTTGGTGGGTTGGACTAATCGAATGTAAGTTATAAACCCGCCCATTTTCATCATAATAGTCTTTATGATTTTCCCGATACTCTTGCTCAACTCTTCTTCGTTCTTCTTTATGAGCTTCTCGGTTCGCTACGTCAATTTTAGGAATTGCTGAAAGTAAGCGTTTGGTATAAATGTGTTGTGGATTAGTGTAAATATCTTGGCGTGTACCGATTTCTACAAAACGGCCTTTGTACATAATGGCAATGTTGTCACACATATGTTTAACTACGCCCAAATCATGGGAAATAAATAAGTAACTTAACCCATATTCCTGTTGAATGTTTTTCATAAAATTCAATACCTGTGCTTGCACAGATAAGTCCAGTGCTGAAACAGGTTCATCTGCAATAATTAATTTGGGGCTGGTAGCCACCGCTCGGGCGACGCCTAAACGTTGGCGTTGCCCACCAGAAAATTCATGAGGATATTTGTACAACGCATCTTCTGGCATCCCCACAATGTCCAACAAACTTTTGACTTTTTTCTTTTCTTCTTGGTCACTTAACCGTTCAAAATTTCGAATTGGTTCGGCGATAATATCTAGTACTCGTTTTTTAGGGTTTAAACTTGACATCGAATCTTGGAAAATCATTTGGACATCTTTGTTGTATCCAATCGCTTTTCGACTTCGCGGCTTGGTTACATCTTGTCCTTGATAAATAATTTCACCATTTGTAATTTTTTCTAAACCAATAATTGCTTTTCCTGTTGTTGATTTTCCAGAACCCGATTCACCAACTAACCCATACGTTTTACCTTGTTCAATCATGAAATCCACACCATCAACCGCCAAAACATGATCAGTGATTCGATTGAAGAAGCCGCTGCGAATTGGATAATGAACTTTTAAATCTTTAATTTGAATAATTTCTGTCATTACGCTTCCCCTTCCCCGTCTCTAAAATGAAAATGTTTATAACATGTACAACGAACAAAATGATTCGGTGCAACTTCATGTAATGTTGGATTTTCTTCATGTTCCGATGCATCAATCCAAGGAATTCGTGGGGCAAACCGACAACCTTTTCTAGGTAATTTGGTTAACGAAGGAACAATCCCTTCAATCACATGAAGTTCTTCTTCATCGGAATTCTCTTGGGGAATGGACTGAAGTAAGGAACGTGTATATGGATGTTTCGGATGACTAAACAATTCTTCAGCAGTGGCTACTTCTACAAACTGACCCGCATACATAACCGCTACACGATCAGCCATTTCCGCAACTACACCTAAGTCATGGGTAATTAAAATAATGCCGCTCCCTGTTTCTTCTTGCAAATCTTTTAACAAATCGAGAATTTGTGCCTGAATGGTAACGTCTAAGGCCGTTGTTGGTTCATCTGCAATTAAAATCGGTGGTTTACACGCGATTGCAATGGCAATAATCACCCGTTGGCGCATGCCGCCAGACAATTCATGAGGATACTGTTTCCCGACACGCTCTGGGTTGGGAATCCCCACTTGATCTAACAGTTCAATGGCCCGTGCTTGTTTTTGTTGTGCGGTCATTTTGGTATGATACGTGAGACTTTCTTTAATTTGGTCTTCAATTCGCATGAGCGGATTCAGTGCAGACAACGGATCTTGGAAAATCATCCCAATATCGTTTCCTCTGACTTTGTTGTACAATGTTTCATTAAACGTAGTTAAGTTTAAATTGTTGTATAAAATTTCCCCAGTAATTTTGGTATGATTGGGATCATGTAAACCCATAATCGTTGTTGCTAAGGTACTTTTTCCACAACCAGATTCTCCGACGATTGCCAGAATCTCATTTTTCTTCAATTCAAATGAAACATCATCGACGGCATTATAATAATCATCTTTGATTCTAAATGCTGTTTCTAATCCTGAAACCTCTAGTAATTGTTCATTTCCTTGCATCCATACGCACCCCTTACGTCCTTTCAAAAACATTATATAAATTAACTAATATTTAATGATAGCACTTTCTAATTTTTATTAATGTTAACTTACAGCTCATTGTTTTTTCATAATTTTATAGAATTATTCCATAAAAAGCAAGATAAAATAACTTTTTTCGCAGTTATTTTTTTACATGTATGATTTTTTTTACAAAAATATGTGTAAAAATAGCCTTATTGCTTAATAAAATAACCATTATGTACGCAAAAAAAGTCGATTAACAGGAATGTTAATCGACTTTGTCTTATTATTTTTTATGAATTACTCACAATATAATCTACAGCGGCACCAACTGTTTCAATTTTTTCTGCATCTTCATCTGAAATCTCTGTTCCAAATTCATCTTCAAGTTCTAAAACAAACTCCATTACGCTAATTGAGTCAGCGTTCAAATCATCTTTAATGTTTAATTGATCTGTTACTTGATCCGCTTCAATATCAAAGTGGTTTGAGATAATCTTCGCTACTTTTTGAAGTACTTCTTCACGAGTCAACTGTATTCACCTCCACTGCTTTTGAAAAAAGGTTCTTTCTTTTACTAAAACGCTAAGATACATTGTACTCACAATTTGGGTATTTGTCCATCTTTTTTTCATTTGAGTAACAAACTGATGTCAAGACAATTGCAAATTACTCTGCTTTGCCTTCATAATATTCCACTAATTGTGGGACAACTTGGGTTTCTAACATTGTATGAATTTGACGAATGGTGTAGCGGACGGCATCAGGACCCGTGGCCCCATGCGTTTTAATGACTGGCGCTTTTAAGCCAAATAAAACCGCTCCCCCATGTTTTGAGTAGTCCATTTCGTCTTTCATGCCACGCAACGCATTCTTTAATAATAAGGCACCCATTTTTCCTTTGACACCTTCAGAAAGAATCGCTGTTTTCAGCAAGCTCATCATGTTCATAGCTGTGCCTTCGATGGATTTTAAAACGGCATTCCCTGTGAAGCCATCTGTCACCACCACGTCAGCTACGCCATTTAATAATTCTCGTGCTTCAACGTTTCCGACAAAATTAATCGTTTCATCTGCTGCTAACAATTCGAAGGCTTTTTTCGTTAATTCACTGCCTTTTGTTTCCTCAGTTCCGTTATTTAATAGACCGACACGAGGATTCTGAACGTTCCGAACTTTTTCAGCATAGAATGAACCTAAAACGGCATACTGAACCAAATGTTCTGGTTTATTGTCTGCATTGGCTCCTAAATCTAACATGTCAAACCCTTTGTCTGGTTCTCCCATGACAGGTAAAGTTGACATCAAACCGGGACGTTCCACATTTTTGATGCGGCCGACAATGAACAGACCCGCTGCTAATAGCGCTCCGGTGTTGCCTGCAGAAAAAATCGCATCGGCTTCCCCATTTTTAACTGCTTGCGCTGCTAAAACCATGGAAGCAGTTTTCTTACGACGGATTGCCTTCACTGGCTCATCGTCACTAGCAATTTTTTCATCGGTATGAATAATCGTAATGTTTTTTTCATCGGTGATGTATTTTTTTATTTCGGCTTCTTTTCCATATAATTGAAATTCAATGTCTGGGAAGTCTTGTTTGGCTAGCATAACCCCTTCAACAATCGCTTGTGGGGCGTTATCTCCACCCATTGCATCTACAGCAATTTTCATGAGTGATTCCCTCCTACTTTTTTGTTTCCTAACAAGTATAACATATTTTTTTCAAAGAAATACGCATTGGCTTTTACTTTCTGGCTTCAAAAATTACCTCTTCTAATCGAAAAATTGGGCCGCCTCATCTTGGGGTTTCACTCGATTGGCTAAGGCTTGATAAGCAGGATATTGCCACCACTCTTTCACTTGCCATAGGGCACTTGCTTCTTGGCGCGCAACTTCTAAAATATTAAAGTCCGTCACGATATCTCCTACCGCAAATTGAGGCACCCCTGATTGCCGTGCACCGAACACTTCCCCAGGTCCGCGAAGTTCCAAATCACGCTCACTCAAGACAAAACCATTGGTGGTTTCTGTCATGATTTTCATACGCTCAACGCCCATTTCATTTTTCGGATTGGCCACTAAAATACAATAAGATGCACTGGAGCCACGCCCCACACGGCCCCGTAACTGATGTAACTGTGCTAACCCAAACCGGTCCGCATCCATAATTAACATCACCGTGGCATTTGGTACATTCACGCCAACTTCAATAACGGTGGTAGAAACCAGTAATTGTAGCTGATTGTCTTTGAACTCCTGCATAATGTCATCTTTTTCTTGGTTTTTCATTTTACCATGTAGTAATCCCACTTGATATCTTGGGGAATAAAAGCTTTGCATATGTTCAAAAATTTCTGTTGCATTTTTCACATCTAAGGCTTCCGATTCTTCAATCAAGGGACAAATAATATAGGCTTGATGTCCTCGAGCCAACTCTTTTTCCATCCATTCTAAAACAGTATCTAACTGCGGCGGCCGAATCCAACGTGTTTCGATTGGAATCCGTCCAGCTGGCATTTCATCAATGATTGATACATCCATTTCGCCATAGGCTGTAATGGCTAGCGTTCGAGGAATCGGAGTGGCCGTCATAAATAAAACATCTGGTTTTAAGCCTTTTTCTCTTAATATTTTTCTCTGATTCACACCAAAACGATGTTGCTCATCGGTGATTACCAAACCTAATTGATGGAAACTGACATCTTGTTGTATCAAAGCATGGGTTCCTACCACAATGTCAATCTCGCCATTGGCCAGTTCTTCGAGAATTAGACGACGTTCTTTCGTTTTGGTGGAACCTGTTAATAAGGCCGTTCGCACTTCTAATGGATCAAACAACTGCTGTAAGCTTTCCATGTGTTGTTGCGCTAAAATTTCAGTCGGAACCATCAACGCCCCTTGAAAGCCAGCGGTCATGGTGGCGTATAGCGCAATCGCAGCCACTACCGTTTTCCCACTCCCCACGTCACCTTGAAGCAATCGTTGCATATGCTTCGGACTTCGCAAGTCTCGACAAATTTCATTGGTCACTTTTTTTTGGGCGCCTGTCAATTCAAACGGCAGTCCTTGGGTAAACGTTTTTAAGCGATCCACGTCATATTGAATGGCTAAGCCATTTTTTTCCGCTTTTTCTTGTTTCTTCAATCCTTGCATTTTAAGTTGGAAAAGGAAAAACTCTTCAAAGACTACTCGCCGTTTAGCTTGATGGCTTTCTTCTGGATTACTGGGAAAATGCATCGCCCACATTGCTTCTTTTCTAGGCATCAAGCGGTACTTTTCTAATAAATCATTCGGTAAAATCTCTTCAATCAGCGAACCATACTCTTCAAAAGCAGTGCGGATTAACTGAACCAACGTGCTTTGGCGGACTTTTTTATTCACATGATAAATGGGGGAGAAATCTTCATTGTCTCCTTTAGAAGCTAAGATTTTCATGCCATTTAATGATTTTCTCTTGGCGTCCCACTTGCCATAAACAGCAATTTCTTCGGAAAGAACTACTTTGTCTTTTAAAAAAGGTTGATTGAAGAAGGAAACATTAATGACCGCATGTTCTTGCATCATTCGAAACGTTAACCGGCTCTTCTTATAACCGTACCGACTAACGACTGCTTCCGAAACCACTAGCCCTTTTAGCGTAACTTTTTCCTGATCCTGAATATCACTTAAATCCTTTTCTTGGATATCATCGTAGCGGAAGGGATAATACGTCAATAAGTCTTCAATTGTAGCAATCCCCAGTTCTTGTAAATTTTCAGCACGTTTTGGGCCAACACCGGGCAATACGCTGACTAAATCTGTGATGTCCATAAAATCCCCTCCTCATTAATATACGCAAAAAAATGGATCATTCATTAAATAGGCTGGTTCATTAGCCCTAACTAATGAACCAGCCTATTCGTTTTTATTTTTTCATCACGAAAACCTATTCTGCTGAGAATAAGTATGGATACACAGGTTGTCCACCTTCATGAAGTTCTGTTTCTAGTTCATCGTTTTCAGAAACTAAAATAGCGATTAGCTTTTCAGCTTCTTCAACTGAACCATCTTCGCCGACAATAATTGTCACGATTTCAGTGTCTTCATCAATCATGCGGTTCAACGTGTCTAATGATGCATTAAAACGATCTGCTTCAGAAACGACGATTTTACCATCAATCATTCCTAAGAAGTCATCTTTTTTAATTTCAACGTCATCAATGGTTGTGTCACGAACAGCTGTGGTTACTTGACCACTCACAACGCTGTCTAACATTTCCGTCATACTTGCTTTGTTTTCTTCTAATGATTGTTGATCATTGAAAGCTAACATTGCTGTCATTCCTTGAGAAATGGTTTTAGATGGAACAACCGCTACTGGTACATCGGCAACTTCTGCTGCTTGATCAGCCGCCATAAAGATGTTTTTGTTGTTTGGTAAAATAATGACTTGCTCTGCATTCACTTCTTTAACTGCTTTTAAAATATCTTCCGTACTTGGGTTCATTGTTTGGCCACCACTAATAATGTAGCTTGCACCTAAACTTCGGAATAATTCTTGAACGCCTTCACCGGCTGCAATAGCAATCACAGCAAACGGTACGCGAACTTTTTCAGTCAACGCTTCTTGCTGAGCATCGCGTTCAACTAACGTTTCATGTTGTAAACGCATATTGTCTACTTTTATTTTTACTAACGAACCAAATTTTTGGCCGTAGTTCATCACTTCACCTGGATGCTCAGTGTGTACGTGAACTTTGATAATTTCGTCATCGTTAACGACTAATAGAGAATCGCCTAGTTCATTTAAGTAGTTTCTGAATGTTTCATAATCAAAAGCGCTGTCCACGGTTGGGCCTTCGCCGATACGAACCATAATTTCTGTACAATAGCCAAATTTAATGTCTTCTGTCGCAACGTGGCCACTAACACCACGGTGATGTTCAGCATTAACCATTTCGTCCATTTCGGCAGGGCTTGGTTCATACGTTTCAGTTGGTAAAAATTCGCCACTAAGCGCTTCTAAAAATCCTTCATAGATAAATAGTAGTCCTTGACCCCCACTATCTACAACGCCGACTTCTTTTAGGACAGGTAATAAATCAGGTGTTTTCGCTAAGGCACGTTTAGCGCCTGCTACAACAGCTGTCATAACTTCGATACAGTCATCTGTTTCTTTCGCTTTACGTTCACCAGAACGCGCCGCTTCACGAGAAACTGTTAAGATTGTTCCTTCAACGGGTTTCATCACTGCTTTATACGCTGTTTCTACACCATGTGTAAAGGCAGCGGCCAAGTCTTTGGCATTTAATGTTGTAACCTCAGGAATTTGTTTTGAGAAGCCGCGGAATAATTGAGATAAAATAACCCCAGAGTTTCCACGAGCACCCATTAATAACCCTTTGGATAACGCACCTGCTAATTCTCCTACTTTTTCAGAGCGAGAATCGGCCACAGCCTTTGCACCACTGGTCATTGATAAGTTCATATTTGTTCCTGTATCACCATCGGGTACAGGGAAAACGTTTAATGAGTTGACATATTCTGCATTTGTGTGCAGACGAGTCGCACCTGCCTGGACCATTTCCTGGAACTGACCTGCGCTGATTTCTGTTACATTCACCTAAAAAATCCTCCTTCAGATTTACCGCTAACGGCAACACACGACTTCCTTGTGCAATTGCATCGTTGACAGTACACTACCTCTAATCCGGTAATACACGAACTCCTTGAACAAAAACGTTAACTGAATTCGCAGTGACACCTAATAATGTTTCAAGATTATATTTTACTTTTTCTTGGACGTTACGAGAAACTTCAGAAATTTTTGTACCATAACTAACAATCGTGTAGACATCCACTGCGATTCCGTTGTCTTCTTGACGAACAACGACACCACGTGAGTAATTCTCACGACGTAAAATATCGTTTAAGTTATCTTTAATTTGATTTTTGCTTGCCATTCCGACAATTCCGTAAATATCTGTCGCAGCTCCGCCAACTACTGTAGCGATCACATCATTGGTAATCTCAATGGTACCTGCGGGTGTTTGAATTTTTACAGCCATTGATGAAAGCCTCCTTATAAGAGCACATTCGCCCTATTTTCTTCCATAACATTTTATCATATCCAGCCTTTAATTAAAAGGAAGTTCGTCAGATATTCTAGACCCTTCCTCATAATTACCAACATTTGTACAATTTACAACGTTTGTCGTGCATTGTCAATGCAGAAAAAGACAAGATTCGACTTGGTACATTGAATCTTGTCTGCTGATTTTGTTTCAACTGTAAATTAAGTAAGCCTAGGAATTTATTACATCCTTTCAAAAATCTTTACGTTATTTAAAAAAACAGCTGTCAAATAATTAAATGCCATCGCACAGGCGCCTAATATAATAAAACCAACTAAATAGACGTTCTGTGGCATCTGTAATTCTTGTAATGTAACAACTTTAAATATATCGATATAGCTGTAAGGAATAAATTTTTTCACATTAGTAAGTAGTTCGCTTTGTGCCACTAATGTATAACCAAAATAGGAAATAATTACAATTCCTATTGATGCTAGCGATTTTTTGACGAGAGCACTAATCATTGTTAGGAAAGAACTCAGAAAAAAAATAACCATTAAATAGTAAGGAATAAAGCGAAATATTAATTCCCAGACAGTTATCGTAGAATAGCCTAATTGTTCATTACCAATAATCAGTGGATAATCCCCTGTATTGAAACCGTTGAGAATTCCAGCAACTAGAAAAACAAGTCCTGCACTCCCCAGTAAAAGAGCAAAACTTAGGAACGTATTACTGAGATTCTTTTTTAAAATCAGTTGTTTAAAACCTTGCAACACGGGAGCATAGAGATAAAAACTTTTATTTTCAAAATCTCGTGAAAGGCTGTCACCCATTAAAACGATAAATAAAATAATAACTAAGACCGATGAGAGAAACTGACATAACCCGATTAAAAAAGGAAAAGCTCTAATCGGCAATCCAAGGTCCGTTTCAAAGTCCAGTTTTCTTTTATTTAATTCTGTAATTAAAAGCTGATCATTTTCCAAACGAATTCTTTCTTGTAAAGAATCTTGCCCTTGCACAGATTGTGAATTTAAAAGGATATCCTTCTTCTTACTTTCCAAATTCCAATAAGTTTTGTAATTTTTTGTTGCCAAACTATCTAACTGTTTTTCTAAAAGATTTAGTATTTTTTCTGTCGATGCAATATATTCTTGAATAAATTGTTTTGTCTTATGATCAATCGAAGCTTGTTGCTCATCATTTTTAGCAGTTTTTATCTCTTCTGATAGAATAGTAATATTTTCTTTTATGCTATTTTCACTATTTATTGCAAATGTTCCCACCATTCTCATTGCCGAAAATAATTGCAAGGTACATAATAAGAAAAAAACAATTGCAAGGATGCTATTTTTTTTATTTTTCAAACTTTTCAACAATTCAAATTTCATGGGCTCCCCCCTCTATCAAGTTTTCATATAATTGATTCAAATCTAATTCTGATTTGTTGCTATAAATTTCTACTTTCTTGTCATAAACAAAGGCAATCCTGTCTGATATATCACGGACATCATATAATTGATGGGAGGACACTAAAACAAGTTTAGTTTTTTTCAACTTTTTCATTAATTGAATCGTTTTTCTTCTATTTATTGGATCTAAGCCATTCATCACTTCATCGAAGATAATAATTGGCGTATCCAAACTCACTGCTAAAACAATCAGCAAGAGCTGACGCATTCCTAAAGAATAGTTACCCACTTTTTTCTTTAATATCTCTGGTACAGCATAATAAGCAAGTAATTCATACGCTTTTTGTAATTGCGTTTCATTTAATAATAAAAGATGTTCTTCTCCACTTAATCCATCCACTAAAATTGTATCATTCAAAAAGAAACTAACTTTGCCTACGACATCGAAGGTATTGCTGACTTTGGTCCCAGCCAAATGAACAGTTCCTTCATCCACGGGGGCCATCCCTGCAATTATTTTCAGTAAGGTACTTTTCCCAGCACCATTTGGCCCCACAAATGATATCAGTTTCCCCTTATCAATAGATAGTGTCACATTTTTTAAAACCTCGTTATTTCCGTAACGCTTGCTTATGTTATCAAGTTCAATCATTTTATTAGCCTCCACCAAAACGTTATGTAAGCGGATACAGAATAGTTTAAAAAATCCTGTATCCTGAGAGCTGATTTTTTCCTATCACTACCTGTAGCTGTAATAATAAGCAGTTGTTTTCGTTTTATAGATTCCGTTCGAACCCCAATATGTGCCTTGACCACTGCGATAACAATATTGATTATAATAAATTGTTCGCCAATAGTTATCAATACGAAAAATATTTCCAGCCAAATTATAATTATAGACCATTGAGCTCTTCACTGTAGTAGCCATTGAAGCAGCTTCTACCTTTCTTCCAGAATAAAACAAGCTCAAACCTACCAATAAGAACATCGCAACAATTATTTTAAGTTGTTTTCTTTTCATAGACTTTCCTCCTAATTACTATCAGCTCTTAGAATAAACTTAGCATAATTCTTAAATAAAATACCCGTTTTTTCTTAAACGACTACTAAAACAGCCTACTTGTATTTTATATTCCGTTCTATTAATTTTAGTTTTAATTGTTTCATTCCTCGTACCGAGACTAAGCAAATATCCTCGTTGCTCATTCTAACTAATCGGTCTTTTATTGATACTTGTTTTATATGGTTTAAATTAACCAGAAAAGATTGATGACATCTACATAGGATTTCAAACTCTTTTTCAAAGTCCCTTAAGGTTCCATAAATTTCAAAATACTCAGTTGCTCGATGAATAACTATTTTATGCGGAATATCAGAAGATTCTAAATATAATATTTCTGATAAATCGACAGTTCTTATTTGATGTTTTTCTATTAACTGAACTGTTCCTCTGAATAAATTTATTTGTTTAAAACGTTGATTTGCGACTCTTATGCACTCATGCACCCTTTTTTTCAATCGTTCTTTTTCCGTTTCTGTAATAAAATCCATTGCCTCTAGCTTATAATCATAGGATTTCCTTAGAAAACAAGGATTACTTGCTAAAAATACTAATTTACTGAAACCATCATCCAATTGTCTAACTGCTATCGCTGCTTCTAAACTATGTACATCTTCATTCTCTTCAATTCCCCAAAAAATCAGCCTCGGTTTTAGAGGATTTTTTTGAATATAAGTAATGACTTCGGAGCCCTCATTAACAGATAAGACGATTTTCATTTCAAACTTTTCTATCAGTATCAAACGAGGAATCCATTTCTCCAGCCATTCTCTGCGCCTTTTTTGTTTTTCACAAATAATTATTTCAATCATTCCAGTTCTCCTTTCACGTTTCTAATCAAATTCTAATCTAATTAGTAATTTCCTGTCAACTTTGTTCTAGACTTGTGGTTTGTTGAAAAGCTAATTTTATCACTATCAACTAAAAATCTTCTTGCAAATCAGTGCCTAATATGATAAATTAAGTTAGTATGAGCTGAATATTATCGCTCCAAGATCAAGGCAAAGGAGGAAACTTAAAATGGCAAAAGTATGTTACTTCACTGGTCGTAAGACTTCAAGTGGTAATAACCGTTCACATGCGATGAACTCAACAAAACGCACTGTGAAACCTAACTTACAAAAAGTTCGCGTATTAATCGATGGTAAACCTAAAAAAGTTTGGGTGTCAACTCGTGCTTTGAAATCTGGTAAAATCGAACGTGTTTAATAAACTTAAATAAGCAAAGCTGGACGTTCGTTGTTCGGCTTTTTTTATTGCAAAAAAAAGAGGTTGGACCTTCAGCAAAGTGCTGAAGGTCCAACCTCTTTTTACTTGTCTTTACTTTGAATAACTGCAATCATCCCTGCATCGAAGGAAAAAGCAGCGGCTTCTTCGATAAATTCATTACTTGCATACGATGTTGGGTAAGGAACATCTTGATTGGTTAATAAATATTTACTGCGTCGTAGCGTCAAGTTTTCTACAGGCGTCAAACAGCAGTAGGCCAGATATTCTTTATCTGGCTCTTTCTGTACGATATACGAACCAGGGGCGTAATACTGGATGCTATTTTGACGATCGCATAGACGGATTTGGCGAAGTACACCTTGAAATCGTGGTTCAAAGGGTAACCAAAGATTGGCTAACAGGTGGTCAATTCTGCCCCCTGTCGCACCGATAATCGTCATCTCTGCTTGTGGAAATCGTTGTAAAGCTTCTTGAAGCGCTAATTGTGTGTCTGTATCATCTTTTTCAGCAGGTGCTTGGATGAGTGTTTCGGCAGTTTCTTGGACAAAATGGTATTCTTCTCGTGATAATGAATCAAAATCGCCCACTGCTAATTGTAACGGTAAATCGGCCTCTAATAAATGGAGACAGCCGCGATCAATACCTACAAAATAATCATACGTAGCTGGTTCAATGGTTGGCCAATCACTTGGCTCGCCGCCAGCTACCAGTAAGACACGACTCATTTGTCTAGCACTGCTCTCAGTGCATCGATTCGTTCTTGAGGATTTTCAGCATTATAAATGTAGGAGCCTGCAACAAACACTTCCGCACCAGCTTCTTTACAGCGTGCGGCAGTTTCAGGAACAATCCCGCCATCGACTTCAATTTCATAGGTGTATCCTTTTGTTTCTTTCCATTCTTTTAATTGAGCAATTTTTTCTAGTGAGTTTTCAATAAATGATTGTCCGCCAAAGCCTGGATTGACAGTCATTACCAAGACTTGATCTGCCAAGTCTAATACATTTTCGATCATCGAAAGTGGTGTCCCAGGATTGATGGTTACACCAGCTTTCACACCCGCATTTTTAATCATTTGTAAGGCACGATGAATATGGGGTGTTGCTTCTTGATGGACAGTAATAATATCCGCACCGGCTTCCGCAAAGGCATTGATATAATTTTCAGGTTGTACAATCATCAAATGAACATCCAATGGTAGTTTTGTCACTGGACGAATCGCTGAAACGATATTCGGTCCTAAGGTAATGTTGGGCACAAATTGACCGTCCATGACATCAACATGAATATAATCTGCTCCTAATTCTTCTACTAAACGGATATCTCTTTCTAAATTGGCAAAATCGGCACTTAAAATGGATGGTGCTAGTTTCATTTGGCTCGCTCCCTTTATATTTGCTATGATTTTTTCTTATAAACAGGTCGTCGATTCTCGATTTCCATTAAAAACTGTAAATAATTTTCGTAACGACTCGTCGCAATGGTTCCCGCTTCCACTTGGCGTTTCACTTCACAACCAGGTTCTTTGTGGTGCATACATTCACGAAACTTACAGTGAGAGGCCGCGGCAACAAATTCAGGAAATTGCTTTGGTAATTCCACTGCTTCCATCTCCAAGAAATCGATGGCACTAAATCCTGGTGTATCAGCAACCAAACCGTCGTATAACGGAATCAATTCCACGTGACGGGTCGTATGTTTGCCCCGTCCTAAAGATTGGGAAATTTCCGCAGTTGCTAGTTGTAATTCTGGTGAAATTTGATTCAACAATGTTGATTTTCCAGCGCCTGATTGTCCCATAAAAACAGTCAACCGTTCTGGGAAAAAGCGTTCTAATTCTTTGGTGGCTTCTACGTCTTCCGAAGCGATCACCGCATAACCTAACGCTTCATAAATCTGTTTAATTTCAGTGACTTCTTGACGTTGCGGCTCATCTAATAGATCAACTTTCGTTAAATAAATAACTGGTTCTATATCCTTATACTCTAAGCTGACTAAGAAACGATCCAACAAATTAAACGAAAAATTTGGCGAAACCATACTCATGACAACCACACCTAGATCCACATTTGCAACAGGCGGGCGCACTAATTCATTTCGTCTTGGTAAAATTTCCAACACATAACCATCTGTTAAATTATCGCTTTCAAAAAGTACTTCATCTCCCACGAGTGGCGTAATTTTTCGATTACGAAAATTCCCTCGCGCTCTTGTTTGATATGTTTCTCCATCTGCGTATACATAATAAAAACCGCTTAACGCTTTTCTGATTTGACCTTTCAGATAAACCACTCCTAACTACTTTCGAATATACAGGATAGTGGCAGAGAAATCAAGGGAGCCTCTCGATTCTATTAATTAAAAAGAGCCTAGGACATAAGTCGAAATGACTTACCTTCCTAGACTTAAATCTTAAGATAAACGGCGGGACAGGAGCAGCTTCTTCAGAAATAAGCCGAAATTCCTCGAAAGACGAAAAGCATCTTTCGGAAATTTCTTCTTATTTCTTGAAGCTAAACACTCCTGTCCCAACCTCTTGTCTTAATTACTCGTACTACTTTCACTAGTGGTGCTTTTTGAATCATTTGCTTTTGAATAATAAACCGTAACAGCGTCGCCTTTTTTGACTTTGCTACCAGCGGATGGGCTAGTTCGTTCAACGACTTGGCCATCGCCAGAGCCAGATAATCCTTGTTCATTGATTTTAAGGCCAGCGTTATTGATGCTGTCTTCTGCAGCTTTTGGCGAATAACCTGAAATATCAGGAACAGTTACTGAGTCGCTGCCTTTGCTGACATGTAAAGTAATCGTGTCATTTTTCGGATCAACAGCGGTACCAGAAGCTGGTTCTTGACTAATCACGGTATCTTTTTCAACTTTGTCGCTTTCTTCGTCCACTCGTTTAATTTGAGATTCTGGGATACCTAAAGCAATTAAGCGACTTACCGCATTATCGTAAGAAATTCCGCTATAATCAGAAAGTGTCACTTTGTCGCTACCTTTACTTACATATAATGTCACTTGACCATTTTTAGGTACTACGGTGCCCCCTGGTGCGGGGTCTTGCGTAATGACTAAACCTGGTTCTACCGTATCGCTTGCTTGGTCGACACGCGTAATTTGAGATTCAGAAATACCTAATTGTGCCAGTGCATTTACTGCATTTGTGTAAGAATAACCGGCGTAACTAGGCAAAGTAACCGCTTCTGGTCCTTCACTGACCGTTAAAGTGACGTTGTCTTTTTTCGGATCAACTTTTTTACCTGCAGCTGGTTTTTGTTTAATAATGTTATCTGTAGACACAGAATCACTGTATTCTTTTTTCGTTGTAATTTGGTCTTCTGAAAACCCTAGTTTTTTCAAGGCTTCGACAGCAGATTCATACGATTCCTTTGTATAATCGGCCATCTCAATTTTTTCTGTTCCAGAGCTGATATATAAAGTAACAGATCGGCCTTTTTTCACAGATGATTTTGCTTCGGGGTCTGTTTTGACCACCTTGCCTTCTTCAATCTTATCGTCGGGAATTTTTTTGGTTTCACTATCGACTTTCAGCCCGGCACTTTGTAGCGCTTGTGAAGCGGCCGCTTTCGTTTCATTTGTAACATCAGGAACTTCAACGTCTTTACCGCCCGACATTGCAAAGGCTAAGCCACCTATTGCTAAAGCAATTAATGCCGCAATTGCTAAGCCAATCCACAATTTTTTGCGGTTTTTCTTCGGTGGTTGTTCAGCTAAAATGTCATCTGCGATATCTTCTGGAACTTCGACAGGCGTTGTCTCTTCCGGTTCAGCGATGTCTTCGGGAATCGGAGTTAATACTTTCGTTTCTCCTAATAAAGCCGTTGGTTCCCACGCAGGTTCGTTTAAACGACTGGCTGACAAGGACGTGTATAAGTCTTCTGCCATCTCATTCGCTGTTTTGTAGCGATCGCTTGGGTCTTTTGCGGTTGCGTGACGAACCACATTTTCCAATGATTGAGGAATCCCTGGATCAAACATTTTGACAGAAGGAATTTCTTCTTGAAAATGTTTTAAGGCAATCGTTACGGCTGATTCACCATCAAACGGTACATTCCCCGTTAACATTTCATAGAGAATAATTCCCACAGCGTAAATATCTGATTGGTTAGTCGCCATGCTTCCGCGCGCTTGTTCTGGCGATAAGTAATGCACCGAACCTAACATTGTGTTCGTTTGCGTAATTGACGTTTCTGACAAAGCAATCGCAATCCCAAAGTCAGTAATTTTGACTGTGCCGTGTTCGTCAATCAGAATGTTTTGCGGTTTTAAATCCCGGTGAATAATTCTATGTTCATGTGCCATTGCGACAGCAGATAAAATTTGTTGCGTAATGTCCACAACTGTGGAATAAGGAATTGGGAAATGCGTTTGGATGTAACGTTTTAAGTCCATTCCTTTCACATATTCCATGACTAAATATTGTAGTCCATCTTCTTCGCCTACATCGTACACACTGACGATATTCGGGTGAACCAGCTCAGTTGCGGCTAGTGCTTCACGCTGAAAACGTCGGATGGCGGCTTGATCGTTTTGGAAGTCAAAGCGCAAGACTTTTACTGCAACGTCTCGGTCTAAAATTAAATCGTGTGCTAAATAGACGTTGGCCATGCCGCCGCTTCCGATGCTGCCAATAATGTGATATCGACCATTCAGCTTCTTGCCGATTTCTATCATTGGTTTTCCTCCTTCTGTTCGTCAAAGTGTATCACTAACACGGTAATGTTATCTAAACCACCCGCTTCATTTGCTTGGGCAACGAGTTGGCTTAATTTGGATTCTAAGGGATCTGACGTCTCTAAAATTTCTAAAATTTTTGTCTCAGGAACCATATTGGTTAAGCCGTCCGAACATAACAATAAATAGTCATTAGGCAGCCATTCATGATTGGTTACATCGACTTCGACAGTGCCAGGCATTCCCAAAGAACGTGTTAGGACATTTTTTCGTGGATGATTTGCAGCCATCTCACGAGTAATCTCCCCTGATTTTACTAGTTCATTCACTAAAGAATGATCTTCTGTTAATTGTAACATGTGTTGGTCACGAACTAAATAAGCACGACTGTCCCCCACATTTGCTAAGACAAATGAATCCGGTAAAAGGATGGCACCAACCACGGTTGTCCCCATTCCTAAATACTCTGGTTTCGATTGTCCGCATTCATAAATTTTTTCATTTTCCTTTTGAATTGCTTGAATTAACCACTGTGCAGATTTTTCAGCTGAGTCGACAGACGCATTGGACCAACTCTCACCTAAATTATTGACTGCCATTTGGCTAGCGACATCACCTGCTTGGTGGCCACCCATGCCATCTGCTAAAACAGCAAAGGTTATGTGTTGTTGGTTCTCAAAAACGTTGGCATAATCTTGGTTCGTATTTCTTTTGCGACCGACATCTGATTGAACGTTGATTTCCAAATTATTTCACCTCATTTGAACTAACTTTCCGCATACAGCAAATAAAGAAGCCATCTGTCATGTATTGATGGGGATACAGAACCAGTTCTTGCTCTTTTACTACTGCTTGGACGTTTTCATTTGCAACAATTTCAATTTTTTCAAATTCAGGGTGTTTGGCTAAAAAGGCTGCCACTACTTCCTGATTTTCTTCTGGCGTAATAGTACAAGTGCTATAGACCATTATACCCCATTGTTTTAGTGTTGGGGCAACACTTTCTAAGATTTCTAACTGAATTTTAGGTAAATTTTGAAAATCACTGGCCGTTTTATGGTATTTAATGTCTGGTTTACGGCGCATTAGCCCTAAGCCTGAACATGGTGCATCAACTAAAATCCGATCAAAGGTTTCTGCGGGAAATTCTTCGGCCACTTGTCGCGCATCAAGCTTTTCTGCTTGGACGACATCCGCCACATGGAGGCGTTGCGCATTTTCATTAATTAGCTTAATTTTGTGCGCATGAATATCTAAAGAAGTCACACGACCACCTGCTTCAGCCTCTAAAAAAGTTGCGATATGAGTCGTTTTGCCACCAGGAGCCGCACAAGCATCCAAGACACGATGATGCGGTTCAATTTGCATCGCTGGAGCCACGAGCATAGAGCTTTCATCTTGAATGGTTAAACAACCGTTAATAAACAGTTCACTGCCAGCTAAGTAGCCTTTTTCAGCGACAACACCATAAGGGGAAAGTTGACTTTCCTTCGCGGCAATCCCTGTTTCTTGTAATTCTTCCAGCGCTTCTTCTCGTGAAATAAACCGCGTGTTTACTCGACCACTCGCATGACTTTTTTCAAATAATGACAAACCTAACTGCCGTGTTTCTTCTTCGCCTAATTGGGCAAGTAATTTTTCTGTTAACCAACGTGGCATGCTAATTTCCGTGGCTAAACGATCAACTGGATCGCTAATTGCTGCCAAACTAGGTGCTCCATTTCGTTGGAACGCCCGCAGCACGCCATTCACGAATTTACCAATCCCAGGATTGCCACGACGTTTGCCAATTTCAACCGCTTCATTAATGACTGCATGATCGGGCACTTTATCTAAATAAAGTAATTGATATAACGATAAAATCAATAAATTTTTCACCCAATTATCGACTTTTTGCGGTTTCTTAACAAATGGTGTTAAGTAGTATTCCAACAATAATTTGCGACTAATTGTGCCGTAGACAAGTTCTGTAAACAAGCGGCCATCTTTCTCGCTTAGTTCTGATTTTGTCATCATTTCATTAAGTAAAAGATTGGAGTACGCCCCACCTTTATCCACACGTTCGATGGTTTCTAAAGCAACGTATCGAACAGAACGTTTTAATTTCTTGGGGATTTTTTCAGCCATTTTTGTTAGTCCACCTTATCTTTTTCTGCGACATTTTGACCAACGCCATTTAAAAATTCTTGAATCGTTAATTGACCTTTACCTGCTGGTTGCAGGCGATCAATTTGAAGGACTGTCCCTTCACCACAAGCAATCCACAGCGCTTTTTTACTACGTTGGATAATCGTTCCTGGGGCGCTGGTTGTTGTTTCAGTCAGTGGTGTCACTGCCCAAATTTTCCAGTTGGTCCCTTGGTAGGTTGTGAACGCTGTTGGCCAAGGACGCATACCACGCACTTGGTTATCAATTGCCTCAGCGGTTTTTTGCCAGTCAATTCGTTCTTGTTCTCGAGTAATATTTGGTGAAAAAGTAGCCTCTTCTTCCACTTGTGGAATAGGCGTGATTTCGCCAGCAATTAGCTTAGGTAACGTCTCTAATAAAAGTTCTTTTCCTAGAATGCTTAATTTTTCAAACATAGTGCCTACATCATCTTGTTTCGTAATCGGAATTGCACGTTGCGATAAAATCGCGCCAGCATCCATTTTTTTCACCATTTCCATAATCGTGACGCCTGTTTCTTTTTCTCCTTCAATAATCGAGTAATGTACAGGTGCGCCGCCACGATATTTTGGTAAAAGTGAGGCATGGACATTAATCGCACCTAGTTTGGGCGCTTTTAAAATTTTCTCTGGTAAAAATTGCCCAAAGGCTGCTGTCACAATTACATCTGGTGCTAAGTCAATCACTTTTTCCATTTCAGGAGAACCTGAAATTTTCTCTGGTTGTAAGACTAATAAGTTATGTTTTAAAGCTGCTTCTTTGACAGGCGTTGGGGTAATCACTTTTTTTCGGCCAACTGGTCGATCTGGTTGCGTGACAACCGCTTGAACGTCATAGCCTGCCTCGATTAAACTTTCTAAAATCGGAACAGAAAAGGCTGGTGTGCCCATAAATACAATTTTAGTCATCAAAATGTTCCTCCATATACGCTTCTAAATCTTCTGGTGCAATTTTCTCAATCATTTTGTCGATAAATAACTCGCCATTCAAATGATCAATTTCGTGTTGAAAAGCTCGAGCTAAATAGCCGTAAGCCGTAACTTCCATTTCTTCACCTTCACGGTCAAAATAACGGACAGTCACTTCATCTGCTCGTTCAACGGTTCCATATGTTTCTGGAATACTTAAACAGCCTTCCACATCAATACTGGTTCCTTTTTTTTCAATAATCACAGGATTAATTAGTTCAAAACGACCAGATTCTTCATCGATTTCAATCACTGCCATTTGCAAATTTTTCCCAATTTGCGGGGCTGCTAAGCCAATCCCATCATGGGCCAGCATTGTTTCATACATGTCCTCTAGTAAATGCACAATTTCATCGGTAATAATCGTCACAGGTTGAGCCTTCATTTTTAAGTGTTCGTTCGGGTGAATCACAACTGGATAGCGCATAAGTGCTCCTTTCAAAGCTGTATTTTTTAAATAAAATTCATGGGTTCTGCATCAATGGAAAGTTTTAAACCACGAGCCGTTGCTCGTTGTGTATCGGTTAAAATTTCTTTCAATAATGGTTGAAGCATTGGTTCTTGTTTATACTTGATAATCACTTGATAAAAGTACCGATTATTGACACGCATAATTGCGTTGGGCGTTGGTCCCAACAAAATAGCTTGCGGCGATAAGCCTTGTTTTAATTTCGTTGCAATTTGAAACATTTGTTTCGCTGCTTCATTTTCTTCAGGATGGCTGGCCGTAATTTGGACCGTAAAATAGTACGGCGGATAATTCCCACGATGACGAATATACATTTCTTTTGTATAAAAATCTTCATAATCTTGGG
The DNA here is from genome assembly GCF_051711985.1 of Enterococcus sp. DIV1758. Lineage (NCBI taxonomy): Bacteria > Bacillati > Bacillota > Bacilli > Lactobacillales > Enterococcaceae > Enterococcus > Enterococcus sp. DIV1758. The sequence continues at coordinate 2,572,577 of NZ_JBIOOA010000001.1, forward strand.
CTTTTGCCAATTGTATCGCATAATGCTCGGGGTTAAAAGATTGAATGATGACTTCTCCCGGTTTTTCAGCGCGACCAGCGCGGCCGCTGACCTGTGTCAATAATTGGAAGGTCCGTTCACTGGAACGAAAATCGGGTAAATTCAAGGCGGTATCAGCATTTAAGACACCGACTAACGTCACATTTGGAAAGTCCAGTCCTTTGGCAATCATTTGTGTGCCTAATAAGATATCCGCTTGTCCTTCACCAAATGTTCGCAAAATCTTTTCATGCGCACCTTTGCGACGGGTCGTATCAACATCCATTCGGAGAATACGACTGTCTGGTAACAACGTTTGTAATTCTTCTTCTACTTTTTGTGTGCCTGTTCCGTAGTAACGAATTTTATCTTGGCCACAGTTAGGACAGCGATAAGGAATCCGCTCTTCATGCCCACAATAATGACATTTCATTGTTTTGCTATCCATATGCAAAGTTAAGGAAATATCACAATTCGGACACGGCAACACATAGCCACAATCGCGACACATCACAAATGACGAATAGCCACGGCGATTAAGCAGGAGAACACTTTGTTCGTTTTTCTCTAAGCGTTCTTGGAGTTTTTCTTGCAACGACATGGAAAAAGAAGAGACATTGCCATTTTCTACTTCTTGACGCATATCCACTACATCAATCGTGGGCAAGGTTGCCGCTTGATTGGCACGCTGTGTTAATCGTAACCGCTGATAAACGTTTTTTTGCGCACGAGCGCGTGATTCCAAGGATGGCGTGGCACTGCCTAAAACAACAGGGCAATGATGATACTCCGAACGCCAAATCGCTAAATCTCTCGCGTGGTAGCGGGGGGTTTCTTCTTGTTTATAACTTGCCTCGTGTTCTTCATCAATAATGATCACACCGATGTTTTCGATTGGCGCAAAAATGGCAGAACGCGCGCCAACCACCACTTCCGCTTCTCCTCGTTCAATCTTCCGCCACTCATCGTATTTTTCACCTTGCGATAAGCCACTATGCATTACAGCAACATGTTCGCCAAAGCGACTTTTAAAGCGTTGCACCATTTGTGGAGTTAAAGAAATTTCAGGAACAAGCATAATGGCTGTTTTGCCTTGGTTAAGAACTTCTGCAATGACCTGTAGATAAACTTCTGTTTTCCCGCTTCCTGTAATACCTTCCAATAAATAGGTTTGACTTTGCTGTTCTTGGACCGATTGTAAGATTGTTTCCACAGCCACCTGTTGTTCTGCGTTCAAAGATAACGCAGTCGTTTTTTCAAACGTCTGATTAGCAAACGGATCACGATACGCTTCTTTTTCAATGAACGTTAACCAGCCGTTTTTGGCCGCTTCATTTAAAAGCGCGGTACTGAAACCTAATTCTTTCATTTCCTTCACAGCGGTGACTTTTTCAGTGCCCAAGCGTTGTAAATAGTAAAGAAGTTGCTCTTTCTTCTTAGCTCCCTTGCGTAAACCCAAACGAATTTCCTCTAGTTGTTCAAATTCCTTAGCGGCTTGAATGAAGCGGACCATTTTGACTTTATTTCTCGTCGTAACTTCGTAGCGAATATCGACTTTTTGCTGTTTACGCAACGCCATTAGTTGAGGCAAAATCCCACGTTCTTGCGCTTGGTCCCACGAAATTTCCTCTAAACCATAAAATAACTGATCTTGTAATTCTTCAGAAAGCTCATCCGTTAAATAAATATATTTTTGGTAATCGGCACGCATTACGCTAGGCAACATGGTTTGCAAACAAGTGATTTTAAAGGCAAACGTTTTTTCCTTCATATAATCAGCTAAAGCCAACATTTCTGTATTTAAGACAGGTTTTAAATCCAACACCGCCACTAGTTCTTTCAACTGAACGTTGGCTTCGTCAAGAACCGTTGCAGCCATTGGTTCAATGGCTAGAACAAACCCTTGAACATGCCGATTACCGTTACCAAAAGGCACTTCTACACGCATGCCGACAGCCAATTGCTCATTTAAATTTTCAGGAACTAAATAAGTGAATGGTTGATCGGTTTGCATCGTTGGTACATCCACAATAACTTTGGCTACTTTTTGCATGGTGCATCCTCCTTTTTATGTAAATTCTCTTTGCCTATTGTACTAAAGATTGACTGATTTGTCTTGTGTGTCTCGTTGGCACCTTTCAGAATAAACGAAGAGAAAGCCTCTGAAATAGACAGACGGCTTTCTCCATTCGTTGACAATCATTCAATTAATTTTTTTCGTCACGTAAACGGTTTTCTAATTCTTTTTGCTCTTGTTCACGTTGGCGTTTGCGTTCTTCACGTTCAATGCGTAGACGTTCGCGTTTTTCTTCAGGATTTGGATCACTGATCACTGTTCCTGCTTCGATTTCTTCTAACGCACGACCCACACTTTTTACAGAATCAAAGGATTCAACGGTTGGTTGAACGCCTTCATCTAATTCATGCGCACGTTTGCTTGCTAAAATAACCAAAGAATATTTTGAAGGGACTTCTTTTAACAATGAGTCAATTGACGGTTTTAACATCATAAGGCTACATCTCCTCTAACATTTTAATATATTTTCCAATTACACGGTCAACACGGAAGTGCTCACTCGCGATAATGTCTTTAATTCGTTGCACGGCTAAAGGAACTTCATCATTCACTACCGCATAATCATACAGCGCCATCATTTCGATTTCTTCTCTGGCCACAGCCATTCGTTCTTCAATCACAGACATTTCGTCTGTTCCACGGCCAATAATTCTTGATTTTAATTCCGCTAAATCGGGGGGTGTCAAAAAGATAAATACGCCATCAGGCACTTTGTCTTTGACTTGTTTAGCCCCTTGGACTTCGATTTCTAAAAAGACGTCTTTACCTTCATCTAGCGTCTGGTTAACATACGTTAATGGTGTCCCATAATAGTTACCAACATATTCCGCATATTCCAACATTTCTCCAGCTTCAATCATCGCTTCAAATTCTTCTCTTGAACGGAAATAGTAATCTACTCCATCCACTTCGCCTTCTCGCTGTTTCCGAGTGGTCATTGAGATTGAATATTGAAAATCATTTTCTTCACTGTCGAAAATAGCCTTTCTTACAGTCCCTTTCCCCACTCCTGAAGGACCTGACAATACGATTAATAACCCGCGCTCTGACATAACGACTTCCTTTCAAAACATAATTTCACAGTATTAGTTCTATTTTGCACTTTTTTTCTGCAATTTTCAAGACTTTCTTGGAGATTCACTGAAAAAATAACATTTCTTCTTTAATTTGGCTTTCATAACTTGTTCTTTTTTTAAACAAATTACCTAGAATTCCTATACAGGCAGCCATTTTTTAAGTAAAATGAAGTGATGACTCCTTTAGGATGAAAAAACGTGAATAAGAAAGGACTGAGAAACATCGCACGAATTAAACCATTTACATTGTTTCTGCTAGGCTTAGTTGTCAGTTATGGGGCCTTTTTTGCCCAACCTACTGTGACTCACGCAGAAGAAGATATTACCGCGATTGCTAAAAAAATGGGGACGACTCTGAAAGCGGATGGCATTCCCAAAGCAGCCATCGTTGTTGATGCTGATTCAGGAGAAATTCTCTGGTCGCAGCAACCAGATTTAGCGTGGAATCCTGCCAGTATTGCCAAAGTGATGACCATGTACTTGGCCTTTGAAGCAATGGAGCAAGGAAAATTTACAATGGATACCACTGTGACTGCTACGCAAAAAGATGTCGATATTTCTAAAATATATGCCATTAGTAATAACAAAATTACGTTAGGTGTGGCTTATCCAGTCCGTGAACTGTTAAAAATGATTGCTGTCCCCTCTTCTAATGTGGCGACTCTCATGTTGGCAAACTTAATTTCAGGGAACCAGCCTACTGACTTTGTTCATTTAATGAATCAAAAAGCGGCTGAACTAGGGATGACAAATACTACCTATTACAACTGCAGTGGGGCGCAAGCAAGTGCCTTTAACGGCCTGTATCAAATGCAAGGAATTGACCCAAATGGCGATAACGTCTCTACAGCTAGAGATTTAGCTTCACTAACCTATCATTTTCTGAAAAATTATCCAGAAATTTTAGAAATCACCAATAAACCAGTGGTGAAAACAATGGTCGGCACGCCTTACGAGGAAACTTTTGAAGCGTACAATTATTCTTTGCCAGGCGCTAAGTATGGCTACCAAGGCGTGGATGGTTTAAAAACAGGCTCTAGTCCAACAGGTGGCTTTAACTATATTGCGACTGTCAAACAAGGGGATTTCCGTTTAATTGAAGTCATTTTAGGCGTTGGTAATTGGCAAAACCAAGATGGTGAATACGAACGTCATGTGGCTGGGAATGCTTTGCTGGACTATGCCTATACGACATACGAACGCAAAAAACTTTTAGACAAAGGACCACAAACCATTGATCACAAAAAAGTCACTTTGGCTAACGATTTATACGGTGTCGTTCCCAAAGGCAGTCAGCCTACTTTTAAATTAGTAGCAGGGCAGGTGCAAGTCGACACGCCGTTGACATTGTTAAATAGTACTGTTCAAGCGCCTAAAGTGGCTTACCAAGAAGTTAAGCCAAAACAAACAACAGCTGAAGCTGCGGAAGAATCAAACGAACATTCTGGGGATACCACCGTTGCAGAACCGAATCATTTTATTCCCAAATCGATTGCCACAAGTGTTTTAGTCCTTTTCGGGCTGATTTTCTCAGTAATTACCCGTCAGCTTCAAAAACGTTTAGAACGTCAGAAAAAACACGGCAAAGAAAGCAGTAAAACTGCATCCATGCGGACAATCTTTTTAAGTGCCGCAGTTCTTTCTTTCCTATGCGCCGTTGGCTTGTTTCTTTTATTCTAATTAAAAAAATACCACCAAGCGTGAAATGCTTGGTGGTATTTTTTATAAGCCCATATTAGAAAGCGTATTGACCACGTTCATCAATTCATCGCGACGACGAACTTGTTTGTCGACAGGGCCGTCAACTTCTTTCACGTCAATGCGAACAACAAAGTGACGATTTAAAGTTACAAACGTGTCTTCGTTAATTTGGATATTTAATTCTGTTTCAGAATAGCTTGCACAAGCATCTTGCCAGACGTCAAATGGTTCTCTGTCTGAAGCGACTTCTGTTTTTACCACAGAACGACCACTTAATTCTTGAAAGGTTACATCATAAAATTTAGTCATTGCTTTCACCTCTGTCATTTATTCGTTACTTCTATATTATAGCGTTTTCTGGAAAAACACGAAACCCTTTTCTCTATTCGACATTTTGAATTTGTTCACGAATCTTTTCTAAGGTTGTTTTCATTTGAACGACACTATTTTTTATTTCAATTGGACTTGATTTCGAACCAATCGTATTGACTTCACGGTTCATTTCTTGAATTAAGAAATCTAGTTCTCGGCCCACTGGTTCTGTTTCATCAAGCAACTGATGCAACTTATCAATATGGATATCCAAACGATCCAATTCTTCATGAATATCGCCTTTTTCCAATAAAATGGCCATTTCTGTTAATAAGCGTGTTTCATCCACTTGGCTCCCTAACCATTCGTTTAATTTCGCTTCAAAACGTTGACGGTATTCTTGTTCAAAAACGCCCACAAACGCTTGCAGTTCTTGAATTGATTGGGTCAACACTGCTACATAGTCAAGCAGGACTTGTTTAATTTGCGTTCCTTCTTGCACACGGCTTTGGTCAAGACTAGCGATGGCTGCTTCAAATGCTTGAACAAGAAATGGTTCAAATGTCTGATCAGCAATTTCTGCTTCCACTATTTCGACAAAATCATTTTGCTTTAGTAAATGGTTGACCGTGTCCCCTGCATCAAACGTTGCTTCCGGATAGTTTTCCTTTAAATGTTGATCTACCGAAGTTAATAATTGATCAATTAAGTCCCACTGCACGCGCACTTCTTTTTGATTGTTGCCGATTTTTTGGAGATTTACATAGACTTCCACACGTCCACGTTTTAACGTGCGTTTGATTACTTGCCGAATCACCAGTTCATAGGCATTCAGTTCCTTTGGCATACGCAATTGAATATCTAAAAACCGCTGGTTGACACTTTTGACTTCGATATCCAATTGATAATTTTCATTTTGAATGGTCTTTTTTCCAAATCCAGTCATACTTTTCATTGACAGGGTGCTCCTTTTACATGGATTTAATTGTTTTGCTTAATTCAGCAAATTCTTCGTTGGTTAAGGTGATGCCTTTACCCATTTTTTCGTGATCAGGGGCCCACTCACGCAAATCAAATTTTGGTGGACGACCATTCCAACTAATTAAATTCAATTCTTTACGCCAGCCACGAGCATTCTCAGATAACACAGCGACTTCTTCTAAAATTTCATATGAAAATTCTTCTTTCATAACATTCACTCCTTGTTAGTATTCCTTAGGTTATTGTACCATCTTTTCCTCGACACTTAAAATACACATCTCTTTTCTATCACCCTGTCTATATAAACATACGCAACTTTTTCAAAAAATCAGTAAAAAAAGCGACAACTGCTCGTTTCAATCGTGTCAGTCACCGCTTCTCTGTCTATTCTTTTTCTGTATAAAGATCCACTACTTCAAAACTTTGGCAAACTAACAGCATGTCGGGATAAAATTGTAGCTGATAGGGGGCCAGTTCTTCTTTAAAGAACCGCGCATGCTCTTCATACCAATAATCCAACGTCAAATCTCCTTCACCTTCCGCTTGTGCAAAAGATTCTGAGACCTTATTCATGGGCATAATTTCAACTTTGGTTGTTCGAATAATAGCCAGCGGTTGAGACTGACCATCTAAAATTATGTCGTATTGACCAGCTTTAGGGAGTTGTTCTTCTTCCATTTTATAAATATCTAAAGAAGAACATGTCGCTGTCTTACGACCAGAAACAACCAATTGACCCAAACGATTACCCATCTCAGAAGAGCCATCACCAAACATCCACACATCGGGCATCAACATATCTAATTCATGTTTATCTAAAAAGTTTTGCCAAAACACTTCTACATTTTTTAACATCCTTTGCTCTCCTTTTTATTTTTACTTCATTCACGCAACCTTCTTTCACTAATTATACATAACTGATTGCTTTTCTCCTATACTATTTTTACAAAATGAAAACTAAAATAATGTCAGTAACATTTGGACAGAAAAAAAAGGACTAAGTAACAAAACTTAGCCCATCTTTTTATTTTGCTTGTCGTTCTTTGATTTTCGTGAGTAAAGATTGAACATGCTGGCGTGCCGAAGCTTCATCTTCTTGAAGCATCTTTTCCGATAAAATAAAGGAGCCGCCCACTGCTAATACTTCTTTGGCTTCCACATACTCTATAAAGTTTGTTTCATCAATCCCGCCAGTTGGTAAAAATTGAACATCATAAAACGGACCGCTTAAACTTTTAATGGCTTTTAACCCGCCATAAATATCGGCTGGGAAAAATTTAACCACTCGTAAGCCATACACCAGCGCTCGCTGAATCTCCCCAGGCGTAGCTGTTCCTGGAAAAATAGGCACCTCGTTTGCCAGACAAAAATCAATGACTTCTGGAACAATTGCTGGGGAAACAATGAACTGTGCACCGTTCGCTACTGCCTCTTGGGCTTCTTTCAAGGTTCTAACAGTTCCTGCGCCCACAATTAAATTCCCTGAAGCAGCAAGTTGTTTGATGGCAGGCAAGGCCAGCTGACTCCGAAAAGTGACTTCAATAAACGGTAATTCGTTTTCTACTAAGACTGATTCTACTTGTGGCAAATAGCGTAAATCTGTTGCAGTGTATAGTGGTAAAAGTTTACATGTCGCTAATTGTTGATACAGTTGATTTTTTTCAACTTTTGTTTCCATTCTGTCACTTCCTATTTTGTTTGGCTTTGGTTGCTTCGTACAGTCCTTGAATATAGGTCAACCCCATTGCTCGATCGTATAAACCATAACCAGGCATCGCTTTTTCATCCCAAATTGCCCGCCCATGGTCAGGGCGAATAACGCCTTCATACCCTACGTCTACCAGTGCTTGCATTAATTCCGCCATATCTAACGAACCAGCGACACTCGGATGCGCCGTTTCTTCAAAACGATGCTCACCTAAATACTTCACATTGCGGAAATGAACAAAATTAATTCTGTGACCTATTTCACGAATCATAGTAGGCAAATCATTCGTCGGGTCCGCACCGAGGGAACCTGTACAAAATGTAATCCCATTTGCTGGTGAGTCCACCAAGGAAAGGATCCGTTTTAAATCCGCTAAATTTTTAGTGATTCTTGGCAAACCAAAAATTTCCCAAGGTGGATCATCGGGGTGAATCCCCATTTTGATATTTTCTTCTTCACATACAGGAATCACACGTTCTAAAAAGTAGCGCAAATTTTCGACCAAATCTTCTTCCGTTACGCCGGCATACATGGCTTTCAATTCTTGAAATTGTTGCAAACGCTCCTCTTCCCAACCTGGTAACCGGAATCCTTTTGACTGACTGTGAATTAATTGATACATGTCTTCTGGCTGCATGTTCTCTACCACAGCTTGATCAAATAACAACGATAAGCTGCCATCTTCATTCTCATACGCCAAGTCCGTTTTAGCCCAACCAAAAATAGGCTTGAAACTGTAGCACACTAAGGAAATTCCACATTTCCCCAAGTTACGTAACGTTTGGCGATAATTATCAATATAGTGGTCTCGTTGATCCGTTCCCGCTTTAATGGCATCATGAATAGCGACACTTTCAATTCCTAAAAGTGCTAATCCTTCTTGTTCCACCGATTGTTTAAGTGCCTGAATTTCGGCTACTGTCCAAACATCACCTGGTAGTTTATTTAACAAGGTACCGACAACGCCAGTAATTCCTGGAATCTGTCGAATGTGTTTTAACGGAATGGCATCGCCTGCCGCTCCGTACCATCTAAATCCCCATTTCATTGCTTTCACCCTTTACTACATTCTTAAAAATCATCGTCCTCATCCTCTTCGTCCTCAAAGGAAGTCATAGAAATATCCCATGCTTGCACACTTTCTTTGCCTTGCGCAACAATCGCTTGCGCCGCTTCAGCAATCGGTGTGCCTAATAATTGATGGTTTATCGCTTCTAAGACCATTGGTAGGTTGGTACCACTCACCACAAAGATTTTCTTTTGTAGTGCTGGTTCGAGTTCGTTAATCACCAAAACTGCCTGATTGTAAGGACTCGCACTTAATAAGTCAACCATGACCAACACGCCATCCCCTTGTTGGACGTTCTCAATCGCTGTTTTAATTTGTCCGCCTAGTGCTTGGACATCGTCTCCACTATTTAGATTAACGGTTTCGATATTTTCGGTTGCGCCCATAATCACGGTAGCTGCGTCTTTCGCACCGTCACTTAGTGCACCGTGTGTAGCAATCACAATCCCTAACATAAAAGTTCCTCCTTCAATTCAGTGGCTTGAGTCATTACTTCAAACAGTCATGCAATGACTCAAGCGACTGGTCTTTTTATAAATTAAATTTGCCTAGAACCTCTTTTAAACTAGTTTTTGGTGCAGAAGGCGTTGCTTGGAAATAAATATCTTCTACGCCGTACACCTCATGTAGTTCTTTTAATTTTTCAGCATCTTCTTTGTTTAAATAAACAGATTTGGTTACTAATAAATCTTTTTCCGGATTCTTCTGTGCAATACCGCCGATGTTTAACTCCTTCATAGGGACTCCGTGTTTTACTAAGTCATAAATTACAGAGACGGTTTTAGCGATTAAAATACAGTTGTACTCTTTGAATTGGTATTCATCCCAATAAAATTTGGCTTTTCCCGGCGTAATGACGATGGTTTTTTGTCCTGTCCGACTGCCTGCACTTTTGTATAAATCACGCATAAATTTATCCTTTGCCACCACTTCATCGACAACGAAAATGGAATTAACGCCACTTTTTTGAGACAAGGTCACCATCACTTGTCCATGAATTAATCGTTCATCTACTCTTGCTAAATTTACTACGCCCATCTGATTCACGTCCTTTTCTTTTTATAAAATACCGACTGTTGCTAAGACAATTAAGATACCTGTTAACCACAATAATGCTTGCGTAACTTTCAAGCCTTTTTTCGTATAGAACCAATACACGCCCATTACGACAGCTAGCGGCAAGAGTCCTGGGACAATCTGATCAAGGATATCTTGGACCACAAACTCACGGCCAGAAAGTTTAAATTGAAGGGTTGAAGAAACTTTGACATAATTACCAGCTAAAATTCCCATCATGAACAACCCTAAAACAGATAACATTTCAATGGCTTTTTGAATCCCCGCACTTTGCATTAAGCCTGTAGCATTCCGCCCCATTTTGAAGGATTGTCTCGCAAAGAACACACCTAACAGTACTTGATAAAGGGCAAACGCCACAAAGGGGAAAATCGCGCCTAATGCGCTACCTTGTTGCGCCCACGGCACCGCAATCGCAATAAAAATATATTGAACCGTGCCTGAGTCAATCGCATCACCAATCCCAGCTAACGCGCCCATCAAGCCAGCTTTGGTGTTATACATTAAATCATCTTGCATCATGATTTCGCGGCCTTCATGTTCTTCTTTGGCCCGCTCTTGTTCCATAGAAGCCATCAACCCAGTAATGACCCCGCCACCCCAACTTAATTGCGTATTGAAAAACAGCAGTTGACGCATATAAGCGGCTTTTAATTGTTCATCGTCTTTATATAATTTCTTTAAAAGTGGCATCATTGCGTACAATAACGAAGGCGCCAAGTAACGTTCAAAGGAATGGGGAATTTCATTGGCAAAATGCCAACGGAGATAGGCTTTTGTAACATCTTTATTGGTAATTTCTTCTGGTGCTAAATTCGTTGTTTTCGGCACAACTTTTTCTGTTGTTTCCGTCATTTCAGTTCCTCCTTTTTCTTTTAAAACCCGTCATCGTAATCGTCATCATCATCAAAATCAGTGGTGGCACTGGCGGAACTAGCACTTTCTGCTACAGGTTTGCCTTTTTGGACTTGCACAAAAATTAACGCAATAATTACGCCAAAGATGGCATACGTTACCATGGTAATTTCCAATGACTTAAAGACGATACTCATGAAGTATGCAAGGAAAAAGAAAACCAAGAAATCTTTTCGACCAATGACATAGACCGTTGTCGCAATCCCAATTGCGGCTAAACCACCACCGACTACTTCTAACACGTGAATCACAACGGTTCCTTCTAATGCTTTAATAATATCGGCAATGACTGGTGCCCCTAGATAAAGAGCAAAAAAGACTAATGGAACGAATAAAATAAATGAGGCAATCGTTGGATACCAGATAATTGAGCGGGCAATTTTTTTAGAATTTAGTTCAGCCACCGCACGATCGGTATACTTCCCTAAAAACGTGTTAATAAAGAAACGGAATTGATATAAATAACTTCCTAAAAGACCGACAGGAACCGCTACGGCGATAGCCGCTTCCGGCTTCAAATTCCCTAGCAACGCAACTGGCACAGCAATCGCTGCCGCAATTGATGGTTCTGCTGGCATAGAGCCACCTGGTGAAAAAACACCCATGTAAATCATTTGTAATGCTGCGGTGACAATCATCGCTTTCGGGACATCGCCCATCACTAAACCTGCTACTAACCCTGTCATTAAGGGCGAGAAACGCAACGTTAACGTTGCTCCTCCTCCAAGCCATCTGGACATAATTGCCGCCACCCAAAGCGCCATTATCAAACTTTGTAAAACACTTAACGTTTCCATAGTTCCTCCTTCTTATCCTTGGTTTTGGATATACTTTTCTAGCTCTTCAATCCCTTGACGTAAACGTTCTTCCGAAATCTCAATAGGAATTAAATGAACCTTTTCTTTTGAATCAATAAATTGAACCATTGCATCGAGTACTGCTTCTTCTGGGTAAAGGCCCATTTGTCGTAACGACATGGGCAAGTTTAGCTCTTGATAAAAGGGGATTAATGCGTCTATGATGGCCCACCTTTTTTCCAATGCTAATTGATAGAAGATGCCGTAAGCTACTTTTTCGCCATGTAAATAGTCATGACTTTTTGGTAAAAATTTACTCATAGCATCATGCATGGCGTGTGCTGCTGCATTGCGGGCGTATTTGTCGCCGAAGCCGCCGACTAATCCGGAAACGGCGAAAACAATTTCTGAAAGATGGACAAATTCAGGCGTGAGTTTGCCCTCGTCCATCGCTGCTAAGGCTGCTTTTGAGTCCCGCATAATCGCTTCTTGCGAAAGCTTGGCGGTCGCTCCCGCTAATTGTAAAAAGGGTTCCCCTTGCAAATGGGCTTGGCGTAAAATGGTCTCTGATTCATACCATTTCGCTAACGTATCAGCTAAACCAGCGACAAAATAATCACGGGGCGCATCAAGAAGCAACTTAGGATCAGTGATTAAAAACGCAGCTTGGCGAAAGAAATGTTCCGTTTTGCCTTCGGCCGCGCCATTTTCTTGATACATCACAGCTAACGGTGTCCACGGCGCACAGTTACTAGCTAAAGTAGGGACCAAGCCAAAATTCAGATTGTTTAAATGGGCGCTGTAGCCCACTAAATCGGCTAACTTACCGCCGCCGACTCCCAGAAGAAAGTCAATCTGGTGTTCCTTTATTTGCTGTGAAATTTGTTCGGCGCCAAAATAACTACATTCTCCTGTGTAAGTGTGATAGAAGAATTGATACTCTGAATCTGCCAAGAAGGGCAAAAATGGCTGAGCTTTTTCAAAGGATACGGTGCCATGCACCACCAAAATTCGTTGGGCGTGATATTCCTTGAAAAGTGACGGCACCGAAGCTAAGGCGCCTTCGTGGTAACGATAAAATTGCGGTCCAACTTTCACTTTTAAATCAGTTAACATGCTCCTCCTCCTTCTTAACTAACGTAACGACTGACTTCTTGCACTGCCCGTTGAGGTAAAATACCTTGCACCACGTCTTCCACATCTTGCACGCATTTTTCTCCCATCGCTTGCAGGCATTCCCTGGTATAAGCGGAGGTGTGCGGCGTCATTACTACATTTTCAAACGCAAGATAAGGATGATTTTTCCGACCTGGTTCCTCTTCTAAAACATCTGTCCCAAGCCCAGCAATTTTGCCCGATTCTAAGCCGGCAATCATGGCTTCTTCATCAATCAAGGCGCCTCGTGCGCTATTGGAAAGATAGACGCCGTCTTTCATCTTGGCAATTTCCGCCGAGCCAATCATGTGATAACTTTCTTCAGTTAAATTGGCACATAAACAAATGATGTCTGCTGAAGCTAGCAACGTATCTAAGTCTACTTTTTTGGCTCCATAACTTTGCAGATAAGTGGCGGATTTATAGGGATCATACGCTAACACGTCACAGCGAAATCCGTTTCGTAACGTCTCAACGACACAACTTCCTGTGTTCCCAACACCAATGACACCCACAGTTTTGTTAAATAATGTCCGACCGACAAAATTCGCTCGTTTTTCCCATTGATCTGCTTTAACGCTGGCATCTGCAGCCACGGTTTGCCGTAAAACAGCTAGTAAATTTGTGACATTGTTTTCCGCCACGGCATCTCGTTCTACTAAAGCTGGGATGATGGAAACAATTGTGTCATGCTGTTTTGCAGCGTCTAAATCGATGTTGTTATACCCAATGCCATGGCGAGAAATCAGCAATAATTCATCTTTATGTTCAAAAAATTCTTTCGTGAAAAATGGCGTCACGCTAGCAATAATAATCGTATATCCTTGTAAACATTCCGCTAACTCTTTGCCACCAATTTCACTGTCGACTGTAAAATGCTTCACGGTGCCTATTTTTTCTAAGCGCGTCAAGTGTTCAGGAAAAATTTGACCAAAACTACTGGAATTCACTATGGCAATTTTTTGTTTTTTTAACATGACTAAACTCCTTTACTGACTTTTTACGACTTCATGCCCGCCAAATCCTTGTCGCAAAGAAGCGACCACTTTGTTTGAAAAATGATTTGCTAGCATACTTTCATTTCGAGTAAATAAGGACAACGCTGTCGTTGGGACGGGCATCTCCAAACGCAATGCTTCTTCAATCATCCATTTGGCTTCGCCATTTGCTGCAACTTTCCCTTCTAAATTGGCTAACGTAGGATTTTCTGCAAAAACCTCTTTCGCTAAGCCCATCAAGCGAGCTTCAATAATCGAGCCGTGATTCCACACATCGGCTACTTTCTCCAACGCAAAATCATATTCGGCGGCTTCTAATAAATTGAATCCTTCGCCCATGGCTTGCATCATGACGTACTCAATCCCGTTATGCACCATTTTCAAATAGTGACCAGCTCCTGATTTCCCAGCATAAAGATATCCTTGTTCACAAGCTAAATCTTCAAAAAATGGGGTTAACACTTTGACAGCTTCAGGCGCACCGCCAACCATTAAACACGCTCCTTCCCGCGCTCCTTTGATGCCACCAGAAGTACCACAATCAATAAAATAAATTCCTTTTTCCTTAGCAAGCTGAGCATTCGCGACACTATCATGAAAATTTGAATTGCCACTATCCACAATGATATCCTCTGGTGCTAATTGCTCTACCAATTCTGCCACTAATTGATTGGTAATCTGACCAGCGGGGGTACTTAAAAAAATCACCTTCCTTTTGTTAAGCGCTTTCAATAATTCTGACAACGAATCTACAACGGAAAGCCCCTGCTCTCTAGCAGTCGCTCTTGCTTCCTTTGTTACATCAAAGCCAATAACGGGCCAGTCTTGTTCGTGAACATTTAATGCCATGTTCAAACCCATTTTCCCAAGTCCAATAAAGCCAATGTCCATTTTTCTTTCACCTGCCTCTTTTGATACTTCAATCATAAAGGATAAAAAAAATAATGTAAACGATTACACTAATTAAAAAATATTTTTTATTTTTTAGCAAAAATCTTGCCTGCTCAAAAGGTAAAACGTTTTTATTTTTAAGGAGCTTTCATACAAAAAACACAAGTAAATCTCTTGGTATCACGTTCTTTTTACTGGCTACTTTCTTTAGTTGTGAGAAGTCTTTTCAAGACCCCTTCATTTTTCAGAAAAAAGATTATTTATTTTTTTGGGCTTTTTTTAAAGAATTTCTTTTTTGTGGAGAAAAAGAGAAATTGTATTTGTCCTCTTTTTCCACTATAATCAGTCTATACCAACAATGAAAAGGCATTCATTCTATTTTAAAAAAATAAGATTGGAGGAACGTGTTAATGAAAAACCACTATTTGGATCAACGGATTCGGATCAAAAAACCGAATTTGAGCCTCACAGAAAAGAAAATTTCCGATTACTTTGTTCATTCTGAATCATTATTGACACAAATGACGTTAGAAAGTCTTGCCAACGAAATTGGCGTCTCCCAATCTTCCGTGTATCAATTTGTAAAAAAGATTGGCTATTCTGGGTTCCAAGAATTTAAAATTGATATCGCCAGAAATTCTAATTATCAGCCGACTTTTCAAAACGTCAATAGCGTGAATGGCGCCGATGATATTTCACCAGATGATGATAGTATTACGATTGCTAAAAAAGTCTTACAAGCCAATATTTATTCCCTCAGTAACGCCACACAGTTCTTAACAAAAGAGCTGTTAGATAACGTGTTGGCTTTGATGTACTCTGCCAAAACGCTTCATTTTTTTGGGCAAGGCGGCTCCTCGATTGTGGCTTTTGATAGTTTCCATAAATTCATTCGGACTAACTATCGGTGCAACTACATTTTTGATTACCACATGCAGTTAAGTTTTGTCACAAAATTAACCAGTGAAGATTGTGTGTTTATTTTTTCCCATTCAGGCAAAACTAAAGAATCAATCAACCTAGCACGACAAGTTAAAAAAACCAACGCAAAAATGATTACGTTAACTGGTAACAGCGGTTCAGAGTTGGCAGGCTTGTCCGACGAAGCAATTATTGTCGTCACCGAAGAAGGCTTGTTTCGTGCGGAATCCTTGGCTTCACGGATTAGTTACTTAACGGTAATGGATATTTTATACACAAATACGATGTATCACAATTTTGATCAAAATGCCGATTCCTTGAAAAAAATCCGTGATAACATTAGCACGACTAAGACCGATCCGCATTATTTGTCGTAAAGGAAAGTCGGTGACAAAAATTGGCTGCCGCTTAACTAGTATCTCACATTGAAATACTAATTAAGCGGCAGCCAATTGTTAAAATATCTAGTTTCAATTAAAACGGAATTGTATTATATTTGCCCTTTAAAACTTCTGACCATTTTTCTATTTACCACCGAAATCGCCATACACATTTCCTTCTGCATCAGATAGACGTTTTCCTTTATCAACTTTTTTAAACGTTATTGTGTTCGTTTTCTTGTCCAACTGACCAGTAATTTCATAACTATCTCTATTTTCTTTTATTTTAATATTTTGATACACCTCTTTTTCTGTTCTACTTGTTTTTAGTGTGTCTTCATTATTTGGATTAACCAAATATTCTTTTTCAAACGTCATGGTTTTATCCTTATTAAAAAAAATTGAACCTTTTGTTAGGTCTTCTTCCTGTTCAGTGATCGTGGTAAGTATCAATGGAAACGAATTGTTATCTAAAAGATGTCCGCTTTCTTTTTCATTATGACTACACCCCGTTAAAAATATGAACAAAATAATACAACAAAGATACCCGATTTTTTTCATAATTATCTCCTCCTGTTCCATTCCATAGCGCTGAAAAGCTATCGGTCATTAAAGCAGTGTACCCTTCCTTGTTCCCTTTAAACAAGCACAGTTTATTTGTCCATTCAATCATGAATACTAAAAAAACGCTTGGCACAAGCCAAGCGTTTTGATTCTCTCTTTACATCGAACCTTTAAAAACATCTTTATTCTTAGCAAAATAATCAACACCAGAGTAAATGGTGAAAATCAAGCAGGCATATAGCATGATTTGATCTAGTGGTAGATGGAGTGCTGAAAATGGAATGTTGTTAATGAATAGTAAAATAATTGCAACCATTTGGGTAGCTGTTTTTACTTTTCCCGGCCAAGCTGCTGCCATTACTTCGCCATGTTCGACTAATAACAACCGTAAACCAGTTACTGCCAATTCACGACAAACAATAATTGCTACAATCCAAGCGGGTACTTTGCCTTGACCAACTAAGACGATAAAAGCGGTCATCACTAGCATTTTGTCCGCTAATGGGTCCGCAAATTTTCCGAAGTTCGTCACCAAGCCTTGCGCACGGGCAATTTTGCCATCCAACCAGTCTGTAAAACTAGCAACTGCAAAAATAATCGCGCCCACTAATTGGGTAACGGCTAACGTTGTGTCGCCAAAACTAATCGTTCCCCAGTCCATTGGCACTGACACAATAATAATAAAAATCGGAATCATAAATATTCTTAAAACTGTTAATTTATTTGGTAAATTCACTTCAATTGCCCCTTCCTTCTCCTGTTCTATTTTACGTTATCTTGCTGGCAGTGTCACGAAAAAAAGAAAAGAATCTGGAATAATTGCCGTTTGACCGTTTATTCAGAAATATTCTTGCCTTTTTTTAGAAAGAGCTGGTAATAGCCTAAACCGAAATTAATCATTCCAATCAATGTGATACTGTCTAAAAATTTAGAACCATAGATAAAGTAGAAATACAGTTGTAAGCCAACAATCAAGAAGCCCATGACCAACAGAGCGATTGAAAATATGGTGATAAGATTAAATTTTTTATTAACTATTTTAAGCATTGATAACCCCTTCTCTCTTGAATTATTATTGTCGTCTTTTTCTAGCATGTAATCTTAACTTTTTCATAGCAAATAGAGAAACGATACCAGCCATTTTTAGCTCTAGAATGCATTGAACTAATGAATCAGAGTGGATCTTTCAATGCAATCTTCATTTTAACATATCATTCACTAGCATAATTAAATCACGACAAAATAAACCACTCAGAGGACGATATGCTATATGAATAACTCTATCAACAAAGGGTAAGATTAATAGACAAAAATTTAATGATTATGGAAGATCTGGGTAGAAATGTTCAGCTCCTAGAAACAAGAAGGAATTTCTGGAAAAGTTGCTTCTGTTCCCGACATTTATCAGGTTTTAAGCTCGAGACAATCCTTATTAACAAAGAGCCATTATATCAAGAACGGTTCACTTAGTATTATTTTAATAGTTCAATCATATGTTTATAGAACTCCTGTGCAAGAGCTTCTCCTCGTAAGTTAATATTTTGTGTATCAAATTCGATAGCGACCCATGTGTTTCCCCCTCCCCATCTTGAAGTTCGTCTATATTTTTTGTACAAAAATTGTTTTACTTGTGGGTATGAGGATTTCTTGTAACTAGATATTTTATCTTTCACAGGTATATCTCCTAGACCATTATTTATTGTCTTCTCCAAAACCATCAAGTTACCAATCTTGTACTCGTTGCTAGTATCGTCAAATGCCCTAGACTTTGGAACAATATGTTCTATACTATATTCGTCATCTTCAGTTGTTCTTTCTACGAGTGTAGCTGTACCTCGTGTCAGGTCATCCAGCCAATTAGCTAGCGTAAAAACAGCATAAGTACTTAACATTTTTTCTCGTTCAAATAAAAGATCTTTTTTTTCACAATGTCTTAAATTTGTAAATAATATTTGAAAATCATCGGAACTAGGTAAATTACTAAACATTATTTCCTTTAAATTATTAATTGCTTGGTCAATAGTCGCTTCGATTGATGAATTAACTATTGCGCTTGAAAAAGCAATGTAAGCACTATTTATTACTTCAAAATCGAAGTTTATTTTTAAAGGATTTATACTATTATTTATATTGTGTGTGACTAAAGATCTCATAAATTCATAAACTGTTAGAATTTCAATTAGCTTTTTTTTCTTTTTTTTAGAGAAAGCCGTATCCAATACACTTATTAGGACGACTAGAGCACTATCATCTGCAAATTTTAAAAACCACTTTAAGTTTCTTCCAATACCATTATCATTTCCGTCATTATTATTCTTAAGGATATTTATGTTATTTGCTGTATCGAGTACTTTATCTAGAAAATTAATATAGTCATTAGGTATTGTATTTTTGAAACTCTCAAAAAGTAAATCGCTAGTGGAACAAGGATAGTGACTTTTCCACCATATGGTAATAAAACGTTCTATGCTAAAGTTAATTGAAGATGATACTTCTTGTAACGCACCCCACTTTTGTAATGCTATATCGTTATTTTGTTTTCCAGCGTTTTTCTCTACCTGTGAAAAAATCCAGTACTTAATTAAATCTACTTGATTCAATTTAAGCCCTCTCGTATTTAAACGACCAAACAACAGGTTACTTTCGACTTCGTCATCTACAATAATAACAGAAATAATGGTTTTATTTAAAAAATTGAGTATGCTTTGTTTATCTTGGTTTTTAAGTTTATTGTCAAAATATTGTTTAGCTCTAAACATATTATTTCTTTTTTGGGTAGAAGACAGCTTTTTTCTTTCTACTAATTTCATAAATATCTCGTTTTGTTCATTATCAGAGAGTAACAAGGGAGATTTACCATCTACTTCAATTTCAGCCCCAAGAGAAAGTTGCAAAAGTAACAGAGTAATTATTCGTTGTTGCCCATCTACTATTTCATAGATATTATCTTTTTTGCATAATAGGATAGAGCCCCAAAAATCAGTATTTAAATCTCGTTTTTTCCAAGAGCGCAATACATCTTCTAAAAAAATAATCCAATGTTCATCTTGCCAACTGTATAATCGCTGAAAACGAGGGATTGCCAAAATATACTTTTTTTCTAGTAATGAGTTGTTAGGATTTCGTCCAAACAAGTTTTCAACCGTATATTTTTCTATATTTATATTCATTATAGTAACCTCGAATTTGAGATAGACTTAACATAATCTTCCATGAATTGCCAATTTGGACTTTTATCTAGTTTTACAGGAAGCATAATAGAAAGGCGTTCTAAACGAGAACCATTTAATTTATTTCCAAAACCAAAACCCATTCCTTCTCTTTGACTAGTAATAGCTAAAGAAATAAATAGTTTGCTGTACTTAGATAATTTAAATTTGGGTATTAGAAGAGTTACGTCCTGAGTAGCAATAAACTTATAAGGATGATAGTATGCAATTCCAGCCCCACCATCACCGTTATTATTTACAGTTAATATGTCACTATAAATAGTAGATTTTTCAGGGGGAGTAACCATACTATCAAATCCATTATCTATTTTTCTAGCACTTATAAGAACTGTTTCTCCAGGTTTCAATTTATTTTTCGGACCAGAATTTCCTCGCCTTGGTATGAATAAATCTCCAAGCTGTACTGGAAGCCAATTAACCGAGTTCAAGTCCATACTAGTTGATTGGATAGGCACTAGTTCAGGAACTTCAATGGTTTTCATTATATTTATAATGTATTGTTCCATGTAGTCCCAGTTAGGCGTTTTGTCATCTGATAAAGGTAAAGAAATTTTACGGTTAGAGAATCTTGTTCCAGTCAAACCCATTCCGTATCCATATTCTGTTCCTTTTAAAGAGTTTGTAAATGCTATTTGTAAAAATAAACATTGTTCAATGGATAAATCAGTGCTATTTTTTCTAATACAATAATACATTTTATTACCAGTGATGAATTCATATGGTTGTGAAAAAAAACAAACGGATTCTGCACCGAATGTGACAACATTTTTAGGGCATTTTAAAAAGTTATTGTCTGGTAGAACTAGACACTCTAATCCGTTGTTTTTGGATGTCCTAGTCACATATGGAATTCCTTTATTATTACTTTCAGTTAAGTCATTTTTGTGATAGGGTTTAGAATTTTGAATGTCAAAAATTTCATGAGTAGTAAATTCTCCCCACTCTACCTCGTTTAGCTTTGGCAGAGTGGGATCTATTTTTTTGTGGATTCTACCTCTTCATCAAATAAGTATCCTCTACCATGAACTGTCTGATCAAATTTAAAAGCTAAATAATCTTGCACAGTTTTTTCAAATGCTTCCGGTGTTGGGATAGAATCGTTAAAGTAGAAGTAGCTGTGTAACCACTCATCCTCTGATGTGACCGATGATTTCACCATAAAAGATGTTTCAGATGGCACGTCATAGAGTACGGCATCCACTAACTGTTTTCTTTTGAGAGAAGCAGTCCCATCGTCTTGTAATCCCAAATGTTTTTTGACAACCCATCCATCATCTTTAAAGTTAATAAACTTAACTTGCTTTTGTTCAGGATGTGGCTGTTTTGCTGTAAACAAAGCAATAACAGGTTGTACACCAGCACGTTGACCATGAAAAGTACTTGGATTAAGTGTAATGACTGCATCTAGTGAGTGATTCTCCAAAATAGCTTGTTTTGTTTCTTTTTCAATTTTACTTTTTCCTGTCATTGTAGATTGTGGAACAATTACCGCTAGCTTACCATTTTGTGCACTTATATCTAATGCGTGTTTTATAAAGTTGATTTCATATAAATCAGGGTTACCTTTTGAACCTTGGCTGTAAGGCGGATTCATCAATACTTTTGTAATAGGTACTTTATCTCCATCACTGATAAAATCGTCTGCTGTTTTTGAGAACATATTAGCTAACATTAGATTAGATTTTCCGTCTCCACGAAGAATCATATTAGTTGTTGCAACGGTATACATTTTTTCTTGCATTTCAATACCGAATAATTGATGTTGCTTAATATGGGCATCAGTGTTTAGCGAATCTTCAGCTAATGGCTCTTTCATCATTCGATTCATAGCACTAATAAGAAAAGCACCACTTCCAGCTGTAGGATCAAGAACATAATCATTTCTCCCAATTTGGATGAGTTCAGCCATGAGGCTAGTGATATGCTTAGGCGTTAAAACAATACCTAATCCATTTCCGTCACTATCTCCATATTTAACAAATTCCCCATAAAAGTTGCCTAAAATGTCAAATTCTGTATTGTTTTTAAAATGATCTAGTACATCTTCTTGCAAAATTGAAGCAAAATAACGAAGGGGAGTCATTCCTAAGTCTTTTCTTTTTTCATTTAATGCAACATTTGTTTGAATAAATCTAAACTTATTCATAACTACTTCTACTTTAAATTCTGGAGAAATCTCGTTATTTGTCATGTAGTCGTCAATTGCCCGATAGATTATTCGTCCATCTGTTGGTTTTTTTCTTCCTGTGAGACTGTTGATATTAAAAGATGGCTCATTAAGAGCTAGTAAAATAGCACTGATAACAGTTGCTTTATTTTCTCCTTCTAAGCTAGCGTAATTTCTTAAATCTTCATGAAGTTGTGCTGCAATTTTTTTCAATTCTAACTCGTCTTTTTGGTCTTTAGATAAGTTACCTAAGACGTTTACACCATACCACTCATCAAAGTTAATCGGAGAAAGAACTTGCCAATCAGAAAGTGAACCTACACTTTTAATAGTAGTATTTTCTCCGTCATTTGATACAAGATAGACGAGTACCCCTTTAGCATCAGAAGTGCCAGTTGCCCCAATTGCAATAACTTCTTTAAAGTTTGTTGTCTTTTCAACGATGTGTTTTGCGTAGTGAACAGCTCCATTTACTGCATAGTTAGCAGTTGCTTTAGGGACAGACAAGTCTACTTCATCTTGCTCGTTTAATAAGATTAGATTAGAAGTAGAAGGTTTATCTTCTACAACAACTAATGTATCGTTTACTAAAAAAACAAATTCAGGTTTTCCTGAACCTGTACCACCTTGCTTACTTGCATTTTTCAGAGCGGTTTTAACTTCCTTAATGGAAGATGTTTGTTCAGTGTAATCAATGTCTAGTTTTTCTATCTCTCGTCTGACCCATTGATCAACATTTGTTTTTTCATTAGGCATGTATATCTACTCCTATATGTGTTCTATTTTTGTGAAACTATCTTCATCATTGTACCATCTAACAGTTTGAGCATAAAGAGAAATATTAAATGAGCTATTTGGATATTATTAAAGGTAATTTCATCAAAATAAATAACTCACTAAATCGTCCAGTTGAGAATGTCGTAATATCGCATCATCTATTAAAGGCAGTATTTTTGACAAACGTGTCGGCTGTCATTGCATGTTACTCTTGTATACGTCATCATGGTAGGATTCAAAAGGTGCTAGCTACGCTTTTTGGCTCTATATTTTCTGATGCTGGTATTTTTAACAACACCTTTTTATATGTATTGAAAAATCCAGAGGATTTTCTCCTCTGGACTCGACATAATTCTACAATTTTTCTTTACCAACATTATTTGACAAAGAGCCTATTTTTTATCCTCTTCTAACGATACGTAATCCCTAATGTAACATCCTTACGAATTAAAACTGGCGTTTTTTCCAGTGTTAAATCGGCGCCATCTACTTGAATGGCGACGTTATTTGAAGCGCCTAAAATCAGTGTCGCGTTGGCGGTATTTGCAGGTAAAGCTGTTGTTTGGGTCTCTCCTGCTTGCAGGGTGTGTTGGTACGTATAGTTGCCATCGACCATCACGCCAATCCAGCAAGAGCCTTCAGTGCCTTTAAAGGTAATGTTGATTGGACTATTCGCATCTTTAACCGTTGCAGTTACTTGATTGTTGGCATCACTCACCACAGCCACAGCTGTTTTCTTCTCTGGTTCGCTTGAAGAAGACGGCGGTGTACTACTTTGTGTGCTACTTTCTGGGGCTTGACTTGATTCTTTGGTTTTTTCTACACTGGCACTAGTTGCCGGTGTTTGAATAATCGGTTCGGCTTTTTGATCTTGCCACATAATGTACAGCACTACGACCGCAATGGCTAAACCAATTAACGAAAAGGCAATGGCTGGTAAGTTCCGCAGTAACCAACTGGATTGCTTTTCTTCGTCATGCAATTGCTTACGTGATCCTTCAAGCTCTTCATACACTGGCTTGGGTTCTTCGACAATTGCTGGCTCTTTGCCATCATAGATATCTACCAATTGATTGCCATCTAAGCCGACCGCACTTGCATATTGGCGGATAAACGCCCGCACATAAAAGGTGCCTGGTAAGGACTCAAAATCGTTTTGTTCAATAATTTCTAAATATCTTTTTTGAATTTTTGTCATTTGTTGCAGTTCATCAATTGAGATGTTCTTCTGCAATCTTGCTTCTTTTAGTGTTTCTCCAATATTTACGCTGGCCACTCGTCCATCTTCTCCAGTCTATTTTGTTAATTTATCGATTGTCTCATCAGTCTTTTTCAATTGCCAAGGAAAACATTCCCGTCCTTTAAGAATACCACAAAAGAAGCCAACTGAGGATAACAAAATTGAAAGATTTCAAAGATTTTTCTTTTTCTTAAACAGTTGGTTTATTGCTCGGTTTCTCCTTTAGGATACATGTAGAAACGGCTCAATCCTTCTTCACGAATAAAGGTCTCTGCTACTTGGCGGACGTCGGCTAATTGAATGCTTTCAATGACTTCAATCTTATCAAACAGCGTGGTTTCCCCAAACAATGATTGTGAAAATTGGTTGGCGATATACTCTAAAGAGTTTAAGGATTGGAAATATTTACCAATCATTTTTTTCTTCAATAAGGACAAATTTTCTTCCGTTAATTCTGGACTTGTTGTGGCAGATAATAAAATAGCTTCAATTCGTTCTGCTAAGACTTCTGGTTGCTCACTATCGCCGCCAATATCCGCAAAATGGAAACTGCGATCTAAATTAAAGTCATAACTAAAACTATCATCTAACAAGCCTTCATCATAAAGAGCCAAATAGTTTTGAGAGGTATTACCAAACAATAATTGTAACAACAAATTCACGGTGACTTGATATTTCATTAAGTCACGACCCGTTGTTGGCACTTCATCTAAGCCTTTCAAACCAACAAGCACTTTTGCCCGTGTGACCGCCATTTCAATGGCGCTCTCTTTGACAATGTCAGCAGCTGTTTCTTCAGGAAAATGCCGACGAATAGGTTGGGCGGCAGGAAACTCTTTCGCCGCTTGGTTTTCACGAATGAAGGCCATTAACGCTTCAGGGTCCATTTTCCCTACCACGAATAAGGTCATATTACTTGGATGATAAAACGTATTGTAACATGTATACAAATCCTCTGCGGTAATCTCCGCAATACTTGCCACTGTGCCGGCAATATCAATGTGCAATGGATGTTTCGGATAAAGGTTGCCTAAAATCCCAAAGAACAAGCGCCAGTTAGGATCATCTAAATACATTTGAATTTCTTGTCCGATGATGCCTTTTTCTTTTTCGACCGTTTCCTTCGTGAAATACGGCGATTGCACAAAATCAAGCAACGTTTCTAGATTTTGTGTCACTTGATCCGTCGTTGAAAACAAATAACTCGTTTTCGTAAAACTGGTAAAGGCATTCGCTGAAGCCCCTTGTTGCCCAAATTTTTGGAAGACATCGCCATCTTCTTTTTCAAACATTTTATGTTCTAAAAAGTGGGCGATTCCGTCAGGCACTTCAATCATTTCCTCTTGACCAATTGGCACGAACGTGTTGTCAATTGAACCATAATCGGTCGTAAACAAGCCATACGTTTTTTGGAAATCATTTTTCGGTAATAGGTAAACCTTTAACCCATTCGCCAGTGTTTCTGTATACAATGTTTCTTTAATTTGTGCATAGTCTTTTTTAATCATTTTCCGTTTCTCCTTCCAAAAAGAAGATCGCTTGAAGTTCCAAGCGCTTGGCTACTTCTTGGATTTCTGAAATGGTCACGGCATTGATCCGCGCAATCCATTCCTCCGCCGTCAGCATCGTCTGCGGCATTAATTCGTTCAAGTATTCTTTTTCCAGCCACGCGCCTGCATTATCTAACGCTAAGATATACTGATTTTTTAGCATTGCTTTCGTTTGTTCAATTTCTAATTCGCTAATCTTACCTAAGCGAATATTTTCCAATTCTGTCGAAATCAAACGCAAGACCTGATTCCGATTTTTGCCATCGATCCCTGTTTGAACCGTCATGAAGCCACGGAAGGTGTCGATACTACTAGAAGCATAATACGCTAAATGCTCTTTTTCACGGACATTCATAAATAATTTAGAATGCGGGAAACCGCCAAAAATTCCATTAAACACTTGCAACGCAAAATAATAGCTATCGCCATAATAAATATCCGTGTTGTAAGCCAAGTTTAATTTCGATTGGGCTAACACCTCACGCTCGGTCCGCTCTTCAATCACGTTGCGAATCGATTGATTGTAGAAAATCGCGGCTTTGCCTTCTTCACGAGGCGTAAACGGTAATTGCTTGAATAACGGCACTAGCTCCGCCTCATTGACATCGCCTAAAACAAAAATATCCACTTGATCTTCCGCCAGCATTTTTTGATAATATGCCGCTAATGACGCCGCCGTTTCCTCAGCTAACGCCGCAACGGTCCCGAAACTAGGGATTTTTTGATCCTCCGATTGATTGAAATAGACACTTTGAAGCGCCAAAGAGGCATAGGTTTGCTTATCCTCCACAATACTTTCCAAGTACGCTTTCAAGTTCTCTTTCTCCCGTTGGAAGGTTTCCGCCTCAAATTGGCCCGCTTGAATATTGGGGGCAAAAATAATTTCCTTCAAAAAGTCCACCGCTTCGGCAAGCACCTGACTATCCTGTAAATAATGATCATTGACAATGTTCATAGAAATATTAAACCAGTGTTGATTGCCTTTTTTGGAAACGCCAATCCCAAAGCTGGCGCCGTAAAGTTCCGCCAAACGCTCACTTAACTTGACTTGATTCGGGTAATTCAAGCTGTTGGTTTCCATTAAACTGGACAACAGCGTTCTTTTTGTAATGGTTTCATGATTTAATCGTGTATTAAAGCGGACTAAAAGACGCACCGTTTTATATTTTTCTGTAGGAATGACGTGTAAATTCACGCCTTTAACTAATTGAACAGACATTGCCGCATCGCTCCTTCATTTGCTTCATCTTACCTAAAGAATGCTGTGAAATATATGTATCGTGTAAATTCTAAAGCATTTTTTAATGTTTTTTCCAATAGCTCCATTATAACACAGCTTCAGGTGCTTTCTGAATGATAAGAGTTTTTCAGTTCAAATTTTCAAGAAGATTCGGTATACTGTTTTTAAAGTGAGGAGGGAAAAAAGAATGATTAAAGAATTTAAAGAGTTTATCATGCGCGGGAGTGTCTTAGACCTAGCCGTTGGTGTTGTCATTGGTAGCGCGTTTACAGCGATTGTGACACAAGTGGTGGAAGGCTTGATTACCCCGTTAATTAGTCTAATTTTTGTCTTGACGACTGGGAAAAAGAGTGCCGACGATGCATTGGGTGCCCTTGTTTATAAAGTCGAAGGCGTTGAATTCAATATTGGTAGCGTGATTAGTGCACTTATTACATTTTTAATTACGGCCTTCGTCCTCTTCTTGATTGTCAAAGCGGCCAACAAAATGAAAAACCGTGGCAAAAAAGAAGAAGCGGCAGAAGAAGAAGTGGTACCAACGAGCGAAGATTACTTAAAAGAAATTCGCGACTTATTAGCGGCGCAAACACCGCCTGCTGAAACTGTCAAAACAGATAGCACCTTCACAGAGAAATAAGCAAAAAGTCATCCTGAAGGGATGACTTTTTTGTTTGGTCTTAGATAGATGGTCCTGCGACGAGGTTCCAGGTGATGTTACCTGTGTAGTTCCCGGCTTTGATATTGTAAGCTGTAGTTGTGATGTTTAAAGCTGTCTCAAACATTGAAAAATGCCACAAGCCTTGCCCTTTTCCTGCCGTGGCATTCGCAAAAAGTGCGGCATCTCCGCCTAAAGGAATTGAAAAAGATTTTGCATTCACAATTTCAGGTTTGGACACTGGGTCGACAAGACTAGAGGATTGAGCATCATACGTTTTAGTTTCCTCATTATAAATTAATGGATACAAATTAATTCCACTAGTTGTGATACTGCCTTCTAAATTCTCATTACCTAGCTTCATGCCCGTGGATTGAGCAGTCAGGTGCCAACCTTCTTTGGTTCCTCGTATATCGCCTACACCCACGCTTTCTGTATATATAGTTCCGCTACTCTCTTTATCTGCTTTATTAGGAATCGGTTTAGTTAAATCATCCGAAATCGATAATTTGCCAAAATCAAATTCTCTAGGAATAAATAGTAAATCAAAGTTGCTATTTGTAGCATCTGGATCAGGTCTTACTGTATTCGGAATCCCGCCACCATCTGGCAACGTTCCCCCACCAAGCTCCACCTGCACTGGCGTATTCCCAGTCGTCACAGCCTGTGCCGAAAGCGGTGCTAAACTAGCACCAACCACTGCGCTACTTACCAACAAGCTTGCGAGTAATTTCTTTTTCATTTTACATACCTCTCTTTTTTTATTGATTGTTTAATAACGGACGGAAGACTATCTAAACAGCTCTTCCGTCCGCTATTGTTTAACTGTTTATGTTTAAATTGATGGTCCTGCCACGAGGTTCCAAGTGATGTTACCTGTATAGGTACCTGCTTTAATTTGTTGATAAGGGGTCGTGATGTTTAAATATTTTTCGGTCAAATAAGAATTCCACATTCCTTGGCCTTTTCCACTCACTGCATTCCCCACTAATGCGGCACCACCGCCAATCGTAATACTACTGGTAGCTAGAAATTCAGGAGCAGAAGGATCATTCGTGAAAATTTCCTCTTTTAATACAGAAAATTTATTTGATACTTCATTATAAGTTAAAGCATAGCCTGTTTGAGTAAAAGAGAATGTGCCTGTCAAGGTCTCTTCACCGTTAGTCATTTCAGGAATTGTGGCAGTAACATGCCAGCCCTCTTTCGTCCCTCTTAAATCACCTACTCCATAGCGGGTAATGTCTTCAGAAGAAATGGCAGATAGGTCATCAGAGATAGCCGTTTTAGCAAATGAAATCTTTTCAGGAATATAAAGCAAATCAAAATCAGTATTTGTAGCACCCGGGTCAGGTCTTACTGTATTTTCCCCATCGGAGTCCCCATCTGGCAACGTTCCCCCACCAAACTCCACCTGCACTGGTGTATTCCCAGTGGTCACAGCCTGTGCCGAAAGCGGTGCTAAACTAGCACCAACCACTGCGCTACTTACCAACAAACTTGCGAGTAATTTCTTTTTCATTTTACATACCTCTCTTTTTTTATTGATTGTTTAATAACGGACGGAAGACCATTTAAACAGCTCTTCCGTCCGCTATTGTTTACCTCTGTTTACGTTTAAATTGCTGGTCCTGCCACAAGGTTCCAAGTGACATTGCCTGTATACGCGCCTTTTTTCAGTTGTTGCATTGGTGTCGTTACATTTAACGTTAAGTTATCTAAACGACCTGACCAAGTCCCTTGCCCTTTTCCTAGAGGGGCGTTAATTAAAGCCGTAGCGCCGCCACCAATCTTAAGGCTCGCACCGTCAAAGTTTGGGGCCGTTGGATCATTAGCGATATTCATGCCATTCAGAGTGTTGAAGCCCCCGTAAGAACTCGTACTTTCATTGAATATGGCATAGTATGGTGTCATCCCAAAAGTAATCTGTCCATCTAATGTATCTGTGCCATTGCTCATGCTCACTACTTCGCCAGTGACATGCCAACCTTCTTTGGTTCCGCGGACATCACCCACCATGATCGATTTTGGCTTAGTTGAAATGGGCTTAATGGCGGTTAAATCTTCGCCAATTTTTACTGGAGAAAAATCAAAAATTTTCGGAATGGCTAATAAGTCAAAATTCGTATTCGGTTTCGTCGGATCGGGATCTACGATTGCGCCAGTATTATCTCCCTGATCTGCTAATTTCCCCCCATCAAATTCTACTTGGACTGGTGTATTTCCTGTTGCGACAGCCTGTGCCGAAAGAGGCACCAAGTTTGCCCCAACGACTGCACTACCAACGAGTAAGCTTGCAAATAATTTCTTTTTCATCTATGTATGCCTCCTTTGTTCAAGAATTTCCAGAATGCCTTTCTGAAGCTATGGTCTTAATTATACAAGATTCCCCTGTGTCTGTGATTTTAAATATTTAACCGTGCATAGAAAAAATCAACAATTCTTTTGATATCAACGATATCCCTTAGTTTTAAACATAAATTTCAACACTTTTCGACATTCGAAAGTGTTATTTAATGATTTTCACGGCAAAATCGATTAATAAACAGCAAGAAAACGTCAAAAAGTAAGGGTTCGACTCTTACTTTTTGACGTTTTCTTTTAAAATCTTATAAATTTATCCGCGATTTCGGCGAAAAAATCGTCAATTTCCATTTAATGACAGCCATTTTTGCATTTGCTAGTCGCCAAGACTTACAACTTGCGACGACGGGCGAATTCCACAAACTTAAATTTGTTTAAGCGGTGACGGGATTCCGTATAGCCAAAACAGCGCGTATCTTCCAAGTTCATGATACTGCGGACCACCACGACATGATTGCCTTCGACTTCACCAATCAGCTGCTTGTCCATCTCTGTGAGCGGTTCCACGGTAATTTCTTTCTGAGCATAACTAATCGCCAAGCCAAGGTCGTTTTCCAGATAATCGAAAATCGAATCTTCGGCACGGTGCTTCGGCAGTTCTGGGACAATCTCTTTAATCAAGTAGTCAATATCTAAAATATCGACTTCCCCTTCAATCTCCCGTTGCCGGACTAAGCGCCAAACAGGGGCGCCTTCTGTCCAACCAGTTAATTGAGCCAAGTTGCGCTCCACAGGAATTTCTTCTAAGGAAACTACATGAGTATGACTTTCAATATGTTGCGTTTGTTGTAACTCCTTGTAACTGGTCACTCCTGAAATAGGGAAATTAAATTTTTTAAAGTTTAAGACAATCGAGCCTTTGCCTTGTTTTTTCTGAATATAGCCAGCGTTAATCAGTAAATTCAAGGCTTTCCGAATTGTTTCACGGGAAACATTGTAGGTTTCCACTAATTGATTTTCACTAGGTAATAAATCGCCTGGCTGATAGTCGCCTTGGACAATTTGTTGTTCTAATTCTAAAAATATGTCATGAAACTTGTTCATGCCGATCCTCCTCTACCAACAATTTCTTTTCTAAAAGCATAGCATATTCCCTCCGAAAAACCTAGAGCTGGTCAGAAAAATCCCCCGCACTTTCTGCCTTGCTTACGCACTGACTCCCCCAGCTAAACCACTGCTTGACCGCCTTTTTTTCGGAACCAGCGCAGTCTGTTACAGCCCCCTTCTGGAAAACTTTTCCCAAGAATCTAGGGAAAATCCTTGTAATTCTGATTCGTTCATACTATACTGTAGTCAAACACAACATGTCTATACAAGTTAACGAGGAGGCGCCAAACATGACTATTTTAGAATTAACATTCGCAACGAACCAACTAACGACGACTTTTTTTAACCATAAATTGGAACCGCTTCACCAAAAAACGTTCCCTTTTGAAGCCTTGACTATCGAAGAAACGGTTCCTGAACTGTGCCAATTGATTTTGGCAGAGGCTGCACCGATTCTGGGGGGGATTGTGGCTGATTTCCCAGCGGACTTCTTTTCGCCAGAGGAAACGTTGGCGCTGGTTCCGCAAGCGGTGATTCAAGCATTCGCGGAACAGTTGAACACGCCACTTTTAACGGCAGCCGAACAAGCGGCGGCACCGAATTTGCTGGAAGCATTTGAAGAAAAACGGCAGTATCTGGCTTGGCATTTGGACTATTATGGCTACGTGCCTGGGAAAAATGAATATGCGGTGGAGTCCCTATTAACTGTCGGCAATGGCTTTTTAGGCTTGCGCGGCACAATCCCTGAGATGTCGATTTCTGATGATCATTATCCAGCGACCTACATTGCGGGGCTTTATAATACAGCGGCTTCGGAAGTTGCGGGTCAAGTAGTGGAAAATGAAGATTTCGTCAATGCTCCTGATAACCAACACATCGCTTTAAAAATTGGCGATGCCACTGACTGGTTAACGATTTCTCCAGACACACTACAACAATTACATCGTCAATTGAACTTGAAAACAGGGTTGTTTGTCGCAGAAATGATTTTGAAAGATGCGGACAATCAGCAAATTAAATTAACGACGAAAAAAATCGCCAATATGGCACAGCCGAATGACTATCATCTGCAATATACATTTGAGCCGTTAAACTTTTCAGCCCCGATTACTTTGAAAACCGTCACTGATGGCAGTGTCTACAACTATAACGTGGCGCGGTATCGTAACTTAACAGCCAAACATTTTCAGGTGACAGCATTAAGCGCGCAGGAAAACAAAACCGTGATTGAGGTTTGTACCAATCAATCCAACTTGAGCGTCCGAGAAACGGCCTTGATAACCGGTGATTTTTTTGAAAAAGAAGCGATTACGATTCAAGAAGAAGCGGAAAAAATCGCCCAAGTGGTGACCGTGATGGCGCACCAAGGAACGCGCTATACGCTAGAAAAACAAGTCTATGTGCAAGCCAGCCACGCCGAACAAAGTTGGCAGGTACCATTTACGCCGAAGGACTCTTTTGCGGCCGCCGCTCAGGAAAGCGCCCGCGCTTGGCAAACCCTTTGGCAACAAGCCAACATTACTGTGACAGGCGATTTGATGTCTCAAAAACTTTTACGGATTCACAGTTATCACTTGCTGGCTTCGGCTTCGCCTTTTAGTAACCAAGCGCAAGCATTGGACGTCTCGATTACCGCCCGAGGCTTGCACGGTGAAGCGTATCGTGGACATATTTTCTGGGATGAAATTTTTATTTTACCTTTTTATATTCAACATTATCCTGACACGGCGAAACAATTGTTGCTGTATCGCTACCATCGATTAGAGAAGGCGAAGGAAAATGCGGCGGCCAGCCAGTATCGTGGCGCAATGTATCCGTGGCAATCAGGACGTGATGGGCGGGAAACCACGCAAAAACTTCACTTAAATCCGTTGAATGGACATTGGGGCGAGGATCATAGTATTTTGCAACGGCATGTGTCCTTGGCGATTGCTTACAATGCTTGGTTGTATTGGCATAGTACACAGGATCATGAATTTATGAAACAATATGGCGGCGAAATGTTGTTAGAAATCGCTCAATTTTGGAACAGCGCTGCGACGTTAGATGACGCAACAGGACGGTTCTTTATTGATAAAGTGATGGGACCTGATGAATTTCACGAGGGCTATCCAGACCAAGCGGAAAGCGGCTTGAAAAACAACGCCTATACGAATTTGATGGTGGTTTGGCTATTCGAAGAATTAACCAACATTTTGGCACTTTTCTCTGAGGAAGAACAGGCACAACTTTTTGCCAAAACTCAGACCACTTCGGGTGATCTAGCCCGCATGCAGCAAATTCAAAATTCACTGGAAATTGAAGTTAATTCTGACGGCATTATTGCGCAATATGAAGGGTATTTCGGCTTAAAAGAGATTGACTGGGCAGCGATGAAAGAGAAATACGGCAATATTTACCGCATGGATCGAATTTTAAAAGCCGAAGGAGAATCTCCCGATGATTACAAAGTGGCGAAACAAGCCGACACGTTAATGTTGTTCTACAACTTAGACAAAACTCGGGTGGATCAAATTTTAGAAGATTTAGGGTATCAATTGCCTGCGGATTATTTGGAAAAAAATCTTTTGTATTATCTAAAACGGACGTCTCATGGTTCGACTTTGTCACGAATTGTTCATGCTCAATTGGCAGAAATGGCGCAATTCCATGAGCTATCTTGGCAACTTTATCAAGAAGCGTTGTATTCCGATTATCGTGACATTCAAGGTGGCACAACCGCTGAAGGGATTCATACAGGGGTCATGGCTGCGACGATCCACGTTACTTTAGCGACGTATGCAGGCGTTGACACGCGCCAAAACGAGTTATCAATTTGTCCAAACTTACCTGAACATTGGCAATCGCTGGCCTTCCAGTTTATTCATCAAGGCGTGACGTATCAATTTTCATTAACACAAACCAGTGTCACGATTACAGCAGATAAAGACACACAATTATTGGTTCAGGGCGCGTTAATTCCGTTAACCGCCGAACGACCAAAAGAAGTACATTATCAATAAAGGAGCGAACCACAATGACGATTGGATTTATTTTTGATTTGGATGGTGTCATTACTGACACCGCCAAATTTCATTATCAAGCTTGGAAAGCGTTGGCCGATTCGCTAGGTATCCCCATTGACGAAACCTTCAACGAAACATTAAAAGGCATTAGTCGGATGGATTCCTTGGACCGCATTTTAGCCCATGGCCACCGTGAAAATGCGTTTACTCCAGCAGAAAAAGAAGCCTTAGCTCAGCAAAAAAATGACCACTACGTTCAATTATTAGAACATTTAACGACAGAAGATGTTTTACCTGGTGTCGTGCCATTGCTACAGCAAGCCCAAGCACGTCACATTCCCTGTGCCGTGGCTTCGGCATCAAAAAACGCCCCCCTGATTTTGGAAAAATTAGGCGTGCGCGCGTACTTCGCCACAATTGTCGATCCCGACTCGTTAAGCAAAGGCAAACCTGATCCTGAAATCTTTTTAGCCGCCGCTGACAGTATTGGCGTGCTACCGCAAAACGCCATTGGCTTTGAAGATGCACAATCAGGCATTGACGGCTTGAAAGCCGCGGGCATCTATGCCGTCGGCTTGTCGGCCAGCCAACCCTTACTCGGAGCCGACATACAAGTCTCTGAAATGACTGAACTAAGCGTTGATGTACTGCTCAATCGCTAAAGAAGGACAAGAACCTTTAGCAGCAGGCACCTCTTTAGTGTAGAGCCGGTTAAGACGGTGACCTTTTTAGTTACAAAAATAACCGTGCTTGGTCAAAGTTGACGGTTATTTTTTATTGTCATTTTTAACAGCTTTTAGGATTTCACGGATTAACGATAAATTTATTCGTGCTTTTCGGGAAAATGTGCTATAATGAAAATGAAAAGAGAGATATGCTTCAACATACCTCTCTGATGTAGAGCCGTTTAAGACGGTGACCATGTTAATTATTTAAAAATAACCGTGCTTGGTCAAAGTTGACGGTTATTTTTTATTGTCATTTTTAAGCAATTTCACAATCAGCGCAATCAAAGCAATGGTAAACATACCAAACCCTAGGATCGTCTGAATTGTTTCATATGCTGACAACAGGCCTCTCCTTTCCGTAAATTTTGGAAGTACGCTCATACGCACCACCTCACTTTCAGATTAGATGGCCACCGCCATAACTTCTCTACACTTAGATTATACCATGTAAAACTAAAAAATAATTAGTTTCAAATATATTTTTTTAGGAAAATGTGCTATAATGAAAACGAAAAGAGAGATATGCTTCAACATACCTCTCTGATGCAGAGCCGTTTAAGACGGTGACCGATTTTGTTACAAAAAATAACCGTACCGATCAAAGTTGACGGTTATTTTTTATTGTCATTTTTAACAGCTTTTTAGTTTCCAAGGATCAATACTTTACTATTAGCAACGAAGTTCATGGTACTTTGTGCTTGTCTCCACGTTCATTTCTTTTGCTTATTGTTTAAATCCTACTAACGGAAAAATGAAATCAACGAATTTTATCCCCGCATAAAAACATAGGGCAAACATCAAAATCTTAATTAAGATTTTGACAATTGGTCGTTCAGTTATCTTTTTCATTTGTATACTCCTTTCCAATATTTTTAAAGCTTCAACCTTTTTAATCTTTTTGACATCTATATTTTATCTAATTATAATAAAAGTCACAATAGAGGAAGCATCATTTTTTCATTTCCTTTTTATTCCTTGATTAGTAGTTCAATTTGTAAACATATCATTCTGACAAAATAGAAAAGGGGGTTGTTATAGTATCGAAACAAAATTATCTACAAAGAAAAAAACACTTCTTTATCTCCTGTTCACTTTTTTGACAGCCCTACCCAGCATAGAAGCATTAACTGGAATGAGCTTAATAGCTATAAAAAATAACGAAAAAACCTTGATCATCTTTGATAGTATACTATCTTTAATTATTATTATCGTGCTGTCAGTTTTCTATAAAAAAATAGTAAAGAAAAAAAAGCAAGCTATCTTTAAAAGTCTATTACTAGCTATTGGCATGTTCTTATTTTCTATTATTCTAAATTTACTTTTCTCACGCATTCCTACTCCAGAAAATCAATATTATATTAATGAAGTCCGAAATGTAGCACCTGTTTTAATGGCCCTTCATACTAGACTCTTTTCACCTATAATAGAAGAACTCCTGACTCGTGGCATTTTTATGAACTTATTTTTTATAAAAAACACCTCTCGAAGTGTCTTATGTAAAATATTTTTTTCTGGTCTTTTTTTTGGTCTTAGCCATGGACTATTACCATCAATTTCCATGCTTTTTTATTGTGGAATGGGCTGGGTTTTAGCCTCTACCTATTATTTCTGTAATAACAATCTCACGTATCCTCTTGCGATTCATTTGCTATTAAATAATTTATAGTACACAAAAAAAACCGCCCACATCAGAAAAATGATGTGGGCGGTTTTTTTGTAATTATTTATTTTTTGTTTCAAATAACGGACTAACTGGTTTGTTTTCGTGGATACGTTTAATCGCATCTCCGATTAATTCACCAACGCTGACTTCGTCAATTTTAGCAATTTTACGATCATCAGATAGGTAAATAGAGTCTGTTACAACTAAGCGTTCAATTGCTGAATCTTCAATACGTTGTAAGGCTGGTCCTGATAAAACGGGATGTGTACAAGAAGCGTAAACGTCTTTTGCTCCAGCTTCTTTCAATGCGTTTGCAGCAAGAGAAATTGTCCCCGCTGTGTCAATCATGTCATCAATTAAGACACATGTTTTGCCTTCCACATGACCAATGATATTCATTACTTCTGCTACGTTCGCTTTTGGACGACGTTTGTCAATGATCGCAATTGGTGCTTTTAAGAATTCTGCCAATTTACGCGCACGCGTTACACCACCATGGTCAGGGGAAACAACAACGACGTCATCGCCTTGAATGCCGTGTTCGATGAAGTAATCGGCAATTAATGGTGCACCCATCAAATGATCCACTGGAATATCAAAGAATCCTTGAATTTGGACCGCATGTAAGTCCAATGTCAACATTCTTGTTGCGCCAGCTTTTTCAATCATGTTTGCAACAAGTTTAGCAGTGATTGGTTCCCGGGCACGTGCTTTACGGTCTTGACGTGCATACCCATAATAAGGCATAACCACGTTAATTGTTTTAGCACTCGCACGTTTTAACGCATCAATCATGATTAATAGTTCCATTAAGTTATCGTTAACAGGGCTACTTGTTGATTGAATGACGTAAACATGTGCACCACGAATACTTTCTTCAATATTCACTTGAATTTCGCCATCACTAAATTGTGTTACAGAGCACTTTCCTAGCTCCACACCCACAGCATCCGCAATTTTTTCTGCTAAGGGACGATTAGAGTTCAAAGAAAAGATTTTCAATCTTGGATCAAAATAATGTTTCGACATTAGAACCTCCACTTTCTATTTCAGCCAATTCGTTAAAACTGAACAATACTTTCCTTCTAAAATAATAGTAGTCCTAGCCAAATAAATCAAGAGATTTTCTGTATTTCATACAAGATATTCATCAAAAGTCGCTTTCTTCTAACTATTTTATCGTATTTGTCTAAAAAATGAGGATTATTTGAATAAAGAAAGGTACTCGCCATAGCCTTCTTTTTCTAAATCTGCCACTGGCACAAATCTCAAAGCTGCCGCATTAATGCAATAACGTAAGCCGCCTTCTTGGAGTGGGCCATCAGTGAAAACATGCCCTAAATGTGAATCCGCTTCTTGACTGCGAACTTCTACTCGGTGCATGCCGTGACTAAAATCAGCTTTTTCTTTGACGCCACGTTTTTCAATTGGTTTGGTAAAGGATGGCCAGCCGCAACCAGCATCGTATTTGTCCAGGGAGCTAAACAACGGTTCGCCACTAACAACGTCTACATAGATTCCGTCTTGGTAAAAGTCATCATATTCTCCTGAAAAAGGGCGTTCTGTTGCGTTTTCTTGTGTGACGGCATATTGAAGATCCGTCAAGGTTTGTTTTAATTCTTCTTCTGTTGGTTTTGTCATTCTGTCCACTCCTTTTCTTCTGTTCAATTTATTGGGTTCAATGATACCACGTTTGCCAAACAGGCACCTAATAGTTTGCATAGTAAAAGACAGTCCTTTCTCTTTTTGACGAATGAAAAGGACTGTCTTTTATTAGTTGAATTCTTTTAGTAGTCGGGCTACTTTGGCAATTGGTAAGCCCATAATGGCGTAATAATCGCCAGCGATTGCTTCAATTAATAATGCTCCTTGTCCTTGGATACCATAAGCGCCTGCTTTGTCGGCATATTCTGCGGTATCTAAGTAAGCATGGATTTCCGTGTCTGTCAGTGGATAAAACGTCACGGTTGAATGAACTGTCGCGGAGCGCTCTTTTTCCCCTTGTTTCAACGTCACACTTGTATACACGTCATGTGTTTTGCCACTTAGGAGGCGCAACATGCGATAACCGTCTTCCCGAGAAGTGGGTTTGCCGAGGATTTCTCCCGCCAATGCCACAATTGTATCGCAGCCAATGACTAGTGCTTCGGGGGTTTGTTCTGCTATAGCCGCTGCTTTTTGGGCAGCCATTTGCGCCACATATTCTGCTGGTAAGCCGTCTTTGCCAACAGTTTCATCGATATCGGCTGGTGCAATCGTAAAAGTTGGGACCACACGCTTTAATAACTCCTGACGGCGAGGAGATTGGGATGCTAAAATAATTTGCATAAATTGATGACGCCTCGTTTCTTTTTAATGGGGGTCTTGAATGCGTTTAAACATTCGTTCCATATCTGAATTCGTAAAATGAATCAGCACCGGACGTCCATGCGGACAATTAAACGGATTTTCGCACAAAGCTAAATCTTTTAATAGCACGCGTGCTTGTTGCTCATTGAGGTAATGATTGGCTTTGATGGATCGCTTACAGCTCATCATAATGGCAGTTGCTTCACGGAATTTTTTCACGCTGACCGAGCCAGTTGTTAGCAACATATCAATCATCTCGCGAACAATGCTTTCCTCTTCGCCTGCAGGATACCAAGTTGGGTGCGCCCGCACAATGAAACTATTTTGTCCAAAGTCTTCCAAATGGATGCCAACTTCCGCAAGGGTTTCTTTCTGCTCTTTAATTTTCAAGGCATCACTATTTGGATAATCAATAACGATTGGTACCAATAATTCTTGTAAATCATCACTGACTTCGCCAATTTTTTCACGGAAGTACTCGTATTTAATTCGTTCTTGGGCAGCGTGTTGGTCGATAATAAACAGGCCATCTTTGCTTTGTGCGAATAAATAAGTTCCGTGCATTTGACCGAAGTATTCTAGCTCAGGAAAACGTTCTGTCGGTCGTTCTTCTTCCAACTTATTCAGGGCTTGTTTCAGTTCTCTTTGACTCGCAGCGCTATTGGTATCAAATTCTGGGTGAAGTTTCATTTCTTCTTGGAAAACCTCGTCAGCAGCCTCTGATGAACGCAGAGAAGGTTCTGAATCAGGTACTTCAGTTATTTTCGTTTCTTCGGCTATTATCTGTTGCTCATTACTAGCTGCTTCCCAATGATTTGCGGAATCAACAGCTGCCGAAGAGATTTCGTAAGCTGACGTTTCTTCCGCTACACTCGTTGATTCTGGTACTGGCGGCGCAAATGGATCGTCCATTGGGTCCACTGCTCTTTCTGTCTGGTTGACAGTTTCAGGGGCGCTTGAGACTGGTGTTTCGTCTGTCGCATGTTCCGCATAGAAGCGACCTGTTGCGGGATTATAGCTTAAGCTGCCTGGTCGTTGTTTTACCGCAGGTTGTTCAGTCGATAAAGGAATTTCCATTTGTTCGGCTTTAGGTTCTGGCGGTAGTTTCTTTTTAAAACGCAAATTGTCTGCCGCATTGGGAATCAACTGTTCTTGGCTCAACACTTCTTGAATCGCCTGTTCAATTAATGCCATTAAATCTTTTTCTTTACTTAAACGAACTTCTTGCTTAGTAGGATGGACATTGACATCGACTAACAGCGGATCCATTTCAATTTCTAACACAGCAATTGGAAAACGCCCCACCATTAGTTTCGAACCATAGCCGGCTACAATTGCTTTATTTAACGCGAAATTTTTAATATAGCGACCATTGATAATCGTTGATAAATAGTTGCGGCTGGCCCGTGTGACTTCTGGCAATGAGACATACCCTGTCAAAGTAAAATCAAGGTCTTTTCCTTCAATTTTCAACATTTTCTTTGCGGTGCTAATGCCATAAATCCCCGCAATCGTTTGTTTTAAATCACCATTGCCTGTTGTACTCATCATTTTGTGGCCGTCATGAACTAAGCGAAAAGCGACTTTAGGGTGACTTAACGCCAGACGATTGACAATGTCACCGATATTGGCCAATTCCGTTTGGATCGTTTTGACGTATTTCAAACGAGCAGGCGTATTATAAAATAAATTAGAAACGGTCATTTTTGTGCCTTTACGGAGGGCTGCTGGTCGGTTTTCTTCGACCTTGCCCCCTTTTAGAATCACATAGCTGCCTTCTTCTTCCTCAGCTGTGGCAGTTTCGACAATCATTTCAGAAACTGAGGCAATACTTGGTAAGGCTTCGCCTCGGAACCCCAAGCTGCGAATTCGGAACAAATCATCTCTTGTATGAATTTTGCTTGTGGCATGGCGTTTGAAGGCATTCAGTACATCTTCTTTGGCAATTCCTTCACCATTATCAATAATTTGAATGGTTTTCAAGCCAGCTTCTTCAATAAAAATATCAATTTGGGTGCTTCCTGCATCCAGTGCATTTTCCACCAATTCTTTGACGACAGAAGCGGGACGTTCAACAACTTCACCAGCAGCAATCTGGTTGGCTAGTTGTTCGGATAGTTCTTGAATTTTCCCCATTTCACGACCTCCTAACCGGTTCGGTTCCTAATTAGATACGTTTTTGCAATTGATGAAGCATGTTTAACGCATCTAGTGGTGTCATTTCTAATAGATTCATTTTCTTCAATGTGTCAATGACACTTAATTCTTCTGTTGAAACTTCTTTAAACAATGAAAGTTGCTCGGTTTCTTCATGGACTTCTGAAACTTCTTCATGATGAACTGAACTTGGAATCGTTGTTTCTTCCGCTTCTAAAGCAGATAAAATGGTGGCTGCTCGTTCTAAAAGCTGGCTTGGTAAACCAGCGATTTTAGCAACATGTATCCCATAGCTCTTATCAGCAGGTCCTTCCATCATTTTATGAAGAAAGACCACTTCGCCATCTTTTTCGACAGCGCCCACGTGAATATTCTTCAAGCCTTTTAAGGTTTCATCTAGAACAGTTAGTTCATGATAATGTGTAGAGAATAGCGTTTTGGCTTGTACTTCACGATGGATATATTCAATGATGGCTTGCGCTAGCGCCATTCCATCATAGGTTGCCGTGCCGCGTCCTAATTCATCAAATAAAATTAGGCTGTTAGGCGTGGCGTGCCGCAGTGCTTGGTTGGCTTCCATCATTTCTACCATAAAGGTACTTTGCCCTGCAATTAGATCATCAGAGGCCCCAATCCGTGTAAAAATTTGATCGAAAATTGGCATTTCAGCACTTTCCGCTGGTACAAAACAGCCAATTTGCGCCATGACCACCGTCAAAGCCAATTGACGCATGTAGGTACTTTTCCCTGACATGTTTGGTCCAGTAATCAAGAGAATATCTGTTTCTGGGTTCATGCGGATACTGTTTGGAATGTATTCTTGGTGCCCTAAAACTTTTTCCACGACTGGGTGTCGTCCTTCGACAATCGCCAAATTTTTCGTGTTACTTCTTAACGTTGGTCGAACGTATTGATACCGTTCACTAATTGTTGCAAAAGATTGTAAAACATCAACCGCACTAATGGTTTTAGCCAGTGTTTGCAACCGATCAATGTTCGTTTTCACTTGTTCTCTCACGGCCAAGAACAATTGATATTCTAGTTCAACTGATTTTTCTTCGGCTTCTAAGATTAAACGTTCTAGTTCTTTTAGTTCTGGCGTAATAAAGCGCTCCGCATTAGCTAATGTTTGCTTCCGCTCGTATTTTCCTTCTTCTAAATTCGCTAAATTTGACTTAGTGATTTCAATGAAATAACCAAAGACACGATTGTAGCCAATCTTCAAGTTTTTAATGCCTGTTTCTTGGCGTTCTTTCGCTTCTAACTCTGCTAACCATTGCTTACCATTACGCATGGCATCACGGTATTCATCTAATTGGTCGTTATAGCCGTCTTTAATAACATTTCCTTCAGTAATTTGTAAAGGGGCTTCTTCATTAATCGCCGTCGCAATCAATGCCACTAAATCTTCAACAGGGTTTAAGTCGACTAACAAATCATCCCATTCCCCTTGATTGATCCCGACAATTAACTGTCGAATCGTTGGTACTTGTTCTAAAGAGGTCCGTAATTGAATTAAATCACGCCCATTCACACTGCCGAATGCCACGCGTCCTGCTAACCGCTCTAAATCATAAACGTTCGTCAATGCTGCTTGCAAATCTAAGCGTTCAAAATAGGCATTTAATAAGGATTGCACCATTTCTTGACGCGCCTTAATTTGACGTTCCTGAATTAGCGGACGATCCAACCATTGTTTCAACAAACGGCCGCCCATAGCTGTTTTCGTTTCATCTAATAGCCACAAAAGAGTACCTTTTTTCTGTCCTGTTCGAATCGACTGACTCAATTCTAAATTGAATTTAGAATAATGATCCATTTTCAAGAAATGATCTGGCTGATATTCCACAGCTTTCTGAATATGGGACAAGCTCCGCTTTTGGGTAACAGATAAATAAGATAATAACTTGCCTGTAATTTCAATTTCTAATGGATTAATCAGTTCATTGGTTAAAAAACTAAACTCGGCATTTTCTTCCACCGTTTCTTGTGTCGAAAAGATAATATTTAAACGTAAACTTAAGTTCTCTTTTAACGATTCAGGGATCCCTGAACCTAGGACCATTTCTTTTGTTTGCAACGCAGAAGCTTCGTTTAAAACGCCCTCTTCATCAGCCAAGACTGCTGTTTTTAATTCGCCTGTACTCAAATCTACATAGGCAAAACCGAACTGATTACCATCTGTTAGCACAGCGGTTAAGTAATTATTGTCTTTAGCTTCCAAGCCTTTACTATTCATCACCGTTCCTGGCGTTACCAACTGGACCACTTCTCGTTTGACCATGCCCTTGGTAGTCTTTGGATCTTCCACTTGCTCACAAATCGCTACTTTATAGCCTTGCTCAATCAACGTATCAATGTAGCCTTGCGCGGCATGATAAGGAACGCCACACATAGGAATCGGATCATCCGCATTGCGGTTACGACTGGTTAACGTCAATTCTAAGATTTGCGCTGCATTGATAGCATCTTCATAAAATAATTCATAAAAATCACCTAAGCGATAAAATAAAAACGCATCCTTGTATTGGGCCTTAATGGATAAATATTGTTCCATCATGGGTGTATTTTTTGTCTTTTGTGGCATTTAATTCCCTTCCTTCTCTAGCTCTTCGTTCACGCGGTATTGAATGAGCGCCGTGACATGTTGGACTAAGTCATTGGCTTCGATCAGTTGTTCGCGGTAGGCTACAACGAGTGGGTGCTCATCAAATTCTTTTGTTTTCGCATCAGCTCGTTGAATGGCTTCTTTTTCAGCAGTTGGTTTGCCATAGTGAGCAAATTGA
The DNA here is from genome assembly GCF_051711985.1 of Enterococcus sp. DIV1758. Taxonomy (NCBI): domain Bacteria; kingdom Bacillati; phylum Bacillota; class Bacilli; order Lactobacillales; family Enterococcaceae; genus Enterococcus; species Enterococcus sp. DIV1758. The sequence goes on from NZ_JBIOOA010000001.1 coordinate 2,616,175, forward strand.
ACCGCATCTTTTTGCGCAGCTTTGATTTCTTCCACTAATTCTGTCAGCTTTTTGTTTTTCTTTACCTTTTCTTCAATCGCTTGGTAGCGCTGAATGACTTCATCTTGTCCAATTAAATGTAACAATTTTTCTAATTCTTTATTACTTTGTGCATCTAAATTCAACGGCTCCATTTTTTTCACCTTCATCTTTCACCGGCACTTTTTCTATAAGAGCAGAAAAAGTTAACCTCTTAATGATCCGAGATTAACTTTTCTTCTATTATTCTTGAAACGGGCGATCTTCACTAATCTGAATCGGCTCAATCATCTTCGCTTGGCCCGTTTGGTCATCAATCTCTAAAATACAGGCAGATAAAATTGTCCGCCCTGTTTCGACTACCTCAAAGCGCTTCGGCAATGCTGTCATAAACTTCTCAATAATCGGTTCACGCTTCATTCCTAAAATCCCATCATAAGGACCGGTCATACCGACATCACTTAAGAAGGCTGTCCCTTTCGGTAAAATCCGAGCATCATTTGTTTGAACATGCGTATGTGTTCCAACAACGGCTGAAACTTGGCCATCTAAAAACCAGCTCATGGCTTGTTTTTCGCTCGTCGTTTCGCCATGAAAATCCACAAAAATGAGCGGTGTCCGTTTGCGAGCGATAGCCACTAGCTCGGCGGCTTTCTTGAAAGGATCTTCCAATGGCACCATAAATGTGCGGGCCTGTAAATTAATCACCGCTAGTTCCAATTGATTGACTTTCACAAAAACCATTCCTTGACCAGGCACATCTTCTGGAAAGTTCGCTGGACGAACCATTTTCTTCGCATCATCAATGAATTCAAAGATATCCTTGTTGTCCCACGTATGGTTACCCATCGTAACAACATCGACACCATCTTGCAAAAATTTCTTATAAATCTTGCCAGTAATTCCCCGACCAGATGCCGCATTTTCACCATTGGCAATGGTCACTTGTGGACGATATTTCTTCTTTAATTTAGGGACATACGTTGCTAAGGCTTCTCTTCCTAAAGAACCGACAACATCTCCTATAAATAATATACGCAAAAAGGTTCCTCTTCTCTTTTTAACATCTCTTGTTTATTATAGTTGTTTTCGCTTTGAAAAGAAAGTTTTGGTTTTAAAAGATTAAAAAAAGTGTCTCAACGAACAATCCTTGCAATTGTTCGTTGAGACACTACACGCGATACTTATTCGCTTTTTATTTTATTTCGCATAGTCAACGGCACGTGTTTCACGGATAACCGTTACTTTGATATGTCCTGGATAATCCAAGTCATCTTCAATTTTCTTCCGAATGTCTCGAACTAAACGAACAGATTCTAAATCAGAAATTTCTTCTGGTTTCACCATGACACGAACTTCACGTCCTGCTTGAACAGCAAAACTTGAATCCACGCCTTCAAAACTATTAGAAATATTTTCTAAGTTTTCTAAGCGGCGAATGTAGTTTTCTAACGATTCACTACGTGCACCTGGACGGGCTGCAGATAACGCATCTGCGGCTGCCACTAAAACAGAAATAACTGAGGTTGCTTCCACATCACCATGATGCGAGGCAATGGCATTAATAACTACTGAATTTTCTTTATATTTCGCAGCTAATTCTGCGCCAATCTCAACGTGAGAACCTTCAATTTCATGATCTAATGCTTTCCCAATATCATGTAGTAAACCTGCACGTTTGGCTAATTGAACATCTTCGCCTAATTCGGCGGCTAAAACGCCAGCCAGTTTTGCTACTTCGATTGAGTGGTTCAAGACATTTTGACCATAACTTGTTCTGAAACGTAAACGGCCTAAAATTTTAATTAAATCAGGATGTAACGTATGAGCACCTACTTCAAAGGCTGCTTGTTCTCCGTATTCACGAATCCGTTCATCCATTTCTTTACGTGATTTTTCTACCATTTCTTCGATACGAGCGGGATGAATCCGACCATCTTGGATTAATTTTTCCAAGGTCATTCGAGCGATTTCTCGTCTGATTGGATCAAATCCGGATAACACAACCGCTTCTGGCGTATCATCAATGATTAAGTCAATCCCTGTTAATGTTTCCAATGTACGAATATTACGTCCTTCACGACCAATAATGCGACCTTTCATCTCATCATTTGGTAAAGTGACCACGGAAACAGTTGTTTCAGAAACAGAATCAGCGGCGCAACGTTGAATTGCTAGGGAAAGCAAGTTCTTCGCTTTGCGATCAGATTCTTCTTTGGCACGTTGTTCTGACTCCTTGACCATCAAGGTTAGTTCATGATTCAACTCTTCTTCTGTTGACTTCATAATAATCGATTTTGCTTCTTCTTTTGAAAGGGAAGCAATTCGTTCTAATTCTTGATGTTGCTGATTAATTAAGTTTTCTACTTCTTTTTCTCGCTCATCAATTAATTGCTGTCTAGCACCAAGTTTCTCTTCTTTTTCTTCCAGTGAGCCTTCACGTTTTTCAAGAGAGTCATCTTTACGATCCAACGTTTGTTCCCGTTGAATTAAACGATTTTCTTGAGATTTAAGTTCTAATCTGCTTTCTTTCAACTCACTTTCAATTTCTGAACGATACTTCTGGTTCTCTTCCTTAGCTTCTAGCAATGCTTCTTTTTTCAGTGTTTCTGATTCTTTCCGAGCGTTCTCGAGAATACTGGACGCTGAAATTTTTGCACCATTTATTGCTTTATCATGACGTGACTTTGCAATAACAAATCCTAAACCAAGACCGACAATCAAACCGACGATAGCGAGGAGAATATTTAAAACCATATTTCCACCTCCATACTATCTTTTTGTTAATTCATATCTTGTAGTTTTTTGATAAACTAAAATCAATTATCAATATGCCTACTTGCATATTTGTGCATACACACAATTTTATTCTAATGTTTGTCGCGAAAGGTGTCAACTTAAAAAAGCCCTTTCTTTTGGAAAGGGCAGCAAATATTAGACAACGTCACATTTTTAGGTTTCCGCCGTCACGAATTGTTTAAATTTTAGAACAAACGCCGCATAGTCTGCCGTTTGACTAAGCTGCTTGATGTGGATGGGTTCGGACATGATTTCAATAAATTTTTCAAAAAAGTCATCAAAGATTGGTGCGTCTTCTTGACGAATTGCTACTAAAGCCACCAACTTCACCTCATAATTGGCCCACCGAATCGGCTCTTGTAAGGTCATGATTGAAATACCACTTTTCTCTGCTGTCCGATCAATAGCATGGGGGACAGCGATACCTGATGGAAAACTTGTTGGAGAAAGCTGTTCTCGTTTTTTCACACTTTTTTTAAAATCACTCGAACAATATTTTTGTATTCTCATTCGTTGAATCATTTGATCAAGTAACATTTCAGGGGTTAAATCTGCTGGATCAATCTGGCTAAAATATAACTCCTTAGCAATGAACTGATCTGTTCTTATCTCCATCTGCCGCTTTCGCTTTTGTCCTTTTAAAAGATACATTCGATTTTCAATTTTCCGCAGTTCTTTTGTTGTAATAAAGGGATGAATAAAGATTGCTCCTTCATATTTTGTGGCTAACCTACGATTAGTAGTGACTAGCAAATCAAATTTTTTCTGATCAATATTGGTCTGACGAACGACTTTTATATTTATTTGGTTCCCAAAATGTTCTTGAAGTTTTTTCTGAAGCACTTCACGCATATTATGATAATCTTCCACCACTAGTAAAAGGAGAAATGGTTGCTGTTCTGTTCGCTGACTTTCCAAAAATGAGCCAAGATGTAAAGCGATAAAAGAAATCTCATCTTCTGTAAACCAAATATTTAAACGTTCTTGAATAAAGGAGGAAATGTAAACAGAAATGTCATAAATCAAAGGATAGCCTGTCTTTAAGTCCCATAAACGACTATTCCTTGTAAAAGCTTCAACATTTGAACGATCATATAGTCCCTGTAAATGAATTGCTAATTTATTGAAAAACTCTTTGTTTTTCAATTGAATAAAATAGATTTGCTCAACCTTTTGTAAAACTTCTTCTAACACTTCAATAATTTTCGGATTCACAATCTGTTGTAATTGTGTTTTTTCACTATTCACTGTGTGTTCTTTTTGAATTCCTACAAATAATAACGAAAGTTGCGCTAACTCTTCTTTCGAGAATAGAATGTCGTAAGTTTCTTCTAAACGTAGGGCAATTTCTTTGGCCATTTGATATTCTTCTGAGTGATTTTCTGCTAATTTTGGTTTCGTTAACAAGGTGTGGCCTTGTCGGATACGCTCAATGCTAATCGCATAATGTAAAACAATATTGTTCAAGACATACTGGTTTAACCTTCTTTCATAATTAAAAAAAGTTTGTTGAATCATTTCCTCTAACTCTTCTAACGAAATATAGCCAATCATTTCCCGTACACTACGGGTCAATTTTTCTTGAAAATCACTTTCTGCATATAATAATGAAACCATGTATTGCCGTTTAGCGCGTTCTGTTCCTGTTAACCAAATATTCGCTCCTTTAAAACAAATCGTTGTTTGTTGATTTGCTAACTCTTCTTTTAATTGTTGAAGGTCATTTTTGGCGGTTGATTCAGAAATGTATAAACAATCAGCTAAATCGTACAGGTTCACTCCTTCAGAGGAATGTTTTAATAGTTCAAGAAAAATTCTAGCTTTTCGTTCCTTACTGGGCGTTTCCTGTAAAATCGAAATTTGATCATTTCTACGATAGCCCCGTTGACTAGACAAAATAGCTTCTGGGTAGGCTTCATTGATTTTTGCGACACGGTTGCGAATCGTTCTTGTTGTACAACCACAAAATTCTGCTAACTCTTTGGCTGTCACCCAATGATGTTGCTGACTTTCTAAAAAAAGTATTATCTCTCTTTGCTTACTTTCCAACCTTCCCACATCCCTTTAAAAGAAAAGAAGAAGACGATTGCTTTTTATTAAAACAATAATCAACTTCTTCAATTAATCTAGATTTCTTCACCATTGGTTGCAATCACTTTTTGATACCAAGTAAAGCTATCTTTTTTCATACGTTTTCCTGTTCCCTTCCCTTCATTATCTAAATCAACATAAACAAACCCATATCGTTTTTCCATTTGCGCTGAAGAACAACTAATGATATCAATCGGTCCCCAAGCACAATAAGCAATCACATCTACGCCATCATACATGGCTTTTTTCATTTGTTGGATGTGTTCAGATAAATAAGAAATTCGATAATCATCATGGATTTGACCATCTGTCACTTTATCATACATACCAAACCCATTTTCCGCTATAATTATCGGTTTCCCATAACGATCCCAATATTGAGAAAGTGAGTTGTATAATCCCTGAGGGTCTACTGCCCAGCCCCAAGGATTGACTTTCAGTGTTGGATTTGGCGTGACAGATGCTGGATTCATTGAATTTTTTTCTGAATCAACCATCTGTGAATAATAATAAGAAATTGCTAAATAATCCATCGTATTTTCTTTTAGCATTTGTTGATCTTCAAGTGTAATATCTATCTCAATTCCGTGTTCTTCAAAATAGTTCAACGCATATTGCGGGTACTCACCACGAAATTGAACATCTGTATAAAAGTATTCCATTCGATTTCGCTTCATGGCTAAAATGACGTCATCTGGCTTACACGAAAAAGGGTAGACAGTACAGTCGGCAACCATTGTTCCCATTTGCATTTGAGGATTAATTTTTTTAGCGTACGCAACTAATTGTGCACTTGCGATAAACTGATGGTGAATCGCTTGAAAACTTGCTTCTTCATAATTATCCACTGTATCATAAGGAATTGCTGTTGAGTTAAACGGTTCAAATTGAATCAGATTAATTTGATTAATGACAATCCAATATTTTACTTTTTCTTTGTAACGTTCCAAAAGGACTTTGCCATATTTTACAAATAAATCAATAACTTTTCGATTGTTCCAACCACCATATTTCAATGAAATTTCAATCGGAGTTTCATAATGTAGAATAGTGATGATTGGTTCCATCCCTAATTCAATGATTTTGTCGATTAATCGATCATAATAAGCCAAGCCCGCTTCGTTTGGTGTTTCTTCTTCCCCTGTTGGAAAAATCCGCGTCCAATCAATAGAAGTTCGGAATGTTTTGAAACCTAATTCTTTAAGCAATGCTAAATCTTCTGGATAAGTATGATAAAAATCAATCCCATGACGTTTAGGATAGTAGCCATCAGTATCTGCTAGATTCGCTTGAATGTCTGCTACAGACATGCCTTTTATTTGTTCTTGGCTGATTTCTGCATTTGTTTTATCTGGATAGTATTTGTGTACATCCGCTAAACTGATGCCTTTACAATCTACTTGAAACGCTCCTTCTGCTTGATTTGCGGCAATTGCGCCACCCCATAAAAAATCCTTTGGCATCTGATAATCTTTAAACATTATTTTTCCTCCTGACATAATTGTTGACTAAACTTTTTAAAAAGCTTCACTAAATGCTCACCAATTAAAATTTCACTTTGAGCCGTCATTAAGGTATCTTGTGCATGACAAAACAGCGTCGAGTAACGAATTTGTTCTCCTGAAGCTTCTAATTGTAACGTATCTGTCTGTATGCCATGTGCTAAAACGACTTCTTTCCGTGCCTCTATTAACTCCTTTTGTGCCTGCTCATACGAAGTCTCTTCTAATTTTTCTAACGCTTGAACTAGATGGTCTCTCGCATTTCCTGCATGAATTAAAATATTCATTGATAACTGATTTAACTGCTCATTTTCTTCCATAATAACCTCTCCTTTAACCTTAAATAATTACTTCTTTTTGCACTTCTTTTTCTTGCTTAAGCAGTGATTGATCATATGCTTTGAAAAATGGCAAGAATACCAGCCATGTAATGACAAAAATAAGCACGCAAACAACAACCGCTCGAATATCTTGTGTCGCTAAATAAGAGGTAAATGGATATGGCATATACCATAATAAAAAGCTTTGCGTAGGAATATTGACGAATCCCCAATACATCGTAGCGTAGGCAATTGATGGAACAACGAGTGCATTAATCCACATAGGAATCATCAAGTATGGATTAAAGGCAATTGGCGCACCGAAAACTAGTGGCTCGTTGATATTAAAAATTGAAGGAATCAACACGGCTTTGCCAATTGCTTTTAGTTGTGCAGATTTGCTAAGTAAAACCATCATGACAGACAAGGACAATGTTGCACCAATCCCGCCCATCGATGAAAAAGCGTAACACGTTTCTTGTGTCGCAATATTCACTGCATGACCACCATTCGCTACAGCTTCCGCATTTGCAGCTAAACCAGCCATATAAACAGGATAGATTACAGGCATCATCACCCAACCAGAGATTCCAAATGTATAAAGAAAGACTGGAATAAACACAGATAAAACAAACCCCGGATATGATTGCACAATATTTGCTAATGGACTGAAAATTAGAATAACGATATCAAAAAAATCAATCCTAAATTGAATAGTGATCAACCAACCGACAAACAAGATAAAGGTAATTGGCAGCAGACTATTAAACCAACCAACCACAAAATCGGGAATTGGTGTATCTTCATCAAAAAAAGATTTTTTGGCAGCCAAATGCATCACAAGACTAACAAAAAGGCCTGTAATCATCGCTAAAAACATCCCTGTTGCACCAAACCTTGAAAGAATAAAGGTAATTTCACCTTTCTCAGATAACGTTGGAAAGAGCAACATCATAAACAAAACAATGCTAGTAGCACCTGCTATTAATTTTTGTCCGCTATGACCTTTCTTCTCCATCAAATAATAAGGAATCATAAACGAAACGATTAACCCAAACATTCCAAAAGAAAAATTACTAATCATTGAAAAATCTGGCATGCTTAGAAAGAGATTTTTTAACAAAGAGACCACTGTAACTAACGAACCTACAAAAACCAATGGAAGAGCCGCCATAATTGCATCCTGTATAGCAGAAATCCAAGGATTTTTAACTACTTTATTCACTTTCGGCGCGAAAGAGTTCGTCATAAAATCCATAATTTTTTTCATTCACTCATTCCTCCATTGTCATTATTAGGTCTAAGGCTTTTTCTCCATCTAAGGTTCCATAAATAGCTTGTGGAATAATCATAGCCTTCACTTTTTTCTCAGCCATTTGCTCTTGAATATCATTTAACATATAAGCTAAATGTGGTCCAATTAACAAACAATCAATTTCATTTATACGTTCATCCAGTTGAGATTCACTTGTCGCTTTAACTGTCACTTCAATCTGTCTTTTTTTAGCAGCTTTTCTAATCGCTGCAGCCATGAATCCACTTGATGCACCCGAACCACAAATTAGTAAAATATTTTTCATTTTCTCCACCACTTTCTTTTTTGTGTCTTAATTATAGAAAAAACTTGTATTCGCTTACAAATAAATATTTTTCCTATCCTTAGGAAACAAAAAAAGACAACACCTGTCCTGTTCAGTAAGTGTTGTCTTTCTTCTTAACGAGTCGTATTCACTCGTTATTTATTCATCTAAAGGTAGTTCTTCTTGACCTTCTGCTTCTTCTGTAATGGTTGAACCGTCACCGATGCCATATGCATCACGGACCAATTTAGACACTTCTGCCATCATTTCAGGATGATCCGCCATGTATTGTTTGGCATTTTCACGGCCTTGGCCAATTCGTTCTTCTTTGTAGCCATACCAAGCACCACTTTTACTGATAAGGTCTTTTTCCACAGCCATATCTAGTAATTCGCCTTCTTGGGAAATCCCTTGGCCATACATGATATCAACTTCTGCCACTTTAAATGGTGGCGCCACTTTGTTTTTAACGACTTTAATTTTTGTGCGGTTACCGACGATGTCTGTTCCTTGTTTTAACTGTTCTGCACGACGGACTTCTAGACGAACCGTTGCGTAGAATTTCAATGCACGTCCACCAGGAGTTGTTTCAGGATTTCCGAACATCACGCCAACTTTTTCACGAATTTGGTTAATGAAAATAGCAATTGTTTTTGTCTTATTAATTGAGCCTGATAATTTACGTAGTGCTTGAGACATTAGTCGAGCTTGTAAGCCGACATGGCTCGCTCCCATCTCACCATCAATCTCTGCACGAGGAACTAACGCAGCAACCGAGTCGATGACAACGATGTCAATCGCACCACTTGAAACTAAGGCATCGGCAATCTCTAAGCCTTGCTCACCCGTATCTGGTTGAGATAAAAGTAATTCATCAATGTTAACGCCTAGTTTCTCCGCATATTGAGGATCCAATGCATGCTCAGCATCGATAAAAGCGGCTGTTCCACCATTTCGTTGCACTTCTGCAATTGCGTGTAAAGAAACAGTTGTTTTACCTGAACTCTCAGGACCATATACTTCAATAATTCGGCCACGTGGATACCCACCTACGCCCAATGCAACATCTAACGCTAAAGAACCACTAGGGATAGTTGAAATTTTTTGATCAGCTTTTTCGCCTAATTTCATAATAGAACCTTTCCCAAAGTTCTTTTCAATTTTTTTCAGTGCGGCATCTAAAGCCACTTTACGATCATCTGCCAATGGATAATCCTCCTTTAATTTATATAAACTTATTTTTCATTTCCTGTTAGTAGGTCTATCATATCTCTTTTGTACCAAAAAAGCAAGAAAAAACCGAACAAACATTCGCATATTTATTTTTTATTAATGATTCGGCGCCGCAAAAGATCTAACCCTCGCATAACCGCACTCTGTCTAATATAATTTCGGTCACGGTTAAAATGGAAACATTCTGCAACGGTTGGTTGGCCTTCTTCCGCCAGCCCAATCCAAACAGTGCCTGTCGGTTGACCTTCGATTGGGTCACCAGCGACCCCAGTAAATGATAAACCATAGTTAGATTTAGCTAACTGACGCGCTTTCTCTGCCATTTCTTTGGCACACGCTTCACTTACCGTGCCATGTTCTTCTAAAAGTTCATGAGAAATTCCTAAAAAGTTCTCTTTTGTTTCTTGCGAATACGTCACGAAGCCTCCCTTAAAAATCTTCGAAGCACCCGCAATTTCCCCCAGTGTACTTTGAAATAGGCCAGCAGTGAGGCTCTCAGCAGCCGTGACGGTTTGTCCGTTTTGTAATAACAAATCCACTGTTACCTTGGCTAAACTATTGTCATCCCCATACCCATAAAAATAGTCTCCCACTTTAGCTAAAACCTTTTCTTCCGTCGCTGTTAATAATTCTTCGCCAGCTACTAAGTCTTTTGTTTTAACTGTTAAACGAAGTGTCACTTCATTAGGCTTAGCATAAGGCGCAATGGTTGGATTCGTTTGGTGCGCAATCAACGATTGAATCTCGGTCACCAGCTGTGATTCACCAATCCCATAAAAACGCAAGACTCTTGAAATCAATTGTTCTTCTTGTGGAAACGCATCAATCAATAAAGGTCGTGCCGCTTGTTGGAACATCGGAATTAATTCATTGGGCGGCCCTGGTAAGAGCAAATAGCTTGTTGTCCCTTCTGTTACGAAAGAACCAACCGCTAATCCTGTCTGGTTTTGAAGAACTTGTCCACCTTCAATGGCTAACACTTGTCGTAGATTATTTTCCGTCATTGGTCGCTTAGACTGTTGGAAAAATTGGTGCAAGCGGTTCAATCCTTCTTGATCTTCTACTAATGATTTATGGAGATGTTGTGCAACAACTTGCTTGGTTAAATCGTCTTCTGTTGGTCCTAGTCCTCCACAAAGGACAATTAAATCACTTCTTTGTTCTGCTTCTGCTAATAGCGTTTCTAAGCGGCCGCCGTTATCACCAACAACGGTCTGATAGTAAACATCGATGCCTAGCGCAGCTAACTCTTCTGATAAAAAGGTGGCGTTGGTATTCACTACTTGTCCCAGTAATAACTCTGTTCCGACTGCAATGATTTCTGCTTTCATTGATTTCCCCTTCTCTAATAACATACGTAGTTAAACTCACTTTCCATTTTAGCACAACAAAATTTTTACAAAAGAATTTGAGCTTCAGGAAATAATTTTTTTATCAGGAAATTTATTAATTATTACGAAAAAAATGTTCATTTTCTCACAATACATTGTATAATAACGTTATATCGAAAGGAGAGAAATGAATGAGTGTAGTAGTAGGACTTTTGGGTCTATTAGGGCTACTTGTCAGCGGGGGACTGGCTATCAAAGCATTAATTAAGAAACAACCGAAAAAACAATATGGCTATGCCGCATTAGCAAGTGCCGCTCTATTTATTGGTGGGGTTGCCACGACAGATTCTTCCCCAACGCTTTCACTTGATGCAGAGAGTGTTGAAACCGATGCCAATGGCTCAGCCACCATCAAAGGCGAATACGACGGCAACAGCAAACTAACGGCCAATGGCAAGGAAGTAAAAACGAAAGACAAAACGTTTGCTTACAAAGTAAAACTGTCCGATGAAAAAACGCAAAAAATCACCTTTGTGGCTGAGAAGAAAGATACCAAAGTTGAAAAATCAGTCGAAGTCACACCGTCAAAAGAATTTATTGCGAGCATCACAGATTCTGAGCAAGAATTGGCCAAAACAGAAAAAGCCTTAGCTTACGCTGAAAAACAACCTTCTCAGAAAAACTATGATGAAGCCGCAACCTTAGTATCTTCATTAAGTCAAGAATACGAGGAATACAATGATCGCCTTGAAAAAATCAAAGAAGCAGTACCTGTTGATGAAGCAGTTACAACTGCTGAAAAATCTAAAAGTAAAAGCGATTATCAAGCAGCTGAAAAATTAGTAGCTGCTGCCCCAGTTGGCAAAGAAGGCTTTCAACAACGTTTAGCGACTGTTCAAACTGCTATCGCTGAAAAAGAAAAAAATGAACAATTAGTCGCCAGTGCGACAGCCGCTGTTGAAAAAGCTGAACAAGAACCAACTAATGAAGCTTACTATAATGAAGCGATCAAACAAATTGACGCTTTAAACTCCCCAAATCAAGCTTTAACAAAACGGGTAGCCGTTGTTAAAACTCAGTTAGATACCCACAAAGAAAAACAACGAAAAGAAGCAGAAGCTCAGAAACTAGCCGCTGAAAAAGCGCAAAAAGAACAAGCCGAAGCGGCAGCAAAAGCGCAAGCTGAAGCAGAGACGCAACAAGCCGCACAGGCGCCGGCGGAAGTCGAGACGGCTGCTGCAGAAGCGCCAAGTGGCAACGCCTTAATTAAAGGGTCACGTAATGGAATTTATCATGTGCCTGGAAGTAGATATTATAATAGAACTACGAATCCAGTAGCTTGGTTCTCTACTGTTGAAGAAGCAGAAGCAGCAGGATACCGAGCACCCAAACAGTAAATACATTAGCAATAATTAATCAAACAAGAAAAATGGGGCCTCCGTTAAAACAACGGATGCCCCATTTTCTTGTTTCTTTTATTGATACACACTGATTCGTTGATTTGGGTGTGCATTACTTTCCACTTCATCTAACATGGCAACGGCGTAATCTGCGTAACTAATGTAGCTGTCACCTTGGCTATTGGTTGTTAATTCTTCGCCAGCGACTTCATAATGACCTGTCGCAGGACCTTCAGCATCAAACATGGCTGCAGGACTAATATAGGTCCAGTGGATGTTTTGAGCTTCTTTCAATAAATTTAAAGCTTCGCCCATCGCCGAAGCTAATGGCTGAATCTCTGCTGGGAATGATGGGGTATCTTTTAATTGAGTTGTGTGTTCTGGGTCCACATATAAGGTTCCAGCGCCCCCAACGACAAACAAGCGCGTTTTTTGATTGGTTAAAATCTCAATCAAATGCTGGGTAGATTTGGGGAAATCTTGCACATTAGGGAATCCTAAGGCACTAATTAATACATCAAACGCTTGAATATCTTCTGTTGTTAATTGATAAACATCTTTTTCAATGGTCGGTGTGCCATCTGTTATTTTTGAGGCATTACGAACGATGGCTGTAACGTCCATCCCGCGACGTTTAGCTTCTGCTAAAAGTAATTGTCCTTCTTTTCCTGTTGCTCCTAATACTGCTACTTTCATGTAAATCATCCTTTCATTTTTAAATAGAACTAAAATAGTTACATTTGACACTTTAAAAGTAGAGAGATTACTTATCTCTCTTAACTTCTATTTCATGAATCACATCTGCTAAGGTGATGCTTTTCAATTCTTCTTCCATTTTTTGTTGCACTTTAGTAAATTCAGTTTCTAGTACCGATTGGATATTTGCCCCAACGGAACAGTTTGGATTAGGATTTTGATGAATATTGAAAATCTCTCGTTCCAATTCAACCGCTGTATAAATTTCATACAGTGAGATCTCTTCTGGTTTCTTTAATAAGGTATTTTTATTGGCTCCACGCATGGAATGAATCAAGCCGGCTTTTTTTAACTGACTCATTAGTCGTCGAACAACGACTGGATTAGTATTCACGCTCGAAGCAATGTATTCAGAAGTCACTTGTTCTTGAGGACCTGTTTCAATCAAACTTAAAATATGAATCGCAACACTTAATTTCGTTGACATGGCCATGTCTAATCACTCCAAACTAAATGTAACGTTATTTGTTACATTTACAGAATACGCTGTTTCGTTTTATTTGTCAATGAGAAACCTCTGACTATTCAAAATAAAAATCATTTGTTGAAACCACACGGGCCCCAAACGGCATTAATGCTAATTTCGCCAATTTAAAGGACTGTTGCCCAAACGGAATACCGATGATTGTCAGACAAAGCAACAAGCCACTAATACAATGCCCAATTGCTAATGGTAGTCCACTGATAATCAGCCAAATAATGTTTACCACCAAAGATACGCCGCTATCACTATACACGACTCGCTTTTTAAACGGCCAAAAGCTCAACCCCGCTAATTTGAAGCATTGTAAACCAATCGGAATACCAATGATTGTAATACACCAAATCACGCCTGCAAATAGCCAAGATAAGCCACCAAAAAAGCCGCCAAAGATGAACCATAAAATATTGCCAAGTGTTTTCATTCTTGTTCCTCTACTTTCCTCATTAAAAATTATGCATGTGAGTAAGTATATCATGAAAGCTTCTTTTTGTTTCAAACAATATTGTAAGGTTGCTGACTCGTTAAAAGACGAAGACACTGTTTCATGATACAATGAAGAAACTAACGATAAAGGAGCAGACTTCATGGACTTACATTTAACCGTTGATCTAAAAAAAACAAAGACACTCATTGACTTAGCCGATCAGGCCCACTTAATCATTGAACAAACAACTAAATTACCGAAAAAAGAGGCAGCGATTCTTTTCTTGCTAAGAGATAACCAACTAGTTGCTTTAGGACTTGCTGAAGAAAAAGCTACATATAAAGAAGTTTCTTTTGATCACTCGATTTTGTTGAAACCGACTTGGGACACAGAACTTGCCTATTTAGCGCAAGCTTTCCTAGATGATGCGAAAGAAAGTGGTTTAACATTGGAAGCAACCCCAACGACAGTCAAAATTCCGAAAAGTGCGGTAGCGACAGTGACTAACTATAAAGAAACGGTCACCTTTATCTTGGAACGTTTTGGCTACTCTCTGTTTAAAAAACCGGCGCCGAAAAAAGCCAGACCAGCCAAAGCACGCCACAAATGGACAAAAGAAGTTAGCCAAATTCCTTTTTATATTGATACTCGACAAAGCAAAGCAACTGTTTTTTGGCAAAAGCGCAATGAAATGCTTATTAAAGCTGGCGCGACAATGATGCCAGAAGCCCCTTTAAATAAAGACGGGTCTGTCGGTTTCTCCGCCAGATTTGGTGAAAAACTTCGTGATGAACGCAAGGGCCAATTTAAAGACTTTGTCACAACGGAAGATATCGTCTTAAAAAGCGTTAATGAAGTCGGCTTGTTTCTCTATTTTGCTGGAACAAACAGCTGGTTAGAGCTAGTTGATGAGAACGGCAAAACCTTAAATGAATGGACTGTGGTGGAATAACCCTTATAAAAAATGTCACGCCTGAACTTTACGATTCAGACGTGACATTTTTTTAATTTAAATAACTTTTTGCTATCGCTTGATACTTATCAATCATATCTAAATAATTATCAATTTCGACATATTCGTCGATTTGGTGTGGCAAAGTTGGAACGCCCGGTCCAAAGACAACGCAATCAAATTTATTTTTTGATTTAGTGAATTCAGCTAAATCTGTGGTTCCTGCTGCTGTTATCAATGGCAACGGTTGGTCAAATTGGGCTTGAATGGCTTGAATTAACGCAGAATCTTTCTCAGCTTTTACAGGAATTTTATTGTAATCAATCGTTAATTCTAACTGATGTTTTTCTTTTTTGTTCAATTCATCAACAATTTTTTGTAATAACGCAATAACTTGGTCGTTGCTGAATTCTGGAATTGAACGGATATTCCCTTGCAAGGTAGCTTGACCTGGAATACTGTTCACTTGTGTACCACCTTTAATGACGGTTACATTGTGAATCGTTCGACCCAATTCAGGATTTTCATAGTTTGCTGTGACTTCCGCCATTTGTTGGTTCGCTTCTGTAATAAATTCGTTCAAATTATTAATCGCATTAATGCCTTCTTCTGGCATGGAACTGTGGGCTTCTTTTCCGTGTGACACAACAGAATAGTTAATTGAACCCATGTGCGCATACATCAAGTTATAATTGGTTGGTTCTCCAATGACTAAGGCACTTAAATCATCCGCATAGCCTTTTTCAGTTAATTGTTCGGCTCCTAGTTCGCCTACTTCTTCGCCGACTGTACCTAAAAATTTAACCGCTCCATTTAATGGGACTTTATTTTCTTTTAATTCAATCATTGCTAAAACCATTGCGACTAAGCCGCTTTTCATGTCTGTTGCGCCACGTCCATACAATTTATTTCCTTCAATATGGGCCGCAAATGGCGGGAAAGTCCATTGACTTTCGTCCCCTTCAGAAACCACGTCCATGTGGCCACTAAACCCTAAAACTTTTTCTCGGTTTTCACCTAAATAAGCAACCAAACTACTACGATTTGGTGCATAAGAAACAAGTTCAGAAGGGATCTCATATTTTTTCAAAAGATTTTGTAAATAGATTGCCACTTCTTCTTCGTTTCCATTTACAGATTTAATTTTAACCACATCTTGTAAAATACTAATTTTTTCTGATTTTTCCATTGCCATTCGCCCTTTCTTGTTATGCTTAATTCTAGTGTACGCTTCTCTCAGTAAAACCGCAACTGACTTGGTTAGGTCAGCAAAAAACACGCGACAGTTTTAAGAAATGTCGCGTGTTTTTTGCTGAGTTTATTTTAAATAATTAGGCGCTGCCAATTCATTCTCAATGACTTGATTAGGGATCACAAATTCAGGGGTGCCCATATAGTAAGGCGCAATTTCTCCTTGAGGAAACACAATCACTAATTGGTGTTTTTCATTGATATAGAAAGGTTGGTCCTTTTTAATTTTTTTGAAGGGTTGAACATCACTGGGGGCATCCTCTTTTTCGGACCAGTATATTTTATTGCTATCGTTCTTCATTTGGTCTGCTATTTGTTGTTTAATTTCACTACTAATGACATCAATGTAAAAATCATTTTTAAAAATTAAGGGGAGTGAAACGACAACATTGGCTCGTTTGTCGATGGTGTCATATTTCGTTGTCGTCGCAGAGCTGCCTTTAATTTCTGTGAAGGTTCGTTTGACCACTAGGAAGCGACGGTCGTCCACGACTTTTTCATAATCTCCAGTGACTGAAACACGAGAACCATCAAACAATTGCCCTTTGACTTGTTGAAATTCTGTTTGGGCTTCTTTCAAGTATTTTTTGTTGAGCGTGTCAGCTACTGAAGATTCTTGGGATGTTTGGATTTTAGGGACATCGATGTTTACTTCACTTTCCTGTTTTTTCGCTGTCAACGTTTTGATGGTGACTAATTGAACAATTTTATCTAACACAGGGATGTTGCGGGCTGCTTCACTAAAACCTGGAAACAAATTGACTGATAAGACAAAGCCACAAGCTACTACTAGACTACTTTGCAGTGAGCGGTTTCTAAAACGAAGCCAGGTGTACCGCTTTTTCTCTTTATGAAAACGCGCTTTGACTTCCGCTTGTAGATCCGTTGGTAACGGTTGTTGGCGGTATTCTTTTGAAAAGTTTTTAACAACGCTTTTTACAAAATCTTCCATTATTTTTTCGCTTCCTTTCTTTTACTAATTCAATAGACTTCGGAGTTCATTCAAACTGCGGTACATCTTCGTTTTAATCGTATTTTCGTTAATATCCAGGATCAAGGCGATTTCTTTTAGCGTAAATCCTTCAAAAAATTTTAATAGAATAATTTCACGATTGGGACTATCTAATTGATTAATAATTTCTTCAATTTCTAAAAAACTGCGTTGGGGATTATTTAAAAGGGCTAACACATGTTCATCTTTTTCAATATGAACAGCTTCTCGTTTCTTTTTACGCCAATAATCTGTCGCTACAGAAAGCAGAATTCGAAAGAACCACGCTTCAAAATCCTTAATATCGGGTCCTTTTTGGATGGCCTTCAGTGCCTTTTCAAAGCTTTCTTGAATCACATCCAAGGCATCTTCTTTCGAATGTGTATAGTTAAAGGCAATGCGATACATTTTTTCATACTTGGTATCTACAAGCGTTTCTAACGCGCGAATTTGTTTTTTTCTTTTCCAACCATCGAAAACCATCGATTTCTGGAACCTCCTTTCCTGTACACTTATATAGACGAATCACAAGCATAAAAAGTTTCAACTTTTTTATTATTTTTAATTTTTATATTCTAAAAGAAAAAGCGTGGTACAAAAATCACTTTGGATTTTTGCTTCACGCTCAAAATCTGATAAACGGCGGGAACAGAACCAGCTCCTTCGGAAATAAGCCGAAATTGTTGAGAATCACGAAGAACGTAGTGATTCGATGATGAACAATACCTACTTGGTCTCCAAAAATTAAAGAACAATTTCCGGAAATTTCTTCTTATTTCTCGGAGCTAAGCGGTGCTGTCCCGACCTTGTTTTCTTCTCCCGAGTGCGGTCTTAGTGCACTCAGCGTTTTAATAAAATGCGACCAATCAACAGGACGTGGTGGTGCTAGCCAAATAATTTGGGTAATCTCAGGCCAATCGACAAAATGAATATCCGATAAAATTAATTGTACACTTTCATCTACATGTGCTTTGAAAATGATATTCCATTCCGTAATTTTTTCAATATTTTTTTGTATCATACGATTATAGGCTTCACCAAAGGAAAAGTCGACACACAATGTAATCGGAGCCAAAACTTTTTTTAATGGTAACGCATCCACCATTAACAACAGATACCGATAAAATAAAAACTGTCTGGCATCCCAAACAACGGGATTCGTTTTTTGTTCTTGAATAAATTGTCGACTAGCAGAAAAATACTCTGTATACGTTTCTGCAAAGTAGGTTATATCCATTTTGCGATAACTATAGTTTGCTTCTATTGGAAAATGGAACAATTTAAAATGAACGATTGTTACTTTTTGTTCAAAACCTCGCAGGACTTCCTCGGAAAGCTGAAATTGTAATTTTAAATAACTTAACAAGTCACGATTCAATTGTTGAATTTCTGCAAATCTTTGGCAAAGTGCTGCTGAAGCTACTTGAAGCCACTCTTCAGCAATTAAAAATAAGAGTAAATAATTGCCTTCGTTTGTTCGTTGTGGTTCTGGGATTTGAAAACTCTCTAACCAATTGAAAACATTCTGCTGATTGTCACCCGCTAATTGTTTTAACACCTGCGAATCTACTTTTTTCTCTACATAAAACTGTTGCTGCGTTCGTACTAAAGAAACCGCCAAAAAATGAAAACATTTAGCTTGTGCATAGCCCGCACGCTGATTAAGATGAACCTTCTCAGAAAAAAATAGCTCAAAGTTCCGAATCTGCTCTAAAACTTTTTTACCGTACAATGAAAAATCACGTTGGTATAATTGTAAAAAAACCAGTGTTGTTACTTCGCGTAAATTGGTTTCATTTCCCACTAAGTGAAATTCTTTATTAATTGTAATTTGGTAATTTTCCAGCATTTTCTTTAATTCCTTGAACTCCTTATAAGCCAATGTGTGACTAACAAAGTGTTCTAAAGCAAACTCATTCACAGAATCAAAACGCTGAAAAAAGAAATCTTGAAACATAGCAAAACGTAACGACTCTTTAATATAGCAATCAATCAAAGTAGCGGAAGTTTCCGTTCCTGATTCATTAAGAGTTAAGAAAATACCATCGCTCACAATTTGAAAATCCTCTGATAAACCAAATTCAATAAAATCGGCATTTAATTCAGCGACCGTTTTGTTCACGATAAATTCAGATAATTCTAACTCCTGCATTACGGTTTCTTTTGACTCTGTTAACATCGGTGCATTTTCCAGTAACTGAAATAAGGCGATTTTTCTTTTATCCACTTTATTTAAAAACATCATCAATATCATAGACTTCTCTCACATCCATTTTTTTCCCATACAATCCATTTCCTGAAAGAAAGTACCCAACCGCTGCTAAATAGCTTTCAGATTCTTCATCGCCGCCTGCACCAAGTCCGTTAGGAAAGACAAAATCTTTATTCACTTGTAGGGGATGAGCCGTTGTTTCTTTTGTTTGTTTCTTTTTTTCTTTTGACATTGCCGGTTTCTCCACAGGTTTGTCTTTTTTCTTGGGTGAAGGCTTTTTTTCTTCAGAAGGAACCGTTGTTTTTTGATCTTCCGGAGGGGTTGGCGCAGGTTGTTCCGGTTCTGACTTTTCCTGAGGGGTGATTGATTCTGGTTTTGGTTGAATTTCTTCCGTTGGTTCTAAGGGATTATAAATAGGTGTCGCCAATGTTTGAATTGGTTCTATTTCGACAGCCGTAAAAATTAGCAAAGAACTAAATAAAAAAAGATACTTTTTTCTCATGGCTTCTCACTCTCTCTACCTCTACTTTATGGGAAGCAATTCCTTGTAAAAGTACCTTTACTTTTACAAGGAAAACCCTTTTTGTCAATAGATAGCTCTTTTTATTGCTCAGATTGTTGTTCTTCCTCTTTTTTCTTTTTACGATACAAGAAGAAAATCAATAAGAGCAGCGCTAGAATGATGAATGCAATCAGTAGATACAACCACCAATTGGTTCCTTTAATGGTTACGTCTTTTTCATTTAATTCTTTAGCAACGTCCCCAGAAATAGTAAATTCTTTTGTAAATTCCCATTTGTACAGGTACCGTTCTTCACCATTGGCACCTTTGACTTGATAGGTGCCCTTTTCATCTTTTACACCATAGGCCGTTGATTTCAAGACATATTTCCCTGGCGTTAATCGTTCCCCTTTTAAAGAAATTGGGTAACTAAAGTTAGAGTTTGGCGCCACTTGCATATCCTCAGTATCGGATTGGTAAAGCGTTTCGCCTCCTTTTGAAACAGTGTTGATTAAATGTAATTGGTTTAAATAGGCCGCTTGTGGGTTTTGTAAAGAAACATTGATGACGTTTCGCGCGTTGACTTGGCCTGGTTTAACCCCCAGTAATTTTAAATCTGGTTGAACCTTTGTCTCATTTTGCTGAAGAATAATGGCCACAACATAGGAGTATTCATTATTAATAGCTAACCCTTTTGATTGATCCGCAGAAGTCGTGGTTTCTTTCTTTTTCTCTTTGAGTGTTATGCCGCCAGCCATCACGCCATCAAAAGAATCTTTAGGCATCGTGATGGTTAAAGGTAAGGTCTTTTGGGAATGTTTCGGCAAGATGATTTCTTTCGGTGCTTCCACATAATCTTTTAAGTTAAAGCGTAAAGTTTTGTCAGGTTTGATCCCGTTTTGGCCATATTCTACTACGCCATTTAAATTCGTTGTCGCTGAGTTCACTGTATTTTCAATGGTAATGTCTTCATCTGTATCATTACGTAACTGTATTTCTACGGTTTGTTTGGCACCAGGCGCCATCTTTAAGTCAAAGTAGGTTTTTGATTTATCCACTTGATTTTCGGGAATTGTTGGTGTGACCGCAAAATTAAATTCAGAAGCGTGCGCCTCCACGCCAATCCAGCCAAATAACATACAAGCGATTACCGTTGCATATACTTTCCATCTGTTCATATTCATTCTCCTATGTCTGTCATTCTTTGTTGTATTATAAGCACCAAAAGACCGAAAGATAAGCCAAAAAATTTTTGACTTATATCCCGATCTTGCGTGTATGCTGTCGTTCTTAGTTTCCTGTGTTAGCAGGTGTATCTGTCAAAGTCCAAGTAAAAGTTGTCGTGTATTTTTTCGCATATTTTGTGGTTGAACCAGGTACTTCTAATGAAATACTTGTTTTAGCGGCATCTACACTATCGCCCCAGCTCATTAAGTACGTACCCGCACCTTCTTTATCGCCAGCAGCCATGACCACTGATTCAGCCCCAGTTGGGTTTAATTCAATCGTAGCTGGCGCTGTCGTTGGTTTTGCAGATTGTGAAGCCGAAACCACGCGTCCGTTGCTTAAAGTTACTTTGGCCGCTGTTAGTTCTTGATTGGCTTCAGTTTTGAATTGACCATTTTGTTTTACTTTTAACGTCCAACCTGTCTCAGTCCCACGATTATCTGAGACTTGAACAAAGTTTGGGCCTTCTTGGTCGGCACCAGCGTTATCTTTGTATTTTTGTGTTTCTGCATAGTAGGTCATATTTTTTGAGGTAATCGTTTGTTCCCCAAAAGATAAACTAGATGCATAGTCAATGGATAACGGACCTGCTGTCCCTGGCTTAGGCCCTGTCGGATCAGTTGGATCAACTGGCGTAATTGGTTTATCCGGGTCTGGATTCGTCGGATCAACTGGATTCGTTGGGTTCGTATTTGGTGCAAATTGAATCGCTCCGTTTGTTTGGTATTCACCACCGTCGACTGCTAATGCACTCATTGGTACAAGTGCTAGTGCGCCTAAAGTTGTGGTTGCCATCAATGTCATTACTTTTGTCTTTTTCATTTATTTCCCTCCATTATTTACTGGTACATCTGAAAGTAGCCAAGTCAATGTTGTTTTATATTGTACTGCATCCTTAGGGGTTTTCCCGGGAACAGTTAGTGAGATTGCCCGTGTGATTGTGGCATTTACTTGCTGTCCTTGTTGATTTTTTTCGGTCACTTTTTCTGCTTGCCCCCACAGCGTGATCCACGTTCCGGCGCCGGTCTTTTCTGGGGCTTGCATGACAACAGTTTCTGCGCCTGCAGCATCCAATTGAATGTTTGCGGTAGCAGTTGGCGGCAATACGTCCGTCGCATTTGAGCGCACACTGGGCTCAGCAAAGGCGACGGTGGCGCCTGTTAATTCTTTGTGTAATGTTTCTGCATTACGAAATTGACCATTTTGTTTCACTTTTAAAACCCAGCCAGCATTGGTTCCCCGTAAATCACTTACTTGCACATAATTAGCAGTTGCCAATTCACTTGCTGAACCATCTGGATTTTTATAGGTTTGCGCTCTGGCAAAATACGTTTGATCCTTATTCGATATTTCATTACTCCCAAAATCCAAACTTGAGGCATAATCGATGGAAAGCGGCCCAGGGGTACCTGGATTAGGTCCATCAGGATTCGTTGGATCGACTGGTCGAACTGGTTTTTCTGGATCAGGATTTTCTGGATTTACTGGATCCGTCCCATCTGTGCTTGGGGTAAAAACAATCGACTGTTCGCTATCAAAAACGACCGTCGCCGCTTCAGCAGGAACAGTGGCGCCAAGCAACATTGTTCCGAATAACAAGGAGTAGACGACTGTTTTTTTCATTTACTTAGCCTCCAACATTCGTTGGTACAGATTTCAATGTCCATGTTAAGGTCGTACGATATTCTTTTGCTAATTTAATCGCTTTACCTGGGACATTTAATTTCACGGCAGTAGCACCTTCTGTCGCATCTTTCCCAAAACGATAGACCCAAGTCCCCATTCCTTTGCCATCTTCTGCTTTGACTAATTCTACTTCTGTTCCAGGAACAAAGGTATGTGCTGCTGTTGGTGTTGGCGCGTATGCGGCATCAACAATCGATGTCACACCTGCATTGGCAATCGATAAAGCGGCCCCCACTAATTCTTCATTTTGGGCTGTTTTGAATTGCGCATTTTGTACAGCGCTTAACGTCCAGCCTTCTTGTGTCCCACGTTTATCCGTTACCTGAACATAGTTTGGACCTGTTGTTCCATCTTTAAATGTTTGAATTTGTGCGTAATAATCTTTCGTGTCGGAAGTGATTTTTTGGGCGCCAAATTGAAAGCTTGAAGCATAGTCAATTGATAAGGGGCCTGCAGTCCCTGGTTTTGGTCCAGTTGGGTCAGTTGGATCTTCTGGTTCAACTTTTTCATCTGGATTGGTTGGATTAACTGGCTTCGTTGGATCTGTATCTGGTTCAAATGTAATGGCACCATTACTTGTATAGTTCACGTTAATATCTTCCGCAAATGCTTGTTGTGTCGCTAGGACACCGCTAAATCCTACAATCCCTACTACTGCTAATACTGTTTTTTTCATCTTCTCTTCTCCTTTTAATAAATAATATGCCTATAGTGATAAGGCTGATTCCCAAATAAATAAATGGTCCTTGATTGGTGGTACCTGTCGCTGGTAATCTTCCTTGTCGCGACCCATATACGCCAGAAGAAAGGACGGATGAAGCGCCTCCGTCAGCTGGTTTGGTGGGTTCGGTCGTTGTGGAAGAATTACTAGTCGCTGTTGTCGACTCTTCTGTGGGATATTCATACGTTCCATAAAAGGAGACAACACCACTATTTTCATAAGCTGCTTCCCCAAACGCAGTGTCTGAATGACAGAAGCTGAAAAGACCTAAAAAACAACTAAGCAAAAGGTATTTTTTCATCTCACTTCTCTCCTCCTTGTTATGGTGCCATGACTAATGACCATGACAATGTCCCTTTGAATTCGCCAACTTTTTGTTTCTCGACTGGCACAGATAGTTTAAGTCCCCGTTGGTTTGCCGCACCCCAACCTTGGTTAATTGTATAACTACCTGAACCGGAGCCTTCATTTTCTGTAACAACCGTATCTCCTTTATTGAGTAAAAATTCTCCTTTGTCTGTAACCAATGACAAATCTTCCAATTGATCTGTGCCGTTCGTTAAGGGATTCGTTACCTGAACATTCAGTTTCCAAGGCGTACTTTCTGTCCCGCGTGTGTCTTGAACGACTAAATCATCTGAAAGAGTTGGCCAGTAAACTTCTGGCTTGGCAGAAATTTTTTGTTTGCCAAAATCAATTGTTTTAGGTACTTTTTCTAACGTTAATTCACCTGAAATAGACACATTGATTTTTTTATTTAACGTTTCACCAGCTTCTGTAAATTGATAATTGGCTGGCACTGTTTTGGCTAATTCTTCTGGTTTCGCTTGCTGAATGGCTTGGAAGGTTGCGGCATCAAGACTTGGTGTTTGATTGGCCCGACCATCTGCGAAAATCACCGTTGCTTGTGTCCATTGTGCCAACTCGTCTGAATTCGTTAAGCCATTTGCTTCTTTTAATTTCAAATGCGCACTTGTCGCATACAAGGCAAACGAACGATCTTTGGCAAGGACACTTTCATTTTTCACAACAACTAAATGAACCG
Source organism: Enterococcus sp. DIV1758 (assembly GCF_051711985.1). Classification (NCBI taxonomy): domain Bacteria; kingdom Bacillati; phylum Bacillota; class Bacilli; order Lactobacillales; family Enterococcaceae; genus Enterococcus; species Enterococcus sp. DIV1758. The sequence continues at coordinate 2,640,700 of NZ_JBIOOA010000001.1, forward strand.
TTTTGTTTTGCAAATTATCTCCTGACGTCCCTGCTTCTAATTGAATATCATGTGTCCGCGATACAGTTTTTTCTGCTAACGGCGCTTGGATTTGTGGTAAATCCGTCTCTTTTAATGAGGTTTTGAAAAACGGCCGACCTTTTGCGCCAAGCATTTCTATTACTTTATCGACAGTCGTTAGTTGCGCTGCCTCATCTTCTGTGACAATCACCGATTGCCCTGAAAGTTCCACTTTATTTGAAAATTGAACTTTTACCTGATAACTGTAGTTCGTATTCGTTGCTTTCCATGAAAGCGGGGTGGTATCTTTCTGCTCTGGAATTTGCTCTATCGTGCTCCCAACTTCACTAGATTTAACCGTTCCTTGGTGCAACCAAGAACCTGTTACTTCGTCAGGAAGGAAGCTTAGGGTTGGTGTTAAAGTACTTGAGGTCGGAATCATCAAACGTCCTTTTTGAACTTTTTGTCCAGCTACTTCGGTGCCCCACGCTTGTAAGGTTAACGGCGCATTGCCAGCTTTGACCTCTTTTACATCATGAGAAATAGTACCTGCACCTGCCACAATTCCAGGGTTTTCCACTTCATAATCGATGATAGAGCCAGGAATTGCTATCCCATAGCCATTGGCACCCTTGGTCACATCGTTATCGCCAATAAATGTTTTTCCAGTCGCTTTTTCAATCCCATGAAACGTTGTTGGCGTAAGTTTTGTAGCATTATTGACCGTTGGATTAATCGTTAAGACCTGATAGGCTTTGACATTTCCAAACCAAGTCCCTGTGCTATCCACCAAAGCAGTTGTATCTGTCGTTGGTTTAATCCATAAAAGTTCATCTTTTGTTGGATCGACGGCTTCAAAATCCGCAATGTTTACCTTACCTGTACCAGGAATTGTTTCTAATGTTGCATGATCCTGAACCGTTAGTTTGCTAGCTGAAATTAAATTGGCTGTGTTGGTGATCCCAATTCCAGCGTTTTTAGATAGATGAATTGATCCGAATTCATTGTAAGTCGTACTGTGGTTCGCGGCAGTAGCAGAAACGCCATTTTTGATGTTCCCACCATTAGCCATTAATTTAATGCCATTGGTGACATTCAATTCCGTAAAGTTGACAACGCCTAAGCCTGTCGCATTTAGTGGTTCTGTTTGATAGTTATTGGTGCCGTCAACGTTAGTCCCAAAGTTAAAGGCCACTTTATTTGAACTAGCATTCACAATTGCATTAGTAAAATTATCTGTTGATGAACCACCGGATAAACCGTTAATACTAACTGCACCTTGAACATTTGCGGTAACATCACGTAAAATTTTTCCGCCACTGATATTGGAATACTGTGTTGCATATAAATTTCCAATACTAGAACCCGCTGCTTGAATATTCATTGTAATCTTGCCGTTCTTGGTATACGCAGCATTGGTTCCACCATCACCGTAAATGCTGGCCCCATTTAGAGATTCCACACCTGTTTTAGTGAAAATATTTAAAGTAATTGTGTTTGATTCATCCGTTCCTAGTGTCGTATTTTGACCATAGGGCCGACCACCAGTAATGTAGGTATTACCAGGCAACTTAAACTCTCCGTTGTAGTTTCTTAAATCAATTAAGAGTTTGGCATTTCCAAGAAGTGAGCCCGCATTGGTAATACCACCTGAAAAACCGTTCGCGCCTGTCCGAGGAGTTCCTGAGAAATTTCCTCCGTAGATGCGATTGTCTGAATTACCAGTAATTGTATGGCCACCGCTTGCTCCATAAGAAGCGCCCATCGAAGCATTAATTACTCCTTCATAAACCGTTACGCCGACATTCCCAACATTTTTGGCATCATTCCAGCCACCGCCTGAAAGAAACCAATCGACTTGGCCATTATTAACAATTGTTTGACCGTTTCCATAAACTCGAGCTGCTTGATAGCCTGTTCCTTCTAATGTGTCAGCAATCCCGCCATTCAATGTGTTAGAAGTATTGCCTTCAACAACACCTGAAAAAGAGCCACCATATGTCCAGCGAGCAATGGTATTATTTAAAACAGTCTTAGTATCTCCTTTTATATAGATATCCCAAGTATCATTACTAGCAGGATAGCCGCCGCCACCAACAATATCCCAACCTGAATTATACCCACGACTTTTATTGGTCGTTGAATAATCTAAGCTTGTCGGTTTTGCGCCTGAATAAGCCATACCATCGCCACCTAAAGACCCATCACCATTCGCTGTTCCCACTTCAATTGTTGTATTTCCTTCAATATAGCCGCCGCGGCCAGCTGCAGTTGAATAAATTGCACCATTATTAAACGAACCGCTGACTAATTTAGAAGAAATATTTCCGAAAACTTTAAAAGCTGCTGCCGATTTGGCTAATTCTGCTCTTTGCTGTGGTGTATAAGCATCATACGTTGCTTCATTTGAGGCCCCAATTTGACTCTTGTTAAATTTTGAAACATTGTTACCAGCACCGCCGTTAAAATCATTAATACCACCAGCGGTATTCGTTCCTGCTGTAACCACATTCGTAATATTTCCGATGATCGTTCCAGAATATTGGTTGCCTCCTTCAAAATCTGCACGACCCGCACTATACAACTGTGTATTTAAATTTGTAGTAATTCCATCAGTCGCACGATTCGTTCCTATATCGCCGCGGGAAGAGCCACCAATAAAACGTTGTCCCGCTGTATACCAACGGCCATATCCAGAAATATCGTTTGTTACTTTTCCACCAATATTTCCGTATTGAACACCGCCATAATACGTACTTAGTTGGAAACCTGTAGTAGCATTCGTAATTGCAACCTTTGTTGAGACGTTACCAGTAACATTCGCTGTGTTGGTTGCGTTGGTTCCATAACCGCCCCCATAAATTGAAGCAATTCTGCCACCAGAATCATTGACAACCAATGAAGTATTCCCAGTCACTGTCCCAATATTGGCGCCCCCACTTAATGTATTTAGTCCGCTCCGTGTATTGTTAATAACAATCGTAGGATTTCCAGCTAAATTACCACCATTTTGGTTTCCGCCATAGAAATTCCATGTCCCTGTACCTGTACTATTTACTGTTAAAGTTGGGTTTCCTGAAACATCTCCTGTATCCGTTCCACCGTATACGGTCAGACCGTTTCCACTAGAGCCGCCATTCAAGTTCAAACTGTAACCATTTAAATACATATTCGTACCTGTATAGTTTAGATTTCTCAAAGTGATGTTTGAGCCAAAAAAGATATTTTGATTAAATCCTAACGTCTTAGAACCCGTTGGCGCCGTTTGATCCATACTAATCGGATCTGCACTGTTTCCAGTAATCACTAAATGATTGACCTTGCCTTGCAAGGCGTAAAAAGTCATATTACTTGCCGTAACGGTGTCAGGAATCACTTTAGCGGTGGTCGCCGCACTCGTCGTAATATTGTTTCCTATATAAAGAGTGAAATCGCCATTGTTTCCCTGTTGATACAAATCAAACAAGGCTTCTTTCAAGCCAGCCTCTGTCGATGCATATTCTTTGTACGCTGCTCCATCTCCTGCTGGACTTGGCACAACAATCACTTTTGTTTTATCTGCAGGAGCAATTGTGTCCGCAATGGACTGATCAACTGAGATAGCTCTGGCCATGCGTGTCAGTTTCTGTTTAAAGACAGCCGTAAGTTGTGTATCTTCTGAAAACTCTAATTGAAGAAGTTCTTCATTTGTATATGTTTTTCCTTGATAAGACCAGCCAACGAAAGTCGCATTTTCCTCACTATTCGCCCATTTTGGTAATTCTTCTGTCCGAAGTGGCTGATTTTTTTCTTTTACCACTTGATAACTTTTGGCATCATTTAGAAACAAAGCTTGATCCGTTGTTTCAAAGGTCAAGGTGATTTGCTTCTGCTCTTCGCTTGGTTTTGTTTCTGTGGAAGAGGTGGTTACTTTTTCTGTGATAGCACTAGATTCCGTCATTGATGACTGTTCTGTAGAATGTGCGCTGCTTTCTTTTGTTGCTTCACTTGTACTGGTTTCTGCTGTTTTTGGCTGTGTCTGCGTACGTTCCGTTTGTTGCTCCTCTTCAATCGCCCACGCTGAAACAGATAAAAACGGTTGTACAAGTAAACAAGTTGCCAATAAAACAGCGATTTTCTTTTTCATTAACTTCATCACTCCTCCCTCGAAGTAAACTTTCCACAACCAACCTATGGCTCAAGTATACGAAGTTTTCTTCTGATTTTTTTAAAGATATTTTCTTAATTTCAAAAAAAAAATTTATTTTTTAATTTTCTTTTTGTTAACTAAACGAATTTTTTGCTATTTTCTGTAAGATAAAATGTTAATTTGTTCACAAAAATAACAAAAACGTTGTTTTTTAACATTAAAATTAACAAACGAGTTCGTAGTATAGCACGGATTTTTTCTCATGTAAACATCATTAAATAAACATTTTTGTTTAATTTATACATATTTCCCAGCTAAAAAAATGACAAAAATAAATAAACAGAGGCCTTAGAAATATTTCTAAGGCCTCTGTTTATTTATACGTATTCACAAACTGGACTGTTTCTTGGTAACATTGTTTAGCTTCTTTTGTTTGATAGTCGAATTGATATTCGTGGGTGATCGTTGCTTTCTTATCTTTGAAAAAGAGAGCTGAAACTGGAACATTTAAAGTTTTTAACCGCTGAACCAAGGCTAGTCCTTGCTCTTGGAATGAAAAACTATTGCCATCTGTTAGATACGTCGGGGGAAATTCTTTGGTGACTTTATCCACTAAACTCACTTCTTGCAGTTCCGCGCTCGTCTGCCAATCTTTAGTGCCGAGCAAGGACCAAGCCACTGTTTTAACGAAAAATTTCATAAAACGATTATCACTTTGTTGGTTGGCCATTTGTTTCAAATCCACCGGACCACAATACGAGAGTGTACCTTTTAAATGGTTAGCTGGCAACGCTGCAGTCATACCTAATTCTTTGGCATAGTTGGCATTGGTTTGAACTGTTGCATATTGTAGAGCAATCTGTGCACCCGCACTGTCCCCGCCAATAAAAAGCTTAGATAAATCTAACATGGGATATGCTTGTTTCTTTTCTAATAAAAATTGAACAAGTTCATCGACCTGCTGGAGCTGGCTTGGATAAGGTGCGTCTGGTGCTAATTCATAATTCATTGAAATAAAGGCAACTGAGGAATCAGCCACTAAACGTGTCGCAAACTCTTTCATCCCAGACTTATCTCCTCCCACATAGCCACCACCATGGACCCATAAAACGACTGGTACCGCTTTTTTTGACGCTTGGGGATAATACAAATCAAAGGTATTCTTTTTTCTTGAAGAAGGGTATGTTTGATTTTCTTGCAATTGAACATTGGGCAATGCTTTATCATAGGAAGCTGAATCTTTTATTTCAACTTCGCCTGCGAATAACTGGTTGATGACCCAAGCGCCTGGCTTAGGAGATAATTGAAAGGCGAGAAACACACCTAAGCAAATAACCACAAGGATTCCTAACAACCAAAGGATAAAACGTACGATTTTTCTTTTCACTCTATTCACCTGCTTTAATTTGTAGCAAAATTATAGCATGTTTTTTAGCCAAAGCGTTTATTTTGAAACAGCTTTTTTAGAATTTGATGTACTTTTATCATTTGAAATGCCCTCTTAAAAGCTGTAAAATGAACAAAATGACTTTAACCTTTAGGAGGTTGCCAAATGAAAGCTCTGATTTCCATTGATTATACGAATGATTTTGTCGCCACAGACGGAAAACTAACCACTGGTGCCGCTGGACAAGCCATTGAAACGGCCCTTGTTCAACAAACAAAGCACTATTTTGACAATGGCGATTTTGTGGTTTTTGCCATTGATGGGCATGATCCCCTAGATCACTATCATCCTGAAAATAAACTTTTCCCGCCCCACAATGTCTTAGGAACTGACGGGCGTAATCTGTTTGGCTCGCTAGCTGATTTTTATCAAGCTCACAAAAATGAGGCAACCGTTTATTGGATGGACAAACGGCACTATTCTGCTTTTAGTGGCACGGATTTGGACATTCGGTTACGAGAACGAGGAATTACAGAGCTTTGTTTAACTGGTGTTTGTACAGATATTTGCGTGTTGCATACGGCTGTCGATGCCTATAATTTAGGCTATCAATTAATGATTCCTGAACGCGCCGTTGCTAGTTTTGATGAACAAGGACACGAATGGGCGTTACGCCACTTTAAACAAACTTTAGGAGCAACCATTCTATAAAAAGACTAGTCAATCCTTCCGTGCGCCCTATCTATATTCAAAAAATCCTGTAAACAACACAAAAGCCAACCTTACTATGGATAAGGTTGGCTTTTTTACACTCATTTTAACTCCGAGCCTGCGGATTAGTGATAACTAGCATTCACAGAATAAGCAGAGACTGTTAGTTGATAGAAATTAGCTACTCATAAAAAGTGGGGAAGCCCACTTTTTATAGACCAATGACCGTTGCAAAGAAAGGAACCACTAAAACAGTAACTACACCAACCACTACGACAGAAATACTAGCCATAGCAGCCTCTGTTTCACCCATTTCCATGCCAACTGCCACACCTAGGGCATGTCCGGCCGCACCTAAAGCTAAACCTTTGGCGATTGGATTGTTAATCTTAAACCATTTCAATGCAATTCGACCCAAGGCATAGGTTAGTACACCATTGAAGATTACGGTAAACGCCGTAATAGAAGCAATGCCGCCAACAGTTTGAGAAATAGGTACGGCAATCGCTGTTGTAGCTGCTTGTGGTAAGATTGAGGCCACTAAATGATTATCCATGCCAATCACTTTTCCTGCAAAATAAACAGCCACTAGCGAACCAAAAGAACCAATTGTTAACGCCGTTAAAATTTCTAACCAATATTTTTTCAACACGTCTCTCTTTTTATATAAAGGAATCGCAAACGCTACTGTCGCAGGCTCTAGAAAGAAGCTGATATATTTGCCACCTTCATTGTATTGCTCGTAACTAATTCCTGTTACTTTTAAAACGACAACGCCTAAAATCATCGCAACGAATAATGGCGTAAATAAGAAGAAACCTTTACTTTTTTTAAACAACCAAGTACCTATGCCAAATACAGCTAATGAAATAATAATACCAACATACGGATTCATGCGCGAACCTCTCCTTTCGCTTTCTTCGTTGCTGCGGGTTCTTTTTCTTTTCGAGCATCTTTCATATGCAATAAAAAGGCGCCCGTCCAACCAGTCGTTGCTAGTAACGCTAGTGTCGCTACTAAAATAACAAAAACAATTTGAACGCCAAATTGTTGCATAATCCCTAAAGAATTAACTAAGGAAATCCCTGAAGGAACAAATAAAAATGTAATAACCGTTGATAAGCTATTACCTAGCCCTTCCACTTGCTCCAATTTAACAACTTTTGTACATAAACCAATGAACAATAACACCATGCCAATTACTGAAGCAGGCATTGGTATTGGGGAAATGAACGCCAAGCCGTTGGCGATTAACATAATAATGGCAAAAACTGCTGCTTGTTGTAAAAATGAATATACTTTCTTTTCCATTCTTCTTCGCTCCCTTTTGTCTGTTTTCTATGGGTTAAGTATATAAAGAAAACGTTTTTTTAAGGGCTTTTTTTCATGAAATGCCAGAATTTCTTCACCAAATGCAAAAATCACCACTTGAAATGCATTCGACATTTCAAGTGGTGATTTTTTAACTTAAGCCAAGTTTTTCTTTAAATTCTTTGACATATGAACGGCTAACAGGTACTTTTGAGCCGTTGGTTAAAATTACTTGCAACGTGTTATTAAACCACGGCTGAATTTCTTGAATTTTTGTTCGATTCAAGATGAAACTTCGATGCGTTTTAATAAAGAGCGTGGCAGGTAATTTCTGTTCGATACTGTTGAGGGTCCCTGTCATCTTGTAGACCTGTTGATCTACAAAAATGCTCAGTTGCCGTTCTTCGACAGAAACGAGGTAAATATCTTCTGGCGCCACAAGATAAATGCGGTCTTCCCCTTGAATAGGTATTGCTTCAGATTTTGGTCCTTTTTCGGCAGTGTTTTCTGGGACAGCTTGACCCATTTCTTTCGATGCTTTTTCAATGACTTGTGTTATTTTTTCTTCTTCAAAAGGTTTCAAAATATAATCTTTTGCATTCACTTGAAAGGCCTTTAACGCATATTGATCATAGGCGGTTGCAAAGACCAAGTAGGGCGCTTTTTTAAGATGAGTTAATTTTTCCGCTAAATCAAACCCGCTTTCATCGGTCAAATGAATATCTAAAAATAACAAATCTGGCTTTTGATCCATCATCTCTTCCATTGCCTCCGCCACAGAATCCGCTTCTGCAACGCTCGTCACTTGCGGATGTTGGGAAACAAGATAACTCAATTCTTCTCGTGCTAAGGGTTCATCATCAACGATTAATACGTGCATCTAATTCCTCCTGTTCCATCGGGATTTCTAAATGAACATGGCTCCCGCCTGTCTCTAAATTTTCAATTAAAAAACAACCTTCTGATCCATAAAGGTTCGCCATTCTGCGGGACAAGTTTTCCAGTGCCGTGCCGGTGCCTTTTTCCGAAGTCACTGTCGTCTTTCCTAATAACAAGCGGCGTTCTTCAGGAATCCCTTGCCCATTGTCATACACATCCACATGTAATTTGTGTTGTTTTGCTTTGACCACTACCCGAACTTGATTGTTCTCCTTCCGGCTGCCAAATGCATGCTTGATGGTATTTTCCACTAACACCTGAATCGCATACGGCGGTACTTTTTCTGAAGCAACCGCTTCTTCCACGTCAAATGTTACTTGATAACGATTCGGAAACCGTGCTTGTTCTAATGATAAGTAGGCTTTTACTTGTTCTAGTTCTTGTGAAACTGGGATCGTAGTTTGCACGGCTCCCTGTAAGTTGCCTCGAAAGTATTTACTTAATTGGAGCAATAGTTTCCGCGCTTTTTCACTGTCTTTCCGCATTAATGCGGAAATAGTATTGATGGCATTAAAGAAGAAATGTGGGTTCACTTGCGCTTGCAAGGATTTAATTTCAGCTTCTTTAAGTAATTTTGATTGTACTTCCGCTTCACCTAATTCAATTTGTGAAGAAAAAATTGTCCCAAGACCTTCTGCTAACTGCTCCTCGACATGCGTTAACTGCGCTGGATCCGTAAAATACATTTTTAAGGTGCCAACAATTTGCTGATGGGAAAATAATGGAATCACAATCGCCGCTTGCAACGGACAATTAGGGTCCGAACAACCAACTTCTTCTTTGGCATGCGCGATGGTCATTTGGCCCGTCCGTAACACTTCCCGAGAAAGCTCCGTGATGACTTCTAGCTCTGGAATATGATGATCGCTTCCTGCGCCAACATGAGCTAAAATTTGATGACTGTTTGTCATGCTAATCGCACTGACTTTTGTATAATGCTTAATAATCTCCGCAACTTTTTTGCTGGAATTTTTATTGAGGCCTTCTCGAAAATATGGCAGTGTTTCCGCTGCTAATTCCAAAACATCGTGCGTCTGAACCGCTTTGGCCTGCTCTTCTTGTTTCAATGTCGTCGTTAGAATCGACATAAAAATAAACGTTCCTACGCTATTTAACAAAATCATCGGCAGCGCAATAAAACGAACCAACGTAGCCCCATCCGCTAGATCACCGCTGAAAAAGAAAATAAAAATCATTTGAATCATTTCCATACACGCTCCGACAATGGCAGAAAAGCCGGCAGACGGAAAAACGGTTTGCTTTGCCATGCGGCTCCCTAAAAAACCGGCAATTAAGCCAACAATTAAAGAAGCAGGCACATAAAAGAAACTATGCCCCCCGCCTTGAATAACCCGATGAAAGCCAGCAATTAAACCAACCGTACTGCCGACAATCGGACCACCTACTAATCCAGAAACGCCAATTACTAACGTACGCGTATTCGCAATGGAAGCATTGCTGCTTAAATAGGTTAGTAAATTATTGGGAACAATCTGATTCTTAGCGATTTCGATACCTGTAAAATTAGAAATAATAGCAAATAAACCAAAAATCAAAATCAACTGAACTTTTGAAGACATTTTTTCACGACTTAATAAAACACGCTTAAAATAAGGCACATTCACTAAAAGAAAGGCCAGTAAAATAATTAAGCCCACCCGTTCCATCATTAAAATAAATAATTCGACCACACCGGCACCTCCTTCCTATTAACTATACTATAAATCAAGGAAAAGAAAAAAATGAAGCTTCTCAAAAAAGAGGCTTCATTTTTTCTATTCATTAAAACGCAGGGATATTGGCGCCTTTAGAATTTTTCTTGATGTATTCAGCAACTTCTTTTGTTGTCATCGCTTCTTTTAAAACCTTGATCTTTTCGCTATCTTTTTCGCCTTTACGTGTCACAACTTGTAATGCGTAATGTTTACTTGCTTCTTCATCTTCTAACAAGATCGCATCTTTCGTTGTTAAACCAGCAGGTTCTAAGTAGGCTGGGTAGCAGAACACCATAGCGATGTCTTTTTCATCATAGGCTTTAGCTAAATTCAGTAAATCAATGCTTTCAAAAGTAATGTTTTTAGGATTTTCCACGACATCTGCCACCGTGCCGTTAAAGCCGACACCTTCTTTTAATTTAATCACGCCGTTTGCATTTAAAATTGCTAAAGCACGGCCTTCATTGGTTGGATCGCTAGGAATCCCCACTTTGGCATTTTCAGGTAAATCTTTCGCATCTTGGTATTCTTTTGAATAGAAACCACCAGCAAAATAATAAATCGGTTGCACAGCCACTAAATCAGCTTTTTTCTCTTTGTTAAACATTTCCATAAATGGTTCATGTTGGGCAAAATTGGCATCCGCTTCGTCATGTTGCACGGCATCGTTGTAGGCAACATTGTCGCTCACTTCCATAATGTTAATTTTGTACCCTTTTTTCTCAGCTTCTTTCTTGGCAATTTCCAAGATATCTTTTGAAGATTCCAATTGCACGGCAACGGTAATCTCCTTGTCTTTTTTCTGATCTGCTTGTTTATTTCCCCCACAGGCAGCTAAAATGACTGTTGCAATAACAGCGAATGTTGCTAAATAAAACTTCTTCATTCTTTTGTCCTCCTACTTTCTTTTGTCTAGTTTTTGGGCAATGAAGTTCCCAAGCATTTGTAAAATGAAGACCAGTGCAATCATAATCACAATGGCAACATACATAATACCGTATTCATAACGTTGATACCCGACACGAACTGCAAAATCGCCAATCCCGCCGCCACCAACAACACCCATCACCGTGGAATATGAAACCATACTCACTGTCGTGGTTGTGTAAGCAAGGACTAATCCACTACGTGCTTCCACCAATAAAAAGTGCCAAATGTATTGGACTTTCGAGGTACCTAACGAATTAGCTAAAAAATAAATTTCTTCTGGAACATCCAACAGCACTTGTTCAACCAAGCGAGCAAAAATCGCGATCGCAACAATACTCAATGGCACAGAGGAAGGAATTGGGCCAAACGCCTTTCCTAAAACAGAACGAGTGACTGGAATCAACGCAATCACAAATAATAAATAAGGAAACGAGCGAATAACAGTTACAATGAAATTTAAAACCCAGTACAGCCAAGGTTGATGCCCTTTGACTTTCGGATTAGCCAAAAATAGTCCTAAGCCTAAAGGCAAGCCGACAAGCAAACAGATAGCCATCGAAATCGACATCATAATCCCTGTTTCTTTTAAACCCACCAGCATAGATGGCCAATATTCGGCAAAGGTTTCTGAAAAAGTCATGGACGCAAACTCCTTTCCACTTTTTCTAAATAGGAAAGCGGTTCTTCCTCATATTGCTGAGGATTATTCAGAAATTCGCCAATTAACTGACCTTTTTCCATCACTAAGATACGATTACATAAGCGCTTCACGGTTTCTAATTCGTGACTGACAAAGAAAATAGTCGGTCGGAATTCCTGATGCGTCTTATGTAATAGTCGAACGACACTTTCTGTATTTTCTTCATCTAATGAACTCGTTGCCTCGTCACATAATAACCATTTTGGATTACGGCTCAACGCTCGAGCAATAGAGACACGCTGTTTTTCCCCACCAGAAAGCTGAGCAGGATACGCTTCTGCCTTATGGGCCATATCAACAAACGTTAATAAACGCTCAATTTTTTCAGGCTGTTTCTCTTTTAAAAGTTTCAAAGGCAACGCAACATTATCATAAATTTTCAAATTTTCTAACAAATTGTAATGCTGAAACACCATCCCCATTTGTTGTTGCTGCTGGCGAACTTCTTTTTTAGAGAAGGTTTGAACATTTCTGCCATCAATACGAATCTCCCCTTCACTCGGTTGTTCCATTAAATTCAACAAACGTAACAACGTGGACTTGCCAGAGCCACTTTTCCCAACAATCCCAACGATTTCTCCTGGTTGGACAGAAAAGTGAATATTTTTTAACGCGTGTGTCTCTTGATAGACTTTCGACACATTCACTAACTCAATCATGATTACCTCCTAAAGGCCGACAAACAAACTATAACAACTAAAAAAACTGTATAACAATTAAAGTAATTCTGTGAAACGATTTAAAAAAACTATTACGAATTAAAAAATAACACACGTTTCGAAAAACAGCGGTATATCAGAGATGTAACTACTTACATCATCTACTAAAACAGAAAAAAAAGCAACCTTTTTATTTGTGAAAAAAACACTATCTGTTTTTTGTCTGTATTATTTTGTACAAATGAATTAAAAATTTCCTGTTTCTACAGCTATTTCCCCACGCTCCTACTAAAAAAAGACATTCTCAGAAACGAGGCATCCAAAAAGGGAAAAGCGCTCGTAACGATAATGTCTCTAATGGTTTACTTTTTAAATACAACTGTTTCTTCGACAGTAATTCTTTCAGCTAATGATTGAATCACTGGACAGTTTGGGGAGACAAGCTTCAAACACCGTGTCGCCCGTGCTTGAAAGGCTTCTGGAACAGACACATAAAAGAGAATCGTCACCTGTTTTAATGGTTGTGCGCGTCTCTCTACTTCTCTTGAATACGTGACTTCTATTTTTTCAAACTCAAAGGGAATGTGCGAATTTTCCAAAACGGATTGATACACGTACCCCCCACAAGCGCCAATTGCCGAAACGAGCATTTGAACTGGCGAGTATCCCTCTTCTTTTGCTAACACCCAGCGCGCTGTTTTCGTTTGTAATTCAAATTTTTCCACACCACGAATAATCGTCAAACGTTCTACCATTGCCATCTTCACTCCTTTTTACTCTTTCTTAAAAGATACTACAAAACAGCGCTAAAACAAACATTTCTAACTTCTCAACTTAGCAAGTCCTAAAAAAAACGAAATTCTCACTTGACAAACAACGCAACACCTGATAATATACTTCCGTTCAAATCGTAACCATTACGATTTAGATTTTATAAATCCAAAAAGAAAGGAAGTGCCTTATGGCTAAAAAATCAAAAATTGCTAAAGCAAAAAAACAACAAGCAATGATTGCAAAATATGCGCCTATTCGCCAAGCCTTAAAAGAAGCTGGCGATTATGAAGGTCTTAACAAATTGCCAAAAGATGCTCATCCAAGTCGCTTAAAACTCCGCGATCAAACAGATGGGCGCCCACGTGGCTACATGCGTAAATTTGGCATGTCGCGGATTCGTTTCCGTGAATTGGCTCACCAAGGCTTGATTCCTGGCGTCAAAAAAGCAAGCTGGTAACTCATTATTTCGATAAAGACAACTAGCGAGGACAGTCGCCTTTGGGCTGACCTCGCAGCCCCCTTTATCTTTTATACGCAATTAAAAAAATCAAATTGGAGGACGGAACTATGCGCCAAACCATTACGTTAGCTTGCGCTGAAACTGGCGAGCGCCTTTACTTAACAAGTAAAAACAAACGAAATACACCAGAAAAATTACAGCTGAAAAAATATTCACCAAAATTACGGCGCCGTGCACTTTTCACTGAAGTCAAATAACAGGAGGGAAACTTGATGGGCATTCCAATCACCATTGTTTCTGGCTTTTTAGGCGCAGGAAAAACAACCTTAATTAACCATGCGCTTGCGCAGTCACCGTTTCCTAAAGAAGAAATTATTATTATTGAAAATGAATTTGGTCAAACAGGCGTTGACCACGCATTACTTTTACAAACCACGGAACGAATTATTCAATTAAATAATGGGTGCATGTGTTGCAGCTTACGAGGAGATCTTCTTGCCTCTTTATCAGCAATCTTAGAAGTGTACCAAGAAGAACAACAAACCGTTGCCCAAGTCATTTTAGAAACAACGGGCATTGCTGATCCGCAACCAATCATTCAAACAATTTTAACGACCCCGCACATCAAAAATCATTTCTATATAGACAGTCTCTTAACGGTCGTTGATGGGCATCATTGGCAACAGCAACTTCAAGAAACCGAAGCCATCAAACAACTGGCCTTAGCAGATCGCCTCTTTTTTTCTGTCAAGGAACCAGCAGACATCACTCAGCTACCAACGTTCCAAGAAACCCTTCGTACCATTAATCCTTTTGCTGATATTTTATCCTTTCAAGCCAACGAGCCCCTTTTGGCTAGTGACTTTTTTCAATTAAATAAGTTTACGGCAACACTTACAGAACACGAAATGACTCATTCCCCGCATGAGCACGCCCACGAGCATCATCACCATACCTTTCACTCCCTCACGCTAACGGCGTCCTCAGCCCTCAACGAACCTCTTTTCACTCGTTGGCTTGATTGGTTAATGTATACGCATCAAGAAAAGTTATACCGTTTCAAAGGGATTCTCGCCTTACAGGAGCATGACTTGGCCATTGCCATGCAAGGCGTCAACCAGCAAGTGGCCTTTCAAATGACGAATCAACCCCCTCAAGAAACGACAATTGTTCTGATTGGCAAAGAATTAGAGACAAAAAAAATTCAAGAAACCTTTCAAACCCTCAACAAAATAGCTACTCCGTAAATTATTTTTTTACGAAATGGAGGTCCTATATATAATGGAAAAAACTGACTTATCTAGCGCTTATCGTCGACTGAAAAGTCCCAACATCAAAACACGAAAACGCGCACTTAAAATCATTAAAGAACATAAGCGCAATAAACAAAAGAAAATTGCGTAATTCACTAAAGGAGCACACCTATGAAAAAATTTACTCTTCCCCTGTTAGCCGCCTTATCGCTAATCCTTTTCGGCGCTTGCGGCAAAACAAACACCTCTGATAAAACCGCTGACGGTAAAGAAAAACTATCCATTGTCACGACTTTTTATCCTATGTACGATTTCACTAAAAATATTGTAGGCGATGAAGGAGACGTCAAATTGTTAATCCCTGCTGGTTCTGAACCCCACGATTATGAACCATCCGCCAAAGATATGGCTACCATCCATGATGCGGATGTTTTCGTTTACCACAATGAAAATATGGAATCTTGGGTACCAAAAGCTGCTAAAGGCTGGAAAAAAGGAGCCCCGAACGTCATTAAAGGTACCGAAAACATGGTCTTACTTCCTGGCAGTGACGAAGACGGACACGACCATGACCACGAACATGGCGAAGAAGGCCACCACCATGAATTAGATCCGCATACTTGGGTTTCGCCCCATCGTGCCATCCAAGAAGTTACAAACATCAAAGAACAATTAGTCAAACTTTACCCTAAAAAAGCCAAAACATTTGAAACAAACGCAGAAAAATACTTAACAAAATTAACAGCCTTAGACAAAGAGTTCCAAACAGCTTTGAAAGACGCTAAGCAAAAAAGTTTTGTTACCCAACATGCTGCATTTGGTTATCTTGCCTTAGATTACGGCTTAAAACAAGTGCCAATAGCTGGTTTAACACCTGAACAAGAGCCAACAGCAGGGCGCTTGGCAGAGTTGAAAAAATATGTCACAGACAACCAAATTCGCTATATTTATTTTGAAAAAAATGCCAACGATAAAATTGCTAAAACGTTAGCTGACGAAGCGAATGTTCAATTGGAAGTCCTAAACCCGCTAGAAAGTTTGACACAAAAACAAATGGACAATGGCGAAGATTATCTTTCTGTAATGAAAGAAAACTTAACTGCTTTGAAAAAAACAACAGATACAGCCGGGAAAGAGGTTCAGCCAGAAACCTCTGAAAAAACAGAAAAAACCGTGGCTAACGGCTATTTCAAAGACAGTGAGGTGGCTGAGAGAACACTGGCAGATTACGCTGGAAATTGGCAATCCGTCTATCCTTTATTAAAAGATGGCACATTAGACCAAGTCTTCGATTACAAAGCGAAACTGAAAAAAGATAAAACACCAGCCGAATACAAAACCTACTATGATGCCGGCTATCAAACCGATGTCGACCACATCAACATCACTGATTCCACCATCGAGTTTCTGGTCGATGGCAAACCACAAAAATTCACCTATAAAGCAGCCGGTTATAAAATTTTAAACTATGCAAAAGGCAACCGTGGCGTCCGTTTCCTTTTTGAAACAGACGATGCCAATGCTGGGCGGTTTAAATACGTCCAATTTAGCGACCACAACATTGCACCAACGAAAGCCGCTCATTTCCACATCTTCTTCGGCGGCGATAGCCAAGAAAGTCTGTTCAATGAAATGGACAACTGGCCAACGTATTATCCAAGCGACTTAAGCAAACAAGAAATTGCCCAAGAAATGATTGCGCATTAAGCATTCAAAAGAGAGGAGGTAGCATTAGCTAAAATGCTACCTCCTCTCTTTTTTTATTTAGTCAAGCACACCATGTTCTGCTTCAAACGTCGCTAACAACTGGCGCACTTCATCCGTTGATTTTGTATTCATTAATTGTGCTCTTAAATCACTGGCACCTGGAAAGCCTTTGACATAAATTTTGAAGAAGCGATGCAGCCCAACGATGGAGCGAGGCACCAATTCTGCATACTTGTCTTGCAAATCCAATTGTAAACGTAACAAGCCCAGTAATTCTTGTGGCGTATGTGTTTTGGGTTCTTTTTCAAAGGCATAAGGATTTTTAAAAATCCCCCGACCAATCATGATGCCATCTACACCATATTGTTCTGCTAATTCTAGGCCCTTTTGACGATCGGGAATATCCCCATTAATCGTAATTGTCGTTTGCGGTGCGACACGGTCCCGAATAGCCATAATTTGCGGAATGACCTCCCAATGGGCATCCACTTTGCTCATCTCTTTTCGTGTTCGCAAATGAATGGATAGATTCGCAATGTCTTGCTCTAATAAATGCGTGATCCACGCCTCCATTTCCGCCATTTCAGTAAACCCAATGCGTGTTTTGACACTAACAGGTAAGCCACCTGCTTTGGCGGCGTCAATCAATTCAGCCGCGACTTCTGGGCGCAAAATTAATCCGCTGCCTTTTCCACGCTCAGCCACGTTGGGCACAGGACAGCCCATATTTATGTCTAATCCTTGAAAGCCCATCTCCGCTACACCGATACTCATTTCACGGAAAAATTCCGGTTTATCCCCCCAAATATGTGCCACCATTGGCTGTTCATCTTCTGTAAAAACGAGGCGCCCGCGCACACTGTCTTTTCCTGCAGGATGACAATAACTATCTGAATTAGTAAACTCTGTAAAAAACACATCTGGTGCTCCAGCTTCTTTCACGACATGACGAAAGACCACATCAGTAACATCTTCCATCGGTGCTAAAACAAAAAAGGGCTTTGGCAATGTTGCCCAAAAATTCTTGCTCATCTTCATATACTCCGTTTCTGATTTTTTCTTTATTTTCAACGACAACTTGTCGACATATTCTGGTGCGAAACATTGCTATTATACAGGGAAATGCACGAAGAATCAAAAAAGGCATACTTAGAAACAAGAAAACTGTCTGAATCTGCTCGCTAGAATGAGTGATTCAGACAGTTTAATCTTTTTACGGCTTAACTACGTAAGCCACGCCCTGTTTCTACAAGGTACCAACAAATGCCATATAAAACGACAATAAATAAGATTAAAATGGTCATAGAAATACCAATTGGCACATCTTGAACCCCTAGGAAACCGTAGCGGAACCCAGAAATCATGTAAACAATCGGATTAACTTTTGAGACAGCTTGCCAAAATGGCGGCAACATGGAAATGGCATAGAAAACCCCACCCAAATAGGTTAAAGGCTGTAACACAAAGGTCGGCACAATCGATACATCATCATAGGATTGCGCAAAAATACCATTTAACAAACCAGCTAAAGAAAAAAGAATCGCTGTCATCAATAAAGTCATGATGACCATCAGCCAAGAAACAACGTGCAACGGCACAAAAAATAGAGAAATGATGGTGACTAACGCACCGACCAAAATACTACGACCAACGCCACCAATCACAAATCCCCAAATAATCACATGAGTTGGAACTGGCGCCACGAGAATTTCTTCGATATTTTTCTGGAATTTTTGTGAGAAAAAGGAAGATGAAACATTGGCGTACGAGCTTGTAATGGCTGACATCATAATTAAACCTGGCACGATAAATTCCATATAAGAAAAACCGCCCATGTCGCCAATTCGCCCGCCAATCATTTTCCCAAAAATCACAAAATATAAGGACGTCGTAATCACTGGCGGTACCAGTGTTTGGACCCAAATCCGTAAATAACGGTTGGTTTCCTTCACAGCTAAACTTTTTAAAGCAGTAAAATACAGACTAAACATGTTGATCCTCCCTTTGGTACGTATCCTCAGTAATCTTCAAGAAGAGCTCTTCCAAACGGTTGGACTTATTCCGCATTGACAATACTTTGATTCCTTGTTGACTTAGCTGTTCAAACAAGTGATTGACTCCTTGGTTTCGTTCCACTTCCACCGCTAACGTTAACTCGTCCTCAAATACGCTTTGATAGCCTTCAATAACTGGCGCCTGCGTATAAGGTGCTAAATCAAAAATAAACGTTTCAAATTGTAATTTTGCTAACAAGTGCTTCATGCTGGTGTTTTCAATCAATTCACCAGACTGAATAATCCCAATGTTGCGACACAACATCTCAGCTTCTTCTAAGTAATGGGTCGTCAAAATAATCGTGGTTCCCTGCGCATTTAACTCTTGTAAAAAGGCCCACATTTCACGGCGCAATTCAATATCGACACCTGCAGTCGGTTCATCTAAAATCAATAACTTCGGCTCATGCATCAGCGCGCGAGCAATCATCAAGCGACGTTTCATTCCGCCAGAAAGCATTCGAGCCCGCTCGTTCCGTTTTTCCCATAAATTGGATTGTTTTAAATACTTTTCACTCCGTTTCATGGCTTCTTTACGAGACACCCCATAATAGCCCGCTTGATTGACCACAATCTGCTGGACCGTTTCAAACGGATTGAAGTTAAACTCCTGCGGCACTAACCCAATCTGTTGCTTCGCCCGCACTATTTCCGTATCTAAATCATACCCAAAAATTTTGACTTTCCCCGAAGTCTTATTAACTAACGAGGTCACAATCCCAATCGTCGTTGATTTTCCTGCGCCATTCGGTCCCAAAAGAGCATAAAAATCGCCTTCTTCGACTGTTAAATCAATCCCCCGCAACGCTTCAACACCTGAAGCGTACACTTTGCGTAAATCTTGTATCACAAGAGCATCAGTCATTCGTAACTCTCCTTAATGTATAAATATTCATGAGTATTATTGTAACACTTCTCGATAAAAACGGGGGTTATTTTGATTAAATTTCACAGTTTTGCTTAGCTATTTTTCAACAACAAACTAGCCAACGAATAACGTGTTTATTTTGACTTGAAACTGTTTAAACAGTTTCAAGAGCGTCAAAACCCTTTCAAATCAAGGATTTAGAGTTCTCTTTTTTGGCACAGAACTTGCTTTATATAAAAGTGAGGTGAAAAGAATGAAAAGAAAATTTTTAATTGCTAGTCACGGAAACTTAGCGAAAGGCTTCCAAAGTTCCTTGGATATTCTCGCAGACAAAGGAAAAGAGCTGGCGGTCATCAATGCCTATGTGACTCCTGAGGACTACACGCCAATTATTCAAACGTTTCTTCAGTCCCTTGGCACAGAAGAACAAGCTATTATTTTAACAGATTTATATGGTGGTAGCGTCAATCAAAAAATTGTTCAAGAAGTCATGATGACAAAACCAGACAATGTTTTTATCATTTCCAATGCCAACTTAGCCATTGCTTTGTCTCTGATTTTCTTAAAAGAAGGCGAAAAGCTAACCAAAGAAGATATTCAAGCAGCAATTGTTGAAGCACAAATTCAATTCGTTGAATTAAACCCATCAAATGAAGAAGAAAACTTTTTTTAGGAGGAAATTAAAATGATTACACAAGTACGAGTAGACGACAGATTAATTCACGGCCAAGTAGCCGTAGTTTGGACCAAAGAATTGAATGCCCCCTTATTAGTTGTAGCGAATGATGAAGCAGCCAAAAACGAAGTAATGCAAATGACGTTAAAAATGGCTGTCCCTAATGGCATGAAACTATTAATTCGCTCAGTCGATGATGCGATTGATGTCTTCAATGATCCTCGTGGTAAAGACAAACGAATTTTTGTAATTGTGAACAGTGTAGCGGATGCTACTAAAATTGCGAAAAACGTGACAGATATTGAAAGTGTGAATGTTGCCAACGCTGGCCGCTTTGATAAATCAGATCCAGCCACCAAAACACTGGTTTTCCCAAGTGTCCAATTAAACCCTGAAGAGTTAGAAGCTGCCAAAGAATTAGCCAGTTTGACTCACGTGGAAAGCTATAACCAAGTACTGCCAACCAACTCAAAATTAAGTCTAAAACAAGCCGTCAATTAAAAGGAGGAAATGAACAATGCTTATGCATGCAACAATGGCAGCCTTAGCTGTATTTATCTGTTTTGCTGGGAATTATTTAACTGGTCAAAGTATGATGGAACGTCCCTTAGTCGTTGGATTAGTCACAGGAATTTTAATGGGCGACATGAAAACAGGGGTTCTAATGGGGGCCTCTTTAGAAGCAATTTTCTTAGGAAATGTTAATATCGGTGGTGTTATCGCAGCGGAACCTGTAACTGCGACTACTTTAGCCACAACGTTTGCAATTATTTCAAATGTCGAACAAAAAGCCGCCATGACGTTAGCCGTACCAATTGGGATGTTAGCCGCTTTCGTGGTGATGTTTTTAAAAAATGTCTTTATGAATATCTTTGCTCCTTCTCTTGACAAAGCAGCACGTGAAGGTAACCAAAAAATGGTTGTGACACTGCATTACGGAACGTGGATCATTTATTATTTAATCATCGCTTCGATTTCATTTATCGGAATTTTAGCAGGAAGCGGGCCAGTAAATCTGTTTGTTGAAAGCATTCCACAAAATTTGATGAACGGCTTAAGCGCAGCTGGCGGACTTTTACCTGCCGTTGGGTTTGCTATGTTAATGAAACTATTATGGGATAATAAATTAGCCGTCTTTTACATTTTAGGCTTTGTTTTAACCGCGTACCTACAATTACCAGCCGTTGCGGTAGCGGTCATCGGGACAGTAATTTGTGTCGTGAGTGCCCAACGGGATGTAGAATTTCGCGACATTCTAAAAAGAAAACCGGCGGCGTCTTCTGCGGTTGAAGGCAGCGCGAAAGAAATCGAAGAGGAGGACTTTTTCGCATGAAGTTAAAAGAGAATTTATCTAAAGAAGAGAAAAAAATGATGCGCTCTGTTTTCTGGCGTTCTTGGACGATGAACGCTAGCCGGACAGGAGCTACACAATACCACGCAGTGGGTGTCATGTACACTTTACTCCCAGTTATCAATCGTTTTTATAAAACCAAGGAAGAACAGGCCGAGGCATTGGTGCGTCACACCACTTGGTTCAATGCAACCATGCATATCAATAACTTCATCATGGGGCTCGTTGCTTCGATGGAAAAACAAAACAGTGAAGACGAAAACTTTGATGCTAGCTCTATTACAGCAGTTAAAGCCTCACTAATGGGGCCACTTTCAGGCATCGGTGATTCCTTCTTCTGGGGCATCTTACGTGTTATTGCTGCCGGTATTGGGATTTCATTAGCCAGCACTGGTTCGCCATTAGGGGCGATTGTCTTCTTACTTTTATACAACGTTCCTGCGTTCCTGATTCACTATTATGCGTTGTATAGCGGCTACTCAATCGGTGAAAGTTTTATCCAAAAAATGTACGAATCAGGCGGAATGAAGATACTCACAAAAGTATCGAGTATGCTAGGCTTAATGATGATGGGCAGTATGACTGCTTCGAATGTAAAATTCAAAACGATTCTTGAAGTTTCCGTTAAAGGAAGCGAAGACGTAGTTAAAATTCAAGACTATTTGGATCAACTATTCGTCGGTATCGTACCATTAGCCGTGACATTACTTGCTTTCTGGCTATTACGCAAAAAAGTCAATGTTAACGTGGTGATGTTTGGTATCATGTTCTTAGGCATCTTGCTAGGATTACTAGGCATCTGTTAAAATTGAAACAATAAACATTTAATCATTAAACACTTAGAGCCTGAGACAAAAATCCAAAGTGATTTTTATCTCAGGCTTAAAAGCTGATAAACGGCGGGAACAGAAGCAACCCCTGTCCCGACCTCTCTTTTGGAAGGACGATGAATTATGCGCTTGGAGACCTACCAACACTTAGTTGATATTTTAGAAACCAGCAACACCCCGATGAGCACACAAGAAATTGCCACAAAAATTCAATTAAGCCGCTCGGTAACCAGCTTATATTTAAATAAATTATTGGAAAAAGGTGAAGTCCAACAAACGGGAAAAAAACCCGTTTATTGGCAATTAACCCGTGCAACAACCCCCACGACCGATGTGTTTCGACAATACATCGGTAGCCAAGGCAGCGCCAAAAAAGCCATTGAACAATGCAAAGCCGCTATGTTGTATCCCCCATTGGGTATGCCTTTATTAATCCATGGAGCCAGTGGCGTCGGCAAAAGCTTTTTGGCAAAGCTGATTTATGAGTATCTGAAAAATGAACAAATCATTGGCCTGGAAAAATTCTACACCTTTAACTGTGCCGATTATGCCAACAATCCCGAATTACTGTCATCCATTCTCTTCGGCCATACCAAAGGCGCATTTACTGGGGCTGAATCAGAAAAACAAGGACTCTTGGCCCAAGCTAATAATTCCGTACTCTTTTTAGATGAAGTACATCGATTATCCAATGAAAACCAAGAAAAACTCTTTCAATTTATGGATACAGGAACCTTCCGCCCCATTGGTGAAGAAGGAAGAATGGTGCATTCCAAGGTCCGGCTACTATTTGCAACCACCGAAAACCCGAAAAAAGTCTTATTACCAACCTTTTATCGCCGAATTTCCGTAATCGTCTCACTTCCGAACTTCAAAGAGCGCCCCATTCGAGAACGGATTGCGATTTTGAAAAACTTATTTCACCGAGAAGCGAAACGAATGACCAAAGACATCAACGTGGACGAAGAAATCTTTACGGCATTATTAGAAAATGACGAACCTGGCAACGTGGGAAGTTTATCCAACAAAGTGCAGCTCCTTTGCGCGTCACAATTACGAAAAACTTTGCCCAATCAACCTGTCGTCATTGGCGATGCGACTCAACCAATGATTACAATTCCTTTAGACAAAGAAGTGTTAGAAGAAGACACACTTTCTTCCGATATTTTCGCAACATTTGAAGCCTTATTTACAAAAGAAAAAACACTGGCCCACTTAAAAACTGAACTGACACAATTCATTAAATATTGTTTAGACGATGAAATAACCTTGGAAAATGATTATTTTTTACAAAACCTAGTCACGGAAGTCCAAACCAAAAACAAACTAATTATTAACCAACCTGAGCAAACTGAAAAACCGATGAAAGATGTTGCCAAATTGCTGAAAATTTTACCGCCAACATTTAACGAAACAATGCTCCTTCCAGTCCAAGCACAGTTAAAAGAACACTATCCGCGAACGGTTTCCCTCGTGAAAAACTTAGTCAGTCCGCTACCAGAAGAATACCGTTTCTTGACAGAGGTACTCTTATCTGTATTACTCAGCGGGGAAATTTCTGAAACGATTCCTTACCAAGCGCTCCTCGTGGCGCATGGTGAATCGACTGCCACAAGTATTCAAGCCGTTGCCAACAAATTATGTGGTACCTATATTTTCGATGCGATTAACATGCCCTTAACCTCCTCCGTCCGAGATATCGTCGCCGAAGTTAAAGACTGGCTTTCTCAGCGGGACACTTCACAAGGCGTCATTATGCTCGTCGATATGGGTTCTCTGACACAACTTTATAAAAGTTTGAAACCGCAAATTCTTGGAGAACTTTTGGTGATCAATAACCTGACCACTGCCTATGCGTTGGAAATTGGTCATCAATTAATGAACGAACAACTTTTCTATGGTATTGCTAAAACCGCTGAAAAAAAATTTAAAACCGATGTACAGTACTTTGAAGGCTTTTCAGTGGAAAAAAATATCATTGTCTCTAGTATTTCAGGTCTGGATATTGCCAAGCAAATCAAACAAATCTGTCAAAAATACCTGTATACTGATATTAAAGTCATTACTCTAAAATACAAAGATTTGGTAAACACGTTAGACATTGCCAACGCCGAAGAAAATTATTTAAAAGAAACCTCGCTCATTTTGACGACGTCTTACTTAGACAACCATACGAATGTTGCTAGCGTGAATCTCTTAGACATGTTAGACGAAGATGCAGGAACCCAGTTGATGGAACCTTTCCAAAACTTGATGCATCCCAATAACATTGATAGCATGATTAACGAATTTGTTCACTTCTTCTCGAAAGAAGGCTTGTCAGAAAAACTAGAATTTCTAAATCCTGACGTTATTATTAAACAAGTCGAAAACGTTACAAAAAACATTGAAAAACGTTTCGACCTCACACTCAGCGGCAAAATGAAATTTAACTTAATGATGCACAACGCGCTCATGGTAGAGCGGACAATGCTCGGCGTTGAAGACTATGAAGTCCCTGCTAACCTTGAGGAACTAACCATTAACCAAAAACCATTTTTCCAAAATGCTAAAAACATTTTCTATACCCTAGAACAGTTTTATCGAATAGAGATTTCCAACTGGGAACTCTATGTGATTTATGAAATTTTGTCTTCTCGGTGAGATGGGATGGGATGGGAAAAGCCACTTTCCTCTGGAAAGTGGCTTTTTTTAGTTTGTGTTCTGCGTTAAAAATTCATACATATTAGGTTCTACAGGTGTTTCTAAGGTAAAGTCTAGTTTAACGACGCTTTTTTTCTTACCCTCTTTGTCTTGTTTTTCGACTTGTTGGATAGTTTCTTGAAGAGGGACTACTTCGCCTAGATAATAGAAATCTGTTTCATTCTCTTTTTGATTATATTTCCGTTTCACAAATAAATGAAATTTATATTCCCCAGGATTTCGCAAAAGTTGAGCTTCTGGTGAGTGTAGATTTCTAGGCGCTTTTGTATACCAATGGAATGTTCGTTCATCAATAAATTCATCCTCATAAGCAATACGTGCAGCTTTAAAATCTTTGCCTTTATCCAAAGTTACAAAAATAGCAAAATGATTGTTACTGTTTGTATATCCACCAATACTTTGTTCATTTTGATTAAAATTCATATTTAATAATCGTAAAACATCTTTACGACGATATTTTTTGTATAAATTTAACGGTTGTGATAAATCATACTCCATAGATTTGTTAATCCCTGTATGGATTACATCTAACATCAAATTGATAAAATAAGAATTCTTTTTAAACTCTCTGAATTTTTCTGTTATTTGTAAACAATTCTCTTTCATCTTAAACATTTGTGATAACAAATAACGTTTTCTAATTGTTGACTCGTAAAAAGATAAATCTAAGACTTTAACAACAGATGCTAGAGTATCTGTCGTATACGTCAGGTTAAACGTATCAAACAGCGCTGTGATTTCCTCTAAAGATAACTGTTCTTTATCTGTCATTAAAAATTCTTCAATAACATAAAGTTCATGCGGGCGAATTCCTGATAGCAATTCTACAGAAACAAATTTTAGTGCACCGTTTTCTTCTTCACTTAATTTAGCTTCTGTTTCCCCAATTCTCTCCAAGAAATTATAGTATGTTTTTTCTTTACCTATAATCAACAATGGATCCACGCCATCTAACACTTGAAAATCATTCAGGTAAGGAACCCTATTCAACCGATTTTTCAACTTAAAATAACTAGCTTTTAGTTCTGACATCGCATCTAATTTAGCTTGATCAATTGATTTAAAGATACGTTCACGAGCAACTTTTTCAAAATTAATTGAAGATAAACCACTGATATACGTCACATCAATTGTATCGCGACGTAAACTATTCTTAGTTTGAGAACTATCTCCAGATAAAGCCATAGGAATCATATAGTTATTTTTATAATTACCAATAAAATCAATTACCGTAACAAATTCTTTTGATGGGTCTTTTCTTAGCCCCCGACCTAATTGCTGAATAAAAATAATACTAGATTGCGTATTTCGCAGCATAATTACTTGATTTACTTTAGGGATATCAATGCCTTCATTAAAAATATCAACCGTGAAGATATAATGAATCTCTCCAGTATCTAAACGCTTAATTTCCTTTTCTCTTTTATCAAAATTATGGTCACCAGATAAATAAGCACTCGGAATTCCACGATCGTTAAACATCTCTGCTAACTGCCTTGCTTCGTCTTTACGACTACAAAACACCAAGCCTCGAGGACTATCTCCCGAATAACCATAATAGTTAATTTTTTTATTAAAAAATCAACTCGTTCTTCCTGTAGCAAACGTTTTAAATCAGTTGTTTCATCAATGATTTCACCATCTTTTTCATAATCAGTTACGCCAAAATAATAAAATGGACAAAGCAGTTCTGCTTCTAAAGCGGCTTGCAAACGTATTTCATACGCTACATTATAATCAAATAGCTCAAAGATATTAAAATTATCTGTTCTTTCAGGTGTAGCCGTCATTCCCAATAAAAACTTGGGATTGAAAAATTCAATGGCTTTAATATAAGATTTCGCTCCAGCTTTATGGACTTCATCAATCAAAATATAGTCAAACGCTTCTTTTCCTAAACGCTCTTGATATTCACTTTTAGATACTGTTTGAATTGTTCCAAATAGATATTTTGCATCAAAATTCTTAGAATTCCCTGATAAAACACCATAATCATCATCTTTTCCACCTAAAATCAATTTGAATGATTCTAATGCTTTCATTAAAATTAGCTCACTATGAACAATAAATAATACACGTTTAGGATTGAATTGCTGCACATCAAATGCTGCTAAATACGTTTTCCCTGTACCAGTCGCAGAAACAATCATTCCCTTAGTTGCGCCCGTTTCTCTAAGCGATTTTAAACTTCTAAGCGCTTCTTTCTGCATAGAGTTCGGCAAAATATATTGCGTATCTAAACACTCGTTTTCAGAAACATCTTGTACTAACATCTTTCTATTAACAATAGGATGATAATTTTTTTCAAATGCTTCTACTCATTCTAGGGTTAGCGACTGTGCCTCATGCCATTCTTGAATGAGATGCTTTTGAATAGAAGAAACCATCTCGCCATTCTCTCTTGAAGTTAATCTAACATTCCACTCATAGTTAAGTTTCAAAGCAGACATTGTTAGGTTCGAACTACCAATAACAAAGCTTTGATAATCCTCCATCTCAAACAAATATCCTTTTGAATGAAAACCTTCTTTTTTAGAAACTCGTACTTCTACATTTGGAATATTCAACAATGCTCGAAATACGTGTGGATCATTAAAATTTAAGTATGTTGATGTTAAGATTTTTCCAGAGATTCCACGCAAAGCCAGATCAGCCAGTTGTGTTTTTATTGCATTTAAACCACTAGGTGTTATAAATGCAACGGCTATAAAAAAAGTCTTACAGCTTTTCAAATCTTTACTCAATGTATTCAATAAATAATCATGTTTTTTGGGATTGTTCACAATAAATTTAGGTGTAAGATCGTCACCTAGAGCTTCTTTATTAATAAATGCCTTTTGTAACGCCAATTCTAAATTATCCATTTTGTTCAGTTCCCACACCTTTTTCTACTAATTTTTCCACAGTAGGAATATCAGCAGGCGCCCACTCAAGTTGGTTTAATTCATTTGGCGTTAGCCATTTAATTTGTAGATGTTCTGTCAACTGAGGTTCACCTGATTCTAAATAACAGATAAATGTAGTTAGATTAACGAAACCAAAATCATACTCATATCGACAAAAAGCATACTCTTCCTTGACGATCGTTACTTCTATTTTTAATTCTTCTTGCAATTCACGTTCAAGCGCTTGAACTTTCGTCTCACCATTCTCGATTTTTCCACCAGGAAATTCCCAAAGATTTGCTAATGCACGTTCAGGTCCTCTTTGACAACACAAAACTTTCCCGTTCTCCACTATGATTGCTCCTACTACGTGAATTTCTTTTTTCATATATTTTAACCCTCTAATCTAATTGATTTTGTTAGTTTTATTATATTTAGGATCGCATAAATAAGCTATGGTTGCAATATTAGTGGCGTAAATTTCATTTATTATATTTGTTTTTTGATTTACTATACTTTAATTATTTAATAACTCTTCAGTTTAAACATACTAATCTCTCAAAAAACCGCAACTTACTCCCTCCAAAACGCAAGAGAGAAAAAGTTAATAAAGAAATATCTCCCAAAAACGTATGATGAATTCAAAGAAAAAAGAAATAGCGGCGATCAAAATGAGGAAATCAACTAAAAAGAAATGTATCATCTGCGTAAGTGCGTTATTCGTAATGAGTATACTTGCTGAAATCGGAATCAATTATTCTCTTGGTAAGAAAGATAAACATATTGTCAGTATGTGAATTTTTATATACTGGTTTATGACAGAACACACACTGCCGCTACCATAAAAAAAGACACCTTCCAAAAAATGGAAAGTGTCTTGAAACATTGTAATTGATTGATAAGCGAACAAGATCGTAACGACTCCAAATAATTAACGTTTTGAGAACTGTGAAGCTCTACGAGCTTTCTTAAGACCTGGTTAGCTAATCTCAGATATCATATAGTTTCAGAATATAATAATACCAACAGTTTCTATAAAAATAAGATAAAAGAAGCTTCACAATATTTGAGCAAATTTCAAATACTCGTAACTAAAATTCGTAACCAAATAAAATATCTTGCACGTCAGAGAATTCTATTAATTAAACTCAGAAAACGAACCTAGAAACCCACACTTTTTTATTTTTTCTTTATATTTTTCATTTTTGGTTTTGTCATAATAGTGAAGATACCATATTATATTTTCAGAGTTTAAATGTTTAAATATTTCCTCAATATAGATTAAATCAACTTCTCCGAAAGAAAAGCCATATGAATAAATAGAATCAACATCTCCCTGTAATTCTTTAAAAAAACACAAATTTTCTTTAATAATTCTAGATGTAGGTTTTTTTAATGCTTCATTCATAGAATTTACATAAGTATCTTGGTGATAAACTTGTTCATCCATTTGAAAATCATTGTTGTGACCTACAATAGGAGATGTTTGATCTCCATGTATGTGGATAACATTCTCTGCTTCATACAGATTTTCTAATGTTTCAGTATAATTAAACGTTAGAAAAGTATCGTTTTCTTTGTCAATTAATTCTGAAAAAGAATAATAACTATTCAAGTTGAAGACAGAAAAACAGTTTTCAGGAGTTGAAATATTGTTTATCCATTCTGAAAAAAGCTCAGGTAACTTTAGCATCACATTTCTTAAATCATTGTATGCATCTTCATGATTATTCCCTGTATGAAAAGGATTTATATCACCTTCTTTATCATATTGAATTTCTATGTCTTCTTCTAACAAAGAGTAATCAAAATACCCCATAGCCTTTTCAAAATCACTCCAGTTCTCTCCATCTCCTTCATAACTAATATTTGAGCAACTATTACAAATCATGAAATCTATTATTTGTGCGCAACCTTCAATTTCATAAGACTCTCCTCCGTCGTAATCTGTATATGATTGTAGCCATAGATTAGGATATTCGTCATACACATACTCGTATGTGTACCTAAGATATTCTTTAAAATGATTAAATGTAGAGGGAATTCCATGGGCTAAGTCAAATCCATTCCCTATAATAAATAACTTATTTATAATACTCACTCCTTATCCCTCATTAAGAACTAGTTCTTCGTTTATCTTAATAACATAGATTACCAAAATGATTAATGTATAGAAATAATCAGTTTCATTTTCTTCTACAATAGAACCATGTGAATACTTATTTCTTAAACCTAATGCATTATCAAATTCAGAATTATTAAGAATATAATTTAGATAATCTACTTCTGGTTTAGCAAACAGGGTATTCTCATAAATTAATAGTCCCTCTTCAATCATTTCATCTATCTCTTGCTGCTGGTACTCTAACCCTTTTTTTATACTCAATTTTTGATTCCAATGATAATAATGAATAACTCCATACTTGTAGATACTTGAAATAATTAGGATTCTAAATAACTGTTTTTCAGTTGTAAATATGTTTTCCTCTTTATCTACTGAAATAACATTATTATCAAGTAAAAAATCAATATTTAATTGTTGGTAACTACGAAAATCAGTTTTTTTAATTTTATTGTTGACAATTAGTTGTACAAAATCATTTCCTTTCAATTCTTCATTTATATAAGTTATAGGTGATTGATCTGAAAACAGTAAATACATAATTCTTTGAATATTTACATTTTTATTATTTATATATATATATTTCCTATCCAATAAACTTTTTAATGAATTAAGTCGTGGAGTTGCTTCTAGTTCAAATAATTCTTTGTCTATTTCATTTTCGTCAATATACAATTTCCATTGCTTTCTTATTTGTTCCTCTAGTGTAAATAAATTTTTTGTTTGAATGTGTATTTTTTCCGACTTACTTGCAAAGTCTAAAGATAACCACTCTATTAAAAAATATTCTTTACTATAATTTGAAAAAAAATAGACTATCAATTCTTCTATTCTTAAGTCAAAAAGCTCCTCTAATTTATCCTGATATACTTTAAAACTCAATAACATCAATGAATTTTTATTACTGAAATAGAAGCTTGTTTCATAATTTTTTTTGGTATGAATCCCAGATAATGTTCTCATTAAAGTTGAACTTTCTAAGTTAGGGAAACTACACAAATTTAATATCCAATTATCTGTAAAAAAACCATTAAAATACATCATATACTCTAATAAATTTTCTTTGGAGTCTTCTTTTTTTATATAATCTACATCAATTAAGTTTTTAAATTCGTCTTTCGCAACATCATAATGTTCCTTTTCTGTATAAACAGCAATTCTCTGCCCAATTCCTCTATTCTTATCACTAAAAATTTCTTGCTCTATCTGCTCACGTCTTTTTCTAGATTTTAATTTCAATTTCGCATCAATTGTAAGTTCTTTAAACCCTTGAATCCCTTGATTAATCAAGCGAATATAATTTAAATTCGCAAACTCATACTCAATATACTGTTCACAAAATCTGTACATTTCATGTTTAGTAATATTAGTGGGTATAAAACGTTTAGTTTTACCATCTGTATAATTATCTAGAATCAGTTCAAAGTTGCTAGTTTTTTCTAAAAATATATCTTTCATTAAATCAGGATACTTAGTTATAAAATATTGTGTTTCCATAAAGTACCAAATAGGAATTTCATATATTTCAATATATTTTCTTAAAGCATCTTCACTAATTTTTTCATCTAATTTATACCGTTCAAAACATTCTAAAAAATCTTCCCTGAATAAAGTATTACTATGTTCATCAATACTATCATTCTCTAGCTTTTTTGATATATTTCCATCTAACTCGGAATCATCAGAAAAAAAGAAGTATCTAAAAATTTCTGAAATATCTTCTTTCGATATTCCCTTAAAAAATTGATTAATCTTACTATTAAGTCTACCTTTAGCCTCTTTAATATGCTTATCTGATAAATCAATTGGATAAATTTTATTACTTATAAATTTTAAAACATTGTAAGCTTCCAATATATCTAAAAAGTTATTTAATTCTAATTTTCCACAGGATTCAATTAGCTCTTTCAATCTATCAAAATGATAACCTATAGACATATCTGATGAACTATAAAATTTGACCCGTTTCATCAGCGGATCCACCTCCTCTAATATCTGACAAATCTTTTTCATACTTAAGAACTCTATTTAAATTCATTGCTATATCATTTGGAGACATTATTGTAAAGTCAGAAAATCTATAATATTGAAAATGAGCTGATGAATCGTAACAAGTTTTCCATACCCCATATTCTAAATCTTTATCCAAATTAGAAAGATATAACGAAAAAGAAAAATACCATATTTCAGTATTCCCACAATAATCTGTAATCTCAATATAGTTATGATACCTATTTAATTTATTTTCTCTAAGATTCTTTTCTTTGTTATACTTCCCTAATGCCTCAAAATAAGAATAGAAATGATCCGATGAAAAACTAATAAGATTATCATGTGCGTATCTTTTTAAAAATCGATTTTTATTTACTTTTTGCTTGATGATTGGTAAAGATTTAGCAACCCCAAAAGTTGAGCTATCATCCATGCAGTCAAAGCAATGTGTTCGGAAAATCCCTCCTAGTTTAGACACTATTTGAAGTGTATATTCAAAAGGAATTGTATCTGACATTATTGAATTATAAATCTTAACTTCAAAGCTTGGTGAAATAAAAAATTTTTTTAACTTTGAATCCTGTTTTAAGTATACAGAAAAATTCCCTTTAAAATTATAACTATTTAAGCGAGAATTGTTCTTAGTCAAAAATAGGGATATTGTGGCAATAACAAAAGAAAAAAATGCTATACAAACCGTAAAAATAGCTACAATATTGTCTTCAATGAATTCGACCATTACATTTTCCTCCTTCATTTAATCTAAACAGATTACTCAAAAAAATAAAAATTTTCATTTATACTTCAATCTCATAATCTTCGATATATCATCAATTTCCAAAGCGTCTGCTATCCGTTCGATATGTTCCAAATAAATTCTCTTTCTTTTACCATTCGCAAGATTACTCAAATTTGAAGGCTCTATTCCAGATAAGCGAGCAAGTTCCCTCAAAGACATTTTTCTTTCTGCTAATAATTCATTGATTAGTATTTCTACTTTTACACTACAGCTATCTTTTTCCATCTAAATTCCCCTATCTAATAAAAAAATGTTGTCTATACAAACATGGTATAGTAGAATATCTTCACGCTGTTGTTTATATAGACATGGATTTTATTAGGAGTGATAAAAATTGTTAGAAGAAAAAAATGAAAAGTTGACTACAAGCAAACAACCAATTAAGAAAATTAGCCATCAAGATATTTATGCTTTATATGATTTACTTGAACAATTAACCTCTTGGAATGCGCCTTTAAAATTACTAGAAAGCTATTTCAATGAAAGTAAGCGACCACTAAATAAACAGAAATTAGTTAAACAATATTATGCCTATTCAAAAATATTCCAAGCTTTTTATTCTGATTTTCAAGAGTTATCCACAAGTATGGAAGAACAAGTTATTGAGCTAAGACAAAAAGAAAAACTACGGACTTAACAGAAAATCTCGTAGTTCCATTTGCTATTTTGCTAGATCCTGAAGGGGAAGAGTAATTTTTTATAACGACTATTTCATTTACTTCTGCAAGCGGTGGGTATGTTACGCTAAAATAGCCCGAGAACCAGCTTATGGATTTGCTATTTTGTGAGTTCCTCGGGGACTAATAAAAACACATACCCAATAAAATAAGTCAACAGCGACGTTAGGAGAACTTAGTGGCTGTTGACTTATTTTATAGTGTTATTCGATTAGTAACTCTATCTTTTTTCAAACCAATCATAATAATCATCGGATGTCGCTTCTGCGTATACTTTCAGTAATTCTGGGCGCAATTTTTGAAAGGCTCTAACTAAGTCCCCTCCACCAAAACGAACAGAAAATGGATACCCTGTTAGCTCCTTAGACAATTTAGAAATAAATTTTATGGTTTCCGCATCGTCTTCAAGTATATTAATCATTTTTCCGACAAGAAAACCATTATCAAAAGAAAGCTCTTTGTCCTTTAATACACCATCATAACAATCTTTTATAGAAGCAACAATTTTTTCTGCATCACCATACTCAAAAAGTCTTACTGCCTCATAATATCCCATAACTTCTGAACTAAGAAAGATACTTGAATCCTTTATCTTATCTTTTTTTACAGAAGTTTCTTCATTTAAAAATTTCACCGCTAACTCTTGAATGTGTTCTCTCAATAATTTATAGTGAATTTCTGCAAAACAACCATCTATAAATCCTTCTACTGGATAACCAAATTCATTTTCCCAGCCAATATTTTTATATTCATCTGTCAAAAATACTTTTTTAATTTCTAAAACAACTTCTGGATGGTCTTGTAATAGTGCTTCGTGTCCTTCCAACAAAAGGTAAGCTAAAGTGTAATCCTAAATCTCTCCAAAATAAAACCAGCCAACTGGTTTACCACTGAACTTAGATACTTTTTCAAGAACCTCTAACGGTACTAACGTATATCCTTGTACATAAGAATTGATTATTGGCTTCTTCAATCCTAAACGATTACCAAATTCAGTGAATGATAAATTTAATTCATCTTTTACCAGTTTAAGACGAGCACCTACTACTTTCTTATCAGGTTTTAACAATCCAAACATGACTAAAATAGATACACTTAAACGTTTAGAAGAGTATAGAAATACCCACCAGAATGATTAAATGGTTACGGGTACGAAAAAAGTCGTCACCAAAGTCGTCACCAAACTCGTTACCAAATCCAAAAAAGACACCTTCCAAAAATTGGAAAGTGTCTTGAAATCGTTGGTATAACAACGATTAACGTTTTGAAAATTGTGAAGCTTTACGAGCTTTTTTAAGACCTGGTTTTTTACGTTCAACCATACGTGCGTCACGAGTAAGTAACCCAGCGCGTTTTAAAGCAGAACGGAAGTCAGGATCTACTTGTAACAATGCACGAGCGATTCCGTGACGGATAGCTCCTGATTGTCCAGCATAGCCACCACCGTTTACGTTTACGATTACATCGTAAGCGCCTTTTGTTTCAGTTACGCCAAATGGTTGGTTGATAACTTCACGCAAGTCAGCATGTGGAATATATTCTTCTACGTCTTTTTTGTTTACAGTAATTTTACCAGTACCTGGTACTAAGCGTACGCGGGCAACTGCATTTTTACGACGGCCTGTGCCGCTATATTGTACTTGTGCCAATGAATTTCCCTCCTTAAATTAAGTTCGTGATATCTAATACTTCTGGTTGTTGTGCAGCATGTGGATGCTCAGCTCCACCGTATACGTTCAATTTAGTAAATTGTTTACGTCCTAAAGTGTTTTTAGGTAGCATACCTTTTACAGAAGTTTCGATAAGACGGCGAGAGTTTTTGTCGCGTAATTCACCAGCTGTCACTGATTTTAATCCTCCAGGATACATTGAGTGACGGTAGTAAATTTTGTCTGTAGCTTTTTTACCTGTTAATTTTACTTTATCAGCGTTAATTACGATTACGAAATCTCCAGTATCCACATGTGGTGTGAATGTTGGTTTATTTTTACCACGTAGTACAGAAGCAACAACTGCTGATAGACGTCCTAAAGGAACATCTGTTGCATCTACTACGTACCATTTACGTTCTACTTCGCCAGCTTTGGCCATATATGTTGTACGCACGTTTCTTTCCTCCAATTTTGTTTTCGATGTTTGACATACACTTGAGTTTCCGGGGCTCATTGTGGGGCAAACAATACCATTTAATATTTTACCTTCAATCACTGATAAAGTCAATGTTTTTCTGCGCTTTCAGAAAATAGATTTTCACTTATTTTTTTGTGCCTTTTAAACAGAAAAAAGCCGCCAACGTCAACGTCAGCGGCTTTGGGAGTTGTTTTAAATTATGCGTCAATACCAGGCGCTTTGCCAAGTTTGGCTTGTAACATCCAAATATTTTTTTCGATGTCTGTTTTGTTTGCGATGAAAATGTCTTGTGTGCAGTCGTCGCCTTCTTCACCAGAAACTTCGATTCCTTTTGCGTAAAGGTCTGCTAAGTAACGGTAGCCTGCTACTAATTTTTCCATACGTTCTGGAATGGTGCGGTCCCAGTTACCAATTTCATCTTCAATTTTTGTATTTTCTGCGAATTCACGCAATGTTGAGAATGGAGAGCCGTCCAATGTGATTAAACGTTCTGAAACAACATCTAATTGCTCATTGATTTGATCCATGTATTCATCCATTTGTGGGTGAAGTGTTAAAAATTCAGGTCCACGCATATACCAATGTGTTTGATGAATTACCACGGAAAATTGGCTTAAATCTGCAACGAGTTGGTTCAAAATTTCTTTTGTTTTTTCAAATTTCATTCTTTGTCATCCTCCTAAATATTTTTTCTACACTCTTAGTGTAATATGAATTGTGAAAAAAGTACACTGAAAACCTTTCTTTTTTAAAATTATTATCAAATTATAATAATTACAATTAAGAATCTAATTAATTTCCTGAAATCGCTGTTTTTTCATCCGCAGTGACGACTTTTTGTTCCGCTTGAGTGAGGATCGTGTCGAGTGCCTCTGTCAACTGGTCAGTATCTTCTTTTCCTGTGACGAAAGCTAAAAAAAACTGATTCAGTCTCAGTTGCTCCGCTGCTGGCAAGTACCATTGTCCTTCTACTTGCTTAACCGTTAATGGCAGTTCAACTGGCTCATGGCTGACATTGATTTGTTGGATTTCTTTTTTTAAAACGGCTAACGTGTGCTGCATGTCTAGCGCTTGTGTCGCCTGTTGCGTTTGCTGAAGAAGAGCAGTGGTTGTATCTTCAATCGCCGTCACAAAATCTAAGCCCTTAATCTGAAAAGTGATTGTCGCTTGTCCATTCAATTCTTTCGTGGCTACTAGTTGATATGACGCTTTTTTCTTCACTTGAGCCAGTAATTCTGTGCTAAGCTTCTGGGCTTCAGTCTCGGTGACTTCAGCGTTCATTTCTTTTAAGCTATTGAAAAACTGCTTCTGAAACTGTTGACGGCTCGTCTGCAAATGCTCCGCCAAGACTTTCGGTTCACGAAAAGTTTGAGAGAATGTCGCTGTCTTTTCTTGATAAATAAAGTAATCTACCAACTGTTGCGCTGCTTTTTCGCCGGAACGAGACGGTGCACTGCAGCTTGCTAACGCCCCAATGAATAACAGAAATAGTGGTAGTAGCTGTTTCTTCATTCCTCATCCTCATTTCCTCAAGTCTTTGTCTCTCTTCTAGTTAAGCAACTTCTCAGTCATTTGTCAAAGCTATTTACTATCAATTATTTGCGGAATTCTGCTAATTTTTGATAACTTTGTGCTAAAACTTGTTGGGTTTCTTGAAAAACAGGATACAGTTCTTGATAAACTAGCAATTGATCCGCCCGTGGCGTGACCGTTTCATGAATCAGCACCTGTTGCGCCGCTGCTTGTAAATTTGGTAACTGCCCTAAGCCTTGCCAACCTAGCAAAACAGCGCCTAATGCCGAAGCTTCGGTACTATCAGTGAACGATAACGTTTCTCCCAGCACATCAGCCATGATTTGACGGAACACAGGGGAATCAGCAAAGCCGCCTGTCGCCCGAATCTCCTGAACGGGTCCACCGAGTTGTTTCAAATCCTCTAAAATAGTTTTTAAATTGAAACAGATTCCTTCCACCACCGCTCGAGCTAAATGTCCGGCATGGTGATTTTTGCGCAAGCCAATAAAACTTGCGCTCGCCTCTGCATTCCACAGCGGTGCTCGTTCACCAAGCAAATAAGGATGAAACAGTAAGCCATTTGCACCGGCTGGCACGGTTGCAATTTGGGCCATAATTGGGTCATAGAGATTGGTCCCGTTTTGGATAGCTTGCTGATGTTCTTCTGCAAAAATCGTTTGGCTCGCCCAATCTAACGCAACTGCACCATTACTACTTGCACCACCAATCACCCAGTGCTGTTCATCTAGAGCAAAACAAAACGTTTCACCTTGCGGATGCAAAAAAGGTTCTTCGACAATATACCGAAGTGCGCCGCTCGTACCAACGGTCAAAGTCGCTACACCCATTCCTAGCGCTCCCAAACCTAAATTAGACAATGGACCATCCGCGCCACCAAGAACTAAAACCGTTTCTTCTTCAACACCAAGCATCTCTTGCCAAGAAGGCGCTAATGCTGGAAAAATGAACGTTGACGGGGCAACTTTTGGCAACTGTTCCTCCTCAATAGATAAATACGCTAAAATCGACGATTCCCATTGCCGTGTGTGAATATTAAATAAACCCATCCCCGAAGCACTACTATAATCTGTCCAGTATTCGCCAAAGAAACGGTAAAAAATGTAGTCCTTAATCCCAATAAACTTGGCCGCGCTCTGCGCAACGGCTGGCTGATTTTCCTGCAGCCAGCGAATCTTGTACAAAGGCGCCATTGGATGAATTGGCATGCCTGTCAATTGATAAAACAATTGGGCCGCTGGCGTTTCTTTTAACGCTTCCGCATAATCAGATGCTCGTGTGTCAGCCCAAGTAATCACTTGGGTCAATGGGCGTCCTTGCGCATCCATGGCAATTAAGCCATGCATCGCTGAAGCAAAAGAAATGAGCCCAATTGGTTGATTCTTCACTTGCTGTGTGACGGTTCGAATACAGTTCACCACAGCTTGGAACAGCGTTTCTGGGTCTTGCTCCGCCATTCCTTCAGTCTCTTGAATTAATGGATAACGTACATAGCTAGAAGCTACGACTGTGCCATTTGCTTGAAAAGCCACTGCTTTGGCTTGCGTGGTGCCAACGTCGACACCAATCGCTAATTTTTCCATTTGATTCCCTCATTTCTTGTTTCTTTTATTATTCCTAACAAAAAAAGATTTGTCTAGTCAAATGAAAAAGTTTAAAAAAAGCGTAGTTTATTTTTAAGGAGGTAACCTATGTTTTTCTTGAGTCTCTTTTTGATTGGTGCCTGTTTCGGTTCTTTTTTATGCTTAGTGGCGGAGCGCTTACCAGTAGGGCGTTCTCTGTGGTGGCCCCCTTCCCACTGTCAAGGTTGCCACCAGCCTCTACAACTCTATGAATTAATTCCAGTTGTTTCGATTTTGCTGCAGCGCTTTCGTTGTCGAAAGTGTCAACAGCCAGTAGCTAAGAGTTATCTTTTAGCAGAACTTGTCATGGGCGGGTTAACCGCAAGCTGTTTTTCAGCTGGCCTGAAGATTGATGTTTTGATTCTCTGGTGGTGGCTGACGAGTGCTTTCACATTATCCTTGATTGATTACTGGTATTTAGTGGTTGAACCGAAGATTCTTTATCCTAGTTTTTTTGTGCTTTACTTGCTGAAAGTGGCGGGTCAGCATTCGTTTTACTTACTGACTGGTCTTTTTTGTTTTTGTTTTTTCCGAGCCGTCTTACATTATTTTCCGGAAGCCATGGGGCGAGGGGATCTTTTGTTACTGGGTTTGTGGGGCTGTTTTTTACAGGTACCTCAGTTGCTGATGCTACTATTTTTTGCCAGTAGTTATGGTCTAATCTGTGGCTACAGTTGTAAATTTTTGGGGTATCCAGTTGAACAGAAACTTCCTTTTGTCCCCTTTTTAAGTTTGGGTTTACTCACAATCAGTTGGTTATAGCAAATAAAAAAAGCCGCAAGGAGCATGCTCCTTACGGCTTTTTAGGGTTTATTTATTGATGTTTTTCATCGCATCTTCAGCAGCCATTTGTGCTTCGATGTCTGAAATACTATAAACGTTTTCGCTAGCTACGCCAACTTCTTTTGGTTCCATGTTACGGTAACGAGCCATACCAGTACCAGCTGGGATGATTTTACCAATGATAACATTTTCTTTCAATCCAAGTAATGGATCTTTTTTGCCACGGATAGCAGCATCTGTTAACACGCGTGTTGTTTCTTGGAAGGATGCAGCAGATAAGAAGCTGTTTGTTTCCAATGACGCTTTGGTAATACCAAGTAAAACTGGACGACTAGTAGCAGGGACGCCACCAGCAACTAATGTGTCGTAGTTACGGTCTTTAAATTCTGCGATGTCCATTAATGTTCCTGGAAGGATTTCAGTGTCACCCGGATCCATTACGCGGATTTTACGTAACATTTGACGAACCATTACTTCGATATGTTTGTCGCCGATTTCTACCCCTTGCATACGGTAAACACGTTGTACTTCACGTAATAGGTAGTTTTCAACAGATAAAACATCACGAACTTGTAATAATTGTT
This sequence comes from Enterococcus sp. DIV1758, assembly GCF_051711985.1. NCBI lineage: Bacteria > Bacillati > Bacillota > Bacilli > Lactobacillales > Enterococcaceae > Enterococcus > Enterococcus sp. DIV1758. The sequence continues at coordinate 2,680,984 of NZ_JBIOOA010000001.1, forward strand.
TTGGATCAATTGAACCTTCTGTCAACGGTGCACCACGGTGGATGATGTCGCCTTCAGCAACTTTCATACGTGCAGTGTAAGGGACAGTATAGGTACGTGTATCTGTTTTTCCTTTGATGGTTACTTCTTTTTGACGTGTGGCAGGATCTTCAGAAATATCGATAACTTCACCGGTTACTTCTGTAATCACTGCTTGCCCTTTCGGATTACGTGCTTCAAAGATTTCTTGGATACGAGGTAAACCTTGAGTGATATCGTCACCGGCAACCCCACCGGTATGGAACGTACGCATGGTTAACTGTGTACCAGGTTCCCCGATTGATTGAGCGGCGATTGTACCAACTGCTTCTCCGACTTCAACGTCAGAACCAGTTGCCAAGTTACGTCCGTAACAGTGCTTACATACACCATGTTTTGTGTTACATGTAAAGACAGAACGGATAGTTACTTTTTCAATACCAGCATCCACGATTTCTCTTGCAAGATCTTCAGTGATTAGTTGATCCGCACCAATGATGATTGCACCAGTTTCTGGATGAACAACTGATTTACGTGTATAACGACCTAATAGACGTTCGTCTAATGGTTCGATAATTTCATTACCTTCACGAATTGCTTCGATTTCAAGACCACGGTCAGTGCCACAGTCGTCTTCACGAATGATTACGTCTTGGGCAACGTCAACTAAACGACGTGTTAAGTAACCTGAATCGGCTGTCTTCAAGGCCGTATCGGTCATCCCTTTACGAGCCCCGTGAGTTGAGATAAACATTTCTAAGACAGAAAGTCCTTCACGGAAGTTTGAGATGATTGGTAATTCCATGATTCGTCCATTCGGAGCGGCCATCAAACCACGCATACCAGCTAACTGTGTAAAGTTGGAGATGTTACCACGGGCTCCAGAGTCAGACATCATGAAGATTGGGTTACGAGCTTCCATACTTTCGATCAGTTTTTGTTGGATTTCGTCTTTGGCACCGTTCCAAACGCCGATTACACGTTCATAACGTTCGTCATCAGTAATTAAACCACGACGGAATTGTTTAGTAATTGTTTCAACTTGTTTGTGGGCAGCATCAATGATTGCTTGTTTTTCATGAAGAACCATGATATCGGCAATCCCTACCGTCATCCCAGCATAAGTTGAGTGTTTGTAACCTAAGTCTTTCATGCGGTCAAGCATTTTAGAGGTTTCCGTAATGTGGAATCTCTTGAAGACTTCAGCAATGATATTTCCAAGATTTTTCTTCTTGAATGGTAAAACTAATTCTTGCTCTTTAATGTGTGCAGGAATGTCTGTACCAGCTTCTACGAAGTATTTATCTGGTGTTTGAACAGTTAAGTTATAGTCTGTTGGTTCGTTCAAGTAAGGGAACTCAACAGGCATAATTTCGTTAAAGATGATCTTACCAACTGTGGTGATTAAGATTCGTTCTTTTTGCCAATCAGTAAATGGTTTGTCACCTAAAAGTGTTGTTTGAACCCCAATCCGTGAGTGTAAATGCACGTAGCCATTTTGCCATGCTAAAACAGCTTCGTTCATGTCGCGGAAGATCATGCCTTCCCCTTCACGGCCTTCTTCTTCCATTGTTAGGTAGTAGTTACCTAAGACCATATCTTGAGATGGTGTAACAACTGGTTTACCATCTTTCGGGTTCAAGATATTTTGGGCAGCAAGCATTAACATACGAGCTTCTGCTTGTGCTTCTTCATTTAGAGGCACGTGAACCGCCATTTGGTCTCCATCGAAATCGGCATTGTAGGCTTCACAAACTAATGGGTGAAGACGAATCGCACGACCTTCAACAAGAACAGGTTCGAAAGCTTGGATCCCTAATCTATGCAACGTAGGTGCCCGGTTAAGTAAAACTGGGTGTTCTTGGATAACTTCTTCTAAGATATCCCAAACTTCATCTTCGCCACGTTCGATTTTACGTTTCGCATTTTTAATGTTTGTCGCAATTTCACGTTGTACTAATTCACGCATTACAAATGGTTTGAATAATTCAATCGCCATTTCTTTTGGTAAACCACATTGGTACATTTTTAAGAACGGACCAACGACGATTACGGAACGACCAGAATAGTCAACACGTTTACCTAGTAAGTTTTGACGGAAACGACCTTGTTTCCCTTTCAACATGTGAGAAAGAGATTTCAATGGACGGTTACCTGGTCCAGTAACTGGACGGCCACGACGACCATTATCGATTAAAGCATCCACCGCTTCTTGTAACATCCGTTTTTCGTTTTGAACAATGATGCTTGGCGCATTTAAGTCTAATAAACGTTTTAGACGGTTGTTACGGTTGATAACACGGCGGTATAAGTCGTTTAAGTCACTTGTTGCAAAACGACCACCTTCCAATTGAACCATCGGACGTAAATCTGGTGGAATAACTGGGATAACATCCATTACCATCCAGCTTGGTTGGTTACCAGAGGCACGGAAGGCTTCTAAGATGTCTAAACGACGGATGGCACGTGTCCGTTTTTGACCAGAAGCTGTTTTCAATTCTTCTTTTAATTGCGCAACTTCGCCATCTAAATCGACGTTATCTAATAATTGTTTCACGGCTTCGGCACCCATAGCAGCTTTGAAGGCTTGGCCATATTGTTCACGTTTTTCACGATATTCACGTTCCGTTAACAATTGTTTTTTCTCTAATGTTGTGTCACCTGGTTCGATGACAACGTATGAAGCAAAATAAATGACTTCTTCCAATGCACGAGGGCTCATGTCTAAAACAAGACCCATCCGAGATGGAATTCCTTTAAAGTACCAGATATGTGAAACTGGTGCGGCTAATTCAATATGTCCCATACGTTCACGACGTACTTTTGAACGAGTGACTTCAACGCCACAACGGTCACAGACAATACCTTTATAACGGATACGTTTATATTTACCACAAGCACATTCCCAGTCTTTGGTTGGACCAAAAATGCGTTCACAGAATAACCCTTCACGTTCGGGTTTTAATGTACGGTAGTTAATTGTTTCGGGTTTTTTAACTTCCCCATAAGACCAACTTCTGATCTTTTCTGGTGAAGCAAGCCCTATTTGCATACTTTCGAATTTATTTACATCGATCAAAAGGAATTCCCTCCATTTCCTTATTTAGAGAAGCTGAGTCAGCAACTTGTTAGCAAATGGCAAGCATCACTTGAAAGAAGGTCTGACGACACTTGGAACAAGTAATGGCTTGCGCAGTTGCAACAAAGTCGCAGTTGAATCAACTCATCAGAGTGGTAGCGACAAATTAGTCTCTGTCTTCGGCTGTTTCAATTTCTTGAACAACGTCTTGTGCTTCTTCTTTCACGACTGATTCTGCTTCTTTTTCCAGCTGTTTCGCTGATTGTTGTTCCGCAAATTTGGTTAGTGCGTCAACGGTGATTAAATCATCATCGTCATCGTCCATATCGCGTAACTCAATCTCAGCTTCCTCAATGTCCAAGACACGCATGTCTAAACCAAGTGATTGTAATTCTTTCACTAATACTCGGAATGATTCAGGCACACCTGGTTTTGGAATTGGTTCACCTTTAACGATGGCTTCGTATGTTTTCACACGTCCGACAACGTCATCAGATTTGTAAGTTAAGATTTCTTGTAATGTGTAAGCAGCACCGTAAGCTTCCAGTGCCCAAACTTCCATTTCCCCGAAACGTTGTCCACCGAATTGAGCTTTACCACCCAACGGTTGTTGCGTAACAAGAGAGTAAGGTCCGATTGAACGAGCATGCAATTTGTCATCAACCATGTGGGCTAATTTAATCATATACATGACACCAACGGAAATACGGTTATCAAATGGTTCACCTGTACGTCCATCGTAAAGAACTGTTTTAGCATCGCTAGCCATACCAGCTTCACGAACAGTTTCCCAAACGTCTTCATCGGTTGCCCCATCGAAAACAGGTGTTGCGACGTGAATACCTAATTGGCGAGCAGCCATACCTAAGTGTAATTCAAGTACTTGTCCGATATTCATACGAGAAGGTACCCCTAATGGGTTCAACATGATATCAACAGGTGTTCCGTCAGGTAAGAATGGCATATCTTCTTCCGGCATAATACGGGAAACAACCCCTTTATTTCCGTGACGTCCCGCCATTTTGTCTCCTTCGTGAATTTTACGTTTTTGAACGATATAGACACGAACTAACATGTTGACACCTGGTGATAATTCATCGCCAGCTTCACGAGTAAAGATTTTCACATCATGAACGATACCGCCGCCACCGTGAGGTACACGGAGAGACGTATCACGAACTTCGCGGGCTTTTTCCCCGAAGATTGCGTGTAATAAACGTTCTTCTGCAGATAATTCTGTAACCCCTTTAGGTGTGACTTTCCCAACTAGTAAGTCGCCATCTTGAACTTCAGCACCAATGCGGATAATCCCCATTTCGTCTAAGTCTTTCAACGCGTCTTCCCCAACGTTTGGAATTTCACGGGTAATTTCTTCAGGTCCTAATTTTGTATCACGTGCTTCTGATTCATATTCTTCAATATGCACAGAAGTGTAGACATCGTCTTTAACTAAACGACGGCTCATGATAATGGCATCCTCGTAGTTGTAACCTTCCCATGTCATGAAGGCAACTAAGACGTTTTGCCCTAAAGCCATTTCGCCTTCTTCCATAGAAGGTCCATCCGCTAAAGTATCGCCTTTTTCAACTTTTTCACCTAAGTGAACAATTGGGCGTTGGTTGTAGCTTGTTCCTGAGTTAGAACGACGGAATTTAGTAACCATATATTTGTCTAATGCGCCATTGTCGCGACGAACGCGAATTTCTTTTGCATCGACGAATTCTACGACACCGTCATGTTTACATAGTAAAGCAGCACCTGAGTCATGGGCTGATTTATATTCCATACCTGTACCTACCCACGGAGAGCGTGGTTGAATTAACGGCACCGCTTGACGCTGCATGTTGGCACCCATCAAGGCACGGTTGGAGTCATCGTTTTCTAAGAAAGGAATACATGCTGTTGCGACTGCGACTACTTGTTTTGGTGAAACGTCCATGTAGTCAACTTTGTCTACGGCAACTTCTAAGTTTTCACTTTGTAGACGCGCCATAACAACATCATTGGCAAATGTGCCATCTTCATTTAAAACTGAGTTCGCTTGCGCTACGATATAATGGTCTTCGATGTCTGCGGTTAAGTAATCTACTTGATCAGTAACACGGCCTGTCGCACGATCAACACGGCGATAAGGCGTTTCGATGAAACCAAATTTATTCACTTTTGCGTAACTAGATAAACTATTGATCAACCCGATATTCGGTCCCTCAGGCGTTTCAATTGGACACATACGACCATAGTGAGAGTAGTGAACGTCACGAACTTCATAACCGGCACGGTCACGAGTCAAACCACCAGGCCCTAAGGCTGATAGACGACGTTTATGGGTTAACTCACCTAATGGGTTTGTTTGGTCCATGAACTGTGATAACTGTGAAGAACCAAAGAATTCTTTGATACTTGCTACCACTGGACGGATGTTAATTAATTGTTGTGGTGTCAATGTTTCTGTGTCTTGAATAGACATTCTTTCACGAACCACACGTTCCATACGGGCTAAACCAATACGGAATTGGTTTTGTAATAATTCGCCTACTGAACGGATACGACGATTACCTAAGTGGTCGATGTCATCGACATTGCCGATATCTTCCATTAAGTTGAAGAAGTAGCTCATTGAAGCAACGATATCTGCTGGACGAACTGTTTTGACGCTGTCGTCTGGATAGCCGTTACCAATCACATTTACGATACGTTCAGGATCTTTTGGTGAAAGAACTTGAATCACTTGAATCGTCATTGGTTCAGTTACTACCGCATCTTCACTTGGATAGTAAGTTACACTGTTTAAGCCGTTGTCAATGTATTCGCCTAATGTTTCCATGATTTGGTGTGTTAAAACCGTGCCTTTTTCGACAATGATTTCACCAGTTTCTGGATCAACTAGCGTTTCAGCTAAGGTTAAGTTTAATAGACGTGTTTTTAAGTCTAATTTTTTGTTAACTTTGTAGCGACCAACGTTTGCCAAATCATAACGTTTTGGATCAAAGAAACGTGCAGTTAACAAGCTACGTGAGCTATCTGCTGTTTTTGGTTCGCCCGGGCGAAGACGTTCATAAATGTCTTTCAAGCCTTCTTCTGTACGAGAATCACTTGCATTTTTGTGTAAATCTTTTTCAATTGTGTTGCGTAAGCTTTCGCTGTCGCCGAAAATTTCGAAGATGGTATCATCTGAACCGAAACCTAAAGCACGAACTAACACAGTTAAAGGAATTTTACGTGTGCGGTCAATCCGAACATAAGAAATGTCTTTCGCATCTGTTTCCATTTCTAACCATGCACCACGGTTAGGAATGACTGTTGAGCCAAAACCTTCTTTGCCGTTTTTGTCCACTTTTCCATGGAAATAAACACCTGGAGAACGAACTAATTGGGAAACGATAACACGTTCTGCCCCGTTGATGATGAAGGTACCCATTTCTGTCATTAATGGGAAATCGCCGAAGAAGACTTCTTGGGATTTAATTTCACCTGTTTCACGGTTGGTTAAACGTAATGTTACATGTAATGGCGCAGAATAGTTGGCATCATGTGCGCGGGCTTCTTCTACTGTGTACTTTGGTTCTTTTAATTCATAGTCAACAAATTCTAAGGATAAGTTTCCTTGGAAATCATCAATTGGTAAAATGTCTTCAAACATTTCACGAAGTCCCTCATCTAAAAACCATTGATAAGAGTCTGTTTGGATTTCAATTAAATTTGGTAATTCCAATACTTCACTGATACGTGCGAAACTTCTACGTTCGCGATGCTTTCCGTATTTTACTACGTGTCCAGCCAAGCTCTTCACCCCTCTAGTTATAAGTCTATCAAAACACCGATCCGAAAAATTACATTTACGTTACATATATTAAATATATGTAACAAAAAGCATTTTTTGCAGTTTTTAAGCAAAAAAAAACCAAAAATAGAACATGCTTCCGAAAAATTTTCTGGCGTTTCTACTTTTGTTTTCCTATAAAAAACCGGAACGGACAATATTTCGCTCCTGCTTCGTCACTTTCAGATAGTTTTTGCTCTATAGATTCTACTACCTTTGTCTAGAAAAGTCAAGGGTTTCTTTAAGGTTTTCTTTTTCATAAAAAGGAGTTTTTTTGTAAAGGGTTTAAATGAAAAAAGGCGTAATAAATAATTACGCATTTTCCCCTATCTTCCTATTCGCACACAAAAAAACGAATGCAAAGATGCATTCGTTTTTGACTAACCGCCACCTAATAAAAAGTCTAGGACATTCATGCCGCCGCTTGTTTGGCTGCGGTAAAGTTCGGTGTAGCCGCATTGGGTACAGCTAATTGTAATAAATTTTTTATTTTGAACATCAAAAATTTTCGCAAAGTTCCCACCTGTTGCTTGAAATTGGTCCGACACATAGTGCATGTTGCCACATTTCTCACAAACATATTGTTGCTTTTCCATTCCCCTCACTCCTTCTCAATAAAACAAGTATAGCAAACGCCTGCTTCATTTTCCTCCATCCTAAGATGGATTTTTTCACTAGTTGACCAAGCCTTTTCCTTTCCGCTACAATAAGCATAACGAATCGGAGGAAAAAATATGTCGACAAAAAGCCAAGTCCTAACTTTATTGATGAAACAAACGCCCGCATTCCTTTCGGGCGAAGAGATGGCACAACGTCTATCCTTATCTCGCACAGCTATTTGGAAAGCGATTAATGAATTGAAAAAAGATGGCTATCAAATTACTAGCGTGCAAAACAAGGGGTATCGCCTTGAAAAATCAGATGTCCTTTCTGCAGAAGGCATTCAGTTGGCATTATGGCCACAAACACCGCCTTTAACAATTACCGTCCTAGAAACATCTGAATCTACCATGACCGATGCTAAGCGGGCGATTTTAGACCAGACGCCAGACAATACATTGATTGTTGCTGACATGCAAGAAATGCCGCGGGGCAGGTTCGGCCGGCCGTTTTTCGCTACGCCAGGTAAAGGGATTTACATGAGCATGGTGCTTCAACCGAACCAAAATTTTGAAGAAATCGCCCAATATACTGTGATTATGGCCGTAGCGGTCGCTCGAGCAATGGATACTCTGGCAGGCGTTCAAACAGAAATTAAATGGGTCAACGACCTTTATTTAAACGGCAAAAAAGTTTGCGGGATTTTGTCGGAAGCCATGAGCAATGTGGAAACAGGGCAAATTTCCAATGTTATCATCGGCATGGGGATTAATTTTTCAATTACAGAAACCGAATTTCCTGAGGACATTCGGCAGAAAGTGACTTCCCTTTTCCCAGATGGTGAACCGACGGCGTCGCGAAATGAACTAGTCGCCAACATTTGGAATCATTTTTATCAAATTTTAGACGAACGTTCAACGAAAGACTTTTTAGAAGAATACCGACAACGCTCCTTTGTGATTGGCAAAGACGTCGCTTTTACCCAAAACGGGCAAGACTTCCGCGGCGTTGCGACAACCATTAATGGAAACGGGGAATTGATTGTCCAGTTGCCTGATGGTACGTCCAAAACGTTGTCTTCTGGGGAAATTAGTTTGGACCAGATTGGTGAATGGCGTCGAGGATAAGTGGGGAAATTTAGAAAAAGAGCAAGAAAGCACCTGTCTAAATTTAAACAGATGCTTTCTTGCTCTTTAAAAATCAACTTCTTTTTGTGCTAACATTTCGCACAATTCTTTGGGGAAATTCGTATAGGGATTTTCATTGATTTTCATTTCTTCTAAAGGAGAAAACCAGTTTTTATTCGTATTCTGAAAAGCAATAGCTACTTTTTATTCAAGATACTTACATACTTCTGCGCCTTTAAAATTTCGATAACTGTCTTTTAAATGCAGAACTTTCTCTAATCTCCCATATAAATTTTCTCTAGTCATGTATCGATTGACTTCCTCAAAGTGAAGTAATAACCAGAGTTCAAAGCATTCATTTGAAAAAATTGTCTTGATTTCAGGACGATGTCGTTGTCCACATCTTACCGCGTTTTCAATCGATTCTGTGGTTTGTTCGTCCTTGTCATACATAACATAAAACAAATCATAATTGTCTCGCTCCGCTTTTCCCATACTCCGAATACAGGAAACGGCGTATTCGACCAACGCCTCTCCTTGACGTCTACATGTTTTTACTTTGAGTTTACTTTTAATATTGACTGCAGAATATTTTCGTTTAATCAATCTAAGGTAAGCTTCTTCTGTTTCTCCTTCGCAAAAAATCATGACATTTGGTTTTAATTTCTTTCCTTTTTTTACCCTTTTTATTTTTGGCATACCAACTTCTACTCCTTTACCTTCACTGCCTGAACGATTTCACTTCGATCAATATGAGGAACACCACCAAACAGACCATTTAAATAACGGCGATAATATGTGATATCTCCGCGACCTTTTTTTGGGTCTGCTTCAAAGTCATACAAAGCGTATAATTCGCTGGCACCACGATAATTCTTATCTGCGAAGTAAATTTGATCCTTTCTCAATTGATTATCCATCAAATGAAGTTCATGGGAGGTCAAGATAAATTGTGTATTCGTCTCCATGGCATTGAACGCTTCTAACAATGTTCCTGACAACTCTTGATGAAACGCATCATCAAATTCATCAAAAACAAAAACTTTTTCTTCTGGATTAAATAAAATATTTAGTGCTAAGCCAATTAATTTTTTCGTCCCAGAAGATTCCAAATCATAATGAATACGTTCTTGTCCGACCACTTGATTCATTTCATCATATTGGTTATAAACAGAGTACAACGAATACAGACTTTTCTTGACTCGACCAATTTCAATGGTCGGGTCTTTTTCTTGGATAATTCGTTCTAAAACAGCGGCTAATTTTTCTTGTTTCGAGTAATCTTCCTCTTTGTCTTTCACAGGAACTAGGTCAACCATGTTCATATCCGCAAGTTTCAAAAAGTTCAAGACTTTCTCTTTGTCTTTTTCATTGTTCAACCGTTCAATATTCCGTAAAGATCCATCAAAAATAACTAACTGATTGGCAAACCAACGAACGACATTCGTAGCGTGCTGATCATTTTTTGATTCCAACGTATGGATAACTAACGAATTAGACTTAATTTGTGTTTGGTATTCTTGATATTTTTCTGGAAAAACGGAAGATTCCGCACCGTCTCTTTTAAAATAATAAACAAAATCATCCTGCGTTTTGTCATAAATTTCTAAAGATTCCTTAACTACTTCGCGCGCTGTGTTAGCTAACGAATAGCGATACAAGACACTGTCATTAATAAATTCAATGGTCATAACAGATGGACTTTGTTTAGTGAGAGGGTCTAACGCAAAAGGTTCATATAATAAAGCATCATTAATCGAAGCTTGTTCTCTTAAAACCAAAGTTTTTAACGCATTTAACCCACTCACTAAATTTGATTTTCCTGAACCATTTCCCCCAAAAACAATGGCACTCTTCAGTAACCTTAGTTTTTCTGGGTAATTTTTAGGCTTCACTTCGAAACGATTATTGACATACTTTCGTAAATACGCGCCTGTTTGTAGGGAAAGTGTTTGTTCCTCTTTAAAAGATAGAAGATTTTTGACTGTAAAATTAACTAGCATACTGTTCACCTCCTCGTTTTTTCATCTATTCTTTTATTATATCGTTAAAAGCAGATGCTGTAAAACGTTTTTCCGTTTTTAAAATCGATTTCCCAAAATAACGCTTTTCTCCCACACCTTTAAATTTATTTAAAAAACAATAAATTTTCTTAAACTTCATTGTGAGAACCGCTGCATAAATTCTATACTTCTAGCGTTAGATAAAATAACCTTGTTAGGTGAGGCTCCTATCCAAACATAGGCTATTGCGCAGAAATGTCGAAAGACACCAATGTGTAAAACAGGAATGGTCGAATTAAGGCTCTTCTAAAAATAGCTAAGAGAAATCTTTACGTTGGATAGTGCTAAAGCTCAGACGATGAGAACCGATTGGCTTGCTGTGTCCTGTTTAGTCGCAAGCGCTTATTTACGATCGATGCTGGCTTAGTCTACTCTTTCAAGGGAAAAAGAAAGGGATTCTCATGCAAACATCGAATAAAAAATTTCCACTTTATGCCCTAACAACGCTTGGTTTTACTTTCCTCACTTTGTTAGTGGCGGCTAGTCCAAATTGGTTTCAACAAATGGACGAAGCTATTTATCACATCAAATGGCAATTAAATGCCCCACTTTTAACAGCGGTCAATCTGTTAGCAAAAACTGCCACGATTGGACCAATGCTGCTATTCTTCTTATTATTGATGGTTTACCTTTTACGCAAAAAAGAAAAAATTCTAGCCTTTTGGGCTGTCAGTAACCTATTAGCTGTCGGCTTTTTAGGGAGCGTTTTTAAACATGTGGTGGGTCGGGCTCGACCAAACCTAGGTGCTTTAGCTGATCGAAGCTCTGCTAGCTTTCCCAGCGGACATTCATTATTAGCAATGGCGCTGGTCTGTACGATTTTGATCATTTTGGCCTATCTTCATGTCGAAAAAACCAAAGGCATCAAAATTTTCTTACTTACTTATTTAGTTTTGATTGTGTTAGGTCGTTTAATCTTACGCGTTCATTATCCTAGTGATGTCATCGCTGGGATGCTCCTAAGTTATAGCTGGGTCAACTTTTCATTTCAAATTGTTCAACGTTATTTGCCAGCACCTGAACCAGAGGAAGCAGAAGTACCGACACAACGCCGGCGCCGCCATTCTCGTAAAAGAAAAAGTTTATTCGTGGTCTTTAGTTTAACCCTTTTATTTTTAGGCACACTTTCTGTTTCCGCTTACGGGGTCAGCATGTATCGCAATTTGCAAAAAACAGCGAATACCATGTATAAACCAAGAAAATCTTCCACGAAGAGTCCCGATTTAGCCAAAGGTGAACCGGTTAGTTTCTTAATTATGGGGATTGCGAATGACTCAAAACGCAAAACCGATTACCGCTCCAATGCCTTAATGGTGGTTACAGTGAATAATCAATTACAAAAAACTACCATCACCAGCATCCCGCGTGACTACTATGTGGAAATGGCTGGCACCAATGGCGAATACAATAAAATCAATGCGGCCCACGTTTTCGGTGGTGCCGATATGCAAATCAAAACAGTTGAAAATGTCTTGCACATCCCAATCAATCATTACTTTTCAATTGATATGGATGCTATGAAGGACCTTGGCGATGCGGTGGGCGGCGTCACTGTCGACAATGCCTTTGCTTTTGACGCTGAAGGGATTCATTATCCGAAAGGCAAACAACATTTAGGTGGCTGGGAAGCTTTACAATACGCGCGCATGCGTTACGAAGACCCCGAAGGCGACTATGGTCGTCAACGCCGCCAGCGAGAAGTTTTAATCGAATTAACCAACAAGTTACTTTCTTTTAACAGCTTGCTAAAATATCAAGAAATTCTGGACGTAATCGGCGAACATGGTGAAACCGACTTGTCCTTTGGCCAAATGATGGCAATGCTAAAAAAATACACCCCCGCACTAAAAACAATCGAAACCGATCAATTGAAAGGCTACGATTATACTGGCGATGGCGTGACAGGAATTGAAGGTATTTCTTATCAACTAGTTGAAGAAAGCGAACGCCAACGTGTCGAAAATGCCATCAAAGAACAAATGAACCTCTCTACGAAAGACACTGAACAATCGCAATAACGACTAAAAAGCAGCGCCCCTTAATGAAAGGGGCGCTGCTCACTTTGTCTATCGCAGAAGCTTTAGCGAGTACGGTTATTTTTTATAAATCACTAAAAATCGCTACCGTCTTAAACGGCTCTACACCAGAGAGGTATGTTGTCGCATATCTCTCTTTTCATTGCTGTTATAGCACAACAACCCTAAAAAGACCATCAATAAAAAATACCCGAGCCTCCTATTTTTCTGAAGCTCGAGCATTTTTTATTTTTACGGTCCAGTCACTAAATTCCATGTGACTGCGGCTTGGTATTGTTGACCAGTCATGCCTTGACTAGCTGGTACTTCTAGTTTGATATTATCAAATACGAAATCTAGCTGATAGACATTACTGCCAGTAAATTGTTGGTTGGCAACGATGTTCGTAGCCGTGTTATTTGCCGTTAAGTTAATAACCTTGGTGGTGCCAATCGTGTTTTTCAACTCCGTTGGTTGATTGTAATTGGAGAAACTTGAAACAGGAGCTGCACCTAGTAATAGGCGGGTCGCTGTTGGCAAGCTGTCTGTAGCTGATTTTGGTTGAGACAGTTGCGCCGTTAAGCTCCAATTCGGTTGGGTTTTCTTAATTCGCAGATAGGGATTGCGTGTGCCGTTGCCGTAGTAATCAGCGGTTTTCTTCAGGCCATGCTGTTGTGTGTTTCCCGCAATCCCTATCTGACCAAAATTGAAAGTTGGCACACTGATGAATCCCTCTGCCGTTGGTGTAACAATCGCCTGATCATTGTCTTTCACACGAACAGTTGCTGAAGCAGAAATGCCACTGTAATTCCCACTGGTGGTAATCCCTGCACGCAAGACTTGCCCCGCTATGCCCGTCGCTTTGGTAGTGAACTGAACCGTGGCAGATTTCCCTACTGGGATGTCAGTCCCTAAGCTAACGCCATTAGTCCAAGTAGTCGCTGTGACTGGAACGGTTTTCGCCGTGCCGCCAACTGGTGTCACGATCATGGCAGTTGGTGCTGCTAAGCCAGTTGTCCAAGCCGTTGATTTCTTGATGGTCGCCGTGGTTAACGGGGCTTGGCTTGTATTGGTAATCGTAGCGCGCCATGTGACGTTGCCGCCGCTAGTTACTGTTTCAGCTGTAGTGCGTGTTAAAGTAACACTCGCTTTTGGCACTTCCTCTTTATACACCGCCGTCATATCGTCATTGCCATCAAAGGTTGTGTTATATGTTGGCGTAGTGCTGGTTGTCAACGTATTCGGTTTGGTTTTACCTTTGTACCAACCTTGGAAAGTATAGGTTTTGCCGCCAGCTGAATAACTAGCTGGCAAGGCTTTCGCCGCTGTATACTTGAAGGTGTCGCTAGTCATCGGAATCTGGTTACCTTGCGTGAACCCTGTTGGCGCTGTGATTTTGGTGCCCGTGGTATCAACGAAGTTTTCGGTGACCTTGCGATTGGTTAGATAGTAGTAGACGGGTTTATCTAATGTATAATAAGTTCCTTTGTTTGCTACAATAGCCGGATTATGGACAATCTCTCGCAAATAAGCAGGTACTTGAACATCTGTTGGGGCTGCCGGAGTTGTTTGATTAAAAACAAACGATTGACTCCCACTTTTCTTTAATTCAAACCATTTAGAAACATATTTATCTGAACCTTCAACAATTGGAATTGTGGAATTATTATTTTGAACACTAGGAAACGAGTATGCCGCATCAAAAGTACCGTTCTTGTTATAAACGCTCATTTTTTCATAGTATTTTGGCAGTGCAAATGTTAAATTAGCCACACTGTATTGTGAAGTTCGCCCACTCAGTATCTCAAGAGACTGTGCAGGATAAACAATTTCTTTCAAGTTGTTTTTGGTTGGCGCAACTTGACCTTTTTCAAGACTGACTGTTTTCCAGTTAGCAGAAATATTTGTATCCGCTGCATTATTTGAGAATACTTCCCCATACCAATTGTCATAGGTCAAGCTAACTTTGGAAGCATCGACTTGCTTACCTGATTCATCTACGAACCCGAATTGATAGGTAATGGCTGGAAAATCAAATGCTTCTATTTCCTCATAGACCACATTTAAATCGTCATTGTCATCGTAAGTAACTGCGTAACTAGGTGTCTTCGTCGTTTTTAAAGTCGCTGGTTTGGTTTTGCCTTTGTACCAGCCTTTGAACTTGTAAGTTTTGCCGCCTGCCTTGTACGTATCCGGCAAGGCTTTGGCACTGGTGTACGTGAAGTCATTGCTCGTAATACTTGTTTGTTGCCCTTGGGTGAAACCGGTTGGTGGTGTGATTTTGGCACCAGTGGCGTCAACGAAGTTTTCGGTGACTTTACGAAAGGTAACATTTAGATCAATATCGTTTGCTGGAACATAAGCCTCTCCATGTGTAGCATAATAACTAGTGGGCGATTCAGCTTTTCCAGACGTATCTCTAATTTGATAGATGTATTTTCCTAAAGCAAAATTACTTGAGATATCATAATGCGATGAATCAGTAGGTGCTATTATCAGTGCCACATTTGTTAGTCGTGGTTCCAAAGTTCCATAACCTATATTCACTATACTCCCTGCAATCGATACTTGTTTGATATAAGCTGGCACTTGTAAACTCACAGCTTCTACATGATAGAATTGATTGAGATTGGAAGTTGCTGTAATTGTTTTCGCTGGGACAACAAGGTCAAACCCAGTTGCAGATTTATTAACAGTTGTAGGTCCAACGACTGAACTAATCGGCTTATAAGGACTGTTTTCGTTAATTGTAAAACGTGTTGTCGCAGTTAAATCAAAATCAGCCATATTCAAGGTAACATTTTCAGTATTCTTAAGGTTGAAGCCGATTACGCCTTCAGGAAAGGGAATAGGGTCAGTTTGATAACCAAGTAATTGCCCTAGACTTCCATATCTCGCATATAACAAATCAACTAACTGCTGATGAAGCTCGGGCAAATTTCCTGCCTTAACGCCAACGGCTCGATTTTGTATTTCTACTGGTGGTTGTGGCGTAGGTTGCGCCTCCTGCTGAGCTTCCACTTCTTTTTGCTCCGCTTTCACTGGCGTGTCTTCCTTCTTTTCTACCTCCACTTCTGCTTGTTTCTCTGTTTTCTGTGTTACTTCTTCTCGACTTGTTTCAGTCGTTGTTTCTTGCGTTTCACTACTTGCTTGCGTTTCTTCCTTGACGCTACTTTCAGCGGTCGGACTACTTTCAATCGTCACGGTTTCCGCAACTGCCGTCACGCCCGAAAAGGCATTCACTAGCAAAGAACTACATAAGCCAATAGCTGCAAGACGTTGCCATTTATTTCGCTTCATGTCGTCCCCTCTTTCTATGTACCATTCCGACAAGGCCAATTAAGACCAAGCCGAGAATGCTAAGATTTGCCTGACTCTTGCTCCCTGTACGAGGGAGCGTTGAGCCAGTTGTGGTGGTCTGTGTCGAACCACCACTTCGTTGATCTCCTTGCGGAGGACCAGCTGGTTCCTTGGGATCAGTAGCTGGCGCATCTGTTTTCGGCGGGGCATCTTTAGGAGCGGGTGTTGTCGGATTTTGGTAAAATTCAATCCCCACCGAACTAGAACCACCATCAGACGCTTCAACATTTATAAAAAAACTAGGGGAAAATAGTAGACACACAATCATTAAATAACGCTTTTTTTTCATTTTAAAACCTCCTTTTAAATCAACAACAGATTTGAACTTGTGTTTATCGAATGCTCAAACAACCTTTTTTCATACCTCTATAATAACAAAGAACCCCCCTTGAGAAATTGACGATTTTTACGCACTCCATGTGAATTTTTTGAATTATAGCGATAGAACAGCGTTTAAAGACATGTTATTTAATTATCAACCAATAGGAATGTTGTTTCCCACCTGTTTTTCCCTGAAATCACGCCTTTAAAGTTTAATTTTTTGTTCTCTTTAACGAGAAAAGCTCAAAATGTTAGTGTTGACCACTAACGTTTTGAGCTTTTCTTAACTATTTTGAAGAAACTTCTTGAAAAAAAACAAGATTTTTTTCGCATTCTTCGCACTTTTTTAGGTTTCAACCAATCAAAGCGCTAATTAATAGCCCTAAGGCATAGGTACCATTGAAAACCAGTAAGTTTTTAATGGAATGACGGAAACTTTTCGGCTGCGGCAATTCTTGTTTAAACGTTTGAATATTTTTCCAAATGACTGGCAGAGTGGCAAACGTGATTAACACCGGCCATTGATAAATACCACTAATGAAGCCAAATAAAATCACCAGATACCCAGCTAACGCTAACACTTGAAACAGCACAATCCCTGCTGGGCGCCCGATATAATAGACTAACGTATAACGGTGGTTCTCAATATCCGTATCTAAGTCCCGTAAATTGTTGGCGAGCATGATATTAGCAATCGAACAAACCAAGGGCAAGGACGCCACGACAATCGCAAGCACCGCCCAGAGATTGCCGTCTAAGCGAAAGGCGCCACTGGCGAAATCAACCGTTAAGTAAAACGGCGGCTTGGTAACGACGTTCAAGTAAACCGTTAAGACGAAGATGCCTAAGCCCATCGTGAAGCCACTGAAAATTTCTCCCAAGGGCATGCGGGATAACGGAATCGGTCCATACGTGTAGAAAATACCGATGAAGCAGCAAATTCCCCCTAACACAAGGAAGAGCCAACCGGTTTGAACCGTTAAGTACGCACCTACAACGGCAGTGAAGGCAATCATGGCGAAAATCATATTGCGGACCAGTTGTGGTGAAACGCCTGATTGTCCGATAATATTTTCTTCATATTTGTAGACGTCCGATTTGGCTTTTTTGAAGTCCATGTAATTATTAATGGCGGTGGTGGCCATATCAAAGACCACCATGCCAATGAAGAAAACCAGCGTGTTGCCCCACTGGACTTCCCCAAAATAGGTCATTGAAAACAAGACCCCGATGATAAAGGGAAAGAGACTGGCAAGCTTCGTCTGAATTTCCACTACTTTTAAAAACACATTTAAAGACATTTTTAGTCGCTCCTTATTTCAAATCGGCCCGATTCCCCATCGTATAGCCAGAGTCTTTGCCGATTTCAAAGTTGCCTTCGATATCTTTGCTAATGTAGACTTTGTCGTCTTTTGTGACGAAAATGGCATCGGTTCCTTTCAGACTTTCGACATATTCTAGTCCTTTTTTGACGCCCATTGAGAAGACGGCTGTTGAGAGACCATCACCATCGATGGATTTGTCGGTGATAATGGTGACACCCGCGATGTCGTTATCAAACGGATAGCCAGTTTCACGATCGAAGAGATGGTGGTACGTTTTACCATCGACTTTTAAGTAGCGTTCATAAATTCCTGATGTGACTAAGGTTTTGTTGCTTTCTTTGACTTGACCTAAAACAGTGTTGCGGGCTTTATTCGGATCTTGAATCCCAACTGTCCAGTCCATGTCTTTGCCACGTGGGCTGTGTCCTAAGACGTAAACATTCCCGCCTAAATCGACGATAGCGGTGGTAACGCCGTTGTCTTTGAGGACTTTCACGACTTCGTCGGTGATGAAGCCTTTGGCAATTGCGCCTAAATCCAATTGCATGCCTTTTTCTTCAAGGTAAACGGTTTGCTCTTTGTCGTTGAATTTAACTTTCGTATAATCGACAAGTTTCAAGGCTTGATCAATTTCGGCTTGGCTTGGTTTGCGGGCATCATCGAAGCCAATGTGCCACATAGAGGTGATTGGGCCAATTGCCATGTCGAAACCACCGCGGGAGTCTTTGCTATATTCATAGGCTTTTTTCAACAAAGGATACAGGTCATCTGAGACTTTGACTGGTTTCACGCCTGCTTCTTGGTTGATTTCATCAATTTCTGAACCTGGTTGGTTGACGGTGATTTTATCGCCTAGTTCTTTGACACGGGCAAAAGCTTTCGGTAAGACGTCTTCTTTGCCATCATCGTAGATGCGAATTTGAACGTAGGTACCAAGCATTGTTTGACGGTCAGAGTATGGTTCTGTATTAATTTTCGCTTCTGGTTTTGAGGAACAAGCAGCTGCCACAAACAGCACTGCTAGAACACTCACCATGAGCAGAAGTTTCTTTTTCATAGGATTCCCTCTTCTTTCCTTCTTTAATTAAAAAATAAGTTCTCTTGCATAGTAGCCTTTTTTGGAAAAAATGAAAAGTCTTTCTCTTGGAAATTCACAAATTTCTGTGAAAAAAATTTGTGAAATGATGGACAGAACTAGCGAAGAAAAAGGGGCGGGAAAGTCAGCCAACCGACTTTTTCCCAACCCCTCAATGGTGCTAAGTAATTGCTGAAAAGCATTTCAGGAACTACTTCACGATTCATTTATTTCTAATTATTTTGTTACGATGTTGTCAACAACGATTTCAGTTGTGTCGCCTTTTTCAGCAGCGTTCACTAATTGTTGTGCGTAGTTGATGAATGAATGTGTGCTGTGTGTTGCACCAGTTACCACTTCAACACCTGCAGGTGAGCCGTCTTCTTCGCCCATTGCTTTAACAAATTCTTTGTTTAATGTTTCGATATATTCTTTTGGTCCAACGCCAGTAACGTCTTTCATTTTGCTTTCGTATTCAGTGTCATCTTTTTTAGATTTGCCGTCAGCGTTCACGTTATCGTAGTTAGATTCAGTCACTTTACCATCTTTCACAGTCATTGAGAATGTTGTGTGGTAGCCGTTTGAGTCATTTTTTTCTTTCAATGAGTACGTACCATCTTTCAATGTTGCCCCATTGTCGATTTCGATTGTGTCTGTGTTACCAGCTTGTGCTGCTTGGATTAATTGTTGTGCGTAGTTTTGGAATGATTCAGATGAATGAGTCGCACCGGTTACTACTTCCACACCGCTTGCGCTTTGTGCTTTAACAAAAGAATCGTTTAATTGTTTGATGTATTCTTTTGGTCCAACACCAGATTTTGCTTTCATGCTTTCTTCATACTTAGTGTCTTCTGTTTTAGATTTGCCGTCAGCATTGATGTTGTCATATTTAGATTCAGTGATTTTGCCGTCTTTTACAGTCATTTCAAAGACTGCACGGTAACCATTTTTTTCATTTTTTTCTTCTAATTTATACGTACCATCTTTTAAATCGCCACCGGCAACTTTTTTCGCTGGTGCTGATGATTCAGTTGATTTTTTCGTTTCTGAAGATGCTGCGCTAGAAGAGTTCGTTGTGTTGTCTTTCTTGTCTGCGCCACAGCCTGCTAATACTAAACTAAATAATGCAATTGCCGCAAAACCTTTAACAAATTTATTCACTTTCATTGATAGTCACCTTTTCTTTCATGATTTTCACAAACATTAAAAGTTTGTGATACATTACACATTATAATGGTTTTAAAAACGTTGTCAAGACCATCCCCTAAAAATATTTACATTTCGGTCTTTTTTTCATCAAAAACTCATCGTTGGAGTAAATTTGTTGACAATTAAAATTTATATTAGACAAATTCGTGAAATACTTATATAATGTTAGTCGATTGTGTACTTATTAATCATTATCACTATTTTACTACTTACAATATTAAGGAGCGGATTGTCAATGACAAAGCAAAATATTGTCGTTGTAGGTGCTGGGTATGCTGGCGTTTCAGCTACTAAATTTCTAGCAAAGAAATTTAAAAAAGATACGGACGTAACAATCACATTGATTGATCGCCATTCTTACCACACTATGATGACCGAATTGCATGAAGTAGCAGGCGGACGTGTTGAACCAGAAGCAATTCAATACGACTTACAACGTTTGTTCTCACGCAAGAAAAACGTAAAATTGGTAACAGATACTGTTACTGGGATCGACAAAGAAAACAAAGTTGTGAAAACTTTAGCAGGTTCTTATCCATTTGACCAGTTAATTCTGGGTATGGGTGGCGAACCAAATGACTTTGGAACACCAGGCGTGAAAGAAAATGGTTTCACCTTATGGTCATTTGATGATGCAGTGAAAATTCGTCATCACATTGAAGCAACCGTTGCTAAAGCAGCCATCGAACCAGATGCTGAAGTACGCAAAGCAATGTTAACATTCGTTGTCTGTGGTTCTGGTTTTACTGGGATCGAAATGGTCGGCGAATTAATCGACTGGAAAGATCGTTTAGCGAAAGATGCCAAAATTGATCCAGACGAAATTACATTAATGGTTGTTGAAGCAATGCCAACCATCTTAAACATGTTATCTCGTAACGATGCTGCCAAAGCAGAACGTTATCTAGAAAAGAAAAATGTTCAATTATTATTGAACTCACCAATCGTTGAAGTTGCAGCAGATCATATTAAATTAAAAGATGGTTCTGAAGTACCAACGCATACGTTAATCTGGACAGCTGGTGTGAAAGCAACTTCTGATGCCGCTGACTTTGGTTTAGAAGCAGCACGTGGTAGTCGTTTAGTTGCGAATGAATACATGCAAGCAAAAGGTTACGAAGACAAAAACATTTATATCATTGGTGACTTGGTTTATTACGAAGAAACACCAAATACACCAACTCCTCAAATCGTTCAAGCAGCTGAACAAACAGGTCATACTGCAGCTGCCAACATCGTTGCAGATATTAAAGGCGGCGAAAAACATGCCTTTAAAGGAAACTACCAAGGATTCATGGTTTCCATCGGCGCGAAATGGGGCGTTGCCAACTTATTCGATAAAATTCATTTGAGTGGTTTCTTAGCCATCATTATGAAACATATCGTTAACTTGAAATACTTCTTTGATATTCGTTCTGGTTACTACATGTTCCAATACATTATGCACGAAATCTTCCATATTAAAGATGATCGTTCTGTTGCTCGCGGACATACGTCTCGTTACGGCAATGTCTTGTGGAGTGTTCCGCTACGTGTCTTCTATGGTATGGTTTGGTTAGTCGAATCAATGAAGAAAATTGTCGGCAACGGCGATTACTTGAAACCAAGCACTTGGTTTGGTGACGGTTCTTGGTTCACAGATAAAGTCGTTTTCCCATTCCCTTGGTTACAAGAACAAGTAACAACAGGTGCTTCTCAAGCAACTGAAACAGCAACAACTGCTGCAAGTGGTGCGGCGGATGCTGCGGCAAGCGGTGGGGCCGATGCGGCAACACAAGCAGCGCACTTTGGGTTAAGCTACGCTTACGGCGAAACACCAATGCAAGTGTTTGATCACATGCCTAAATGGTTCGAAAGCGTAATGAAATTTATGATGCCAAACCAAGAAGTTGCTTTGTTCATGCAAAAATTCATGACAATCGTTGAAGTATGTATTGCTTTAGCATTGATTGCTGGTTTATTCACTTGGTTATCAAGTGCTGCTACAATTGGTTTAACAATTGCCTTCTGTTTATCTGGCATGTTCTATTGGGTAAATATCTGGTTTATCTTTGTCGCTTTTGCTTTGATGAACGGTTCAGGCCGTGCTGTCGGTTTAGACCGCTGGGTAATTCCATGGATTCAACGCAAACTTGGTAAAGCGTGGTATGGTACCCCGAAAGCTAGATACGGCGGTAAGTAAGCAATCGATCATCGATTGACAACTACGAGCAAAAGCTGAGACACATGTCTCCAGCTGACTATCATAGGATTTAGTATGTGGGACAGCAGTCAAGCATGACTTTTGTCCCACATATTTTCTTTTATATAATATGGTGGCTCAACTGGAAAAGAATACTTCTTTTCCGTTCATTATGTTATGATAGACAAGAAAAAAACACCAAAGGAGAGAGAAGAAAATGACGATCAAAGAATTCATTAAGAAAAGTCGCTTGAAAACATGGGACGTTATTATTATTGCTATTTTAGTTCTTGGTTCTTTTCTGCCCCTTGTTGTTTTTGCCATGCAAAACCGTGGTCAAGAAGCGGCTACGTATCAAGCAGTCTTGAAAGTAGACAACAAAGTAATCAAAGTCTTTGACTTAAAAAAGGACGGCCCGCATTATACATATAAATACGAAGCAAAAGACGGTGATTACAACCTGATTGAAGTAGATGGTGATCGTATCCGCGTGAAGGAAGCCAACTGTGCTGACTTAGTGGATGTTCGGCGAGGCTGGATTTCCAAACCTGGTGAAACCCCGATTGCCTGTCTACCCCACAATTTGTTTATCACCGTGGAAGCTTCTGATGGGAGTGAAGACGGTAGCTTAATTTATTAAGCACGACAACTATGAGCAAATTACACAAGAATATTTATATTGCTATGCTCGTTGCCCAAGGGGTCATTATTGGTTTAATCGAAAATATGATTCCTTACCCTTTCGCATTTGCTCCTGGGGCAAAGCTCGGTCTAGCAAATCTAATTACTATTATTGCGATTTTCACCATGCGTAAGCGTGATAGTTTTTTCCTGGTCTGTTTACGTTTGATTTTAACGACATTACTGGGCGGTACACTTTCGACCTTTTTCTATAGTGCCAGTGGTGCCTTATTAAGTTATTTCGGCATGTTGCTTGTCAAGCAGCTGGGGCCAAAACGGGTCAGCATTATAGGGATTAGTGCCGTTGGTGGTTTCTTACACAACGTTGGTCAGTTGCTAACGACCTCTTTCTTTGCTCATTCGTGGGCGCCGATGCTGTACTTACCATTTCTATCTCTGTTTGGGTTACTTTCAGGGATTGCCATTGGGATTGCCGCTAATTATTTACTACAACATGTCCAGACGTTACGAAAATTCCAACTGAATTATGAACAAACAACGAAACATAAGTGGAGTCAATTTTTCTAATTGAAAACCTGTCCGCCACAATTAAAGGAGTCATCTTATGAATATACATCCTATGTGGAATACCTATCCTACGTTATCAAAAGAATTAACAACTACTCTTCGCTTGATGGAACAAGCGGTTCAAATCGATAATCAAGAGATTCAAGCTGCTGTCCATGACATGATTCATTCTGGCGGCAAATTGCTACGTCCAGCCTACCAACTGTTGTTCTCTTATTTTGGTGAACAGCGGGACCCTAAAAAGGCGACAGCGTTAGCGGCTTCCATTGAATTACTGCATACCGCCACGTTAGTTCACGACGATATTGTCGACGAAGCCGATACGCGTCGTGGCTTGCCAACACTGCGTTCGCGCTTTGGGAATAGCACAGCCGTGTATACAGGCGATTATCTTTTTGTTTGCTGTTTCAAGCTCTTATCTGATTATTCTTCTTCATTAAAAAGCATTCAATTAAATTCGCGCAGTATGGAAAAAGTCCTAACTGGTGAGCTTGGTCAAATGGACAATCGCTATAATTTCGAGGTAACGATTGACCAATATTTAAAAAACATTTCCGGGAAAACTGCGGAATTGTTTGCGCTAAGTTGTTTTGTCGGTGCCTATGAAAGTGGCACCTCCCAACGTTTTGCCAAACGTTGTGGTGAAATCGGCGAAAATATCGGACTGGCTTTTCAAATTATTGATGATATTTTGGACTATACGCAAACTGCCGATGCCATCGGCAAACCCGTCTTAGAAGACGTACGTCAAGGCGTGTATTCTTTGCCCTTGATTTATGCACTTGAAGCCAATCCTGAAGTTTTGTTGCCACTTTTAATGAAAAAAGAAGCCTTGACCGATGAAGAAACACAGGAAATTTATCGTCTTGTCCATGAACTAGGTGGCGTAGAAAAGGCTCAACAATTAGCCACTCATTACACAGAAAAAGCGCTGAAAGAAATCAGCAAACTTCCTGAAACAAAGGTCCAAGCGAAAGAACAATTGTATGAAATTACACAAACGATTTTGACAAGAGAGAATTAAAAAAACTTTTGGTTATTTAGTAAAAAGACAGCTCTTCTGAACGCAGAAGAGCTGTCTTTTTTTACGCTTTAACTAACGCTGTATCTTGAACATAACCACGGTATACTTCTGTTCCTTGCATGACATTCATTTCATAAAATTTCATGCCCCCCCACTCCATCTCATTTCCTGTATGGTAAATCATAAATCCTGCTGGTATATGAATAATGTCGGCGTTATCACTGAATAACAACGTTGTATCGTAAAGAACACGATAAAAACCAGTCGCCGCATAGGTTGAGATGGCTTCTGATGCCACTTCTGGTTGTTCTGTTGCAAAAGCTGAAGTTGTTGTAGCCAACGCTCCTGCCCCTAAAAATGCGGTTACCCCTAAACACATTGAAACTTTTTTGATAGCTTTCTTCATCTTAAAAAACTCCTCTACTTAGTATTTTTAAAGCATTTATATAATATATTTGAAAACAAATATGTTATAACTTATTTCTAGGTTTACTTAACCAATGACTTGAATAATTGGCACACCTTTTTCCATTGCTCGCATAAACTCTTCTGCATCATATAGGCGATCTTTTCCTAAAGGCTCACCATTTTTGTGTTTACGACCTCCAGATAATGGATCATAGGTTTCAAAATACAAACGATTATTAATATATTTGTAGCCTTTCACGATTATATTGTTCCGACCTGTTTCTGGAATAACTAGCTCTAATGGTGCACTCGGTTTAATATACCCAGGAATCTCTGGTAGGTCCTCTGGGTTCACCTGAATTGTTTCACCACGTTTTCCTTCAAAAGATGGCAGTTCGAGCCCCTCTTTAGAAATTTTATTGCCATCTTGATCCACGATTTGACCACGGTATTCTGTTTCAACAGCAATATATTGATAAACCACATGATACGTCGTTTCTGGAATCCCATTGTAAAAATTAACAGCTGTCACAGGTCCACCTGCAGTGCCTTTATTAGGAAATGTGTGGCTTTGGCCCGCAGCTACCTTGGCGCTCTGCTCAACTGTACCGTTTTTTCTTAGTAACTCAATCAATTGTGTGCCACTATCATCAATTTGCGTGCGACGAAGATCGTAATTTCCATAATTATACAAGTGTGACCAACCATTATAATATTTAGATAAGTAACCATTTGCGTTGGTCGGTAATGGGTCAGTTAACGCATAGGTCACGCCATCTTTAACAATCGTTTCCGGCGCACCAGTTGTATAAGCATCTCCTTTGAAACCAGATTGTTTAACACTCTCTAATAGCTGATTTTCAGGTTCTTCTTTTGTTGTACCAGCGATAATATAATGTGTTTCTTGTTCTAATTGATCAATAATTGGGACGATTACTTTATTCACTGTTTTCGTATCATTTTGTAAAAGCGTTCGTTTTAAATTCCAAATTGCCGCTCTAGTGTTGTAACGTTCCAAAATAATATTGTCATATTTCCCTCCAGGGTAGACATAACGATGTCCTGGAAACTCTTTTGAATTCACCGTACTCCCCTCTGTTAGTGTGTATTTTTGTCGAGTGGAATTGTTGGGACTAAGTTCATAAATATAGAGTGTTCGCGGTTTGGTACGGTCAACAGTAATCGCAATTTGTATGTTGTTATTGTTGACAAAGCCATCAATTAACAACTCGTTTTGATTCGCTGGCCTAAATGTCGTAGAACCTTTGTATAAGTTTTCAGATGGTTTCACAGAAAACTGTGTTTTATAATTTTCAGATTCTGGTACACCAGCTACCTTCAGACTGGCGCTAAGTTGCTGACTGACTTCGCTCGGTTGCTCTTCAGACGTTGCATAACTCACGATGGGTAGACACACTTGAATTCCTAACGTGCTAATGATAAGAGCCTTAGTAATTTTCTTCATACAAATTCCTTCCTTTAAATAAAAATTAATCAAGAATATATAAAATTGTTCCCCTGTATATCATTTAGCATACACGAAATAAATTTAAAATTTTATTTTATTTATTCCTAAAAAAAGAAATAATAAAATAATGTAAATTATTAAATGAAATAAAAGCCAATGTTTGAACCAGTTATTGATTGTCGTCCAAAAATAAAATTGTTACTTTTATAAGCATAAATTAACACTTTTTTTGTAGCTACTGTTGAAAAATTCAAATAAAATCACGCTGATTCAAGTCTATTCAATAGTGTGTACACACTTTGTATAAAAAGTTCCCTTTTGTTGGTTGATTTAAGTTGAGACAGAAGTCTTTAATTAATTATCACAAAAGCAGTATCTGCTGCAGCATTCAACATAGCTTTCGTTTCTACACTGTTTTTTTATCTAGATACTATTCGAATTTTTCCGTTCCAACTTGCTATAATAAACACGAAGAGAGCGTACTAGACATACGCTCTCGGGTAGACCATTTACGACGGTGGCTTTAAATTATTGGTTTTCCGTTAATAGTTCTGAAAAGTACCTTGCATATTCCTGTGTATCTATTCTGTCAAGTTCTTCTTCATCAAAAGATACCTTGTCATAATACTTAAATTCTATAATATTCAGAACAGTGTATAATATATAAATACTTAATGAGATTCCTCCAAAAACAACCATATTTTCTATATTTATATGTGCAAATGCCATTTTTAACTCTCCCTACTTTCCCCGCTCTGTCTTATCTCAATTTATTTACTATTCGACTTTTCCGTTTCAACTTGCTATAATAAACACGAAGAGAGCGTACTAGACATACGCTCTCGGGTAGACCGTTTAAGACGGTAGCTTGATTTTGATACGGAAATAAACCCGTCAATCCCAGCTAAAGGTTATGACGGGTTTATTTTTTGTTGTTTTTATTACTGATTTTGACAATTAACGTTGCGAAAGCAATCGCAAACATCAATGCTTCAAAGACAGTCACTGCTATTCCTTTCTAGGGAAAAAGCGAACAAGCAAAAACATTGGCAGTCCCCCTTTTTTGAGAAATTGCCACCGTCATAAACTTCCTACTTGTGTAGTATAACACATTTGCACTTTGTTAGAAGGCGCTCTCTTTAAAAAAGTAGGAGCCCCAGAGAGGTTTATAAAAAAGTGTCCAATTATCTATTGATAGATCTTTGGGCACTTTTTTCTTATTAAACAAAGGTTTTATTCTGGCGCATCTTCCAGAGACCACCGCAACACTCCACTATACCTTCCGATTGGATCAGATGGAAAAATCGTCAACTGAAGTTGTTTGGTCAAATTAGCGGTAGCGTTGCCGCTTCCTTGCAAAATAGGTTGGCTATCTGCATTAATTAGAACACGCTGATTCTTCTCACCATAACTTATTCTTTTGTCGAGTAACTCACCGTTTTCGTTCTTTAACGGTTGTTCTTCTTTTACTTTAATTGTCCACCGACTTTTATCAAGTTTGCTTGTATCTTCAATGCGGATTTCTTTATTTGTAATAGAAGAAATCATTGTCTCTGTTGCGGGAATTTCATTCACACCAAAATTGATCGTATCAGGTAAAATGAGCTTGGGCCCAGCTTCTTTTTGAAGAGTCCGACTGTCTTTTTCTGACTCTTGATTGTTCTCATCTTTTATATAAAAGAAAACCTCTCGATTCAACCAATGTTCAGGAAAAGTATACGTAACTTTATCAACAACCGATTCTGGCGCATCTACATATTTTTTTAATTCTTTTTCTTCCGTGCCACACTTCGCTATTAAAGTTATATTGGTTGATGGATCATGGGAAAATGAAAAAGTAACTTCTCGCTGATTTGTAAAACGTGAGACCAATAGCGGATTTTCTTCATCCATCAATTTGAATTGTAATAACTTCTTTTCACGATAACGATGAATAATTGTTTGCTCCTCTGGAAGAAACATTCCTTGATCTTGTTGGGTCTTAATTGGTTCATAGCCAGCTATTTCGGGATACTGATTAGATAAGTCAAAAGGCGTGGTTAAAATCCCTTCTTTTGTGACTGGTTCATGAATAGCATTATCTTGTTCATTTAAAAACACAGTCGTTGCTTTCCCCACATAATTCACACTGGATGTAGCAGTCGTTTCCTCTAAATTTTCTCCATCTAAAAGAGTTCTTGCACTAAACGGCAAGTCTAATTTTCCATTTGAAATGAGCGCCGTATCGACTGGATTTTGAGTTCCTTGCCATTTCAAGTAAACTTTATATTGTAATACGGTATCGTAGAAACGACTATCTGACAGATTTTTTGTCATAATTTGGACATTTTCACCATCTGTTTGGCTAGTAAATAAATCCGTTAAATCTTCTCCTTTAAAGTCTGTAACTAAGACTTTGTCAAATTGATATTGCTTTGTTTGATTTACTTGGTTCAGGTTAACGTTTATAGCCATTTGACTAGGTTTTGTCCACTGATCAATATTTGGAATGGTCTGTTGCACATTTAAACAAACAGCCGTCTCTGCATTTTCAAAATAAGTATCCATTGCGTAGGCTGTTGGAAATTCTGGTTTTGCCAAAAAATCCGTAAAGTAAACAATGGATGACGGCGTTGTGTCATTGTTGTGGACTACAAACGTAACAGTAGAAATACTTTTGGTCGTCATTTCAAAACGCTGGCGAGGGTCCCGCCAAGGTACCCCTGCAGTAACGTTTTTTAGATATAACCAATAATCATCGTCTCCGCCATCCCACGTATCGTAAAGAATATGTGTAGGATTTTCCGCATATAAGGCATCAATTATCGTTCCAGGGTTTTTATAGCCAACATATTTGTTTGAATTTAACCCATAGTAATTAAACGCTGTTTTTATCGTTAAGGGCTGACCATAATTATCAACAAAATCATAGGTAACCAGCATTTCGCCTTTAATCGTAATTCCTAAAAAATAGCTTTCAGTAAAACTAATTGATCCTCCATCCAAATTACTTTTATTCCGTTGTAATGTAACTAATAAATTAACTGCTTTTCCTTCATAGAACCCCACATTTTTTACTAATGCTTTACTTTTATTTGTCGTTCGACTAACTGCCATGTAGTTTGAATACACTTCGCCTTCAATTGGTTCGACGGATGTATTTTCGCCGTAATGCATAATAAATGTGTTTGCCGCTGGTGTAATCGATTGATTTGCCCAATGGAAATAGCCCAGTTCTGTTAATGGTCTAGGAGCAGCCTCTACTTTTTCAACTCCTAAAAAGATCCCTTCAACTATCCACAATAAAATCAATAAATAGTTATGTTTTTTCAATTGAGATTACAACCTCCTTACTTTTACTTGTAAAAAATAAAATAAATATTAAATAACAATTGATATTATTTGAAGATCCAAAGACAATTGTAATAGAATTTCTATGCTGTATCTACTCTAAAATATTTCTTAAAAATACCTAAAAAACGAAAGCTTATTTAACAATCGACTTTCCCGTTTCAACTTAGCATAATAAACACGATAAACATGAAGAGATCAGGACAGAACCAATTAGTTCCGAAGGCGTTGGTTCTGTTCCTGGCGTTTATTAGCTTGCGAACATTTAAGACGTCATCTTTAATTATAATCAACCTTCGGTAAAAGTTATGACAGGTTTATTTTTTATTACTGATTTTAGCAATAGACTAAACAGACCGACCATCTTTTTTGATGGTCGGTCTGTTTAGTCTATTGGTCTGCTCTTACTCCTTCTCCGACAATGCTCGCCAGACATCAAATGTTTGTTTTAAGCCTTGGACATTATGAACACGTAAAATTTCTACGCCTTGTTGTGCTGCATACAAGGAAGCAGCGGCTGAACCAAAATCACGGTTGGCTGGTTCTGGTTCGTTCGTTAAAGCGCCGATGGTTCGTTTGCGAGAAACGCCGTACAGTAACGGATAATCTTGGTAGCGAAAGGCGTTAGGATCTTTTAACAGTTGAAGGTTTTCTGCGACAGTTTTATGAAAGCCAATCCCTGGATCGAAACAAATTTTTTCTAAGGAAAGCCCGTATTTTTGGCATTGTTCAATTTTTTCTGTATAAAATTGGTGCAACTCTTCTTTTAAAGAAAGAGATTGGCGTTTTCTAGAATGCATAATCACAACTTGGATTTCAGGATATTGTGCGAGGACTTCTGCCATCCCCGGAGTGTCTAATCCTTTGATGTCATTAATCATTGTGGCGCCAGCTTGGATCGCGGCTTCTGCTACTTCGGGATAGTAGGTGTCCACAGAAATCGGCGCTAGAGAAGTCTCACGTATTTTTTTAATTAACGGTAATACTCGGTCTGCCTCAACTTGTGGAGAAACTTCTTCGTAGCCAGGACGTGTGGATTGGCCGCCAATGTCTAAAATATCGGCCCCCGCTTCTAGTAGATGAAGCGCATGTTGATAGGCCACGTCGACCGTTGTGTAGCTACCGCCATCAGAAAAAGAGTCGGGGGTCGTGTTGACAATCCCCATAATTTGGTAATTCTTTTTTAAATCAATCATTGTCATATTGCTCCTTTATCTGCTGAATCATCTTTCGTAAAGCCTGCATCCTAGGACTTATCTTCATTCGTTCACTCATGGACAACTCCGCTAAGGTTTTGCCTCGGTCTGGTAAATAAATAATCGGATCAAAGCCATAACCGCCTGTACCGCGCGGTTCAACTAATTCACCAGTCAAAGCGGCTTCCGTTTGCAACAGTTTGTCGTCATCGAGTGCATAGACCAACGTGGCTGATAAGGTTAACTCGCGAGTCGACTGTTGCCCTTCAAATAAGTGCAACAGTTCGCGGTTCTGTTCTTCCGGATTAGCTGAATGGAAAAAGCGGCTTGTATAAATACCTAATAAATCAGGAAAAGCAGTTAACGTTAAGCCGCCATCATCACCTAACACTGGGCGTCCAATTAATTGTTGGAAAAAGCGTGCTTTTAGATAAGCATTTTCAGCATACGTAGTGCCAGTTTCTGCCGGTTGCTCTTGACTGGTTGTATACTTTCGATAAGAGACAAGTTGAATAGCTGGGTCCTTAAGTCCTGATTGCATTTCTTTTAACTTACCTTGGTTATTCGTGCCGACAATGATTTCCATTTTCTAACGTATCTCCATTAAAAATTGATTTTTCCACTCTTGTTCTTTAAATAGTCCGGTAAATTGAAATGTTTTGGTGCTACTTTGTGGTGTTTTCACGCCGCGCATCGTCATACACATATGTTCCGCTTCAATGGCTACTGCAATGCCTTTGACGGGAATATTTTCTTGGAGTTTGCGGGCAATTGTCACTGTTAAATCTTCTTGAACTGTGGGACGTTTGGCACAATGTTCTACTAATCTTGGTAACTTGCTTAGTCCCAATACTTTGCCACCTTCTGGCAGATAAGCGACATGT
The DNA here is from genome assembly GCF_051711985.1 of Enterococcus sp. DIV1758. NCBI lineage: Bacteria > Bacillati > Bacillota > Bacilli > Lactobacillales > Enterococcaceae > Enterococcus > Enterococcus sp. DIV1758. The sequence continues at coordinate 2,712,697 of NZ_JBIOOA010000001.1, forward strand.
ACTTTTCCATAAAATGGCAATAAATGGTGTTCACACATTGAATAAAAGGCAATATCTTTTACTAGAACCATTTCGCCTTCATTTAAGCTATCAAATAATTTATAATCGTCAAATTCAGGTTCGGTTAATCCACTAAAAACTTCTGCATACATTTTAGCTACGCGTTTGGGTGTATCAATGAGTCCTGCCCGTTGAGTATCTTCCCCCACTGCTTCTAAGATTGTGGTAACTGCCTGCTCAATTTGCGCTTGTTTTTCCTGCTCCATCTCTACCATTCCTTTTCGCTTACTCGCACTTCTTCTTGATTGCCACTGCGCTGAATCCACGTAGCTATTGGCGCGCCCAATAGTTGTTCCTCTGCGTAAACATCACTTAAGGGAATCAAAACAAATGACCGTTTTGTTAATTCTTGATGAGGAACTTGTAGGTGAGGCAACGTGACTGACTGTTCCCCTAATAATAAAATATCAATATCAATAATCCGCGGACCCCAGTGAATTAATTTTTTACGTTTCATTGCTTGCTCAATCCCTTGGGTAACAGCCAGTAATTCTTCAGCGGTATAGCTAGTATCAATTTTCAATACGGCGTTCAAAAAATCATCTTGGTCTGTATAGCCGTAAGGATCCGTTTCATAAAGTTTTGAAGAAGCCACGACCTGAATCTGCGGGTCTTCGTTTAAATAATTGCGGGCTTTCACTAAATTTGTGTACGGATCGCCGACGTTACTACCTAATGCTACATAGCCAATCATCTATACTTCTCGCTCCATTTCAATTTCAATATTGTCAAAAAGGCCGGGCATCGGCACACTATATTTTCTAATTTTAATGATAATTTTGTCCAATTGTTCTTGATAATCTGCGGAAATATCATCTAAAATAGCACTCGCTAAACCTTCAATTAAATCGTACGAGTGATTGTTTACTCGTTGGGCAATCAATTCATTCACTTCGGCATAATTGACAGTTTGGGTGACATCATCTGTTCGCCCTGCCTCGGCTAGCGACAACTGCATTTCAAGGTCGATTTCTACTTGCTGTCCTAGACGTTTTTCTTCTGCCAAAACACCATTTTTTGTGAAAAATTTCAAGTTGTTAATTCTAATTTTATCCATCTTCTAACTCCCTACCCTCTGTTTTGCTGATTTTTTTAATCATAGCATATTTCTTGGAAAAGTCAGTAGTTAAAAGATGGAAAAGTGGTTATTGGCATGATATAAAAAATTACTTTTTACCAATCAAATAGTACAACTTGTGTATTCAAAAAAGAGCGTTGCATCAGCAACGCTCTTTTTTGGGGTCTATTAGCCTTTTATCGCATTGTTACAAATTCTTCTGAGCCTGTTGGATGAATCGCAACAGTATTATCAAAATCTGCTTTGGTCGCGCCCATTTTAATAGCGACTGCAAAGCCTTGTAGCATTTCGTCAACACCGATGCCGATGCCATGCAAACCGACAATTTTTTCTTCTTTGCCGACACAGATTAATTTCATGTCGCATTTTTGACGGTATTCTCCTAAAGCGAAGTACATTGGTGTAAAGCTAGAGCGATAGATTTTCACTTGGTCTTCACCATATTCTTCAAGCGCTGCTTTTTCCGTCAAACCAATTGTCGCAACTGGTGGATGGGTAAAGACCACCGTTGGTACCAAGTTATAATCCAAATATAAATCGGTTTGTCCGTTAAATAAGCGTTCAGACAGGCGTCGACCAGCGGCAATCGCGACTGGCGTTAAGTCGATTTTCCCAATGACATCGCCGACTGCGTAGATGCCATTTTGCGTGGTATTTTGGAATTTATCTACTTTGACGTAGCCTTTTTCATCAAGGGCTACTTTCGTATTTTCTAAGCCTAATTGATCCGTGTTCGGCTGACGGCCTGTCCCGAAAATCACGGCATCTGTCGTAATTGATTCACCATTTTCAAATGTAATAACATACTCATTCTGCGCCGTTTTTTCAATTTTAGCTGGTGTTGCATTCGGATGAATTTGCATGCCCATTTCTTGATAGCGTTCTACGACTTTTTCAGAAAGCATGTCATCAAAGCTTCGTAATGGTCGTTCATGACGGAAGGCCCAATGTGTTTCTGCGCCTAAGCCATGTAAGGTTCCTGCTAATTCGGCTGCGATGTACCCTGCACCCACAAAGACCACACGTTTTGGCATTTCTTCTAATGCAAAGAAACCATTTGAATCTAAGGCATATTCTTCTCCTGGAATACCTAGTTTTTTCGGACGACCACCTGTCGCGATTAAAATGTGCGGCGCCGTATATTCTGTCCCATTGACTTCAATTGTTTGCTCCCCAGTAAACGTAGCGTAACCATGGATACGTTCAATGTTGTTACTGTCTAAACCACGATTATACGCACCATGTAAGAAGTCGATATATTTTTCACGATTTTCAACTAATTGTTTAAAGCTAAAATTTTTGATTTCAACATCAAACCCATAGCCTGCTGTGTCTCTTTCCATCATTTCCATCATGCTGCTGGCTTGCCACATGACTTTTTTAGGCACACAACCAACGTTGACACAGGTCCCACCAATTTCATTACCCTCAATTAAAAGGACGTTGGCTCCGTGCATTCCTGCGCGGTTAGCAGAAGCAATCCCGCCACTACCGCCACCAATAACAATATAATCATAGGTTTTCATTTATTCTGGCTCCCTTTCAATTTGAACTTTCTCCCTTATTATCGCAAAAAATAGCAAAAAAAGACAGTCGAATTACTTACTTTTGTTTAGTTTTCTGCTGCTTCTGTTTCATTGATTCGTTCCGTAAAAGAACTGGGGGAGGGGAAAGGAATTCAATCGTAGCATTGTCGAAGGGAATTCCTAGTTATGATTGATTTACTTGGTTCATTTAACTACTTCTTGCTAAAATCTTCTAGAAAAAAAAGTTTTTTAATGATACAATTTAATTATTGAAACCTAAAATTATACCACATTTTATCTATATGTCAATTCTTTTGGTTTTCTTTTCAAAAATGACTTTTTCTTTTGAAAAAATCACTCAAAAGCTTGATACCACTCAGTTTTTTTACTTTTGATTTACTTTTGAATTTATTACTAAGGAGGGGACGTATGAATCAATTTATAGAATTAAAAGACGAAATCTTTTCACATCCAAAAGAAAGTTGGCAATTAGAGTACAAAAAATCACAGACTTCTCTTTCCAAAGATATCTGGAGTACATACAGCGCATTTGCAAATACTAAGGGTGGTATAATTATTTTAGGTGTAGAAGAAATAACCGATGGCTATAGAGTTGTTGGCGTTGATAAGCCAGAAATGATCCTTAGGGATTTTTGGAATCTTATTCACGACAAGAAAAAAGTGAGCGCTAATTTATTGAGTAATGAAGATGTTATTACATTAAAAGTTGCTGGAAAATCAATTATACAAATTAAAGTCCCAAAAGCTTCATTTGAAAGAAGACCTATTTATCTAAATGGAAATAAAACGAATACCTACATAAGAACAGATGATGGTGATCGAAAAGCAGATGATAATCAATTTAAATACCTAATTGTCGATTCTCAGAACGATATAGATACTGAGCTACTAAATAATTATACTCTGGACGATTTAAACACAAAAACAATTCAAGAATATAGAGAATTACTTTATAAAAATACTCAGGAGCAAAAATACTTAGATTATTCAGATGAAGAGTTACTTATAAATTTGGGTGTCCTGAAAAAGGATAGAATGAACAGCGATAATGTATATAAATTAACAACTGGCGGACTATTATTTTTTGGAAAATATCATTCAATTACAGACAGGTTTAAAAAGTTTCAATTGGATTATTTTAAGAAAAAAAGTTCATTAGATAGCGATTGGTTAGATAGAGTTTCCACAGGTGATATGAACTATCCAGAGATGAATATTTTCTCTTTTTACACTATTGTCATTGAAAAATTCGCTCTCGCAATTCCTGATACTTTTAGACAATCACAAGATATGACTCGCGGTTCCTATAAATCAGATCTATTATTATCACTAAAAGAAGCTTTGGTAAATGTCTTAATGCATGCGTATTATGATTCAGATCATGTCATTAAGATTGCAGATTACGATGATTATATTGAGTTCTACAATCCAGGAGAAATGAAAGTGTCTAAAGAAGAATTTATTCATGGAAGTTATTCAGTCACTAGAAATCCGATTATTTCAACTTTGTTTAGGAGAGTAGGAATTGCCGAGAAGGCAGGGTCTGGAGGACCTAGAATAATAGATGCAGCGACTAAAAATAGTTTAAAAGCACCTGATATTGATACCTATTTCGATGCAACCACTATCAAAATCTGGAAAATTAATATGAAAGATAGCCTAAAAGGTTATACTGATATTGAACAATTAATTATTTTATACTTGATGGATCACGGACAAGCAAAAATTAAAGATATTCAAAAAAATAGTGGGTACTCTGACTATAAAATTAGAAAAACCGTTACCAGCTTAGTCCAACAAGGTACTTTGTTAAACAAAGGAAATGGGAAATCAACGATTTATATGCTTAACTCAACAGAAGAACTTGGTATAATTGCGAACAAGAGGATTTTAAAACGCATTGAAACTGAATTGACTCGAAAGTAAAGATGAGACTATAGCACAAAAAGGAAACCCTCATATGCCAGAGGATTTCCTTTCTTTTAGTACATGTTCCCAACCACTTTTACTCGTAAGCGTGTTGCATTTTCTGGATGATAGGCGAGTGGTGTTTCTTCCACCTCGACTAACTCGATTGTGCCAGGAACTGCACCCGCAAGTTCAGCTTGTTGGACGGCTTTTTCTTGGGCATCGGCCAACGCCGCGTCTCGTTGGATTTTTGAATAGACATAAATTTGTTCGTATTGTCCGCTAATCTGAGCGATAGAGGCACCGATGGCATTCGCCACTGCCCCGTTTTCGTTGCGAATTAGCGCTTTAACACCTGTCAATTCTTCGGGGATGATAATACTTCCACCACCAACTAAAACGACCGTCACGTCTGCAGAACTGGTTTTCATGCGATCAATCGCTTCACTGACCAATTCGCCAATTTTTTGGTACACTTTTTCCGCAAACGTTTGGTCTAAATGAGCTACTTTGCTAGGATCACCGACTTGGGCATGGCCTAAGCGAACCGCAATATCAGTGGTCGTTAATTGTGTGCCGCCAAAAACAAGGGCCTCTTGTGTAATACGGTAGCCGACACTGTCGGGGCCAACTGTCACAGAACCATCTGGTTGTTCACGCACTAGACTGCCGCCGCCGACACCGATTGACACGATATCTGGCATTCTAAAATTGGTCCGTACTCCGCCAACATCAACGGCCAGTGAAGATTCTCTTGGAAAGCCATCCACTAACACGCCAATGTCTGACGTTGTGCCACCAACATCTAAAACAACCGCATCTTTCAAACCAGCTAAGTAAGAAGCGCCACGAATACTATTTGTTGGTCCACAAGCAATGGTTAAAATAGGAAACTGTTTGGCATACGTTAACGACATTAACGTACCATCATTTTGACATAAGTACACTTGGGCGTGATGAATTTTTTCTTGTTCTAAGGCTTGTTCAAAGCCTTCGCTGGTCACTTTAATTACTTTGTGCAACGCAGCATTCAAAATTGTTGCATTTTCCCGTTCAATTAAACCGACAGACCCAATCATTGAGGAGCAAGATACAGGAACATCTGCCCCTAACACTTCCTTCGCAAGCGCTTGAACAAACAATTCTTGGTCACTTTTTAAAGAAGAAAAAACGCCAATTACTGCGATTGCCTCTACTTCTCCTCGCCAAGAGGCCAAAATCCCACGTAATTCTTCTTCGTCCAGTGCAGTCAATTGTTGTCCATCATATTCGTAGCCACCATGTGCTAAAGCATACGTTTCTGAAAGAGTAGCCACTAAGTCCTTGGGCCAAGCTGTGTAAGGCAAGACCGAAGCGGTTGCTGGATAGCCCAAACGAAGGACCCCAACTTTTGCTAATTTTTTTCGTTCAACAATGGCATTCGTACATTGGGTCGTGCCCAACATTGCATGTGTGACTTTGGTTGGGTCCACTGCTGATTCTGCCAAGACTTTATTTAAGGCACCGGCAATCCCTGTTTGAATATCATCGGTTGTTGGAACTTTCACTGAATGAATCAAGTTTAATTGATGATCTAAAATAACAGCATCTGTATTTGTGCCGCCGACATCGATACCGATTTTATACATTTATTTGTCCTCCTTCGCTACTAAGTTTTCTAGTGGTTGATAATCCATTTCGTAGCCGAAATACCGAGGACCCACTGTTTCGATACCTTTTTTCGTTCGCCAAGCGGCATTCGCTTTCAAGCCCATTACTTGGACACGTTTGCCGTATTTCAAGCTTTCTGTTGTCACAGGCGTTAAAGTTTCCAAATCTACCATACAAATCAAATCAGGCGTCATCGCAATCACCTGGCCATCTTTCTCGGCAATTAAATTTTCATTTTGAAAATGGACAACTGCTTCTGAACCAGCATCACTGTTTAAGCCACTCAATTTGACACGTCCCAAATTGAAGCCACCTTTTACTTCTCGTTCTACATCTAGAATTTTTCCTTGGAACAATTCAAAGCCATCCGTAACTTCTACTAATGCTTGGCGTTTTTCTTGTTCATCTGCATAGGTACCTCGAATCACTTTGCCAATTTCTTCTGATAATGTCACGATGTTGTGAATACCATAGTCTTGTAATTGTTTGCCTGTCGCGGGATAAATGCTCACTAAAGCACTGGCGCCCATTTCAACCGTTTGAACACGAGCAAGACGTTCTGTCCAAGTATTATCAATCGTTTCCATAATGCCAATATTTCCTTTTTCATCGGTAATTGCCATAGGGGTCGCTGACATCCCATTCAAATGGAACGTTACCATAGGCAATTCTGGAAAGGCCCGACCCATACCATCACAATCCACCAAGGGAATGCCTAGCTTCGCTGCAACAACAATTGGAATCATTGAATTGACGCCCCCTGCTTCCATTGGAAAGGTCCCCGCAATCGTGTCTTGGTCTAAATATTTTCCTAACTTCTCAAAGACACGGACAAATTCGTCGCCTTTGGGAAATTTTTCAATTGCGACAGATGGGGCACCCATCATTGCGGCGGGTAGGAAAAAATCCTCCGCGGCAATTTCTTCTGGAGAAACCAGTTTGACAGGTCCGTTTTCTTCGATGGCGGACAAAGCCATCATTTTACCAATGTAGGGATCACCGCCACCTCCTGTCCCTAAAAAAGCTGCTCCTGTGGCTATATTCTCAATTGCTTCTGCATCTAAATAACGCATTCTCCGACACTCCTCTTCTTCATTCCATTTCTAATGATTCGGTGTTCGTCTGTTGACGTTTTGCACCGAAATAATAAATAACAAACGATAAAACAATGCCAATTAGCGGTTGGTTAGGCAATTGAGGGGCATTGGGAAAGAAACTCATAATCACCGGAATGCCCCCCACTGCAGCACCAATTAGCCATGAAAAAACACCTAATTTATTCACGCCAGGCGTTGGCTGCCATTTGGTTCGATCGCCTTTGTTAATCAACCAATAGGCAGCAATCATTACACCAGCCACTGGTGGAACCATCGCAGAAAGGACGGACATAATCGGCGTAAAGTAATTTAAAATCCCCACAACTGCTAATAAGGTCCCAATGGCGCCGGCCGCACCGACAGCGACTTTTTCTTTTTCTTTTGGAATATCAAAGACATTAATCAAGGCCAGTCCGCCAGAAAAAGCATTCACGGCATTCGTGGTCCAAGTTGCTAAAATTAGCGCAATAATTCCTAAAACTGGAAAACCGAGATTCATAAAAACTTCCGTGATATCTGCGGTGTTCGAAGCAATGGTCAAGACCGCACCAACGCCAATCATCAACAAGCCTGTCGGTAAAATCCCTAAGGTGGCCGCTTTAACCACATCTTTACGAGAAGAAACATATTGAGAGTAATCTCCAGCAATTACTGCACCTAATGCAAAAGAACCGACAGTCATTGAAAGACCTGACATAAAGCTTCCTGCTGTTTGAGGGGTATATTGACTAACAGCTTCCCAACCGTTGTTTCTTAACGAAGCCACCAAGCCATAAAGACAAACCAGAACTAACACAGGAACCGCAAAATAATTCAGAATTTTCAATATTTTTATGCCATAAAGAGCCGAAATAAGCATGATAACTCCCCAGATTAAGGAAGAAAGCGACACAGGTAAATCAATGCCGTAAATTTTTAAAAAGTTTGTGAAGGCGCCACCGCTGACATTGGCTTGCAAACCAAACCAACCTAAGCAAGCAATCGCTAGAATAATGGAAATAATCTTTTGCGAACCTTGAATGCCAAACACTTGAGAAGCGACTTTGACAGAAGGTTCTTGTAAGTCGGAACTTTGAATTCCTTGTAAAATCATTAAAATAACAATAATACCGTAACCAATAAATCCTGTTAACAAAGCTTCCCATAAAGGCATACCTGCAACTAACGTTCCTCCAATAATTAATCCTGGCACGCTAATCATTGCGCCCGCCCAAACAAATGCTAAGCTAAGCCACGATTGTTGTTGCTCGTTTTTTAATTTCATTCTCATTCCTCCTTAATTATTTTTTCAATTATAACGAAAAATCAGTCATAGGTCTTTTTCAAATTGAAAAAAATATCAAGGAAGTTTTGGCTTAAAATAAAAAGCAGACAAGAGCCTGGGACAAAAATCACTTTGGATTTTTGTCCCAGGCTTAAAAATTGATAAACGGCGGAAACAGAAGCAACTCCTTCGGAAATAAGCCGAAATTCTCCAAAAATTAAAGAACAATTTTCGGAAATTCCTTCTTATTCCTCGGAGTTAAACACTTCTGCCCCGACCTCTGTCTGCTTTTTTCATTCATTCGTGACCAAGCGATATAAGATCATCGCCAAATAGACTTCATAGGCTTCGGCGGCGTTGGTCATATCATAGCCGAGCGCTTCATTAATTTTACTGATACGATATTTGACCGTATTTTTATGAACAAATAGGCGTTCTCCGCATTCTTTAAAATCACTACTTGCATCTAGTAAAAACGTCCCTAATGTCATTAACTGTTCTGATTCTTTTAAGAGAGGTTGGATAACTGCTAAGCGTTGTTGGATTGCTTCTTCTCCTGCTTGGAGACACGTCATCATTTGTTGAACTGTACGAATTTCCGCGATTGATAACACTTTTCTTTGTGGATAGACACGCTTTAAAAACGGCGCGACTTGATTAGCAGTTTGGTAGCTGACACGCACTTCAGTCGTGTTACGAACTTTCGGACAAAGGATGATTTCACCTAAATAGTCCTGATAGTCTGTGGCTTGCAAGTATTCTTTACTAATCGTGGCTTCAGGCTGTTTGTGTAAATAATTACCTAAGAGAACAATCAGGTAATTTTCTGTTTGCTGGACAATCGTTGTTTGGTAATAGTAACATAGGAAATCTTTCAAATCTTGCTGAATAGCGTGGATTTCTTGTCCTTGTTGCCAAATAGGCAAAAGCCACATCGTTTCGACAGAAGAAATATCAATCATTAATTTTTTGGCTAATTGGTACATCTTATCACTTTCATCGTTAATGATTGCTTGGACTAAGGCATACTCACTGACTTCGTCATAGTTTTTCCCCCATAAATTCAGAGCCATCTGAACGACTTCCACCGCTTGATTCATCTCAAAAGAGGTTAACTGCTCTTCTTCTCGAATGAAGTAAAGCTTCAATGTTTGTCCATCTTTCTGAGGAAGTTTTTGCGAGGTAATGAAGTAGGTCGTTTCTCCCAACGCTACTTTCTCTTGTGATTGATAAAGTAACTTGGTTAAGGGTAATTTCGTGCTTCGCGGCCAATTGATGGTACTGATGATTTCATTGGTATAGGTGGTTAACGCAATATTGACTTTTAAAAAATCGGATAGGATTTTCAAGGTCATTTCCACACTGCGGTTTTGTTCAGGCAAAAGGGAAACTTTTTCCAAGAGGTCCGTTGCAAAAGAAGTCATTTTATTTTTATTGACTAACAATTTCATGACTTCATAAATGACTTCGTTATAGCGTAATGTGGGATCGTTTTTAGGCATTTGGATTAAAATAAAACCTAAAGAATCCGCTAATTGAATCACTTCCTCTGCAACTTTCGGTACGATAATCCCGACGTAGTACAAGATTAGGCCTACCTCGCCTAATTCATGTAGATGCCGAATCGTTTCGCATTGCTTCACCACATCATGACGAATGGCACAAAATGAACCAATCAAAATTTCACCAGCATGGTATTCATTTGTTTTGTGAAGTTTTTCCGAAAACAAAGACATATCAGAGACTTCTAAAAAAGAAAGAGAAGCAACAGATGTGTCCAATTGGTTTTTACCAGAAAGTACCGTTGCTTCTCGCAAAGACGGTAATTTTAATAAATCATTCACACGGACACTCATATTTACTCCTCCTTTTGGCTGGTTTATTTTTTCTTACGAATCATATCGCCGACTGCAACAGGTTGCGTCACTTCCATTGTTAATAACATCATGGGATTAGGTGCCCGATCGATCGCTTCACCGTCTTCATTATACATCTCTTTGACGGTTTGGTGGAAATGGGTAAACCCGGGACCATAAAATTCAATTTCATCGCCGACACTGAAAAGGTTCCGTTGACGAATTGTCGCGACTTGCGTCTTTTCGTTGTACGCAATCACTTCGCCAACAAATTTATATTGTGGAATTTTACGACGTTCGCCGAATAATTGTTCATTTTCACTTGGTGTATTGTAATAAAAACCAGTTGCTAACTCACGTTGTGCTACTTTCCATAATTCATCAATCCACTCTTGTTGGCAGACATAGTTTTCAGGATCTTCCATGTAAGAATCGACGGCTTTTTTATACACATTAGCGACTGTCGAAACATAGTGAATGGATTTCATACGGCCTTCAATTTTAAAACTATCGACACCATTTTCAATTAACTCTGGAATATGTTCAATCATAGACATATCTACGGCGCTCATTGAAAACTCTTCTTCAACTTCCCCTTCACTGGTTTTGCTCCGACGTTCTGTCCCAAAAGGCATATCAAATAACTCGTATTTCCAACGACAAGATTGAGAGCAACCGCCACGATTGGCATCCCGCATCGACATATGGTTGGATAAAGTACAACGACCTGAATAAGAAATACACATTGCTCCATGAATAAAGGCTTCAATTTCAATGTCCGTATTTTCACGAATCGCTGCAACTTCCTCCATTGAAACTTCGCGCGCTAAAACCACACGTTCTAAGCCTTCATTTTTCCAAAATTCTAATGTTTCATAGTTGGTTGCTGAAGCTTGTGTCGATAAATGGATGGGTAAACCTGGTGCTTCTGTCGCACAAATTTCGATTAAAGCTGGATCGGAAACAATCACAGCTGAAATTCCGATGTCTCGCAATTCTCTGAAAAACGCTCCTGCCCCTTCCTGGTTTCCTTCATGAGTGACCATATTGGCAGCAACATAAACTTTCGCATTATGTTCGCGGGCAAAGGCTACGCCTTCCGCCATTTCTTCTGGCGTGAAATTTCCTGCGCGGCTACGCAGACCGTAGGCATTCCCTCCGATATAAACGGCATCGGCACCGTAACGAATTGCGACTTTTAGTTTTTCTAGCGTCCCGGCTGGAGCCAACACCTCGGGACGCTTCAATGTTCGTTCTGTCATTACTTTCATGTTCTTCTTCCCCTTAAATGAATCAATTTATTTTATTGCGTCGGCACTTAAATCAAAGAAACCATTGTCTAAGCCACGACCTGTTGGATGTAATTTTTCAATTTCAGCTGTTGCATGAGCTGCTTGATCTTCTGACCAAGTTCCCGCTTCAAGTGCTGCTTTCGCTTCAGCAAATAAGCGAGCAATCGCGACAAAATTTTCACCTGGCGTGTAAAGGCCATCGAGCTTCCATGTGCGATAGTGATGGTCATACAAGTTTGTTAACTCATTCATCAAGTTCACATCGTTATTGGCAAAAATATGCGTACCATGACTATCTTCATAAATGGAATAGTGGGTTTCTGGTTTTTTGGGTTCAGAAATAAACAGCCCTTCGTCTTTCGTAACCCCTTTGTCGTTCTTTGTGTAATTGTAGTAATTTTGAATTAATGGGCGTTTCGATTGATGAATACACGTCGCCCCATAGACAAGAATTTCAGCTGGAACTGCTAAGTTTTCTTCCATTGCTACCATTTCTTCAAAAGGTACTTCCCGAGCTAGAACAGCTCCGATGGCTCCTCGTTTACTCCAAAAATTGATTTGACGTGAGCTCGTTACTAAGGTTTCACCATCATAAACGTAAGGAATTTCTAATCCATCTCGTTGCATAATAAACACAATACCTGGATCACCCAAAGTAATTTTATCGACGTTGATTTCTTTTAAAAATGTCAGATACTCTGGGACTAATTTCATTTTTTCAGGGTGCATAATGCCATTTACTGCAACTAGCACTTGTTTGCCCATTTCATGTGCACGTTTCACAATCTCGCGTTGTTCATCTCGTGTAAAAGATACGGGCAAACGCAACCCGAATGTTTCTTCTCCAATATATAATGTATCCACACCTGTTGCGAGTAATTCTACAGCCTGCTCAACAGATTCTGCAGTTGCAATCAGTTCAATCATAAATATAGCCTCCTTCTTTATGACCGTTTAATAGTATCATACGTTCACAAACTTTAAAAGAGCTTATCTGTATTAAACGTACATTTTTCACAATGTTTCCGAAAAAAATTTTGGTAGAGAAGCACCATCCGCTTACCTACCAAATGTTCTTTTTTAATTACTGATCATCTGTTCTTTGGTCACTCATTCAAGTGGTATTTTCGTTCATAAAACGTTACTACAACGGTGAATAACCACGCTGCCGCTAAGCCTAACAAGCTGCCTAAAACAATCCCCAAAAAGCGGAATTGAATCAACGTTATCACGTACTGCTGACGAACGAGCAATGACAGCATCAGAGCCATAGGCGTTGTGAAAAATTGCGCCAATCCATAATTACGACGAATAAAATACTCAACGGTCACAAATAAGATTGTAATCACGACAATCGATTCAAAAGTTGTCAAAGCTAAATTAAGCAGAAAAGCGGAAATAACCAATCCAATCGTTGTGCCAAAAATTCGCTGAATATTTCGCTGCTTAATCGCACGTAAATTGTCTCCTTGTAAAATGGATGCACAGGAAACGACTAACCAATACGGATTCTGTAAATGTAAACTTTCGCTGATATATACAGCAAAAAATAAGACAAAGCTATAATATATGCTATCTAATGGCGCTTCTGGATGCCGATAAATTCGTTCCCGTAATGATCGCTTAGCTAGCGGGGCACTGATTTCCTTCTCTGTAAAATGCAACACTAGTGCAAACAAAATGGAAAAGCCAATGCCTAATAACATACAGCCACTCATGAACGGAATTTTTGCTAACGGAATGCTCGTACTGGCACCCATCGCTGTCACCATCACACCAAAGAAGGCCCCTGGTTTTGAAATATCGTAGACTTCAAAGAAAAAGCGGCCACCAAAACCGACCAGTGCAACAACAATGGGAATGAGCCATGCAATATGGGTCGATAACATGCCTAACAAATTTCCTAAAAAAAGGTAACTACCGACCACAGATAAACGAGTCATTAACTGTTTTAATGGTAGCGGCTGATAATATAAAAAAGTAAAAATACCTAACGAGCCAAAGCTTGAAATCAATAATTGATGATTGATATAGCCCAAAAAAAGAATGCTGAACATAACCAAGCCAGCAAACACTAGTCGAAAAGGATTATCCTTTGGACGTTGATAATGTAGTAATTCTCGAAAAAAAGATTGTTCCATTCCATCACCCCTCCTTATTAACGTAGCACAGAAAAATCAATCTGGCAATTCTCAAAAAGAAATCGCCACTGGAAAAATAGAAAAAGGAGCGTGGGACAAAAATCACTTTGGATTTTTGTCCCACGCTCAAAAACTGATAAACGGCGGGAACAGAAGCAACCCCTTCGGAAATAAGCCGAAATTCTCCAAAAATTAAAGAACAATTTTCGGAAATTCCTTCTTATTTCTCGGAGTTAAACACTTCTGTCCCGACCTCCTTTGCATCTCATCTATACAGTTTGTAATTCTTTCGCTTCTGTCTTTGGTGCTTTTGGTGCCCGCACATTTAACGTAATTTTGCCTTTGCTAGCACCTAAGGTTACTTTATCCCCTAACTGAATTTGACCGGAAAGAAGGGCTTCACTTAAACGATCTTCCACTTCTTTTTGTAAGGCCCGACGAATTGGACGTGCGCCATATTCTGGATCAAACCCAACTTTACCAATAACTTCAATTGCAGCTGGTGTGATTTTCACTTTAACCTCTTGTTCGGCCATCCGTTTCACGACAGATTGACTCATAATTTTTACGATTTCATGAATTTCCTCTTGTTTCAAGGAATGGAAGACAACCGTTTCGTCAATTCGGTTTAAGAACTCTGGACGGAAAGCTTTTTTCAATTCTTCCATGATTCGTTTTTGCATTAATTCATGATTTTTAGAAATGTCTTTCACATTGAAGCCGACATGTTTTTCTTCACGAATCGCTGTTGCCCCTAAGTTGGAGGTCATGATTAAAATCGTGTTACGGAAATCGACTTTTCGTCCTTTGGCATCCGTTAAATGGCCATCATCTAAGACTTGTAATAAAATATTAAAGACATCTGGATGGGCTTTTTCTACTTCATCTAGCAAAATAACGGAATAAGGACGTTGACGAATTTTTTCAGTTAGTTGGCCGCCTTCTTCGTAGCCGACATAACCTGGAGGAGAACCGATTAAACGGCTAGTACTGTATTTTTCCATAAACTCAGACATATCCACGCGAATCAACGCTTCTTCGCTGCCAAACATCGCTTCGGCTAAGGCTTTGGCAAGTTCTGTTTTCCCAACCCCTGTTGGTCCTAAGAACATGAAGGAACCAATCGGTCTTGCTGGGTCTTTCAAGCCACTACGCGCACGACGGATAGCGCGTGAAACAGCTTCAACTGCTTCATTTTGGCCAACGACCCGTTGATGTAAAATGGTTTCTAATTCCATCAATCGTTCGCTTTCTTTCTTCTCTAGCTGCTGCAAAGGAACGCCTGTCCATTGTGAAACAACCCCAGCCACGTCTTCTTCTGTTACTTGCGTACTGTAACCAGACAGACTTTTTTCTTTCACTGCAATCAATTCTTCTAGTTTTTCCATCACTTGTTTTTCTTTTTGACGAATCCGAGCGGCACTTTCAAATGATTGGTTTTGAATGGCCTCTTCTTTTTCCGTAATTAAATGAGAAATTTCGGTACGCAATTCATTAATTTCTGAAGGTTGATCTGCCTTATCTAAACGAACTTTTGCTGCAGATTCGTCCATTAAATCAATTGCTTTATCTGGTAATTGGCGGTCATTTAAATAGCGAATCGATAATTGAACCGCCGCATGTAGAGCTTCATCTGTAATTTCTACGCCATGATGTTTTTCATAGCGTGAACGCAAGCCTTTTAGAATTTCTTCTGCTTCTTCTGGCGTTGGTTCTGCTACTTGAATACGGGCAAAACGACGTTCCAAAGCGGCATCTTTTTCAATATATTTTTGGTATTCATCCAGAGTTGTCGCACCAATTGTTTGCAACTCACCACGTGCTAAAGCAGGTTTTAAAATATTTGAAGCATCGATCGCCCCTTCTGCACCGCCAGCACCGATCAAGGTATGCAATTCGTCGATAAATAAAATGACTTGTCCATCTTGATAGATTTCATCGACAACTTTTTTCAAGCGATCTTCGAACTCACCTCGATATTTGGTTCCAGCAACCAAGGCACCCATGTCTAGCATCATTAAACGTTTGCCTTGCATATCTTCAGGGACTTCCCGGTTGACAATTTTCTGGGCTAAGCCTTCTGCTATCGCTGTTTTCCCAACGCCTGGTTCACCGACTAGGACAGGATTGTTTTTGGTACGGCGACTCAAAATTTGAATCAAGCGACGGACTTCGGTCCCGCGACCAACTACTGGATCCAAGCTTTGTTCTCGTGCTAACTTGGTTAAATCCCTCGCTAAAGAATCCAATGTTGGCGTCCCTTGTGGCGCATTTTTATTTTGACCATTCCGACGACGTTGTGCACCATTGGGTTCGGAAACGCCCATTTTTTTCAATAATAATTGACGCATTTTGGATAGACTTAATCCTAAATTCACTAAAATTCTAGACGCTAAAATTTCTTCGTCTCTTAACAAGCCTAATAATAAATGCTCGGTACCAATCTTTTGAGCCCCTAAGCGCTTCGCTTCATCTCCCGCATAGGCAAAGATTTGTTTGGCTCTTGGTGAATAAGGTAAGTATAAGTTGTTATTCCCCATTGGACTTTGCATGGTGCCATAGCCACTTAAATGCTCAATTTCTTCACGGATGTCTTCTGTGTCAGTATTCAATTGTCGTAATGTTTTTCCGGCAATCCCATTCGGTTCTAAAACGAGTGCTAATAATAAATGCTCAGAACCGACGGATTGATGACGAAAATACTTCGCTTCTTCTTGGGCAATCGCCAGTACGGCTTTCGCACTTTCTGTAAATAGTTCATCCATAGTTATTCCTCCTCATAGCTCAAGCGCTCTAAAAATGAACGCATTATTTGAGCTCTTAGAAAATCTTCGTGATTCCCCAGGCCATTCAATGTGCTTTTACTTAAAGCAGCTAGCATTAAATTGCCTTCCTTTTTCGTAATCACTTCTTCTTCATACAATGTTTGAATAAATGTTAGCGCATCTTTTTCTGTTAAGGTTGCGCCAATCAATTGATCCATTTGTTTTAGTAATTGATCGTTATCTGAAATTTGTACTTTGACAATGCGAATATAGCCGCCTCCACCACGTTTACTTTCAACTGCGTAGCCTCGTTGGATGGTAAAACGTGTATTAATTACATAGTTAATTTGTGAAGGAACGCAATTAAATAAATTAGCCATTTCCGCCCGACGGATTTCAATTTTATTACTTTCTTCTAAAATCTTTTTTAAATAAGCCTCGATTAAATCTGACGTATTTTGATTACTCATAGTCTTCCATCCTTCTTCTCTCTTGACTAATATTGACCATTATTATATCGAACTTTGCCTATTAAATAAAGAGGAACGCTTTGACTTTAATAAAAAAATGCAAAACAGGAGGAGCAACCTCAGTCAAACTGACTTAAGTTCCCCTCCTAAAATTGAAAATATGTTATTGAATCACAGAGGCTGAGACAAAAGTGTTTAGCTCCAAGAACCAAGTAGGTACTGTTCAACATCTATTTGCTTTGCAAATAGTGTTTCTCAGCAATAAGAAGGAATTTCCGAAAATTGTCATAAAACACAACGAGGTACGAGTTGATGTTGCATGATACCTACCTGGTGTTCTTTAATTTTTGGAGAATTTCGGCTTATTTCCGAAGGAGTTGCTTTTGTTCAGCTGATTATCTTAATGTCTCACAAAAACGATTCTTCGCCGTAGGCTTGATCCAAGGCTTGTTGAATATCTTCGATAATAGATGTTGGCTCTTCCAAACCAACGTACATGCGAATGTGCGCTGGCGACAAGCCTCTTTTCTGAACAGCCGCCAAGTTATTGCCTTTGAATACAGGCAAGGCCAAACTTTCAAAACCACCCCAACTGACCCCAATTGTGACCAACGTCAATGCATTCACAAATGTTTTCAAACGTTCAAAATCGGTATCTTTTAAATCAATCGCAAACAATGAGCCATAACCTGTTAAATATTTTTCTGCTAACGCTTGTTGTTGTTGATTTCCTACAAAAGGATGATATAAGCGACTGATTCGCGGATCTTTTTGCAAAGCCGACAGTACCGTTTGGATGGCTTGAGACTGATGCGCCAACCGAACAGGCATGGTACGAATACCACGTAACGCTAACCAAGAATTGAAGGGACTATTGACTGCGCCTAATGCTTGATGACCATGTTCAAAAATTTGATCTACAAGCGCTACTTTGCCAATGACAGCCCCTGCTACAATATCCGAATGACCACCAATATATTTGGAACAAGAATGAATCACCAGGTCCACATTATGGCATAAAGGATGCTGAAATAACGGTGACGCCCACGTATTATCAATGACAGTGTATGCGCCGATTTTTTGTGCTAACGCAGTTATTTTTTCTAAATCTAGCAGTTCAAACTTTTGTGAGGACGGACTTTCAAAGTAAATGACTTTGGTGTTTTCCTGAACAAATTGAAAAAGTTCTTCTGTTTCTGTAACGTCTACTTTGGTCAAGGATACGCCAAATTTCTCTAAATATTGCACAAACGAAACAGATTCTCCATAAATTGTATTGACCATTAAAACATGATCACCTTGTTGGAGCAACGTAAACAGCGTTGCCGAAATAGCGCCCATTCCTGAGGCAAAAACTTTACATTTTTCTCCACGTTCCAAACGAGCAATTTTTTTCTCTAAAATTTCTGTTGTGGGGTTGGTGCCACGTGTGTAAACATAATTATTTTTTTCATCTATACTCGCTGCCATAAATTCTTCGTAAGTTGGAAAATAAAAGGAAGAGGTTTGAACCAACTCGGGCACCATCGGATGATACATTTTTTCCATTCCTTTTTCCACTTCACAGCAAATATTTTCATCATTCTCAACATGCATTTCCTTCACTCCTCTTTCTCTACAATGTTTCTGGTACTTCATGGGCTTCTTCTTTTTGATATTGTCGATCTAAGGCTTTTACAAATGGATAATAAATAACGACACTAGCCGCAACAGCTAAAACTTGCGTCACTGCACCTTGCCATTTTCCCACTAAAAAACCCGAAAACAGAAAGGGCGTAGCCCATGGTGCTTGAATGTTTGTAAACATTGGCATGAACCCAATTTTCATTGACAGAAAGGCAATCAAGACAGATACAATCGGCGCGACCGCAATCGGAATCAATAATAAAGGGTTAAAAATAACTGGGAGTCCAAAAATCAAGGGTTCATTAATATTGAAAAATGCTGGAACAAACGAAATTTTCGACATGGCTTTCATTCTAGACGAATGTCCGACGATGGCCATTGCAATAGCCAAGCCAATCGTACAACCAGCGCCTCCAATTGTAGCAAATTGATCGAGCATTTGGACCGTGCCAAAGTTGCCATTTTGAGCAGTTAATTGTCCTAATTCCGCTAAGCTTTGGTTTTTGTCTGCATTCGCATATAAAATAGGATATAGCATGGAATTGATGACAGTTGGATGAATCCCAAACCACCAGAACAATCCATTTAAGCCAGCCACAATAATAATTGCAAAAGGGGTTCCGATTAAACCTTGCAGTGGCGCTTGAATCACCGCATAAATTAATTGCGGGAAGGAATCCGCAAACGAAAGCCCAATCCCATTAATCAATAAAGCCACCGCTACCACAAAAATCCCAGGAATCAATGCACTAAAAGCTTGGCTCACCATAGAAGGCACGCTGTCAGGCATTTTGATGACTAATTTTTTCTTAATACAGAAACGAGTCAACTCAACCGAAAGAATTGACATAATAATGGCCGTAATCACCCCTTGCGTTCCTAACCAATCAAACGATAAAACTTTCGTCACAACTTCGCCTGATTCAGTAGTCACCGTTTTCGGTAAAACGACTACGTAAGCAACAATTCCTAAAATTAATGAAGTTAAACGGTCCATTTCGTAACTTTCCGCCAATTTATAGGACATCGTCCCAGCAAAAATAATTCCCATCATATTGAAAGTTGCTCGATAAGCTGGTGAAATCATATCCGCCCAACCTGCACCGAAAATTCCAGCCATAAAATCGCCATACCCTGCTACTGGAAAATCTGTAATCAACATAAAAATCGACCCAATAATTGTTAACGGCATAATTGCAAAAAAACCATTTCTTAAGGCTTGAAAATAACGTAAACTTGTAATCCTTGAAACTTTAGGCACTACGGTTTGCTCCACCCAGTTTGTTAACTTATCCATTTCACTTCTCTCCTTAATCCTTTGTGATATCCTCATCATAAAGAAACCGATTTCTGATGTAAATACGACTAACTGATTCTGTAACTATGTTTCATAATTCATACGCTTAAGGTATACTGAAAGCGAAACAAAGTACCACAGAGAGGTGAACCCATTGAATCTAATCGAATGTTTAGAACAAAAAGAACGCTATACATATAACGAAGGGCTAATTATTGATTTTATTTTATCTCATACTGAACGAGTCCTGCATATGTCGATTTATGAACTAGCAGAAGCCACCAACTCTTCAACTTCCACGATTGTTCGTTTGTGTAAAAAAACAGAAACTAGCGGTTTCAAAGAATTTAAAATCCGCTTGTCCCGCGACTTAGAAATTCACTACCAAGCAATCCGGAATGTTGATGCGAATATGCCTTTTTTAGCGCAAGATTCTGATTTACTAATTGCCAAGAAAATTGCGCAGTTAACGACTGAAACTGTTCAATCCACTCAACAGTTATTAACCGAGGCCATGTTAAATAAAAGCATTGATTTACTTTTAACCGCTGAAAATATTTTAGCTGTGGGTGTCAGTAACTCCTACATTCGCTTAACGGATTTTCAAACAAAGTTATTACGCATTCAGCTATTTATCCATTTAATCCCTTATCAAGCTGAACAATTTTATTTAGCCATCAATGCCACCAAAAATGACGTAGCCATCCTCGTCTCTTACAGTGGTAACACTGCAGAAATCGTTAATGAAGCACGGATTTTTGCAGAAGGAGGCACCCCGATTATTGCCATTACTTCAGACTTGAACAGCCAATTAGCTAAATACGCTACAGTGATTTTGCCCATTCCTAACGTTGAACATGCAGATTTCAAAGTCTCGACTTTTTCCTCTCAACTAGCCATCGAATATATTCTCAATGTCCTTTATTCCTGTATTTTTAGTCGCAATTTCGATAAGAATTACACATCACAAAAAAATACACCTACTTCGATACTTAAATTTTAAACAAAACAAAAAAACAGTACTGATGATCAGTACTGTTTTTCACAATCGGGAAGACAGGATTCGAACCTGCGACCCCTTGGTCCCAAACCAAGTGCTCTACCAAGCTGAGCTACTTCCCGGGCTATGAAGTTAAAGTAATAAAAAAAGACTATCGAATTAAAAAGAAACTCACGTGCACCTTTTTAAAACTTAGTCAATCACTCAACTATGCACCCAAAGGGAGTCGAACCCCTAACCTTTTGATTCGTAGTCAAACACTCTATCCAGTTGAGCTATGGGTGCTAAATATAAAACAATGCCGAGGACCGGAATCGAACCGGTACGGTGATCACTCACCGCAGGATTTTAAGTCCTGTGCGTCTGCCAGTTCCGCCACCCCGGCGTAATGAATTGGCTAAGCGGAAAACGGGGTTCGAACCCGCGACCCCCACCTTGGCAAGGTGGTGCTCTACCACTGAGCTATTTCCGCAAAATGGTGCCGGCTAAAGGACTTGAACCCTCGACCCTCTGATTACAAATCAGATGCTCTACCAACTGAGCTAAGCCGGCTAAATATGCGGGTGAAGGGACTTGAACCCCCACGCCTTGCGGCGCTAGATCCTAAATCTAGTGCGTCTGCCAATTCCGCCACACCCGCAAATGAAATATGAATATGAGCCGTACAGGGCTCGAACCTGTGACCCTCTGATTAAAAGTCAGATGCTCTACCAACTGAGCTAACGGCTCAAAAAATGGAGGTTAACGGGATCGAACCGCTGACCCCCTGCTTGTAAGGCAGGTGCTCTCCCAGCTGAGCTAAACCTCCAAAAACAACAATTCGCGTGGCGACGTCCTACTCTCACAAAGGGAAACCCTTCACTACAATCGGCGCTAAGAAGCTTAACTTCTGTGTTCGGCATGGGAACAGGTGTATCCTTCTCGCTATCGCCACCACACTGGGTGTTGTTTCTTATTGAGTTGAATCTTCATTCACTCAAAACTGGATTGAAGTTTGAATCAAAATAACCAAGTTGCTTTTACTTATCCATTCTTTGGTTAAGTCCTCGACCGATTAGTATTGGTCCGCTCCAACTATCACTAGCCTTCCACTTCCAACCTATCTACCTGATCATCTCTCAGGGGTCTTACTTTCTTAAAGAAATGGGAAATCTCATCTTGAGGTGGGCTTCACACTTAGATGCTTTCAGCGTTTATCCCTTCCCTACATAGCTACCCAGCAATGCCCTTGGCAGAACAACTGGTACACCAGC
>NZ_JBIOOA010000001.1:2737500-2787314 GCF_051711985.1 Enterococcus sp. DIV1758
GTTCTCTGCGTCTACCTCTAATCAGCTATGTATTCACTGAAAAGTAATATCCTATAAAAGATATTGGGTTCCCCCATTCGGAAATCTCTGGATCATAGCTTACTTACAGCTCCCCAAAGCATATCGGTGTTAGTCCCGTCCTTCATCGGCTCCTAGTGCCAAGGCATCCACCGTGCGCCCTTATTCACTTAACCTTATCAACCTTACGGTTGGGTCTTGATCACTTCTTCTAGCGATAGAAGGTTAATCAATAAATAAGCAATTGAACTTATTAAAAAACTCATTCAACGCGGTGTTCTCGGTTTGTTTTGATTCTTTTTACTTCAATATCCAGTTTTCAATGAACGAATGTTTTGAGAGTAGACCTCTCAAAACTGAACAAAGTAAAGACGAAATGTGTATTTCCGTAATATTCCTTAGAAAGGAGGTGATCCAGCCGCACCTTCCGATACGGCTACCTTGTTACGACTTCACCCCAATCATCTATCCCACCTTAGGCGGCTGGCTCCAAAAAGGTTACCTCACCGACTTCGGGTGTTACAAACTCTCGTGGTGTGACGGGCGGTGTGTACAAGGCCCGGGAACGTATTCACCGCGGCGTGCTGATCCGCGATTACTAGCGATTCCGGCTTCATGCAGGCGAGTTGCAGCCTGCAATCCGAACTGAGAGAAGCTTTAAGAGATTTGCATGACCTCGCGGTCTAGCGACTCGTTGTACTTCCCATTGTAGCACGTGTGTAGCCCAGGTCATAAGGGGCATGATGATTTGACGTCATCCCCACCTTCCTCCGGTTTGTCACCGGCAGTCTCGCTAGAGTGCCCAACTAAATGATGGCAACTAACAATAAGGGTTGCGCTCGTTGCGGGACTTAACCCAACATCTCACGACACGAGCTGACGACAACCATGCACCACCTGTCACTTTGTCCCCGAAGGGAAAGCTCTATCTCTAGAGTGGTCAAAGGATGTCAAGACCTGGTAAGGTTCTTCGCGTTGCTTCGAATTAAACCACATGCTCCACCGCTTGTGCGGGCCCCCGTCAATTCCTTTGAGTTTCAACCTTGCGGTCGTACTCCCCAGGCGGAGTGCTTAATGCGTTTGCTGCAGCACTGAAGGGCGGAAACCCTCCAACACTTAGCACTCATCGTTTACGGCGTGGACTACCAGGGTATCTAATCCTGTTTGCTCCCCACGCTTTCGAGCCTCAGCGTCAGTTACAGACCAGAGAGCCGCCTTCGCCACTGGTGTTCCTCCATATATCTACGCATTTCACCGCTACACATGGAATTCCACTCTCCTCTTCTGCACTCAAGTCTCCCAGTTTCCAATGACCCTCCCCGGTTGAGCCGGGGGCTTTCACATCAGACTTAAGAAACCGCCTGCGCTCGCTTTACGCCCAATAAATCCGGACAACGCTTGCCACCTACGTATTACCGCGGCTGCTGGCACGTAGTTAGCCGTGGCTTTCTGGTTAGATACCGTCAGGGGACGTTCAGTTACTAACGTCCTTGTTCTTCTCTAACAACAGAGTTTTACGATCCGAAAACCTTCTTCACTCACGCGGCGTTGCTCGGTCAGACTTTCGTCCATTGCCGAAGATTCCCTACTGCTGCCTCCCGTAGGAGTCTGGGCCGTGTCTCAGTCCCAGTGTGGCCGATCACCCTCTCAGGTCGGCTATGCATCGTGGCCTTGGTGAGCCGTTACCTCACCAACTAGCTAATGCACCGCGGGTCCATCCATCAGCGACACCCGAAAGCGCCTTTCACTCTTATGCCATGCGGCATAAACTGTTATGCGGTATTAGCACCTGTTTCCAAGTGTTATCCCCCTCTGATGGGTAGGTTACCCACGTGTTACTCACCCGTCCGCCACTCCTCTTTCCAATTGAGTGCAAGCACTCGGGAGGAAAGAAGCGTTCGACTTGCATGTATTAGGCACGCCGCCAGCGTTCGTCCTGAGCCAGGATCAAACTCTCATAATAAAAGTTAGAACAATCTTGCGATTGTTAAGCTCAATTTGTTTGCTAGCATATTGCTTGCTTGTTAAAAATGTTTGTTGTCTTGAATTGAATCAAGACGCCCTACACATTTGGTTCGTCTATTCTTTGTTCAGTTTTCAAAGGTCTACGTTACCTCGCAGCAACTTTTACATCATAACAAACTTTCGTTTGAATGTCAAGAACTTTTTTAAAAAAGTTTTTTTAAGTTGTTTTGCTCGGTTGTTGTTGTCTGTTGTGACAACTTCTATATCTTATCATCTCGTTTGTTATTTGTCAACAACTTTTTTGTTGTTTTTTCAAACTTTTTTCGAGAGATTTGAAATCAAGAATTGTTATTTAATTATTGATTTCTGAATCGCTCAGCTGTGTGACTCGCCTTGCGACATGTAATAATATACCAAGATTTCAAGCATTGGTCAATCATTATTTTCACTTTTTTTAAACTTTTTTTCAATACCGATTATTATGATTGGTCTAGGTATTTTCGTTCGTTTTTTACCCCCTTTCATCCTTTTTTGGCTATAGTTTATTAACTTTTAGCAAAATCTTCTAAATTTATCGTAATATATCAAGGATTTTGTCCTTTTTAGCAATTATTTGTTAAAATATGGAAAAGAGATTTTTTTATATATGGAGGAAATGAACGCTTATGAAAATTTTAGTTGCAGATGATGATAAAGAAATTGTAGAACTATTGAGTATTTATATTCATAATGAAGGATACGAAGTCGTGAAAGCTTATGATGGAAAAGAAGCATTATCCAAATTGCACACAACACCAGATATCGATTTATTAATCTTGGACATTATGATGCCAATCATGGATGGAATGGAAGTAGTGAAAGAACTTCGAAAAGAATCGCAAATTCCAATTATTATGTTAACAGCAAAAACAACCGATATGGATAAAATCAAAGGCTTAGTTGCTGGTGCAGACGATTATGTCACCAAGCCTTTTAATCCTTTAGAAGTAATGGCTCGGGTGAAGTCTATTTTACGTAGAAGCCAAATGCAATTAACCAAAGAAGAACCCGATGAATTAGAAGTCGGCCCATTAATGATTAATAAGGACTCTCACGAAGTCAAAACAATAGAAGGAAAAGAAATTCAATTAACCGCTCTTGAGTTTGGTATCCTCTATCTATTAGCTAGTCATCCAAATCGTGTGTTTAGTGCGGATGAAATTTTTGAGCGTGTGTGGCAACAAGAAAGTATTGTTTCTGCTAAAACCGTGATGGTTCACGTCAGTCATTTAAGAGATAAGATTGAAGAAGCAACTGGTGGAGAAAAAGTCATTCAAACAGTGTGGGGAGTTGGATATAAGATCGATGCTCGTTAAACCTAAAAAGATTGAAAAACAAAAACGAATTACCTTAACTTCTAAAGAAATCAGCGAGTTATTAGCAGAAGCAATTGTGACAATTGTTTTATTACTACTATTAAATGTCTCAATTATGTTCCTTTTAGGACAACTACTTAGTGAAAACTCGCCCTTAGCTGGTGTCATCTGGGCCACTAAGGATGCGGTCGCTAAAGAATTAAATACTGATTTGTTTTGGAGCTGGAATAAATTTGTCTTACCCATTTTCTTTTTAGTAGATGCAGCTGTTCTCTATTGGCGCTTAATTCGTCGCTACCATCAAATGCAATTGCGTCATATTATCAGTGAGTTACATTACATCGCTGATGGTAATTACAATCACCGCATTCCGTTTGAATTAAGTGGTGATTTAGCAAAAGTCGTGACGAGTATTAACGGTCTGGTGGATAGTACTGTCGCAGCCATTGAAGATGAACGGCGAATTGAAAAATCAAAAGATGAATTAATTACGAATGTCAGTCATGATATTCGGACACCGTTAACTTCTATTATTGGTTATCTGGGATTGATTGAAGATCGTCAATTTCATAGCCAAGAAGATTTACTGAAATATACGCATACCGCTTACGTCAAAGCGAAACAAATGAAATTATTAGTTGATGATCTTTTTGAATATACAAAAGTCCGTCAACCAAGTGTACCGATTCATACGACGACTTTTGATATGGCACAATTAATTGAACAGCTTGCTGCCGATTTTGAATTGGAAGCGAAAAAGATTAATATGCAAATCCAAGTAAAAGCCAATCCAGCTTCTTTAATGATGGAAGGCGATACGGAAAAACTAGTCCGAGTCTTTAACAACCTTCTTTCAAACGCTTTGAAATATGGCAAAGGTGGCCATCATATTGTGATGGAAGTAGACAAAGTCGGCACCGAAGCAATTATCGCTGTTCGCAATGATGGACCAGCTATTCCTAAACATTCTTTAGATCAGTTATTTGATCGCTTCTATCGTGTCGAAGAATCCCGATCACAAGAAACGGGTGGAACTGGTTTAGGTCTGGCTATTGCACAAAGTATTGTCGCTTTACATGGTGGATATATTTATGCGAAGTCTGATCAAAAGTGGACCTCCTTTATTATTCATCTACCCTTACAGCGTACCAACAAGAAATCAGAGAGTTAATTGACATCCCTGAACTTTTTCGGTATTCTATAGAAAAGAGAAAACTAAGAGAAAAAGTATTTATGGCACTGAATTCCAGAGAGTTTGCGGGGGTGCGAGCAAACATTCATCTATAAAGAAGTCCGTCTCTTCCAAGTGTCCAGCGAAATAAGTTGGAACGGTCTGCAGCCGTTATCTGCAAATCAAGGGCAGTAACATTACTGAACTTGGGTGGTACCGCGAGATTTCCAGTCATTTCGTCCCAAGAATATTTATTTTTGGGGTGAGATGGCTTTTTTGTTGTTTTCTACAACAGTTATTATTGATTATGTACTAATTTTAAGGAGGAAAAAATATGTTAGATGTAAAAATGATGCGTCAAAATTTTGACGAAGTAAAAGCAAAGCTACAAACCCGTGGCGTGAAAGAAGAAATCTTAGTGGAATTTCTGCGTTTAGATGAAAGTCGCCGTGATTTATTAGTCAAAGTCGAAGAAATGAAAAAATACCGGAATGATGTGTCTGCTGAAATTGCTCAATTAAAACGAAACAAAGAAGATGCAACGGCCAAAATCGCAGAAATGAAAGAAGTCGGCGGCAATATTAAAGCGTTAGATGCAGAAATTAACGCTATTGACGAAGAGCTACGTGGGATCACAACTACTTTACCGAACTTGCCAGATGATTCTGTGCCTGTTGGTGCTGGTGAAGAAGAAAATGTAGAAGTACGTCGTTGGAGTGAACCAAGAACTTTTGCTTTTGAACCAAAACCACACTGGGAAGTCGCTGAAAACTTAGGCATTCTAGATTTTGAACGTGGTGCCAAAGTAGCTGGTAGCCGTTTTGTTTATTACAAAGGCTTAGGTGCTCGCTTAGAACGTGCGTTATACAACTTCATGTTAGATTTACATGTTTATGAACATGGCTATACAGAAATGATTACGCCTTATATCGTTAATGACACCGCCATGTTCGGAACTGGCCAATTTCCTAAGTTTAAAGAAGATGTCTTCCAATTACAAGATACGGATTTAACGTTAATTCCAACTGCGGAAGTCCCTTTAACCAATTACTACAACAATGAAATTTTAGATGGCAAGGATTTACCGATTTACTTTACGGCCTTGAGCCCTTCTTTCCGTTCTGAAGCTGGTAGCGCTGGTCGTGACACACGTGGGTTAATTCGTTTACACCAATTTAATAAAGTCGAAATGGTTAAATTTAGTGATGCAGAGCATTCTTATGAGGAATTAGAAAAAATGACGAATAATGCCGAAGAAATTCTGCAAAAACTGGGATTACCTTACCGTGTCATGGCTCTTTCAACAGGTGACATGGGCTTCTCAGCTGCGAAAACTTATGACTTGGAAGTTTGGATTCCTGCTCAAGAAACGTACCGTGAAATCAGTTCATGCTCAAACTGTGAAGATTTCCAAGCGCGCCGTGCGATGATTCGTTACCGTGATGAAAATGATAAAGTCCAATATGCGCATACACTCAACGGTTCTGGTTTAGCCGTAGGACGGACAGTCGCTGCTATTTTAGAAAACTACCAAAACGAAGATGGCTCTGTGACTGTACCAGAAGTCCTAGTTCCTTACATGGGTAACCTAACAGTTATTAAATAAAGGGAAGATGAAGGTCGTTGTCTGATATCAGATAACGGCTTTTATTCTATAGGAAAAGGAGCCTGTAACAAAAATCCAAAGTGATTTTTGTTACAGGCTTAAAAATTGATAAACGGCGGAAACAGAAGCAACTCCTTCATTCTACAGAAAAAGAGGCAGACGTCGAAATGACGTCTGCCTCTTTTAAATTTTAAAAAAATCAGCTTTTATTTTATTGAACAGAATAGTTTGGTGCTTCTTTTGTGATTTGAACGTCATGTGGATGTGATTCTTTCAATCCGTTACCACTCATTTGAACAAATTGTGCTTCTTCACGCAACGCTTTCAGGTCCGCTGCACCGACGTAACCCATCCCTGATTTCAAGCCACCGATTAATTGGAAGACAATATCAGAAACGCTTCCTTTGTAGGCAACACGTCCTTCAATTCCTTCTGGTACTAATTTGTTTGCTTCATTGACACTTCCTTGGAAGTAGCGATCACTTGATCCTTTTTCCATTGCGCCCAATGAGCCCATGCCACGGTAAGTTTTGAAACGACGGCCTTGATAAATTTCAAATTCGCCTGGAGATTCATCAGTACCAGCTAACATACTTCCTAGCATTACAGCGTGTCCACCAGCAGCTAAGGCTTTCACGATATCACCAGAATATTTAATACCGCCATCAGCGATAATTGCTTTACCATATTCTCTAGCCACAGAAGCAGCATCATAAATCGCTGTTAATTGAGGAACACCAACACCTGCAACGACACGTGTTGTACAAATTGAACCAGGTCCAATACCAACTTTAACAACATCAACGCCGACATCATACAATGCTTTGGTTGCTTCAGCAGTGGCAACATTACCAGCAATTAATGTTGCTTCAGGGAACGTTTCACGAATTTCTTTAATTTTGCGAATAACGCCGGCACTATGGCCATGTGCAGTATCGATAACAATCGCATCCGCACCTGCTTCTAATAATGCTTCCGCACGTTCGAACGTATCACTAGTGACACCGACTGCTGCCGCCACAAGTAAACGACCATGTTCGTCTTTGGCAGCATTTGGGAATTCAATCACTTTTTCAATGTCTTTAATTGTAATTAAGCCACTTAAGCGACCTGCTTCATCAACGATTGGTAATTTTTCGATTTTATGTTTTTGTAAGATTTTTTCTGCATCTTTTAAAGATGTGCCAACTGGCGCAGTGACTAAATGATCTTTTGTCATGACTTCTTCGATTTTGATTTGGTAGTCCGTTACAAAACGCATATCACGGTTTGTAATAATTCCGACTAATTTACGGTTTTCCATTGTTTCTACAATTGGCACACCGCTAATACGGTAACGACTCATTAATTCTTCTGCATCCGCTACTAAGTTTGTTGGTGTTAGAAAGAATGGATCAATGATAACGCCGCTTTCAGAACGTTTGACTTTACGTACTTCGTCTGCTTGTTGGGCGACAGTCATATTTTTATGTACGACACCTAGTCCACCTTGACGAGCCATCGCAATTGCCATATTACTATCTGTAACAGTATCCATACTGGCACTCATCAATGGAATATTTAACTTGATATTTTTAGCTAATTGTACACTCATGTCTACATCATTTGGTAAGACATGGCTTTCTGCAGGGATTAATAGCACATCATCAAATGTAAGACCTTTTTTCGCAAATTTTGTTTCCCAATTTGACATTTTTTTGTCCACTCCTCGACTTAATTTTATATATGAAAATAACAGATAATACTAAGGAAGTCAACTAGATTTGTTTAAATAATCAATGAGGAATAAAGGACAAAACGCCAAAATCGGTTTGTCCTTTATTCAACTCTTCCTAATTAAGGTCCTACTTTCATCGTTGTTCTTTTATCTTGTGTTTCTTTTTTTGTTGTAAAAATCGGCTAAATCCAAAACCGCCGACAGAAAGCAAGGTAATCATTGTCCCTATTTTTTGCACTTTTGTTCTTTGGTAACGGATGTCGACATGTCCTGTACCAGATAAAGAAAGAGCGGCTAAGCCTCCTTGATTGGTTAGGCTCATTTTTTTAGCGCCCGTTTGGTTTTTCATTTGAATCGTGGCTTGATAGCCTAAGTAATAAATAAAAGGAACGGTCACCTTCGCTGATTGCTTCACCACTTGGTAGTCAAATGAAATTTTCCCATAAGGCATTCTAACGTTTGTAATGGTTACTTGTTCTTCCGAATAATCAAGTGGTCGTTTTTTCTGTTTCAATAATTCCTGATAATTGATTTCATCTGGTAAATATTCATGGCCCGCACCGATATAAAAAGGCGCTGGCTGCTCATACTCAGCTTTTGTTAACAGGCTGCCTTGTTGTGACTGAATACTTTGATGTTGATAAATGCCTAAATTGCTGATGGCAATGAAAACCAACAAAGCCACGGTCCAAGATTTACGGAAAACGCCCCATTCGTCTTGTGCAATGAAAAAAGCGAGCATTACAGAAAGAATCCCTAAAAACCGCCAAGGAAACTGAATTGTATTTAAAGGCGTGTGGTTCAGCAAGTGCCAAGGAAAAAGCGTGGTAACCATCAATAAGAGTACCAGCATCAAACCAATAAACCGTTTGTTCTGAATTTTTTTGCTGGCAAGCGAAACCACTGCTACAACAAGCCCCACAAACAAAAGGGTTCCTAGATTCGCTGTTTTCGCGTGAAAAACACTGCTCTTTAAACTATTAATGAAAAGAGAAACAATAGGATAACTTCTTTCGGAAATATAAGTGAGTGGATTGGACGTAACTTTAAACACTTGATTTTTCATTTGTTCAGCAACTGGTAAAAGATAAAAGGCCAGCCAAAGCAGTGTCAGACCTGCAGCCTTCGCTAATGCCCACAGGACCTCCTTTTTAAAAAACTGCTGCCAATAAAACAGAATGTATAACCCAATCCAAATAGAAACCATTTCAATAGAAATAAAGTGAGCCAACCCAATCCCAGTCATCGCCAGCGTTAACAACGGCCAACATTTCGTGGTTCCCTTTCGTAATAAAAACAGGCTCGCTAAGACCAACGGAAAAAAACTTAGCGCCAAAAATTCTCCTAACGCTTGGCGATTAAACAAGTCTTGCATGCGGTAAATAGATAAGCCATACAAAATGGCAAAGAGATAGCTTCTTTTTTTAGAGAGCGCCATTAATCGGCCTGCATAATAAGTAAGACTAAATGTTGCCAAGTTTACCGCAAACACAAAAATCGCCATACTAGCGACAAAGGAAAGCCCCAGAACACGCAAAAGCGCAGGCAAATAAAGATACGCATCTGGATAAAACAAACTAGAGGCATAGCCATAGCCTCCCAAGAAAAAATAATTGATTTTAGGAAACCAGTCGTTGTTTTTAATTGCTAATGCGAGACCTTCCACCCGATTTTGATGAAAGCGGAAATCACTTGCTCGTAAAAAATTCTCTTGAAAATAGACAAAATAAAGAGAAAGTCCACTTAATAAGAGAAAACTAATAAAAATGAGTAGCCGCTCGTGTTGACGGCACCAAGACTTCACTTGTTGTCCCATAAGAGGCTCCTTTCTTTAGCAAACTTCTGAAAACAGAAGCCTGGGACACTAGTTTTTTCGACTAATCCCCCAGGCTTTAACTGTTAAAACGCTCTATTGAGAGAGCGACTTTGCTTGTTGCAGTTTCTGCGTCAGCCGAGCGCATTCACAATTGAGCGCGCGCCGTTTATTGACGTGTCATGAAACTACCTTGAATATTGTATTTTTTCTTGAAGAAATAGCGTGCTACAAAGGCTAACGCACCGATTACTAAAGCAATCATCGGATCTAAAATGGGATTGATCACTGGTGGCAGCATCGCTGAACCAGCGAAAACTGCAATCCACAAGAACATCCCACCAAATAGAATGGCGGTCGTTTTTAACCAACCAGGACGTTTGCTTTTGTCGCCACCTTGACGATCAAAACGGTAAACATATTTGTGCATTAGATAGAAAACATAACCCCCAGCCATCGCACCTAAGATATATGTGGTTAATCCGAGAGGCTGTGCGGTTCCTTTTGAAAATAGAGACATCGCCGCTAACATGATTGTTAATAAACCAAGCAATAGTAAGGTATTGTCGAGCCAAATCATCCAGCCCGCTGGTTCTTTGACTTCTGCTGGTTTATTTAAAATTGCTTCCGTCCGTTCTGAAACAGTGCCAAATAACTGACGGGCTGTTTTGCCTGTTTTTTGACCGGCTACTAATTCTGGCAAAATACCGTGTAGAGCCAATGCTAGCTCTTCTTCAGATAAATTAGCCGCTTTTAATGATTTTTTTAAGTCAAAAATGTATTGTTCATTTCTTTTAGTCAAATTCTGTTCTAATTGACGATTCTCAGCCACGATTGCTCGTAATGCTTCTGCTTCCATAGTTGTATCCTCCTCACCCTCATGTAGAGGGAACCTCTTTCTAAACGGCTGAATGGCCTTAAATATGTGGGCTTAGCCCAAAACAAATTGCTTGTTGGGCATGGGTCTTTTCTTAAACGTTAAAACGGAACAACATAACATCGCCATCTTGAACGACGTAGTCTTTTCCTTCTAAACGAACACGGCCCGCTTCTTTGGCAGCTTGCATATTGCCATATTTATCTAGGTCTTCATAAGAAACAGTTTCCGCACGAATGAAGCCTCGTTCAAAATCACTGTGGATAATCCCAGCTGCTTGAGGTGCCTTGATTCCCTTACGGAACGTCCACGCACGAACTTCTTGTTCACCAGCTGTAAAGTAGGTAGCTAAGCCTAACAAATCGTAAGCCGCACGAATCAATTGATCTAAGCCAGATTGTTCAATACCCATTGCTTCTAAAAATTCAGCCTTGTCTTCTTCAGAATCCAATTCAGCAATTTCTTCTTCTGCTCGCGCACTAACCACGATTACTTCCGCATTTTCACTGGTTGCAAAATTACGAACTTGTTGTACATACTCGTTGTTGTCTGGATCCGCCACTTCATCTTCTGAAACATTTGCTACATAAAGGACCGGCTTTGTGGTTAATAAGAAAAGAGATTTAACAATTTTCTCTTCTTCTGGCGTAAATTCAATCGTACGAGCAGATAAACCTTCTTCTAAAACTGGTTTAATTTTGTCTAAAACAGCTAATTCTTCCACCGCTTCTTTATCTTTTGCTTTCGCCATTTTAGCCACGCGAGTATAGCGCTTATTGATTGAATCTAAATCTGCTAAAATTAGCTCTAAATTAATTGTATCAATGTCTGCTAAAGGATCAACGAAATCCGCATCCCGATTTTGTTCACGCATGATATTTTCGTCATCAAAACAACGAACCACGTGACAGATCGCATCTACTTGGCGAATGTGACTTAAAAACTGATTTCCCAGCCCTTCTCCTTTGCTGGCACCTTTAACAATTCCAGCGATGTCTGTAAATTCAAACGTTGTGGGAACTGTTTTTTTCGGTTTTACTAGTTCTGTCAAGCGTTGTAAACGGGCATCTGGTACTTCAACCATGCCGACGTTCGGATCAATCGTTGCAAAGGGATAATTTGCAGCTTCTGCTCCTGCTTTTGTAATTGCGTTAAATAGGGTCGATTTACCAACGTTTGGTAAGCCGACAATTCCAGCTGTTAGTGCCATTTGTTTTCCACTCTTTCTCTCAGTCTATTCTCTTTTCTATTAGAGGCATCAAAGCATTAGTCTGCTTTTTTCTCGATTACTTTTTTTAATTTTTTAGTAAAATCACGACGCGGCATCATGACAATATGCCCGCAATTCGTGCACTTGATTTTGATATCAGCGCCCATGCGAATGATTTGCCAACGATTTGCTTGGCAAGCATGCGGCTTTTTCATTTCGACAATATCGCCTAAATCATACATGTTCCAAGCCTTCTTTCTTCTCTTACTTATATAAAAATACCATGATTACAATACCATTTTTTAACGAAACTAGCAAAAGGATTTGTGACTTTCTATCTTACTTTCTCACCTTGCTTCTTATTCCTCGTCAAAATGAATATCTAAAATATCTAAAATCCTAGCCAAATCCGAAGAGGACAAGTACTCAATTTCAATTTTTCCTTTGCCTTCTTTTTCTTGAATTGCTACGGTTGTCCCAAATTTATCCATTAAACGGTCTTCACTTTCACGAATATAAATGGGTTTTTCTTTGATGGCTTTTTTCGCTTTTTTGCCCTTTTTGCCTTGTGTTTCGTTTAATTCAGCGACAAGTTGTTCTAATTGTCGAACCGTTAAATTGTCTTTAATACAACGATTAGCTAATGGTAATAGCTGTTCTTTGTTCTTCAAGCCTAATAACGTCCGTGCTTGACCCATTGACATGCTTTGTTTTTGAACCATTGCTTTGACCGCATCTGGTAAGGTTAGCAACCGTAAATAATTGGCAATATACGGGCGACTTTTTCCTAAACGTTCTGCGACTTCCGCTTGTGTTAATTTCAAATTTTTCATTAGCATTTCATAGGCTTCTGCTTCTTCTAGCGGATTTAAATCTTCCCTTTGTAAGTTTTCCAAAACAGCAACTTGCATCATGGATTCTTCATCAAATTCGCGAATAATTGCAGGAATTTTTTCTTTGCCGGCTAATTTAGAAGCCCGGAACCGACGCTCACCTGCAATAATTTCATAGCCTTTAACTGCCGATTTACGGACAATAATCGGTTGAAACACACCGGAATGTAGAATCGAGTTTGCAAGTTCTTGTAAAGAGGTTTCATCAAATGTTTTCCGCGGTTGGTAAGGATTGGGACGAAGTTCGTTTAATAGAATTTCTGTCACTTGTTCGTTCTTAACGTCGACATCTTCTAGCTTTGCGATATCTTGAAACAAGGCATCGATGCCTCTGCCTAAACCTTTGCCTTTATTCATTCTCCAACACTTCCTTTGCTAGTGCTTGATACACTTCGGCACCTTTTGAGCGAATATCATAGTCAATGATTGGTAAACCATGACTTGGTGCTTCGGATAAACGGACATTTCTTGGAATAATCGTGTCATAGACTTTTTCACGGAAATATTTACGGACTTCTTCCACGACTTCGGCACCTAAATTGGTCCGAGCATCGTACATAGTTAACAAGACCCCTTCAATTTTCAATTCAGGGTTAAAATGTTTTTGAACCAAGCGAATCGTATTTAGCAATTGACTCAAGCCTTCTAATGCGTAATATTCACATTGAACAGGAATTAGAATCGAATCACTTGCTGTAAAAGCATTGATTGTTAAATGCCCTAGAGAAGGCGGGCAATCAATTAAAACGAAATCATACATGTCTCTTACTTCATCAATTGCTAATTTCAAGCGCGATTCTCGAGCCATCATTGAAGTTAACTCAATTTCGGCGCCTGCTAATTGAATAGTAGCAGGGACAATATCTAAATTTTCACGGCTGGTATGTTGAACCACGCTAGTGATTGGTTCTTCATTTACAAGGACATCATACACATCGTGTGCGACATCTGGTTTAGGGACACCCATGCCACTGGTAGCATTTCCTTGTGCATCAATGTCGATCAGTAAGACTTTTTTGCCTAAGTTTGCTAAACATGCGCCTAAATTTACAGTGGTCGTTGTTTTACCAACGCCGCCTTTTTGGTTCGCTACAGAAATAATTCGTGTCATGTGTGTGCCTCCATCTTATTTAATCGGTTGTTTATTTGGTAATCCAGGTTTTCTGGGATATTTTTTAGGGGTTTCTTTTTTCTTTTGAATCACGACAATGTGGCGTTCGTCTGCCGTAATCGGCAAAGTAAAACCAACTTCTTTTTGAAATTGACCGCCTAATGTAGCGATTGCAGGTTTTGCTTCATTAATTTCTTCTTCACTTTTCGATGCTTTTAAGGCTAAAAAATAGCCTTCTTTTTTAACTAAGGGTAAACACAGTTCACTTAAAACATTCAACCGTGCAACTGCTCGCGCTGTAACGTAATCAAACGCGCCACGAAATTCTGCTTTTTGACCAAATGTTTCTGCACGATCATGATACAAAGAAACATTAGCCAAACCTAGTTGATTCACCAACTCTGTTAGGAAAGTAATTCGTTTATTTAAAGAGTCAACAATTGTGACATTTAATGAAGGAAAAACAATTTTCAAAGGAATACTTGGAAATCCTGCGCCTGCGCCAACATCACAAATGGCTTTGTCACTGGCAAAATCTTCAAAGAATGCCAACGAAACAGAATCATAGAAATGTTT
The DNA here is from genome assembly GCF_051711985.1 of Enterococcus sp. DIV1758. Classification (NCBI taxonomy): domain Bacteria; kingdom Bacillati; phylum Bacillota; class Bacilli; order Lactobacillales; family Enterococcaceae; genus Enterococcus; species Enterococcus sp. DIV1758. The sequence continues at coordinate 2,751,813 of NZ_JBIOOA010000001.1, forward strand.
CAAATAAACTTCTTTTTCTTCTGTAATGGCTGTTAAATTCATTTTTTCATTCCATTCTACTAATAAATGGAAATATTGGTCAAATTGTGTCATCTGTTGGTCTGTCAATTCAATGCCTTTTGCGGCTAATAGTTGTCTAAATTCTTCGGGTAGCATAAGGACTCCTTCCTTTTTTGTGAAACAGAAAAATGTTTCACAATCATCTTTTCCTACTTTAACGCAAATAGCAATTTCTTGCAATGCTTTTCGGAAGATTTTTGCCTGAATGATAAAAGAAAAAACCGCCTTTTTATGTGGTAAAAAGTCTCTAGCCATGGGCCAAAATGTTCAATTGGCGGCAACGAAAACCGCCTTTCTCTAAGATTAAAACAAGCCAATGTTTCATGTGAAACATTGGCTTGTTTTACTTACTATAATCATCGCACTTTATTTGTCGTTCTCTGCGGTAGTCGTATTCTTGGATACGGGGACTTAACCAACCTTTTTTGGCTGTTTTTCGTAATTGATGATCAAATCTCCCTGGTGGTGAACTATCTAGTAATTCATGGGTACGATTATTCCGATTTGCATAATTAAACGATTCACCATTCAAGACTTTTTCCTGGTATTCACTGTTTTTGGCCGCTTGATAATAGGCTGGATTACTAATTAATCTGCCTCGCCAGTCCTCAACTAACACATCCCACTGGGTTACAAAGGTCCCTTCTTCATTCAAAATAAACTCACTGTGAAAATTAGGCGTCAATCGTTTCTTATTAATTAAAGAATAAGATGCCCCCTCAGGGTATTTGTTATGCAAACGAGCAGAGCTTTTTTTCAGTTTCCGCCCGCCCATTCCTTGCGGCTTGGCCGCAAAAACATAACGTTTTAATGCCTGTTCATCGGTGTCCCCTTCTTGTTTAAAAAAATCGCGGATATACATGATATTTTGACGATCAATATACATTCTTAATTGATGTATCTTTTTCGCTTTCTCTTGATTAAAGCTCCCAAGAAGACCTAACGGATAGGCTTTTTGAACTGTTTTTGCCAGTAAGTGCCAAAACGTCGCATGCGGTGCAATCGTCTTCGAGAAACGATAAGGTCCTACTAATTGCAACATGCCATGCTGATCCAACACTGCACCTAATTGCCATAAAAGTAACGAGAGCTTTTCTTGCGGACGATAAGCCGAAAAGCGAAATAATCGCTCATACGCTGAAGAGCCCACTTCTTCCACTTCAGAAAACAGTTCCGCGACTGCTGTTTTCGCTTGCTTAAGTGGCAAGAAACGCGTGTCTTTTATGGCGCTTTCCACTAATCCATAAACAGCTTGGCGGTCCCAGCCAGCGTCAATCGCCGCCTCTACACCAGCACTCATTGCTTGTTGTAATTCTTGCCAACGTCCCATCTTCTCGCCGCCTTTTTCTATATACTTCTTCTATAATGATAATCCTTTCCCCGCAAAATGCCAACTGCTTTAACGCAAAAAAAACAACCCGCCCTTTGGGGAAGGGCGGGCGGAGGAGTTAAAAAATGAAAAAGTGTTTTGTTAGGGTTTTGTTTATCGGGTATGTTTAAATAATAGCCGTTAAATGTGAAGAAACTATGGTAAAAATGCGCCTTCTTTTCAACAAAATTTTGAAAAAGTCTCTTCAGAAATTAAGATTTTTTTGCGAAGTTGTATACTTTCTACCTCCATTCGATATATTATATATTTAATATCCATAAAATCACAAAATAAATATACATAATAATGAATATTTATTCAACAATTGATAATCTAACAAAAAAAGCGAGTGATTTACACTCGCTTTTTCAACTAAATTAAATGATTTTCTCTTAAAATATCACCAATATACGTATCCTCAAATTTCTTCACAAAGTGTTCAACCATTTTGCGTTCCACGAACGGCATATCCATTTCTGTTAATTTTTTCTTGTCAGATAAATAATAAACAGAGTTTGCTAAGACGCGCAAGTCGTATGCAGAAGCAAACACTTCTGGTACTCCGCGTTCAACCTCTAGCAATTGATAAACAGCTTCCATCGCTGTCCGTACAGAATACTCTGTTGTAAACACCGTATCTCGTTCAGTATCTGCGAAGTTCCCAATGAAAGCAAGATTTTTAGAGCCGTTTGGTACAACTAATGGTCGATCGCCTGGTTCTCTTAACATAAAGTAAGAAGTGATAAACGGCATATACACCGGAATAGTGGTAGCCGATTCTTCTGAAATACGTTCAATTTCCCCTTCTGGGACCCCTAAATGATAAAGTAACTCTTGCGTAATTTCTTGGCCTGTACATTGTTCGATTGGTTTTTTAATATAATTTCCTGGTTTATTAGAAAGTAATCCATATACCCAAGTTATAGATTGTTGATCATTTTGTTCTTTGAAATGCGGTTGTCTATGCATAGCAAAACTCATCATCCAATTAGAGTCTTTGATAGTAATAATACCACCTGTGACAATTTTTCCTGTGCGTAATTTACGATGTGTTAACCGAGAAAGATACGGTTCAATATCGAAATTTTCCCACGTAATCGTTGCTGAGACAAACCAACTTTCATCTGGTAAATTTTCACAGAAAACTTCTGGGTGCCCAAATTCTGGGGATTGTTTTGCTAAGTTTTTCCAGAGATTCCAACTTCCCCCTAGTTCATGAGTAATTGGTGCTGGTGTATGATGATCTCCTTGCGTCGAACTTTCAGTAATTGAGCCATTCGTTACGAAGACTAAATCATTTTCAGTTAAAGGAATTTCTTTGGTTTTGCCCGCTTGTGTCAACAATAATCGCCGAGCAACTTTAGTAGCTCCTTTGATGTCGACTTGGATATCATTGATTGTTGTTTCATATTGAAAGTCTACCCCTTGATTGGTTAAAAAGCTTAGTAATGGTTTCACTAACGATTCGTATTGATTGTATTTGGTAAACTTCAAGGCTGTAAAGTCAGGCAAACCTTTGATGTGGTGGATAAAGCGCATGATGTAGCGGCGCATTTCAATGGCAGAGTGCCATTTTTCAAAAGCAAACATTGAACACCAATAGATCCAAAAGTTGGATTCAAAAAATTCTTCGCCGAAAACATCTTCAATTTTTTTGCCAATTAATTGATCTTCAGAAGTCATAAATAAATCAACGATTTCTTTTTGTGCTTTTTTGGATAAAGTAAATTGTCCATCATCTGGGACACGTTCGCCACGGTTATGAATAATGCGGCAATTTGAAGAATTCGGATCATCTAAATCTAACCGGTAAAACTCATCTAGGACAGAGGCATCTTCTACTTCTAATGATGGTACCGAACGAAATAGATCCCACAAACACTCGAAATGGTTTTCCATTTCGCGTCCGCCGCGAGTGACAAAGCCATCATGGGGAATAAATTTACCATCTAAAGAACCGCCAGACAGCGTGAGTTCTTCAAAAATGTGAATATTTTCGCCCTTCATTTGACCGTCACGAATTAAGAAAACAGCCGTTGCTAAACCTGCTAGGCCACCACCAACGATGTAGGCACTCTTGTCATCTACACCTTTTGGTTTTCTTGGTCGAGCAAATGCTTCATAATTTCCATTTGTGTATCTCATTCTCGTTTCCTCCTATCATTTGATACCCTCATCATACTGCTACCAAAAAAAATACCCAAAAGATAACCCTTTTTTTTAAGAAATTCTTTGACAAATAAAGGAAATTGTCTAATTTTTAAGCAAGTGAATAATCGTAGATGTTTCATGTGAAACAAAAAAAGAACGAGAAGAAAAATGACCGCTTTTTCTTCTCGTTCTTTTTATGCTAATTCGTTTACCGTTTCTACTCCAAAAACAGCAACCCAATCTTCCTGAAAATCATTTACTGCTTTTTGAATGGCGGGCATTGCCAAGCCTTGTGTCACGAGTTCTGGTGCGATAGTGACCGCTTGCGCCCCCATTTGACAGGCTTGATTAACTTGTGCCACGTTTTTAAAACTAGCAGCTAAGATCTTACTCTTTGCGTTCGTCCGTTTAATTTCTGCAGCTAAATGCTCAATAACCTTTTGAGAATCAATTGTTAAATTCTCCATCCTATTATAATAAGGCGCTAAATAATCTGCACCTGCCGCAATCGCTAGATAACCTTGAAATTCTGTATAAATAGCGGTTGCTGTTATCCGATAATTTGCCTGCTTTAGTTGTTTGATGGCTGCCAAGCCTGCTTCATTGACTGGGATTTTAATGAATGTTTCTTGGCCTAATTGTTGTACAATGGTTTGGGCATCTTCTAGCATCTCTTCTGTCGTTTGACCGACCACTTGGACGTGCAAACTCGCTTGTCCAATCGTTTTTTTTATTTCTTTCATCTGCGCAAAGAAGTCAATTTTTCCTGCTTGCTTAACAATACTAGGATTAGACGTTACGCCTGCCAGTGGTAAAATTTTCTGATACTTTCGAATAGCCTCAAGATTAATTGTATCTAGCATAAATTCCATCTTTTACGTTCCTCCCTTAAACGATAATTATAGAATAGTGATTGTTGTACCAACAGTTATTTCAGGAATAGCTTTTTCTTCAACATATAATGTACCTGGTAATTCAGGTGTTGTTGCGCCATCAAATTTAATAGTAATGTGACCCAATGTGTCTAAATTAGTTAATACTACCTCGCCTACAGCGGTAATCTGGTAAGTTTGTTCATCAATCACTAACGTTTGCTTGTCCGTAATCGCTTCTGTGACTGGCTGAACCTCAATGTTATAACAATAATCTGCTAAAGCATCTGGTGCATCTTTTCCAAATAAGATGACCATTTTTTCTTCTTTAAATAATTCGGCTTCTGGTCCAATAGACTGAACCTTTGTTGTAAATACTGACATTTCCCATCCTCCAAAAAAATTTTTTAACTATACAATCCAAAACTTGCTAACCAAGCAACTAGTACTCGAGGGGCACCATTTAAGAAACGAGAATATAAAACAGAAGGGACCCCGACTTCAACGGTTTCGGCTTCAGCTTCTTCCAAGCCTAAGCCCACGGGAATAAAGTCGCACGCGTTTTGTGTATTAATAGCAAACAATGCTGGTAGAGCTAGTTGTGGCGGAATGTTGCCTTTTCCAATTTCCACACCAATTAACGTACCAATTACTTGGCTGATTACTGCTCCAGGACCTAATAAAGGAGAAAGAAACGGCAGAGAACAAATAAAACCAATAATTGTTAACCCCACAATGTTTCCTGCCAATGGCGCCATGATATTGGCAAAAAATTCACCAATTCCTGAACCTTGAATCACACCAATTAATAAAGAAACAAATGCCATAAACGGAATCACTGTGTTGATCATCGTTTGTACGCCTTCACGGGCTGATTGGTTGAATGTCGCTACAACTTTTCCTGCACCCATACCAATTTTCGCAACAAAACTTTGTTGTTCCGCTTTTTGTTCAGTAATTTTTTTACTTGTATCATATTTAAATTCTGTTTTTTTCGAGGTGGGCTTTTCTGTATCAGCAGCAGCTTCTTCTGATGTCAATGTAATCTGTTTCGGGCCTACAGCGGAAACATAAATTGTCTCATTAATGTATTGTGCTAAGGGACCACTTTTGCCAGTTGGAACAACGTTAATAGTAGGAATTCCTTTTTTAGGATAAATTCCGCAACGAAGAGTGCCTCCACAATCAATAATGGCTAATGCGATTTCATCATCCGGAATCGATGTCTTAAAACCATTGACCGCTTCCATTCCTGTCAATTCTACGATTTTATCAACGATTGCGGGTTTCTCGCCGCCACCTGTAATATAAATAAATTTATGTTTTTCTTCTGTCGGTGTAATCACTAAGGGCCCACCATAACCGCCATTTCCTTTAACTACCTTAATACTATTGTACGTCATCTCACCTTGCTCCTTTCTAATCTACAGCAATCTCTACTGTTTTACTAAGGGTAATTCCTTGTTGTTTGCAAACATAGGCGGTAGTGAAATCGGTAACCCAACCGCCAATAAAATTCATTAATATCCCTACAAACATATAGCGAATCGCTAGGTCCATCGAATTTAGTCCTAACGTATCAATCCCTTGCGCAATCCCTAACCAAACGAACAATTCACCAGGATTAATATGAGGGAAAACTCCATTACTGGTATGACAAAATTGCGCTTGTGCAGCATAATAGCTAGGTTTATAGTATTCTGGTAAAAATCGTGCCATCGTAAAGGACATTGGATTGCCTAACATAAAAGCGGATAAAAAAGGCAACACTAAATATCGCGTAACAGGATTTTTGGCAGAAAGTTTGGCTACTTTGGTTACTCTTTCTTCTCCTAGAAAAGCAATTAAAGTATTCATAGCTACCATTAACATCAAAACAACAGGTACGATGCCTGTCATCCAAGAAATAAATGTTTCTGCTCCTGTTTGGAAAAGGTGCATAAATCCTTCCGCAAATTTTGTAATATAAGACATTACTCGACACTTCCTTTCAATTTTGTTTGTACTTTATTTTTCCATAATTGCCATTGAATTTTGGCTCCATTAAGCGGCGTTAATGGTTGTGTTTCTTGATAATTGCCAAGCTCAACACGTAAGTAAATTTCTCGTGCATTTTCCATCGCTTGTTGGGTTAATTTATTTTCCTTTTGTACGAGTGGATGGTAATGATCCATATAATGAATATCCTCGTTCACGTACTGAGGTAAGGGATGAAATTTAGCTAGAACGGTGACACCTTGCATCTTTCTAGCGGCTAAGATTTTCCCTTGCGAATCCACAGCAAACAAGATAATCGTGCCAGCTTTTAACTTCCCTGCACGTCGACCAATCGCGACTTTTCCTAATTGTCGCAATTCTTGGTAGTTTTGATTAAAGTGTTTAATCTGTTTCATTCCCATAGCTATCTGAACGAAGTAAGCTGTTAAAAAAAGCGCCCCGAATACGTAGATAAAACTCATATGATAATCCCCTTCCTTTGCATCCACTCTTTAACCGCTAAAACATCTCGTTGCTTCCGTAATTCATTACGTAAACGTTCGTCTCCTGCGATTGTAAACAAGCGGTCATATAGTTGTAGTAACTCTGCTTCAACAGTGGCCGTCAGCTCTTCTGGAATACCCAACAGTAAAATAACATCAACTTTACCTTCTGGTGTAACCAGTGATTCTTCAAAAACCCCAATCGATAAAATAATCGTTGATAAGGCTTGGTTAATTGTATGGGGAAAGGCAATCCCCGATTCAAAAATAGTTGTTTGTTGATCTTCTCTAGTAAAAATTCGTTCGATAAATTGGGGATCTACTAATTTTTCTGCTTCTAAATCAGCAATCATTTTCTGGATATTCGCTCGGTAACCTTGAGTATTCTCTAATAATTGATAGGTCATATGAATATTTTGAGATTCCACGGAACGAATTTCTTTTGCTCTCTGCCACTCATTTCTGAGCCAAGTATCGTTAAATAAATTAGTTAAATGGATCATCGGTGTTTGTGGTCGAATATTTTTTAAGGGAATGGTTGTAAAAATAGCAAAATATTGATTCAATTCTCTTCTCTCTGCCTCTTCTTCAGAGAAATGGGCAATCTGGACGTCTGGACCCAAAACTTTTTCCAATTGCCGCTGAATGATCAAGGCCGTTCCATGACCTGTACTGCAGATTACAGCGATTTCTTTTTTGGCTCCCGCTTCATAGTTCCCTCTCAATGCTAGTTCAAAATACAAAGCGAGATACCCAAATTCAACCGTCGGCACACAACGATTCAACAAACGGCCCAATTCTTGCAAGCCAATCTTGGCTAATTCATAGGCCAAAGGATATTGTCGTTCAATTTCTCCATAAAATAAATCGTGACATTCCACATGAAAAACGAGTCGATTCATCACGTTTCTTAAATGATCTTTCATTTCTGAAAACAAGAAGTCCTCATCAAATTCAACAACAACTGAATGATGAATTTTTTTCATCATTTTTTGAAAATAGTCAGCTAAGAGTCCTTCATCAGTCAATAAAGAGTTACGAATATGGTTTGTGTTGATGTTAAAAGGAAAGCTGATAAAGGAACGTTCCCATTGGCTTAACGTTACATTATAGGTTATTTCCAAGTGATACATCAGTTCTTCAATCTGCTCGTTATGACGAACATAATCAACATATTCTGGTGGTAGTTCCGTAATGAGTTTTCCAGCTAAAACACGCTGCAAAACAATTGAAACCACTCTTCGTAAAAGAAAACTATCTTGTTTCGCTAGTCTTGTTTCTTTGATTATTTTTTGTATCATTTGTTTGGTAGTTTCATGAAGAAACTGTTCTTCAAAATATTCTTGGACGTAATTCACATGAAGCAAGCGTAAATTAAACTCTTTTCCTTCTAAATGAATGCCACGGTTTGGCGTACCTACAACCGCAACCTGCCAAGGAGCAATCAGCTCTTTCATGCGCTTAATGTCTTTATTAACTGTGCCGCGACTAACGGCGAGTTCTTCGGATAAATCATAAGTTGAAATAAATTGATCTTCTTCTATTAATCGTTTGATAATGTAGGAAACACGCTTGCTTGAAGAATTAAAATCAGATTCCCTTTTTAGCCGTCCAGACAAAACCTCTTCAAAACCTTCAAAGTTATTGATTTCTAACTGAAAGAGATTTTCCTTCTGAATAATTTGGGCGATACCGATTAATTCATCATTCAATGTATCAATGTTTTTACGAACTGTTTGAGGACTTGCGGCTAATTTCTCTTGCAATTCCTGTAAGCTCATTCCTTTGTGATCAACTAGTAATTTTATTACTTGGTACCATCTATTTACTAGCGTCATTTAGTTTTCCCACCTCTATCCTCTTGTTTTACCTCCAGCTACGTTTGTGGTGATGCCTGTAATATAGCTTGAACGGTCTGATAAATAATAGCATACTAAGTCAGCGACTTCATGGAGTTTTCCGCTACGACCTAATGGAATCGTACTTGTTTTTGAATAACTTGCTCGCAATTGCTCCACAGAAATGTTTCGTGTATAAGCCAATGCTTCTTCGTATGCTAAAGTGCGCAAACCAGTTTCTTCCATAATGCCTGGCGCAATCCCCACGACACGGACGTTTGATTTTCCTAACTCTTTAGCCCATGAACGTGTATAACTGCTGACCGCTGCTTTCGTTGCAGCGTAAGCACTTTGCCCTTCGGAGCCTTCTAATCCAGCTTCTGAAGACATATTAATAATGACACCTGCTTGTTTTTGTACAAGAATCCGGCCCACTGCTTGGCTCATTAGGTAGAGCCCTTTTTGATTGATGGCTACAATTTTATCGAATACCTCATCCGATAATTCATAAGGCCCATGAGGATGATTTTTATCCACCAATAGACGCGGAATATTGATGCCGGCATTGTTTACTAGGCCATCTACGGTTCCAAATTTTTCCACCACTTGAGCGACACCCGCTTCTACTTCTGCTCGAGAAGTTACATCGACTTTCACAAAGAGTAAATGCTCATGTTGCGTTTCTGATGCTGAAATATCAAAATTAGCGACATAGACCTCTTGTGCTAACAAGCTTTCAACAATGCTGCGACCAATACCAGATGAGCCTCCTGTAACAATCACTACTTTTCCTTTAATTCCTAACCAATCTGTCATTTGTTCCACTCCTATCATTTGTTTGCGCTTTCAGTATAGGTCAGTTTGTGAAATTATTTAAGACAGTCTTTTTTTGTAGTTTAGAAAAAAGAGTAGACTAATTCAAAACAAAAAAGCAGTTGCTTCTTCACAATCAATCATCCGTGAAGAAGCAACTGCTTCAAATTTTTATTATCCTTGCACTTTCGCGATTTTTCCTTGTTCGATGTAGACCATCAAAATGCTAATGTCAGCGGGGTTCACACCGCTGATACGGCTTGCTTGGGCAATCGTTTCTGGTTGGATTTTTTGTAGTTTTTGTTTTGCTTCTGTAGCCAAGCCGTTAATCGCTTGGTAATCAATGTTTTCTGGAATGCGTTTTGCTTCCATGCGTTTTAGTTTCTCAACTTTTTCCATGGCTTTTTTAATGTAACCTTCGTACTTGATTTGAATTTCTACTTGTTCAATCACTTTCGGATCGAGCGCCTCTTCAGGTGCGGGAATAAATTGAGCGACTTCTTGATAACTGATTTCTGGGCGTTTCAGAAAATCTCTAGCTAAAATACCGTCTTTTAAGCCAGCAGCGCCTTTGGTTTCCAAAAATGCTTGCACTTCTTTGGTCGGTTTAATCCGATGTTTGCCTAAGCGGGCAATTTCCGCTTCAACAGCCGCTTTTTTGACTAGATAGGCGGCATATTGTTCTTCTTTGACTAAGCCAATTTCATGACCCATTTCTGTTAAACGTAAGTCCGCATTGTCATGTCGTAAAATCAAACGATACTCCGCACGTGACGTTAATAAGCGATAAGGTTCGTTGGTACCTTTTGTAACTAAATCGTCAATCATGACGCCAATATAGCCGTCACTACGTTTTAAAACAAGAGGCTCTTTGCCTTGAATTTTCAATGCAGCATTAATTCCTGCCATCAAGCCTTGACCAGCAGCTTCTTCGTAGCCACTAGTTCCGTTCGTTTGACCTGCTGTATAAAGATTCTCAATGACCTTTGTTTCTAATGTTGGGCGTAATTGGTGAGGGACTACCACATCGTATTCAATGGCGTAACCTGTACGCATCATTTCTACTTTTTCTAATCCTTCAATAGAATGAAGCATTTCTGTTTGGACATCTTCTGGTAAAGAAGTAGATAAGCCTTGGACGTAAACTTCTTCGGTATTCAACCCTTCTGGTTCCAAGAACAATTGGTGTCTTGGTTTGTCTGCAAAACGAACAATTTTGTCCTCGATGGATGGGCAATACCGAGCGCCCACACCTTCAACAATCCCAGTAAACATTGGGGCGCGGTGTAGATTTTTTTGAATAATTTCATGCGTTGTTTCATTCGTATAAGTTAACCAACAAGGTTCTTGGTTTTGATTGTAGGCACTATCTGGCGTGCTGTAACTAAAGTGGTTGGGTTCTTTATCGCCTGGTTGTTCCTCTGTCACAGAATAATCAATCGTACTTGATTTTACTCGTGGCGGCGTTCCTGTTTTAAAGCGATCGATTTCTAAACCTAATTCTTTTAAATGATTGGCTAAACCAACGGAAGGTTGCGAATTGTTTGGTCCTGATGAATATTTTAATTCACCAATAATAATTTCGCCACGCAAGGCAGTACCGGCAGTAATCACCACTGCTTGACTACGGTATGCGGCACCTGTTGAAGTTACAACACCACGACAAACGCCATCTTCCACGATTAATTCTTCAACAATCCCTTGACGAAGGGTTAAATTTTCTTCTTTTTCAATGGTATGTTTCATTTCTGTCGCATAGGCATGTTTGTCAGCTTGCGCGCGCAACGCACGCACTGCTGGACCTTTACCAGTATTTAGCATCCGCATTTGGATGTAGGTTTTATCAATGTTTTTACCCATTTCGCCGCCTAATGCATCGATTTCTCGGACAACGACTCCTTTGGCAGGTCCACCAACAGAAGGGTTACATGGCATAAAAGCAACCATATCTAAATTAATCGTTAAAAGTAACGTTTTAACGCCCATTCGTGCGGCTGCTAAGGCTGCTTCAGAGCCAGCATGTCCAGCACCGACGACAATAACATCATATGATTCTGCTTGATATTGATTCATAAAAAATTCCTCTCTTGTCTTATTTTCCTAAACAAAATTGACTAAATAACTGTGTAATTAATTCATCTTGGACACTATCGCCGACGATTTCCCCTAAATAATCCCAACAACGGGTCATATCAATTTGAACTAAATCGACTGGCATACCTGCTTCGATGCCGTTAATCACTTCTTGTAACGAAAGCGCTGCTTGATCCAGCAAAGCAATATGACGTGTATTAGAAATATAGGTAGCATCTTTTTCGCCTGTTTGGCCGCCAAAGAAAAGATCAGCAATTTTCGCTTCTAACTGGTCTAAGCCTGTGTTTGACAACACCGAAACGGATAAAATTTCTTCTGCAGGGACTAATTCTTGTAATTCGTTAGGATCTAGTTTTGTCGGTAAGTCCATTTTATTTAAAAGAATAACGCGTTTTAAGCCTTTCGTTGCTTCCAACAGTTGACGATCTTCCTCTGTCAATTCTTCGCTTTGATTTAAGACTAACAAAATTAAATCCGAATCTGCTAACGCTTTGCGGCTACGTTCGACACCAATTCGTTCCACAATGTCTTCTGTTTCGCGAATCCCCGCTGTATCAATTAATTTTAAAGGAACGCCGCGAACGTTAACGTATTCTTCAATGACATCACGTGTCGTTCCAGCAATATCTGTAACGATAGCTTTTTCTTCTCGTAACAGATGGTTTAACAAACTGGATTTCCCGACATTTGGTCGGCCAATAATTGCTGTACTTAGACCTTCTCGCAAAATTTTTCCTTGTTTAGCGGTCGTTAATAATTGTTGAATCTGCGCTTTCACAAATTCGGCTTTTTCTAAAAGTAATTTCGTGGTTAATTCTTCGACATCATCATACTCTGGATAATCAATATTAACTTCTACTTGCGCTAAAGTATTTAAAATTTCTTGTCTTAATGAACGAATTAACGCCGACAAGTTACCATCCAATTGGTTCAATGCAACATTCATCGCTTTATCTGTTTTAGCACGGATTAAGTCCATCACTGCTTCTGCTTGTGAAAGATCCATTCGGCCATTTAGAAAAGCACGTTTTGTAAATTCCCCAGGTTCGGCCATTCGTGCGCCTTCACGTAACAGTAATTGCAGTAATTGGTTCACCACGACAATGCCGCCATGACAGTTAATTTCTACCACGTCTTCTCGTGTAAATGTTTTCGGTGCCCGCATCACAGAAAGCATGACTTCATCAATCAATTGATCGTTTTGCGGATCAACAATATGACCATAATGAATCGTGTGCGTGGGGACTTTAGCTAAATCTTTAGTGCCTGACCGATAAACTTTGTTTGCAATAGCAACTGCTTGCTCGCCACTTAAGCGAACAATACTAATCGCACCTTCACCTGGCGGCGTAGAAATCGCCGCAATTGTATCAAATTCCATTGTAGCTGATTGCATAATTAGCTTCCTTTCTTCATAACAACAAAAAAAGCGCCCACTCCTCCTGCATTAAAAAATTCAGGTTGGATTTAGCACTTTCACTGCTTGTTCCTTCGATTTTCTGAAAATAGAATAGCACATTTTATTCTATTTGGCAATTTTTCTTCATTAAATGGAACGAGAAAACGTATCATTGAGTGGGGAATTCTCAACAATACGTTTTCTCATCTATAGGAATTAAAGGAGAGAGCTAGTTTTTACGTTTGCGTTTGATGATTCCCATGCTCGCAAGGAATGCGACAAAGGCGCCAAACAAACTTGTTGTCACGGCTGAGGACTCTTTTTCACCTGTACTAGGTAAGTAGCCTGTTTTCCCGTGATTTCCAGTGCCATAACTGATGGTACTTAGTTTCGGATTGTAGGCACTACCATTTGTACCGAGGCCATTGCCTAGTGAACCTAAGCCAGAACCTGTTGTCCCTAAACCAGAACCTCCATTTGGATTTGAACCTGTGTTTGAACCATTCCCATTATTCCCACCAGTTGCGCCATTGTTTCCTGTGTTGCCGCCTGTATTGCCGTTATTTCCGCCAGTGTTACCATTGCCTCCTCCAGGATTCGTTGGGTCGGCTGGTGTCATGAAGGTTGTAGCCGTACTGTAATGTCCTGCGCCATCTGTAGCTGTCGCAAGTAAACTTTGTTGAGCAGTCGCTTGTCCCGCTGTTAATTGGATAGCGAAGTTGCCCTCAGCATCGGTGGCACCTACAGCAATCACACTTCTTAATAGTCGGTTACTAATTTGAATGATTCGGTTTGGTTCAGCTGTTCCTTTGATGAGGTAGCCGGCTTTAGACGTTCCTAAAACTGAAGAAACAGTTGGTGCCGCAATTTTAATTTCTGGTTCTCCCGTAATATCGGCTGGCGTCATAAATGTGGTTTTAGGACTCACATTTCCTTGTGTATCTGTGGTTAGTGCGGTTAACGTTTCTTTTTCTGTTGCTAACCCTGCTGCAATATGAACGGAGAAGGTGCCTCCAGTAGTTGTATTGCCACTTGCCAATAATTTTTCACTGCTATTGTAAAATTGAACCGTGACATTTGGATCAGCAGTTCCAGTGACTGTATAGCCATTGGCTTTGTTTCCTTCAACCTTCGTAATAGTTGGCGCCGCTAAAACAACATCCGCTGGAATAACGGCTGTAGCTGGTTGACTTTCATTACCAGCGCTATCTTTGCTAATAATCGTAATCGTTTCTCCTGGTGTCACTACGCCAGCTGGTAGAGTCACCGTATATTGGCCGGTTTCGTTAGCAGTTGTAGCAGCAATGATGGTTCCGTCTGCGTCACGGACATCAATAGTAGTTTTGGGCTCCGCCGTTCCAGTGATTTCGTAACCTTTACTAGAATTTCCGGTAATAGAATCAATGGTTGGTGTGGCTAAGTCGGCTGGTGTAGTTGCTGTAGCTGGCTGACTTTCTTTTCCTGTTGCATTTTTCGCTACGACAGTTATTGTTTCGTTAGCTGAGGCCTTCCCTGGCTCTAAAGTCACTGTGTATTTGCCATCAGTTCCAGTAGTTGCCATGCCAAGGACTGTGCCATCGGCGTCACGCACCTCAACTGTTGTACCAACTTCTGCTGCTCCTACTACTTGATAGCCTTTTGTCGTGCTACCAGTGATTTTGTCAACAGTAGGTGTCGCGACTGGTGCATCTGGATCAGCAGGTGTTTTGAAAGCAGTCGGATTACTTTCTTTCCCAGCAGCATCTTTCGCAATGGCAGTTAAGGCTTCGTTAGCTGTTGCTGTGCCCGTCGGAAGAGTGATTGTAAAGGCGCCAGCACCATCAGTTGTTCCCGTAGCAATAACTAAACCTGCTTCATTGTGAATCTCAATGGTGACATTTGGCTCTGCCGTGCCGGTTACTTGATACCCAGTGGCGGTTGTTCCTGTAACAGTCGTCACAGTTGGTGCTGCTACGGTTGCATCTTCAGGGACCGTCACTTCCGTTGGTTGACTTTCATTGCCGTCACCGTCTTTTCCAACAACTGTTAATGTATCACCAGGATTAGCGGCTCCCGCTGGAAGGTCCACAGTAAAGTTTCCTTGATCATCCGTTGTCGTTGTACCAATAATTGTTCCATCTGGGTTCCGTACTTCAATGGTGGTATTAGGGTCCGCCGTCCCAGTGATTTCATAACCAGTTGTTGAATCTCCAGTAATGTCACCAATTGTTGGTGTGGTAACATCAGCGGGTGTCATAGCTGTAGTTGGTTGACTCTCAAGTCCAGTATCATTTTTAGCAACTACATTCACTGTTTGTTTCGCTGTTGCTTTTCCTGAAGCTAACGTCACAGTATATTGGCCAGTCGGTCCAGTTGTTGCGGTACCTAAAACTGTTCCGTCTGTTGCACGAACTTCAATGGTGGTGCCAAGTTCAGCAGTACCTGTCACTTGATATCCTTGTGTTGTATTCCCAGTAATTTTGTCGACACTTGGCGGTGCCACTACTTCATCTGCTGGTGTTTGGAAGGTTGTCGGTGTACTTGGATTGCCAGCAGGATCTTTGGCTAACGCTGTCAATGTTTCATTCGCATTTGCCGTCCCAGCTGGAAGGTTCACGGCAAAGGAACCAGTCCCATCGGCAGTCCCTGTTGCAATCACATTCCCATCTACATCACGAATTTCGATGGTAGCATTCGGATCAGCGGTACCTGTCACCTGATAGCCAGCAACTGAATTACCTGTGACTCCTGTTACAGTTGGTGCTGTAACCGTAGCATCAGCAGGAACAAGGACTTCAGTCGGTTGACTTTCATTTCCCGCGTTATCCTTTCCAATCACTGTTAACGTATCCCCAGGATTGGTCGTTCCCGTTGGTAGCGTTACAGTAAAATCACCATTCGCATCAGAGGTACCTGTACCAATGACTGCCCCAGCTGGATCACGAACTTCGATTGTTGTGTTAGGGTCTGCTGTTCCTGTAATTTCATAACCCGAACCAGAGTTACCTGTGATGTTATCAACTGTTGGTGCAGTGACATCAGCTGGTGTTGTCGCCGTTGCTGGTTGACTTTCCGTGCCACTAGCGTTTTTCGCTACAACGCTCAGCGTTTGATTTGCTGTTGCTTTTCCTGGAGCTAAAGTCACTGTATATTTTCCATCAGTTCCAGTTGTTGCAGTACCAAGGACCGTGCCAGCTGCATCGCGAACCTCAATGGTGGTGCCAACTTCAGCAGTCCCTTTGACCTCATAGCCTTTTGTTGTACTACCTGTTACAGTCTCAACAATTGGCGTCGCCACGGGCGTATTAGGATCCGCTGGCGTTTGGAACGTTGTTGGCGTACTTTCTGTACCGCTGGCGTTTTTCGCTACAGCCGTTAATGTTTCATTGGCACCTGCTTCACCTGCGGGAATGGTAACTGTAAACGCTCCTGTCCCATCGGCGCTCCCTGTGCCTATCACGGCACCTCCTGCATTTCGGATTTCAACCGTGGCATTGGCATCGGCAGTTCCTTTAACTTCGTAACCTGCCGTTGAATTACCTGTCACTCCTGTGATTGTTGGTGCGGTTACGGTTGTCTCATCCGCTGGCGTTTGGAACGTTGTTGGCGTACTTTCTGTACCGCTGGCGTTTTTCGCTACGGCGGTTAATGTTTCATTGGCGCCTGCTTCACCTGCGGGAATGGTAACTGTAAACGCTCCTGTCCCATCGGCGCTCCCTGTGCCTATCACGGCACCTCCTGCATTTCGGATCTCAACCGTGGCATTGGCATCAGCAGTTCCTTTAACCTCGTAACCTGCCGTTGAATTACCTGTCACTCCTGTGATTGTTGGTGCGGTTACGGTTGTCTCATCTGCTGGCGTTTGGAACGTTGTTGGCGTACTTTCTGTACCGCTGGCGTTTTTCGCTACGGCGGTTAATGTTTCATTGGCGCCTGCTTCACCTGCGGGAATGGTAACTGTAAACGCTCCTGTCCCATCAGCGGTACCTGTGCCTATTACGGTGCCTCCTGCATTTCGGATTTCAACCGTGGCATTGGCATCGGCAGTTCCTTTAACTTCGTAACCTGCTGTTGAATTACCTGTTACTCCTGTGATTGTTGGTGCGGTTACTTCACTAGTAGTGCCTGCAGCAAAATAAATGTTGGATACACCGTCTGCTGTTGCTAATAAATTAACGTCTAAAAGATCTGTTTGAACGACTGTTCCTACAAAACGAGCATCTAAATTATTGGATAAATTTTGAGGTGTTGAAACGGTAGTTGGTAAAGTAACCGTGGTTGTGCCTAGTAAAGAAGCATCCACTAACTCATTTACGCCTGAACCACCAACCGCTAATAAAGGCAAAGCACCTGAAACAGCCACGTTTACCGTGCCTTTGACAGGAAGCAAGGCTGCATTTATAGCTGCGGCGACAAGATTACTTGGGATACTGGTTCCTTTTGCCTCCAAAGCTTGAACTGCCGCATTCAAATCTTGTAAGATGTTTGAAACATTTTGGGCTAAAACTAACCCTAAACCATCACTAATCGGTGCACTAATGTATGAGCCGTCAGCTGCTAACGTTTCCGGAGCTGTAAATGAAGCAGCACCTAAGTTTTCAATGTTATTAACTAATTCCAATTGACGATTCACTTCCGTCAAATCAATATCAACACCAGTTAAATTCCCTAACGCCCCACTGGTAATTTGAGTAATGACATTGGTTAAATCATTGGCTGCATTCAAAACGGCAGTCAAAAAAGTAACTTTTGAAAGATCAATCGTGACATTGGTATTGATTGCTGCGCTGCCTGCTGCAGCTACATTTCCTCTTAACTCAGGAGGAACCACTAACACCGCTTGTTTTTGTCCACTAAACACAGCGGAAGCATCTGCTAAAGCGCCACCAGAAACCGTGAAATTAACTGGTTGATTTTGGTTTGCGGCTGTCCAACGATTACTCGTTGAAGTGCCACTGTCATTATTTGACGTAACATTTGATAATAGTTCGATATCCAAGACCGCTGCTGATGCACTGATTGTGCCAGAGGTAACAGCTATACTTACAGGGATTGCTAATGACGTAAATAATAAACCACTTGATATTGCTAAATTAAGCATCTTGCGTTTTGTCCATTTTTTATGCTGACTTTTCCGATTAAAATCCTCAACAATTTTCTTTTTCATCTGATCGTCCCTCTTTTCTTTAAAATAAACGATAAATACCAAAATCATTAGCTTCCCCTAGTTGTTCATCTCCCCCTTTAGCGATTTAAATGGATTTAACACCTGCAGTTTAGTACATTTCCTCAGCTTTTCAAAATATAATGCTGTGAATTTTTATATAAAAATTCATTTGATAACAAGCGTCCTAGGTATGTTAAAAAACTCACTAATTCATTAGTGAGTTATTATACAATGAGAGGAAAATGAGGAAGTTTATACGTTTCTCCCCAATCATTAAAGATAAATAAATTATTTTATTATAACTTATCGTTTGATAAATCGATAATTAAATAACGGAAAATTTTTTTATTTTTTTGAGAAATTCCACTATTATTTTTTCTGCTTCTTTGACTGTTTTTATCAATTTTATGGCTGTAGGTCATAAAAACTTTACATCAAAAAAATGACTCTAATCTATAACAATTTTTTCTGTTTTTAAGATTTTTTTTATGAATTTTTTTATATTAAAAAAATTTCATAAAAAAAGGCGACAGCCGTTTTTGAACGAATGCCGCCTTTTAGACAAACAAAAACCTGATTCTAAAAGAATCAGGTTTAGGAAAAGCAAATCAAGATTCGCTTCAACTGTTTATCATCGTATTTGTATACTCTGATAAGAATGATTTCGTAATAAAATATACTGTGTTTCGTGGTATTTGTCAATCGCTTTCTTGAATTCTCTTGAGACCTTTCCATAAGCATATAAGGTCAAAATAACTGACCAAATCAGCGTTGTAACTATCTTTTTAATTAAGGCGTCAGCCAATTTAATTTCATTAGTTTATCTAAAAACACCACCAAAATTAAAGCATCTGCACTGCCACCAATACTCCAATTTTTTTCTTTGAATAAGTGATTCAATCTTTCTAAGCAAAGGGTTCCCCGTAACGTTTGTGTCCCCCCTAAAGCAAAATATTCCTGGATTAACGGTTGATATACTTCAAAAATTCGGACATTCTGACTTCGTTTAATCAAATTCGTATCCTCAACATAGAGCGATAAATAAAGGAGCGTATCAATGAGTTTTTGTTGTTGTGTGCCTTGATGTTTTTGATAATAAGGCACTCCCTGTTTAAAGACAGCGGGATACCCTTGTTGCGCCTCTCCACGGATTCCAGTCAAGCCATACTGAACAAATAATCGTTCACCCCAAGTTAGTTTTTCTAGCTCATTCGTAGCGAGGTTTTCAAAGTCGGCCAGTAAGTCTTGCGTCATTGTTTGAAGCGTTTGTTGAAACAATTGTAAGGTGCAAGGGGTCTCCCAAATCATTAGACGACCACAGATAGCTAAAAAAATACCTAGAGAAAAAATCGCTCCTTTATGTGTGTTGATCCCTTCTGTTGCCTCAAACATCGCTCGTTCTGCTTCTAAACCAACTTGTCGAATCGCGCGAAATGTTGCCTCAATCGGCAAATGACGTAGCTCTGTCCCAGCTTGAACGAAGGTTTCAAAATAAGGAGTCAAAACCACACTACTTTCTAAAAAAGTGAAAACATCCATATCTTGATGGGCGCCTGCATCGACTGGATCCACCAAGCCTGGTTTATTTAAACAGGTCACTTCATAGAGTAGTGCCAATTGTGCTTGCTGCGCTAATTTACTCCTTGCTTGCTTTGTCATTGCCTTTTACGTCCCTTCTTCTGCCATGGTCTTTTCTTGTTTTATATAGTCTAGTACAGCATTAAAAACCGTGTCAACTACGCCGCCATCAAATACATTAGGTATGAATTTTTCTGCTGTGGGTTCTGAAATCATAGCGGCCAAGCTTCGTGCTACTGTCATTTGCAAACCGACATCAACTTTTCTGCCTTTCGCTGCCAATAACCCTTTAAAAAGACCTGGAAAAGCTAAAATGTTGTTCACCTGATTCGGATATTTGGAAGAACCAGTTGCTAATAAACGGACGCCATTAGCTTGGGCGAGGGCTGGTTCAATTTCTGGTTTAGGATTTGCTAAAGCAAAGATAATTGGGTCTTGGTTCATTGATTTAATCAGAGCTGGCGTTAGCACATCCGCTTCTGATAAGCCTAAAAAAACATCCTGATTGACGACAGCGGTGGCTAAATCTTTGTTTTCTACTGATGGTTTTATTACCTGTCGAAGCAAAGCACGTTGGTAAGGATTCAATGTCGGGTCTTCTTCTCTTAAAACACCTTGGCGATCTACTAAGGTGAGATGCGTAATCCCCGCTTGAATACATAACTTAGCGGTCGCTACACCAGAAGCACCAACTCCGTTAATCACCACACGTAATTCATTTAAAGGTTTTCCTTTAATTTTAGCTGCGTTGATTAGTCCAGCTAAAACGACAATGGCTGTGCCTTCTTGGTCATCATGATACACAGGAATGTTCAAACGTTGTTGAAGTTTTTCTTCAATTTCAAAACATTTTGGTGCAGAAATATCTTCTAGATGGATTCCTGCAAAACTATTTTGTAAATTTTCAATTGTTTGAACCATCTCGTCCACTGATTTTTGTTCCAGTGCTAAAGGAATAGCATCGACCCCCGCCAAATTTTTATAAAGTAAAGCTTTGCCTTCAACAATTGGCAAGCCCGCTTGCGTGCCCATATTGCCGAGACCCAGAACAGCTGACCCATCTGTAATAACTGCAATTAACTTACCACTAATGGTCCACTCGCGCGCTAATTCATGATTTTGGGCAATCATTAAACTCAATTCTGCGACACCAGGTGTATACATTTTGGCTAAATCATGATGGTTTAATACCGCTTCTGTTGCTTCAAGACTTAGCACACCAATATTTTTTTGATGAATTGCTAGAACTTCTTCTAACACATTGTCACTTCCTTTCACGGGCTGCCTTTTTTCTATTTGATGAAGCAAGGGTTTGAACAACCGTTATCGTCGCTCAAACCCTTGCTTCTTTATACATTTGCGGAGCACTTGCTCGTTCTATTCTGGCAAGTCAAGTTTGACTGTCACTTTCTGTAACGGTACATCGTAAAAAGGATCTTCACGACGGCCTAAAAAGTCTTTTCCTTGTTGTGGGAACATCGCATATAATAGGACATCCTCTTCAGATTTTGCGTATTGTTGGATTTCCTTTTCTAAACTATGCAACTCTGGTTTCAATAAATCCGCCGGTCGACAAGTGATTACCTCTTCATCCCCGATGATTTTTTGTTTAATCTCTTCTGCGATAGGTGCTGGTGATTTGCCGTATTCTCCGCGCACATAATCTTTGATTTCATTCGGTATTAAGGAATATCTTTCCCCAGAAATCACATTCATTAAGGCTTGTGTTCCAACCATTTGTGAAAGCGGCGTAACTAGTGGTGGATACCCTAAATCTGCTCTTACTTTAGGTACTTCAGCTAAAACTTCTTCATATTTGTCTTGTAAGCCTTGCTCCGTTAATTGACTTAATAAGTTTGATAACATACCACCAGGTACTTGATAAATCAAGGTTTTCGGTTCCGTATCTTTAACTTTAGGGTTTAAAATGCCTTCACTTCTAAAGCGATCACGAATCGGATTGAAATAGTCAGCAATCTCTGTTACTTTTTCCATATTTAAACCTGTTTCAAAGCCTAAATCTTCTAACGCAATGGCTACAGATTCTGTGGCTGGTTGACTCGTACCGCCAGCGAAAGAAGAAATAGCTGTATCGATGATATCCGCACCTGCTTCAGCAACTTTTAAATAGGTCATCTCAGAAATACCACTAGTCGCATGCGTATGCACCTCTAAAGGTAAATCAATGGCATCTTTCATTTTGCTCACTAATTCAAAACCAGTTTGTGGCGTCAAAACGCCTGCCATGTCCTTAATACAAATGGAATCCGCTCCTGTTTGACTTAATTCTTTGGCTAATTTTACAAAGTAATCGATGGTATGAATTTCACTCGTGGTATAAGAGATCGCTGCTTGACAGTGTCCGCCAGCTTCTTTTGTTGTTTGAATTGCTGTTTGTAAATTACGGACATCATTCAAGGCATCGAAAATACGAATAATATCAATCCCATTTTCAACTGATTTTTCGACAAAGGCCCGCACCACATCATCAGCGTAATGACGATATCCTAGTAAATTTTGTCCTCGTAATAACATTTGAAGTTTGGTATTTTTAACTTCTTTGCGAATTTGGCGAAGACGTTCCCAAGGATCCTCGTTTAAATAGCGGACACAGGAATCAAACGTTGCCCCGCCCCACATTTCTAATGCATGAAATCCTGCCTCGTCCATTGTTTTAATAATCGGCAGCATATCTGAGGTTGGCATCCGTGTTGCAATTAAACTTTGTTGTCCATCCCGTAGCACCGTTTCTGTAAAACGAATTTTTTTACTCACTTGGCTGCTCCTTTCGTGTCAAAATTATTTCTGTTATTTTTTCTTGCATTGCTTCAAGACTGTGACGTCGATTTCGTCCACAGACTTTCGCCTCTTCTTGGCAAATAAAACAGCGCCGTGGTGGCAAGCCTAAATCTCCTCGATGAAGGCTTTTTAGTTCCTCATTTCCCCATAAAACATCTAGGTCCACTAAACGACCATATGGATGTGTTTCTTCAATTTTGACCATTCTTTGTTTTAACTCTTGCGGGGCTAACGAAACCGCCAAATAATATTCAGGCCCTGTTTTTTCATTCCGGTAAAAATTAACAATCGGTACTTGATCCAGCAATTGTTGCTCGACTTCGTCAATTACTTCTAAAAAAACAGCCGTTAAGGTGGGCGAATTTTTTACTTCTCCAGGAATATTCATTGTGGCAGATAAGAGACTAGCTTCTGGTGCTGTTTCTAACAACTCCTTCTGTGTAGCAGCTCTTTGTTCGCGAGCATCCAACATCTCTAAAAGTGTTACTTTTTCCCCATTAAACATTGCGTACCACATCAATTAGACTACCATCTCGGTATTCAATTAACGCAACAACTTTGTCTCCATATTTAATTGGTTCCGGGGTGCCAACAATGTTGTAGGCTTTGTCTTTCAACTCTTCTAACGTAAACTGAGGAACATCTAAAGTTTTAAAACAATCAATTAAGTCTGTTCTTTTTGGATTGATTGCAATGCCGACTTCTGTTACTACGACATCGACACTCGTACCTGGTGTAACGACTGTATTTACTTGCTCAACGATTGTTGGAATCCGTCCACGAACAAGTGGTGCAATCACTAGACTCATTTTACAAGCCATACTTGTATCGGAATGTCCGCCAGAAGCACCACGGATGACACCATCTGAACCAGTAATGACATTTACATTAAAATCTGTGTCCACTTCTAAAGCAGATAAAATAGCTGTGTCTAATTGATTAATAACCGCCCCTTTGCTAAGCGGTGAAGCATACATATTGGCATCAATTTCATAATGATTGGCATTTTCCCCTAAAGAAATAGCTGATGGATGATCAAAGTCTTGGACGTCAATAATTTTTTCTACTAAGCCTTCTTCCAAAAGTTCCACCATTGCATTCGTAATTCCGCCTAAAGCGAAACTTGCTTTAATACCATCTTTAAGCATTTGTTCTCTCATGAACCGCGTAACTGCTAGTGAAGAGCCACCTGTTCCTGTTTGGAATGAGAAGCCTTCTTTGTAGTAAGGAGAATGTGTAATTATTTTTGCGGCATATTCAGCAATCAATAATTCTTTGGGATTCTTTGTAAAACGTGTCGCGCCTTTGGCAATTCCATCTGGATCACCAATTGCATCAATTTCTACTACATAATCAACATCTGTTTGTGGAATACTAATAGGGGTATTAGGATATGGTACTAATGTGTCAGTAATGATGACAACTTGATCCGCATATTTTGCATCGACCATCGCATATCCAAGAGAACCACAGGTAGCTTTTCCTTTGGTTCCATTCGCATTTCCATAAGCGTCTGAACTTGGTGCACCTAAGAAAGCTACATCAATATGGATATCGCCTGCTGCTACTGCCCGTGCCCGGCCACCATGTGAACGAATCACCACAGGATTTTCCATGATACCTGCTGAAATAGCGGCGCCTACTTTATCTCTCAAACCAGAAGAAGTAATGTTGGTGACTACTCCATTTTTAATGTGTTCGATCAGAGGTTCATGAACATTTGCAATTGAACTAGGTGCAATCGAAATGTTTTTCAGCCCCATGGCGGCAATCTCGGCTAAAACTAAATTCATCACATAGTCTCCTTCACGGAAATGGTGATGGAAAGAGATGGTCATGCCATCTTTCAACCCTGTTTTTTCAATTGCTTCACGAATACTTCCTAAAAGTTTTGTCTCCCGAGGTTTCACTGGTTTAATTGCTCGGCTCGCTTCTTGATAAGCATCAATGTGTGCTAATTCTCCTTCATAAATGCCGTATTGCTCTGCATAAGATTGAGGAATGTCTTTGCCTACTTTATTTACTACCATGTCTATATTTCCTCCTCGGTAATTAATTTAGCCGCCAATGCTAACGCAATGACCCGTTCAGCTCGTTCAACAATTGGTTTATCAACCATTTTTCCATTTACGGAGATAACACCGGAACCTTTTGCTTCGGCTTCCCGAATGCCCCAGATTACTTCCTTAGCATTCTGGATTTCTTTTTCTGTAGGCGCATAAATAGTATTAACCAATGGGATTTGACGAGGGTTAATCACCGATTTCCCATCGAAACCTAGCTGTTTAATCAAACGAACTTCGGCTTCAAAGCCTTCCGTATTGTCTACATCTGAATAGACCGTATCAATAGCTGCAATCCCAGCTGCTCGAGCGGCATGTAAAATCATGCTACGAGCAAAGAATAGTTCTTGGCCATCTGGATGGCGGCGTGTTTTCATATTGGTAACATAGTCTTCGGCGCCTAACGCGATGCCAATCAATCGAGTTGAACTTTTGGCAATCGCGGGCGCATTTAGAACACCTTCGGCCGATTCGATAGCAGCCATCATTTTCGTTGTTCCTACGGGAATGTCATTTTGCTGTTCTACTTCTGTAATGACTGCCTCGACATCAATGATATCTTGGGCTGTTTCTGTTTTTGGTAAACGAATCACATCGACACCAGCTAAGACCATTGCTTCAATATCTTCTGCGCCACCGGCATCTAAAGCATTGATCCGAACAACAATTTCAATATTGCCATAATCGAAAGTTTTCAAAGCAGAATGGACTAAAACACGGGCAGAGTCTTTTTCTTTTAATGAAACTGCATCTTCTAAATCAAACATGATTGAATCTGCCCCATACAATGGTGCATCTCTTAGCATTGCTGCGTTCGCTCCAGGGACAAACATCATTGTTCTTCTTAAACGTTCCATGAGTCCAACTCCTTCCAATCATACGTTTCTTTTTCAGCGCCTCGATGTAAAACTGTAATCATCCGAGCTTTGATCGTACAATCTAATGCCCCTTTATCAATCGCCTTGACCGCAACGCCTTGGACATCTAAATGTTCCAAAGTTGTCGTAATCACCTGACGAATTTGATTGCCAAATTGTTTTTCGACACTACTTTCTAATTCAATGGTATTTTCTGTTGATTCAATGGGTTGGACGGTAATCATAATATCACTTGATTCTACTGTTCCTGCAGTAGCATTTTTGATAATCTTCACTTTCTTCACCTCATTAGTTTCTTGTGTTCTACTAAGTATTGATAACTTGTTGCTGGTAAAAACTTCTTGAGTGTCTCTTTGTCGCCTTCAGCCATCGCTTTGCGAACTTTCGTCGCACTAATCAGCTCTCCATCACTCGCTAATCGCGGGACAATGGTTAGCGTTATCGTTTGTCCGAAAACTTGTTGCATTGCTTGATTGTAGACAGCGGTCACTTCTGAATAAGGCTCTTCTCCCACATAACGTTGTTGAATTTCAAGTATTGGCGCAATTCTTTCTTTAAATAACGTTGCATCAAGCGTTGCTTGAATTGCAGCTACCTCTAATGGCGCTTTTTCTTTCAAAAAATAGGTAGGAAAAGTCGCAGACGAAACTAAGTAATCTTCTGTAGATAGGACTGTCACATTGGGTAAATGGGCTACCCCTTTTTGCACCATTGCGAAACGTGCTTCTTTTGAAAACAACGATTTATCTTCAGATAAAACAAACACATAAACGTGCGGACTTTCTTTGGCTGCTTTTTCGACTAAGTACTGATGGCCTTTCGTAAAAGGATTTGCATTCATGACAATGCTACTGGCTGGCCCTGCTTTTTTATGCTGTGTCAGGTAACCAAGATAATCGGCAAAATCTGGTTTGCCTTGCTCCATAAATAGCACCTCTTGATTCGCAACCACTTTTTGAAAGCCTAGCGACTGAAAAATTTGTTCATTTTTTGGTTTTGTATACAAAAAACTGTGTAATTGGTTTTCTTCTCTCAGTTTTTCAAGTAGATGAACCATCAATTGGGTTAACAAATTTTCAGATTGATATTTTTTACAAACGGCCACGCACTTAATCGTTTTGCCTGAAAGCGAGCCAGAGGCGATTAATGCTGTGTCATCATATATGCCAACGGTGTAATCAAGTGCTTCTGTCGTTTGCAATTCGGCTTTTTCCATTAATTCGCGCCAAGCTTGATAAGCTTTTTTATCTTTTTGCAACCAGATTCTTTTCATTGTATATACGCTGCTCACAGCAATAACCTCCTTTATTTTTTAATTGGAAATAATTTTGTTAGTAATTTAGACGCTAGATAAATGATAAATAAAACAACGAAAACGCCGCCCCAACCAAAACCTAACAGTTCAAAAGCAATTTTTAAATCTTCCATGTTAACAGACATGTATTCGTTCTCCTTTCCGTCCTATGTTAAAAAGGCTAATAGTAAGCCACCAGCAATTACAGAAGCGATTTGTCCTGAAACGTTGGCACCAGCAGCATGCATTAAAATAAAGTTTTGTGGGTCTTCATCTGTAGCCATTTTTTGAATGACCCGACTAGACATTGGGAAAGCGGAAATACCCGCAGCACCAATCATTGGATTGATTTTTTCTTTTCTAAATAAATTCAAGAATTTAGCAAAAAGCACGCCGCCGACTGAGTCCATAATAAAGGCGACTAACCCTAAGCCAATAACCATCAACGTATCGACTTTTAAGAACTCTGCATAGTTCATGCTAACGGAAATAGATAGTCCTAGCAAGATACTAATAATATTCACCAATTCATTTTGAGCTGTAATGGATAAACGATCCAAAACGCCACATTCTCTTAATAAGTTCCCAAACATTAAGAAACCAACTAATGGTAATGACACCGGCGCAATTAACCCTGCGACAATCGTAATAACAACCGGGAAAAGAATTTTCGCTGTTTGAGAAACTTCACCGGCCCGATAAGTCATACGGATCCGACGTTCGGCTTTCGTCGTCACTGCTTTAATCGCTACTGGTTGAATAATCGGAACTAACGCCATGTAGGAGTAAGCGGCAACCATTATGGCCCCCATGTATTTTGAATGTAAGGTATTTGCTACGAAAATAGACGTTGGGCCATCAGCGGCACCAATAATCCCGATCGAAGCAGCATCGTTTAAATCAAAACCTAATAAAACAGCCATAATAACTGTAAAGAAAATCCCAAACTGTGCAGCGGCACCAAACATCAACATAAATGGATTTTGTAACAATGGACCGAAATCAATCATTGCCCCAATCCCAATAAATAATAATAACGGGAATAACTCTGTTTTTATTCCAAAATCAAAAAGAACATTAAACGGACCTGGCTCGCCGCCAGCGCTCAATACGCCGGAATTAGGAAAGTTCACTAAAATCGTTCCTAAACCCATCGGCACTAAAAGTGTTGGTTCATACTCTTTTTTTATTCCTAAATACATTAATAGTCCACCAATCAGCATCATCACAATGCGTCCTGGTTCTTGGCCCATTCCTATAACACCTTGAATCAGTGTCTCCACACAAATCACTTCCTCTTCTTAAATTAATTCTAGTTAATTGTTATTAATGGTTCCCCTGGGTTCACAATTTGGCCTTGGGTAACATGAATTCCTGTTACCGTACCTGCTTTTCCTGCAACGATTTCATTTTCCATCTTCATTGCTTCTAAAATTAACAATGGTTGGTTCTCGGACACCGTATCACCAACATTGACTAATACTTTTAACACAGTTCCTGGCATTGGCGCAGGCATTGCATCTGCTCCTGCTGGGGCGGCTGGCTGTGCTGCTGGCGCTGGGGCTTCTTCAACAGCAGGGTCTGGTGTTTCTTTCGTAGCAACTGGCGCTGTTGGTTGTGGCGCAACAGGTGCTGGTTGTGGGACGCCACCGATTTCTTCCATCTCGACTAAATATTCTTTCCCATCAATTGAAATTTTAAATTTGCGTAACATAATGATCCTCCTCAAGGTTTTGTTTTGAAATTCTTTTGACAACTAGCTGAGACTCTTCTGAAAGCTCTGCAGCTATACTGGCTGCAATAATGGCAACTTCTTTTGCTTCTGGATTTCGTTTTGCGATTTTTTTGATAACAAAACGACTTTCTGGAAACTCTCCTGCTGCGATGGCAGTGGCCACAATACTTACCAATTGATATTCTTTTGGCTCAGCAGGAATATATGCTGGTATATCTATCCATCGCTTTTCCAAGTTATCCGCTTCACGTTGGATAACGCTTTCATTAATCTCGGTATCCTGCGTGTGTTGCTCTTTCTTGAATAAGGACTTAAATAGGCCCATATTGTCTCTCCTTTCACTAATTCTTGGTATACGTTCATTATAGAAAAAACCATTAAAAAACCTAGTGAAAACACTAGCTCAGATTGTTCTTTTATTGTTTATTTTGTGAAAAAAACTCTGTAAACATTGGTATATAAGCATTTATCAACCGTTAAGATTCTATTAATATTATATTAAGTTATTAATAAGAATTTGATTGTTGAATTGTTTTTTTGATGTTCTTTTTGTTTTAGGCTATTTATTCTCTGCGAAAGTTTGTATATTCTCACACTATAGACAAACACAAAAAATATTTTTTGTTGTAAACCAGAATACTGTGAAACATTTCTCATGGCTATTCTTTTTTATTAACACCGGTTGTTAACGCTTACAAAAAAGTTCTAAAAAAGAAAGGAAGAAAAACATGTTACTCACTATTTTAGCTTATGGTATGATTATCATCTTTATGTATGTAATCATGAAAAAGAAATTGTCACCGTTTACATCTTTAGTAATTATTCCTCTTATTTTTACTTTGATTGCAATTGCAACTGGAGTAGCGAGTCCGCCACCTGGTGCTGACGGTGTTGTCCCTGAAGTCAACATTGGGAATTTCGTCTTAGATGGGATTTCAACTACTTCAAAAACTGGTATTATGTTATTATTTGCCATTCTTTACTTCTCTATTATGTTGGATGCTGGTTTGTTTGACCCAATCACTAAAAAAATGATTTACTTTGCTAAAGGCGATCCAATGAAAGTCTTGATGGCTACTGCGGTAGTTGCTGCTGCTGTTTCCTTAAACGGAGATGGAACAACTACGACCTTGATTTGCTGTTCTGCGTTTATTCCCATCTACAAAAAACTTAATATGAAATTGATGAATTTAGGTGTGCTTGTTATCTTACAAAACACCATTATGAACTTATTACCTTGGGGCGGTCCAACAGCTCGTGCCATGGCCGTACTAGAAGTTGATGCCGACATTCTTTCTTATTTAGCACCTGGTATGATTTTATCTGTATTGTATGTTATCTTCTTTGTTGCTTATCGCATGGGGAAAAAAGAACGTGCTCGCTTAGGCGTGACAACGCTTACTGATAAAGAATTGGAAGAAATGACTATTGTTAACGATCCTGAGTTATTAGAAATTCGTCGTCCAAAGAATTTTGCATTCAATGGTATTTTAACGATTGTCTTAATCGGTTGGTTAGTCCTAAGTTCATTCGTTGGTCAATTAGGTTTGCCTTCGTGGATTGAAATGCCACCGTTATTATTATTCCTAGTTGGTACTTGTATCGCTTTAATGATCAACTATCCAAAATTAAAAGATCAAAGCAGCCGTATCAGTGCAAATGCTGGTGATGCTGTGCAAGTAGTTATCTTAGTTTTTGCTGCTGGCGTCTTCATGGGCTTATTCCAAGGTTCTGGTATGGCCAATGCCTTAGCAAATAGCTTTGTTAATATTATTCCAAAACAATTAGCCGGCGCTTGGGGCTTAGTGATTGCGTTCATTTCAGCACCAGGAACATTCTTTATTTCAAACGATGGTTTCTATTTCGGTGTCTTACCAGTCCTAGCAGAAGCTGGACGTTCTTATGGATTTGACAATATGTCTATGGCTTTAGCTTCCTTAATGGGGCAAGCGTTCCACTTATTAAGTCCATTAGTGGCATTTATTTACTTGCTATTACGTTTAACTGGTTTAGATATGGGCCAATGGCAAAAAGAATCGGCAAAATATGCCTTAGGAATTTTCGTTATTTTCGTTGTTACAATTGTTGCTTTAGGTCACATGCCTTTATTTATTCCACAAAATTAAACGTCGTCGCTGAAACCGTAGGAGTACCTTTTCTCCTCGGTTTTCTTTTCATTTTGTCTTTTCTTGCGTTATATTTTCATTTTTAATATTATATTTATTATCTATAAAAATAACCTATAGGGAGGTGCCTCATATGAATCCAACGGTTGAAGCAGTAAAACGGAACTTAGATTTAACTAGCAGTAAACCTCTAAAAATTTGTACCTATGAAGCCTTTAAGAAAACCATTATTTTAGGGGATATTCCTGCAGGTGAACGGATTAATGAAAAAGAATTTTCCGAGCAATTAAACATTAGTCGGACGCCCATTCGCTTTGCTTTACAAGAATTGGTCAAAGAACAATTGGTGGAACATATACCTATGGTGGGTATCGTGGTTAAAGGGATTAGTATGAAAGATGCTTATGAAATTTATGATATTCGTAAATCTTTGGACACTTTAGCAACCATTAAAGCCATGGAACTCATGACACCAGAAGATTTTGATGAATTGGAAGCCTTACTTCTCGAAGGAGAACAATACAATAAAAATAACCAAGTAGATGACTTACTACAGAACTTTTCAGATTTTAATTCCTTTATTTATACTAAGAGTCAGATGCTACGTTTAAAAAAAATTGTGACTGATCTCCATGCTTACTTAATCTATTTCAGAGATATTGCGATTCGTGCCTCAGAACGTCGTAGTATTGCCCTAGAAGAACATTGGTTAATTTTCCGCGGAATGAAAACAAAGAATATTGACCAGATCACACTTTTAACCCATGAACATCTAAATCGTTCGCTTCAATTTATTTTGAAAGAAATGGAACGTCGGCAAATTGAATAAGCAAAAAGGCCCGCAGTCGCTCGTGCAACTGCGGGCCTTTTTTCATTTTTTTTGTACGCAACCATCTGGCGTAAAGGTATAACCAATGCCCCAAACGGTCCGCAGGTAACAAGGTTCTTTCGGGTTTTCTTCTAATTTACTTCGTAAACGATTAATAAAAACCATAATCGTATTCGCATCGACATCCCCAGTACCCCAAACACTGCTATAAATTTGTTCTTTAGAGAATACTTGCTCGGGATTCTCCAGAAAAAATTGAATTAATTGAACTTCTTTCGAAGACAATGAAATAGGTAAATCCTTTTTAAATAGTTGATAACGACCATAATCAAAACGGAAATCGCCTACCTGTAGCTCTTCTTTTTTATAAACATTCAATTGTTTTCGAATCATTCGAGCTCGATTCAACGAAGCAATCACCTGAGCCTTAAAAACATTCAAGGAAAAAGGTTTCGTTATATAACTATCCACGCCCATTTCCAAGGCTGCAATGATATCCTCTTCTTCTTTTTTGCTACTAAAAAAGATAATTGGCACCAGTGGATATTTCTCTCTAATCATTTGGACTAAGTAGTAACCATCACTGTCATGTTCCAAGTTATCATCTAAAATGAACAAATCAAAGGTAACTCTGGACACGATATCTTTTGTTTTTTCAATTGATTCACTTTGGTAAATAAGAATACCTGTTGATTGTAATGCTTTCCAAATCAAGCGACGAACTGCTGCATCATCATCTACAACCAGTATTTTCTCCGTACGCATACCTGTTGCTCCCCCTACGTCTCTTTACAAAACTTTTTCATTTGAATTTACTACTGGAGTAATTACTGATTATCATAACATAAAAAAAGAAACGAAGACGGCTAAAAAATCATTTAACTGGGAAAGAGCCTGGGACAAAACCTGATAAACGGCGGGAACAGAACCAATACTACGCGTTGCTCCGATCTCAACAACTTCTAAGAGCTAAAGCTCTAAGAGTTGAAGGTCCTTCGGAAATAAGCCGAAATTGTTGAGAATCACGAAGAACGTAGTGATTCGATGATGAACAATACCTACTTGGTCTCCAAAAATTAAAAAGCAATTTTCGGAAATTCCTTCTTATTTCTCGGAGCTAAACGGTTCCGTCCCGACCTCTGTTTAAAAATACTTCTTAACTGGTTCAACCACTAAATACCGATAAGGTTCATCCCCTTCAGAATGGGTTTTGATTTGCTCATCTTTACTTAGCGTGTGATGGATTTGTTTTCTTTCAAAAGCCGGCATTGGTTCCAAGAAGACTGGCCGCCCAGTGCGTTTGGCTTTTTCCGCGGTGCGTTTCGCTAAACGTTCCAAAATTTCATGACGTTTTTCGCGATAATTTCCGACATTCACAACAATCGATAGCTTATTGCTTGCAATGCGGTGAATAAAGACTTGCGCTAAATACTGTAACGCATTTAACACTTTTCCGTGTTTTCCAATTAAGATACCTTGTTTTTCTGTTTCTAAATGGAAGATAATATTGCCATTCTCTCGCGCTATGCGAACCATGGCAGGGGCGTTCAGTTCATTTGAAATATTCGTTAAATACATCGCTAATTCAGTAATAGCAGCTTCGTCTTCCAGATTTTCTAAAGAATGTGTTGATTCCTCTGAGAGACTAGGAATTGCTTCGGTTAATTCCTCAACTGCTTCTTCCACTGCTGTTGCTTCATCGGCAACAACAATATCTTCCACTGTTTCTTCGACCGCTTCTGTGACTTGCTCACTAATCGTTGGTTCCATTGAAATTTGGGCAAGTTTTTTTCCTAGACCTAAAAATCCTTTTTTTCCTTCGTCTAACACATCAATTGTAACATCCTCTTTGGTTAAACCAAGTGCTTGTAAGCCTTTCTGCGTTGCTTCTTCGATTGTATTTCCTTCATAAATCGGCATCTGAACGACCTCCTTTATTTTTTCTTCCCTTTTTTCTTAGGACTTTTTGCTCGTTCAAGCGCTCGCTCCCGTGCTTTGGCTTGACGTGCTGCTTCCTCCCGCTCTTTACGGATTTTGAATGGATTGTTTAATAACAATGTTTGCCCTGTTTGGAAGGCATTTGAGACCACCCAGTAAAGAGATAAACTGCTGGCTAATGAAATCCCCATAAAGAAGATCATCGCTGGCATAACGTAATTCATAATTTTCAGTGAGGCATTTGTTTCTAGTTGGCTCATACTTGAAAGATACGTACTAGCAAACGTAAAGACAGCCGCTAAAATCGGTAAAATTAAATACGGATCCGGCTTATCGAGGCTTAACCACAAGAACGTTCCTTCTTTTAACTCAGGCACGCGTGAAATGGCTTGATACAAAGCCATCATGATTGGTAGTTGAACCAACAATGGTAAACAGCCAATGTAAGGATTCACATTATTCTCTGCATACAAACGTTGCTGTTCTTCTCGGAATAAGCGTTGTGTTTCAGGATCTTTTGAAGAATATTTTTGTTGCAAGGCCTTTAATTGCGGTTGCAACTCTTGTGTTTTACGCATACTCTTCGTTTGGAAATGCATCAACGGCAATAAAATAATCCGGATGACTAACGTAAATAGGATAATCCCAATTCCGACACTGCCGCCTAATGATAGGAACTTAATCGCTTGGGCAAAATAATAAACAATGTATCGATCCCAAATTCCTGTACTACTTTCACTTACGGGCGCGGTTCCGCAGGCGGATAAAACAAAGACTAAGGTCACTAACCCAGCCATTAATAATAAGCGCTTATACTTCTTCACTACTCAATTCCCTCTCTTACATCTAATATTTTAGCTAAATTTAACACATGTGTTAAATTAGCTTTCACTTCTTCAGACGATAACTTTTCCAATCCTGGACGTGCAATCACGATAAAATCAATTTCTGGAGAGATACGGTCTTTTAATTGAAATAAACTCGCGCGGATTTTCCGCTTCACAGCATTTCTTGTGACCGCGTTTCCAATTTTCTTCCCAACAGAAATCCCCACTCGAAAATGGGCTTGTTGTGGTTTCTCTAAAACGTACACCACGAAACGACGATTTGCACAAGATTGTTTTTTATTAAACACCTGTTGAAATTCTTTTTCTTTCTTGACACGGTAGGACTTTTTCATCGGCATCCCTTTGTTTCTATATTTTTTTACTTCTTAATAATAATAGCATATTTCCGCTCTTTTTTAGTAGCCTTTTCTATAGAATCCTGCTTTCTTTTATTGAAAACAGAAAAAGAACCCTTAGTTATCTTCACATCTTCCAAAAAATTATGGAGATAACTAAGGGTTCTTAGAAATTGACTGTTTAAAAGACCAGACCATCATTAAGCAGAAATAACTTTTCTACCTTTACGACGACGGCTTGCTAATACGCGACGGCCATTTTTAGTGCTCATACGTTTACGGAATCCGTGAACTTTTTGGCGTTTACGTTTGTTTGGTTGATACGTTCTTTTCATGCAATTACACCTCCTGAAATTGTAACTATCCATCAATATATAGACATACTTTGATAGTATAACGAGTAATAGGGTCTTTTGTCAATAAAATTTAAGAAATATTTCCTGAGAAAGATTCGTTTCAATTATCCACAAATTAAATTTTCCTGTGAGTAGCTTGTGGATAGTTTTCCACATTTTTTTCTGTTCACAGCCATTTTTCCACTAGTTTTACACAAAAAAACAGCCTGTTAAAAAGTTTTGCACAGGTGTTTTTTTATCTGTTGATAAGTTCTTGAAACATGATTGTGCCAAGCTTAATTATTCTCAACTTTTTGTGGATAACTCATTCAACAACCACTTCCTTCCGCAAGTGTCGACACCCTGTGGAAAACTTTTTTCACCCTTGTGTACTTTTTTTCCACATTGAACAATTGCTTGTGGAAAAAGTTTTAAAAAAATGCTAAAATCGACTATGCTCATTCTTTTAAGTTATCCACATTTTTTAGATAACCAAAATTTAAACATATAGGAGGTCACTGT
>NZ_JBIOOA010000002.1:0-101588 GCF_051711985.1 Enterococcus sp. DIV1758
GTTTCTCTTTTAAATCATCGTCTGTTTTACTTTTTCTGACATCCCAATAAAAAGAATTTTGTTGTGATCTATCTGTTTGTTTTTGCTGACTTTGTTCTTCAATTTGTTCTACAGTCGTTGGTGCTTTCTGTGTAGCATTATAGCCAAAGTCAATCCCTATTGTTTTCCAATTTTTAGGAACACCATGTAATTGAATCAGATAATAATTTTCTGAAATAGGAATGAGTTTTGTTTCTATTGGTTGCTCTTTTTTTACTTCTCCGGCAAATGAAACGTATTCTTTATGAACTTGGTCTGAAGACTCTTCAACATGAATAAGTACTTCTCCATAACCAGTTGAATTGTTTATTTTTCTAGAAACAATTTCAACTTCACTTGAACCTATTTTGGTTTTACTTACTTCTCCGATTCCACTATCTAACAGAGGGCTATCGTCTTTAAAAAATAACCTTGAATAGTTAAAAAATACAAACCCAGAAACTGTTAATAAAAACATAAATAGATATAATTTTGAAGAATATTTGTTCCACCTTTTTTTCCAACGACCACTCTTTTTTTCACCTGATTGTATTCTGTCACGGTATACTTCTACGTTCTCTTTCCACTCATGTAATTTATTAAACATTCTTCATCACTCCTGCGTAAAATAACTTTCGGAGAACTCGCGAGGGGCAATTTGTTCTTCAAATTTTTTTATTTTCCAATGATTTTTTTCATCTTTTTCCAAGTTGAATTTATCAATATATTTCACGTCAAACGCTTGGGCGCTACCATGCTTAGTAGATACAATCAGACAACCAATCATTGTCGCTTTTCCAGTCACCCCATTCAATTTTACATAGTACTGTTCACTAATAGTTTCTTGTTCAATTCGAATACTATTTTTATAATCGTCAACCCATGCCGGACGTAATTTTCCACTAAGTTTTGGTGTTAAAATTTTAGATAATCCTTTCAATTTTTCTTCCGCCGTGTCTGTAGTAATGTCGTAATAACTTTTAGAAAATTGTTCACCTATTGATTTCAAGTTAACGTATTCTTGGTGTGAATAAGAGTGTTTTGGAATAGGGATTTCCTTAGTAGAAGCACCCTCTTTATTTTCTTTAAACGCTTTTAATTCTTGTTCTAAATCATTCGTTTTCTTAACATAATTTTGAATGGTTTTGGTTTGTTGAGGAAGGAGTACATTTTTAGCATATACAAATGTTCCACCTATCCCTAATGCTAAACCAAATGCACCCATTATTAAAAGTTGGGTTATAGATTTCATAATCTTCTCCTTTACATTTTTGGTATAAAAAAAAGTAACCTAAGTAGTTATCTTAGGTTACTTATCTAATTTAGATTTTTGACTGTTGTATCTAAATGAACATACCAATTACTTCAATAACATCGACCCAAGTCAGCAGATCACACTGTTCAATTTTTTCTACATTTCTGTTCATGAAATCAACTGAACGCAGTTGATGGGTAACTATATCTCCTGCTATTTTTTGAGGGTCTTTTATCGCTACA
Organism: Enterococcus sp. DIV1758; assembly: GCF_051711985.1. Lineage (NCBI taxonomy): Bacteria > Bacillati > Bacillota > Bacilli > Lactobacillales > Enterococcaceae > Enterococcus > Enterococcus sp. DIV1758. Next base: position 1,516 of record NZ_JBIOOA010000002.1, read on the forward strand.
TATGTCGCAAAGCTTCGTCTTGTAGAAGTAATAGGGCAAACTAAACAAAAACCCGTACGCTCGTTAAATTCATCTTTACTCACAACTAGAGCGGGTCTTCGTTTTTTGATTTCTTTACCCTTTGAAGGGTCAAAATCTATCCAAATAATATCCCTTTGCTTTGGGTAATCCATCTAGTATTCTTTCCCTTCTAACTTCATTGTATCCCATTCTGTATCTTCTACAGTCACAGAATCTCTAAAGTCTTTCCAATCTGCATCATTTTTAAATATATCTTCTCTTTTAGGCTTTAGAATATACGTATCATCAATTTTAAAAATTGTATACGCATCTCCAACTTCTGGAGAAATCCCTTTTGGGAAAATTGCTCCTACAGAATTGCCTATTTTACGTACTACTGTTTCCATGACTATCATCTCCTATACGTATGTTAAACTAAATTTAACACACCCTCAATCACTCGTCAAATATTACTTATTTTTACGAACAATACTACGTATTTTTGTTATATCAAATGTCCGATTATACTTTGCTACAACTCGCCCACGCTCTGAATTTTGCTCATAGGTAGTAAATGCTTGTCCACCATTTGATACACCTGAAATCACGCCTGTATGGCCATATATTTGAGGGGTTAATACACCACCTGCATACCAATTGACGATATCTCCTATCCTTAGATCAGACGGTTTGGGGTCAAAAATTACTGACCAACCGTACGCTGACCAATTGTAATCATCACCAATTCTTTCGGCATAATCAAAGCCACTTCCACGCAGCTGTGGGCCACCCAATTTTTCAACATAATATGCTGTAAGCATGTAACACTCTCCACCATATATTGATTGACCAACAATAGATTCTAATACCTGTATATTGCCCCCATTTCCTTCATTTATGCCTTGCTGCATGCTTGCAACATACTGATAAACTAGCTCTGCATAAAACATATTTCCGTATGCATAGCGCCAATTTCCTTTAGCGCTTGCAATAGGATTCGTGTAAACTACTTTTGCTCCTCCACTTTGTTCTTTCGCAAATTCTGCTCCTAATTCAAAAGAATAAGGTCTCTGTTTTTGATAAAGCCAGCTTAAAAATCCACCACCATAATTGTAAGCTTGTAATACAGCTTTTCTATCTTGAATGCTATATTGGTTCGCTAAATCAAGACAACTTTTGTAATGAGTGACGCCTTGACGAATCGATTGTTCCGGACTGGTTATCGTATTAGGAGGTAACCCCGCACTTTCACTAGATTGAAATGGATCACCCCCGCGACCACCCGATTCAACCATTATTATCGCTAAAAGATAGGGTACTTCATCAGGAATGCTCATTTCCTTGGCCACTTTTTCCACTGTTGGTTTTAACGCTAAAACTTCCGGAGGAAGATTTACATTCTCATTTGGCAAGGCATTATTTTTTTCCTCTGACTCTGCACCTGCAATCATAAGAATCATTCTTTCCGTTTCTTGAACAACAGCTATAACAGTTAAACACCCAAGTCCCAACACAGAAAGTATGAGAATTATTTTTATTTTTAATGACTTCATACATTCATCTCTTGAACAGCTGATTTTTGTTGCTCAAAAATCGCTTTGGCTTGTTCGTTTTCTTTCTTCTTAATTTCACGACTTTCCAAACGTCCAGTCTTTTTTAATTCCAGGCATTCGTTAAAGTCTCCATTTTCGATTGGTGGTAAATATAAAGACAGCTTTGCTATTTGTTTTAAGTCTTCAGATTGTTTGTATTGGCTGTGAACTGTACGAATCAATTCTTTTCCTGATTTATCATTATTTACAGCCATTACAATCGTTCCTTCGTTAATATTGAGCATGTTTTGCAAGTCTTTGTACGTTTTCCATATAGTTTCTTGTTTTGTTCCTGAGCCAGATAATGACAAGAAAAAGGAGTTATTAGGTAAATTTTCCTTATCTAACTCCCACAGTGATAGTGATTCTATTGGTGCTTCTGTAACGAAAAGGGTAATTGGACTTTTGTAATCCATATTGGCGCCAAAGCAAAAGCCACGGCGGCCATTGCTATTTTCTGCTATTCCTTTAAAATATTTTCGGTCTAGTTTTAATTCTCCTTTTTTGTTTATTTTCATACGCTTTTCTAACGGCTTAGCATATGTTCCTTGAACATCAGCCCCAACATAAGTCCCAAATTTGTTCTTCCCAATGTCTGTGATTTTAAACAAAATATTCCCACGATTGTCTGAAGTAATTGACCCATCTGCAAAACGACCAATCGTTTCGTCCGATAAATGCCTACTACGCAAATAAGCCCACCCTTTTTCATCAAGTCGGCCTGTATCATAATTTCCTGCAACGGATAAATGTTGCAAATTAAACGGACTTTTTTCCTCTTTATTTATCCATCTTTTAGAAAATTCTTTATTTATTTGTCTAGCAAATTGATAATCTAACAACTGCTGAACAGTGTCTTCGTAGGGTTCATTATAATAAGCCATGCAAAATTCGATGGCATTATCATACGAGCTAATCCCTTCTGAATACCAATTGACTATGCCATTTTTTACATTTGCTCTCATACTGTCATGATCCACATGTTCTACAAACTTTGAAGAAACTTTCTCAAAAATTTCTCCTTTTTCTTGCATGAACGCTAACATATTTGTCCTTCTAGCAACGTCTAGCTGTTTCTTTGTAAAAACAGGAATTTTTTTTGTATGCATTATTCGCCCACCTTCCTTTTAAGAAATTAAAAAGGAGAATAAAAGATACAAAAAAAAGACACCTACTAATACGAAGTAGAGTCTCTTTGTTTGGAAACTTTCAATGTTCTCTCGTTTTTTGCCAAAAACTACGAGTTGAAATGCTTTTTTTGTCTTTTTTAAATAATTCTTTTTAGGTTTAGATTGTTTTCCCTCTTTATTTTTCATGGTTATAGTCCTCCATCGAAGATTCGTTTCTCTGTTTCTGATAAACCATAGCGAAACTTGATATTTTTTGCTCCTTTAATATTTAACAAAATATCACGTTCCTCAAATCCAATAATGTCTGCTATATCATAATCACTAAGTTGCTTCCCAAATACTTTCTTTAGTAATTCTTCTGAAGATTCGTCTTGTTTAAATAAAAAGCGATACGTCGAAAGTTTAAACAAGTTAACAACAATTTGAGAAATCTCCCCCATTTCTCCATTTTCACTATTATAGTCAGGAAAAGCATCTGCTATGTCATGCATAATATAAGTTTGTCCGATTAATAATTTTCGCCCTTCTCGGTTATAGCGATCTAATTCCTTCAGTAAAACTTTATTTTTTGTCCGTATTGGATTATGAAATTCATCGGAAGTGATATTAGAATAAATTAACTCATCCACTTTTTTCTGTTTACGGTCAAATAAATATTTTTCACGTTGGCCAACTCGTACAGATTCACTAAACGCTGCTGTATATAAATTATAGTATTGTGCATTATAAGTGGATATATCTGACTTCACGAGATTTTCCATGTTAAACGTTACAAGCTTTTTATTATAAAAATCAAATGTCGATTTCTGGTTAAAAATATTTCCTGAATCTGTAATAAATGATTCTAATTTTGAAATAAAATCATACATGTCTTTCTTTTCAAATTCTTCCGTAGCTTTATTGTATTCATTTTTAGCGAATACAAGGATATCTGAGTAAACTGGATACTGTTCTGGATCATATTGCGTTATTTTATTGACCTCTAACCCATGGCGTTCCATGTAATCAACATATCCATTATTAAAGATTTTTTTAGCCGTTGTCATAATTGGGCTTTGAAAATCAATATTTTCTGCTAGTCCAAAAACTAACCTCATTTTCACTAGATTAGTTTTTAACGACTGCTCTTCCTTCGTTCTTTTTGTTCGAGCATCCACGTCAGAACGATAGATTTGACAAGGATTCAATCGAACTTCTCGACCATCATAAAATTCACCGCCTAGAGCTTCTGTGAGCCGTTTTGTTTCATCACTGACATAAAACCCATAATGGATATTATTATACTCTACAGCTTGTTTTAACTGCTTTTTAGCCGCTGTTGTCTTACCGAACCCTTGGCTTCCTAAAATAATACTGCTATAGGACTTTCTCAAACTATCTTTATGCGTTGTAGATAGGCAAACAACACCTGAACCGTACAACGGATAACCACTATACGGAGCATCGTGATCAATATGGTTGGCATAATTAAACGCATAGCTCCCTGCTAATGCTGTTCCTTTTATTTCCTTCCCTTTTCGTTTGATTAGCTTCGCGCCTTCTTTAAAGCTAACAAACGTCGCTTTAAATTGTCTTTCCTGTTCATCTAAAAAACAAGCCGCTTGGAACTGGTGTTTTCTAAGTTTTCGCATGACTTCTTGTTCACGTTCGTCCAATTTCTCAATAGTAGATTCAGCCAATACATAACGTACATGTATCTCCTTTAATACTTCAACAGCTTCAAGGACGTTTTCTACTGTTCTATCTAACTTTTCATACTCTTTGCGTGCTTTCTTTTGAGAAATCCTATCTTTAGAACTATAAACTCTATCCTCATACTCTCCTAAGCTCCGATTCAAATTCTGCTCAACAAGTGGATTGGAGGTATCAATTGTATGCGTATCTAAAGTAGTTAATACATTTTTCATACAAAAGACTTGTTCTCCCCAAAAGTTAGGATTGTTTTTAGGACGATAAATGACTAGATTAAGTACTCGAATAAACCCATCAGAAATTTGTAAATCTTTAGAAGAATGAGGTTTAATTCCACCCATTGGTTGAATCGTACCCACAAACAAAGGATCGTAGCCTTTTTTTGCTACAATTTTTTGTACCTTCTCGTCTCTTCCAGTGTAATCTGTCCGTTGATAAGGAATTCCTATTGGCAAAGGAGCTAATGGATTGTACCGACGAAATAAAAATTTTATTTTTTGTGTTAGTGTCATCGTATTAATACGAAAATCTGTACTTTGCGCTTGACGAATTTCTCTTTCAACTTCTTTTAATTGCTCTTCATCATCCGCAAATACTTGTAAATAAACCGTATCGATCAATCGTGTATTATCTAAATTTTCAAGGACTGCCAACGTATATTGTTGTTCTTTTTTTACTGTCTCGCTCAACGCACCCATTTTAAAACGGCGTTTTGCATAATCAATATTTTCAGACATATCAATGGGAAAGCTTGTAAATATAAATTTTATGTCTGTATGAACAGTTTTTAAAAAGACTAAAAAATCATTCAATGCAGATTGCCGCTGTTCTAAACTTCCTTCTCTTGCTGAAGAATCTTCAATTCGATAAAAATTGGTTACACCTTTTTCTAACGCAATACATTCTTCTGAGATAATTCGACGTTCTGGCATAAAGGCCAGCACCGATTTTTCAACCTTCTGTATTTTCTTCTTTTTTTTCTCTTTTGTCGTAGTATCTACCAAAGCTCGCTCTACTTGTACATCCAACAATTCATCTGTATCTACAATCAAATTCTTTCACTTCCTTTTACTCTACTTTGTCAAATTTGTAATAGATCAAATCTATCGGAGGAATAATCGAATATTTTAATTGAACAGTCACACTATTTTTTTCTTCAACGATTGGTTCTTCTTCAATTATGTTTCCATAACTACTTACAAACGCCCAGTTTGAGTCTCTACGTACCATTTCTTTTGTAATGGCTAATGGAGTTACGTATCGATTCATTTCCTCCATTAGTTCAATACGCGAAGAGAAGTAGTTCTCTTTTACTGGTATTTCTAACGTAGTTAGTTCTGGTTTTAGTACAATCATTTTTCCTAACCATTCCCAATATTTTTCAATGGAATACCGCATAACAAAATACAAGATTCCATAAATAATCAGTTTTTGAACCACCGAAACTGGAAAATCTTTGAATCCTTGTATATCTTGATAAAACTCCGCAGTGAGGTAATTTGAATTGCTTACGATACTTGCAAACAAGCAGGATTTTAAAAATGCACAAATTTTATTTCTATTTGTTCTATGAAGAGAAATATCAATGGCCAATTGAACAAAATAAAAAACAGGCATTATTAACTTTACGAATACAAACAATTGTAAAATTATTTGTATAAACACAAAGTTACTAACTTCGTTAGATATTGATACAACTTGGTCATTAAGTGCCGTCACTAGTAAAACTAGTAATAATACTTCCATCGAATACAGCGCATGATATTTAACAAAATATTGTACAGATAAGCCTTGTATTCGCCAAAAATGGTTATCCTTCAGTAAGCCCACACTCTTATTTTTTATTTTTGTTGCATATTCTTTCATTGAATATCCTCCTTAATTGTTTAATGAGAAAGAAAGCAAAGAATATTCTCTGCTTTCTTTACATTTAAATAACTTACCTTAGTTATATTCTTTCATTTCTTCTTCAATCAATTTGTCTTCTTCTGCTAATTCTTCCTCAGTTAGCATTGCCATAGATAAATCTTCTTCGTCTTGGAATTGTTGTTGTGCTAATGGGTGATACGTTTGTCTATTGTTCGTTAAGATTATCCATAATCGTTGATAGTTTCTTAAACTATTCCTAGTAAGAGAACTGGGAGATAACCAGTAAATACCCATAATCATTACAAAAAGAAAAGCAATTGTTCCTAAAGGTCCATATGTTCTTTCCTGTAGTCCTGTAGCTACCTGAAAGAGAATGAAACAACAAACCGCATCTTTTGTTAAAATCTTTCCTACAAACTTTGCTTGGGTAAATATTTCTTCTTGTATCTCATGCATAGGTCTCTATCCTTTCTTATTTTTTGGTCTTTTTTCTTTAGGTAGTTGTTGTGACTTCTGCTCTTTTCGTTGCGCTAACCATTCATTTACTTCTTGTCCAAATTCTTTGTTTCTCTTGTATCTATCTACCTGGTTACCAATAGGATTTTTCATGTTCTTTTGATATTTGTTAGTATTTACCATTTGACTAACTTTCTTTTTAAATGGATTTTCTAATGGCTCACTTGAACTATTAGAAGGTGATTCAGACTCACTATCAGAATCGGAGTGTTCCATGTTGCTTGATTCACCTGTATATTTAGAGTTTTCATCTTCATTATCGGCCATTTTCATATTATTAAGCTGACCCTCATTAGCAGTACTTGTGTTTTTAGGTGTATCGTCATTAACATTTTCTTGTTCATCGTAATCACTCATATTTTGATCATTCGTTTCTGTATCCGTATTTTTACTTTCAAAATCCTCTGTTTCTTTGGCATCGTTTGTTCCATTTTCATCAACAGCCGAATCGTTAATATCCTCTCCATTTTTTTCCTGATTATCTAGCGAATTTGTATTCTCTGAAGTTTCCTGGTCTGAATCTTCCTCTGATTTACTAATGCCAATATCTTCGTCATTAACTGCTTCGTTCGTTTCTTCAGATACATCTTTTGAAGGATCATTCGTTTGAGTGTCCTTCGATTCGTCTTGTGGCGCATTATTTGTATCTTCAGTATTTTTTTCAGATTCATTATCGGTATCAAATTTATTCAAATTCGCATCTTCATCATTTTTTCTCTCGGCATTTCCAGAAGTTAATCCTGCGACAAAACCTGCAGTTGCTACAGTACCAGAAGTAGCTGCTCCTACAGTCGTTTTCACACCACTACCAATTTGATCTACTGCTTTTTTAGCACCCATGCCCATTACAAAAGAACCAGCGGTTGATAATCCAGCATCAATTCCAAGAGTTTTTTGTATGATAGCAGGACCATCGTAAATAAACCATGCGCCGCCAACTACTGCAAATAACTGCGCCCAAACAGACGTATTTGTCGCAAAAACGAAACTGTTGTAATAAATAAAAACATAGTACATTGTAAAAATAGAAATCACCATGACAAATCCACCAACAATTTCCATTAATACCATTTTCGCTCGCTTAGTCTCTCTAAAGCTGAAAAAAACAACAATATTAGCCCACAATTCATTAAAGGCTAACTCTATTCCTAGTCTGCCCACTCTCACCATTGAAGTGACCAATGAAAAAGCCAACACCCCTAAAGTAACAATTAAAGGTATCCAGTCTACTTTCCAGCGATAATATTTTGGAGCAAACATTGATTTTATTAACCATCCTAGAACTCCTCCATTCCCTTCATCTAATTCTACTGCTTCTTTACCTTCTTCATTTTGCTTGTTTCTTAGCTTGTACTTTAGCACTTCCCCATTTTCAACTTCATCGGGATCTAAAATACGTTCGTTCACGTCAAACCCTGTTACATCTGTTAAATAGTTTTTATTTTCAGGCTTAGTCGTTTTCCACCCACCATCTGCTAAAACAAAAACATCTGTAACATTATTTTTAATCGTTGAGAACCCAATATCTCCTTGTGTGGCGCTAAATTCGCCTTGTGTAGCTTTAACCAACTTCATTCCATCGCTCATAATTGTTGGAAGCATTAAAGACATCAGCAACAACATAAGTACATTCATAGGAATGTCTCTTGTTTGAGAGGATTTCCCGAATATTAATACTAACCCTATTGTTAGAATCGCAATGCCAACACCAAATGACTTAAAGCTTATTAGTGTTTGTAGCAGCCCTCCCTCTCCTTTAAGAGAAGAATCATTATAAAAACCTAAGAAGGTCAACATTTCTGTCATTATATTTTCTAAATTTTGCACTATCCATAAGAAAAAACGTGCAATACCAAAAAGTATATTACGTCCTATGTCAGCCCCCAAATTCGCTAGTTTGAGGAAATCATCAAATGTAATTAAAATCTTTAGAATCTCATCAGAACTCATTAGAATTCCTCCATTCTTTTAGTTGTTGTACAACCATATTTACCGCCCCCTGACCGAAACTTGATAGAATACAACTAATATAAGAACGAACATTGCCAGTTTTCGATACTCTTTCCAGTTCTGCAAATGATTGAGGTTCCTTTTCTCCGGTCATTTGAATCAAAGCTATCAGTCTTTTTTGTTGCTCGACTGAGAACACATTGATTACTAAATGTTCTAATTTATCTCCATACATATCTTCAAGAAACTTTGCCTCTTTTGCATATTTTTCTGTTGAAAAAACTGACTTCACTTCTTTTTTTGCAATCTGTTCTATTGGTGTAATGCTATTGCTGTCTTTTCTTCGTTCTGGTTTCTTATACGTCGGTATTTGCGGAATCACTTGTTTTTGTTGGTCAATTATTTTTTCTGGTTGTAGTTTCCAGTTTAAATCCTCTAGTTCTATTTCCATGAATTGATTGTTTACTGGTATTTCTTCCCAAGAAACCTTATCTAATTTTCGGAATTTATAAAAAGGAATCAAATTTGTATCATTTTCGTACGTATTGTAAATAGGATACTGATAAATAGGGTTTCCTTCCAAATCTCTGTGTTTATTAATACGTAAAATAACGGATTCTCCTTCACGTAGTCGTTCTAATTCAAAAGAAGCAAGTAAATCAATTCTCTCTGTACTTTCTGTTTCTGTCGACTTAATCGATAATGGATCTTTATGTCTTGTTTTTGAATAATTCGAACGATCTCCTAGACGTCCTGCAATATATTTATTAGTGGACTCTGAACCTGTCCTTATATAAGCTAAGTTTCCTGTATTGCCTAAGATAATATCTTTTGTATCTTCATCATAGAGAGAAGATAATTGTTGAATATCCTGCAAGACCAAATGTGAAAACAAACGTCTACTTAATCCAGCAGTCCATTTACGTGCTAAATCAGAAATAGCAACTCCTAAGTTTCCACCTTCTTCATAGATAAAATGAACATCACGGTAACACTGAGAATCATCTTCTAAATTACAACGATTCAACAATACTTGATAAATTTGTTCCAGGTACATCACTCCTAATTGATTATTAGACGTATCCGCATCACTTAGCACTACAAAGACAGCGGTTGGTTGTTCTCTATCAAACCCGACTAGTTCCATGTCAAAACCATCATCGATTGCTGTCATTTTTGCATTTAACGTCATTAAGAATGGTTCTAAATCTCCATCAAAATGCGTAATAATATTTCCCAACGTCACATGAGCGGGTGCTGAAGCAAAAATTGCGTCATAATGACGTTTTGCCGGGTGCGTTCGTGGTAATTCGCCGAAAAATACGTCTAATTCGCTTTTATTTTCATATTCAGCTAGCAACCGCTGTAACTCATTTTCATCATTTGAGTATTTCTTTAAAAATTCATGCGAATTCTCTTTAATCCTCCGTCTCTGCATGTCGTTTACAACATTATAAATAGTGTAAGGATTCACTTTACTTGTTTCATTCTCTTCGTATTCCTGATCAGCTAAAGCAAGACCCACACTCATAAACAAACTTCGACATGCCTTCGTCCAAAACCCGCCATCTTTACCTTCGTTCACTTCACGAAAATAAGAGAATGCTACCTGTTTAATAATTTTTTCTGCATTAGATAATTGTTGCTCTGCTTTAATGCTTACATTTAATCCTTCGCTAGCTTTTCCTTTTTCTTTTAAACCCACACTCTCTTTTTTTAAACGTTTATAGTGTCGATAGTAATTATTAAACACAGCTAATGCAGGTATTGGGTCTGAATAATAAGGATTGACTACGTTAGCAATTCTTATACGATATCCACGTCGTTTTAGCGTGTTGTACCATTTTCTAGGCTCATCACCTTTTGTAGCCGTCATAACAAAAGAAGCACGATTAGCAATCAATCGTGCGCGTGTGAGTATATCAATAAATGTATCTACAAAATAGATTCCTTTCCCTTGACGAGTTCCTGCTAACGTAATGGTATTGGAATCGGTAGTATCTACATAGATAGAAAATGTTCCTTCCGCTTTTTGTTTCATGGTCTTAGGTTTTCTACCTACTGGATATCCTGGTTTCCCATCATAGAAATCCTCCTTTTCAGTGAAAGGGTGTACTTCGACGGTCGGATATTGTTTGTCCATTCCTTCAGTACTTTCAAAATCCATTGTTCCTTGCACCTGTTCTTCTTCCAACGATCGAAAAGACGTATACATTCGATAGGCGATTATGCTTGTTGATAGTATGCTTGCTATGAACAAAAGAATATAAGCAAACAAATACTCAGACAATGGATAATAGAAAAGGGTCTCTTTAAATTCTACCCACTGGATAGAAAAAAGATTACTTTTTAAAAGAGAGAATATATTTTGTAATAACCAATTTCCTACAATTATTTCTGTTAGAAAAAGAAAAATCATGGCAGGAATTAAAAAACGCTTATCTGCCAAAAATCGTAGGTTGTTTTGTTTCGCTTTTTCATAGTTTTTCTTTTTAAACTTTCCTTTTTCTTTTTTCTTCATTATTTGATTGATTCCCTCCAATCAAAAAAAGAGAGCGCTCTTTTTTTAGCGTTCTCCCCTCTTTATTTACCGTTCTAGTCCTTTTTGAACGATTTGTATTATGCTTGTGAGCCAACTTACTCGTTATCTCTAAAATATAGGTAATATAATACTTTCTTTGTCATCACCTATTTTTTCCTTCAGGACTCGCTAAATTCTTTCAACCACCTTTGATATACTAGCTATCTTACTCGTCTTTTTCATATATAACGATTCCATTTGATAGTATTTCTTCCTGGTTTGAAAAAATCTTTTTAGCGAAACCAGTTAGTTTTATCTGAACAGTATCTTCCAACTTTATACTTCTTATTTGTTCTATTCCAATTACTTCAAATACACACATATCGACACATGCTTTAAATTCATCATCAATCTCTTTCCCCTGTACATATACAGTCTTACCAGCAAGAAGACTATCAATTTTTGAAATCGTATCACTATGATTTTCCTTATTTCCAAGCAAGCTAATCATAAAGCTTATTTGATTTAGCTCTTTTATAAAGAAATAGTGCGTTAGGGTGAGCAACAATTCAAATATCCCACAAAGAACCAACAAAGGAATAGCGATTCGTTTATCCATACTTCCTAAATCAAATATATAAGAATAGTAACTATAGTACAAAAGAAATGTGGTTAATCCAATCCAAAGAAACAAGTAATTAAAGTCCCTAATGTACACATAGACTGGTATATTTGTACACAGATCAAAAAGTTTAATTTTCTTTTTATCGCTGGTACCTTCCTTCTTTCGTGCAACTATATAGACCATTAACAACGTAATTCCTACACCTATCATGGTCAGCCACACATTTAGTTTATCTGAGTAAACGAGCGAAATCCCTAATGGTTCTAAAAACGAATTAATCATCGAAGGAAAAAGTAACCAACCATGATTGAAATACATGCCCACCAAATCCATTGAAGCAATTCCTATAACTACAAGAAAAAGGAAACCCAACTGTAAGAGAAACTTGGCGCCATAATTATTTTTTAAGATACTCTCAACAATTTTTACACCAACATTCAACATTAGCAAAATTACTCCTATCTTAATAAATATCATATTGTTTTCTCCTATTCTATCATAATTTTGCTACATAAATTTTCATCATTCTTACAGTTGAATCTACTCTTTGACTTAAAATTCATTTTATTCATTACCCACTTGTTGCAAGTTTTTCTTCCACAACTCATAATTTTTACTTGCTTCTTTTCTTTCATTTTCAGATAAGCCTTTATTATTTTGGTCAGTTTGATATTTTTTCAAGAGATTAACTATGCTCTTAGCGATTTTTATATCTTCTGATAATTGAGGATCGTTGATTTCTTTGTTGATTTTTTCAGCATTCGCTATATCTTCTTTGTGAATGGCTTGATATGCTTGGTCCTTTTGATAATCTTTTATTTGATTAGCTAAGGTTTTATTCTCCATTTCTTTATTGATAAGCTTAGCTTCTTCTAATTTTCCTTGTTTCAAAAATGCATATCCCTTCATGGCTAGAATATCTGAATCTTGCGGTAAATTTTTTAATGAAGTGACTGTCTTCCAATCATTCTCTAAAAATGCTAGATAAAAAGAAGGTAACTCGGTTTTGCTCTCCTCAGTTAGTTGTTCAAGACTCTTTTTATCTTCTTTTCTATATGCTTCTTCAACAATTTCCTGCTCTTTTTCCGGGTATGCTTTTATAGCGTTATAAAACTTTTGGTCTGATAATAGTTGTTCAAAAGATATATCTTTTTTTGCCGTGGTAGTTTTAGGCTTCATAACAAAAAATACCCCTGAAAAAAGAATCACGCTAATAACAACAATTAAACCTACCTTTAAGTATATTGGCTTGTGTTTAGAAAGATACCACGTTCTAAAACTAGAACGTGGTTTTCTTCCACTTTTATTTGATTTTGGTCTTTTTATATTGGATAACTTATTATTAAATTTCTTACTTAAATCATTTGGTTCAATATTGATTTTTTGAAAAAGCTCTTCTGCTTGTTCTATCCGCATTTTCTTTTTCTTTACCAATTGATTTAACTTTTGACGAATATCTTGTTCTAACGTCCATTCATCATTTAATTTTTCAAAAGTTCCTCGATAAAATGGATCTCCACCGACTTCTAATAGTTGGAAAGTTACTATCTCCTTTACATACATACATCTTGTGATTTCAATAAAATCTGTGAAGGGAAGTAACTCCAACGGTGGCTGCTTTTCTAAGACTTCAACGTTGGACGATAAAATCTCCACTTCTACAGTCATCTAAAAATCAACCTCCTAACCAGCCCCAAACAGTATCTTTGATCCATGTAAAGTTCACAATAATTGCTGCACCAACAAATGCACCAAAAACCCATTTTTTTGCCCACTGTGCGATATCATGACCCATAAATCGAGCGCCTCCATAAATGAGTACTGCTATACCTAATGCCGGATTAGCGAACCTTTTCAGCTCCGTTCCTAGTCCACCTTCAACGCCTTTAATCGTCTGTTCCACGTCTGCAAATACTGGCATCATCGTACTCACTTCAATCCACCCAAGACCAATAATGGTTTGAATTACAGCAATAAAATACTGTGTTTTTTTCTTAATTTTGTTTTTCATGTTGATTTCCTCCTGGAATATTTTGATTACTTTTGTTCTTAGTTTGTTCTTGTTTTTTTCGTTCCAATTCTTTTTTTAGCAATCTATCTATGACTTCTGCTTGCTCATTTAAATAATTTTGATGCTGAGTGTTTAGCCATTCTTCATAAGATTGACCATTTAATGCCATTAAAGATTGAACACGTTTTTTTATTGTTCCATCAATTTTTACTGCCATACTATTCCTCCTGAGTATCCTTTTTTTGCTAAACGATACTTTATTTTTAGATAATTAATAAATTACTTGCCTTTCTTTTGGAACTACTAGTTCAAAAGGAATTTCTAATTTTGCCAATCGTTCTCTTTCTTTTGAAAAATTCTTTACAGGCACACGCTTTACATATTTTTTCTTGAAACCATAATTTCCGTATAAGAAACCAATACTTTCTAATTGTTCATTTTGGTTCTCATCAGACTTAACAGCAAGAAAATAATCAAAACTAAAAAGGCACTGAATAGGAGTCTCGATACGAATATCTACCTCACTACTTAATGCCCATAAGCGATTTTTTTCTTTTTCAATTTCTGTATTTTCTTGATATGATTTAGCCCATGCTTGCCTAGACGAAAGCCACTTATAGCCACTTTTTCTGAGTTCACCTTTTATCGAATAGCTATTTTGAACTAAAATACAAAAGACTTCCTTTGGCATATTCTCTACCCATGTAGATACGTCATCATACATGGAGATTTCTTTCTCTAACTTTCCTGTAGGAACGATACCTTCTAATTCTGTTAGGTGTAAGGTCCCTTCTTTCAAAAGTTCAGACAGCAATTCTTTACATATCGTTTCTTCTACTTCTTCTTGTCCAAAGAGTTCCTTATTTACAACGACAATATGCTTTGCTAAAAGTTTAAGTATTGTTAATGCAATTTCTTCTGGTGAACGTAGAAGATTACTTACTTCAATCACTCTTTCAACAGAAAAGTAATTCCCTACTACTCGTTTTCGTTCTTTTGGTAAAACTCGGATAAAAAAGTTTTTATATGCATCTGCATCCAAATAAACCTTGTCTAACATATTACATAACCATTTTTTTATGGCAAGTTCCTTTTCATTCATAAGTTCACCTCCTTTCAAAATGTAAAAAGCTTTTAAAGCGTGCTTGTTTCACTTTCAGAAGGAGTAT
Source organism: Enterococcus sp. DIV1758 (assembly GCF_051711985.1). NCBI lineage: Bacteria > Bacillati > Bacillota > Bacilli > Lactobacillales > Enterococcaceae > Enterococcus > Enterococcus sp. DIV1758. The sequence continues at coordinate 16,591 of NZ_JBIOOA010000002.1, forward strand.
CAACTTTTTCAACTAATTGGCTAAATACTTGTTGCAACTCATCATATAAGTTATCTACTTGATTTTGAGTGATTTCTTTATTTTCAAGTTCGACCAGTACATAACTGACTTTAGTATCGAGTAACTGCAGGCTTTCCTCGGTATATTTTGTACGGTCAATTCCCTCTATAGTAGCCAATAGTTCGGTTAGTTTAGTTGTGTCTGCTTTTTTCTGTAATTGATCCATTGCTTGTTGTAATTCATTGAGAAGTCGTTCGTTATCTTCCTTAGTAATATTGTTAGCAGCAATATACGCTTTTACTTCGTTTAGTTTACCTTCAAATACAGTGACTGTACATTCAGTGAATAGCGTTGTATCAATACCAGTTGCTTTTTCAACTAATCGTTGTAAATATACCAAACTCAAATTAGGTTCTTCTTTTTCTTTCAAACTATCAATTGCCGTTTGCAAATGACTTTTTACTTCATCAACTTGTTGTTGAGAAACTTCTTGATCATCAAGGACTTTTTTTGCATTTTCCTGTGCTGTAACTAACGTAGCTACTGTATCTTCTGTATAAATATCTGTTTTAATCAATAAGCTTAATTGATACGTTGCGTTTAATAATTTTTTATCACCTTTCAAAATTAAATTGTCAATTGCAGACTGTAAACGAGAGACTTGCAAATTCACCGCTTCCTGTGTGCTATTTTTATCATTCAGCATTCTTTTAGATACAACCAGTTCTAATTTAAACGGTTCGGTACTTGAAGCTAAATAAGCTGATAATTCAATACCACTTGCTTGTTCTGTTAATGTTGAAAGAACAGAATAATCTGTTTCAACTACAGGGGGTGGTGTAGGGTTAGGGTCCGGGTCTGGCGTTGGCTCTGGTATCGGTTCCGGATCTGGTTTTGGTGTTGGCGTAGGATTAGGTGTTGGTTTTTCTTTATCGTCTGGAATCGTTGGTTTCTCTTTATCATTTGGTAATTCTGGTCGTTTGGGTACTGAAGGTTTAAAAATAGGACTATTTGTTACAGAATCTAAAATAGTCTGATCGCTTGCACGTTTGGATTCTTTCTTTTCCTGCGTGTCTAGCGCACTATTCAATTGTGCTACAAGATTTTGTCTTGAAGGAAATGTTGTTTGGTTCTCAGAAGTAACATTATTTATTTCCTCTTTTGATTCCACGTACTCAGTTAAAGAATCTTTTGTTTTATTTTTTTTCTTTGGTTCTTCCTTCTTTTCTACTTTCGATTCCCATGCAGGCGTAGTCTTATTAGATTCTTTTTCCTGCTTTTGTTCAATACTTGATTCATTTTTGGGTTCATTAAAAGTCATAGCTGAATAAGCTATTCCACTTCCTAAAATACCTACTGAAAACAAGCCGATTAAGACATGTTTTTTCTTGAATTTTAGTAATTTCTTTTGTGAATCTGTCATATAATACCACTCCTTATGATTATTTCTTATTTAATTGATTAATTTTCTCTGCGTTTTTGTTCTTCTTCAAACAGAGCTTCAATATTCTTTTCTGTTCCTTCAGTTTTATTAAATCGAATCATAAATTCTTTTACGTCATCATTATTTGCGTCAGGGAATCTAGAAAAATATTCTCTTTGCAAATAAATCCAAAACTCAGAAGGATTACTCTTCTTTTTCATATTTCACCTATCCTTATCTTTTTTCCAAAAATTTAAAGAACATAAAAAATCGACTATTGAATACAAAATAAACAACGATATCCCTGCGGCAATAGCATCAAAAATGTTATACAAATAATTGTCCATCGGGTTTCTCCTTTCAGCTATTTAGGCTGTATATAGGACAACATGCTTGTATTTTCAGCTGAAATTGTTCGTGTAGAAACCACGTTTAACCCTTTTACGTTCATTTCAGAAATTAAGATACTACCGTCCTTGTTCACTTTCTCCACAAATGCGACGTGACCATAAGTGCTGTCTGCGCCTAATACACCTGCAGGAAATGAAACAGCTGTGCCGGCTTTTGGTGTTCTTGTGACTTCATAGCCACGCGCACGGCCTGTTTCTGCCCAATCTTGGCCATTGCCCATGGTTAGATCGATATGTTTTCCTAATTGAGTGATTCGGTTGTATACATATTGCGTACAATTCCCCCAGGCATAGCTATTTCCTGAATCGTAATTTACACCGTTGTAATCAGGGAAATCTGATTCAGTCGGCGTAATTGTTTTCTCCTGGTCAAATTCAGTTAAGTGATACGTTTCAATCAAACCGTTTAATTTTTGATTGTATTGAGTATCGGTCGCATACGTTCCTGTTAACGCCTGTGTGGCGTTTTCGTATGTTTTCGCTACACTTTTATGTGTTCCTGTGTAAATCGCTGTGTTCCAGCTCACACCGTCTTTTAAGAGCTTTGCATAGTCCTCGAATGATTCTTTATAACTCGGATATTTTCTAAAGTTTGATTGAATAGAATATAGCTGACCTGTTCCGTCGTCTTCAGCTGTCAGAAACGAAACAGATTGGCCGTTAAAATCGCCCTTAATTCCAAACAAATTGTAATTTGGTTCACGGCTTAATTCACTGCTACCACTACCACTTTCTAAAATGGCTTGCGCAATCATGACACTTGCGAACAAATCGTTGTCTTTTGCGACGTCTCTTGCGGTTTCACCGATCTGTAAAACAAACTCTTCTGTACTTTTCACTTTTTCAAAATGAATAGTTTCTGTGCTGTAAGGGATTGTTACAGCTGGTTCTTGTGCGACTGTTTCATTGGGTGTTTCACTTGAAACGATTTCTTGTTCCATTGAAACACTAGGCGTGGTTTCTGGAACAATTATCGGTGGTTGTGTTTCATCGGTTGCAACAGGTTGTTCTTTGGAACTGTCTGAAACAGTTTCAGTTGTACTTGTTGATTGTTCTGAACTCTCCGTTGTTTCAACTGTCTTTTCAGTACTACCAGAGGTTTCCGACGTTTCAGTTTGCTGTGTCTCACTTGTTGCTTCCATCGTTTCACTTGGTTTCGTTTCGTCTACTACTTGACTAGATTCCATTGTTTCCGTTTCATTGCTCGTTTCGTCTGCAAAAGCAGTGATTGGAACTGCAGTAGAAATTAAAAGAATCGTCGAATAAATAGTAATTAGTTTCCTCACTGATTCCCCTCCTAATTTTGTATTTAACTAAACTCAATGCTGTCTATAAATCGTTCTTTCCAATCTGATTCTTTTTTAGCAAAGTAATTTAGTTTTGCAATTGAAAAATGTGATTCGTCTGAAATTTTAAACTTCAATACTGCTTGATTTTTTAATTGTTTGTTGCCTTTTATAGGTAGATTTCTTACAATCTCTCCTGAGCCTTTTTCTAACTTTACAGGAACTTTTTGTTTCCCAAAAGTTAAAATAATACGCGTGTATTCACTTAGATTCTCTTCATTAAAAATTTTATTTCCTTTTAACTCTTGTAGTTTTCCTTTTGGGATAATGATTTCACTTGCACGACCTGTTTGATCAAACAAAAAGTATTCCTTTAGTTCCGGTGTATATAAAAATAAATCCACTGTATCACCTCATCCTGTTTTTGACGTTCACTTTTTGACACAAAAAAAGACACAAAAGAGAGCTTTTCTGTCTGTGGTTAGTTATTCTGTTTTCGTTTGGTTGTTACAAGATATGCTGCGCCTGCTAATAAAATGAATCCTAGAATAGTAAATAGAATTCCTTTTTGTTCGCCCGTTTTTGGCAAGAATTTAGTTGGTGGTACAATACGAACTGTTTGAGCTAAATCATTAATATCTGCGTGTGTTGTTAATTTTAAATTGTCACGATATAGGTCTTCAAAAACAACCACGTGAACTTCTGAAGTAATTCCTTTAGAATCAAACGTAAATGGAACAATTACTTCGCCATTTGCGGTTTTTGGTACAAACGTTTTAACTGCTTGCACTTCTTTACCATTAACGACAAATGGTTTATTCGTCGTTTTATCCATCAACTTACCTTTAACTGTGTAAGTTTTACCTGGTGTTAAATTCGTGTATTTCACTTTATCATTAATGGTCATTTGTCCGCCAGAAACACCTAGCTTGTCGTTATTGATTGTAGCCGTAGTTTTTAATGTCGGTTTATTAAATTCGATGGTTTGGTCTTTATCGTGAATATCGGCATGAACTGCGACTTCAGTTTCATTTCGTGTCAAGGTTTCAAAAACAACAGTTTCTTTTCCTTGCAAGTCTTTCGCGTTTAATTCAAATGACAGATCCACCGTTCCAGTTACTAACGGTGATTGTTGTTTTTCTGCAGTTTTCACTTTTGCTTCAGTGGTGACAATTTCTGCTTTTCCATTACGTGCGATAAATTTCAATGAATTACGGACTTCTTTTCCGTTGACTAACAATGGTTTGTTTGTCGCCTTATCCATTAAAATACCTGCTAATTCATAGGTTTTACCTTCGATTAAATCACTGTAAGAAACAGTATCAGTGATTGTCACTTTTTCTAAAGCATCCGCTTTATGATCACCTGAATCTTGATTAATCGCTGTAGTTTTTAGTTTTGGCTCTGTGAATGTAACAGTTTGTCCTTCATCGTCAATGTCGTTGTGAACAGCAATTTCAGTGTTTTCACGTGTTAATGTTTCAAAAATAACAACTGCCTTTCCTTTTAACTGTTCAGCATTCATTGTGAATGTCACTTCAACCGTTCCTGAAACGCGATTAATTTGTACAGCAGCAGCTCTCATTGCTGGTTTATCCGTCTCACCTTGTTGTTCAGAATCTGTTGCGTCGTTTTGGTCTTCAATGATTTCTGCTTTTCCATCACGAGCAATGAAATTCACTTCATTTCGCACTTCTTTTCCGTCGATTAATAGTGGAGTGTTTGTTTTCTTATCCATTACCACACCAGAAATGTTGTACACTTTTCCGTCTAATAAATCTGAATAAGAAACAGTATCAGTGATTGTTACTTCTTTTAACGCTTCGGCAGAATGACTGTTAGAATCATTGTCTAACGCCGTTGTTTTTAGTTTTGGCTCTGTAAATGCAACGGTTTGTCCTTCGTCTTCAATGTCTGCATGGATCGCAATTTCTGTTTCATTTTTGTACAGATTTTCAAATACAACGACTGTTTTTCCTTGTAAATCTTTCGCATTTACTTTAAATTCAATCGTTTCGCTACCTTCAGACGTTGTTGGTGTAAAACGTTTGCTAGCGGTCACTTCTTCCCCATCGATTAACAATGGTTTGTTTGTTGCTTTATCCATTAATTTACCTTTTAATTCATAGGTATTTCCTGGAATTAAATTTTTGAAAGATACCACGTCAACAATAGTTACTTCAGCTAAAGGATCAGAAACTTTTGAACCGTCTTCCTCAAAATTCGCTTCTGTTTGAATTTGAGGATTATTTACTTTCACAGTTTGGCCTTTATCATTAATATCTGCATGTTTAACAACGTCATACCATTCTTTTGAATCGCTGCGTTGGCGGCTTAGATATTCAAAAACAACTAGTTTTTTTCCTTTTAATTCGCGTGCGTCAAATTCAAAAGTAACATCAATTGTTCCTTTAGCCTTTGTGGGTTTGAATGTTGCTTCACTGATTACTTCTTCCCCATCGATTAACAGTGGTTTATTTGTTGCTTTATCCATCAATTTACCATTCATTTTGTATAACTTGTTTGGTTGTAATCCTTCATAAGCCACTGTATCTTTTAATACGACTTTTTCTTCGGGATCAAATTCTTTTCCATTGTTTTCTTCATTGACTGCAGTTGTTGTAATTTTAGGAATGTCAAATGTGACAGTTTGCGGCACGTCATTAATATCCGCATGAACAACAATTTCTTTGTTATTTTGATACAGTGTTTCAAATACAACCACTGTTTTACCAGCAAGAGCTGACGCGTCAAAGGTGAAGCTTACTTCAACAAAGCCATTTTTAGTTGTTGGTTTGAATTTCTTCTCTGAAGTCACTTCTTTTCCATTTACTAGTAATGGTTTGTTTGTTGCTTTATCCATTAATTTTCCTTTAACAACGTATTCTCGGCCGTCAGTATAAAGATTTGTGTAATTCACTTTATCTTTAATTGTGACATTCTTTTCCGGGGAAAGCACTTTGTCACTATCTTCTTTGTCTGTCGCTGTTGTTTTCAAGGTCATTTTAGGATTTGTAAACTTCACTTCTGTTGTTTTACCAGCAACAATCTTTACTCTTTTAACAGTAGAGTCTAATAAATAACCTACTGGAGCTTCGATTTCGCGCATTTCTACGTTCGTATCTGCCGTATACTCTGTTGATACAAGCTCTCCGTTTTTGTTTGTAGTAGCTGTTTTTTTAGAGCCGTCCGCTAGATTTTTCAATTCAAATTTAGCCCCAGCCACTGGGTTTCCGTTATCATCCACTTTTTTAATTTTGGCTTTACCATTTTTAATAACGTTAATCTTAACAAAACCTACAGTAGGGTCTCCTACTCCTCCGGTAGAAACTGCTTGTGATCCAGGTTTAACCCAAAATAACTGACTATCTGTGTAAAATGTATTTCTAAATAAGTCTAAATCACCATTTTTTGAGTTTGCATTTGGTGTAATTTCTAATACATTTCCTTTTTTCTCAACTTTTGCATTAAGATTGTTCTTAATTGAAAAATTGTTTAATACACCATTTGTATCTGTAATTTTTAGTGTTTCACCAACTTTAACATTGTAAGTTTTTTTATGAAAACTAGGCTTAATCCTGAAGTTAGCGATATTATTTTCAATTTGTTGTTTATAGTTAGCATAACCAGGTAGTGAAGTTGAAACTGACCACCCTAATTTTTCCCAAATGTACATATTTGTTGCAAAAATGTATTCACCACTATCGCCTTTTTTAGCCCCAAAATTCATTACTGTATTGATTGCTTCACGTTGAATTGGTGTCATGCCATTAAAAGTTGTTTGTTGCGTAAATCCCGCACCTGGTACAAACACAACCCCTGGCTCTACACAGTAAGCTAGTTTTCCATCAATGTATAAAGGTTGGTAAAAGTCACCCCACGCTGACCAAGCACCTTTACTGACGTCATATCTAGCATATACTGGATTACCTTCAGTACCTACAGAACGAGCAAAACGAGTACGTCGTTCAAAAGGAATTTCAATACTTTCTCCCTTGTCATTTTTTACTGACATGCCAAAAGAAGAATCTTTCTTAGCATAGTCACCATACAAATATTTAGCTAATGAGATAATCTCGTTATCCGTCAACCCTTGTACATCCGTTGGATTATCACGATTGGCTAATTCTTCCCCTGTTCTTTCTACTTTTTCTTGTGTTTCTTCCGTTACTTCAGTTGTAGAAGTTGCTTCAGTATCAGTAGCTTCACTTGAATTAGTTGTAGAATCAATAGGACTGTCATTGCTATTCATGCTTTCCCCTATCGTTTTATCTAACTCTTTCTGAGTGTTTTGTGTACTTTCTATCGTTGTTGATTCATTAACTTTACTAGAAGATTCTGTCGATTCTTCAGGTATCTTTTTCTCTTCTACCTCACTAGAAGAATCCACTTGTTCAGTATTATCAAAGCTTTCAGCCATAGCGATTGTTGAAGGTACAACATTCGCTCCTACAATAGTTAGCATAGCTAACAGAACAAGGAACTTATTTTTTACTTTACTTAATCTGTCTTTCATTATTTTTCCACCTCAAAATTTTAATTTTTATATTTACACTTCTTCTGAAGGCGGATCTCTCGGAAAAAACATTTCTCATCACTCCTCAAAATACAAAAAGGCAACGATTGAGTATTCTTCAATCGTTGCCTTCTTGTATTATATTAATTTTTTAAATAGCTAACTCATATGTCCAACCGGCACTACGTCCATCAGTGTATTTAACTTCCCAGGTTACTACTCTATAATCACCTTGGCCTTGTTTTGATAATTCCAGTGCTTTTGCTTGTCCAGCAGCTGTAGCTTCAGCTGCACTTCCAAATAATCCACCTGAACCAACTGGTGTCATAGGATCATATTCATTACTTGGTGGAGGAGTGACATTTCCGCCACCGGTATTACCACCACCAGAGTTTCCACCGCCATTGTCAACTGGTGGAGGTGTTGGGTTTGGTTGTTCCGGTGTTACACCAGCACCACCATTTCCTGCAGATGGTGCTGGTGTATACCCTCCGCCATTATCAGCAGGTGCTTGCGGTTGTTCTACTGGCTGTTCTACCGCTGGTGCTTGTGGTTGTTCTGTTTGGCCAGTTGTATTGTTAGCTGGTGTTCCGTTTGCTGCTTCATTTTGAGCTTTGTTTTCTTGTGCCGGATTAGTTGCATTTTCTTTATTGTTTCCAGCTGCAGCCTGTTGTTTTTGTTCTTCAGCCTTTTGCGCTTTTTCTTTTTCAGATTTCTCTTTTGGTTCTTTGTCTTTTTGCTCGTTAATTCCTTGTTTAAGCTTGTCTAAGCGTTTTTGGTGTGCTTCTTTATCTTTCTTCAAGTATTCGTCTTTTTCTTCGTTAATGCTGTTTTGAGCTGCTTTAATGTCACTATCTTTTTTAGATTTTTCAGCAGTCGCTAACAATTGATCTGTTTTCTTAATCAAGTCTAAAAACGAATGAAGTTTTGTCATTTTCGCTTTTGGGTCTTTTTGGTCCTGTTCTTTTAATTTTTTAATAATGGTTTCAGCCATTTCAATGTCTTTAGCACTTCGCGTGTCATATGCTTTTTTCACTGAGTCGTCGACTTGTAACGATAATTTTTTGTAGTCCTCTTTTTCTTTCTTTTCTGCTAACTCGATTTTTTCTGCTTGTGCTTTCTTTTGGCTATTCACTGCATAAACAGAGCCACCACCAATTAAAAGTAGTGCTGCAACTGATACCCCAATAATTTGATTTTTCTTTAATTTAAACCCTTGCTTTTCACTCATTTCTTCTTCCTCCTAAGATTTGTAATTTTAGCGTACCTAAATGTATCTATTATCGCAAGCAATAGCTTGTTCTTTTCGTCACATGTTTTTTATCCGATTAAACTGACACGCATATATAGTTCAGGTGTTTCTTTCTCTTCCCTCTTGATGGGACAATAATCTTTGTATAAAGCTTTCGTTTCATGTACCGCTTTATACAATGTTATTTTTCGTTGTGTTGTCCAATGTTTCACATTTTGTGTTTGTTTAATGTAATCCTCAACCAATAATTTCTTTTTACCGTTCTCTTTCATGTAGTCAATTAGTTCAACAATCATTTGTTTCGTAATATATGCCATGATTAATTTCTCCTTTTTTGTTACTAAATTTCATTCATTAGTGAATATCGCTTTCAGGTAAAGCGTACCTCGCTCAACTTCAGGAATGGAGCCTCCTTCTAGTTCATAACCTAAAGCCAAAACTTTTGACACGATAAGTAAAAAAGTATCAGTTTATTTCATCCGCAAAGGAAACTGGCTTGCCGGAACAAGCGATCAATCCCCACTACTGCTTACCTGGTTTGATTACTAGAATTAGAATAGCCTCTCTTGTCATAAGCTACTCCACTGTCTTTTTTAGTGCAGAGAGCAATCAGCGACAGTTACCAAGTTACTTTTTATTTCTGCATTTGTGTATTTATTTTTCAAGGAGCAGTAATTCCAAGACAAGAAAGTTTCACTAATCAATGAAACCTAGTAACAAAGATTTTTAAACATGTTGTTTGATTTTAACCGGCTTCTCTAAGAATCTAAGCGGCTCTAACTCGTTTTTGCGTGAAGCAACAATCATTCCGTCTTTTTCTAAGTTCTTTGCTAAGAAATATAAGTCCTTAGCCGCTACGGTTTTCATTGGATCATTCCTTGAAATAAAATCACCATTCCAGGCATTCACATAAATCTCATTGTCAAACGTTTTAACCGTATGAGTTTTGTAAATAAAATCTTTTGAGCAATTTTTTAAATATTTCTTTCGCAACTTTCATCACCTCCATTCAAATTTCTGACAAGTTAACAGATAAAAAAAGAGGATACTACGCGTGAACTGCGTAATATCCTCTTTGAAGCACTATATCACCTGAGCCTATTATAACTAATTATGAATCTCTTTTTGAAAAATTTATAAAATTAATCTTAGGAAATCCATATGAATCACTAAAAATCGAACGAAAGTCGTTTTCTTTTTAGCAAAAAATTGCTATAATACAACTTGTTGTGACATTAGTTACAACAAAAAGAGCCTTACAGTTCATGCCGGTTAAAGCATATGAATTGTTTTACTTCCCTCTAGGGTTACCAGCCCTATGGAAGAGGTTCTTTTTTTTTATCTGCTAACTTCTCACCTTAGATCAAGCGTAGAAGCCTGTAATGTACTTTCTAAGTATGTATGATTTGTTTTTTCTTTTTTACAAAAAAATCATAGCACACCCTTAAATTCATTACAAGGTTTTTTAATAATATTTTTTATAACTCATTTAATTTCACTTTTTATGTTGCATGGTTTAATGCCAGAAACCACGCTATTTCACTGAATTTCTCACGGCTCTACCATAGCATAAAATCATATATGCTATTATTTGTAATTTATAAATTATAACAAATATAATTTTGAATATTTTTCCAATCAATTCTATCCACCAATAATATTTACATAAGGCTTAATAGATGTAATGAACAAACCAAACATCTTTTTCCCTCCTTTTTTTATTTTAAGCTGTTGCTTGCTTTAATTATAGGTAATCAAGTACAATGGAATCAAGCAGAAATAGCGTCAAATCAACCAAATAAAGAACTATTAACCGTTCAAATAAGGTTTTTTATATTATCTATGTAATATTAATCTGTTTAATAGCTAACCGACCTTGGTATAAAAAGAATTTATCTTTAGGAAAAGGGGGGAAATATTGTAAAAAAAATAATAAATGAAATTCAGTAATATTATTTACTTGTATAAAACATGGGAGTGATTGTATTGGAGAAAAACACTGCATTAATTGCTGCAATAAAAGCCTTTAGACAGAACCGGAAAGTAACACAACAAGAATTGGGAGAAAGCCCAACAAGATATGCCAAAATTGAAGCAACAGGAAACATTCGATTCAATGAATGGTTAACTTACTTGGAAAAATTAGAAGTAACGCCAACTGAATTTTTAAAATTTATGGAGTTACAAGAAGGTCAAAACAACTTTATTTTGGAAGTTGAGCGTTTACTTAGTAATGCGTTTGATGATCCAGAATTTATTTTCAATAAACGGAAAATAATTGAATACTACTCTATTCTTGACAATAAAGAAAATAAAAGTACAGCTGAATTTAGCTTGTACATAGATATCAAAATTTATTTTTGTGATATTTATGACGAAATTTCACCTCTCACTTACGAAGATTATAAGTACTTTTACAAATTGTTTACTAAAAAATTTGAAACACAAGAGTTTTACACCTATTATGATTACCGAGTATTTTCCAATATTGTATTTGAATTGCCAATTTCAGAATTATCCAAAACGGAAAATATATTTCAACATGTATTTCCTTTAAAACATAGTTTAGCACGTGATAAAAAAACTCTATACGTTGCTTTTCTAGCATACCCTAACTTCATTTCAAGATTAATTTACGAAGAGAAATATGAAAAAGCTCAGGCTTATTTGAAACAAGCTCGGAAACAAAATATTCCAAAAAATCAATATCTTATTAATTTACAATTAACTTATTTAGAACTACTTTTAGACTATATTAAAAAACAAACACCAAAAAAACTAGCTAAAATAGATGAATTAATCAATGCAATCAACATCTATGGTCACAAGGATTTAGCAGAACAAATGAGTCGCGAAGTAAAAATGCTCACAGAAGGAAGTGAAGATAAAAAAACATCAGGAGACTATCCCAAAACTGTAGAACGTAATATTTAAAGTAAAACACCTTGTGTAGCAAGGTGTTTTATTGATTTTCCACCCAATTATGAGTCATTACTCCTGGTGTGTCGGAATTACTTTTTTTGCTCAACTGACTTTTTTTCTCTAATGCACATTCAACAAATAAGTTGTAAAAAGACATGTAAAATAGACCTTTTGGACTTTTCACAGTAGAATCTGTTTTGATTTTGTGCATCACACGACGCAAACATTTGTCAATTTCTTCTTGATAATCCTCTCCAATCAAAACAATGTTGTATTCTTTTTCTACTTTGGTTTTTGCACGTATAATTGTTCCTACTTGTTCATGGGCTTCTTGAATAGTGTTTGCAAAGGCAGCAATAAATTTTAAGCTATCTTTGTTTAGGAAAGTGTTCTCTTGAACTTCTGAAAAGTGATCGAGCAATAATTGTTGTTGCAATCGTTCTTTTTTCGTATCTCTTGTGTCTATTGTATCTAAAGAATTATTTATATAGATATTATCTTTTACTTGTGCGATTTCAGCATATCCACTACTATCAAGGGGTTCAGAGTTTTTTTCACGACGTGCGATTTCAGCATATCCACTACTATCAAGGGGTTCAGAGTTTTTTTCACGACGTGCGATTTCAGCATATCCATTACTATCAAGGGGTTCAGTATTTGTGTTTGCTGACAGGTATAAATCTTCTTTTTTTAACTCTGGCTGTAAGAGATAATATTTGTTTGCTATGTTTTTTCCAGCTTTCGCATCAAAACCTCCTCTGACAACTTCCAATAAGCCATACTTTTCTAGTTCGTCTAGGGTAGATTTAACTTTTCCTTGATAGCAATTCAGCATTTCCATGAGATCCTTTTGTTGAAAAATCAAATAAATCATTCCATTTTCGTCAATCCAGTTATTTGTAAGAGCAAGAGAAATTTTGTCTTTAAAAAGCATATAAGCAATCTTAGAACTATCTTTCATAGATTTGTATTTTTCATTTTTCAACAGAAACTGTGGGAATTTCCAAAATAGCTCTGAGTAGCTGTTTTGATAACTATACCCCCGTTCTTTAATATTCGTCATTATTTTAGATACTCCTTTATTAGATATACTTTAATCACATAGTAAGCAATTTAAAAATATCAAAGACAAAAGGCGTTGGCAAGCAATAATAATAGCTATTTCAATTAGTTACCACTTTAATTATAAAAAGAAACTATTTAGTTACCACCTCAATTTTATGAAATAAGTATTTGCATACCACCATTAATATAAAAATAATTTATTTAGTTACTACCTGAATGTATAATTGTCTTCTACTATAAAGTTAATTACCTACTACTTTTAATGAATGATTAGTTACCACTTTTAATTTATTTAATTACCACTTATTTTTGTATGTGAATGTATAATTATTGGTAATAACGGAAGTTATTAAATGAATTAGTTACCACTTTTAATTTATTTAATTACCCCTTTAAATATAAAAATATGTGTATTACCTACTACTGCAATTATAATTAGTTACCACCTTATTGTAGAATAAAACCAATTATCTACCACTTTAAATATAAAGGTAAAATAATTAATTACCACCTTAAAATAAATTGAGTACCACAGTAATTATTATTTAATTGAAATTAATTACTACCTTAAATATTTTTGGTGGTATTTAAACTAGTTATATTTTAGGTGGTATGTTATAATATTTGTAAAATTGTACTTAGAGAGGAAGTTGCATGTATGGTAGCAAAAAAATATGTAATTGGTAACTTTAAAGGTGGCGTCGGTAAAAGTACTTGTGCTCAAATGTTTGGATTTGAGTCAGCAAAATTCAAGGAATTAAAAACATTAATCATTGATTTAGATATGCAAGGAAATACTTCTGATGTTATGAACTTAACGCATATGAATTTTTCTAAAGATGAGGGCGGGGGGGAAGGCGAATTAATCGAATATACAAATACAATTACTGACGTACTTATTTCAAATGTTGATCCACATGACGCTATTTATAAGATTATTGAAAATCTGTATATATTACCTGCGGATATGTCGTTTGAATTATACGATGATTGGATTAAAGATAGATTTCCTAATTCAATTGATAAGTTTAAATACATGGAAGAAAAATTATCCCCTCTATTTAATGATTTTGATGTCATTTATTTGGATGTACCTCCATCAATTTCTATTTATAGTAAATCTGCTATGTATATAGCTGATTGGGCTATTGTTGTGTTACAAACTCAAGTCAAATCTATGCGTAATGCTATGCAGTATTTGGAATATATGGACTTCTTTACTAATGAATTTGATACAAATTTAAAAGTTGCTGGTGTTGTTCCATTTATGTTAGAAAGCGGTGATTCCGTAGATAAAGAAATGTATCAACAAGCACAGGAAATCTATGGAGAGCACTTAATTAAAAACGTTGTGTTAAAAAATGCACGACTTAAAAGATATGATGGATCAGGTATCACTACTGAATTAACTAAAAAAGGAAAATTAAAGCAATGGGATAAGAAATGCCATGAATTATTTATCAACATTTTGGACGAATTAGAAGAACATGAACATTGGTATGAAAGGTAGGTTTAAAGAATGGCTGAGATTAAAAACTTAGGTATCTTTGGTAGTAGTAATAAAGGACTAGATAAAATAAAGCAGCGATCAAAGGAGAAGTCAAAAGAAACAACTATAAGTAATATTCCTAAGACTCATAGTACCTTCAGAAGCCAGAAAACAAGCTCTGTAACTCATGAAGTACCTATTCGAAAGAAAAGAAAAGGTGCCCCAATAACAAAATTTGATAAAGTTTACGCTGCAATGCAATCCGTTAAATTATCTGCCCTTACTAATGCTACAGCAAGCATCATGGTTGAAAAGTATGAAACAAATATGAAAAAAGACGAATTATTGCGAAAAGCTTTAAATGAATATATTCGATTAAATCTTTCTCAAGAAGATAAAAATGATTTACTTAATTCTGTTGCCCTTGAACTAGATTTGTTTAGAGAAGCCCATCCTATTATTCCTGATGTAGATATAGACAATAATGTGATACGTTCGTCTGAAGAAATAAAGCAAGAAACTTTTACTGATATAAAGAAACAATGGGGAATCAACGATAAAATAAGAAAATAAAAAAATACCTACCATATTTATTTAAAGTGGTAGGTATTTTTTTATTACTTAATGATTTTTTTTAAGTCTATAAGGAAAAGTATAAGTTTTGAATTTCACACTTTCTTACGTATGTTTAAATATATTTAAGGTGGTAATTAAATACAATAAAAGTGGCAGGTAATAAGAAGTAATATATATTAAATACTGATGTATAAGTAATGAATTTTAATAGAAGGTGGTAGATAAATTCTATTAAAGTAGTAACTAATTAAAACGATTTAAGGTGGTAATTAAATATAATAAAAGTAGTAGGTAAATAAGAAGTAATATGTATTAAATACTGATGTATAAGTAATGAATTTTAATAAAAGGTGGTAGATAAATTCTATTAAAGTAGTAACTAAATATTGATAGGTAGTAGCTAAATAAAAACGTTATTTACGTTATAAGTATAGGGAAAAAGTACTAGATAAAACGATTTAAGGTAGTAACTAAATGTATTAAAAGTGGTAAGTAATACATAATAAATATTGATATATAAGTAATAGAAAGAAACAAAATGTAGAAGTTGAAATGGATAAATAGCTAGGCATTTTTCACCGACTTGTTATTTATAGATAGGTTTGTACAGATAATCCTAAGGTGTAATAATCTAAAAATAAGAATTGCTGTTACTTGGTTTTGATTGAACAAAAAAATAGAAATATTGTTAACCCGTGTTACACTAAACTTCATCATCAATAATTTTTTTAGTACGTCTGTAACGTTCCAGGTGCAGCAAATAATCGTCTTGCAGTTTTAAAAGGTCTGAATAAACCTGATCCATAGTTTTGCTGGCAGACAGAGAAAGAGAATAAATAAATGAGATAGGAAGTGTTTCAATTTTTTTGTTGTGAGTAATCCAAGAAGAAACAGTTCCTTGAGAGAAAGCGTGTAATTCACAAAATTCTTCAACAGTAATCCCTAGTTGCTTGATAATGTATGTGTTGATAGGGTGCGGATACACAAAGGTTTTTCTAGACATGGTGGGTAAGTTTCCTTTCTTAGATTATTAATGCGTTTGCAGTAATATTGTACTAAAAAACATGCAATAAGGGAAGGGCGTAGCTGCTTCTTTTTTGTTGACCTTCTTTAATAATGTGTTATACTAATAATGCGGAAGACATAAGTTCGATATGAACAGCACAATAGCCCAAACCTCGTCACAGGTTTGGGCTATTTTTTTCGTCTTGCGGATAGACGTGTGGGCTAGGACAACTTGCATGGTTATCTGCTAATCATCTAACCAATGGTCAACTAGTAAGATTACTAGACCCACAAAAAGTGGGGCAATAACCAAAGACATAAGTTCGTACATAAACAGCACCCCCAATCGGAGGCAAGTTGCACAATAATTATAACATAAATTCGAATATACCTATACAGTAGTAAACCTTCAGTGTTTTACTTCAACTTTTAGCTCTCTTTTTAGTACGTATACTCGTTTACATAACGAGCATTTGTACTTAACTGAATCACTTGACACTCTGCTCGCAAGACACCCACACGCACACTGTACGTATGCAACGCTACTTATTTTATTGTTGTCTTTAATCACTGCACCCTGGTAGTTAAATTTCTTCATAAAATTCTCCATCATCGTAATAATCTTTCATAAAAGCATCGATTGATTCTTGTCCTTCATCTGATAATTCTGGAAGTACGACGTCCGCAAAAGGATTTTCCAATGTATCTACTGCAGACCACTTCAAAAAGTTATGAATTTTAATATAGCGTATGTCATAAAAATCAATTTGAAAATCTCCAAGTAAAACAACATCAAATTCAGCCATGCCACGAAAAACTCCGAAAACATGAGGTTTTACACGACCATATTCGTCTAACGAATTTAATTGAATTTCTAGCACTTTATTTTGTTTAATTGAGCGATCTAATAAGTATTCTATTTGTACTTGAGATTGTTGTGGAAGCCTTTCAATCTCTCGTGCATTGAATTCATTAGTTTCTTTGATTGCTGCTTGCAACTCTCCTAAAGGGAAAGCAGTTGGCCACTTCAAATCAAAAGAGCGGTCTACATAATCGTTATAAGATGTAAATTCCTTTTTAGTTTTCTTCATTTGTTAACCTCCAAGACCGACGTTGCCACCTGCATGACCACCAACTAAGCCCGAACGATTCACAGCTGTCGCCCCTTCAAGAAGTGAGGACGCATGAATCAATGCTTTAAAACCAAATTTCTGACGGATTTTATCAATTAGAAAGTCTAACTGATTGTTTATTATTTGTTCTTCAGGAGGGGAGAAGAGATCTATTTGAAGTGTAGTATCCCAAACCAGCTTTCCAAAGGAGACTCCTAAATTTCGAATATCCATACCATGAACATAGTTTTCTCGAAAAAGTTTCAAAACATGCTCGGTTAACACTTTTGTGTTGTTGCTACGAGCGATTTTAAGCTGTTTTCGCCAACCAGACCTGCCCAGTCCATCAACTTGTCCTTTAGAATAACCAACAAAAATTGACACACATTCAGTTTGACAGTTTGAATTTCTTAACCTGGTTGCTACCTGGTCTGAAAGTTCCTTCAGCACTAATTCAATTTGATCCTTTCGAGCATAGTCTCTAGGTAATACTTGACTATTACCGAATGATTTTTCTTTGGCCACCTGCCTTTTTTCTCCTAAAAAACTACGATCAATGCCCCAAGCATGTGCGAACAGTTGTAATCCCATGACACCAAAGCGGTGTTTTAATAGATAGGGATCTGCATGTGCTAAATCATAAATCGACTCAATTCCTGACATCTTTAAACGAGCTGCCATACGCTTGCCAATCCCGCAAAATTCAGTGATAGGGGAGATAGCCCAAACTTTTTCTTGTACATCTTCATATCTCCATTCTGCAACAAAACCTGGTGTATTTTTTGCTTCATTATCTAAAGCTAGTTTGGCCAATAATGGATTATCACCAATGCCAATTGTAACGTATAATCCCATATGATTATAAATGACACGCTGAATAATTCTGGCCAATCGATAGGCCGTATCACAATTAAAATATCTCAACGAAGCAGTTATATCAATGAAGCTTTCATCCACACTAAAAACAGAATGGTCTTCATCTGCCACAAACCGTTTGAGCAGATTATTAATTTCACTATTTCTCTTCATATATAAATTCATTCTTGGTGGAACAATAAGCAATTCTGGGTGATCAGGCACTTCATCTTTACGAGTCACATTAGAAATTCCCAGGACTTTTTTTGCCATTGGCGAAGCAGCAAGCACTAATCCGCCTGCATTATCCGCACCACTCATTACTATAAGCATTGTCTTGAGGGGATCTAAGCCACGTTCTACACATTCTACGCTCGCGTAAAAGGATTTTACATCGATACATAAAACATCTCTCCGGGGTTCTTTGGAATAATCAAATTTCATGCAAAAAACCGTCCTTTCGAGTTACATTATACGAACTAACGTTCTGTTTTGCAACAGCAAAATTTCAGTTTTCCGAATTATCTTGAATTTAAAGTAGCTCAGAAATCTACAGTCATTATTTTTTTAGTTTGTTTTTAACGCGCAAGTAGATATCAGTCAGCCAGTAAATAATTGTAATTAATACTGTTATTTTTAGAAAGTTCACCATAAATACTAGATTGAATGCGTATTTTAACCACAAAAGCCATAATATAATCGCGATAACTACTTTTCCAAAGGTATTCACTTTCCTAATTAATAACCAATGTAAAAAATCTTCTCCTTTGTTTTTAGTAGCTCTATATTCTTCTAGAATATTTTTTTTCATGTTTAAACCTCCTTTATTATTTTAATTTTATAAATTCTTGACTTATAATTAAATATTAATTAACATTTAATTATAAAAAAGGCGGTTAATTATGAAATTTAAAAGTGTTTTATTTTTATTTCTTGCTAGTATCATTCTATTCGGATTTTCCCAACAGACAAATGCAGAATCACAAGAGTCAAATGTTACTCCATCACAAGAATCTTATGCACCCGATGTTTTAAATGAACAATTATCGTCTAGCTTATCTACTACCGACGCTATCCAACAAAGTGCAGCATATGCTCCTAGCACTTGGTATTACACAACTTACCGTTCGTACGTTGGATACCCGCCTGCAACAATTTATGTTTCAGTCGAAAATACAGCAGTTAAGCGTCGATACCACGGATATTTGACACTAATTTCTACAGGCTATGCTCCAGGAAATTGGAGAACCTACGCAGGAACTCTCTATCTTCAAGGAGGACCTTATCCTATTCCATCATCTTTAAAAGCTACAGACTTATTAGTCAAGCAAGAAAATTAATTTAAGTCCAAAAAATAAAGAAAAGAAGATTTTTAACTTCTTTTCTTTATTTTTTAGTCTTCTGAAAATTTATTTTTTTCATCACTTTTAGAAGATAAATTTTTCTGTTGTTGTCCTATATCGTAAACTCTATCAATTGGGTTTTTGTTTATTCCACCTGATCCAGTATCGACCATTGTTCCCCAGCCCTTCTTTACTGGGCTTTTACCTTGACGCTTCATAGCTTCAGCTTTTTTTCTTATTTTATCATGTTTCTTTTTTCTTCTTTCTTCTAAAAAATCAGAAAAATTAGTAAATATACTCATTTTATCATCTCCTCTGTAGAAATAATGCTAATCAACTAATTGTAATTCAGACTAAATTATAAAAAATTATATCATATTTAATATTTTAATCAAATTATAACAATTTGTCGGTTAACGTAATACAGAATCAAACAAGTATTTTTTATGGAGTAGAATTTTTCTCTACTTTATTTTTCCTTCTTTCTCTTTTCTGCAGTAACTCCGTAATGCTGACGATACCTTTTAAGAGTCCGTCTCGTCTGTTAATACCTTTTTTTCTTCAACTTCTTTATCTGGTACACCTTCAAGAAATAGTTAAAATCCCTATTGGAGTCGTGCATCGTTTTCGCTATTATTTCATTTACCTCTTATCTATCTTTTTGTTTTGCCTGTCTGATATCCTTTTGTCTTGTTTCATATTTCCAGCAAAAAAAGCAATTCCTACTGCACCTGAAGAAAAGACAAATTCTAAAGCTGACCAACGAAACAGTACCGTTAAAATTAAGATAATAAATATTGCGATCACTAAAACGGCGTCTTTTGTTCCAAAATTCAAATACCCAAAATTCATTAAACTCTCCACCTTTTTTAAATTATTGAAAGTACACAATCAAACAATCTTTTTTACTTTTTCAATCGTTTTGAGCTACTTCATTTATTTTTTCATCAATTGCGATATAGTTGCCTTGATACAATTTGTAATCTTTATTGCATCTATCACATTTAAACTGATTATACTTTCCTAGTTCTCTTTTAGCTAATTGACCGCAGTCACAATCAATAAAAGTAACTATATTACTTTTGTTCCATGTGCTGATTTCGATCCCCCAATGATCATATATTTTTCGAACTACCATTTGTTATCCTCCTTATAACTATATTCTTTAATCATTTCCTTGAATTCTTGTTTTGTTTTAGGGTTCGTTCGTATGACTTCTTCAGCTAATTCTAAAAATACCTGCTCAACTTTTTCTGTCATGCTCTCAAAAATAATCAACGGGTTCTCTTCTTTCTTTACTCGATTCTTATATCTTTGGAAGTTTGCTGAATAGAGGCGCCCATTTGACATTATCTCTATCCCATAACCTGTTACTAAAGAATTTTTCAACAACTGAATAATCTTTTCTCTATTCTCTATGTTAACCACTCCTGAATTATTTCTCACTAAGTAACTGTTCTTCCTTTGCTTGTTTCTTGATTCGTTTGAGTGTAGATAACGAAATTCCTGTTTTCTTTTCTACTTCCCGCATACTGTTTGTTTCCATTAACTCGAGTGCATGTTTATATTTATCATTCAGAACTCTTTTCGGACGTCCTTCTCGATAGTTTTTATTATTTGCTCTATGCCACTGTTTTCCTTCTTGGGTTCGTGTCACGATTAAATCTCTTTCAAATTGCGCAAAGCTCCCTAACATGTTCATCATTAATGTTTGCATAGAATCACTTTTATTTGGTTCAAAGGTTAGAGCATTATCTAAGAAGGTGATAGTCACTCCCGAATTGTTTAAAGAAGAGATAATCGAATTTAAATCAACGATACTTCTAGCTAGCCGATCAATTTTCGTCACTAAAACTTTATCGCCAGTTTTTACAATAGATAGTAGTTCTTCTAATTCTTTTCTTCCTTCTTTTTTTGTTCCCGTATATTTTTCACTGAATATTTTTTCTGCTCCGGCTTTTTCTAGTTTTTGAATCTGGGTTTTGTAATCTTGATTACTAGTACTCACTCTTGAATAACCATAAATGGGCAAAATTTCCTCACCTTTTCTGAACATAAGTTTTTGACACTAGATAATTCCAAGTATAGCACGAAAAAATAAAGAGGTCAAAAACTTTTAAGTTTCTGAACCTAACAAATTAATTCTAAAATATCTAATTTCGACTATTTAATTAAATCACACTAAGTTAACTAAATGTAGTATATAATCATTTGAAACTATTTAATTATTTAGTATAATAAAAGACAAGAGGTGATTGTATGTTAACTACAAAATCTAGAAAACAAGGAAGTTCTGTAGTATTGACCTTACCATCTAATAACGGACAGAAACCAAAAGCAGACCAAGAATATATAGTGATGTATTCTGATGATGGGACAATTACATTAGTCCCTAAATTACAAGATCCATTTAGTGGTGGATCAGAAGGGGAGTACTACGAAAAAGATGAATGGCATGACATTGAACCTGGAGGGAGAGAATTATTTTAATGAGTGACGAAAAGAAATATGTTCCTAAAAAGGGCGATATTGTATGGATAGATTTCGATCCTTCAGCTGGAAAAGAAATACAGAAAAGACGTCCAGGTCTAGTAGTTTCTAGATATGAGTTTAATAGAAAGACAATGTTTGCAGTAATTTGTCCCATAACTTCTACAATTAAAAACATGCCCACTCGTTATACATTACCTGATGAAATGGAGACTCATGGACAAGTCGTTATTTCCCAATTAAAATCTTTAGATTTTACAGAAAGAAAGTTAAGCCAAATAGAACATTTACCATTAAAGGATATGGCTAAAATAGATCAAATCATTGAATACATTTTTTAATTATAATAGGAAGAAAGAATACATATAATATTTAATGTTCATGAATTCTTTCTTTTTATAACGTCTGTTTACTATAACGTATTATAGTAAATAGACAGAAAGGAGGATAAATTGAACCTAAGAAAAATAGAACATGAAATTGAAGAAATATTGTCTAAGGATACTCATTCATGGGTGCGTCTATACGAGCTAATAAGAGAAGTAGAATATAGTAAATTATGGCGTAATGAGTATAGTTCTTTTACACAGTGGATTAAACATTTAGCATATGTAACAGGAGTAACTGAATCTCTAATATGGAAAAGAAAAAAAGCAGGAGAAATATACTTTGACTACCAACAACGAGCAAGAAGTAGGGGAGTTAGTGTTCCTAACATAGAGGACGTAGAAGTCAGTCCAGATAACTTTGAATTAGTAGAAAAAATTAGCCAAGGAAACAGCCAAATAAAAGATGAATTAATGCAACAAGTTTTAGTAAAAGATATTAAGCGATCTGATTTAGTAAACACTTGGTCAACTATTAAAACGATTCAAGCTAAAGAGGGTGGGGGAATCGTTAAAAAGAATAGATACTCTAAAATTGATAGTAGTGACGAACAAATATTTACTATATCTGATTTTTCGTTTGCATTGTCAGAAAGTTCGTGGTTACAAATTGCTAAGAATTCATATCACAAAGGAAAATCAGTTTATAAGCTAATTCCCAATTTTTCCTTTTATTCTTCGTTATTGATGAGATCTGTTACTTTAGATTTTTTATTGCTAGAAAACGTGTCTAGTAAATACACACAAGAATTAAATACACATAGCATCGAAATAGTTTTTTCGGATAACAAACTTAACAATATAATTTTAAATACTAAAACTAATTATAGCTGGGTCGTTGTTCCTGAAGATATCTCACTCATTGCACTTAAACAGCTTCCTAAAGAAATAGGGTTATTAAAAATTTCATCTAAAAGAATAATACAAGTTGTTAGGAATGCAGCACTTACTAATGAAACTAGTAAATTAGATATTTTACAAGCATTCATCGTTAAAACTATATAAATTAATATCTTATATGTAGAAAAAAAGTGTTTATTATACATCATCAATAATCTCTCATGACGATGCAGCATATCTCAAAAATGGCATTGAGTTTATTTTTACCATATGAAAAAATGGAAATAGCAAGTGTCTTTATATTTTTGATTGTTATGTAGATTTCGTGCTAAAATACATAGAAAAACTTAGCATGAAAGTTGAAAAAGTTATTGAAAAAAAGGATTAATAATTAATAGGCGGTGAATTCAGTTGTTAGAAAACAAATTAGGTATTATTAACCAACTTGAGTTAAACAGAGTTGAGGAACGTGTCAGTAAAGAAAAGGCAAAACAATTATATGACTCTGGAGATATTGACAGAGTAGAAATTGGAACATTCAAGGGGCTATCATATATTCATAATTATTTGTTTGAAGATATTTATGAATTTGCAGGTAAAGTTAGAAGTCAAAATATTTCTAAAGGAAATTTTCGCTTTGCACCAGTAATGTACCTAGAAATTGCTTTAGAACATATAGATAAAATGCCCCAAAGAAATTTAGATGAAATTGTAGCCAAATATGTTGAAATGAACATTGCACATCCTTTTCGTGAGGGCAATGGTAGAGCAACGAGAATATGGTTAGACTTAATTTTGAAAAAAGAATTAAAGCAGGTTGTAGATTGGAACTTAATTGATAAAGAAGATTATTTATCTGCAATGGAAAGAAGTCCAGTCAAAGATTTGGAAATTAAATATTTAATCTCAAATGCTTTAACTGATAAAATTAATGATAGAGAAATCTTCATGAAGGGTATTGATATTAGCTATTATTATGAAGGATACACCGAATACAATGTTGAGGACTTATAAATTAAAGGCTTCATTTTAAAGAAAAATTCAAGTTGTTAAGCATGCAGCACTTACCAATGAGACTAGTAGTTTATATGTCTTACAAGCGTTCATTGTTAAAACCGTTTAACTTAACCTTTTATATGTAATAATAAAAAACATTTATTATTTTTCATTAATGATCTATCCTGTTAATGTACCATACAACAGAAGAAGGGAATGGTTAAATGAAAATTTCAGCTAAATTATTTGCTTTAGGAATATGCCTAACTTTTGGAGGTCTTATAACAAGAGTTCCAGCAGAAGCAAAAAATATTGTGACGAGTAACTATGAATTAGGAAGTTTTGCTCAAAATGACCCTGTCAATTATTCCTTACTAAGAAATAAACGTAGCCTCAGTGAAACACCTCCGAGAGTGGATTTTATCGATATTTCCTCTCATAATGGAGAGATTTCTGTAGAACAATTTCAAAAGATGAAAAACATGGGAATTAAAGGCGTAGTAGTTAAATTAACTGAAGGAACAACCTACAAAAACCCGTTAGCCCCTAATCAAATTACCAATGCCAAAAAAGCAGGTCTAACTGTTTCAACGTATCATTTTTCTTGGTTTGAAAATCAACAAGAAGCAATTGATCAAGCCAATTACTATGCGGATTACGCAGAAGAATTAGGGCTATCCCAAAATAGTGTCATGGTTAATGATGCAGAAACAACACCAATGATTAACGCAGATGCCACAAAAGTTTCTGTCTATTTTAGAGATCAATTAGCAAAACGCGGCTTTAAAAATGTTGTCCATTATTCTAGCGCTAGTTGGTTCAATAATAATTGGATGGAATATGACGTTTTAGGTAAAGAAAATAGTTGGGTGGCAGAATGGCCAGCGACCCCAAGTGCTAATAAGTTATTGCACACAGATACAGCCGCTTGGCAATGGAGTAGTCAAGGTTATTTTGATTTCATTCCTGGATCTAACTTTGACTTCAACGTGGACTATCTAGGACGCTTTACTACTAACTAAAAAAGAGCGATTCTTTTTAGAATCGCTCTTTTTCCTGTCTAATCGACCACTGAATAAACATACCTAAAATACTTCACCAGATAAATAGACAGTCGTTTTCCGCCGACTGTCTAAGACTAAGATAGATTTGTAAAGAAGTGAATAACATACTTTACATAATAGAATTTTAACATATACAAATAAAATGAGCCAAATTTTAGTATCTTAAATACATTAGTTATTATGTTATATATATTTAACTGTAAAATATTCAACATAAGCTTTTATTTGAAACTAACAAGTAAAAACTTGCAAAGTCATTCATGATTCTGTATTCTTATATTTATATTAAAGGAGGTGGTTTAATTGACAAGTGATTCGATAGAAGGTGAGCAGAGAATTTTAGTATGTTTATCCTATTTCTTAATTGAATAAGAATACAGTAGTGCATCAAAAATTACTTTTCATTACCAGGATAGTAATAGATGGGCTTTTTTGTGTTTAACTATATTAAGATAGGGGTTTAAAATAAATTATGGAAGAAAAAAATATATACCAATTAAATATTAATGAAGTATTAAGAAAATACAATATATCAGATTTAGAAAATGGTTTAACAGATAAACAAGTTAAAGAAAGTTTGTTAATGTATGGATTAAATAAATTAGAGTCAAAGAAGATACCAAAATGGAAACTACTTCTTAGACAATTTAATAACATGATAATCTATATTTTATTGTTTTCGGCATTGCTTACATTGATAATGGGACATATCTCAGATGCCTTTATTATTGCATTAGTGGTTATTGTCAATGCACTGATTGGCTATTATCAAGAGGCAAGTGCCTCAGACGCTTTAGAGCGAATCCAAGAAATGCTATCTTCTGAGGCAACTGTGTATAGAGATGGGATCAGAAAAGATATTCTTTCCGACGAAGTGGTTGTTGGTGATGTTGTCTTTTTAGAAGCTGGTGATAATGTTCCAGCGGATTTGAGAATCGTTGAAGCTGATAATTTGAGGATCCAAGAATCTGCTCTGACTGGTGAACCTGATTCTGTAGAGAAGACTGAAGAATCTTTAAAAACGACAGACATACCACTTGCTGAAAGAGTTAATTTAGCTTTTGCTTCAACTTCTGTTACTTCTGGTAGTGGCATAGGAATTGTAACTTCAATTGGTGAAAAGACTGAAATAGGAAAAATATCAACTGATGTTAATAATACGGAAACTAGAAAAACTCCACTCATGAAAGAGATAGATGGATTAGGTAAAGGAATTACTTATGTCATCATGGGGGTAGCAATAGCTTTGTTTGTTTTTAGTTTGATTTTAGAGACTTATTCTTTGTCAGTGCTATCTCTTGCCGTAGTTACAATGATTGTGGGGTCTATTCCTGAGGGATTACCAGCCACAACTTCCGTTGTTCTAGCAATGGGTGTGAGTGATATGGCTAAGAACAAGAATACAATAGTTAAGACCTTGCCTGCTGTAGAAACATTAGGCTCTGTAGATGTTGTAGCTACAGATAAAACTGGAACTTTAACTAAAAATGAAATGACTGTGAAAGATATTATTTTTTACAAAAAATATCTTCAAGTTACAGGAGATGGATACAAACCCAAAGGAGAGATTCTTCATAATGATTCTCCAGTTGTAGTCGATAACCAACTTGAATTGTTTTTAGAAGCTGGGTTTGAAGCTAATGATACGGTGCTGGTGAAAGAAGAGGACCGTTGGACAATTAATGGAGAGCCTACAGATGGTTCTTTCTTAACGTTGTTTTATAAGCAATATTCTTATCCTGAGAAACCAGACTATGAAGAAATAGACATGTTACCATTTGACTCAGACTATCGATACATGGCAAAGCTTGTTGAAAATAGTCACAAAGAACGGATTATTTTTATAAAAGGTTCTCCCGATAAACTTTTTCCAATGGCACAATCTTTTGATTCTTCATTTGACGAGAAATATTGGTTTCAACAAGTAACAGAACTTTCTGAGGAAGGAAAAAGAGTTGTTGCTGTTGGATTCAAAAAAGTCTCTTCAGATATTGAGGAAGTGACACATGAATTACTTAGTCAGGGTATAGATTTACTGGGAATTGCAGGAATCATTGACCCTCCAAGAGAAGAAGTTATTCATGCCTTAAAAGAAATGAATCGTGCGGGTGTGCATGTCAAGATGATAACGGGTGATCATCCTTTAACAGCCAAAGCAATAGGTGAAAAACTTTGTTTAGCTCCTAAGATAAACGTGGTCACTGGTGCAGAACTTGACAGTATGTCACACGATGAGTTTAAGAATGCAGTGTTGTATAATCAAGTATTTGCAAGAACTACACCAAAAAATAAAATGGATATTGTGGAAGCTTTACAAGAAAGTGGAAAAGTAACTGCAATGACGGGTGATGGTGTCAATGATGCTCCCGCTCTAAAGAAAGCAGATATTGGCGTAGCCATGGGAATGAACGGAACTGATGTTGCAAAAGATTCTGCGGATATGATTCTAACAGATGATAATTTTGGAACAATGTCTGTAGCCATCAGAGAAGGTAGAAGAATTTATGATAATATCAAGAAGAGCATATTATTCCTTCTGCCAACATCTTTTGCTGAAGGTTTAATCATTGCTTTTACAATTTTGACTCAAAAAGAAATGCCATTACAACCAACACAATTATTATGGATTAATATGGTATCAGCAATTACAATTCAGTTTGCTTTTATCTTTGAGCCTGCTGAAAAGGGGATTATGCATAGAAAACCACGTAAAAATTGGAATCGTTTGTTAAACAATCATGATATATGGCAAATGGCTTACGTATCGGTTTTGATGGCTCTGATAAGTATTATTTCATATGAATGGTTATTAGCAGAAGGTGTTAGCCAAGCAGTTGCTAGTACTATGATGATTAATGTTGTGGTATTGAGTAAGATATTCTACTTATTCAATATTCGTACTAGTCAACCGGTAATATCAAAAAGTTTCTTTAGTAATCCAAAAGCCTTTGTAATAATTTTGATTATGATTGTTCTTCAGCTAATTTTGACCTATGTCCCATTTATGCAATCTTTGTTTTACACTTCTGGGATGTCAATAATTCCCTGGGGTATTTCGATTGCATCGGGTATTGTCATTCTTATTATCACAGAAATTGACAAGTTACTTAGGCTAAAAACAAATAAACAAACGTAATAGCAGTATATCAGACAAAAAATAAAAATTCGACTAGAAAAATCTAGTCGAATTTTTTAGTGTAAAAGCAGTTGGTGGATAATAACTGTATGTTCTCTTGTGCTATAATAGGGATAAAAGTGAATATACATTTCAGGAGATGATTTAGTAATGGGATTAAATGCATTTTTAACAGGATTAGCCAATTTAGAAAAAATAAGGAGAGCTCCAGGTTTTTTTAAATATACTGAACACACAGTAGCTGCCCATTCATTTAGAGTATCAATGATTGCTCAAACTTTAGCTGATATAGAAGAGTTATCCGGTAATAAAATTAATTGGCAAACTCTATATGAAAAAAGTCTAAATCATGATTATACGGAAAGATTTATTGGTGATATAAAAACACCAGTGAAATATGCTAATAAAGAATTACGCAGCATGTTAGCTTCTGTTGAAGAAAGCATGACAGAAGCTTTTATAAATCAAGAAATCCCTAATGAGTTTCAAACAATTTATCAAAGAAGACTTTCAGAAGGAAAAGATGATACTTTAGAAGGTCAAATTTTATCTGTTGCAGACAAAATAGATTTAATGTATGAATCATACGAGGAAATTTCTAAATCAAATCCAGATAATGTATTTAAGGATATGTTTTTCGATGCAGTAATAACAGTAAAACAATATAGAGAGCTAAGTAGTGTCCAATATTTTTTTAAAAATATTTTTCCAGAACTAATACAAGATGACTTTTATGGAAAACTTTCGTTCCAAAAAGAAATAGAAACTATCCTTAATGATTGAATATCCAATAATTCTAAAAATCTACTTTTTAGAATAGAAACAATCCTTTTCATACTTATTTTTTCATATAAAAATGGTTAAATAGAGCATCATATTAATGTACTAACCCCAAAAAGTTAGATTTTAAGTTCTAGCTTTTTGGGATTAATACTGGTATCAGCTTTTTTACGTTGTTAGCTGGATTTACCGAAAATTATTATTTTTGATTTCAAAAATCTGAGAAGAAACAAAAAACGTTATGAAATAAAAAATCCGTACAATTACGCACTTAACTGGGCCATTTAGAGTGGTGAACAAGCTACTAGGTAAACGATCATACACCTCATTAGGGGGAATCTAATGATAGTCTTACATAAATATCAACTGAAATATATAAAGATTATCGAAAAGAACAAATTTAAATATCTTGAATAAGAAAAGTTCTAACACGAATAATACAAGTTATTTACTCTTTGAAATACAAGTAATAACAAAAAATACGAACGAAATACTCCTTTTAAACATAATAGTTTCGGTTAATCTTAACTTTCAACCTTATTATTCAACTTTGAATAATATATCTTATGTTAACTAATTTTAACACTATAAGATTTATGTCCCTATTGCATTAATAAGATGCTTAAATATTTAATATATATTTTGTTTATTCGATGCTCTTTTAAGACTATTGGATGTGTCATATTTATTTGTAATCTACACCTTATAAAAACCAATCGAACGATACTCTATGACCAGATCATTTTTATATTTGTGTCTCATTTGATAATAAGAAGTCAATTGTATTAAAAAAGTATACTGAATACTTTTAATTTGCTTGATTTACTATGTAAAATAAAATATTATAATTAAATTGAAAGTGTTTTATAGCATGCCCTCTTTAAAAAAATATTAAGTACACCTTTTTTAGATTCAAAAAGATGTACTTAAATATTTAATTTATTTTAAATCCTTAAATTCTGCACCAAGCTAAAAGCCAAATGAATATGTGATTACTTTGTGTTGTTGATTGCTCCCCATCATATAATCCCAGCCCGACAGGTAGTATCCATATTTAACATTCATCACTACGCTGAATTCAATAAATTGACTAGTAGGGATTGCTTCATTATAAACGCCAAAAGAGAGTTTTGTATTATTAACAAGGCTATTACTATCAGCCATTAAACTTGCTTCAGACATCTTAGTTAATTCCCATTTTTGTGTAGAACCATCAACTTTTTTACCAACAATATATCCCTTAACTAGGTAACTATAAGATGTAAGATTGCCAAATTCTCCTTCAGCGATTATACTGCCACTTAACGTATTAGTTCCAGAATAAGTACCGTTAGATAACAAAGTGGCCGATAAATTTGATAATTTCTTATTTGAAAAGATTAAACTGTTATATTTTTTTAGTATTATTGGACCTTCATCAGGAAACTTTCCGTTACTATCTCCCCATTCGCTACTAAAAGGTTTAATTTCCGCGGCATCAGTTGTTGAAGATAAAAACATGGCTACGCTCAATGTACCCGTTACCATCATCAAAGTTAATACTTTATTCATTTTTTTCATATTTAACATTCCTTTTCTTAACTAATATTAGTTTTATTTTGGTTTACAAAAGTTAGCAAATGTGTTTTTGTAACTCGATTATACAGTTATATGCTTATACCTAGTTAACCATTCTTTTATCTCCAGAAGATGTAATCTGATATATTCCTTTTATGAGAGATAATTTAAAATAAACTGATAAATATTTGTATTTAATTTAACACCCGAATTAGTTTTTCCTCCATTAGTATGCACACCAATAATTTCATGATTTTCATTAAAAATTGGAGATCCTGATTGTCCACCAGCGGTGTCCATATCGTATTTTAATCTTATACTATCTTCACTAACTACATGTCCGTTACTTTCCCACAAAGTTCCTCGAGGCTTGTCTCCAGGATATCCTGCAGTACTTAGAGCGGTACCTTTACCAATTATATTAGTTAATTTAATTGGTAAAATGGGAATTTTACTTCCAATACTCTGTCCATTATTGGATTCAACTGTAACTATTGCATAGTCAAAGTTTGCATTTGCTTTTTTTAAATATTCATCAGGAATATATACAGCTTTAGCCTTAAATTTACCATAGGGCGTTCCATTACCGTTCCTACCAGGTATCACATCTATATTACTCGGACTATCGTAAAACCTTCTTACTACATGGGCAGCAGTCAAAACTGTATTCTCTCCAATGACTGCTCCACTAGCGCCTGCGATCCATACAATACTGTTATAAGGTGCCACTTTTGTATTGAATATTTGGGATCGCTCATCTTCTCCTAATATAGAGCGTATACTTTTGGTAGCAGAATCCTGTACAGTTGTGGTGTTTTCTTGACAATGAGCTTCTAAGACTCCTAGATTTGTTTCCATTACCATACTCATAGGTATTAAAAACAATCCCACATACAATAAACTTTTTTTCATATTTCATCCTCTTTCCCTTAAGATTTAACAAATATTATCCTATATAATTAGATTACCTACTATCAATGAACTGATTATCAAAAATAAATATATCTAATTTATCAATACTTGTTATTGATAAAAAAATAATAACATTCATTTCCAACTACAGATTATTTTCATTTGAACTAAATAGCTTTTTTGTGATAAATGATTGCGCATTTTTATTAATATCCCATCTTTTGAACTGAAAATTTCTAAAAATAGATTATGTTTTAGATTAATTATTATTACTGGATGTAATATCGTTTACTTATACAGGAAGTAGAAAGGTATTTATTTAATTAAGCCTGAAGAACGATAATAGACGTACGGCTCAGCAATTGATGCTACATATGAACAAATTTAAAAATAACTTTAACTACTAACTAATCAAAAAATTAAACTAAAAAAATCGTGCTTGTTTCTACTAAACAATATTGGATAAACAACGGAAAGTACATATATCAGCGTCGAATTTCATTGTTTTTCTACACCCCATTAATCAATCTGACTAATTTAACATATCCACTAGCTTTTCTAGTTTTTTTTATTTCAATATTTCATAGTAACCTCTAGATTATAAGAAGTCATTTATTTATAAATGTTCACAAACTGGACTGTTTCTTGGTAACATTGTTTAGCTTCTTTTGTTTGATAGTCGAATTGATATTCATGGGTGATTGTTGCTTTCTTATCTTTGAAAAAGAGAGCTGAAACTGGAACATTTAAAGTTTTTAACCGCTGAACCAAGGCTAGTCCTTGATCTTGGAATGAAAAACTATTGCCATCTGTTAGATACGTCGGGGGAAATTCTTTGGTGACTTTATCCACTAAACTCACTTCTTGTAGCTCTGCGCTCGTTTGCCAGTCTTTAGTGCCGAGCAAGGACCAAGCCACTGTTTTGACGAAAAATTTCATGAAACGATCATCACTTTGTTGGTTGGCCATTTGTTTCAAATCCACTGGACCACAATACGAGAGCGTGCCTTTTAAATGGCTAGCCGGCAACGCTGCAGTCATCCCTAGTTCTTTGGCATAGTTGGCATTGGTTTGAACTGTTGCATATTGTAGAGCAATCTGTGCACCCGCACTGTCCCCGCCAATAAAAAGCTTAGATAAATCTAACATGGGATACGCTTGTTTCTTTTCTAATAAAAATTGAACAAGTTCATTGACCTGCTGGAGCTGGCTTGGGTAAGGTGCGTCTGGTGCTAATTCATAATTCATTGAAATAAAGGCAACTGAGGAATCAGCCACTAAACGTGTCGCAAACTCTTTCATCCCAGACTTATCTCCTCCCACATAGCCACCACCATGGACCCATAAAACGACTGGTACCGCTTGTTTTGACGCTTGGGGATAATACAAATCAAAGGTATTCTTTTTTCTTGAAGAAGGGTATGTTTGATTTTCTTGCAATTGAACATTGGGCAATGCTTTATCATAGGAAGCTGAATCTTTTATTTCAACTTCACCTGCGAATAACTGGTTGATGACCCAAGCGCCTGGCTTAGGAGATAATTGAAAGGCGAGAAACACGCCTAAGCAAATAACCACAATGATTCCTAACAACCAAAGGATAAAACGTACGAATTTTCTTTTCACTTTGTTCACCTGCTTCTATTGAATAAATTATTAATAGTTTCTTGATGTATATTCTTTAAGTAAATTTCAAAGGTCTACGAACCACATATTAAAATTATAGGACTTTCAAGTATCCTACAAACTATTATTAAAAAATTTGCAGACTAGTGTTTTCTATTTGCAAATCGGTATAATATAATCAATGCGCCTAATGGGCCTCCACCTGTAGGATTCCAATAAGCATGTAAAATTTTACTATCATGTACAGCTGTAAATCTTCAGCATCTATAGGATATTAGTATCTGTCTTTTATACCTTTTCACTTTTACATTACAATCCTTTATATCAATATACAGAGAATAATTCTATAAACTTTTTGCTTCACTATAATAATAAAACTACATACATATAAAAGAACAAGAGTTTAGAAATTATTTTTCTTTACTCTTGTTCTTTTATTTTTTAATTAAAACAATTCTTTTCTAATATCGCTAACAATATCAATATTTGTTTTAATTTGGCAAAAGGACTTATACAAGTAATTAGCGTATTTTGGGTATTGACACTTTTAAAAATTATTTAATATTCTATATGGTCACTGATTAGTCCACTACAGCGCCGTTAGTTATAGCCTATCTTAAATCTTTAATTATCTAATAAATCACATCTTTTAGCCAATTTGTCGTTAATATAAACCTTTGTTCCATTAACAATTGCAGTTTCTCCAGAACGAATAAAGTATTTAGCGCCATTTACATTCATCAAATACCCTCTAATATCGTTACTTCGACTCCAAGTATCAGTTTCTCCTTTAGATAAATTGTAATACGAAGAATCCCCACCATTCCAAGTGCTAATTGCAACCTTAGTTGAGTTACCTATATTCTTAACTTTAATTTTATTCGAAATACCGTAAAGTGAGTTATTAGGTGCATAAATATATTGCCCGTTATCCATTTGGTATCTGTTTTCGCCAAGACTAATATCTTTTTTTTCTTTCCCAGCTTCTGTGAATAAACTGTACACTCTTGAGGTATAACGAGCACGACTAGGACTGTAATACACCTTAACACTAGGAGATGGACTAGCCGCAAACCTCAAAGATACTAAAAATCCTTTGTCATTAGAACGTATCCATCTTTCTACTTTCCCAGACGGAATGCTATAATATCCGCTAGAACCGTCCCCATAAGTATTAACAGATGCTTCAACAGAACCAATATTTGCATTGTAAACAGAAAGATAAGGATCTATTCCCGTTGCAAATACATTTAGGTTCCCCACCACTAGTGTACTAACTCCTAAGATAATTAGTGTAACTAATTTCCCCATTACTTTAAACATAATTCAAGCTCCTTCCAATATTTTTTTATCATAAATATAATAACATATGTTTAAAACTATAGATTATTTTCATTTGGTATAAATGTCATTTTTATAATAATCGTTTACTTATATAACCATATGCGCTTACTTACATAACAGCCTATTACTATTTCAGAAAAAAACATAACGAATAATTTTTATAAATACCTACCAAGATAATAAGATTTCACAAATTTTCGTTATTCTATAGACTGTTTGATGAGACAGTATTCAGAAGTAAATAGTTTTGCTAATCCTAAAAAATCGAAATAGAGTTTAAAAATCTATTTGATCCTTTTGTGTTTTAATTTAATAGCTAATGATTCGGCTAAAGTATTTATCAATATTAAAATCAAATAATAATGTCATAGAGCTGAATTATTACACAAGAGATGAAATTTATTCGTGAACAGGCATTTAGCATGTTCTACAAATCAAAAGGGCATAATAACCATAAAAAATTCAACGAGAGGTTTAAGATCGCTAGTCCAGAATTTTATAAACCATTAAAATTATTTTTTTATAATAATTGATTTTTTTATAATCGTTAAGTATTACAAGTTTTACAAAGATAAATATTTTAAATAGCATTAAAATATTATTCAATATTGAGTTAAATATCACACAGATATCCTTTTATTGCTATAAAAATCATCTTTGAAAATTTAATATAATAGGAGGAATAAAATGGAAAAAATTCTTTTAGGTCTAACTTTAATTGGAACAGGGGCAGTTGGGGTTCCAAATACAGCATTTGCTGATACTTTTAATGAACAAAATTATAAGCAAAAAAACGAAGAAATTAATCTTATTAAAAATGGAGACTTTAGCGATAGCGGCAAGCATTGGCTTTTAAATGGCATGTATACCCAAAAATTTCCAAAGGGGTATGCAGAGGTAAGCTATGGTTTTGGATCACTTTCTAATGCTGAAGCATTTTATGTAGAACCCAATACTAAATATAAGCTTGAATTCGATATTAAATCTGATCACCCATGGACATCACAGCCACGTTTTTATTTATTGGGAAATGGACCTACAGAACAATTTTCACAGTCACTAACTAGCCCGAAAGAATGGACTACATTTAAGTATGAATATACTACATCTGCTAGTATTAATAAGTTAAGTTTTTCTATATATGAACAAGTAATGAGTTCCTTCGCCATGGATAACGTAAAATTTGTTAAACTGGATAAATAAACAAGAGTACTCTATTTCAAAGCTTGGAATTATATATATGCATGAAAAATATACTAGTCCATGTTATAAGCACACAGGGGTTCTACTCAACTAATGTTGATTAAGAAAACCCAAAAAATTTAAATTGATTAGTATAATCTCTAGAGGAAATCTCCTCTAGTTTTTTTTGTTTGGTTAAAAAAGTGGCGTCAAATATAAAGAAATTCTCATCTTGAAAGCGTACTTTTTTTCTGCACACTGCTTGGAATTTCGTAATCGTGTATTGTGAGTCTCGATTGGTATGAATAATCGCCCAAGGCTTAGGCTGTTCCTTTCTAAACTTTTTATAAAAAGAATCTACAGCTAAACTGTCTTCCCCTAAACTGTTTTTCTTGTGCAGAGATCGATTAATAGAAATACAAGGTTTATTCTTTCAAAGAAATGTATGTAATGTCTCCTAACCCAATTTTTTTCTGCTACCTTAAACGTTTTGTTAATGAAAGGGATAACAAAAGAATAAAAACAGCTTGTTAATTACATCGATGGACATATTTATGAACGTATAACACTCGATGAACTGGCAGTTAACTTTGACAAACACAAAACTCATCTTACTTCTGTTTCTAAAAAAAGAAATGAAATCAAACCTTTCACAGCTATATCCTACATCGGAAGAACAATGAAAGTAAACATTTGCTACTTTTTACTGACAAAAGCTTCAAGGAAATTAGCATTCAACTAGCTTTTGCCAGTCAAAACCACTTTATCCAAATATTAAAAAAAATCTCCAGAATGACACCTCGGGAATATAGCAACCACCATTATTCATATACGGTTTATTGATATCATCCAAGCGTCATTGAAACAACTAAATAGAAAATAGTGGTAGAAAAATGAGCAATAAAGGTTTAGATTATCTCCGATGGAATTTCACATAATATAAGGCAACAAGCTAATTATTCATCCATCGAAAATCTCTATTTAGATTGTCAAATTAATCAGTTAAAGAATTTTTGTTCAGATAAAATTATTCAAGAAAAATATATAGAAACAAAAAGAAAACGTCCTAGTATTGAGAAGTTTCTCCAGACATTATGGAAAGACGATAATGTCTGGAGAAAGTATTTTTGGACTTCATTCAAGAATTAAATAAAAGTAATTCAATTTATTTAAAAGACAATATGGATACTTCAAAACTTAAAGGTAAGACTATGCCTCAGATGACGAGTGTCATTGCAAAATTGGAACGTAGCGTAACGATTAGGCGATCCAAAGTATCACAGAAGAATCTAGATATTTCTGATTGAATGTACAAAAATTGACAATTACTCTGTCAAAGAAATTATAGAAACCAGTTTAATTATCCTCAAGAATATCATATCGCGAAGTTAATTGACTAAAATTTCAATTTAGGAAGAAAAACAAAAGAACCGAACCACTAACTTGATTGTCAAGTAGTGGTTCGGTTTTCTACTGTTATTTTCTGTACGGATGTTTTAGTGATGTCAGATTCATCACGCGTTGAAATATTCCTATTTGAATTGAAAATTGTCAGGTCTAAATAATCAGATCAAAAATAGATAGTGTCGTTTTTTTACAGAATATTGGACCTTATAAATTTAAAAGTCATAGTTATGACTCTGATTATTAAGGACCTTGAGTTTATGAATAAACCAGACTAGTGGATAACAAATTAATGCAATGAATCTGAAATTTTGTGAATTAATTCAAATATTGTTGCTGCAACTTTAAATAAAGTCAAAAATCTTATTCACTTAAACAAATTGTACTTATTTGATAATAGTAAATCCTACATCACTTACTAAAACTAATTGTTGAATTTAACGTTTTAGAGTTGTTCCATTTATTATTAGTTACAGTGTATATTTTCATTTCACTGTCTGTATACTCTGTAATTAAGTATTTTTTTTGTGAACTGCTTCCAGATAAATATACAGGAATATCACCAAAATAATCCTTGTATTGAGTCTGTTTTCCTATATTGTAATGATAATGTCCAGCAAATACCGCTTTTACATTATATGTTTTTAACATCGTTTTAAAACGTTCATTTGGTCCGTATTTCCAATTATTTGGTTTATGAACATTTATTATAATGTTGTATCTTTTATTATACGCGTATCTTAATTGATTTTCAATCCAATCTAAGTTAGGCACGATCCCCCTTCTCCCGGTCCAAGTAGATATATAATCCATTGTAGGATCATTATTCAATTGTAATGCAAAAAGATTTCCTGGTAATTCAACAGCATAATTTTGTGAACTACGCCCAAAAGAAATGTCATTTATAGGTATATTACTTCTAAGTTTAAAATAATTTAAATTATCTAAGGAGCTCAGAAAAGAACTGTCATTGAAAGAGTCATCTTGATTATTTTCTATATCATGATTACCCAAACCCATGTAATACGGTCGATTTAACAACGCCATCAAAGAGTTCATTTTATCCCATTGCCAAATATGACCATAAGCAGTAATATCCCCATTAATCATGATATTTGATATATTGCTTGTACTATTAGTATAAGAATTTATATCATAGTACTGTTCTTTGATCATTTGTTCAGATCTTTTTTCTTTGGTGCTTTGATCTTCATACTCACCTGAATCTGTTTTATCTGTCCATGGATATTGTGGATCAGATGTAAAGACCAACGAAAATGTTTTACTTTGAGGTGGTGTTAAGTCTGAGTTAAACCTAAAAGAACTCGATGATTGATTAGACGTAATACTTGAACTATTATTTGATAAGTAAGGGTTTGGATAATGTGCATTTTTAATAGAATACGAACTAGAATTGCCAATTCTATTAATGAACCAGTTCTTCGTATATTGATTGTTACTATTAAGACTCCCTACTAACACTGTTTTGCCTTTACCATTACTTTTTCTATCCCAATAAATATAATTATTGGAATTTTTTCCAGAGCTTATGTGGTATCCAGCAGGGTTTAAGTAACTTGAACTATGATAAACAACTTCCCATATTTGTGATTTTTCACCTGTCCACTTGCTCCAAGCTATACGCCCATTTTCGTCTTGAAGAACCTCCCCATTTTCGTTTTCGATTCGATATTTGCCATCCTTAACAGGATTATCGATAGCTAGTGCATTGTAATTTCCAATCATAAAAGAAAACATCACAAAGAAGAAGAGGACAAGTATTTTAACAGTTTGACTTTTTTTCATTTATATATACTCCTTTCGCTTCTCTAAAGGCATAACACGGTATGAGAAAATGTATAGGTACCATTAGATTTTTAAATTGTAATTTGTCAATTTAAGCACAACTAAATATGACTTTTAGTAGAAAATATTTTTTTGCATGTCCAACTTTGTTTAATGAGGGAAATTTTATGAAAGTAAAGCTGTAATTTGATAACGTGATTTTTAGGCATTCATAGATCACTAAAAAATTAACAAATAGATAATGAAAAGAGAGCTTTTCCCACGAGATTACTTGTATGATTAGACTTTAGTTCTGAAAAAAATAAATTCTTGCTTTTTGCCAGACAATTTAATGTCATTTTTTTAATATATAATTACAAAGGGAGGGCCAACTCCTTTTTAAAAAGGTAAAAATACTTCAAACTTCACCACTGATCATATACTTGTTATTAGATAAACTACAACAGATAGATTACACAGTGATTCAACCGTCTGAAACGTATTTAGAAAAGCTTATGAATAAGATTAGAAAAAATTTTTTAATATATATATAATACCCCAGAAAGCTCAAGTTTTATGTATGAGTTCCTGGGGCTGTTACATATAATTAAATTATTATACGCTTTAATATCTTATATAGACTACACCTGATCCTGAATTAGCATGCAGCCACAATTGCAATTGGTCCCCATTTGATGGTTTTTCCTTATAACGTAACGTCAAGTTACTATAATTGTGATTGAAGTTAGTCCAGTCACAAATAACTTTATTTTTAGAAACATTATATATTGCTGCAGACCAATTTAAAGATAGAGGTCCTCCATTAACAACATCAAGCATTAAAAAATAAGGATTATCAGAGATTTTATTCCAATTTCCAATAACGACAGGTTTTGTACCCATTCCTCCATGCAGTTCTCCACTCCAATTACCGCCTATCTCTTTCAAAGTTAATTTGTTATTTTTTAACATGTTGTCTTCCTTGGTAGAAGTTTCTGCATGTACTGTTGTTGATAGACTAATTGAAAGTAAAAATGCTACGGCAAAATATATTAAATAGTTTTTCTTCATAAAAAACACTCCTCAAATATTTCATTTAATTTTTTATACTAACTTTAAAAAAAATTATATCTATTGACATATTATAAACAAACACTTTTCAATTTATTTAAAAATAAAAACCCTTTTTTTATTACTAAGCTGTCAAAATTATCAATTAATTAATATTGATTTAAAAAAATATCTGCTGATTAACAAGCTTTAAATAAGCTGTGTGCTTCTTTAGGATTCCATGATGCATCACCATAATTGTAATGTGTCACTAAAGAAATATAATTTGTGCCTTCATACGAAACAATTTCTCCTTTTTCGTATAATTCCGGATTAGTAATTGATCCTAATTTAAATTCTCTTCCCACTCCAGGATTAGGAATAACCGGTACCTTTGTTGATACAGTGATTTCGTTGCTTTCCTCAGAATAAACTCCATCCACACTAACTGCTTTTACAGTATATTTATATTTTGTAGATGCATCTAAGTTCTTGTCTTTGTAATGGGTATTAGATGTCGTAGCAATTAAAATATTATCTCTATATACTAAATATTCTTTAATACCGGATGAATGTGTAGCCTTATTCCACATAAGCGAAATTGTACTATCTGTTTCGCCCATCGAGTGCAATCCGCTAGGTGCAGTTGGTTTCTCTTGGGCGTCTTCGCTAAGGGTTTTAGCAACAATCTGATCACTTTTCTCTGATAGTTTTTCTGCTTGACCAATTGCCTGAATTTCATATTTATATTCAGTTGATGCATTTAATTTGCTATCTTCAAATAGATTTTCTTTTACTGTAGCAATTTTAACTCCGTCTCTATAGACATTATACTTTTCTGCTGTAGTTTGAGCATCCCAAGATAATGAAGCAGTACTCTTAGTGACATTTGTTACTTTTACATTTGTAGGTTTGGTAGGTAACACAGGAATCTCAGAATTTTTAACATTTACATCAATCACGTTGTAAAATGCATTAGACGTATCTGCGACGTCCCAAACGGCTAATATAACGTTGTAACCCACTCTGTTTTGAGGAATATTAATTGTATGGCTTAGATTGTTTGATGCAGATGATCCATCATGCTCAATCGTTCCAATAAGTTCAAGTTCATCTCTATTCAATGGTGCATTTTGATTCCAACCAGGTTTGGTCATGTAGTAATGCCACTTTGTTGTCTTGTGAGGTGCTGTATAATGCCAAGTAAATGTATTAGCTCCAGTGTTTATATCTGTTTTCTTCCATCTATCGCTTGTTTGATTATCTAGTACATAATCTCCGATTTGTCCAAAGCCGCCATTTGCAGATGCAATACGGCCATCTGATGGACCTCCTTGTGGAAATCCCTTAGGTGCTTCTAATGATTGTGGATTAGTAATAACATTTCCATACAGATTAAGTGCAGCAGTCCATCCTATAGTTTGTTTGTCCAACTGACCTTGGTAACCTCTTGCCGGAGGTGTTTCTACATATCCATGTGCAAATGCTGAATCTGTGTTTAGCATTAGAACCATCCCCATTAAAGTTGTTGCTGTAAATAAACTTCCTAATAATTTTCTTTTCATAATATTTCTCCTCCCAGTTTCTTGTAGTATTTATAGTAATGGAATATATCCAAGCGAAATAGACATTTTTATTTATCTTCCTTTCTTTTATTTTCTATCTTAAACAGAACTACACACAGAAGAATCACTCCCACAACGCTAATTAAATGATTCTTTTGTTCTCCTGTCCTAGGATATATTCTCTTACTTGATTCCTTATTTCTATAGATGACATATTTGGGAATATTTTTTACATTCACTTTCGCCTCACTTGTTATGCCTTCATAGCTGTAAGTGATTTCATATACTCCTACTTGCTAAACTTTCTATGATAAAAATAATATTGTTTCGACTTGATCAGTTAAATATGCATATTTAATACTAAATTCTTCATTTTTGCTTACTACAGACATAACCTTGAGCGTTTCTTTTCTTATTAATTTATCATTCTCATATATTTTAGACTTATCGATTTCTAGTATGTCAATAATCATCTTTTTTACGGATACTTCCTTACTAGGTATGTCTGATAAGTAATCAATCAAATCTTTTTTGCTCATGTTAGTTTTTTCCTTTCTACATTTTTTTATAAAAAATTGAACTTTCATCATAGCTACTGTAAAGATTACAAACTATTTTAATTCTGCCAATAGCTTATCTTCTTCCGTTATTCGCATATATAGACATATTCCATAAGGCAAGAAAAAAAACATTATAGTAAGCCAAGAATGAAAAACATTGTAAGGCCTATCAGTTCAGGAATAATATTTAAAAAGTAATTTGGATGTTTGATATATTTAAATAGCCAACTTGAATTCAATAATTGTTCATCTACAATAATAAGTTTCACGGTCCAATTTTCTCCTAAAACTTGTATCACTCTTATCAAAATAATGAAAGAAAAAGTTTTGATTATTATTCCTATTACACTATAAATATCTAATTCAACTTTCTTATATATCCCTTCAAAAAAAGAACAAAAATAAAATAAAGTTTGTAAAATTGCTAATAATTTAGACACTAATTTCCCATATTCTTTTCCACCTAACAAGATCAACTTTTTTTCATTGTTCTTTGAGATAAGTAATACAGTAACTCTAAATAGTGCTATAAGTCCGAAAACAATGTATAGATACAAGCTCACTTGAAAATTCTCCTTTTACTAAACATCTTTTATTTTTTTAATAAGAGATTATTTAACGCATAAGAAATCAGCTGTTTATTTTGAAATACCTATTTAACATAAGCAATGCAAACACAATAAATAAAATTGAAAGCAGTCCTAAAATATATATAAAATACTTCTCAAAGAAGCTTTCTTTTCTATCAACAGAAGTTTTGTTTAAATTCTCTGCTATTTCTGCTTCAATTTTAAATTTTTTGGAAAAAGACCACTTATTTCCTTCTCCATCAGTCAAATTAATGCTATAAGTATAGTCTCCAGGATCAAATTGCTTATCCCACTCTGTCATAAGATTAAATTTAGAATTGGGAGCAAAGCTCAGTTGATCTTTTGTTTTCTTAATAATGGGATTTTTACTTCCTTTTTTAGTTATTGCTATATCTGCGTTCACTTTTGAGATAATGGTCGGTGTGATGTTTCTTAATTCAAACTTAACATTATTTCTCAAGTTTTCTTGAGAAACTTTTACTTCTCCTCCTTCTAATTTAGGAGAAATTTCTTTAGCTGTTTCCGTAAGTTGAATTGCTAATGTTCGTGTAAATATGTTATTTACACCGTTAGATCCTTTCTCTATAGAAGGCTCTACAGTAATTCCTCCTAAAGCTATCCCTTCAAATGGTGTTTCTGGAACTGATAATTCAAGAGAAACTTCTTTTTCACTATTTGCAGGAACGTCAACAAGCTGTTCTGTTAGTGTTAAACAATCTTTTAAAGATAGTTTCAACGATTCATCTTTTTCAAAATTATTGATAGAGTAATCAATAATTCCGTTTTGATTGGTAGTTGCTGTATTCACATATAGTTTGTATTTTACGCTCTCATTCGAGTTATTCTTAATTTTTATTTTGAGCGTTTGCTTTTGATTTGGTGTGACAGTTAAATCAAAATAGCTAGGAACTTCAGGATTCTGATTTTCTGTTAATACAGGTGTAACAGAAAAATCATTACTGTCAGCTAATACTAGTTGCTGAAAACCTAAAGCTGAGAAAGCAAACATAAGGAATAGCACAGCTTTCTTTATTATTCTCATCATTTTCTCCTCTGTGATAAAAAGCCTCCCGATACGGAGGCTCTTTATGATTAATACTTTATTTAGTTCCTGGACCTTCAGACAAGTTCCATACGATAGTCGTTGTATAAGTAGTGGCCAATTGTTTTTCTGGAACTGTTAACTTAGCGTTTAAACTAACAGTTGTATCAAAATCTGTTGTCTTAATGTCAGTATCTGCAACTGTTGCAATCGTCTGTGGCTGAGAATTTAAATCAGCGGATGATCCAGGTTTAGCTACTGTAGAATTTGATTCAATTTTTGGAGCGACATTTAATCCCATTCCTTTAAAGTTTTCATCTTTTAATTTAGCTGTTAATGTCCACCCTTTACTACTTGAACCACGTAAATCTTCAATGGTAATACTTGATTTATCTTTTTCTGTCGCTGTTGTTCCACCTTTTTTTACGGTAACATCATTAAAAGTGATATTTTTAGTGTCAGAAATTTTAATTCCACCAGATTTTACTAATACAGAAGCTGTGGTTTCTTCCGCATGTACTGACTGTCCAAATCCAAATACTCCTATTGTTGCCAAACCTGCTACTACTAAACTAATCTTCTTCATTCTTATCTTCTCCATTTCGTTTATTATTTATATATATCCCAACTACTCCTAATAAGAGTACTAGTAATCCTATAATTGAGATAGATAAATTAATACGCTCATTCGTTTGTGGTAATCTGTTTTTTTTATTCAATTTCGTGTTTGATTCTTTATATTTTTGTTTACTTGAATCGTTAGTGCTTTCTTTTGACTTTTCAGGTTCTAACGGATCATCATGTATAATTCTTACAGTCACTTTACTTTGTATTTCTTCAGCAAATACAGATACGTTGATGAAACATAATGGAATACTAACAGTTAGAAATAAAAGTAAACTCAATAATAGTTTTTTTATCATACTATGGTC
Organism: Enterococcus sp. DIV1758; assembly: GCF_051711985.1. NCBI lineage: Bacteria > Bacillati > Bacillota > Bacilli > Lactobacillales > Enterococcaceae > Enterococcus > Enterococcus sp. DIV1758. The sequence goes on from NZ_JBIOOA010000002.1 coordinate 61,086, forward strand.
CCTCCACAAGATTCCAAGTAATTGTTGTGGAATATTCTTGACTAGCTAAATTATTTTTTGAAGGGACTTTTAATAATATACCATCAGTGCTTTTCCATTTATTTGAGACTTCAACTTCTAAAGGTTCGGTAGCACTTACCTGTTTATCTTGTGTATAGACAGGAACTGCCGAGCCATTCAAATAGCTGTCAACTCCTTTTTCATTACGATAAATCAAGTATGGTGCAATACCTTTTAAATCGGATGATGCTTTAGCCGTTAGTGTCCAATTCCCTTGTTTATTTGATCCACGGTTATCTTTTATTAAAAGACCCAGACTACCAGAATATTTTCTTTGGACAATCTGTTCACTTTTTGATTTTGAAAATTCTTTAAATGTTAATGTCTTAGGAACTGTATAGGTCAACGTTCCTGGTTCAACGTTTATCGTTACTTCATATTCATATTGCACTTTTTTACCAGTAGTTAATGTTTCTTCAACAAGTATTTTAGCTCTTTTATCTCCAGATGAGGTAGTATCAGGATATTCTACAAATCCCTTTACATCTATATTTGAATAGCCTTTTAAATCAATATAATCTTTAACATGTTCATCTAAATATATATTTGTGGAATAAATTGGTATTTTTCCTGTTTTAGGAGTTAATTGATTGAAGTGTAAAGGACGGTATCCTGACGTAGTAATCTCATAGTAAACTGCTTTTTTAGCATCATTATAAGCTTGCTTCTGTTCATTTTCGTATAGCCAATTTTTGCCAGTTTCAGTTTGCCACGCTCGAACAATATCACCATAGTTTACAGCTTGATTTTGAGCAGTTCCCCACTCTTTCAATTTATCTTTTTTTAATTCATTTCCACTTGCTTTAATGTATTTATCCCCATTATTCGACTCATCTATTTTCAAAATCTGTTTGTTAGATAAGTCAAACCAATTAAAAGTGTAATACTGTTGATTTGGAAAATTTGAATGAATTGCTAGATTATCATCATTTTGACCTTGAGATGCAACAATAGTTGGAGTTGATTCTGTGTATAACGTAAATGCTGCAGATGTTCTACCGTTGGCTCCATAATCATAACTACCATAAACGACACTGTTTCCCCACTTTACATTAACCGGTATTTCAACTTTTTTTTCATTATTGTATTTATCTTTTAGTTTAACAACAATTGTCTTTTTCCCAACACTATAATAATCCACTCCATTTTCTATTGATTCCACTATGACATCATCACCACTTGTTAATGTGAAAAAATTTTTTAAGTTATCTTTATTTATATCAATAGGTTTGCCCAAAGTCGTTTCTTGTGGGATAACATCAACATTTATTGTTTTAGGAATAGACTTAAAACCCACAAATTGTGGTGCCTTTTTATCTCCCGTAGACCCTGTAAACCCCCAGTAAAGCATATTACTACCAAATTTGTCCATATCTAAATGTTTAGTAACTGTCCCATAATCTACATTTTTATTATTTATTACATCATAGTAACTAATACTATAAGTAATTTCTTGTGTATCAGCTTTCCAAGAAACTTTAAATGTTTTGATCATACCATTATTTAGTCTATCACCCCAAGAAGAAGGTACTATTAAATCATTATGCTTCATAGAAAATTTGTCTACGTTATCTTTATTCTTAAACCATCTACCATCAACTTTTGTATAGCTATTTGCAATGTGCCCATAATTGTTAATTGTCTTATCGCCATAAATATCAGCATCCATAGTAAATGGCTCATTATTGGGGTTTGCATATAAATCGAATTCAACACCCCAACCATTTTTAATATAATTGTCAGAATCTAAAACACCCCAAACACCTAATCTTTCGCCAAAATCTCCAATAGCATTCTTTCCTCTAGGATCATTATGCAAAATAAAAGCCATACCATCTCCATTTTGATTTCCAGCGAATAGGTGAACTCCTAAAAATAAATTCATTTCAGTAGACCAGTTTTGACTCATATCTAGCTGATTTTTCGCCCACACAACACCTCTTTGCGAATTTTTATCTTCAGTAACTTGTACAACTTTATTATCTACAATAGTAGTGTCACTTCCTGGAACTCTATATTCAAAATTATCTTCAACTGGTACAAAGTCTTTTGTCGCTTCATTCCATATTTGATTCCAGTCAATTGCATATACATTTTCACATTTATAAAATATTCCAAATCCAAGTAAAAGAATACAACATATTTTTTTCAAATCATTCACCTCTTTTTTATTGTTCTTATAACACGCCTTTTCGTAAGCAAAACAAATGTTTTGCTTACACTTAAAATAACAAAAAAGCACACCATAATTCTCTTGTAATTACCGTGTTTTCTTTCTTAATATGTATTAAAATAAGGGTGTAAGCAAAACATTTGAATAGATGACATACAATAACTGCTCATAAATTATAACAAATATATTGATCTTCTATTATCTTATTTTGACTTTTTTTTCTATTTTGAGATAATATAGCAGGTGATTATCTACTAATCTAAAATTATCTCTGGAGGAATTTATGAAAACAATCGGTTATGCTCGTGTTAGTACCATCCACCAACAATTAGACTCGCAGCTAAATGCATTATCAAATTATGGATGCACAAAAATATTTACAGAATTCGATAGTGGAAGAAATACGCATCGAAGAGAACTTAAACGTGCACTGGACTCTTTAGAATCTGGTGATACTTTTGTAATTTTTAAACTTGATAGATTATCTCGAGGGACAAAGCATTTGTTGTGCTTGATGGAAGACTTTAATGATCGTGGTATTAACTTTATAAGTATTCAAAACAATATTGACACTAGTACTTCAATGGGCAAATTTTTCTTTACAATCATGAGTGCCTTTGCAGAAATGGAGGCTGACCTCATAAGAGAGCGAGTACTGTCTGGGTTAGAGGCTGCAAAAGCGAATGGAAAAACTTTAGGTCGACCATTAGAAAATAAATATATAGACGAAGTTATATATGATTACTTAAACACAACTAACTCTATCGTAGATATTGCAAAAAAATATGATATCTCTAGACCTACAGTTTATAAGTATCTTGAAAGAAAAAAAATTCCATTAAGATCAAACTAAAATTTTTACTCAGAGAATCCTACACTTTTAACAATTTCCTTGTTTATAATTTCATTCAAGTAAGCACCTAGCTTGTTCCAAGCAACTTTATCAAATACGTCTCTAAAATAAAAATATTCCTGATTTGTCTTCACTACGTAATTATCAGATATTATGATGTCGGCATCTTTATAATTATTAACCAATTTTAAAGCATTTGCGCTGTAATTATGGATCAATGCATTCTCAACAACAGATTTATACTCTGGTCTACGTTGAAATTCAACATACACTCCTACTGGAATATCTTTGTTCAACTTGACATATCCCATTATGATTTTCGTAAAATTAAAAACCAATTTATCAAATGAGGGTTCCTTGTAATACTTACTAAAACTTTTTTTGATAGCTGACTTAATGAACTTTTCTGTCTTCTCGTTTCTTAATTGGAATTTGTCAAACTTCATAAATTTATAAAGTTTTAAATAATGAATGACAATAAAATGATTACAAATAGAATATACAAGAAGAAAATAACTATCTTCGGTTAAGGTATATTTTTCACAAATCTGATTGATTAATAAAACACAGGGATTGATTATTTTGTTTCTATTATTATTTACTAGCTCTTTTCCTAGTACTATTTTTTCATTTTTCGTTCTTAGTTCTCTAGTAAAATAATTAAGAATGAATGCTAGCTGAATCAATTCATCATGAAGCTCACCTATCTCTCCTAGTTCTCTTTTCTGTAAGTATGTTAAATACATAGGCAACTCTTTTTCTTTATTTAATATACGACCGACAGATTTAACAGAATCTGGTAGTTCAGCAGATACATACCCTTTTCTGATTGCTACTTCATACACCGCCATGATGATGTTTACTCTTTTCAGATTGGATGGAGAAAAGTTTTTTATTCTTTTAGAGTTTACGAAAGAATGTATAGTTTCTATTTGTAATTCAGATATAGTTTGAAAATACCAACTATTTTTCGATGAAATAATATTTATCATTAGATAGTGTAATAAGCGTATTACCACTTCTTCTCCTGATAAACATAGGATCTTATCACTTTTTTTAAAAATACTTACACCCAGATCCATTATTAAAAAAAAACTTTCAATTTTTTTTAATAATTTATATGTGTAAGACTCGCTGTAGGAAAGGTTATTAGCTAACTCCATTACAGTAAATTTTCTCTGCTCTAAAACAAACAATAAACTGTTATACAAGCTTGAACTAAGTAAATATTTTTCTCGTATATACTGTAACAATTGAACATAGTCTTCATCTTTTACATTTTTTGATAAATGAACAACATTTTTATCTACTATAAGTAATAATTCTTTTTTGTTCTGATCATTGTAATCAGCTATATCTAGCTGAAGACTATTGATAGCTCTCTTCACTTTCTTTTTTGACACTTTTAATTTTCTTTCTAACACCGTTACTTGTATATCATAGTTGTGTAAATCATGAATAATTAGTAATTTTTGAAGCTGTATTTCTGAAAAAAAAAGTCTAAGAACATTTTCAGGTAACAAATTTATCATCCTTTCTAATGAAAAAATACAAAGCTAACTATATAATATATGTAAGTGTCTTTTAAAGTAAAAAAAAAAGCAAGAATTTTTTCAGCTAAATATTTCCAATTACAAAGGAATTCCATTATTACTAAATATATTTAGTAATCTATATAAAAAACGTAAAATTTATAGCTCTTAAGCATCTATGTACAATTTATTATCTAATCACTCAGTATAAACAGAGCTCTACATGAGATGTGAAATTTTATATTTAAAATTTTCCATACTTTTACCATATACATTTTCATTAAAATAGAAAAATAAAACTAGACTTATAACAGATTATAATTAAACATTATTCGATGTATAAAACTTTAATCCTTGTATATCGATTTTTTTATCAAAAATATACTCAGCAGAGTTTCCATAGATATCTGTTTAATACAAGATTTATTGTGTAAACCTTACATATCTTTTCAGTAAAATGATAGAGTATCATTAATAAACAAGATTTATACATATTAACCTTAGTCTATAAATAAATTTTTTAAAAAAAAGTGAACAGAAATAAAAAAATTCTGTTCACTTCACTAATCATCCTAATAAACAAGGTTTAGTATTATTTTTAAAGCGATTTCGGGATTATCTTTTAATACAACTATCACTTTTATACAAGTTGCACTTCAAATATTCTTTAAATTAGTTTCTAATTTATAAATATTTTTCTCGATGAGCACTTGATTTTAATCTTTTACTTCTACTTTTTCTAAGCTATTTCTTAATTGATGTATCCATTTCTCCAAAGATGTATGTGTCGTTTTTTCAAGTACCTCAGCATACAACGCATGTGAAACGGGATCTTTTTTTTTCATATAACTTAATGATTTTTTAGGTCCATAATATTTTAATGAACAAATGTCAAAATATATTTCTAGACTGTCAACTAGAACCCAATATAGTCTATAATATCCTTCAGGATCTTTTCTTAACGATCTAGCTAGCATTTTTTCACACCACTCAATTTGGTCTTTATTTTCTTCGTACTTTTTATACGGAATGGAACTTATTACATCATTTACTCTTTTTTTTAGCCATATTCCTATTTTATCACTGTCATAAACAATTTCTCCATCAAAAATTTGGACAAAACTCATAAAATCAATCTCTGAGTTTTGAAAATAAGACTTGGGATACACAAATAAATCCAATTGGATGTCATCTACAAAAGATGTATCATGTATATATTGACAAGTATTGCTTATTACTAATACGTCAAAATCGCTATTAGTATTATTTGTTTTGTTTGCATAAGATCCATACAAAATAATAGAGCTTGGATCATATTTTTCAAAAATATATTTCATTATTTTTTCCATAAATTTTTCTCCTAATATTTAATATTAGTAACCATAAGCTATACTATAATACATATTCAAAGTAAAAAAAGCGAGAATTTTTTAATTCTCGCTTTAAGTGCACAATATATATACTTATTGTACACGAGATTCAGTTAATTCTTTTGCTTTAGAACTACCTTTTGAAGCTAGTTCTTTTGCTTTATCTGTCTGCTCACTGGTAAAGTTAGTTACTGCTTCTGTAGCATCACCCATTTTATCTTGTAATGTTACAGAATCTTCTTCATGCTGCTCTTCAGTTTTTATATCTACAACATTCACATTCACTTCGATTACTTCTAATCCCGTCATATTTTTAACTTCTCTTGTAATGATTTCTTTCATTTCGTTATAAATTTTATGGATATCTTTTCCATATTCTGCGACAATATCTAAGTCTACCGCCACTTGTTTTTCTCCTACTTCAACATCTACACCAGATGTGACATCATCTGTGTTTACTAGTTTACCAGCCAAATTTGAGAAAAAACCACCGTCTACCGTAAGCAGTCCATCCACTTTCTCCAATGAAATGCCAATAATTTTTTTGATTACTTTGTCTTCATATGTTAATTTTCCTTTAACCACTTCTACTTTTTTTAATTCTTTTGTGTTTTCTTTTGCTTTATCCATTAAAAATCTCTCCTATACGTTTATATTTTTTATTTATTAATGATTTTCCCAAGAAAATCACTTTTGCTAATATAATTCCCTATAAATATACCTAATACAACCATGATAACAACAAGAATTGTTTTAAAAAAACCTACAGTTAAAAATAAAATTGCAAAGACTAATCCCGTTAGTCCGCCAATAATTGGAGACTTATACACTGTTAATATTTCTTTCAAATTCTCCCCTCTTTCTTTATATTACTCGTTTTTTTTCTTTTTTATTATCGTCTGAACGAGCCACATTTTTAAAGATAACTTCTGTTTTTATCGATGTATCTAGTCCAATGAAATTCTTAATATAGGTATCAATTTTTCTAATTGACTGATTCGTCTGATCAATAATATCTATATTACTACTGGTATTTCCAACGATTTTTATTTTTATCTTTTTTTTATACATTTTTACTTTTACTTTCGAATCTTTTAACAAGCTAGACTGGTTTATTTGTGATTGAACTAAACCTATAATCGCACTTTTTTTTATCTCTAATTTGCCTTTATCTTCATTCAACTTGATAGACGTAACTTCTGTAGGGCTTAGAATAGTTACAAAAATAGTTAAAGCAACAGCTATCATTCCTATGACGCTCCCCCAATAAAGATAGAAAGGTAGATATCTACCTATAAAAGGATAGTCTTCTGGCCTGATAAAATGAACGCTCAATGAGTAGACAAATTGATAATGGACAAAAATTGTAAATAAAAAAGTGCCAAAAATAAAAGCAATAAAACTAAAAAGTATTTTTTTCCCCTTCGTCATCGATCCCCCCTACTTTCATATGAAATTTATCACAATAAAATTTTACCAAAAGTATTTATTCTATAAAAATTTTATGCTCAAAATTTTGAGTATTATTAATTAACAATCAACCTAATAGTGGCTAATTAAAACAATATTGTTCTTTTTAATAAAAAAAGTCAGAACATTCCTTTACATAATTTTCAAAGTCTTGAACTTTCTTGGTTACTTAATTCACGAATGTCTCTGCTTTTTAATCATGAATATCAGCAACATTCCATTTCGTACATTTTTTAACTTTAAATTAATCAGCTAAACCTTCATCTGCCATTTTCATTCACTAAAGTTTTTTTATTGAAATGATACAGAAATCACACTATTTCCTATTATTTGAGGTGGTATAGAACGTGTTGTAGCAAAGTCTTTATGCACTCTTACTACTATTTTATCTCCTACTCTAATCTCTTTATTTTTAGGTAACGTGGTGATCAGTCTTCCGCCCTCATTAAATGTATCTAGATTGCTTTGGTCTTCCTCATCGACCACTTTTACGTCATCAAACGAAATAAAATAGTCATCCGTCTGGTCTACTTGCTTCGGTGGTTCGATAAGCGTAGCAGAAAACTCAATCGATGACTGGTCTGATCCACCAGAAATGGATGTATCTTTTTGTTCATTATTTTTTATAAGCAAAAATATAGCAACAAAGAGTATTATTAGCATCATAAAACTAATTATAAATATTTTTTTCATGAGATCCCTCCTTTTTTATACAATCATACCATATTAAATGATTTTTTTTAGGAATAAATTTGCCATATTTTATCGTTTAATAAACTTCTTTGTTAACTAGATGTGTTGTCAATGCCTCTATTATTTTAGATTACTTTTACTGATTTACCCTTTATGTATTATACTTATCAATTATTATCAAATTCTAAAATAGGTTAAAAACAAGTACAAATTAGAAAACCTTCTTAAGGTTAATTTTTGCTACATATTTTTATCAATCCAATCTATAAGGTTGATTAGTAGTGAATAAAAATGTCACTAGGTCATGACCTGCTGACATTAAGATACCTTAAAATATTATTTTACATTCTCTAAAAAAATTTTTTAAGCGGAATATTTTTAAACATAAACATCTTTCTTTTATTTTTAACTAATACTTAATAATACATTTTAACGAATTACAACCGCGAAATTCCTCTCCTTGTATACACTCTCAAATGTATTCTTATCGATCCAATATTTACCAGAAATCAGATCCGATACGTGAAGTTTTCCTTTTTTTGAATCATAACCATCTAAAGTTACTGCATGATTATTATTTACTGCTCTACCAAAATTCCATATTCCCCATCGTGCCGGTTGAAATTTTATCGTCACCCAAGCAACAATTGGATTATTATTTTTCACTTTCTCTAGTAATTCATCTAAAGAATGACCTGACATATCTTGTACATCTCCATATACTTTTCCCCATTTTACTAAAGGCATAGGAGAGATAGCAGAGTAAGTCCATGAGTTTTCAACAAAAGAACTACCTACAAATCCATCATAAAGATTTCCATTAGGAGAGATAGGAATTGTTTTTAAAAACTTGATTAAGTCCCAATCAGGAATTTTTCCTTTATACTGTAAGCCTTGTAATAGTGAAGCCCCCTCACACCCGCTAGGCGCTCCTAAGGAATACTGATCATAATTTTTTACTCCAAGTAAGTTGTAATCTTCAGAAGCAAAAGCATTGGTACTCAGCATAAAGAATACTCCAACAACAGGCAAAATAAATGTTTTTTTCAGTATATTGACTATATCTTTATTTATACTCATTCACCTCTTTAAAATTTATTAAATGCGTAATCGTGCTGTTATTTTTTAAATTTAAAATGGATTAGACTGTGAAATACCAATTTGCAAGTGATCTAACGGTTCTCCAAAAATTCCTGCATAACTATCTAATCCAGGAATAGAACCATTATCTGCACTTACTTTTAACCATCCTGATCGTTTCGTAGTTTGTGAGCGATAGTATGCTTGTGATAATTTTTCTCCCTTAGGAGTTATATAGTTTAACTGAACACCATCAATTGCTTGTCCTTGAATACCTGCTACACCATTCACTGTATCATTTTTATTTCCTTTATTTACCCAAGCTAACCAGCCACTTTGAGCTGTATGAACACGATACTTCATTTCCCCTTTATCTACCTTAATATAAAGCATGTCATGTTGACGATTAGGATAACCTGCAAAACCATCATTAGTATTGTTAAAGTTTGTTACTTCCCCCAACCAAGATCCCCCAAGGACGTGTAAACCATAATGTACATTTGTTGTGAAATTTGTTGGTCCTGGATTTGGAGGTGTAGGCGTAGATCCTCCTTGAAGTATAGGAATTGGGTTAAACCAAGTGCCATCATCTTTATTCCAAGAAGAATGAGCAGCCCGCCATTCTTTCTTTGTCATTCCTAAATGTAAATGACTAGAAGTAAAGTTCCCTATAAGCTGTCCTTTCTTAACAGTTTGTCCCGTGCTAACTTTAATGTCCCCGACATTTCGGCTAAATTCTTGATAGATCACATTTGTATCTCCTGCTTGTAATACAATAAATGCGCCTAATGAACCTCCACCTACAGGATCCCAACCAGCATATAAAATTTTACCATCATGCACAGCATACACACTACCATTTCCATAGATAGCAGAGCCGAAGTCAAATCCATCATGGAAATAAGTGCCTCCTCGATCAAATGCGGTATTCCCAAATTGTTGTCCTTCTTCATATCTTCCCGCATATGGTTTGCCTAGTGGCCAAGACCAATCATTAGAAGCTGCGTTGACAGAATAAGAAGAAAGTACCATAGAAACAACGATAGACAAAACCCCTAGAACAGAAATTAAAATTTTTTTCACAGAAACCCCTCCTAATTAATATTAGTTACAAAACTAATGTACTGCTAGGTACGATATATTTCAAATAATTATGCTAATTTCATATATTTTACTTAATTTATTTGATTTGTTATTACCCACTGATGGGAATAAACCTATTTCATTGAAGTATCTAAATAATCATATCAAAGTGTTAAAGTGGAACGCCTGTGGTTTTCGTAATTTCTATAATTTCAAATTACGGATTTTCGTCCAACAAGGACGATTAATACAACCCAAATTAAAAAGTCCAGAGGATTTTCTCCTCTGGACTTGAATCGATTCTACAATTTCTCTTTACCAACATTATTTGAAAAAAATCCAAATAAATTTGAAATTTTTTAATTATGATTCTTTCTTACTATTTATGATGGCTATTTCTTGACTTTTGAAAACGTAAAACAGAAGTTATAAGAACTAGTACTAAAAATACTGAACCTATTCCAGTACTTATCAACGCCAGCCTTTTATTTTCACCAGTTTTGGGTAAAGTGTGCTGTGATGATGAATATGTTTCTTTGTTATTAGTTTTATCTTTATGGTCAAGCTTATTATCCGCTTTTGAGGCAGGATAAATTTTATATTTCATATACACATAAGTTACAGTCTGAGGTTGATCTGTGAACTTACCCGTAGGATTGCCTTGAACTTCTTTGAAAGTATAGCCATCAATCGCTTTTTGTTCAGTGGTGTAGTCATCTCCAACATTACCAGATTTCACTACTTCATCTGAAATCTTATTTCCTTCTGTATCAACATATTTGGCTGTCACTTCTGCTGCTTTTACTGGATTCTTCACGTATACATAAGTAACCGTTTGAGGTTGATCTGTGAACTTACCCGTAGGATTGCCTCGAACTTCTTTGAAAGTATAGCCATCAATCGCTTTTTGTTCAGTGGTGTAGTCATCTCCAATATTACCAGATTTCACTACTTCATCTGAAATCTTATTTCCTTCTGTATCAACATATTTGGCTGTCACTTCTGCTGCTTTTACTGGATTCTTCACGTATACATAAGTAACCGTTTGAGGTTGATCTGTGAACTTACCCGTAGGATTGCCTCGAACTTCTTTGAAAGTATAGCCATCAATCGCTTTTTGTTCAGTGGTGTAGTCATCTCCAATATTACCCGTTTTCACTACTTCATCTGAAATCTTATTTCCTTCTGTATCAACATATTTAGTTGTCACTTCTGCTGCTTTTACTGGATTCTTCACGTATACATAAGTAACCGTTTGAGGTTGGTCTGTGAACTTACCCGTAGGATTGCCTCGAACTTCTTTTAGAGTATATCCCTCTATTTCTAGCCTATAATTCGGCGTTGTTGCATCAAAAGATTCACCAATATTGCCACTAATCTTTTGAGAAGGTTTCAATTCATTCCCGTCCGTATCAATATAATTCACCGTAACATCTGCAGCGGCTTCTTGATGATTGATCGAAAATTGGTGCAAGTAGGTTCCTGATGAAATGGCATAAAAACTATAACCATCCGGTTGTGCATATGACCCAGCTGGATTATTATAAAAAGCATTGTATTCTATTGTTTCAATATTTTCAAATTCACTTTGAGTAACCCCAGATACAGCAATCCCATCTTCAGTAATAGTTAATCTTGAAGAAGGTATCTGCACACCATTCAAATCAAAGTATGTCTGACTAGTACTATTTGATGTTGTAAAAGGAGGCTGATACCCATCAAAATTTGTTAATCGATTAGGCATAATGGAAAACGGAACAAAAAATGATTGATTATTGGGATCATAGTTTAACTCTTTTGCAGATAGTGAAGTGACTGCGTCATTTCTTCCTGTATTTTGACCATATGCGGCCAGACTTGATAATTTTGGGAAATCATTTATCACAGTAAAATCTGTCACACCACAAGTCTGAATTCTTAATTCTGTTAAATTTGGCAATGCAGACAACGGTGCAATAGTCGTAATATTCATATTAGACTCAAAACTTAGCGACTCTAGTCCTTTCATATTAACAATTTTTGAAAACACTGCATCGGTTACGCTTGCGGAACTAAGATTTAGTCTAGTTACATTGTCACCAAAGTTTGGTACATTATCATCGGTTACATTTGCTCCCATTAAATATACATAAGCTAACTTATTTAAAGACTTTAAAACTGAAAAGTCAGTAATCTGATTTTGTCCGCTCATATAAAAGGATGATAAATTCATAGCAAATTCTAATCCCTTCAAATCAGCAATAGCGGAATCTGCAGCGTATATATAAAGAGTCTGAAGTTTATTCATCTGTTCCTTCGTGATTTCGGATACATCTATCCCTAGTGATTTAGCAACCACGGACTGTAGCGTTGGATCTGGCATCCAAGTTGCAAGGTCTTCTTTACCATTAGCCATAGCGACTTCAGATTGATCTTCAGAAGCTTGTCCTGTTGTTTCATTTTTGACTTGGTTATTTCCATGAGTTTCACCGTAATATTCTGCGCCGTTAGTAGAGTTTTCCGTAATTGTTTCTTCTGTGGACTCATTTTTATCTTCTGTCGAAGAATCAGAGGATCTCTCTGACGTTCTTGAAGAATCCAACGTTATATTTGCCTTATTCATTTTTTCAGAATCTTCACTAATTGTTTGCTCTAGACTCTCTTGCTGATCATCTGCTCGAACATTCACAATCGGAGTCAAAAAAGACGTCACTATTAAACTTGCTAAAGATATGTAGGAAAAAGCTTTCTTTTTCATTGTCATCTCCTTCTAGCGATTTTAAAACCACCGAAATGTATTAATTTGTGTACCTGATATATTATAACAATATTTTAATAAATTAACAATTATTTAATGTACATTAGATGAAAACAATAATTTGGAAGAAAAATATACATGGTGATATATAGCTTACAGAGTGAGAAAAAAGAGTAGTAAAAGCAACTGCTCAAAGAGATAGCTCTTTAAAGAAGTGATTTGTGCTTCCTACAATTTTTTATGCCATTTCATTATTGAATAGACAATTATTTTAAAGAAATAATAATTTACAACAATATATACTTATTGGTACTTTTGCATCAGTAACTTATAATAGTTATTTTGTATTTTATTATTGGCGAAGCTTTCTAAATTTTTCTTTATACTATCAGCTTTTCTTGTCTGTAAATCTATATATGATAAAGGTAATCCAATATTCTTAATTTTTTCATCAAGATACGATGTATCCACCTCATTATACATAATAATATCTGCATTAGGAATATCATCTTGTGCTATATCATAACTAATTATAGTTAAATCCCATTCAGGTTGTAATTCTTTTTTTAACTTGTCTTGAAATCTCTTAGAACTTATTCACACCATAGCATAACCACTACTTCTAATAACAGTTCCATTAGTATTTATTGTATAAATCCATACTACACTTTTCATAATTTTTTCTCTCCTTTTAACAAAATCCCTGATTTTCTGGACGTTCAGTTTATCGTTTGCTAATACTAATAATATCGTTTAATCTAATATTATATAAAAGAATAAGTTATGGGAGGGATTTTATGAGAAAAAGTAGTTTATTTGTGTTTGTACTACTAGTTATGGGTTGTTTATTTTCTTTAAATGTAGAAGCACAAGGAATTGAGAAAAAGGAGATTTTTAATATTTCGGAACCTACATGGATTTTTAATGCTGGAATGAGCAAAGGAAAAAATCATGATCGGCAAGATTTAGGTTTTATCTTGCGAGAAAATACGGAATTAAAGATGAGGCAAACAAATCCTAATTTTAAAGGTAAATTGACGGTTAAATTATTAGGGAATGACTCTAAAATAGAAAAGAGTGTACAAGTCGGTACAGATTGGATAACTATTCAGGCATCGGATCCCTTGGTACCGTTTGTTGACACACCTTATGGAGACAATGCTGCACAATTAGAATATGAAATTAATGATTTTAAATCACAAAAGCCTTTACCAATTTATGAATACCACAATAATAGAGATGAATTTTTTAATACATGGGATAAGTTTGATGGAAATTATGCGTTGGTTAAAGGGGTAGATTTTCAATTACTGATACCTAAAAAAGACAAAGAAAGCGTAAGAAATTTAAAAGATTTTCAGTCTATAGATCAATTAATCGAGCATTATAATGACTTATTTTCTTACTACAATCAAATTGCTGGATTCGATAGCTCTTCTGATGTAAACAAAAATGGAAAAAATCGTTATTTTTTAAAAGCAGATAAGAATGGTGCGGGCGGCGCATACTATGGCACTAACTGGACAGCAAATAGCTATGATACAATCGACATGTGGTTGACAAAAAACAGTTGGGGGACGTTACATGAAATTGCTCATGGCTATCAAGCAGGATTTGATGGTGTAGGAATGTATACAGGAGAAGTATCCAATAATTTATTTGGTGTACAATATCAATACAATAAATATGGAAAAGAAGCCGATAATATCGGTTGGTTATTTGATTATGGAAATAAAGAAAAAGTGGATACTGATCTTTACACGAAAATGATATATCAAGAAGGATCCTATGATTCGGTAGGTCTACGAGAAAAACTGATTCTGTTATCTTTATTGAAGCAAAAAGCTGGTGATAATTCATTCACGAAAATGTATCAAGAATACCGTAAGTTAGCAAACCAGCAAAATTTCAATAGAGCAGATTATCCTTTACCAGATTTAATGAATCGTATTTATAGTGAAAATAGTAAGCAAGATTTCACCCCTGTTTTAGAAAGATGGGGCTTATCTGTCAATGATTCTCAAGGAGAAAAGAACCGCGTTTCTGGATTCCCAGCCATTGCTTCTTTAGCTGACATTGTTCCAGAAAGTGAACTTGCTCGTGCACGTGAATTAATAGACCCTTCTTATTTAATTAACTCAAATTTTGAGATGGTTAGTAATGCTGAAATATCCTCTCTTAATTTAGCTGGAAATCTTACGATACAATTAAATACAACAAATATTAATGAGTTAAATGGTATAAAAGTAGCTTTAAAAGATGGTAAACAAGAACTAGCTACGCAAGATATTCAAGAAGGAAAACTGACATTTAAAAATATCCCTAATGGCGTATATCACTTAGAATTTTATGGTGAACAAATGAAAAACTATGTGCCAAAAACTCTCTATGTATATGTTAAAGACGCTGAAAATACTTCAAGTGTTAACGTAGAAAAAATCAATAGGAGTTCTTTAATGAACCAACAATTAAATTTTCTTGGTTTAGGTAATGCAAACTTTGGTTCTTTTTCAACTAATCTGAATAATCAAGAAGCCACTGTTTCAATTACCAGTGCAAACCCACATAGTTATTTTCAAGGAGAGTTATATACGAAAGTCACCATAAAGAATTCAAAAGGAGAAACAAAATATGAAAAATCTGTCGAAGGAACGAACGCGGAAGTTGGAACAGATAAGATTAAACTAGAAGAAAGTGATGTAGTTGAAATCTTTCATGCAGAGACAAAAGGACGTTTAACTTGTTTAGAAAATATTATTGATAAAACGAAAAATAC
Source organism: Enterococcus sp. DIV1758 (assembly GCF_051711985.1). Lineage (NCBI taxonomy): Bacteria > Bacillati > Bacillota > Bacilli > Lactobacillales > Enterococcaceae > Enterococcus > Enterococcus sp. DIV1758. Next base: position 76,913 of record NZ_JBIOOA010000002.1, read on the forward strand.
AAATAGTTGGGTTGTCACAAAGTTTGGATTACAAAACCAAACGCTGAAAAATGATTCTCAGCAAGATTTAATTCGTAAAATTGATGAACGCGGGAACGTTCTTTTACAGCAAGAAGAATTATATCCGATATCATTTGAACTATCGTCAGAAAAAAAACAATTGTTTCATGCAATTCAGGTTTTGGATGAGCCGTATAAAGCACAATATATGGATAAATTTTCAGTGTTATTTTCGTAATACTTAATAAGGACGTTTATAAAGCTAACAGATAGCAAGCAGTACTCTTACTATCTGTTAGCTTTATTTCTCATACTATATGCAATTATCAGATCAAGAATTATCTATGCCAAATAAAAATAAAATTTTTGCCATTTAAAAAGGAAAATAGCCTCCAATTATAGCACTAAAAAACAAAGAGGTCAAAAACTTAGAAGTTTCTGACCTTGTGTTTGGCCCATTATTTTACATGTAAATTTTATGCTATAAAATATCTAAAGATAAGAATTAATAAATACCAAATATGAGTATACTCATATTTTACAAAAATAGTATATCTGAAGTTAATTAAAAGACCAGCAGAAAACAGTCTGCTGGTCTTTTAAACTTTTACCTCAAATTATGATGTATAAGGTTAATATGGGGAAGTAATGTTACACATAATTATCGTTACTCGTTTTGTAAATTAAAAGAACCCACTCTTTTAAGAGTATTTCCAAAACCATCACTTTCATTTAATTGGATTTTGTACGTTGTTTTACCTTTATCAAACGCACTAAGACTAAATGTTAGCTCATAGATTTCGTTTTCTGGATCATATGTTTCCCTTGTTATGAAAGCTGGTGACATTTCAAAACCATCTTTATAAATTACTACATAAGGATTTACTAGATTCTGTAGCGGAGCTTTAAACTTTACAGTTGTTTGTAAGGCGTCACTAACAGCGGTTACGTTTTCTATATTCTCTTCGTTAGATATTTTAGGTGATTCTGTACCTAAAAGCGGTTTGTAATTAATAGGATAACTCCAATCCCCTTCATATTTCAACGCAGGATTTACACTAAATGATCCATTTGTAACTCCATCCGCATTATTTTTTGCTGAATTATATTCATCCATATCTATCCATTCTAAACTGTAGATATGCAATATTAACTTTTTATCTTCAGGCAATTTAGATTCATCAAACGTTGAAATAACTGATCCATAGAATGTATCATTTTCTACTCGATAAGTCGATACCATTCCCACTCCGCCATAAAAATCTTCCGAACTACCTTCTGTAGTAAGGCCAATATTAATCATTTGCTTATCGATATTAGACTGAGCATTTTTTTCTAAAAGTTTACGTAACTTATCATCACGAATTTTGAATTGATAATCAAATGCAAACTTTTTCTTAGTCGATACGAATTTTGTAAGTTTAATTTCTAAATCATTTTGTGTGCTACTTAGATTTAAATCAATTGGATTGTTTCCTACATCTTCTATTTTTTTTACAGCTTGATCTTGACTTATACCTAAAGCTTTCTCAATAGCAGAACCTACTGGTGTTTGAGTCACTATTACTAATATACCTGCAATCACTGCAATAAATATTGCTGTTAGTGATTTGTTATTAAAATAATTCTTTTTTTTCTTAACTATATTTTTAGTTGGTAATTTTTTTCTACTTTGAGTTAATCTATCTAATATTTCTTTTGGAATTTCTTGTTCTTCTTCAAATATTTTTTTTATTTTGTCATCCATACTTTTTCTCCTCCAACCTTTTTTTTAAAACTTCTCGTCCTCTGGTAATCCTAGTTTTAACAGTATTGACCGATAGGCCTTGCTGTTGTGCAATCTCTTTAGCACTAAATCCAGCGTAATAATATAGTACTAATGAAATCCTGTAAATATCTGGAATTTCAGATAGTAACTCTTTGACAAAAAAGTGTTCTTCTTTACTATAAAAATCAGTGAATATATTTTCCTCTAGTTCAATAAAATTTTGTCTCTTCACTAACATATTTTTTGCAATATTAGTCATTATTCTAAATATCCATGTATTAAACGATCCTTCATCTTTTAGCGTCTCTATTTTTTGCCATGCTTTAAACTCTGTTTCCTGCAAGCAATCTCCTGCGTCTTCATAATTCAACAGAATTTTATACGCTGAGTTATACAATATAGTTTGATAGGATTCGCAAAGCTTTACAAAAGCATCCACGTCACCCTCTTTGGCTTTTTGAACTAGACTTATTTGTATCTTTTTATTCATAATACACCTCACTTTTATTACTTCTATACTTATTAGACAATAGTTTTACTGAAAAAGTTTCATTAACATATAAAAAACAGAAGAAACATAAAATTTCTTCTGTTTTTTATATGTTAATGTATAGTTTAATTGTTATTATTGAATGTAATATCTACTTCCGTATACAGGATTATAAGTTGAAAAGTATCCATTTAATCCTGAAGAACGATAATAAACATATGGCCCAGCGATCGGTACTACATGTGAGCTAACTTGAGAATTATTTGTATTTCTACTTAATACAAAATTAAAAGAATCAAAAATAGCTCTTACCCCAAAGTAAGGGTTCGCACCATAATCATGAAATTTAAACCTATACCCACTATATCTCCAACCTGAGCCGCTAAATGCACTTGACTCATAAATAAAGTTTAAGTAATACGGAGTTGTTGGAATACTTGCCCCATATGGTTGTGGCTTTAAAGAACCATCTATTATATCACTATCTGACACAGTTTTCCCATCAGAACCTACAGCAAGATAACCTGCATCATAAAGATTATCAGTATCACTCATAGAATAAGCTTTTATTTTATTTTCTTCAATAAAATTGACGTATGCTTTCGATTCATCACTTGACATAATTCTATCCGAAATTGGATTGTATACTAGCGCTCCATTGTTTTCTACTTCTGACTTCATGTCATCGTATGAAGCAGCATTAGTGCTGCTTGGACTAATAAAAAATCCTACAGTACTTATAACACCTACCAGCAAACTTTTACACAATAAATTTAATTTCATTGGTTTCTCCTCACAATTTTATTAAGAAAGCGCTTGCTACAATTTATTATACTTTAAATTAAAATAGTTGTAAATAAATTATTAAACAATTTTTCTTTAATATAATAATGTATATTTTAGGTAGCATTTTAATTAGTTGCTCAACTTAAATGACCTTTTATCCTTTGCTTGTTTTTCTGAAGTAAATCAAAGACTCAACATGGCATACCCTGCTGGCACTTAATGATTATTTTTCTACTAATAGAAGATAGGATGTAAAAAATTACTAAAAAAATCGATTTGAAAATGTTATATCATGAAAGTAAAAAGGAAAGAACCGAAAAACAAACGAAAATGGACCGAGCGTTAGAAGGAGCCGTGTGTGTTTTTCTAAGAAACACAGCTGATGATCCAATTTTAAAGATTACTATGAGCTAGGAGAATACGAATGGATGAAAAAAGAAAAGATAAAATTCAACGGTTGTTAGCACTAGCAACGTATTTTGATGCCTTTCTTACGTAAAGTGTTTCTCACTTTGCCAACTACTTATTAAACTACTTTACACACCTTTAAAAAGTAACAAAAACAGATTCATCATGCCTTGAATTATTCTTTATTCGAATTGGACAATTGGAGCGTCTAAATAACCATATCAAAGTGTTAAAGCGGAATACCTATGGTTTTCGTAACTTTAATAATTTCAAATTGCATATTTTCCTCCAACAAGGACAGGCCATACAAACCAAATAAAAAAATCCAGAGGATTTTCTCCTCTGGACTCGACATGATTCTAGAATTTCTCTTTACCAACATTATTTGACAAAGAACCGCTTTTCTACCGTGCATTTTCGTTTCTATGTTTCATGTACCACATAACCAATGCTTGGAACCACCTGCTATGCAGGTGGTTTTCAATACATGCAACAAAATCAAGCGGTCCCATGCTCGTTATGAGAGAAAATGGACTTATATTTTATGATTAAAAACTTTTTTAATCATAAAGGACTATACTAATAGCTAGTTTGGTTTTAAATATTAATATTTGCGCTTATAAAAGATACCAACTACAGAAATAAAAACACTCAAAAAACCAGAGAACATTATCATGGAAGAGTCGGAATCTCCTGTTAAAGGAAGAACTTTTTTAGTTTCTTTGTATGAGTTTGTGTTGAGGTTAGAATTAACGTTTTTAGTAGTTATTTTATTATTATATGGATTAACATCTATAGAGTAAGTTAACGTGACTGTTTGAGCTTTATCAGACAGCTCAGAGACTTCTTTATCTGCAGAAACAAATGCATATCCTTTAATAGCTATCTCGTATTTTTTTAAATCTACCTTATCACCGATAAAGCCAGTGACTGTCACTGGAGAGACATCAGCGATGGGTTTACCTTCTTGGTCAACATAGTTGATGGTTAAAGGTTGGGCTTCTACATGTTTATAAGTTAACGTGACTGTTTGAGCTTTATCAGACAGCTTAGAGACTTCTTTATCTGCAGAAACAAATGTATATCCTTTAATAGCTATCTCATATTTTTTTAAATCTACCTTATCACCGATAAAGCCAGTGACTGTCACTGGAGAGACATCAGCGATGGGTTTACCTTCTTGGTCAACATAGTTGATGGTTAAAGGTTGGGCTTCTACATGTTTATAAGTTAACGTGACTGTTTGAGCTTTATCAGACAGCTTAGAGACTTCTTTATCTGCAGAAACAAATGTATATCCTTTAATAGCTATCTCATATTTTTTTAAATCTACCTTATCACCGATAAAGCCAGTGACTGTCACTGGAGAGACATCAGCGATGGGTTTACCTTCTTGGTCAACATAGTTGATGATTAAAGGTTGGGCTTTTGCTTTATAAGTTAACGTGACTGTTTGAGCTTTATCAGACAGCTCAGAGACTTCTTTATCTGCAGAAACAAATGTATATCCTTTAATAGCTATCTCATATTTTTTTAAATCTACCTTATCACCGATAAAGCCAGTGATTGTCACTGGAGAGACATCAGCGATGGGTTTACCTTCTTGGTCAACATAGTTGATGGTTAAAGGTTGGGCTTCTACATGTTTATAAGTTAACGTGACTGTTTGAGCTTTATCAGACAGCTCAGAGACTTCTTTATCTGCAGAAACAAATGCATATCCTTTAATAGCTATCTCGTATTTTTTTAAATCTACCTTATCACCGATAAAGCCAGTGATTGTCACTGGAGAGACATCAGCGATGGGTTTACCTTCTTGGTCAACATAGTTGATGATTAAAGGTTGGGCTTTTGCTTTATAAGTTAACGTGACTGTTTGAGCTTTATCAGACAGCTCAGAGACTTCTTTATCTGCAGAAACAAATGCATATCCTTTAATAGCTATCTCGTATTTTTTTAAATCTACCTTATCACCGATAAAGCCAGTGATTGTCACTGGAGAGACATCAGCGATGGGTTTACCTTCTTGGTCAACATAGTTGATGGTTAAAGGTTGGGCTTCTACATGTTTATAAGTTAACGTGACTGTTTGAGCTTTATCAGACAGCTCAGAGACTTCTTTATCTGCAGAAACAAATGCATATCCTTTAATAGCTATCTCGTATTTTTTTAAATCTACCTTATCACCGATAAAGCCAGTGATTGTCACTGGAGAGACATCAGCGATGGGTTTGCCTTCTTGGTCAACATAGTTGATGGTTAAAGGTTGGGCTTCTACATGTTTATAAGTTAACGTGACTGTTTGAGCTTTATCAGACAGCTCAGAGACTTCTTTATCTGCAGAAACAAATGCATATCCTTTAATAGCTATCTCGTATTTTTTTAAATCTACCTTATCACCGATAAAGCCAGTGATTGTCACTGGAGAGACATCAGCGATGGGTTTACCTTCTTGGTCAACATAGTTGATGGTTAAAGGTTGGGCTTCTACATGTTTATAAGTTAACGTGACTGTTTGAGCTTTATCAGACAGCTCAGAGACTTCTTTATCTGCAGAAACAAATGCATATCCTTTAATAGCTATCTCGTATTTTTTTAAATCTACCTTATCACCGATAAAGCCAGTGATTGTCACTGGAGAGACATCAGCGATGGGTTTGCCTTCTTGGTCAACATAGTTGATGGTTAAAGGTTGGGCTTCTACATGTTTATAAGTTAACGTGACTGTTTGAGCTTTATCAGACAGCTCAGAGACTTCTTTATCTGCAGAAACAAATGCATATCCTTTAATAGCTATCTCGTATTTTTTTAAATCTACCTTATCACCGATAAAGCCAGTGATTGTCACTGGAGAGACATCAGCGATGGGTTTGCCTTCTTGGTCAACATAGTTGATGGTTAAAGGTTGGGCTTCTACATGTTTATAAGTTAACGTGACTGTTTGAGCTTTATCAGACAGCTCAGAGACTTCTTTATCTGCAGAAACAAATGCATATCCTTTAATAGCTATCTCGTATTTTTTTAAATCTACCTTATCACCGATAAAGCCAGTGATTGTCACTGGAGAGACATCAGCGATGGGTTTGCCTTCTTGGTCAACATAGTTGATGGTTAAAGGTTGGGCTTCTACATGTTTATAAGTTAACGTGACTGTTTGAGCTTTATCAGACAGCTCAGAGACTTCTTTATCTGCAGAAACAAATGCATATCCTTTAATAGCTATCTCATATTTTTTTAAATCTACCTTATCACCGATAAAGCCAGTGATTGTCACTGGAGAGACATCAGCGATGGGTTTACCTTCTTGGTCAACATAGTTGATGGTTAAAGGTTGGGCTTCTACATGTTTATAAGTTAACGTGACTGTTTGAGCTTTATCAGACAGCTCAGAGACTTCTTTATCTGCAGAAACAAATGCATATCCTTTAATAGCTATCTCGTATTTTTTTAAATCTACCTTATCACCGATAAAGCCAGTGATTGTCACTGGAGAGACATCAGCGATGGGTTTGCCTTCTTGGTCAACATAGTTGATGGTTAAAGGTTGGGCTTCTACATGTTTATAAGTTAACGTGACTGTTTGAACTTTATCAGACAGCTCAGAGACTTCTTTATCTGCAGAAACAAATGCATATCCTTTAATAGCTATCTCATATTTTTTTAAATCTACCTTATCACCGATAAAGCCAGTGATTGTCACTGGAGAGACATCAGCGATGGGTTTGCCTTCTTGGTCAACATAGTTGATGGTTAAAGGTTGGGCTTTTTTCTCAAATAATACATAAGTATCTGCATCAGTATCCCCATGATAATTAGCTGTAAACTGGGCAGATGTCCAAGAATGAGCACCTTCTGGATTGTCCTCTGATCCCGTACCTATATTTTGCCACGATTTACCAATATTATCGTTGGAAGGCTCAGGTAATTCGGTGCCAGCAATTGTTTTAACATATTTACCTAAAGTCAACTTGTTTAATGAATTACAGCCATAAAACATACTAGACATGTTAGTAACTTTAGAAGTATCAAAATTACTTAGATTTAGATATGTTAAAGAGTTACAGTCTAAAAACATTTTAGACATGTCTGTAACGTTAGAAGTGTCCAAGTTACTTACATCTAGGAATCTTAAAGAGCTTAAACCTGGCATTATGGAAGTTTCAAACATACCAGACATGTTAGTAACTTTAGAAGTATCAAAATTGCTTGTATCTATAGATATCAAAGAGGTACAATTAAAAAACATATTAGACATATTAATAGCATTAGAAGTATTAAGATTTTCTAGTCCTTCAATACTTGAACAGTCTGTCATGTTTGCAAATAAGTTTTCCGAATTTTCAGGAGCTACCACAGTACCTATAATTTTTATCGATTTAACAGAAGACTTATAAATTTTAGTACCCGAAAAAACAGAGTCGTACCTGTGGGTAGGCTGAATACCTGCAGTTCCTGTTCCAATAGTCAATACTCCATTATCATCTAATGAAATGGGGCATGTCCCCCAAGTTCCTGTTTGCTCTGTTCCTGCAGTAGTTTTTGTTGAAGAATCTACGATAGTACTTGGTGCTGTTGAACTAATTGTTGTATCTTCCTTACTTGTTGTAACGGATTCCTGTGTTGATCTATCGTTTGACTCATTCATATTTGAACCTATACTAGCTGAAGATTCTGGAATAGATGTAGGATTTTCGTCATAATTTGTATTTGAAATAACAGTTAAAGGCGCAATTTTTTTTTGTAGACTTTCTGAACTAGTTTGTGTATCGGCTAGCACATCATTAGTAGGTATAATTATACTTAAGATTAATAAGTTACACATAAATAAGCTAGAAAATTTTCGTATTGTTTTGAGTTTAATTACTTTGTCCGTCATAAATGAAATTCCTTCCTTGATTTTAATACTATCCTATCCTATATTAATTCATATAAAATTGCAATCATTAATATTTATTAGGAAACGGGGTATTTTTGGTTGTGTTGCAAAGTTTTTCTCCCCTCGATTTTTCGCTATAATTGATCATAAATTAGCAGATGGAGGGTATGATCATGAACAAACACTTCCAAATTCTGGCGGATTGACGAGACTTACATCAACGTCAAAGGAAAAGATCGCTTTTTGTATCGGGCTATTGATTCTAATGGAAATACCTTAGATATGTGGCTACGATATAATCGAGATACTTTCTCAACAAAAGCATTTATCAAGCGATTACTGCGTGACTATGGACAACCACGCGCTATCGTTACGGATAAACATGCCCCATCTTTAAAATCAATCAAAGAGCTAAAAGAAGAGGGCTATCTGGATAAAAAAGTGCCGCATTGGAAGTCTAAATACCTCAATAATATCTTAGAGCAGGATCACCGACAGGTGAAGGTCAAGCTTCCTTATGGCAATAGCTTTCAATCAACGCACACAGCAGCTATTACGATTAAAGGCATTGAAGTGGTTTCTGCCCTATACAAAGAAAGTCGAAGAGAAATTACCCCAATGTCATTAAGTTAAGGCAAAAAAGTAAATAATAGTCTCAAGTATATCACTTTTTCTTATTAACTTGACTAATTTTATATTTTTGAGCAACACAAAAAACGTCCTATATGCTATAGTCCGATTTATAATATTAGGCAATACGATATAAAAACCCAACAAATTTCTTTTTTGTTATATTTCTCTGATCACTCCGATTCTGTCGTACGGGGAGGAGATATCTTCTTATCAAAATTTCTACATTGACGGTTTGGTCAAGAAAAAATCTTTTACGAATACCTATAGCTTGTGTGAAATTAAGCTGATAGAACTGCTTTAAAGGAGCTGATAACGCCACTACCTGAGTAATTTCCATTGAAAAGTTGTATATAATGAAACGCGCGTAAATTTCTTGAATAATAAACTCTAGTTTCTTTGAGTGGAATTGGTTTAAACCTAAGGCATATTTTAATTCTCTAAAGGAAGTTTCAATTCCCAAACATAAGTGATAAAGAACTTTTAAATCTTCGCTTTTAAAAGTGAAGGAATCAAGATTCGTGACTAAAGATTCATAACTATCCTCGCTCAACTTAATCCGAACAACTCTGAGACTAACGGGATAGCTTTCTTTTGAATCGGGGGAAGATAATCAAAGATTAACCTCTTTATCAAACTTTCCTTTTTGAGGTAATCCAAATCCTTTAAGAAAACCATTACTTCTGGTATCTTTTACTCGAATTACGAATTTTTGACCACTTTTTCTAATATGTTCGTACACGTTAAATGACTCATGACCACGACCTGAAATAATAATTATCGGCTTTTCAAAAGTAAACCCATCAACCATTTGACACAAACTGCTTCGTTCGTCTAGATGTCCAATTTTTTGGAAGCTTCCCGATGCATAGTATTTATTTAATGGATCATATAAAGCATTGAGATGAAAAGATCCTACAGATTTGTCAAATTTTCCGATGGTGTAGTGGGATTCAGGATCGTTTTCATCATAAGGGATATTAATATCGGAACCATCATGAATCAATAATTGGTATCCTTATATTGCTTATTTTGGTTACTTGAAGGAACGGTTCGGTAGAAGAGTTGTTTGAAAGCTTCAATCTTTATTTTACTTCGAGCCTGTACAAATGCGGAAGCAGTTGGCGTTTGAAGTGTAAAATCAAAGTAAGGGAATAATTCACTAGAAATACTTTGTCCACCGAAAGAGAGAATAATTTTGAGAGTTGTCTCAAAAGATAACTATTTCGAGAAAAATCAGTCGGAGATTAAGCAAAAATTTTAGGTTAATTTGTAATACAGCGAATGTGATTTTCTAAATTTTGTTTGATTTTATGAGCTACTTGAAGTGTGGATGAAATCTTGATAGTATTAGACATAAGGACACCTCCAGAATACGTAACACTATGACGTTTTATTATTGTTAAAATAATTGTATCAAGAGAGTGTCCTTTTACATAGAAAAAATAAAGCAGGAAGACTTAATTGTTTTCCTGCTTTATTTTTTTCTTAACTTAATGACATTGGAGTATACCCTGTTGGTTCTTAATGATTACTTTTCTATGTTCACTTTCTCTAAAACATAATTTATATCATCTTGAGTCCATCTCGGATCAATTACAATAAATCCTTCCAATTCTCCACTTTTAACGACTGAAATTGTCACTATGTCAGAATCAAAGTTACTCATCATTAAATCCTCCTCAATAGATTATTTTTCTTAAACTATATCATAGACATTTGATTTTTTCTTTAATGAGATATACCAATAATATCTAAAAACTAACAACATTTACTTATAATTGCTTTGTACTTGCTATTAATGGTATAAATATACTGTAGGAAGCACAAATCACTTCTTTACAAATCTATCTCTTTTGCCAGTCGGCGGAAAACGGCTGGCTATTTATCTGGTAACAAAATAAAAGCAATCAGTGGTCGATTGCTTTTTTGTATACCTACCTAATGTAATTCTTTGTACGAAAGGTACAACAAATAGTTTGTTTTTTCTATGAATTGATACAGAGCCAGTTTTATTGAAGTACTCAAATCCATCATCTTGTCTATTCTACTTTCTATTTCTTCCTTGTTATAAGTAAAAAAATTATCTTCCCATACTAACGCTATTACTAATTCTTCTTCATGAAAACTTATAAAGTAGGTACATCCATAAGAATTTCCTCTTTCATGAGCATAAATTTGCATACGAACCTTTTCCTTCCCTTTTTATTTGTGGACATCAAAGGCTATTTTACCACTATTTTTTATTATTCATCTCCTCTTAATTGCTTGTTGTGCGCCAATTCTAATTCATCCGCTATTTGCCTTAACCATTGAATTATTTATTTGCTCCTTTATCTTCTTTATTTATACCCTCTTTCAATTACATATCCTGGTATGCTCCAAATTCCGAGTGATTCCTTTTTAGCCTTTTCTTGTTCTTCCTCTAATTCTAGTAGATACTTAGTGTTAGGCTCTTTGACATAAGCCACACGTGCTAAACCTTCACTCACAAGTATTTTTTGTAATAATGTTCCATCTACAAAAATATACCCTAACACTCGTCCGTATCGATCTGTTTTATTGCCACTATCGTATTCAAAAGTAATTTCTGAAGCAGTAGACAAAAGCTCTTTTGTACGTTTGCTAGATTCTAAGCCAAAGGGCTGAACTTTTGTATTTGGTTTGACGGTCTCCGGTGTATCGATTAATAAAAAGCGTACTTTATGTTCTTTTCCTTCAATCTTCAAAACCGTTGGGTCACCGTCTACGTGTCGAACAAAGTCAGCTGGTGTACGTTTATCGTTTGAAATAGTTTGAGTAAAATTACCAGTAACATCCTTTGAAATACCTTGTACTTTTTGTTCAAAGTTTGCGCATCCTGATAATAGCAAAGTGGCTGCTGTTAGTAGTAGCCACTTTTTTCCAATAAATAGTTTCATTTCCTAACTCCTTAACTTTTTTTCCGTTTTAATAAATAATCGATTTTCTTTTTTTCTAACCTATCAAACGTTAATCCTTCAACAGCTCGTTCCCATTTTGTTTGTTGTGTTGTACGTTTCTTTGTACTGTCTGCATATATTTTTTGTAAATTTTCATTACCCATGAGTCAATCCTCCTTAAAACGGTAAGTCATGATCTGAAATCTTAATAGAACTACCGTCTAAATCTGGAAATGGTTGTTGCGTATTGCTTGCCTGCTGTCCTACTGGATTAGGATTAGAAGCGTTAACACCACGTTGTTGACTAACTTCTTTTGACTCTAACAATTGGAAGCTTTCTACGACCACTTCTGTCACATAAATACGTTGTCCTTGTTGATTCTCATAGTTACGTGTTTGAAGTCTACCCACAAGACCAATCAATGTTCCTTTTCGTGTATAGTTTGCTAAAGTTTCTGCAGGTTTACGCCAAATAACACAGTTCGCATAGTCCGCTTCACGTTCGCCAGTTTGATTTGTAAAATTCCGGTTAACTGCTAATGTAAATGCAGCAACAGCTGTCCCATTTGCCGTATAACGCAAATCACAGTCTTTTGTAAGCCTTCCTACTAAAGTCACATTATTAATCATTAAAAATACCTCTTTCTATTATTTTTATAAAGTGATTGCAACTGGTATTATCACTTCTCAATATTTATTGTTTTACTAAACTGCCAAATAAATTTTTAAATTTGACTTCACCAAATTCTGAAAGAAACAGGTCCGTTTCGTTTAATCCATAAGTGTATTGGTAATTTTCTTCAATACTTTCATGGTCTATTGACCACTCATTTTCGAATGGTGATACATAAAATAAGTACAGCAAAATAGATAGTTCTTCCTTGCATACTTATTGCGTTAAACATATCCTTTACGCTATGATAAAAAGAAACACCGAAAGGGCTGATAATTTGGATACTAAAACACTTGGACATTATCAAAAATGGTGTCAAGAAAACTTACTCAATCGAACAGAAGCCATGGCCATCACAAAACAAAGCAAGACGGCTTTTGCACAATCCGTTTACACCAAACAATTAATTCCTTTTATTGAAAAAAAAGGTGAAAAACCGTCTGGAACCGTTCGCTTATTTTTAAAACAAGACGTAGAAGAATACGCGACAAGAATACAAAATAGACAACAGAATCAACCAACAAAGAAGTCACCACGATAATGTGGTGACTTTTTGATTAGTAACTAAAGCCCATCTCTTCGTCCTCTTCGAGTGTTCTTTCACTCATTGCTTGTTTTGGTTTCTCTTTTTCCAAACTAATCTGAATTTCTTCATTTAATTTAGCTTGTAAAGCTATTTTCTCGTTTAACTCTTCCTCTTGAGGAAACGTTCCTGCTTGACGCTCTTTTGCTTTCATAAATTGATCTTCTAATGCATTCAACCGATCGACATTGTCTTCAAGGTATTGTGGAATTCGCTGGGTTTCATTTTCAATCTTCCTAATTCCACCCAAGCCGTTACCTAAACTGTAAGTTACAACATAGGTTGCTTGACCAACAAGCCGTAAATCCATATCCCCGTATTCATGAAAGTTTTTTCTAACCATCAACTGTAGACCACGATATTCGCCAAACGGAATAAACTGCTCCGAATTTTTATTAATTGTAGATATTTCATCGAGTTTTTCAGCTGCTTTTGCACGCTCGATAAACAGCTGTCCATCAATCGTCATTTCAAATTCGTTTGCCGCTGTTTTATCCAATAATAGTTGATCTAGTTCTAATTTTTTAACGGTCTCTTTCAAAGAATCAATCCTTGCAGGAAATTCATCTTTTACTTTCCACTTCAAACTTTCTTTTTCGTTAATAAAGCTTTGTTGCATCATTTTTAAACGAGTAATTTCATTGTCTAACTTCATTTTTTCAGCTATTTTAGGATTTCCTGAAGCAATAGCCTTCATGTCCCCTGCCTCTAAGACTGTATCTGATAGCTCATCACAACTACGTGTAATTGCTTTACCTGTCATGACTTGATTGATAAAAGTCAATTTTTGTTCTTGAATTTGCCATAAGAAACTATCCAATGAACCCTTTGTTACGTATCGATAAATTTCAACCTCTTCGTTTTCGTTCCCTTGTCGAATAATTCGACCATCTCGTTGTTCTATATCCGACGGACGCCACGGACAATCAACTTGGTGACACGCTATTAATTTTCTTTGAACATTCGTACCTGTACCTAATTTGCTTGTACTTCCTAATAAAACACGAATTTCTCCCTCACGCATCGCGTCAAAAATTTCTTCTCTTTGTTTTTCATTTTTTGCATCATGAATAAACGCAATTTCTTCAGTTGGAATCCCTTTTTCAATCAATTGTCTTTTTAACTCATCATAGATATTAAATCTTTTAGGATTTGGTGTACCAGAATCTGAAAAAATAATTTGTGTGGATTTCTTTTCTTTAGAGCTTTCCCAAATTTCCGCTACTTTATTTGCACAAGCAGCGATTTTCGTTTCTTTTGATTCTTCTGCTGGATAACGTTCGTAATCATAATCATCCATCAAACGTGGATCAAGCGCCATTAATTTTCCTTCGTTCGTGATTTTTAGCATATTGTCAACTTCAGAAGTGACTTCTTTCGCTCGAATACGTTCGGCACGTTCGGCTAACTGGTCTACTTTTTCTTTTTGGTAGGTAGTCAATTGGGTCACAATGACTTGGGGTTTTCCTGTTTTTACTTTCGGTACTGGTAGTTTAAGCATACTTGCGGTCTGAATATCGGCAACCAGATTATACATTTGCATTAATTCCGGTAAATTATGGAATTTCGCAAATCTATTTTTCATTTGATAGCCTGTGCCTTCAGGCGTAATTTCTAAAGAAGAGACTATTTCCCCAAAAGTAGAAGCCCATGCGTCAAAATGATAGACACCGTACTGTTTTAAAATATCTGGCTGGAGATATTTTTGCATGGTAAATAATTCAGACATCGAATTTGATACTGGCGTACCTGTAGCGAATACAACCCCTCGATTATTTTGTTTTTCCATCAAGTAGCGACATTTCATTTCTTGATCACTGGCGCGTAAACTATTGGTAGAATTGACACCTGCCACACTTGATAGTTTCGTGTAACTAAACAAATTTTTATATTGGTGCGCTTCATCTACAAATAAAAAGTCCACACCTAAGTCCTCAAAATAGATTTGTTTGTCTTTTTTATCTTGCTTGTTTAAGTTTGCGAGACGTTCCTCTAAGCGTTTTTCAAACGCAACCATCTGCTTAATTGACCAATTATCTTCGCCAGATTCCATTTGATACGTTGCAATTGCATCAGATACTTGGTCAATTTCTTCTTGTAACATTTCTTTTTGTTTTTCTGGAGAGAGAGAAATTTTTTCATACTGTGAATGGCCAATAATCACCGCATCGTAATTGCCCATAGCGATTTTAGAAATAAAAGCTTGCCTGTTTTTTTTCTCAAAATCCTTTTTATTCGTGATTAAGACTTTTTTTGCCGGATAAAACCGTAAAAGTTCATTCCCAAACTCATTCGTTAAATGATTAGGGACGACATATAGTGGCTTGTTAATTAGTCCCTGTTCTTTCATCAACATTCCAGCACTTATCATAGACAACGTTTTCCCTGCTCCTACGGTATGAGCCATCAATGCACGACCATTTTGAATAATACGTGCCACAACGTTCTTCTGATGAGGACGTAATTCATACAATTCGTTTAGACCAGGAAAGACTAAATGTTCGCCATTATATGTTCTTGGTACAATACGATTAAATCGTTCTTCATAGATTTTTTGTAGTCGCTCAATACGCTCATCTTCTTTAAACACCCATGAACGAAACACCTCTTCAAGTTGTTCCTGCTTAGAGCGAGCATAAGCAGTTTCAGTTGGATTCAACACATATTTATACTTATCTCCGTCTAAAACTTTATCTTTCACTTCGACTTTTTTTAAGTTCAAACTATTTTCAAAAATAAAATAGGCAGAAGCTCTTTCTGTTCCATATTGGTTCGTAACAACGGCACTTTTATCCTGTCCTTTTCCTTTGATAAAGTAACGAATAGAAATAGGATTTTTTTCAATTTGAATCATATTATAGTTGATATAATAGGGTCTTGTATCGAATGTTTCATACATAAACTCTTGGTACATATCCGTAGGTATCCACGTACTTCCAATTGAAAATTCTATCTCTCCTGCTTTAATTGGGGCAGGTTGAACTTCTTGTAGCGCAAGGTAATTTCGTTCAAAAATAGCTGGATTTTTCTCAGCTGCTCTTTTTGCTTCTAATAGCTTGGTTTTGACATCACCACTCAAATATTCTTCTGCTTCTTGCCACCCCGTCCCAAATAGATTGTGTTCATCATAATTATTTGGGTCTAAAAACACTTTGTTTCCTAACTCCTCTAAAATCTCTTTTTGGGACTTAGAGTATAGGTCAGTCATATAATCCCAATCGATTGTTAGTCGATTCCCTAACGACGCATAGAGTGCTTCTAACGCAGAAGAAACACTTTTTATTTCTTTTCTTGGACGAATCGTCGCTTGTTTAAATATCTCAGACTTTGTGATACGCCCATCTTTTTCAATTATTTCAATTGAGCGCAACAATGGTAAATAATCGTCTCTCACTAATAGTTTTTGATTATTGTTAATTGATCCATATTTTTCAACAAATGTATCGTAAGATAGATTGAGTTTTTCAAGAAGCTTATCAAATGTAATGACGTCATAGTCGGCTTCTCTTTGAATCGTAATAACATCTAATAATGTATTACGAATCTCAATCATTTGTTTCATTTTAGCAAACTGCTGACCTGAAACGTCCACTTTCTCAATTTCATTAGAGTCATTGTAATATATCTGATTATCAATGATTTCATGTGTAAATAACGGAATATCTTCTTTAGAAATAGCTTCTTTTTCATTTGTTTTCGTTTCTTTTACTTCTTCTACTGTTTCTCGTTCGCCAAAATACGTACCTTCTATACGTTCAAATGCTTGTTTCAATTGCCAATCCAGTGGAGTATCTGCTGGATTCACAGTCAATGTATTTCCATGATAGTGTTTGATTGCAAAATGCCCACAAACTTGTTCAGGGTGATCATGATAATAATTGTTATACCATGTGCCACCCTCTTTCCATGTTTTTACGAAACACCATTTTGGTGAATGAGACTGCGTAGCTGTTAGAGCTAAATCTTTTTGGAAAAATAAAATATCTGTTGTAACGTCAGTTCCTGCAATCTTTTTAAACGCATTGTTTGGCAAACGTACTGCACCCAGCAAAGTGGCTTCTTTACTCACATCAAGCAAGACATCTCCGTATAAATTATCTAAAGTATTTGTAGAAGTGATAATCGCCACAATTCCACCGTCATGAACACTATCGATTGCTTTTCTCAAAAAATAATTATGGATTGAGTAACGCCGCTCAAAGTGATCATCCGTAATTTTTTGTTGGTCAAAAGGAACGTTGCTAATCACCAAATCGTATTGGTTCGTTAAAGAACCTATTTCTTCAAATCCTTTAATTTGTATATTTGCTTCAGGGTGCAATTGTTTCGCAATGGTTCCTGTGATTTCGTCTAATTCGATACCATGTAATTCTGATTGTTCTTTCATGGACTCTGGCAAAGAAGAGAAAAAGTTACCTGTTCCCATGGACGGATCTAAAATCTTTCCACCTTTAAATCCAAAATCTTCTATTTTCTGATACATTTGTTTAATAATCATAGGATCAGTGTAATAAGCAGTCAATACGCTTTGTCTCATTTGCTTATACTGACTCTCTGTCACTAAAGTACGCAATTCTTCTCGTTCTTTTTCGTATTTATCTGATCGGGTATCAAATACTTCAGCAATTCCTCCCCAACCTACATATTTTGCCAAAATTGTCTGTTCTTCAGGCGTTGCAAAGCGATTTTCCTGTTGAATTTCTTTTGAAAGGCGAATAGCCGCAAGATTATTTCTGATTTTTTCTTTTGGTTTCGTATCGTAAAAGCCATCTGTATTTGGAAAATAAAAGGGTTGTGGTGTTCCTTCTACCACAACTTCTTCTTTTTTCTCTGTTGGGATAGTTTCAGATAGTGGTACTGGCGTTGCTTCTATTTCTTCTGGAGAAAAATCAAATAGCGAAAGCTCCTGCTCAGAGTTTTCGCTATCTTTTTCTGTTTTATTTTGTCTTAGCTCCTGCAATTCATCGTCTACTAAGGTGCTTTTATAGTGCTGGTAACCTATTTTTTCACCATCGATTAGGTATTGATTCGTTAAAATTAATTCATCCAATGCCTGAATGACTTGCTTCCAAGTGTATTGATAGTCGTTAATTGTAACTCCTGCTGGAGAATATAACACAGAAAGACCTTCTGGTCCTGCATGACCGTAATAGCCGTACTCCTCTTTTAAAAATGTTGTTCGCAAGCCTTGTGATTTTACATTATTAAAAAAGTGAAAGACTCTATATTTCCCATTTTCTGTTCCAGTACCTTGAACCAACTCTTCTTTTAAAACAGTCATTGGTTCTTTATCGCTTAATTGATTAATTCTTTCATTGCTACTTCCGTTGCTTGTTGACGGTACTGGTTTCGAATTTTTGTGACTGTCAACAAATCCTGTTGTTGTTCTGTCGTCATTGGTTTCTGTTGCTCGTACTGATTCTCCAACTCGTTGATCCGATTCCACATTTTTTCCTCTATCTCGTGGCCGTAACTCATCAACGTTCCGTTCATCATTTTTATTACGTACTCCGCTTTGTCCTGTTTCTTCAATTTCTCCACTGCCATTTTCCCGAATCTCCCTAACGGCTGGTTGTTCGGATACGTCAGTTCTGGAATAAGTACGCCCTCTTTGTTTTCTTTGTAATTCATTATTTTTCACCCTTTCTTGTTCCTTAAATACTAAAATTTCTTTACTTATAAGCTGATTGATTTCATTTGCGGCATTCATCGTTTGAACAAATGTCTTAGGATCTTGGAAAACATCTAAAGGTAATACTTGAATACCTGTAATCGACTGATTTGTGGCTTTAAATTCAACGAGCTTTTTACCAATCAACTTTGCAATATGTTCCTGTGACGCAGGGAAAGAATAATCAGTCATACGTTCATTAATGCTTTCTCTTATACTTTCTTTTGCCAGTAAATTGGATAATTGTTCGTCTGTCAGTGTGTAATCAGGAAATGTCAATTTTCTTCCATACGTTTGTGTATAATCGAAAAAATGTAGACCACGAACACTCTCCCCTGCAAATCTCAAGGCAGAAACCGCTTTTTGCCCACGTTTTACAAATCGACCTAATTTCTTCCACGTATCAAAATCGGCAAGATATTTTGCTTCTGACATTTGACCATGTATACATAGTTGCTCGTCTATTGAGTATTTGTGTAAATGACTAATTTGTTCCAAAAAACGAATAAAATGATCCGTATTTTCTACGACATGTAAGAATGATTCATCGTATAAATTTAAAAGTTGTTCTCTTTTTTCAGGGTTCAAAAGTATCTTCCTTTCATTCCCTTTCTTCCACAAATCATATCTTATAAACTATGATTAGTCAAGAAAGGGTTTTTAATTCTCAGATAAAATAGTTGTTTGTAGACAAAAAAGAACGTCACACACTTAATTTGTCTAAGTGAGACGTTCCCTTTTATAAAAATATTTTATTAAATATATACTTATTTTGCTTTTTGAAATACCATTTTAACTTTTTCTAGCAGTTCATCAATTAGGTTTTCGTGTGCTTTTTCTAAAAATACGCAACGGCGAGATTCATAATCGATGGTCGTTAATTGATCCAACAATACTTTTCCAGAAGTTTTCATTTCATAATAAGGAGGAATAGGTACATACAAAGGATAGTTTCTACTTGTACTTGAAATAGGCGCTACAATCACAACATTACTATAGTCTGCAATAATATTATGACTCAATACAATATACGGTCTTCTACCTGTTTGTTCATGCCCTGAGCGTGGAGCCGTATTCAACAATAAAATATCACCTTGTCGAGGAGTTCTTACCATTTTTCGTTTCCTACCGCTTCTCCTAAATCTTGAACAGTGACATGTACTTTTCCTCCTGTATAATTGGCAAATAATTGTTCAATCGTTTGTTCATTGTCAGAACTTACCGCTTCAATAATCAAACGTTTCTTTCCTTCAGACTCGTCTTGTGTTAGCTTCACTTTATCTTCTGTATGAAGTTCCAAATATTCCATAACTGATTTGGGAAGTCTAAGGCCATTACTATTTCCCCATTTTTTTATTGACAACATTTCCATCCTAAACACCTCTCTCTTTTGTATATACATAATATAACATATAACACGCTTAAAGTATATACATAATTATCCTATTTAGTATTCATGACTTAATTCATCCATTTGTTGCTCTTCTGTTTTTCGCGACTTTAATTGTTTGTGAGTATTATTTTCAGCTGAAGATTCTGCCTCAATATTTTTTAAAAAATCGTTATATATTTGGGTTAATTCTTCATTGTCTACTTGTTCTATTTCATCTAAAACAATTCTTTGCTCCGTGTTTCTTCTTAGATATTCTTGCGTTTCTGGAGATAATTTTTCTATTTCATCCTCAACATAAATTTCGGAGATTGTAATATTTCCCTTCATCAAGTGTTCTGTGAGCGCTTCAGACAGAATGCTTTTTTCATTATCATAATCAAGTGCTGCATATTTGTAATAAAAAGGGTGTCCATTCACTTTATATTCTGTATATTCCATATCAAAATCATCAAATGTCAATTCATGACTAATTGTCGCATTCCTAGAAAATTCTTCAATATACGGTCTATCTTTTTCAGGTAACGATTGTCTGTAGCTATTTTCTATAAGTTTATTCATTGCTTTCATACCACTGACAGGTTGTTCCATTTCATACTCATCTACAGATTGTTCTACTTCTTTAGTTAGCGTACTTTCTAAACGCTCAATGTTAAAATTTTCTTCCTCTAATTGTTGTAATACATAAAGTTGCTCGTCTGTATAATTGTTATCAATCAATGTTAAAACCGTGCGCGTTTCAGGAACAATCTGAATTAATTCTTCTAACTTTAATGAATGAAAGTCAGGGTGATACCGATCAATAGAACTATCTTTAAAAAAGGCTTCAATAGATCCATGATCTACATCTCTCGTGTAACCATCTCCGCCTTCTGAATAGCCACTCCATAAAGTCCCATCTTGAAAAACATAAATCGCTTGCTCTAAATTTTCGGTCTTTTCAAAACCTTCTTCATAAAAATCTGAGAAGTCAAACCTAGATTTATTTTCTGTCATTTTTCCATCCTCTTTCTTTTTTGAATAAAAAAAGAGAATAACTATTAGTTATCCTCTTACAATTCCTATTTATTTTTTAGATATTCATACTTTGCTCTAATTCTTGATATGCTTTTTCATTTAAATAACGTTGGACACTTCTCTCACACGATTTTCTCAATTGTCTTAATTGTTTCTTGAATTCATAATCTGATTTTTTATGTGAGACTACAGGCTTTCTGTTGGACACTTTTGTGACTCTCTTTTGGCCATTTTTTTCTGTTGCTTTTTCTATTTTATAATTTGCATTCCTCTCTTTTTTGGGAAGCTTGTCTGTTTGCGAAATATCGTAAACATCTTTTGTCTCAAAAACAAATGATCCTGATTCATCTTTTTTAATGGTCACAATTTTTATGGCATTTTCAATTTCATCTTCTCTTATCTGGCGATTGTTTAATTGCCATTGCTTTTCCCCTAAGACATGTGTTGCAGTAGGTATTTGTTGCAAGATTGCACGTTGATTATTTCCTGAAAAACTCTGTAAATTTGAATCTACTTCCTTGTCTTTAAAGGTTTCTATCGAAATATAGTGTGCTTTATTTTTACTTGGAAGAATAATTTTTCTACCTAAAGTCTCATGAGTAAAACTACTTACCGGTTCGGCAAATTGATTCCCCTCAACTTCATGTAAGAACATACCCCGAATTTCTTTTTTTGAGGATTCTTTTTCTGCCTTTAATTGATCCACTATCTTTAAGTTTCTGCTATCTTTAGATTCTTCTCTTTCAGTGAAGTAATCATGTAACGTCTTCAATGCCTGATCCATTTTAATATCTGATTGTTTTACTTTTATTTGTTCTTCTATATTATTAACTTCCTCATGACTCTCTTCTAAAAGTTCATGAGGTAAAACATCATCATAGATCATAATTTCTTCTGCATTTTCTTCTTGCGGCATGGTCATTTCTAATGAATCAAATGGCTCAATTAATCCTTCTCTTTCTATCTCCGTTTCAAAATTAAATTGTTCAAAATCTGACTCATTCATCAAACCAGTGTTCCTTTTAGCAAGAAGTTCCGGATAATTCTTTGCTTCTTGTAAAATCATGTTTCCAATTCGTGAATATAATCCACTTTTTCCGTAAAGCTGCTTATCAAGATAAGTTGGTTCGTTCTTTGGATTTCCATACGCTTCTTCGTAATCATCAGAAATTTTTTGTAGACGCGGAAGAATTTCATCCATTGTTTCTTTCCCATCTGTTTCCATAAACAAATCCACTATTTTATCTAGTTCTGGTTTAAATTTATGACGTTCTGCAAAGCCATATTTCCAGAAATACTGATTGCTTGGTAGCTTTTGAAGTAAATCCGTAAATAGCTGCTCATACTTTCCTTGTGTAAACTGTTCTTTGCATGATTCAGCCAACTTTTTTTGGTGTGTGACGTACGTTTCTAACATAGACAATTGTTCTTTATTTTGCATCAGTTCATTCACAAATGTTCGCTTTGTCGCTTTAATACTCTTCTGTAAAAATTTCCCTTTAAACTGCCAGCCAGTTTTACTCGGTTGTTTCGGGTGCTTGTAGAAAATCCATTCTCTTGTTGGATATTTTTCTACATAACCGACATGGACGTGAATATTGTCTGTATTGTAATGAACGGCTGCCGTCCACTCTCCTTTTAGCCCTTCCTTTTTTTCTAATTCTGCAATGGCTAATCTTGTGGCCTGGTAAATATGTTGCGTTTTTAATTGATTTGTTTCTGGATCAAGATAGTTATTTTCAATCAACCACTCGTTCCGAAAACTAAAAACTAATTGCCATAAAGGTGATTTATTTTCTTGAGCCATTTCGAAGTATTCTTTCATGTATCGGATAACTTCTTCTGGCGCTTGGTCATAATTATTCGTAAACAAAGCTGACGTTTTTTTCGGGTTTGACATGTAGTCATTATAGGTTGAGAACATCGTCTCATTTGAACCTTCAATTGCCGCAATACTATCCATTGAATTGTCAGGTGAAAAGGCATTGAATTGATCAAAATGTTCGTTCCTGGTCGCTTCACTTCTTTCCATATAGTCAAGATATTCTTTGAACGTATCTGTACCTGGCATAACGAACGCACTCGTAAGAATAATGCCCGCCGTTTTCTTATTCATTTGTTACAACCGACTGGGAATATTTTGCCGAATTCATTGCTTGGATTCTTCGGTTTTCTTGTCGCTCTTGTACTATTTTTTTCGCTTGGGTTACACCAAGTGAGTCCGATTCATCTTTAATTTCTAATTGCATAGTTCTTGCTAATTCGTTGAAGAGAATTGTCGTCAACTCTGTGTGTGTTTCAATGACAGATAATAATTTTTTATTCTGTTTTTGAAGGGTTAAAAGCTCGTCTATATTATTCTCGTTTTTGTTTTCAATGACATCTAGCATATAATCAATTAAGTCACCTAAATGCATATGCTTTTCTGCAGCAATTCGACTCAAACGATCTTTTGTTTTGTCTGTCATGTATATGTTTTTCGGTTTCTTTTTTTTATCCATTTTCTTTCTCCCTTTCAGTTAATTTCGACGCTGGACGAAAGAATTCCCTTACCATTAAATCCATTCCAAGTTGCATTGATTCAACGACATCTTTTGTAAATGCCTGGTAACGTAATTCTGATTCTAATTGGAACTCTTCGTACACGATTTTCTTCAGCACATCTCGTAACATTTCATCTCGACTAGCGTAGCCTTTTTCTTTTGCTACTGTTACCAGTCTAGTTGCTATATCTTTATCTACATCTCGTATTTTTATGACTTGTTTTTCTGTCATTTTTCTCTTACCTTTCAGCCATTTTTTAGTCTTTGATCTGCTTATTTTTTATCACTACACGGCATTTTTCTTATTTATTCTCTAGTATTCGCTTAATTGCGCTTTGTATTTCGGAAGAGCATAAGGGGAAATGGGGGTCAGACAAGCTGACCCGCCTTGCAGTGCAAGGCTTTCCCGT
This sequence comes from Enterococcus sp. DIV1758, assembly GCF_051711985.1. NCBI lineage: Bacteria > Bacillati > Bacillota > Bacilli > Lactobacillales > Enterococcaceae > Enterococcus > Enterococcus sp. DIV1758. Next base: position 101,079 of record NZ_JBIOOA010000002.1, read on the forward strand.
GGGACCCAAAAACGAACGCCACTAGCACTTGGCTAGCAGGTAACTTCATGCAAACTAGCACCTTTTTAGCACCATATAGCACGTTTCTAGCACCTAAACTAGCACGTGTTTAGCAGTAACTAGCACCAAATTAGCACCCTTTATAGCACATCTCTAGCACCTACTAGCAGTTGTTTAGCACCCCTCAATTTGCCTAATTAGTTGTTGATTGTTCTTTTCTTTCCTTCAACTTTTCAAGCTTCTCATCAAGTAATTTTTCTTCTTTCTTTATCCCACTTTTTGCTTCAATATACTTGTCTTTTTCACGCTTTAATTGACCAATTTTAGTCTGCGAATCTTCTTTTTCTTTTCCAACTTTGTAAATCAATTCTTCCGTTTCTTGTTTTACTTTTTCATCTATTCTTACAATTTCCGAATCAATTTTTTCTGTACTTTTTGCTAGCAATTTCTGTTTATCTTTCGTTGATTTTTCCTCAATGACAATCACATCAGCCAAATATTTTACTCTAG
>NZ_JBIOOA010000003.1:0-53632 GCF_051711985.1 Enterococcus sp. DIV1758
TATCACTTGAACAAGCTTGATACTCCCACCACCAACTTGGCGAGAGTTCCAATAAAAAGCATTCTTTTTAGGAGTTAAAACAAAACTATCGTGCTCTGACCAGGTATAACTTTGTCCCTGTCGTACAAGTGTTATTCCTAAACTTTCTGCGACATCCACAATACTTTTTTGTTCAATTTCTTCTAACACTTTTTGTCGTTGTGCATGTGTCATTGGCATTTTCTGTTCCTCCTTTTTCTATTTTCTAAAAGAAAAAAACGCACGTCTTTTTAAACGTGTGTTTCTTCTTTCAGTTCACTTGTAATTTCTCCATGGTCAATAATATCTGTTGCCGAGATTTTATCCAAAATAGCTTCTTCATCAGTCATATGTCGGCGCCACGTATACCACTTATCATCAGTCGGTCCTGTTGCTAGTTCATCTGCTCGGTCATGCTGAAAAGCATAGAATTTTTTATCTTTAAAAACATGCTCTTTTGATATAAAAACCAGACACTCGTCTCCTCCAATAAGCGCAACTTCACTCCTGTCAATCAAATCGCGCCCGTATTTATCGCGATTTTCGGATCCTCCACCTTGATTTCCTTTATTCATGCTATGTTTCCGAATAGATAACGTTTGTTTCCCTGCACGCGCAGACAGATACTTGGTGGTTTCTTCTTCGTCTCCACCAAGGTATAGTAAACACGCACAGCCATTTAAAATGTTTTGCCACCCTTTTGGATACAAGGTTTGGAGTTGATTTAAGGATTGTAAAACAATGGTAAACGACATTTCTCGCTTACGAAACGTGGTCAACATTTTCTCAAAGTGAGGAATTCGGCCAATATTGGCAAATTCGTCAATTAAGAAACGGACATGTAGGAGTTCTTTTCCTTCTTCTAGTACTCGTTTTCCTAAACGTACTTGGTCTGATTTATTTCGTAACACTTCTCCGACTGTCGCAAACATCAACGCTGCAATAAAATTAAACGACGTATTAGTTTCAGGTATCGCAATAAACACCGCTGTTTTTTCTTCATTCCAGGAGTCAATATCCATCGTGTCTGTACGAATCATATTGACCACTTCTTCATGGTCAAAAACAGAGTAACGTGCAGCAGCTATCCCTAGAACGCTGGCTCTCGTTTCACTCTCATACAAATTGTTAAACAAGGTCCATTGTCGGTAAGCGTAGTTGTCAGGAATGGCCTCGTTTAACTCCTCAAACCATTCTTCCGCTGGGCTAGGTACATTTTTATCTTTTCGTTTTAGGTGGCGTAACATGTCCGCAATCATTCCTAAATGTGGCGTATAATCATTTCTGCGACCGTCAAACCATAAATACGCAATAAGAGAGCGAACCAATAAGCCTTCGGCTTTTATCCAAAAATCGTCCCCGGTCGTTTTTTCCACTTCTTTTGTTGCTTCGGTGACAGCTTCTAAAACTCGGTCCACGTCTAATTCGGAGTGCATATACTCAAAAACATTAAACGTATCACTATTTGACAACGTGTTTAAGTCTAAGACCTTAATCTTGTACTTTCCTTTTTTCAATAAAAGTCCAATCTCTGGCAATATCCCACCGTCTGGGTCTGTTGTGATAAAGCTGGCATGTCGTTGCATAAGATTGGTTTTGATAAAAGCTAACGTTTTGGCTGCTCCAGAGTCACCTAGAATGGCGATATTCTTATTTTTTTGTAGCTTGATTGGTAAACGTTTATTAAAAAGAGAAATTTTTACATGCTTACTAACAATAATATTGTTTTCAGGAATTGGATCTTCATATTTTTTCATTTCAGCAGGTGTAGCAAAACGAGCCGAACCGTATTCTTCTCCATGACGGTAGATTCCACGATCATTATCTCGCACATACATTAATAGCCCTAAAAGAAAACCAAGTACTCCTACACTAAATCCTAATAGACTTGGTGTTATAAAAAAACGATAAAAAGTTTGTTCGATATACGTCAGAATGTCTTTTGTAAAGAGATAATTCGTTTTTGAAAAATAGTCTGTCCCTGGTAACAGCCAAAAGAAATTTCCTATTCCAAAGCCAATCACAAATAGAAAAACACCAAGGTAGAGATACGGTTTCAGTTCTTTTTTGTACGTCTGCATTACAGTTTCCTTCCTTTTGTGATTGTTTTTGTTTGATCGATTTTACCCATGTATTTTTTATTGGCTGCAGTGTAGGCTAACCGTTCATCAAAAGTCATGGTATTTGGCTTACGCAAAATCATTTGTGGGTTCTTCTTAATATCCGTTAATACGCGTTCTAAGGCTTTCTTTGCAAGTTCCGTATCTTTTACTCGAAAATAGAAGTTAGTCCCTTCTTTGGTTTCTTTAAACGCAAAAGGAAGCCCTTGGGCTTCCAACTGTTCTTTTAACTTATTTAAATTTACTTTTTCATGAAGTTGCGCCGAAGTCAGTGGATCCTCACGATTCATTAGCTTATACAAATTATTTTCCCCTTTTAAAGGAAGAAACTTGTCTTTTAACGCCAATACACCATCACTGGATAAATTAAGCAGCACTTTTAATACTTTATCTAAAGTACTAGTACCTAAAACATAATAGCGGTGTACAATTTCTCTTTGTTCCACCAAAAATCTCCTCCTTTACAAAAAAAGACCAGCAATTTTTGCTAGTCTTTTTTTATGGTTCTACTTTTTTTATATGCCATAAACAATTGTAAGGGAAAGTGATAATCCTTATTTCTTAGCTAAAAGAGGCTTTTTACTAGCTAAGAAAAAGCTCTTTTTTATAAATAAAGTCCCTCTAGTTTCTTTGAAAATGTACTTAATTTTTGTTCTAAGTCATTGATTTCTTCCTGCTTAGTCGCAATCTCCTCGGTCAATGTGGCTAACTCGTCTTTTTTAAACTGAATCTTTTGTTCCAGAATTTTCTTCTGTGTTTCTTTATCGGCCGTTTCATCTGGTTGCTCTTTTAATTCAGTTGTTTCCTTTTCTTCAGTAGTAATAGTGGTTTTGTTGTTTTTCTCTAACTCTACAATATCCTGTGTTTCTTTATTTTTTTCTTCTGGCTTTACCTGATTTTCTACAGCTGAAGGCAATAGTTCTACAAAAGGAATCACTTTTTTTGTATCAAACGGATCTAAAAGATCATGAAAATAAGGATTATCTTCTAAAATTGGTAAATCTATACGCTTGCCATAAAGGATTTGGTCCTCTTGTTTTCCTTCTTTTATTTTTTCGACATAAAGCCACCCTTCTTCTTCCTTCTTAATAAGATCGTTGTTTACGCCAATCACATAACGAACAAGTGTAGCGGTAGAGTCGATCACCTCGCCTTTAATATTTTTTGAATGAAGAAGTTCATAGCGATAGGTTGTTTTATTCCCTATAAACACTTGCTTCACCACCTGCTTCTTTTTCACTCAACAACGTAGTCAATTCACTAAAAGATAAATTATTTTCTGTTAATAGAGCACTGACAATTTCCGCTTCTATTTGTTTCAATTCATTCTCTTTTTTAGCAATCGACTGTTTCAATGTATCGAGACGTTCATTGGCTTTATTAAGCTCTTTCTCCACTCGATCTTTCTTTTTTTCTAATTCACTCACTTTACTTTTCCCCACTGTTTGCACTCTCCTTTGCTGATTCTTCTGTCGTTACTACATGTGTATTATATGAATTTGGCTCCTCTTGTAATTCATTGGTAAGTGTTACTGGTGCCATTTTATCCACTAAAAAATTAGCGCCTTGTTTTACAAAGGTTAATTTCAGCGCTTCTTGATTGCTCTGATTTTTCAACGCTCCTTCATCATTATTTCGTTTGGTTCGTTGTGTATTCTTATACGTGACGTCCACAATGACTTCGTTGTTTTCAGTATCAATATAGATTTTATACGTATCAAGTACTTGATTGACTACATAGCCTTTATACGCTTGATTAACAGGCTGTTTTTCTACATTCACTAATTCGTTATACATGGCGCTTGTCACCAAAGGTTCATAGCGATTTCTATTTTCACCAAGATCTTTTTTTGTATAATACGCAATCAAAAATTTTTTTACCGTACTTGTTGTTAATTCCTCTTTTTTCTCAACTTTTACTTGTTTTTCATTGGTGTTTACTTGTTTTCTTTGCCCAACACTAAGCCCAATCAAAAAAATAAGCACAATAAGCAGTAAGCTGCCACCAACAAAGGCAATTTTCTTGTATCTACTTAATTTTTCCATATTATACATTGTTCTTATTGGTTCCTTTCTTTTTAGTTTAGGCGCATAAAGTATTCGCCTGCTTCTTTTTTTAAGACACGCCAATTCATAGAATACTCACCACTGACATTCATTTCAGAAATGACAAAACTACCATCAGAGTTTACATGCTCCACATAAGCCACGTGTCCATATTGCGTACTAGAACCAGCTACACCATTTGTAAAAATAACAGCATCCCCTTTTTTAGGAGTTGATTCAAGTGTCGCTCCTGGTGTTTGACTGTAGTTATGCACCCATTGATTGGCGTTTCCCATAGTAGGGTGAATGCTTTTTCCTAACTGTGCAAAACGATTAAATACATACCAAGTACAATTCCCTGGCGCATACGCATTGCCTGGCCAGCCTTGTCCTGCTTTTGTTTCTCTGTCTGTGGGTAATGGTTGCATTTTTTCTTTATACTGCGCAAAGACCTCACTCCCAGAACCACCGATTGGTGTACCCGATCGAGAAAAGAATGTAAACCAATTTTGTGCAGCTTGAATTCGTTCTCCTAACTTGTCTCCGGGATTTCCTTCCCAAACAGTTAGAAAATAAGTAGTAAGTTCTGGAATAGTTGCAGCCACCTTACTTCTTACTACATTGTCTGCTGCTGTTCGTGAACCTGGTGCATCGCCGTCAAAAATAAAGTCCAGCTGCAATTGCAGATCGTACCATTTTTTATTTTTACCTTTGGCATAGTCTAATAACAACGTATGCCTACGACCACCATCAGCTGTATCCGTCCACTGGCCTAAACCTAGTCCTCGATGGAGAATATTTGGAAAACGTCCCCCATAAATTTGCGGACCTCCCATAGAAAGCCAACTCGGTTCGTCCCACGAATTCCCATGCGCACCTACAGGCGGGTTCAAATAATCCCCTTCTGCACGTTTTGGATTAATGCCACTTTCTACCGAAAAATTCCCTAAAATCGCGCTAATTCCTTCTTTGGTGTATCCCTTTTTTGATAAATAATCATAAACAGCTTGCGCTCTTTTTTCGACACTTGCTCCAGGAGAAAAATCTGCACTTCCTAAAAGAGTCGTTTGCGTGTAGGTTACACGTGGAAAATAAAAGGCTGGATTTACAAAAAACCAGTCTTTCGTTTCTTTTTTATATTTTTCATACTGGAATGTAACTGTTGAATTCTTTGTATTCCCAAGAAATGTTCCTTCTTCAACATCCATACCTTTTGTTAGTCGAAGGGTATTCACACCACGAATCGTTAACCTAGCTACTTTCTCTTTTTCGATAACCAGTGTTTCTGTATCAGGCACCGAAACGATTTGGCCGTTCATTGGTGAATGAAACGGCTGATTAGCTTCAATCAATACATCAATGCCTTGATACAAGGTGAGCTTCTCTTTTGATTTGTCATAGCCATAGCGCTTATTGACAATTAAAGCGTCAGTTTTTACTGGAAAAGAAAGGAGATCATCCAATGTTTGGTAGCCTAACTCTTTTTTTATCTCTTGATAATGCTTTGCTTGTTCCTCTTCGATAAAATAACTTGATTTCTTATCTGTTTCTAAACTTTGCATTGTTTTCAACTGATAATCAGGTTTCTTTCCGTTTAATGCCGTCCATAAGTCAGATAGAATCGTTTCAAAATTCTTTGTACCAGTCGAATCCATATCTAATAATTTAAAATCATCGTACCGATAATTCATGTAGAAAAGAACATCATCGATATTGCTATAAAACTGGTTGTTATCGTCTGTATGTTGCGCATCTAATTTAGTAAAATACGTCCATGAAGCGGTTAAATCTTCCTCTTCTTGAACAATCGCTGGTTTTTGTGTACTACTTGCAACGCCACTCAATAAAAAAACAAGAAAAAGAACCAATAAAACAACCCAAGAAATTGGATTTTTTAGAATCAATGCAGCGACTTTCCCTAATGTCTTCTGACCATTAAAAAAAGAACGAATCAAGCCAATACCTTGTTCGGCTTTCTTCGCTTCTTTTGCTGCTTTAAAGCGCATAGCGCGATTCCGTAGTTGTTTCATAAGTTGTTTTTTTAACGTAAAGTCTTTTGGTGTACGCTGAAACCCACGTCCTCTTGAAAAGTTAAATAAGCGATTCCCCAATCCGTACGTATCTTTTGCAGTTTTCACCGAAAGATTCTTAACCGTTTTTCCTGTTTTCAAAGCTGTACGCATGTTAAATTTAGCTTGTTGTGTTTTTTCATAAAGGGTCATTGCTTCATTCAGTGTATCTTCCTGCGTTAACGTGGTTCGTACTTTTTGCGTCGCTTCTCTTTTCAACCCTTCCTTGGTTTCCCTTTTTACTTGGTTAACGACACGCGTTTCATCTACTTTTTTCGTTCGTTTGTAAGCAATTTTCTGTGCTTTTTTGCGTTTCTTTTGCTCTACAAATTTCTTTTTATCCAGTAAATGGTTAATACTTAATGGTTCCTTCCCTGTTTTCAAGGTGAGTTTATGTTTTTTTAGTGATTGCTTGTAATTTTTCTTAGAAAGTTTAAACTCCTTTTTAGTCGTCTTTAATGCTTTTTTTTGCAACTTCGTCGCTTCTCTTGATTTTAAGGTCAAATTTTTTCTAAGACGCTCTTCTACTTGAGTTTCAACATGTACTTTTTCTTTCCAAGTACGCTTATTTTCTACCATGTCCTCACATCCTAAGCGTCGGTATTCATAATTTCAAATAGATGTGTTTCTTTTGGAATAGGATTTTCAAACGGAACAACTACCCCACCTGCAGAAATTAGCCCCGTTCCTTGTGGGGCTCGATCATTGATATACTTCTTCAATGCAGGTGTCAGACTTAAAATTTCTACTAATCGTTGTGAATCAATTGGTTTTTGCCGTAATAAAATCAAAAATTCACTATTGGCAATCATTTTTTGCCCCGCTTTACTGTCTAATAACGTCGTAGGGTTTTGCGTGATACCTGTTGTCACGGCGCCATACTTACGAATACGCGCCCATAAATTTAAGAACCATTCTGCTTCTTCTTCCGTTGTGAAATTGACTTGTAATTCATCAAAATACAAACGTGACGTTACTTTTCCTTGTCCGGATACTACTTGTTTCCACAACTGATCTAAAATCACTTTCATGGCAAACTTTTTCAAGCGATCATCTAATTTTTTTGTATTAAAGACAATAAAGGGTGCCGTTAAGTCGATATTCGTTTGGTGCGCAAAGATATCTTGTGAACCCACACAATAGGTTTCCACTTTATTCGCTAATTCTTTGGCACCTTCATCCGTTTGTTCTTTTAAGATTCTAAACCAATCGACTAATGTTGGCTCTGTCTCTTTGTTTTCAAAGCGTTCATACGTCAACAACGTCACACGATCAACAAGTCCCGCATCCACGTCCGTATAGCTTTTTAGTAGCGATTCAAACATAGTGGATAACAAATTAGATTTTTCTTTAACTAAATCAAGTTCCTGGTCCTCTTCATCCAATAACTGCTTGTCTACCATTCCTAAAATATTCAAGTGGTTTTTTGTACCAGTTGAGATATCGAGTATTTCTGCATCCAATTCTTTCCCAATCGGTAAGTATTCACTTTCTGGATCAACAATTAAAAAGCGATCCTTCGGAAATTTTAAACGCGTTGAAAGAATTTCCCATTTGGTCGCCATTCCTTTACCAGAACCAGACGTTCCGAAAATAAGCCCACTTGGTGTAATTAAATCTTTTTTTCGGTCAATAGTAATCATGTTCTTCGTCAACTGATTCCGGCCATAAAACTGACCTGTTGGGCTTTGTAATTCCACATTGGTAAAAGGTACTTGTGTAGCAATATTTGTTGTTGTTAGATCACGCATATAACTCATTTCAACGTCTAAGTAAGGTTTTCCAATCGGTAAGATAGTATTGAGTGCTTCTTCTTTGTAATTGTCTACCGTATCAAACACAACTTGCCAGGTTGCTCCTACGTTTTTCACCGATTCAACAGCTTCTAAAAGTTCCTTTTCTGTTTCTGCAATTAGGAAAACTGAAAATAGGCCATTAAATAACTTTTGGCCATTATTTTTTATTTCATCCATTAACGCATTCGTTGTTTCTTGGATTTCCTTTGCTTCTCCTGAAATCGCATCCTCTGAAACACCACTTCTGAAGTTTTGCTTCTGTTGCTTTTGAATGGCAACATCATTTAATGTCTTGGTTCCCTGTATTGCCTTTCTGGCTTCCATCATGTCATAGGGTCTGGCATGAATGCTAATCGCTAACTCTCTTCCTGTAGCGCATAATTCTTTGATTAACTTATCTTCTAGGTATTTTGGGTATTGTTGAATGGTTAAAACAGCTGCGTAGTTTTCTCCTAACCGAAAATAAGCTTTATTGTTTGGAAACTTGATTTTACTTGGAACAATAAACGCTTTAGACGTTAGCCCTGATACGGCAATATCTTGGTAGCTTGTGCCAAAATATTGTCCGTGGCGCAAAAAATAGCTGAACAAAGACAATCGCTCTAAGCCAGTCATTGGGGTTACCTCTAATTTAATTTGGTTAGCTTCAAAACGATTGGCAAAGTTCTGCATGATTCCTTCTAACTCTTTGTTAGCTTGTTTCATGGACGAACTTTTTGTGGTGAAAATAGCATATTTTTCAATCTTAAAGTTTCGCTCGTCTTGTTCATACTGCTTCGTAATAATTTCATTGATTTCTTGACGGTAGTTATCTAAGTGATCTCCCTGATACGCCAATAAAACGTCTTCCATCAACGACTCTTCTTCTCTTTTATTAACAACCAGCAGCTGATACCGAGAGTTTTTGTCTAGTGTATTTAACCCTTCTGCATACCCCATTACCGTGTTTAATTGATCTTCTTCTACAGCAATTTCGTAGTCCACTTCTCCAAGTTTATAGCATTTAGAAAACTCATCCTCTACAATGTGCATGAGCCCTTCTTCAAACTGACTCGTATAAAAAATACTCTCCTGTACGGTAGGATTTGCTTGTTGCTGTACACGTTTTTTTACTTTTTTATCTACTTTTTCAACGTTACTAGATAACGTCTGTTTCTTTGATTGTTTCTTTTTGAACAAATTCATTCTTTTGATACCTCCTTATTTTCCCAGCCTGAAAGGTTCGTTCCTCATAATAAAAGCGTAAGTAAAAAGCTCTTTTTACTTCTTTCCACTTATTCATCATTAATAAAACGGGATACCACCCTAACGCAAACGAGGTGACTAACGCACAAACCATAAATAAAAGATCAGGCAAAAAAAATACTTCTAACAGAAGAAGTATCCCTATAAAAACAAAGCAAACATATGCTTTAAATTCTCTGACTGTAATTCCCCAGATTTTTTTCTCTACTTTTGATAGATCTTTATAAAATTCTGAACTAATCGCCATTTTACATCGCTCCTACTAATCGTTTGGCAAATCCTTGTGAACCAACTAGAAGAATAATCACTGCCACATATTTTAAAATTAACGCACAATACGTCATGATATTAAGTACAAATGCACTAGCATTCGCCCATATACCTCCATCAAATGAAGCAAACGAAAGGTAATCATTCGCCGTTAAAATTGGAATAAGCCCCATTAATAGAACCAGTAAAGCACCTTGTAAAGCATACGCCATAATTTGTTTCATGTAGCCCATGGCAATCGAACGTAATTCATCATGAACAAAAAACGCCACAAACAATGGCGCAAGGGCTTTAATCATATACAATTGTACCCCTCGTAAGAAAATAAGGATTTTCGTTATCACACTCGATAACCATAGTGCTAGGTAAGCAAATACCTCAAATAGACCTACAATCGGTTTTGCCCACCAGGAGACTTTCCCCACTTGTGGGATCGCTTCACTGGTTCCTGTTGCTGTTACAATGGAATTAATCCATTTGGCTGCTTGAATTGTAAACCAGACAATGCCATCAATAATGTAGCCAGAGCCCATAATACAGACATACGCGATCACATATTTCAATGCAATGTTAGTTAATAACTCGATTGTCAAACCACCGTCTTCTGATTGAAATTTCTTTTGGGTATTCGATAATTCAATCATAAAAAGAATGCCTAAAATAGCGATTCCTAAAGGGACTAGGACTTTCGCTATTTTAGACATGGCTTCATTCGTTGCTGGATTGTATTCAGCTAGACTTTTAAATAGCTGATCGGTCGTTCCTTTTGGAATGTTCATTGCTTCCCCTCCGCTCAGTTAGCTATTTCTTGCGAGTTTTCAAACGTTAGAGGATCTATCCCTAGCTTTTCTAATTTTTTGTGATAAAATCTATGGATTTCTGCTTCCTTAACAGTGAAATCCAATAAGTTAGTCTCGCAAACCTCAAACACGCCTGTATAACTTATTTCATCATCATTGACAATGAGCTCTCCATTCTCATCAAATGAAAAGCATCCTCGACTCTGAATAATTGCCTGTGGCGCATTTTCTTCTTCTACAACTTCCCATTCAGTTTGACCGTTGACTATCATTTCTACTAATAGCTTCATTTTTTTCCTCCTTTTAAAAACGAATAGCTCCTACCTGTGTAATAACATAGGCGACTACCCCACCAATTGCTAAAATAACAGCCCCACCAACAACTACTTTTTCTATTCCTTTATCAAGCGTACGTGGATCATCATTCGACATACCTGAACGAATTTCTTTCACGCCAAACATAATACTAACTGCTGAAACAAGTCCAATGATTCCTCCAATTAGTGTAATAATTTTTGTGACTATATCCATAGTTTTGTCTCTCCTTCAGTTTTTATATTCTAAGAAATGGCTTATTTTACCAATCTTCTTCAGTATTGCTTTCTGAAAACTCCATTTCTTCGCTTTCTTCAAATTCATCCTGAGTTAAAAAATTTGTTACCGCATGTTTAACTTTCCCTTTATACTCTTGTTCTTCAACCTGAATATAGACATCTTTACCTTTCAGAAATTCAAAAGTTTCTCGATTATAGCCAAAATCAACGTCTGGAATCTCTACACCGTTGTCTTGGATACTGGCTAAAATATAGCGTAAATTATCTTCAGTATAATCATTCCCGAAGGTAAGAAAATAAACCCCTTTTTCGTTACTTTTTCCCAAAAGAGAGAGTAAAAACATATCATTCCCTTTTTGAGACCGTTTCTTTTGAACTTTTTCAATTACTGCCGCGTGCGTGCCTAACTCAAACTCCTTGATTTGTGACTCTCTTTTTAATGGACGTTCATATTTCATAGAATTGCCTCCTTAATTATTATTCATTAATAGTAAATTCTTTTTCTTCTGGAAGTTCTGTTACTTGATAATTATTGTTTTTCTTTTCCATAGCCACTTTCATTTGACGAATTTCAGTTTCTTCTTTAGCCACTTTCAAGGTAACGACGTACGTAAGGAGCCATTGGTTTCCTTCTTTTTTTGATTCCCAAAGAAATAGCGTTCTTATTTGTTCTTTAGACCCCTTAATCTCTTTGAGTACTCCTTCAGAAACATACTTTTTAACTTGCTTTTGCGTGGCTTTGTCACTCTCTTCACCAGAGTACAGACTAGATAAGAAAAACCGAGCAACAACATCAACTTGTGGTTGTTCATGTACTTGTTCTTGTAAATGTATTAATCGTTCCTCTAACTTAGAATCATTTTGGCTCGTTGGTTTACTTTGAGAACCAAATGACGCACCTGTAAAAACACCTACTGCTAAAAATATAAGTAAAGCCACTGAGAAATAGCTATAGCGAGAAATTGTTGTAAAAACAGTTGATTTTTGTTGCTTTTCTGCTTTCTTTTTTAAAGAACCTGTTGAACGGCCTACTCTCTTCGGCTTATTACTCACATTTCTTTTGAACAGGTGAAGAAACGCTTCTAAATCTTCTTGTCTTACTTCTTCATTGGTTTCTACAGTCTGTACCATGTTTTGGAGGACAGTTTCCTCAACTACCGGCAAAGTCATTGTTTCTCTTACAAAAGCTTTCTCGTCTGTCACGTTGTAATAAATCTCATACGTAATTAGAATTCGATCCGTCGATTTTTTTAAAGCCGCATTGATTTTTGTTAACTGTTCAATACCTTGTACCAGGTCAATTTTTCTATTAAACCCTAATTCATTTAGTAATACATGACTTTGCTTTGTAGTAAATAAAATAAACAAGCAAAGCACCTCCTTTCCTCACAGAAATTTATCGAAATTACTCTTTCTGATTAAGCTTTTTTCTTATTCTTTTTAAAGAAAAAGAAGCCTGAAATTAATACAAAAAAGCTTCCCAATACAGAGAAAAGGAGTGTGAATTTCTCTCCTGTATGTGGCAATACTTTCATTTTTCCATCACTTGCTTTTACCTCAACGTTTCCGCTAGGTAAAACCTTATACGAGCTGCTAATTGGTTTTAATCCTTCTGGTGTTTTGGTTAACGGAACACCTTTATCTACTGCTACAATTTCTTCCCCAGCTTCTGTTGTAATTGGAGTAGTTTCACTTGGTACATGTGTTACCTCCGCTAAGTTGCTTGTTTCAATAGGAATACTTGGTTGTGTTCCTGCCGATTGATTCGTTTTATCAATTTCTCCACTAGGTGTAACGACTACGTCTATTGGTTTAGTGGGCTGTTCAGGAGTTTTTGGTGTTTCTGGTTCTGCTGGTTTTTCTGGAATCACTGGTTGAGTTGGTTCTTTCGGTTGTTCTGGAGTAACAGGTTTTTCTGGTTCGCTTGGTGTTGTAGGCTCGGTTGGTTGACTAGGTTCTGTTGGCTCGCTTGGTTCAGTCGGTTCAACCGGCGTTCCAGGATCAATTGGCGTTGTTGGTTCTGTTGGCTTTTCTGGCTCACTCGGTGTTGTAGGCTCGGTTGGCTTGCTAGGTTCTGTTGGATCAGTTGGTATTACTGGCGGTTCTGCAGGATCCACCGGCTCAGTAGGATTCGTAGGTTCACTAGAATCAGTTGGTTCGGTAATTGGTGGAGTTGCTGGATCTGTTGGTCCTAAATCGTCAGCGAATGCTGTTATACTTCCGCCACCGAATACTAGTACTGCACTAAACAAGCTTGATAAAATAATTTTTTTCATTGTAATTTCCTCCAAATAATTTTTTATTTATGATTTTAAAGTTTCGCCGAAGATCTCTTCAAAAACCCCTCTATTAATGGGCGTTTTGATAAAAAAGACAGGCACATTGATTCTGCCTAAATTTGGTTTCACATAGATACTTTTTTCTGGATATACTTCTAATGCCAGAGATTTTCCGTTTTTAATGATATTCAACGTGGTGATCTCCTGAATGCTTTCTTCGGTAATTTGTTTGTTGTACCACATTTCCATTGCTCGTGTATTCTTTAATCGAACTTTAACTAACTTACCTGTGTTTCCTCTCCACTGTAAGGTCAAATCTTTTTCTTGGATGGCAATTTCTTTCATCCCCTTTGCCTCTCTTTCTGCGACTACTGCTTCCAATTTTTCCCCTCCATAACTAAAAAAAGAAGGACAATCAGTTCGTCCTTCTTTTCGTCTTCAATTATTTTGTTTCTTTTTTACGTTTAAATCCTAAGCCTGCTAAACCAAGCATTGTAACTAAGCTACCAGCTACTGTTAATAAGACATTTTGTTTTTCGCCTGTTTTCGGCAATTCTGGCACTACACTTGCCTTTTCTACCACTAATGGCTCTACTGGTGCTTGCGGTGTTTTTGGTGCTGGTGGTACAATCACTGTTTTTTCTGGTGGCGTTTGTGGTTTTTCTGGCGTATGTGTCACTACCGTATTAGTTTTAATCTTCTCATTGTTGAAAGATTCTTCGATTGTGTTGTAAACGTCTCCTGCCGCAATTCGTTCTACACCAATGAACGCTTTCCATGAGTGTGCAACGTGTTTGTTTTCTTTTAGATTCATCGCATCTAAAAAGGCTTGACTGGCCGTGATTTTCACTACCCCTTGTTCAAAGGTCATCGTGAATAGTTTCGAAATGTCATCCCCTTTATTCACTTTGGTTCCGTCTGCTAAAACAAAATTAGAATTGGCAAACACAGACCATTGGCCACTAAATTTGTCATGTTTGACGTCTAGTTTGTCACTAAGCGACCATTCTTCCACAAGTCCCGCATATTCTGCAGGAATGTCACTACTTGTGAATTCATAGAAGAATTTCTCCCCTAATTTGATTGTAGCGCCATTTTGACTTTGTTTGTCACCGACTTTAATAACCACGTCTTTTTTAGGGTTCACTTTTGGAATATGGTTGACAACGGTATTGGTTTTAATTCGTTGACCAAATGTATTTTGCTCCGCTGAATTATAAACATTCCCAGAAACATTGGCTTTGACTTTTGTAGGGAGCGTTACACGCAATTCTTGCCCACCATACGCTAGAATAAAGGCTTGTGGGTCTTTGGCAGAGATTGTCACCGTGCCTTTGGCATCGTCCCAAGAGATCGTGAACTGGTTCGTAATATCTACCCCTTTAGAATCTTTGACACGAAGTAAGTCTTTGATTGGTGTCACTTTCGTTTCATCGTAATCATCGAAGAAAGAAACGCCTGTCGCAAGATTGACTGTGTCAAAAGCAAAGTCTTTATCGTACCCTTTTAAGTCCCAGGTCATTTCATAAGAAAGAACATCACCACGAGCAACTTTTCCATGGTTAATATCTTCCCCTTTTTTGTTATGAACGGCTTTAGTTGGTTTTGGATCATCAGGCGTATGTGTCACCACCGTATTAGAACGAACAAGCTCTTTGTTGTAGTTTTCTGTTTGCGTGTTTTCTACATCACCTGTTTTGATCCGTTCGACTTCCAGATACACAGACCAAGCTTGTTTGCCTACTTTATTGCTTCCTTCATTTAAGGCGGCCAATAATGCTTGATTCATCGTAAAAGTAAGATCTTGTCCATCTTTATTTGTCAATTCAATATATTTTGTAATATCTGAACCTGCTTTAAGGGTTTCTTTACCAATTTTAATATCATAGTTCGTAATAGCGTGCCATTTTCCTGTGAAACGATCATGGGTCGTGTCCAAGACATCATTCATGCCCCATTCTTCTGTGACTCCGCCATAGTTGGCTGGACGTTCGGAAGACTTCACTTCATAATAAATTTTTGTTTGTAACGGAATATCTTTATCATGTAGAGAAACACTGCCAACTGTACCGTTTTTATCTGCTTTTACATCTTTGGAAGGATTACTACCTGGCACATGGTTAATCACTGTATTTGTTACCGTTTCACCATCGTTTGTTAATTGAACAGCTGTATTTTCAAAATCACCTTCTACATTTTTCACTACAAACGGCAAGACAAGTAAATATTTATACCCCATTGCTAAAACAACGGAACCGTCTGCGTTGGTTTTCATCATTGCTGTGACGGTGTTTTGATCTAAATTAAGATCATAAGAAGCAGTCACGTCTTTAGCTTTTCCTGAATTAAACGCTGCAGCAACAGCTTTTAAGTCTTTCTCGTTTAGACTTGCGTCTGATTGATAAACCTTCACTTTAGATAAATCAATCGTCACTTTTTCTGCATCAAAGGTATCTCGAATCCCTTGTTTTGTTACTGTTTTTGGATCTACTTTAGCAAGTTCTGTCGTATCCCCTGTCACAATGTATTGTAAAGAGTCGCCACGTTTCACATTTAAATCATTGATATTTTTCTGACCATCAGTGACTTCTTTGTTCGGAACAAGAACAGGAACGACATTGGCTTTGTATCCATTAAATTCAATCGTTGCTTTAACTGGTTCTTTAGGACTATTAAATTGTCTCTTCGGTGTTACAGATTTTGCATTTAAGTTGGTACTAAAGGCAAACCATTGCGCACTAGATACAGGCACGTTACTTTTTCCTTTTGTTGTCATACCAAAAGAAAAGGAAATACGCCCATTGGCTAAACCAACACCTGAACCAAAGTACGCATTCTTGTGACCTACAGCATCCCAATCACTATTTTTCAATCCAGAAGGTCCTGTGCCATAGTCAATATCTTCCGGTGAGTAAAATTTTCCATCCGCTTGTTTTTTCACATACGAACCATTAATGTATTTGAACGCATTGTTCGCGCCAAAATCAGAAACAAATTCCGCATGCCCACCTTTATTCGTTAAACTTGAATTTAAAGAAGACAGCGCATACGCAAATGGACTATCTTTATCTGGTAGTACTTCTTTACCTGACGCATCAAAGAACTTAATCGTTAAGCGTGTTTTAACATCCTTACCATTGACTCTGTTTGTACCAATAAAAGCCGTGATAATCGGATCGTTTGAAAATACTGCATTTAACGTTCCACTTTGGCTTGGTGATGATTGTAGCTCATAAACAAATTCTGCTTTTGTAATTTTGCGCCCTAAGTAACTAGCGTTTAGCCCTGTATAGGTCACTGTCACTGGTTTGTTTTTTTCTAAAAGAACCGCATAACCCCCATTAGCTCCAAGGTTTACCTCTTTGACAAAGGAATTCTGGAAGTTGCCAGTAGCTTTTCCGCCCATATCTTTCCGTAATTTCGTAAAGATATCTTTTGAATCCCCTGCATTTACTTTATTAAAATCAGTTGCTTTGATAAATTTTCCGCCTTTAATCGACGAAATTTTAGTGTCTTTCGTCACGACAGATTGATCAAACACTAGGTTTTTACTAATCGCTTCATTGACATAGCTGTTTTCGTTCTTATGCTTGTTGTATTCAGCGACTTCTTTTTCATAACGCTCTTTTTCCGCTTTGTTTTTTGCCGCAATTTCTGCATTTTCTTTGGCAATTTTTTCATTTTTGGCTTTTAATTCAGCTGCTTGTTGGGCAATCTTTTTCGCTTGTTCTTTTTGTAGTTGGTCTACTTCTTTTTCTTTTGCAGCTAAATCTTTAGAAGAAACGTTGCCTAAGTCTTCTGCTGGTTTTTCAACAACGGTAATGTTCGGATCTTTTTTCGCTTCATCAACTGCTTTGTCAACGTCTGGTGTTTCAAATTCTTTAGGAATGGACGTTGATTTGTTGGCTTCATTTTCAGCTGGTGCAACTTCTGTTGGCTGTCCTAGAGGCTCATTGTTTGTTTCAGGGCTGACTACTGGTTGTTCTTGTGCTGATTTTTCTGCTTCTGCTGTTGGTTGTTGCGCGTTTGTGGTATCATTTGGGGTAGCTGAACTTTGTTCAGTACCTTTATTTTCTGGCGCTACTTCTTCTACTTTGGTCGGTTGAGAAGTAGTGTCTTTTTGTACTGGTGCTTCTTCAGATACTTCTGTCTTAGGTATTGTACTACCTACCTGTGGATCGGGATTATCAGGTTGCCCCATGGTTGTTTCTGGTTGCGTATCTAATTCCGCGGCTTGTACATTATCAGTAGCTAATCCTACAACTCCTAACACGCCTAGAAAAAGAATAGGGGCTACCACCCAATGCTTCTTTGCCTTATACATTTTAAAACGTTTTTTTACTTCAGTCTGTTGATTCATGTATCATTCTCCTCGATTTTTTTTATTTTTTTGTTTGTAAAATAGCTCATGAAACACAAGGGGCTCGTTGCTTTTTCATTGTCATTTCCCTCCTTACTAAAAAAAGAGAACCGAAAGCATCTTCGATTCTCTTAGTTATTTTATATTCTTTTAAAACACGATATATATCTTTGTTTTCCAAATCAAGATACCCAGATTTTCTTGATTCTTTTTGTGCCTTCTTCAACATAGCTATCAATAAATTGAATATCATCTACTTCAAAGTGTTTCATAAAATCTGAACGTCTTAATCCAAATTCTTGAATTAACTCTGCCCCTGTACCATTCCCATAGTGCTCTATATCAAGAGATAAGGCATCTCTCATAGCTGAAAAATAACCCTCGTCAAAATTTTTCTGATCTTTTTTTGTTCTCATAAAAAACATTCTTTTTGTTTTGCTATATCAAACAATTATTAACTATTTTTTTTACGTTTTTTGTTCTTGAAACTGATCGTACCTACTGCCATCAATAATCCAATAATAGTCAACCAAATACTTTGTTGTTCTCCTGTATGTGGTAAGGATTCTGGTGCTTTTGCTACTTGTTTCGTCTTACGAGGTTCTAAATGTGTTAATGCTTGTGCTTTTGGTTGTTCTTTTTGTTTAGAAAAAGATAACTGTTGGAGACCAGGTGTTTTGTCTGCTGAAGTAGCACTTGCTACTAACGTTTGGTTTTGTTTTGCTTCTCGTTCAAGGCGTTGTTGTTCTTTTGCTACTTGCTCTTGCAACGCTTCTTGTCGGCGCTGTTCGGCTTGTTGTGACTCTAAGTCTCTTAATATGCCTTGGTACTGCTGTAGCTCTAACTTCGCATTAGACAGGTCTTCTTGTGCTTGTGTATAAGCAAGTGTAGCACCAGCTTGTTGTTCTTTAAGTTTCTCCAATGATTTCAAAGAATTTTCATAGGCTTCTTGTGCTTGGACCACTGCCGCTTCTGCTTTGTTTAACTCGTTCACTGCTTTTTCGTATGTTGGTTGAGCATTTTCTAAACGAGCCAATGAACGTGTACTTGTTTTAAGCGCAACTTGTTTTTGATTTAAGTTTTCTTTTGCTAAATCCAATACTTCCTTCAAGCTATTCAATGTGTTTTCTTCTGCTTTTTGGGCTTCTTGTTTTTCTTTCAGCACTTTAGCAGACGTTTGTTCTATCGCTTGTGCGTCTGCAACTTTTGTTTTCGCTTTTTCTAAAACAGCAGCTCGATTTTGAATTAACTCATTGATTGTTACCAATTGATCTTTTGTTTGTTGAAGGCTTTTTTCTGCCGTTGCAGTTTGTCGTACTTTTTCTTCATAGTTTGTCGTACTCTTAGTCGCAACTGCTTGAAGATTGGCCAATGTCGCTTTATGAACAGATAGTTCTTTTTCTGCTGTTGCTTGTGTTGTTTTGGCTGTATTTAAGGCTTGCTGACTTGCACTTCTTGCTTGTTGTGCATCTGATTCTGCTTGTTTAGCGGTAGCTAATTTTTCTTGATTGGTTGCTACTTCTTTTTGAAGGGTTTCTTTACTCTTAAAGACTGGTACACTTCCTTCTTCATAAGTATTTTGATCTGCCAATCTTGATTGATTGTACCCAATAATATGAATTTTACCGGAAGAAAAACCGTGATTTTCTTCTGAAAGAGCAATTGCAGTATTTGTTTTATCTGCTTGTAATAATGATTCAGTATGTCCATAACCCATTCTTCCATCATTAAACAGCATATCGACTAAAGCTTCTCTTGCTGCTCGCTCAAAATCTAGTACTGATATTTTCCCGTCTTTTGGTTGGAAGTATCCACCACTTAAATTTTCATAAAAGTTTTGCCCTGGATACTCTTTAAAACCATTCTCTTTTGCTGCTTTATTAATTGCATTTTCATCATGTCCAATTTCATTAGGATTAGTATACTTCGCATTATCCCAAGCAAATTTAATATTTTGACTAGACACTTTTAATTTTTGCAATCCAAGTTTTTCGCGAACGTCATTTAATAAACCAACAAAATAATCACTCATTTGTTTCTTTTGTTTTTCTGTAGGATTTTTAATGTCGATCATTTCCGTTGCTTTTGCCGCATCTGCTTGATTTTCAGGAAAAACTTTATTTAATGCTAATGCTTCTTTTTCCATTGCCTGCTTTTCTTGTTCAGATAATTTTTTGTAATAATCAGGTGTGAAATTGGCAGGCAAGTTAATCCCTTTATGTCCTTTTAGCTCTTCTTTTGAGCTATCTAAAGTATTCTGCGCTTGCTTTGTTGCTGCTTGCTTGTCTTTCAAAGCATTCTCTTTCGCAGTTAAGTCTGCCTGTTTCGCAGCTGTATCTGCTTTTGCGTCTGCTACTTTCTCTTGACTAGTTGTCACAACAGTTTGTTGGTCTGCGACTGCTTGATCGTCCTTCGTTTTTTGATCTTTAGCTTTGGCTTCTTCTTTCTGTTTGTTAGCCAGTTCAGCTTCTTTTGCTGCTTGTTCTTTTTCTGCTTTTGCTTTTTCCGCTTCCGCATTTTTCGCTAATTCTTCAAGCTTGGCTTGTTCTTGTTTCGCAGCTGTTACTGCTTGTTGATCTTTTTCATTTTGCACTTTAGCAGCATTCGTTTCTTTTGCTTTTTCATCAACAACAGCTTGTTGTTGGTTAACGTCTGTTTGAGCTTGATCCACGACTTTTTGTTGGTCATCAACTGCTTGTGTATCCGTAGCCACTTGGTCTTTGGCTTTTTCAATGGCTGAAGGTGTTGCTTCATCCACGACTTTTTTAGCTTCGTCTACAACTGCTTGTTGGTCAGTCACTGCTTGTTGACTTTGATCCAATGCGTCTTTGTTTTGATCGACCACTGCTTGTTGGTCTTTAACAGATTGATCAATGGTATCTTTTTCTTTTTTCGCAGTGTCAGCGACTTGTTGTTTTTGATCGACAATTGCTTGTTTCTCTGTTACTTGTTGCTGTTTTTCAGTAATGGCTTGCTCCGTTGTTTGTGTAGCTTTCACTGTTGATTGTTCTGTAGAACTGTTTTCAGGTGTTTTTGGTTGCGCTTGTTCTGCTGCCTGTACTTCATTTCCCCCAATACCTGCTACCCCTGTTGCGACTAAAATACTTAACCCTGCACTTGCGAACTTTTTCATTTTGCTTTCCTCATTTCTTATTATTTTTATTGTAAATGGGATACCCATTGTCTTTACGCCATTGTTGTAACGCTGTAGTTGTTATATGGAATTCTTCTGCTATTTCTTTAAACTGTAAACCCATTCTTTGATAGGCTTCAAATCTTTCCTTGCTAATATGAGAAGAAAATTGTCTAGTACTTGCTGTTTCTATCTTTTTTGCAAGTTCTTGTATTCGTTTAAAACGCTCGGTATCTTCATTCTTATACCAGTCTGCGTCTTCATTCATCAATGCCAACATCTCTTTACGCCAAATACTTTGCTCTTTTTTTGTCATACCCCTCTCACCTCAAATTAATAGTAACAAAGCCTTAATTATTAAAAAAATACTATCCTTGGAACCTCTAGAAAAACACTCCTATGTCTTCATGTTCACTTTCCTCCTATTGGTTTTATGGTAAATATCCTCGTTTTACTTGATCCTTTTGTTTGCTAGCTTTTTAGCAATTTTTCTACAGATTTTACTGATCGCAGGGTTTGTAGCGGTAGCAACCCCAAACTCTAAAAAAGTATCTGGCTCCCTTTAAAACAAAAGATCATCGCACGAAATCTTTTTAGTTACTGTGTCACACCCATAATCACGTACCGCCTTTATTCTGACCGTACTCTTTAGGTAGTTTATCCTTACCTAGCCCTTTAAAGACACGCTGATTGACTAGATAAGTCCTGTAGTATTCATTTTTTAAGGATCTCCCAAATTCTGCAAAAAAGTTGACGTGTAGCCAGTTTGCACCTTCGTGTCCGTGTGCTTTTCTGCATCCTTTTTCGATAGCTAACCTAGCTATTGGTAAATTGCACATGTTAGTTAAAACTAACAAACAAAAAGACCAAGTATAAAAAACCAAATTTACTACTTATAGCTTCTCATTTTCTTGCACCATTCCCTAAATTCATTTTCTTCAAAAACCTTATAGTTGAACGGTGCATTAAGTAACATCTTTTGTCGTTTAACCATTTTTTTGAACGCTCTACATTCAAGTTTTAACGGAAGTTCCGAGCAGCCACGATAACCGACCACTTTTCCATCAAAATAAATCAGTTTTACTTGTCGAAAGAAACGTTCCATGTCTTGCTCCGTTTCAAAACTCACAGGATTGATCAACAGATTTCTTCCTGAAAAATCATATACAATACGTTCTGTTGTGCCGTTGTACAATTTAAATCTTTGTCGATTAAACAAGGTCAGTTGACATGTAATACGGTGCAAATCTGTTGCTTTCAGTTCAATCATTGATTCACCTACTTTCTAAACCAAGTAGAAAAAGAGCCATGCAACACGTTGTTTGCACGGCTCTTACGAGTAGTTCCAGTACAAACAATGCGTGAAAACATTGAATTATTCCACAAGCGGGCCATTTTTAGAAAATGAGAATGCTTGCTACTTGGTTTTTTTATTTTTTAAATAAATTAATAGAAAACAAAAAAAGCGGAGAATACATACATTCACTGTATACATTCTCCGCATGCTGTCTTATTCTACAATCAATAATTAATAGGAATAAATCTTTATGAAAAACTAAAAATCCTGAAATATATGGAAATTATTCATAAAAATTGTTATACTATAGATTGTTGTAACATAATTACAGCGAGCGAGCCGATTACAGTTCATGTCGTACCATGAATTGTTTAACTACCCTCTAGGATTACCAGTCCTATGGTAGTCGGTTCTTATTTTGTTAACTCTAAAAATTTTTGAGACGTTTACGATATTAATGTAACTGTTAATACACTAATTATACTAAGGATAGATAATATTTTTTTGTTTTTCATAAAGATATTCCCTCCTTACATAGATAATAGCATAATCTTGATTCTTTATCAATCGTTTTTAGTGAAAATTCTAATTTTTATAAATATAAGGTATTTTTTAAATCAATTTTATCCATCTTTTTTATGCTATTTTTAGCCACTTTTCTTGTTTTTGATAACAAAACATATTTAACTGGGTTCTAAATTATGCTATTTATAGGGGGTTTTAGAGATTGTTTAATCCAAAAAAAATCAAAGAAATTAGAGAAGAGCTTGGTTATTCCCAAACAGATTTTTATGAAAACATAATGTCCAAAGCTAGCTATCAAAGATTTGAAAAAAACGAGAAAGAGTTATCACTACAACAACTACAAAAAATTTGTGATAAAATTGCAATGCGACCTGAAGAAATTTTATATTGGTCCGACGTAACTCAATTAGATTCATTGCCTTTCTGGAAACAAAAACTAGATATTCCCAATTATTTATCCTCACCTGAAGACTTTTTGGAGAAGTTCACGGAAATTGAAAACGACAAAGATAAAAGTTTTGGTCATTATTGTTTGTATATTACCATGATTTCATTAGGTATTCAGGAGAACTATCTCGATAAAGATTATTTTTCAAAAAAAGACTTACGACAGCTTAAAAACAAGTACAAAAAACGTAAAATCTTTTATTCTTTCGATTACGAAATGGTTAGTAATATGGTTTTTTTCGTAAATATACAAGATATATCGTTTTTAATAGATAGATTATTTCCTGTTACTGAATCACACGGAGTTACTTTTGATTTTTGTGTACAACAGTGCCTTAGTAATATAATTTCTAAGTGCCTACATCAAGAAGAGTATTCTCTTGCTCTAGACTATATAACTACTTTCAAATCACTAAGGAAAATACCTAGGTTTCATATTGGTCTGTCTATAAACTTAGAAATTGTTTACTTAGAACAACTAACCAATTTTCTTCAAACGAGAGATATTACTATCTTTTTAGAAGCTGTCCAAACTGCAAACATGTTTAAAAAACTAGGCTATATTTCCACTTATGAAAATCTTGATAATGAACTAAGATCTATTTCTCAAAGAGAAAACTTTGTTTATCCAGATAAAAATGTTTTTGCTACACAGCCTTATTCTAACGATCTATAAACTAAAAAATCATAAGGACTACAGTCTTATTCAAACCGTAGTCCTTATGATTTTTTAAAATAAACTGTTTAAAATACCTATTCCCCCAATAATATTACCTATAGCTCCTCCTAAATTTGATAAAAGAAAAACAAGCCCTATCTTTATAAGTCTATTACTGTAAATAGTCTTAATTGATAGAAAATCATCTTGAACTGTTAAAAAATCTCTAACAGTAGGTTTTTTAACAGTTGCTTCTGCTAATGCTGAAAAAACACCTACTGACAAAACCGGAGACAGTGCACCTACTGGAGCCATTATTAGAGACGTCAAAATAGTTAAAGGACTAGGCAATGCAAAGCAAGTAAATATCGCTGCTAAACCACCATTCCAGACCCACCATTTTAAAAGCTGATGAAACCCAACTTGCACACCCGAAAAAAAAGATACGGCTAGTAGTAAAATTATCGTTAACGGAAATATAAGCTCAATTAATTTACTACTCAACTTTTTAGAAGGAATACTTGTTAATTCTGAAATATCATAATTTTTTTCTTCTTTTAATTTTTCTTTAATACCGCTTATGTGCGCTTTACCAACAACAACAACATTCACCTCATATTTTGAGTTTTGTAAATTAGTTACCATGACTTTATCTCTTTCCGTTATCATATCGTTGTATATAGTTGGAAATTTCTTTGAAAGTTGTATAAACACATTATCAAAGCTATCTGACTCTAAAAAATCTTCCAATCTTTCAGTCTCAACATCTTCAAATTCTGAAAAAAAAGTCATTATTAATTTGGGCTTTTGTGTAAAACTTAAATGTCTCCACATTCTTTTGAAAGTCACTTGTATGTCCCTATCAATTAATTGAATATCAGCCCCCACGTCTTCAGCACTCTCTAAGGCTTGAATTAGTTCTCCTGCCTGTATAGTACCTTTTTCCTTAGCTAATTTTCTTTGTAATGCACCGTAAACAATATTAGAGAACAACACTACTAATTTGTTTTGTTTGATTATCTTAATAATGTCTGTTTTTGCCCATTCTTCAGGACTGGTATATTTTTGGTATCTCTTTTGATCTAACTCTACACAAACGCAACCTGGCCTAACTTCATCAATAACGTTTTTTACAAGTTTCGCACTTTCTTCTGAAATATGATTTGTACCGACAAGATAATATGTTCTACCTTGAATAATTAATTTTTCTACTCCATCCATAGCAATCCCCATTCTATTGAATCTTCATTTTTTTATAATCATATTTTGCTCCAACCGAATGGATGGATACGTTTTTAATTGCTTCTTTTTGTAATTTAGCATTCCCTACCTGAAGGATTGGTACTACACCCATATCATCAATTAATATTTTTTCTGCTTTTTTCAATTCTTGCCAACGTTTAGAAGAAGTAACATGAAGTAATTCATCATAATTTTTATTCGAATATCCGCCGTGATTCAACGGACTATTTGTTTCAAAATTTGCTAAAAAGCTAATAGGATCTGCATAATCAGCTTGCCATCCACTTAGGCTCAAAGTAAAATTCTTTTTTGTTAATCGCTCTATAAAGGTATTAGCAGGAATTGGCGTCACAGTAACCTTCAATCCTTCTAAGCTATCTTGTAACTGTCCTTGCAGAAATTCTCCTGCCTTTTTTTCAAACTCTCCATCACTTACAAGTAAATCTAAAGAAATATTTTGGGATAAATCAATTTCTTTTTTAGCCTTATCCCAATACTCTTCTGCTTGTTTTTTGTTAAATTCAACTAATTTTTCATTAGCAAAATCTTTTTTATTTACCGGATTAAAGGCCATTTCTTTTGGTACTACGCCAACAGAAGCAACGGACCCATTATCTAGTAATTTTTTAACTAGACTTTCCCGATCGATTGCATAGCTAATCGCTTTTCGAACATTTTTGTTTTGTAAAAGTATATTGTCCCCAGTTTGGTTCATTTCTAAAAACATTGTATTGGCCATTAATGTTGTTGAATATTCTTTATCTTTCTTGTATTGTTTTGCATACTCCCCAGCTAAAGGTGCATCATCTAATTGTCCATCATTATACAAATTTATTCCTGTATTAATTTCTTTGACGACTTGGAAGTTAATTTTATCCATAGAGACATCTTTTTGATCCCAGTACTCTTTATTTTTAGAAATCGTCCACTTATCGGAAGTGCCTACCCCCTCTAAATTTGTTAAGTTAAATGCCCCATTTGTTACGATTGCTTTTTTAGAAGTACCATAGTCTTTGCCATACTCTTTAATTGCTTTCTGCTGTACTGGATAGTAAGCCGTTAAGGATAACAGATCAGTAAAATAAGGTGTTGGTTCAACTAATTCAATTTCTAATGTTTTCTCACCAATACTTTTGACTGCTAAAGTATCTTTTGCTTGTTTTCCTGAAGCAATTTCTTTGGCATTTTTTATAGCAGAAAACAGTTCCACATTTGGAGAAGCTGTTTTAGGATCTACAACTCTTTGCCACGCAACCACAAAATCACTGGCAGTTATATGTGTACCATCAACCCACTTAGCACCATCTCTAATCACAATAGTATATGTTTTGCCATTATTCGTCACTTTTGGTTGCCCAGCTGCAATTGCTGGTTGCGGTTGATTTTTTTCATCTAATCGATATAAACCTTCCATCAAGTTTGATAATAAAGTTATACTTGTTTGATCAACAGCAGTTGCTGGATCTAAACTTTGAACAGGTGTCCCTGCAGTCAAAGTCGCTACCTGCTCTACTTTTTTTTCGGTTATATCTTGTGAATCTTTTGTAGCAGTATTTGTACTACAACTAGCTAAAACCAAAGGTAATAATCCAACACCTAAAAAACAAAACTTTTTGTACTTCTTCATTTTTATCACCCTCCCTTGTTAAAAGTTACTAACCAAATAATAAAGCTTGTATAAAATAATTTTAACAAATAACTAAAAAAAATAATACAAAAATTATATAGCTGTTAAGTATAAAAGAAATATAATGTATTGGCAGTTGACATGTTTAAATTTATCCAGTGTTCCATAGTTTTAATTGCTTGTATTCTCTGGCTCTTCGACTGTTTTTATCAGTTTGTTCAAACAGTCTTGCTAACATATCAGCTTCTTTAAAGAATGTCTTAATACCCTGTTTATAAGCGTATTTGACTTGCTGTTTCACTTGAATAACTGTACGAATTAATGCTTTCCGAGTAGCAACTACTAGTCCCCCACCTCTACCGGCTTTTATTTGTACAAATAATTTACCTTCGGCTATTAATTCTTTTAACGCACGATCAAGTGATCTTTTAGGAATCGATTGGCCGTTGAAAGTAATAGCCGCTTGCAAATCTGTTTTCTTCATACTAACTTCAGGTCGATTTCTATAACACTGGGTTTCAAGGTAATCTAAGATATCTTTTTTCCATTCAGAAAGGTGAGAATTTTTTCTTTTATGACGTTCCTTCTTAAATTTGTACCAAGTATTTCTTTGCTGTGTAAACATTTTTTCCTCAGACAACGATTCTAATCCCCAATTTGACACTAGTTCTTGCACATAAGTTTTGCTTGCGCCTTTATATTTACCTGAGTAAGCACTCTTAACAATTCTCTTTACTTCTGAAACTGATAGAGGATAATTTAAAGAACTATTGAATACATCCATATCATCAAAACAGCGTTCTTGTTCAATTTTTGACGCATAGTAAGCCAAAGATAAAGTAAAAATTACATTGTTTCGTCCTAGCTTTCCTTTAGTTCCGACGACTTGCGGATTATCAATTAAAACTTTAACCCACTGCTCTTTGATCTGATTCGTCTTTACAGCAACAACATTAAGATTTGGTTTTTTGTATGCTCTTTTTGGCTCAAACTTCATAGACCATTGAATTAGTTTTTGAATATCATATGTCAGTTCTGGGTAGTAATAGACTACATTGTCTGTTCTAGGAATACGTGCAATACCAAAATGGTTGCACCCCAAATCGACCGAAGGCAATATTTCAGCAAATGCTTTTCTTAAATTCTCGGATACTCTTTTGGCCACTTCGATTGACTGATAATTATTTTTTGACGAAATATACCAGGCATTTTCAAGAATAAAGTATGCTTGAAAACCTCCTGGTGTTTCCAAGATAAGGGTTGGCATTAATTCCAGATCAATTGCTGCATCGAGAATCATTTGAGAATCTAATTTTTCACCTGTTAAGCGATCAAAATCGATTATAAACGTGTTGATTTGTTGCAAGTTTCTTTCGTTGTGGCCTTTAACAATAGTTCTATTATCATCAGCATATGCACCATAACTATACACATTAGGGGTCCAATGCGTAAATTTATCTTCATTTTCAGATAAGGCTTCTTGAGAAGTAAGAACGATTCCACGAGATTCCGTCATTAACTCCTTTGATCTAAACCCAAAAATAGCACCTTTTTTCCCTTCAGCTTTATAGCCGATTGGTTTAATTTTGCTGTTTAAATACTTGTATTCACGAATGCCACTTTTTAAAATAACTGAAATAACGTCAGAAACTTTCATCTTCTCACCGCCTTACTTGAATTTTTATATACAAAAAGAGAGTAGCAGTACGCCAGTACCACCACTCTCTTGAAACATCGTTTTTTCTCTTTATTATCAGTTAAATTACACACTGAAATATGCTTGAAAACGTTGATATATCGCTCATCCTATGGTATAATTGCCAAGAAAAGAGAGGGCTAACTCTCTAATTCTACAAATATACTGATAAACTAGTAGTGGTAGTTTATCATCCAGGGACGCAAAAGAATTGAAAATGGGTGTACATTTTTGATTCTGTAACTTATTTGATTTGGCGATCAAGTAAGTTACCGTCTCTATTTTTTTATCTTAATATTTATAAATTCAATACTCTTAAAAAATACCGTACATAATTAAATTTGTAAATCATTATTTTTTATTTTCTTTAGCAATAGTATACCAGTATACTCTAAAATATGATTGTAAGTATACTGGTATACTATTGCTTTTATCATGACAGTATACTGGTATACTTAAACTTTTATTCAAAGGTATACCAGTATACTTTAGAAATCTTGCTTATTAAAAGGTTTGCTAAAGAAAAGTATACCAGTATACTAGTATACTTTTCTTCCAGTATACTTAGCTTTAGTATCTTGGTATACCAGTATACTTTTACTCCAGTATACTTTTGAAATAATTTTTATTGACAATTAAAAATAGCGGTGGTATACTTTTTTTAAGTTATCAAAAGTATACTAAGGAGGAGTTGTCAATGGGAAAAGTATATGTTATTGGAAATTTTAAAGGTGGGGTTGGTAAAACTAAAACAGTAACCATGCTTGCATATGAAAGTGCACTACACTTAGGACGAAAAACGTTAGTAATTGATCTAGACCCTCAAGGAAACGCTACTAGAGTATTAGCTAAGACGGGAGATTTAGACGAAATCACTTATACTGTTACTGAAGCTTTTCAAGAAGGTAGTCTTGAACCAGCAATCACCAATATCTCAGAAAACCTTGATCTCATTCCAGCTAACACTGCTTTTAGAAATCTCACCAAAATTTTAATGACAAAATTTCCGTCTAACGAATTTGACCAAATAAATTACTTAAATACATTATTAAAACCCCTTAAAGAGAAATATGACGCAATTTATATTGACGTTCCACCAACTATTTCAGATTTTAGTGATAATGCAATGCTTGCAGCAGATTACTGTATTATTGTTCTTCAAACACAAGAGTTATCTTTAGACGGTGCTCAAACATATATCGCTTATATGCAATACTTAGCTGACACATACGATAATGATTTACAGGTCTTAGGTATAATTCCTTGTATGTTGCGTCCTGGGGGTAGGGTAGACAATAAAGTATTAGAACAAGCAAAAGAATTATATGGAGGAAATGTATTAAACACTGTTGTAAAATATCAAGAACGTTTAAAAGTCTACGATGTTGAGGGAATTAAAATTAGTCATAATTACACAGGTAAAGCAGACGGTTGGGACGTTAAAGCGCATAAGGTATTTATTGACGTATTAAATGAATTAGATCAACATCAACTAGTACTAGAAGAATTGGAGGGATAAAATATGAGTAATAGTTTCGAACCTATTATCAAAACTAAGAAGAAAAAATCTTCTTTAGAAGAAAAACATGTTAGTGTTAAAGGAAATGATAATTTTTCAAGAGATACTACAAATAATTTTGCTACAAAACCTACATCAGTATCTAAAAAAACAAGCACAGATAATAGTGATGTTAAGCCTTCTACAGTAGATCGACGATATAAAGCTACTATGACTCAAAAAATATCTCCTTCAGTCAATCTTAAAATAAACACTTTAAAACCCTTTCTTGGTGATTTAGAAAACATGCCCAAAGCCACAGTAAATGATATTTTGAACCTCTTGCTAGATAATTATGTAAACACAAAATTTTCTACTCGCCAACAAGAAGCATTCAATTCTATGTATAACACACAAATTGAACTTTTAAAGAAGTAGTAAGTTTAACTTAGGTATACCAGTATACTGGTATACCAAAAAAAGAGAGTATTTAATATACTCTCTTTTTTTATATTATAATTTATGATTCCGCATTATAGAATTCTTCTTAATCGTGTATATTCGTTTACATAACGAGCATTTATACTTGTCTAAATCACTCGACACTCTACTTGCAAGACAGCCACACGAGCACTGCACATAGGCAATACTAGTTGTAGTAGTATCTTCTTTGATTAGTTTTCCTTGGTAATCATATATTTTCATAAAAATCTCCATCACTGTAATAGTCGTTAATGAAATCATCAATTGTTTTACTTTCTTCTTCGGTTAATTCTGAAAATTCTACATCTATAAAAGGATCTTCTACAGTTTCTACTGCAGACCATTTCAAAAAGTTATGAATTTTAATGTGCCTTATGTCGTAGAAATCGATTTGAAAATTACTAATTAAAACAACATCAAACTCAGCCATTCCACGGAAAACACCAAACACATGCGGTTTTACACGATCATATTCATCCAATGAGTTCAACTGGATTTCAAGCACTTTATTTTGTTTAATTGAGCGTTCTAATAAGTATTCTATTTTAACTTGAGATTGTTGTGGAAGCCTTTCAATCTCTCGTGCATTGAATTCATTAGTTTCTTTGATTGCTGCTTGCAACTCTCCTAAAGGGAAAGCAGTTGGCCACTTCAAATCAAAAGGGCGGTCTACATAATCGTTATAAGGTGTAAATTCCTTTTTAGTTTTCTTCATTTGTTAACCTCCAAGACCGACGTTGCCACCTGCATGACCACCAACTAAGCCCGAACGATTCACAGCTGTTGCGCCTTCAAGAAGTGAGGACGCATGAATCAATGCTTTAAAACCAAATTTCTGACGGATTTTATCAATTAGAAAGTCTAACTGATTATTTATTATTTGTTCTTCAGGAGGGGAGAAGAGATCTATTTGAAGTGTAGTATCCCAAACAAGTTTACCAAAAGATACACCTAAATTCCGAATGTCAATTCCTGGAATGAAGTTTTCTCGAAAAAGCTTCAAAACATGTTCAGTTAACACTTTTGTGTTGTTGCTACGAGCGATTTTAAGCTGTTTTCGCCAACCAGACCTGCCCAGTCCATCAACTTGTCCTTTAGAATAACCAACAAAAATTGAAACACATTCAGTTTGACAGTTTGAATTTCTCAACCTGGTTGCTACCTGGTCTGAAAGTTCCTTCAGCACTAATTCAATTTGATCCTTTCGAGCATAGTCTCTAGGTAATACTTGACTATTACCGAATGATTTTTCTTTGGCCACCTGGCTTTTTTCTCCTAAAAAACTACGATCAATGCCCCAAGCATGTGCGAACAGTTGTAATCCCATGACTCCAAAGCGGTGTTTTAATAGATAAGGATCTGCTTGTGCTAAATCATAAATCGACTCAATTCCTGACATCTTTAAACGAGCAGCCATACGCTTGCCAATCCCGCAAAATTCAGTGATAGGGGAGATAGACCAAACTTTTTCTTGTACATCTTCATATCTCCATTCTGCAACAAAACCTGGTGTATTTTTTGCTTCGTTATCTAGAGCCAGCTTGGCTAACAATGGGTTATCTCCAATGCCAATCGTGACGTACAGCCCCATATGGTTATAAATGACACGTTGAATAATTTTGGCCAATCGATAAGCAGTATCACAATTAAAATACTTCAGAGAAGCAGTTATATCAATGAAGCTTTCATCCACACTAAAAACAGAATGGTCTTCATCTGCCACAAACCGTTTGAGTAGATTATTAATTTCACTATTTCTCTTCATATATAAATTCATTCTTGGTGGAACAATAAGCAGTTCTGGGTGATCAGGCACTTCATCTTTACGAGTCACATTAGAAATTCCCAGGACTTTTTTTGCCATTGGCGAAGCAGCAAGCACTAATCCGCCTGCATTATCCGCACCACTCATTACTATAAGCATTGTTTTGAGGGGATCTAAGCCACGTTCTACACATTCTACGCTCGCGTAAAAGGATTTTACATCGATACATAAAACATCTCGCCGAGGTTCTTTGGAATAATCAAATTTCATGCAAAAAACCGTCCTTTCGAGTTACATTATACGAACTAACGTTCTGTTTTGCAACAACAAAATTTCAGTTTTCCGAATTATTTTAAATTTAAAGTAGCTCAGAAATCTACAGTCATTATTTTTTTAGTTTGTTTTTAAGGCGCAAGTAGATATCAACCAGCCAGTAAATAATTGTAATTAATACTATTACTTTTAGAAAGTTCACCATGAATACTAGATTGAATGCGTATTTTAACCACAAAAGCCATAATATAATCGCGATAACTACTTTTCCAAAGGTATTCAATTTTCTAACCAATAACCAATGTAAAAAATCTTCTCCTTTGTTTTTAGTAGCTCTATATTCTTCTAGAATATTTTTTTTCATGTTTAAACCTCCTTTTTTCTCATCTTATATTAACATATATATAATTACATGTTAATATAAATATAATGAAAAAGAAAGGAGGTAGTTTTCTTATGAAAAAATTAGCACTAGGTTCATTGCTTTTAGTTGCTCTAGGTGTTATCGGGACATCTTTTGCTTTAACTACTGAAGTAAAACAAGAGGCTGGATATGGACATCCTCTTATTGATCACAAAATTTAGGCAAAAAAAAGACATACCTTTTATTACTGCTAAAAGGTATGTCTTTTTGGTCTCTAATGTTTTATCATTTTTTTAAGTACATATTACTTTTTCAGTCTTTTTGACAGCCCCTAATCAGGCACCTTTTAAATACCGGCTATCAACGTAACCAGTTATACGTTTTCCTCGATTATCAATTCCACTAACTTGCATCCAATAGATTCCACCTACTTTTTTTGAAAAGAAAGACCCATTTAAAATCGTACCTTTAGGAAATACACCTACAATTTTAGATTTAGTACTCATGCTTGAGCGACAATTCAAGGCAGCAGTTGTTTTCACTCTATATTCACCATGACGTGTAGAAAGAGTAACTGCATTTTCTTTTATATCTTCAAAAGAAGTAGCACTTACCGGTGTAGAATTAGATATAGTTGCTGTGACTAAAATTCCAAGAAACAAAAAAGTAAATACTCTTTTTTTCATGAAATCCCCTCCCATTATTAATTTTTAGTCAGTAGTTGTTTTAGGCTTTGTGGCAGCATCACTACATTTATTTCTTTTTACTTTTTTTGGTTTGTATTTCTGTTATTCTTTTATCCTGTTTCATATTTCCAGCGAAAAAAGCCATCCCTACTACCCCTGAAGATAAAACAAATTCTAAAGCTGACCAATGAAAAGAAACCGTCAATATTAAGACAAGAAAAAAAGCAATTCCTAAAATAGCGTCTTTTGTTCCAAAATTCAAGTAACCAAAATTCATTAAGCACCTCTCCTCCCTTTATTCCCCTTGGACTTACAATAGGATATTTTAAACCAGCTATAAGAAATTCAATTTTCTGACAATTATAATTCCTTTAAAATAGGCACTACTGTCCTTGTTTTCTGCCTATGCCGATACTCCTTTTTGCAAAGACTACATCTAAAAATTTGCCTATCCGTATTATTTTTGCGTATTGCTAAATGTCCACAATCACATTGTACATAGTAGACTGGACAACATTTTTCTTTATCTAAATTTATTTCTTTACCAAAAAAATCATATACCCTTCGTTTCATTTAAACTCCCCGCTATTATAGTATTTCTTTAATCATTAAAAGCAAAAGTAAGAAAAGACAAACCTAAAACGCCAAACATAATTTGTTTTTCTGTAAAAGCCAATACTAAGAAAGAACAAGCGATTACTATCCATGACCATTCTTTTACTTGAAATTTTTTCATCTTTTCACCTTCCCATAAAACCATCACAAATCTATTGATTGTATTAGTATTTTAATGTTTCTGCTTATTTATTATACCATGCACCACACACTAAACTCTACTAATACCCATATACTCCTACTCCTTAGAATCACTCTCTTAATCATCTGCTTCACTGTAATTTTTATATTTAATTGACACAGTTTTTTCTGATTATTTGTCATATTCATTAGTCAACAATAGCCACAAATTTTGGAGATAGATTGAGGTATCTAAAAATCTATCCAAAAAAATTTGGTTTCTTTTGTCACTCAGCACTGAAAATTTATGCTATTTATCTAGAAAAATGACAACATATGCACAATAAAAACCACACATAATATTTTGTTATGTGTGGTTTAGCACTATTTATTACATTTTTTAACAATTTAAGTTTCTTTATTACTCATATTCTGAATAATCAGTAATTGCTCCCTTACTTCTCCTGAATCTAACTTGTAGTATGCTAACAAATCTTCCAGAGTGTTTCTTACTATAATTTGCGTAGTTTTTTCAATCATATTTAAACTTATGCCACTATTTCTTCCTGATTTCGCAGCTACATAATTAAAAACACCAGTGCCATGTACATCCATAGAAGTCATTTTGTAAAAAATTATATGCATCTGACGATCCATATCTAAGCTATCCATTAGATTCCTAATACTAGTCTTTTTACTCTCATCTAGATCATAAAAATTCTTTTCATACCATCTTTTAGGTGGGAACTTAAATAAAGAAAAGTATTTTCTTTCATAATGTTTCCATAACTCCCGCAATGAGGTTGCACCTGGTAATTCTGTAGAAATTTCTTCTGGAGTGTACAATGATGGATCCTCTGGGTTTTCTTTTTCAAGTTCAATCATACAATTCAAATTGTTTAATCTACTAATACAATGAAAGGCACACACTCTCTTTTTAGTATCTTTTTGAAGTATGTATTTTAAGTACAAATGTTGTTCAAGTATTGACCTAGACAAAACTCCTACTGAGTCATATCTTTCTAACATACATAAATTTAAGAGAGTTGTAGCTCTCTCAATAATATTCATCCCTAGAATAAGCAGTGGAACATCTACTTCCTCAGACATATTACAATTTTCCGAAGATACTTTGTTAAATGTATAATTAAACACTTCTTTTGAAGCCTCTGTAAAGACTACGATTTCGTATTTTTTTTGCTCTACATCTTTGTTGGTCATTTAAAGTTCCTCCATTATAAGTTAAGCTAGATAAGAGTATCAATATCAAACACAAGTTTACTTTTAACAATAATTATAGAACTTCTTGTTTATTTTGTCTTGTTTCTTACTATTCTCTTGAGTCTTAGTACTTGATTGATAACTAATTTAGTCAAAAAAAAAGCCGTGAAAACAATTCCACGGCTTTTAAATAATTTTTTTCTAATTATGTTCAATTTAACTTGCATTTAATCACAATTTGTGTTATACTAGTAGTAGGTGATTCTTGTGCCAAATGAGGATTTAAAAATGACAACAAATTTTTCAAAAAAAACCTTTTTACTTATACTAGTAGCATCTATCATACTATTGTTTTCTAAAAACAACATACCTGATGAAGTAATAACCATGTTTATACCTTTTAGTTTAACAGTTTTCAAACCAAATTCAATAGATTAACTAAGTTTAACTTGAATATTTAACTTAAAAATCACTATCTAACATTAAAATTATACACATACCATACCAGTCACCTAAAAAAATAGAGAAAGGGCACTTAAGAACTTTGTGTTCCAGCACAAAGTTGGTACTGTATGTGCATATATTACTATGAAAAATTAAACTTGTCAACAAAATAAATTATCTTTGGAAAAAATGTAGAATTGAATTAAAAAAAACTGATATACAATAATTAATGAATGTTTGCTTGTATTATTTTACTACCGCACTATCTTGCACAAATATTTCATGTACCCCTTAAGAAAAGCAAAACTATTTATTCGTATTTTGGGGTTTGGCCATATCTATGATATGAACAAAGGTTATTAATTCTATATTTCTCTTCCACCCAATAAATACCTCCAATAAAATATTATTAGCATTAAATTTATTCTTTGTTTATCCTAGAATCTTTCATAATTCCATGTTTCATTCTATATCTTATAAACGACCTTCGATTAATACCTGTTTGCTTCTCGACTTCTTTATATTTGATTAGCTATTTTGAATTATATTTTTAATTTTTTGAACATCTAAATTTAATACTTCATTTAATTGATAGTACGTAATTACTTTATTGGTAATGTCAAATATTTTCGCATTTAACATAGGAAGTATTATACTCTTGTCGTCAAATGGTCTAATAGCGAGCATTTGAGGAGAAACGCTTAGTTGTCCTAAAACGCTTAGGCCATGAGAGGACGCTGAATAACGAGAATAAAAATTATCATATTCTAATTCTTTACCCATATACTCAAAGAGCCTTCTAATATCTTGATGTTTTCCATCCTCATTAAACCAGTTTCTCCTTTTTTTTAAATCCATTGTGTTTGTAAAACAATTATTTATTTTCTCTCTTATATATAAATCATACGAATCTAAGTCCTGATAGGAAGAGTTGTTTTTCTTTTGTAATGTATCATTTATTTTATTTACATATTCTTCTTTTTCAGAAGCATTTAAATGATTAAATGTGTTTTTTAAATTTTTTACAGTAACATATCTTTGCCAATAAAAACACGCTCTTCCTCTTTTTTTAGTATTTTTTTCCAGAATAAAGCTTAAATACATATAAACTTCTAAGAACGAACGAAAAATCATGCCAATATTATCAGTTACTCCAACTTTATATAAATAATTTATTGTTTCAACTTTATCTACTAAATCCACGTATAGTGATTTTATTACCAAATCGTGAACATCTACTTCGTTGCCATCCTTTGGAACTGCATTAAATACTTGCAAAGAAATACTTTTATAAATTGGGATAACTTCTTCTTTTAAACTCATATATTTGCCTCCTTTTCATTTATAGAGTATACACTCTTCATTTTACCATATTCACTATTTTCGGGTCATTCTGTCTTTCGAAATTCACGTGTAATACCATATTTCGTACGATATCTTCTAAATGTCCTTCTGTTAATCCCTGTTTGCTGCTCGACTTCTTTATCTGTTGATCCAGCTAAAAATAATTTGAATGCTAACTGAAGACGCGGATCATCTTCCCTGTACTTTGGTTTACCTCCCTTGTATTTTCCCTTTGCTTTAGCAAGTGTAATTCCCTGTTGCTGCGTTTCACGAATGTATCGACGTTCTTCTTCCGCCTGGTACTTGTACAGTTCAATAATTAGATTATTGAGTAGACGACGTAAATTATCATCAGTTATACCTGTCAACGCAGGTAAATTTAAAACTTCCAGTGTCGCTTTTTTTAGTTGAATCAAGTTCATCGTTTCAGTTAATTCTTTATTATTTCGACCAAGACGTTTTAATTCTGTCACAACGACAATATCACCTTCACGAATAAATTTCATCATTTCTTGAAATCCATCACGATTAGTATCTTTCCCACTTGCCTTATCAGTAAAAATTTTATCACACTGGGATAATAACTCTAACTGTCTATCTAAATTTTGATCTAAACTGCTCACTCGTGCATATCCTATTTTTGCCATAGAAAAAACTCCTTTAAAATTTTAAAAATATAGATCATTTTAAAATCCTGTTGCCCAACTCTATTGACCTCTTAGAAATTCAAGTATATCATGAACATACAAAAAGTCCAACAGGGTATACCCTGTTGGCTCTTTTGATAACTTTATTTTATTTCGTAACATGTTTCTCTATAAAATCACTTTGAACTTTTGTAGAAATCATTCTCTTAGGTAAAATAAAAATTTTTTTTTTGTCGATTTTCATTAAATAAAATTCTTCAGTCTCAAAAACACCTTCTATATCATTCCATAAGTGTGATTTTTTATCTTCTTCATTATTTGCTTGCCAGTAAACAATGCCAGAATCATTAATTTTCACTTTTCTTGGCTCTAAAGTTTTCGGATCTGTATTTTTGTTAATAATCTTAGTACTTGGATAATTGTATGCACTGTATAGGAAAAAAATTCCTAATACCAGATATATAATGATTATTAGTATATATCCAAAACCTTGCGTAAATAATTTATTAAGTAGTTCTCTAACTACATAGTCAGGAAGTGATTGTTTGAAAGAAAGGTATTGTTTAAATATCGATGTAAACATATACGCAGAAGAGATCAATAAAACTAGTCCAGCAAAATAAGTTATTCTTATTTTACGCTTTCCGGTTTTTGTAAATTTTCTAGTATACAGCTTAATTGCTTTATAATATTCATTTTCTTCTAATTTATAGTCAAAAACCATGCATAACCTCCATTGAATTTTAATTTTTAAAATACCTATAGATTATTGATATCTATTACTATATCATAATTAACAAAAATAATATCGAGTTAACTGTCTTATTAACAGATAACTCGATACATAAGTTAAAAATATGAATCTTATAAACTATTTTTCGGAAAACATAGTTGAAAGGAAAACAAATAATGCAGCGCCCAAAGTAGCTGCTTCTCCGATCCCAGTTCCATAAGCTGCAACTAATGCTATAATACCAGCAGCAGTTGCTAAGGCCATGCCTGGGCCGTAATCCCACTCTGGGAGGGAGTAATTATTCGTTGCTACATCATTATAAACATCAACATACTTTTGTTGTGGAATTTGAGGTCGCGTAGGTAACAATGGTTTAGGATATACTTCGATTTTTAATTCCATTTCTCCTTTATTTTCCTCATCACCAACATTTGTTTTGATGACAATTTGAGTTCCTACAAGTCCATTTCTAGCACAAAACCCCGTTTCAATAAACCCTTCTTTTACTGCAGGAGCTAAATCATTAAGAATATTATCCATACTTTGCTTAGAATTATTTACAAAGTATTTTCCATATGTGTTAATAGATTTATCAAGAGGATCAATATAGATTTGTTTATCTATCTTACCTTTTGATACCTTAATAGACAATCCAGACTTATTCATCTGCCTTGTCCAGCTAGCACTTACCGTTGTGTATACATCTAAGGTAGGCGTACTCATGATTTGCATAGGTGTATCAAGTTTAATACCTACATCTTTGATTGTAAAATTTTTCCCTAAAGCATTCAGTAATTTAATTGTTTCTAACTGGATTAAATTACCGATTGTTGTAGAAAATGCCTTGGTCCCATGGTCTCTTCCAGATACGGCCACTTTATCAATAGGAAACCCTAATTCACTATGTTCATAGAATTGATCAAATGCCCACTCTTTTGGCATTGGAAAACCTAGATTTCCACTAAATCCTGTAGACATATCAGATACAAAACAATGTTCAACAAATCCAGCATCAATTGCTTGTTGACAGACGTTTCGTGTACCATAAATTCCAGTTTTGTACATGCCATTTGCATCTAAAGATTCTTTTACTTTCTTGATATACGGTAAGACCGTTCCTGGAATGTTACCATCTAAAATATCTACATCAACGGCAAAGTAAATAGTCGATCCATAAGGAAACCCTAGTTTAAATGCTGCGTTATGCGCTAAAGATCCATCTCTTAACCCATTTCCTTCGTTAAAGTAGCTTTCTTCCCATCCACCATCTTGATAAATAGGAAAAATACTTAACCCCACACTAGTAATGGCTTGAATTTCTTCAAGAGTCAGATTTTTATCTTTTTTATTTGCTCCCACTCCTACGCTACCTGTTAAATAACGTCCAACAATAGAATACCCATTGTCTTTAATTAGTTGTGCTTGTTGTTTCGTTAATTGAGTAGCCATGTCACAAGCACTGGCTGCACGATCAGTATTTCCTGCACTTGATAGAAGACCTTTGATTACAGTCATATCCGCGGAAGTGTTATAAGGGGGTAGATTCATAAATAATCGGAAGTTTTCTACTTCAGCTGCAATATAAGAGGTAAATGAACCACTAAATACTGCAGATTGATTAAATCCATTTACATACAACGCCCATTGTAGAATTTTTACGAAATTACCAGTAGATCCAACTGTTAATGTTGGTGTCTTAGCCGTTGTTCCTGGTCCATAAAATCCGTTTGCTGTGTTTTCATCCATACCCATCTCTGCTTGAAGTGCATAAATTAAAGCACTATTCGTGTCTCTTTGATACACACCATCACATGGCAACAAGCCAAAATAACGATTATACTTAGCATTTAAAGATTGTTGCATTGACCGAATATTTTTGTCCCCTCCTGGTACCAAAGCGAAAGCACTCATATCAAGTAAGGCTTTCATTAACATTGCATTCATGTACCCACTAGGTGCTAGTCCTGCCATTTCTTGAAATTTTTTAATCGCTAATGTTGTGAGACCTGTCATTAACCCATCAACTGCTTCAGTTCCAGAAACGTAAGGATTAATCCCTTTACACCAAAATCCACCTTGCATTATTTTCACGATATTTCCAATTCCTGCCCCAAAACGTTCATTTAACTGTTTTTCTACTTTTTCTTTAAAATAACGTTCCGTGGTAGGACCAAAATTATCTGATAATTCTTGGATTCCCATTTCTTTTTGCAATGCTCGACGTAATCCATAGATAGTTGGCCAGCCCGTTTTCCCATTTTCTGGTACTTTATTGAACCCAGAAACATTTCCATACGTCTTATTTAACCACTTTTGTGTACCTAAAACCATTTCATCCATTTGTTAATACCTCACTTTCCAGATTTGTTGTACTTAAAAATTTATTTTGTTAAAGCTTTTTCAATGCTTACTCGTAAATCAGAGCTAGTAACACTTTTTACGAACGTATCTGAAGCCCAAGTAATTGACATCATCCCTGAAGCAAAATCTGCCCGAATTAATCCACGATCAGTTTCCGGATATTTTTCAATACTTGATAAAACTTGAACAACTTCCTTAGATAAAACAACGTTGTCTTGCCCTAAAATTGAATTTGTACGAATAAAAACACCATAATTTTTGATATGGAAAGTAATAAAACGAGAACCAGCTCCACCTTCTTGATAGCCAGTAATATTATTCCCTAAATCAACTGGAATCCCACTTTTTTCTGGGATTACTTGAATGTTATCTTTTGCTTCTTCGTGCGTATCAAATTCTAATTCTGAATATTGTGTTTTTGGCTTACTAGCCTTTGATTCAATCTGTTCCTGATTAAAGGAATTATTGCTAGCGTATGTCTCAATTCCTGTTTGTACTGCAATTGTTGTTAACAAAATTGTTCCTAAAATAAATAGACTTTTTTTCATAATTATTTCTCCTCTTTCTTTTCTTTTTCATTTGAATTATTTGTTTTATTGTTATCCATCGTACTTTTACTGTATCTGTTTATGAAATTCTGAAACAATGAAACATCGATTCCTATTTTTTGATAATTTTCTAATATTGATTGAATTTCCATTAATAAATATCCAAAGTAGAGTACATAGAGTAATCCTGTACCTGTATTTCCTGGAATAGTCATTGCTAACGGGATAAAGAATATGAGTAACATTAGTGCAGCTATTTTCTTTAAAATTCCATTGATTCCTATTCTTGATTGAAAGTCTATTTTTGGATTCATTTTTGCGGCAAAAACTCCTGATAAGAAATCAATAATCATTGCGCAGCAAATCATTGCTAGAATAAACATATGGTTACTTTCTAGTCCCATATGAATAATCAGTTCTTGTATCTTATCCATAGAACTCTCCTTATCTGTATGTTTATAAAGATTCACACAGCATTTCATTTAGAAACTTTTTAAAATGTTGTTTCGTTCTTTGTGCTCTCTTTCTACTCTTTTCATCATAGTTGGAACCCCATTGGCATAGCTTTGAAGCTTCACATGACGTATATCCTTGTAACAACAAAAGGATAAATTTGCTTTGTTTAGGAAATTTTTTTATATAGTTTTTTAGCATCTCTTTATAGCAAATTGCTTCTTCTATATCTATTCCTGCATCTTTTTGTTGACACGTATTACTATCTAACTCGTTCCAACGTGCAGAGTCATAAGAAATACCATTCTTGTCAGCGCTATCACATGTATTGCTTTTGTATAATCGCCACACACTTTTTTCAGCAAGATTCATTCTAAAAAGAACAATATTTTTAAAAGTATGTTCTACTTTTTCTTGTCCTGCATATGTTTCAAGTGCTTCCCATACGGCCAAATCAAAAGAACTTATAAAATCTTCATACGGGATACAAAGCTTATAGAGTTCACTTCTATGCTTTGCATTTTTTGCAGATACACCTATATATCTTTCCATATACTCCATTACATTTATCAAGTCTTCTTCCTTATTTGTAAACCTATAGATATCTGATAACCGAGTTACTTCTGCCCAAAACTCCACATAATCACTACCTTCTATTTTTATAAATGTATGTAATGAAAATATCCATTTTGTGACATAAAATAATTACGTTAGTAATGGATTTCATATAGGTGTGTATTTAGTTTTCAATGATCTTAATGCTTTATCTTAAGAAATATTGCTTTAAACACTAATAACTAGTGTTTAAAGCAATATAATTTGTACTAATTAAAGAATCCTTTGCCCCACACAGTGTCTGTACGACCATCATCTGGTCCCACTGCCACGTAACGGCGCAATCCTGAACCTGCAATATAACTAATCCATGCATAGCCATTTGCGAAAATATAACTGTCATAGCCAATTGACTGACCTGCTTCGTAATAATC
Organism: Enterococcus sp. DIV1758; assembly: GCF_051711985.1. Taxonomy (NCBI): domain Bacteria; kingdom Bacillati; phylum Bacillota; class Bacilli; order Lactobacillales; family Enterococcaceae; genus Enterococcus; species Enterococcus sp. DIV1758. Next base: position 42,727 of record NZ_JBIOOA010000003.1, read on the forward strand.
TAATGCAGCACTATTTGGATCGGTGTCAGCACTGACCGGAAGCTTGCGATTTGGAACAAAATTACCTGCTTTAGGTACCAACCCAATAGAATTAGGGTGTGCCTGTGAACCAGGATCTCCACCATTATCAAAAAATCCTGTTCCCCATACAGTGTCTGTTCGACCATCATCTGGTCCTACTGCCACGTAACGGCGCAATCCTGAACCTGCAATATAACTAATCCATGCATAACCATTGGCAAAAACATAACTATCGTAGATAATGGCCTGACCAGCTTCATAATAAGCTAATGCTGGGCTATTTGGATCTGTATCACCACTTACCGGTAATCTCATGCTAGGATAAAATACACCACTCAATGCACTTCCCGTATTTGAACCCGATCCTGAAGGGGTATTATTTAAAAATCCTGTTCCCCATACAGTGTCTGTTCGGCCATCATCTGGTCCTACTGCCACATAACGGCGCAATCCTGAACCTGCAACGTAACTAATCCATGCATAGCCGTTAGCAAAAACATAACTATCATAAACAATAGCCTGACCAGCTTCGTAGTAATCTAAAGCCGGACTATTAGGATCCGTATCACCACTTACCGGTAATCTCATACTTGGATAAAATACACCCGCTGAAGGATTCACTGAATCTCCTTTTGAACCAGAAGAATCTCCAGGATATGGTTTTGAAGCACCTCCAAAACGGTAAATTGTAACTGGTGGACGACCTGAAGCGACCCATACTTGATCATGATTATCAACAGAAATTCCATTAATTGAACATTTATTTCCATCCCAGCCACAAGTACAATGAATAATATTATCTTTATCATCTATAAAAATTCCCGTGTGGCCAAGTTCACCACCAGAGTTACCTCTGATTCCCCAAATAAAAATATCACCTCGTTGTACATGATATTTTCCTCCTACTAAAGGAACTTGCGACCATCCAACGCGTTCTAACTGACCAAATAAGGAGTCAGTATTTCCAGGAAAAGTTGAAGGATCAATAAACCCTGCCTCTTTTAATGCAAAATACACAGCACTTGAACAATCATAAGAATTTGGTCCTAATCGGTAATCCATACTATAAGTTATATGTTGAGCTTTTTTTTGTTCCATCCAACGAATCATTACATCAAAACCAATACGTGCGTGATTTGTTGTTTCCTCATTACCAGAGGCACCTTCAAGATAAAGGGCTGTTTCAGCGTTTCTTCGTTCAACAAGTTTTGGTAATTTAATGCTTCCAATATCATAGACATACAATTTCATTTCTCTTGCAGCCGAATTAAATTCTTTGTTATTCGTAAAATGCATGATATCTGAACTTGGTAAAAAGCCTAATCCTTTAGAATGAGAGAAAGAAACTAATGCATCAAATTGATTCTGAGTAGCTTTAATTGCTAAAAGTTTAGATATTAATGCTGCATGTTCATTTAGATCATCACGTAATATCTGAGTAGCCTGGCTCTCTGTAATGACCATTCCTGGTTTAATCGGATGTTTTTCATTTGTAAAGTGACCATAGCCAATAGATAAAATTCCATTTCTTCCTGCTACAGCTTTTAATGAAAAGTTTGAGTACTTTTTACAAAGATCGATTGCTTTTTGACTGTAATTCATAAACTTCACCTCATATTTTTTGTCGCGACTTTTTTCGTATACGCCAATATATGTGGTTGAATAATCTTTTTTGTGACAAAAAAAAAGTAGAAAATTATTAATTTTCTACTTTTAGTAAATTATTTGATAATGATATGTTAGTTATTTTGCAAATTCTCCATCATAACATCTAATTGATCTTCTGAAACATTTCCAACGTGGTTTTCGGTTGCTAGAGATATAGACCCTTCTTTATTTTTAAATAAATACATTTTCTCTTGGTTATCACATATAATTTCTGTATTCACTTTTACAGTTCTTATTCCTGAACCAATCTTATTATTGGAAAATACTCTGATTTCTTTTGTTGGTACTGTATTTACAACAAATGAAGATTCTCTAGTTTCTATTTTTTCAGGTTCTTTACGAGAGCGTGAGTGAAAAGTAAGCACTCCTTTAGTGTCATTAGCATTATCTAACCTCAAATCTACAGCAAATGAGCCACTCATATAGGGTTGGTCAAACGTTTTTAGTTCTGCTATTTGTTGTAATGATACAGCATATGGCGCATCCACAGATTGATTTCCTGATTGCACAGTATTTGGTAATTCATTCGTACTTTCATTTTTTGAAGTTGTAACTGTTTGTTCTTCACTAGCTTTCTTTGACGATTCACTTATCGAGCTTTTATCCTCTTTTTTATTTACAGTGCTACTATTCGTTTCAGTTGTATTCGTTTTACTTGAATTTGTTTTATATAACGAACTAGTACTTTCTTTTATTGGCGGATTTTCTTTATTTTTTTCTGTGTTAGAACAACCCGAAAAAACTAAAACAAGTACACATAACATTATAAATTTCATTTTATTCTCCATTCTTACCTTAGTTTATTTCCCCCAAAATATTAAGTTGTATCTATTACAACTCTAAATATCATTTCAATAAAATATTATCACTTAGTTATACATTTGCCAAACATTTCTATGCTTTCGGACAGTTAAAAAGAAAACGATATCAAAAAGTTACGTCACTTTTTTTACGAAAAATAAAAAGGTGACGTATTTAGTAATCACCTTTTATAAAGTTTTGGAATTAACAAACCTGCTTGTTCTTGTTCTAGTAACATTTCGAGACCAATAGCAAGAATTTTCGATTCGCTTTTTCTATATTTTGTTTTGAGATACTTTAACCCTTCTTGTTGTTTTAAATTTAAATTAGATTGTGCACGCTTATTACCTTTTCTTATAGCCATTCTGATCCATCCTTTTTGTTAAATAGTATTCCCTCCATTAATAATGTATTAGTTGATTAACTCTTTTAATACCTGAAACGACAGCTGTAAAATATTCTGGCAAGATCTTTAATTCATGTGTTTTACGCTCATTCATCTTCTTCACTCACTTTCCATTTAAAAATATAAATTTATATGTTCAAAGACATCTCGTTTTTTGCTCGTTGTGTAGTTATCAAACCTGATAAACAATTCTTTCTTTACATTATTTTTAAAGAACTTAATGGCGTATCCATACTTAAACCTGACTATTTTGATTGCATCTCTGCATATTTTTTTCAGTTCATCTTTGGAAAGTTCAATGCTAAAACTTATCACTATATCAGAAACACCATTCACCATTGCTGTTTTAGTAGACCAATCGTCATTACAATAGTGTCCATAAAATTGATATCGTTTATCATTGTCTGAATCAAACAAACTTATTTGCTCGTTCATCTTCTTTATTTATACCCTCTTTCAGTTACGTATCCTGGTATGCTCCAGATTCCGAGTGACTCATTTTTAGCCTTTTCTTGTGCTTCCTCTAATTCTAGTAGATACTTAGTGTTAGGCTCTTTGACATAAGCCACTCGTGCTAAACCTTCACTCACAAGCGTTTTTTGTAGTAATGTTCCATCTACAAAAATATACCCCAACACTCGTCCGTAACGATCTGTTTTATCGCCACTATCGTATTCAAAAGTAATCTCTGAAGCAGTAGACAAAAGTTCTTTTGTACGTTTACTAGCTTCCAAACCAAAAGTCTGAACTTTTGTTTTCGGATTTACAGTTTCCGGTGTATCTACTAATAAAAAGCGAACCTTTTGTTCTTTTCCGTCAATCCTCAAAACCGTTGTGTCACCGTCTACGTGTCGAACAAAATCAGCTGGTATACGTTGATTGTTTGAAATAGTTTTAAAAAAACCTTCATTAACATCTTGTGATAGGTCTTGTACAAAATCTTGTGCTTTTTGTTCAAGACTTGCGCATCCTGATAATAGTAAAGTGGCTACTGCTAGCAGCAGCCACTTTTTTCCAATAAATAGTTTCATTTCCTAACTCCTTAACTTTTTTTCCGTTTTAAAGAATACTCAATTTTCTTTTTTTCTAACCTATCAAACGTTAATCCTTCAACAGCTCGTTCCCATTTTGTTTGTTGTGCTGTACGTTTCTTTGTACTGTCTGCATATATTTTTTGTAAATTTCCATTACCCATGAGTCACTCCTCCTTAAAAAGGTAAATCATCATCTGAAATATCAATAGAACTACCTTCTAAATCTGGAAAGGGTTGTTGCGCATTGCTTGCCTGCTGTCCAACTGGTGTAGGATTAGAAGCGTTAACACCACGTTGTTGACTAACTTCTTTTGACTCTAACAATTGGAAGCTTTCTACAACCACTTCTGTCACATAAATACGTTGTCCTTGTTGATTCTCATAGTTACGTGTTTGAAGTCTACCCACAAGACCAATCAATGTTCCTTTTCGTGTATAGTTTGCTAAAGTTTCTGCAGGTTTACGCCAAATCACACACTGAATATAGTCTGCTTCACGTTCACCATTTTGATTTGTAAAATTCCGGTTAACTGCTAGTGTAAAAGCCGCAACAGCTACACCACTTGACGTATAACGCAAATCACAGTCTTTTGTAAGTCTTCCTACTAAAGTCACATTATTAATCATTTAAAAAACCTCTTTCTATTATTTTTTTAGAAGTGATAGCAACTGGTACTATCACTTCTAAATATTTACTGTTTTACTAAACCACCAAACATATTTTTAAACTTGATTTCACCAAACTCTGAAAGGAACGGATCCGTTTCGTTTAATCCGTAAGTGTATTGGTAATTCTCTACAATACTTTGATGGTCCATTTCCCAGTCCTCTTCATACGGAGATATATAAAACAAGTACAACATTGTTATATCCCCCATATACTTTTGTTCAATCGCATAGTATACAAGTATATTGTTTTCTTTCTCGATAATTTCGATTGCTTTTTTCCGTTCTTCGTTGATCCAATAGTTGGCGCCTAGATATGATTTTCCCGAAAAACTAATTTTTCCTTCCTCAACAAATTGTGCAATTGTTGGTTCATGAATGCCTAAAATCTTCATTCTTTTTCTTGCTTCCATTTTCATTTTTTCTAAATTCAATTGAATCCCTCGTTTCTGTTTATCTTTATAATTATTATACCATACATTGTATACAATGCATAGTATAATAATGAGGGATATTGACAAATTTTGGTTTTTTATATACTATATTTTGTATAGTATATATAGGAGGGTAATTCAATGAAAGATCTTTCTCGTGAAGAAGTTTTAACTTATTTAGAAAACAATGTGGTAGATAAACAAGGTGCTGCAAAAATTACAGGCCAATCATTAAATGCCTTCACACAATCCGTAAAATTGAATGCAATTAAGCCTTACTTTGAAATTAAACATGTAAACGGTGAACGACCTACTGTACGCTTGTATCACGTAGACGATTTAAAGGAATACGCAAAAAATAAACGAAGATAAAAGAGAACCCCCTTCTTTTATTCTCGTTTATTTTTTTATATAAAATTCTTAGTTTATTTTATGACTATTCACTGAAAAATCGTCTTTCCATTTTTTCATACCTAATTACTTTGTTTAGTGTTTATTTCTATCTCGCTCCCACCGCCACCGCCGTTAAGGCGCGTTGAAAAAAAAGAAAGGCTTTCGCCTTTCTTCTTGTAGAGAATGTGTTATAATAAACATGTAAAGAGGACGTACTAGTCATACGCCCTCATGATAGCACCGCTAAAGACGGTGGCAAGTTTTAACAGATTTTAGAAATAATCGTCAGCCTGCTAAAGTAGACGGTTATTTCTTTTTGTCATTTTTAAGCAAATCCACAATCAACTTAATCAATGCGATGGTAAACATACCAAAGCTTAATATCAGCTGAATTGTTTCTAATGCAGACAAAAGGCTTCCCCTTTCTTTGGATTTTGGAAGTACGCACATACGCACCACCTCACTTTCGGATTGGATAGCCACCGTCATTAAACTTTACTATCGCCTCTATTATAACATAAAACATAGTACATTTTTTATTCAATACTTCTTAAACGTAAGATAAGCTATTCATCCCAAAGTTTACTTGGCACCCTGCTCAACCAATTAGAAAAATCCAGAAACCAACTGCCTATATCTTCGTTCCACGCAGCTAGATAATGGAAAAATAGAACGATCAATCCAAATAAAAGCCAAGCAATCCAACTTGCCCATTCCATTCTAAGTTCTTCAGTTGTTAAAATCACAATCGGGTAAATTAAAAAAATAAAAGCTAAAATTCGAGCAACGATTAGTATTAAAGTGGTAGTAAAACCACTAGTAAGAATCGTTAACAGCCCAATGTAACGGAAAAGAAGACGTAGAATAAAACAGGGTAAAAATAACACTACAGACAATCCTCGTTTCAAAATAAGCATAAAACTCTCCTTTCATTCCTTAACAGTTGTTTTTATAATTTTGGTTTGACATTATTTTGGTTTGCGGTTTCTTTTTTTTGTACAGCTTGAATTTCATGAAGTTGATTGATTTCATTTCGCGTTCGTTCCAATTTATTCTCTAACAGAGATTGACTGGTTTTAATTGCTTCTATTTCCCCTCGAACATCTTCATAAGAAAATTCCGCAAGTGTTGCGTCTGGTAACAATGTTTTCAATTTTTGCTGAATCAACTCTAGTTCTCCATTCAGTTCGTTTTCTAATAAGAGGTTGCTTAACTGGTGCAACTCCAACATCTTCTCGTCAAGAGTTTCTAAAGTTTCTTCTGCCTCAAGAAAAGCAGCTTCTAATTTCTCTTCTAATAATTCTAGTTGTCTTGTGTCCTCAACTTCATTAGCTGCTAAAAAATTAATAGCGTTGACTAATTCATCGATGGTTCGCATCACAGGTTCCTTTTTCAGTGGTGTTTGGCCATTATACAAGCGTAATTGTTTAATCAAAGTTTCACCAGTCATATACCGATTCCGGTCTGCATTTTTTTCATTCATCAGATAAAAAAAATCTTTACGTTTTACATAAATATTATACTGACCATTTTCAAGTGGATCTACTTTGTACGCCCCAATAAAGACTTTTCCTCTCTCTCCAAAGCCAAAATCAACATTTACATAATACCCTCTTGTTGTTTTATGAGAAATCTGCCACTCATCAATAGTTAATTGATAGTCAAATTCATTTTTAGTCTTCTCACTTTTTTCTACATATTTTTCAACAACCTCTTTCAAAGTTAAAACACTTTTATTTTCTTTCAATCGTTCAACAATCTTTTCATAATTATATCTAGTGGGGTCATTTTTTGACAAGCTTCGACTACGAGTATTTTTTATTTGTGGTTCGTCAAGTAATCGATAGGTCGTCCACTTTTTAGAAAAGTCTACCGATAAATTCAAAGCTTCTGCTTTTTCTAAGAAATCATTAATTGAAGAACTTTGTTCTAATAAAAAGTCTAAACGAGATTTTATTTTTTCCTTGTATAACGATTCAGTTTCCCACATGGTATATTTTTTATGCGAATTTTTTGGTGATTTTTCGATTATTTTTGCACCTTCCTTCGCTGCAATCTTATCCGAAATTTGTTCGAAGACTCTTTTGGTTCCTTTTTGCCAACGAAAGGCTTTACCTGTTTTTAAGTTGGTTGAACTAAAAATAATATGATTGTGTAAATGTTCCTTGTCGACATGTGTTGCGATCACAAATTCATACTCTCCACCCGTCAATTCCATCACCGTGTTGTATCCTATTTCATGTATTTTTTCTGGCGTTAAATCATCTTCTGGAGAAAATGATTGGATTAAATGGTGTGCTAAAACGGCGTTGCCTTTTTCTAATTCTGTTAACGTTGGTGGAAGCAATCGTTCTGATTTTGGATCGAATGTGTACCCGATTTTTCGTTGAATTGCTGCTTGTAATTTTGTTAATTTAAATTCTTCATAAGGATTTGTTGGATCCACAATGCCATGCCCAGAAACTAATTTTTTCATGTACGTCTTATCGTCATTTACAATATATTGAAATAAATGTTCCAAGTGTTCAGACGGATTATCATTCGTGACTTCAGTTTTTTCTGCATTCTCAATATACGAGCAGGCATTGTTTAATTTATCAAATGTATGAATAACAAAATGTTTTGTATACACCATTTACGATTGTTCCTTTCTCTTTATTAATTTGTTTAATTCGCTCTGAACCAGCGCATTTAAACTATGAACTTTATCGGTCAAATCTTTAATATCTTCAGACGAAATTTCGTGAAACTGATTGGCCAGACGAGCCATTTGATTAATATTAATGCCAATTTTATGAATTTCGGTAGTTAGTCTGTTGAGTTCGGAATAGTCAACGTGGCGAATCTCTCCTTGAATCAAAAGGTGCAATGCAAAATTTTGAAAGTTCGGAAAGAAACTTTCTTCAATTTTTCGTTTGATTAAGTTATTTTCTTCTTCTGATAGTCTAACTATTCTTTGAATAGGACGTTTTAGCTTTTGTTTATTCTCCATAATTATTTCTTCTTTCTTTTACATAATAAGTAGTCTCCTTAGTTTGACAATTGGTTACACCCAAGGGTAGGCTTTCTTTTTGCGAGCAGAGCAACATGCTAGCATGTTGCGATATTTTGAATGACTCCTACCAAAAATACTGGTAGGAGTCGTTCAAATTTTTGGGGTTCCCCCAATCCCCATCGCTACACTTTGACATTTATTGACGTTTCGACTTACCAATTTTGACCTTTATTTTTTCTTTCTTATTGATAAGGAGCTAATAACTCATCCAGAAAGACCAAATACGCGTCATTTCCTTTCAACTTTCGTAAATAAGTGGCTGCTTCTTCGTAAGGAAATAAATCAATTTCTAATTCTTTTTCTTTAAAATCATGAATCAACGTATCCAGTTCTTTTAGCACCGTTCCTTTTGATTTTTCTTTCTTTTTCTGGTGGACTCTTGGTTGTTCACTAAGCAGGTCTGCCAAGAAAAATTGTGTCAGAATAAATTTACTTTCGTCCGTTAATTGGTCCATTTTGTTTTCTCCTTTTCTCTTATTATTTGTTTTTAAAATCGAGTAGAATTTGCTATTTGAGCAGAAATTTTTGGTTCATTTTGTTGCCTTTTTTGCTCGTTAGCTTGGGACTTTCCCACTTCAGTTTCTTTTTTCTTCGCATTCAATAAACGTTCTTCAAATTTATTTTGGGGAAGTTGAATGCCTTTTTCTATGGATAAAGCATGGTCGGCTTTTTCAATTAGCGTGCGCGCCTCTTTCGTGATCGTTTCTAACGATTGCGTAAATTCTTCTAACTTTTCTCCTTGCTTCGTCCAAGAAGAAAGATAACCAAAAGAATACGAGGACGTATCCAGCCCTAAGTGACGGGAGACAATATAGGCAACTGATTCCGCTTCAAATTCTTGTCGAGAATAAACGTCATCTCCAAATATCGCTTGCGAATCTGGGTGAAGCATGGCATGCGTCATTTCATGAAGTAAGACTTTTAAAGTCATCACTTCTCCTAAATGTTGTTGGAGGACAATTTCTTTTTTCGTTGGATCATAATACCCATTCGCACCACTTGCAATAGACGTGACAGTTACTGGAACTGGGCAAATCTCAACTAACGCATTGTAAGTTCTGGTGAATGTTTTACCGTCGCTAAGATTCTCTTCCAGATTATAAACAAGCTGTGGCAACTCTGCGCCGGTCGTTTGTTCTACATCAAAGACAGGCGTTAAAAAATAGCGCGTCTCTTTGACAATTTCTCCATTTTCATCCGTAACTTTTTTCCCGTTCTTATCGACTTTATCTTTAAAATAAGGGGCATACACATACAGTGCTTTGCTGCCTTTTTTTACTTGACGATCTAACTTTTTCCACGCATTGTAACCAGCTACACGACGTATGTTTGGATTTTGTGCCAACAACAAACGAATATTTTTTGACGAATATTTATGAAATTTTGAAGCAAAATCTAAATAGTTTTTAAACGTATCACTTGTTAAATACTCTTTGATCCCGTCGTTCAAATGCTGCGATAATTTTTTATAATCTTTCTTTTTAATTATCTCTTCCAAGGTGATTTCTGGTTGGCTTTTTTGCTTCATTTGTGTTTTTTCAGACATTTCTTTATTCCTTTCTCTGGATCGTTTTTTTGCTTCTTGACGCTTTAATTTTGCTTCTTTTTTCTTTGTTTCATTCTTTGTTTGCTTTAAAATATCGTTCCAATCTGTTTTACTTTTTCCTTCAATTAGTTTAGGTTGGTCAAGAGTAATTGGACACCAGTTATTTGAAAATTGTTGAATAAATTTCTTCCCTGCTTCGTCATTATCTACAGCCAAAACAAGTTGGACTTTTTCCGTTGTTAGTTTCGACTTTTCTAATTGTTCAAGAACGGTTGACTTTTCTTCCTCTTTGACATAAGAGCCAATTTCATTGGCAATAAGCGTAGATACTGCGCCCTTTTTAAGTCCATTCGCACAAAATAATACCGCATCTCCAATCGTCTCTTTTTTTAATTCGTAATAACTCATGAGATCTATAGGAGCTTCAAAAACAATGATTTTGATTGGCTTTTCTGACGTAGCTTCTGCAATTTTTGGTGGATACCCTACACGAACAGTCAACCCATAATAGCCATTTCCCCAGACACGCTTTAACCGTCCTCGTTCGCCATGTAGCTTCTTATTTTCCCAAATACCTTGTAAGGCAACGCCTTTAATTTTTTCTTCAAGACCAACGTGCTTGAAGACTATTACTGGTTCACTTTGTCCGGTCTCTTTATCTGTATACGTGGATTGTGCCATGAGGTTTTGTTCAAAAAAGAAATCAATCGTTTCTCTTGATAACTTACGTTCCTGAAGCAAGTAATCAATGGTGGCATTTTGTTGTGTATGTTCTTTCATATAATAATGAAAGTTCGTCGGAGTAGGTTCTTTCAACGTTTCAACAGCCCCTGCTTCTACGGTCTGTAAATACTGCAATGCTTCAGCGTGTGTACACTCTTT